>CAVYZN010000001.1:0-66753 GCA_963773065.1 uncultured Gammaproteobacteria bacterium
TAAATAAATCACCATCAATAATCGCGGTAAACTACCGGCGTCTTTCCATCCGCCGGACCGCCCACATCGTGGAATCCATCGATTTCGCCTTTGCCGCCCTGGCGCTGGCCCGCTCGGGGCAGCGGGGCAGGCACGTGCTGGCGGGTGTGCCGCTGATGGCCGCGGGGCTTTGCTCGGGTAGACGCGGCCGCCAACGTCACGGCACAATCACCGCCCATGCATGATGAGGAACGCGACCGGAAGATCGCACGCTGGCAACAGCAGGCGCGGGCGGCGGCGAAGCACACGAGGCGACGCAACCTGTACGTCATCACGCTGATGCCGGAGGTGCTGGAGCGCAAGGACTTCCGTGAGGCCAACCCGGATTACATCGAGGGCATGCCGTGCCTGTACGTCGGCAGCACGATCCACGATCCGGGCGACCGTTTCGAGCAGCATATGGCCGGCTACCGCAGCAGCAAATACCCTAAACACTACGGCGTCGAGCTCGCGCAGGACATGATGGAGGGTTTCGATGACACGGGACTCACCGATGCGCAGCGGGAACCTGCCCTGGCCGGCTGGTTGCGCCGGCAGGGCTGCGCCGTCTGGCAGAACTGAAGGCACAAGGACCCCCAGCAGCGCCTCGCCCTTCCGTGCCCATATAATCGCCCCCATGACCCCGCTACTCGAAGCTCGCGATCTTGTGAAAGTCTTTCCCGGTGTGCGGGCGGTGGACGGGATCAGCGTCGCGGTGGAGCGGGGCCGGTGCTTCGGCCTGCTGGGACCGAACGGGGCCGGCAAGACAACGACGCTGGAGATGCTGGAAGGCATCTCGCGGCCCGCGGCCGGGCAGATCCTGTACGAGGGCCGCGCGCTCGACCGGGCGTTTCGCGAGGACATCGGCATCCAGTTCCAGAGCACGGCGCTGCAGGACTTCCAGTCCGTGCGCGAATCCCTGCGGATGTTCGCGAGCCTGTATCGGCGCACCGCCGACAGGGACGAGCTCATCGCGCTGTGCAACCTGGAGGAGATCCTCGACCGGGATACCCGCAGGCTCTCCGGCGGGCAGCGCCAGCGCCTGCTGCTGGCCATCGCCCTGGTCAACGATCCCCGGCTGGTGTTCCTGGACGAGCCCACGACCGGCCTCGATCCGCAGGCGCGGCGCAACTTCTGGGGCCTGATCGAGACCGTGCGCCAGCGCGGCAAGACCGTAGTGCTGACGACCCATTACATGGAGGAGGCGCAGCGGCTGTGCGACGAGATCGTGATCGTTGACCGCGGCCGCGTCATCGCCAGGGGCAAGCCCCTGGAGCTGGTGCAGGCGCATTTTCCCGCCGTGGTCGTGCGCCTGCCGGCGAACGTCTGGCCGGCGGGCTAGCCGCTGCCGGCTAACGGCGAACTGCGCAACGGCTACATCGAGATGTTCACCGAGGAAGCGCCGCCGCTGCTCGAAGAGCTGAAACGCTCCGGTGCGAACCTCAACGAGCTCAAGGTCGATACGCCGAACCTGGAGGACCTCTTCCTCAAACTCACCGGCCACGCCCTGAGGAATTAGCCCGCATGTGGCGTCGCATCCTGGCCATATTGTGGGCGCGCAACCGGGAATTCTACCGGGACCGGGCCGGTCTGAGCTGGAATATCGCCATGCCGGTGCTGATGGTGTTCGGCTTCGCCTTCATCTTCCGCGGCGAGCCGGAGGATCTGTTCAAGGTCGGCGTGCTGGCCGAACACGCCGACCTCGCGGCGACGGCCTCGCCGTTCCTCGCGACGCGGCATATCCGCTTCATTCCGTTTGACGATAGGCAGTCTGCCCTTGCGAAGGTGGAGCGCCACCAGATCGATCTGCTGCTCGATCCGCGCGGCCCGCCGCGCTACTGGATCAACGTGCATTCGGCCAAGGGCTACCTGGCCGAGCGGCTGCTGCGGGCGGCGTACGCGAACAGCAATGGTCCTGCCCCGCGGCGGGAGACCGTGAGCGGCCTGGCGCTGCGCTACGTGGACTGGGTGCTGCCCGGCGTGCTGGCGATGAACATCATGTTCAGCAGCCTATGGGGTGTCGGTTATGTCATCGTGCGCTATCGCAAGAACGGCGTGCTGCGGCGCTTGCAGGCGACACCGCTAAGCGCCTTCGAGTTTCTGACGGCGCAGGTGCTCTCCCGCCTCGCGGTGGTGCTCGCGGCGACCCTCGTCGTGTACGCGGGCGCCGACTTGGTGCTCGATTTCGTGATGCGCGGTTCCTACCTGGCGCTCCTGCTGGTCTATGCCACGGGCGCCCTGTGCCTCATCAGCGTGGGCCTGGTCATCGCCGCGCGGCTGCGCACCGAAGAGCTGGCGGATGGCGTGCTCAACCTGCTGTCCTGGCCGATGCTGCTGCTCTCCGGGGTGTGGTTCTCGATGGAGGGGACGAATCCGGCGGCCCAGTTCATCTCGCGGTTCCTACCTCTGACGCATATGGTCGATGCCGCCCGGGAGGTCATGGTGGACGGGGCCGGCGTCGCCCAGGTGCTGCCCGAGATCGCTCTGCTGGGCGGCACGGGGCTCCTGCTGCTGGTGACCGCCGCTTGGTTGTTCCGCTGGGACTGAAGCCGTTCTTCTACAGTCAGGCCGATGACATGACGATAGTATTGCCACCTAACCAACGAGTGGTGAAAGGCATGAGTCCTCTGATCTGGTCTATGGCATTCAGGCGTTGCACTCACATCCGGATGAGGACACGCCCGGATCCACTGCGCACCGTCTTTCCCTCGGTGATCTGGCTGCTGGCTGTAGTCGGTCTTCTCAGGAAAGGCGATCATCGCCGGTCGGGGGGATCGGATCATTCCCTCAAGTTGTAGTTTGTCGGCGCCTCGCCTCGAAAATATCCGGCTGCTTTGCAGTCACGCAATCGATGGGTAGCCGCGTTCTTGTGACCGTTGGGTCTTGGGAATAACGGGGTGGGGCCAGAAACCCTCTATCGCTATTCCGCTATCGTGCTCAGAGTGAACCAGGCATCCGAGGGCAGCAAGGGACCCAGGCATTGCAGCAGCGCATTGCGCAGATTGCCAGCGGTTTCGGTCATCCAGCGACACGGGGTCGACCGGGACCATGTAGCCGTAGGGATTCAGTTGATAGAAGCCGACCCGCTGGTTCAGGCGCGCCGCGTAGACTCGTCCCGCCACCGGCTTCATGCACATAGCGCACACCGTCTACGGAGATGCCATAGATCATGTGCTCGCAGGGAAATGCGGCCGCGCTCTGCTGCAGCGGGATGCCGGCCGCCGGCGGGGGCAGTCTGTTCGGGTCAAATCCGCCGTGATACCGCTCGATGGCCATCGCCACGCCGGCGATGAAGAGTACGCTTAGCACCGCCCATTTCCCAAAGCCGAACCGGTATGCGTAAATCATTGTGTCTGCCTCTGGAACCGCGCCACTATCGCATGTGGTTTGCATTCATTGTCAGAAATCGCACCCGCGCCGTCTATTGAACTGAGGTCTATTGGACTTAAGTCACAGATACCCGGCCGCGGCATGCGCCGGTGACTGGGGCGAGGCGCGCGCCATCCGGGCGACATGCCGAGGAGATCCCGCCTGACGGCAGTGAGCCGGGTTCGATTGATTTGGCGGTGAAATAGCGGTTCAATGAGCGCCTGTCTGTTGGATACCCTAATCAGAAAATGTTTACGCGTTTATTCAAACCCCGGTGGGAACACGCCGACCCTCGCACTCGACGCCAGGCGCTTGAATCCGGCGATGTGCCGCCGGAGGTACTGGCAAAGGCGGCCAGAGAGGATCAGGACCCGGAGGTGCGCCGTTGCGCCGTGGAGCGCCTTGTCGATCTCGATCTGCTCGCGGCGTTGATCGGCAGCGAACCGCTGGCAGGCATACGGGAGGCGGCAATCCGCCGCCAGCGTGAACTGCTGGCCGGTCCGCTGCCGGAGGGTACTCCCGTGGCGTCGCGGCTTGAGGCCATGCGGCGTGCGGCCTCGCCCGAACTCTGCGCATTTCTGGCCCGCGCGGCGCAGGCCGCGGAGATTCGCGCCGCGGCCCTGGAGCAGGTGCAGGATACCGCCGTCCTGTGCGCCATTGCCGTCGACGATCCGGTCGCGGCCGTGCGTCGCGCGGCGCTGGAGCGGATCGCGGACCCGCAGGGATGGGAGGCGGTGGCCCGGGACGCCCGGAACAAGGACAAACAGATCAGCCGCATGGCCCGTGAACGTCTCGATGCCCACCACAAGGCCCAGGCGGAACAGGAAGCCGCGGAACGGCTGTGCACGGAGCTGGAGGCGCTGGCGTCGGACACGCCGCAGACCGGCAGCCGTCAGGTTTTCCTGCGGCTGACCAGCCACTGGGACCAACTGGAATCACGACCCGCCCCGCCGCTTGCGGAACGCTACGCGCGCGCGCGGCAGCAGGTCGCCGCGGCGCTCGAGTGCTTCAATGCGGTAGTCACCGAGAGGCGGGCGATTTGTGCCGACCTCGAGGGGCTGCTCGGTAGTCTGCAGGAGAATGCAGGGGGCGTTGCGCTGTCCGTGCCGGATCCGCGTGAGCGGCTGACAGAGGTAATCGCCCGCTGGCGGGGACTGGCGCCGCCGGTGGAGGACGACGATCCGCTGGCACGGCGCTTTGCCGATCTGGTCAAGCAGATTGAGTGGGCGTCGGAACGCCTGGCGAGAGACCAGGCTCGCGCCGTGCCGCTGCGCGCCCTGGTGCGGCGGGCCGGCGAACTGCTCGCCGATGCGGCCGAACTCGACGAACATCGCGTCGATGAGCTCGAACGCCGCTGGGCCGAATTCGATCTCCCGGCATCACCAGGACTGGCCGATTTGCTGGAACAGGAATTCGCCGCCCAGCGGGAGTTGCTGCGGGAGCGGTTGCAGCGGCAGGCAACCCAGCGCCGGCAGGCGCTGGAAGAGGCGGATGGACTGATAACCGGAATGGATGCGTCGCTCAAACAGGGTGAACTCGAACGCGCCCTGTCCCAGCGCGACCGGGCCCGCCACCTGCTGAAAATCGCCGCGGGCAGCGACGAACGCAAGCGCGCTGTCTTGCAGGCGCGGCTGCAGCGCCTGCATCCGCGGCTCGAACAGCTCCGGCAGTGGCGGCACTGGGGCTCCGGGAATGCCCGGGAGCGCCTGTGCAGCGAGCTCGATGCGCTGGCCGGCAGTGTCCTCCCGGCGGCGGAAATTGCCACCCGCGTCCGCACGGCCCGGGAGGCCTGGAAACGCATCGACCGCGCCGAGGGTCCGGCCCGGGAAGACCTCTGGCTGCGCTTCGACCAGGCGTGTACCCGAGCCTATGCACCATATCAGCAGGAACGGCGCGAGCAGACGGAACGGTTCGCCGCGCACCTTGGGCAGAAACAGGCGCTGCGCCGTGAACTGGATACCTTTGAACGCGACACGGACTGGAAGACGGTGGACTGGCAGGCGGCGGACAAGCGGGTCCGCTCGGCCCGCGAACGCTGGCGGCGCATCGGGCCGGTCCCGGCGAAGGCGCGCAAGGCCCTGGAGAAAGACTACCGCGAGGTGCTCGCGCGCCTGGAGTCGCATCTGGATGCGGAACGGGAACGCGAGCTGCGGCGCCGTCGCGCTTTGATCACCCGGGTGGAACAACTGGCCGCCGCCCCGGACCCGCGCAACGCCGGCCGCGAGGTGCGGGAGGCACAGGAAAAATGGCCGGCCACGGTGCAGTCGGCGCCGGAGGTGGAGCAGGCGCTGTGGCAGGAATTCCGGAAGGCCTGTGATGCCGTGTTCAATCAGGTCGCGGGAGGAGCGCGAGGCGGCGGACGCCGAACGCCAGGCGAACCTCGACCGCAAAACGGCCCTGTGCGGGGAACTGGAAGCCCTGCTGGACAACGCGGGCGCGGATTACCACGGCCTTGCGCAGCGATTTGCCGCGGCAAGCGGCGAGTGGGCCGGCATCGGTGCAGTCCCCTACAAACTGGAACGGCCACTGGAGGCGCGTTACGAGGCGCTCATGAAGCGGTTCACGGACCGCCGGCAGGTGCAAGCACGGGCGGCCGCGCAGGCACTGCTGCAGGGTGTGCGTGAACGATCCCGGCTGTGTGACCGCCTGGAATCCGCGGTGCTGGAGAATCTACTGGCGGAAGCCGATCGACAGGCGCTGGTGGAAGAAACCCGCCGGGCATGGGAGGCGCTCGCGCCGCTCGATGCGCGCCAGGCGCAAGGGCTTCAGCTACGCTACGAACTCGCCAGTCGCGCGCTCGGCGGGGATGCCCGGGCGCGGGAAGAGCTGCTCGCCGCTCTGCCGCGGAATCTGGAGCGGCGCCTGGCACTCTGCCTGCAGATGGAGATCGCCGCCGGGCTTGACTCGCCGCCGGAGTTTGCCGAGGCGCGTATGCGGCTGCAGGTGTCACGGCTTGCCGATGCCCTGAGCCACCGGCAGGAGGGAGCACGCGCCGGTTCCGCGCGGCTGCGCGAACTTGTTGCTGGAGTGGTACCCGGTTGGCCCGGCGCCGGCAGCGTCGCACGGCGCACTCGATGCGCGTCTTGCAAGGATACTTGCGGCGCTAGGATGAAGCAGGGGTCGATGACTAAGTGGCCGGCCAGATGCATACCGGAGCTTCCCTTATTTTCGGGATAGATTTATATAAGCAACCATCCGAGGAGCTCGTCTTTGCGAGACGTAGCGAGTAATTTGTTGCCGCCATATGTCGACCAAAGGAAGCTCATCATGAAAAACTCGTTGAAGGGAGCGCTGTTGTCGGGCCTGGTGTTTCCCGGCCTCGGTCAGCTTGTGCTGAAACGCTACCGGCGGGGCTTCGCCCTGATGCTGACGGTCATGGCCGGTTTGTTCGTCATGATCGTAACAGCCGTGCAGCAAGCCTATGCCATCCTGGACAGGATCGAGACAGAAGGCGGGTCGCCCGATATGGATACGATTACCCAAGCCGCCGCCCAGGCCGCCACCGCGGCCAGCAGCCCGGTCAGCACTGCCGTATCGCTGCTGATCTTCGTCTGCTGGATCGTCGGGATTATCGACGCCTACCGCATCGGGAAGAAAAAGGACCTGGAAGGGCAGGCGTCCGGACGGATGACGCATGGCACAGGCGATTAGACAGCTAGCCAAGACACTACCCGTTTTGATGCCCGGCGGTCCTGGCTGGGTGTCTGCCGAACAACCATCAAACCGAGGCAAACCGCCAGTTCATGGCGCGGGAACGAAGCGATGTCAGACCTGAATGATCCGCGCGTCCTGTTCGCCGCAGAACGCACGCTGCTGGCGTGGAACCGGACCAGCATCTCCCTGATGGCGTTCGGCTTCCTGATCGAGCGCTTCGGCCTTTTTCTGCAGATCATGGGGCGCGAGGAGGTCAAGGTGTTTCAGCGTCATATCTCCTTCGTCGTAGGTATCGCGTTCATACTGCTGGCTTCTTATGTCGCCCTCGCTTCCGTCGTGCAGCACCGCCGAGTGCTCGGTACCCTGAAGCCGGTCGAGATACCCGCCGGCTACAATACCCAACTCGGGTTGGTCACCAACGGCATCGTCGGCGTCCTGGGAATATTGTTGAGCATTTACCTGTCCCACGGGTTCCTGTAGCCCCGGATTGTCACAACGCAGACCGGTAACCGGTTTGCCACGCCGGTCAGCCCTTGTATTACTCCCAGCCGCACGGGCACAAGCTTCGCCGGTCTTCCGCGCGCCGGGCGCCATCACACCCGCCGATGTTTCAGGCGCTTAGACCTGGTGTACTCCCCGGGCCGCGTGCCTCACGGCGTGTGGCCGGCGGCCTTCAGCATCTGGGACAGTTGCTGCTCCTTCTGCTTCATCTGCTCTATGAGTTGTTCGGTCTGCGGGTCCTTCTCTTTCATGGCGGTCACGATGGCATCGCTGAGCTTCTTCTGCGCCGCTTGCACATCCGGGTTCTGCATGGCCTGGGTCTGGGCATCACGGAATGCCATTGCCTTTTTCTGGTAATCGCTCATCAGCGCCTGACGGTCGCTGTCGGGTGTCTCGCCGCTGCGCAGTTTCTCCTCTATCTTTTTGATTTCAGCCATGTCCTCCTGGGCATTTTTGCCGTTGCTGCTCATCTTCTCCAGGATCAGGTCACGCCAGGCCTGTTCCTGTTTCTGCAGCTCGGGGTGAGCCTGCAGGGTATCCTGCTGGATCTGCGTGAGGCGTTTCTGCAGATCCATGTATTCGGCATGGACTCCCTGAATTTCCTGCATCTGCTTGTTTTGCTCGGGTGTCTCTGCCTGCGGTGCGCCCTGCTCCTGCGGTGCTGCGCTCTGCCCCTGTGGTGTGCGCTCTTCTCCTGCGGTGTGCTCTGCCCCTGTGGTGCGTCCTGCGCCTGCACCGAAGTAACGGTGGCAAAGCCGGCGGCGACGGCCAGCGTCAGCAGCATGCGGCAGTTAAAGATGCGGGCAAACAGGGACCTGGGTTGACTGGATATGTTCATCTGAAAATGCTCCTGGAAGTTTGGGATACGAGTTGGCGGCGCGGCGATGCGCGGATTGTTGTCAAGGTTGTTATTGTGGCGGCAGCATAGCAGTTAGTACCGGGTCGCCGTCAACTCTCCGTGCTTAATAACAGCAACTGAAGGGCAAGCCGGAGCCTATCGGCGGCGATTGGGAAGCCGCGGGTTGAATTCGCATATTCCGTCCCGCGGCAGCGCGAAATTGCCGCCGGCGCTAGGCAATGGGGCGGCAAGGTAGCTTCACACCGATGCGGGCGGTACCCGGGGGCGACCCAAGTTTTTCCTTCTGCAGACAGTAACTTATGGCGACCAGAACGCTTTGTCCGAGGTAAACGATCGAGGTGCGATCGCGCGTTGGTCTGCTGGTCGGATCAGGTAAACGACATCGAGGATAACGGCGATCCGTGCACAACCGCTGGCGCTTGGTGCCCGTGAGACTGATATCTGCAACTTAGTCCCTGCGAGTCTGTCAATAAAATCAATTGCCGGAATGTGCCATACAGGGTAAGGCCCTGTTCCTATTCATGAACTATACTGAGGAATGCCGGAGTGATATGCCCTTCCGGGAAGGGGTGATCGGGGAGGCCGATACATCAGGCTTTATCCCGAGGCTTTATGCTGGATTATCCCGTGAGATGACGTTGGTTTAATACACATTAGGAATATCGGCCATTGCAAGAAAGCCCCGTGAGTTAATTTATATGATGCCATTTACTCAATACCGGAATGACCGAGAGATGCTTAACCAACGAAAGTCTGATGATAGCCTGAACGATGAGGTACGTGTATTTCAGTCGTCGTTTCGCTCGGTGTTGATGGCGACGGTGAACCAGGATGGTGTGCCGGAGGCGAGCTATGCGCCTTATGTGATGGACGATGGGGGGAGGTATTATGTATTCGTCAGTGGGCTGGCGCGCCACACCCGCGATTTCCAGGAAACCGGCAACGTCAGCCTGCAGTTCATCGAGAATGAGGACGCGGCCGAGAACCTCTTTGCACGTCGACGGCTCACGTTATTGTGCGACGTGGCGATGATCTCGCGCGAAAGTCCGGTTCGGGAAGAGATACTCAATCATTTCACGCAGAATTTTGGCAGATTCATCAATAAACTGTGTGATTTACCCGACTTTCAGTTGTTTCAGTTGACTCCCCGCTCCGGTCTTTATGTGCGCGGCTTCGGGCAGGTATTCCGGATATAGCTCACACAGCCAAACGAGATCCAATGTGACTGGACGCGATGAGCGGTAACAGGAGGGAGGAGACGAGTCCTTCTGATTCAAGTACTCGCAACGACAAGCACTTACCCGCCTCATCGTGAATCCGGTGCATTTTCCGCTTGCCGTCAGGAAAAAGTGTACTAGTCTGGTAGCCATGAAACTTTTCCAGGAACCTGCGGCCGGAGGCCGCGCCGACCCTCTTGCGGGGCGTGAACCACATCAAGCGTATCGCCACGGCAAGTCACGGACAATGCGATAGTGGATGCCGTACTTCACAGAGGGGTTTCTTTTATCTAGCGAGTGACCTTATTGGGGGCTGCGATGATTGAAACATTTCGTGCTTTCTTATACGGGGTTTTAATCCTGGCTACGGCTTTGATACCGCCGGCCATTTCTCTGATTGAGAAGTTCGGCAGTTAACGCTGATACGATTTTTTTCCTGCTCAGTTTTTCCGGCAATCCATTCAGTTACTACCAAGCGCGGCCTTTGCACGGCATTGACGCCTGGCCTGCAAACGGCCCCGCAACCGGGGAAGCGAAGATTCATGTTACACGAACGTCAATTATCCGCTGTTGATTACCGGATTCGCCATGTATCAAGGCCATTGCATGAAACAACCTGATTACGGCCATGCAAGCCATACCGGCTGGCTGCGTGAGCACAATGAGGATAGCTATCTGGCGGCCCCGGAACTGGGCCTGTGGATTGTGGCCGATGGACTGGGAGGCGAGGCGGATGGCGAGGTCGCGAGCGCTATCGTCGTCGCCCATGTCGCGGAGCGCGTGCGCGCCGGCATGCCGCTCGATCAGGCGATCATTACGGCCCATACGGCGGTGCTCGAGGCAGTGCGTGAAGGACACGGGAGAGCCGGCATGGGATCGACCGCGGTGGCGGCACATATCAGGGAGAATGTCTACCAGATTGCCTGGATTGGTGACAGCCGCGCCTATCTCTGGGATGGCAGACACATCGCGCGGCTCACCCGTGACCACTCGTTCGTGCAGGGATTGGTGGACAGCGGAGCACTCCGAGAGGAGATGGCGGCGCTGCACCCGTATCGAAACGTGCTTATGCGAAGTCTTGGAAGCAGCGATGACTCCAGCGTGAGAGTCGATACGGTGACCGGCGAGTTATCCCGAGATGACCGGATACTGTTATGCAGCGATGGCCTGACCGGCGAACTGTCGGATGCGGACATCGAAGCGGTATTCGCCGCGGGTCAGGGTGTCCAGGAAACGGTGGACCGCCTGATCGAGGGTGCGCTTGATCGGGGTGGTTCGGACAATGTCACGGTGCTTGCCATCGCGGCTCCCGCTGATGCCGGGCCAAGGACTGGTATGGCCTGAATAACGGCGCCGACTCCACCGCTGGCACAGCCATCGTATTCCGGGCAAGAATCTACCTCAGGGAGGCGGTGAGCGCCTCCCAGGCCGAACGCAATTCCCCGGGTATCTCCTTCAGTCTGGGTCGACGGGGTTGCTGGCGCAGATCTTCCAGCAGCAGCACATTGGGCGGCTTGCCCCTGGGGAATACGGCATGGTGGGTAAACAGATGCAGGCCCTCGACCGCGACCTTAGGAACCAGGACCCTGATGGCGCCGATCTGCCGCTGCAGATACTGGTCCGGATTGGGAAACCGGTAGCTGCGCGTGTGGATCACCTGGGTCCACTCATCGGTATGCCCGCTCCCGAATATCATGCCCTCGAAGCGCTTTACGCCTATGATCAGGATGGCGTCGGGGGCGAGCAGCAGGTGGTCGATCACCACCTCGCCGCCCATGCCATCGGGCACACGGATATCGTGCAGCGCCCTGGCGCCCAGCCGTCGTATGGTCCAGGCAATCTGGCGTTCCTGCCACCAGCGGCGCAGGGGGTTGCGGAACAGATAAAACAGCACCGTCAGTCCAATGAGGACGGCCGGCACGGCCAACAGTAGCAGTTCACTCAGTGAGGCATGCTGCAACAGGGCTTGTAATGAATCGGGCATAACAGAGGTTCGCGTGATTTCACTGTTCAATTGCAAATCATCCGGCCGGTTGTCAAGGCGGTACTGTGATGCCGTTTGGCGGGAGAATCAACGACGGCGTGCTTCTGTTTACACCGGCGGGAATCCAGTAAAGGCGTGGTTTCGGTTTGATCCCGGTATCTCCAATCCAGTCCCTGTTTACTGAAAATTCTTTCGTTTTATAATATTAAATATTATTTCCTGGATACGGATCCCCGGTCGGGGCGAGATTGTCGGTAACAACCTTACTAAGAGGTGAATAAATTGAATACGCCATCAAGAATCATGACTGTGCTTATCGTCGCTGTCGCTGCCCTGGGTGCGACCAGTGCCGGCGCCTGGTGGAACAACGACGACGATGATGATTATTATTACGATCGTCCCTGGCACGGAGGTCCGTGGTACGGGGGTTACCCGGGTTACGGCTGGGGTGGCTATCGGGGTTACGGCTGGGGCGGCTATCCGGGTTACGGCTGGGGCGGCAACCCGGGCTATGGCTGGGGTGGTTATCCGGGTTACGGCTGGGGTAGCTACCCGGGCTACCGTGGCCCGGTAGTCCGTATCTATACCGAACCGGTGGCTCCCGGTTCCGGCGCAAGCGAGGAAGTCGTTCATTAACGGGGTGGCGGGAAGCAGAGTACGATGACTTCCGCGTTATCGGGACGACCGGAACGCCCTGTCCCGGGCATCGAGAAATGGACGGACGTCGAAGTGGTTCTATAACCAATACTCCGTACAGGAGGAATGAGATTCCCAGTACGGTCGGGTAGCGGTTACCCGGGTACTCCGATCAACCCTTTGTCCCGTTTTCGATCCACTGACGTATCCGGTTGGAGTCGCCGAAGGGCGTCAGCTTGCCGAAGGAGTTGAGCAGCACGATGACCAGGGGCTCTTTGGCTATCATCACCCGCATCACGAGGCAGCGGCCGGCCTCGTTGATATAGCCGGTCTTGCTCAGTTCAATCTTCCAGGATGCGTTTTTCAGCAGGCGGTTGGTGTTGTTGAACCTGAGTTCGCCTCGGCCCTTGTACGGATGGACACTCATGTTCCGGGTGGTGGTCGCCTCGCGGATTAGCGGGTACTTCAGTGCGGCGTGAGCCATTTTCACCATATCCTGGGCCGTGGCGACATTGCCGCTATCCAGCCCGGCAGGATCGGCAAAGTGACTGGACTTCATGCCTAGGAACCTGGCCTTTTTGTTCATGTCCTGGACGAAGACCTCGCGACCTCCGGGATAGGTGCGGGCGAGGGCGTTGGCCGCCCGGTTTTCAGATGCCATCAGCGCGAGACGCAGCATCTGGTCGCGCGTCAGCGTGGCGCCGGGTCCCAGACGCGAACCGGAGAGGCGGATGATATCGCGGTCCTCCCGGGTGATGGTGATGCGCTCCTCTGGCGCAAGCGCGGCGTCCAATACGACCATGGCGGTCATCAGCTTGGTGATCGAGGCGATGGGTTGGGGTTTGTTTACTTGCTTGGCATAGATTTCGTTGCCGTGACTGTCCACAACCAGCACGGATTCCGACTCGAGTCTCAGTTGTTTCGGATTCAGCGATTTCCAGAGGGTGGATACCCCCGTCGGCACGTCCGGAACAGCAGGCTGCTGCATGGCCAGCGGCGTGGGGTTTTCCTCCGCAAGGACAGCTTCGACGAGGACGGAGGCCGACAGCCAGCAGAGCAGGAGGAGTTTTTTCATGGTCCAAGGGTCCGGTTGTTCCATCAAATAGCACTTTGGACCAGTCGTTTGCCGAATGCAATCCACCTAAGACGATTCACGCCGCACGCGTTGTCACTCGATCAGGTGGAATGACGGTATGAAGCCAGAGGGTCGGTGACACCTGCCGGAGCCCGGACGGCGTCACCGACCCCCCTTGATCTATTCAGTCAGTCGGCGCGGTGTGTTCAGCCGGTTCTGGTGAAGCTGTACTCACTGCCGCGCCGCGCGGCCTTGATGCCGACGCGCTCGAAGACGAACTCCTCGCCGTCTTCGATGTCGCGCGGCTCGCCGCCGACCGCGATGAAGCCCTCGCGCGTGACGCCGCAGTGGACCACCCCAAGCTTGCTATTTTCATAGGCGTGCCGGTGCGATTATTCAAGCGACAGAAGCCGCATGGATGGTGCGGATACGGACCGGTGACCGCGTCGCTACGAGGGCCGGTTGACCGTTCCTGCCAACCGTGGTCATTCACAGGTAATGACTATCAACTGCGCACTGCCCTTGGAAGGGAACAGGATTCAAGTTATGAGAGTGCAACGCCGGGCTAGTTGCTTCCGCTTTGACGATGCCGCTCATCTCCTTATCAATCTCAGGTCGGTGACGAAGTCTTGCGGCTCACCGATCTTGATCTTGGCGAATGAGGGGTGCAGCGGGTTGAGCAGGTAGTTGGTTTCCGATGGAATGACCGCGCTCGGTACGGCCAGCACGGCGCTCGACCGGCGCTTGGCCCATTCGGTGCCGATGGCTTGCAACTGCTCCCGCAGGGCGAGGTCACGCCAGTCGGCGGGAAGTTGATCGGGAGCGATCCGCTCGATCTTCAGATTCCTGGACAGTGTCGCCGGGATCATGACGTAGCGGGCGCGCAGCGGCTCGTCCTGCACCAGCAGTTCCAGCATCGCCAGCGACTGGCTGCCGGCGGTGTACACCATCGGGACGCCCTTGCGGTTCCAGCGCCCTCCGTAGAGGCGAGCACCTTCACCCGAGAACGCGCTGTCCGCGAACCGCGTCGTAAGCAGCCGCCAGACGGTCCGCATCAGGCAAAAACGCCGTGCTCGATACGCCCGAGGGTATCCAGTACGCTTTCCGCGCCGATGTCGGTATCCAGCAGGGACAGCGGGGTTGCCCCGGAAAGCGCGGCGTTCGGGGATTTCAGCCAGTCGAGGGCGGCATCCAGATTCTCGAAGACTTTCTCGGCCCGTTCGACGACACGGGCGAGCCGCACCAGCTTGGTCGATTCCTCGCTGTTGAGCATGCCTTCCTTCTTGCGCCGGGCGAGGGTGCGTTCAGGAATACCCAGGGCTGCGGCCAGTTCGGATTGGGTGACGTGTAGGGTCTTGGCGAGCGAATCCACCGCGGCCGAGGAAATGCCGTGCCGGATGACCGATACCCAATCCAGGGGGGTGCGGGGCTTGGCCTGCAAGACTCGCTTGCCGCCGAGCAGGGCTTCAACCGAGAGGGCGGGATGTGCAATTGCGGCAGTGGTCATGATGGTCCTCCATTGTTTGCCATGTGGCAGTTATAGTACGCAATTATGGCGTAAACTGCCAATCCCGATCCCGAAGGGCGCTACGCCAGTTCTGTGCCATCGATTGCAACGGTGGCGGCTACCGCACGATTGTTGGTCCGCGATCTCGCGTGTTTACGCTCGATGCTCTCATTATCAACGGCATCGGCAAGATTCGCGTCGACGACTCGACCTGGAAGATCGAAGGCGCGGATTGCCCGTCGGGCACGAAGGTCAGGGTTGCGGGGATCGAGAATACGGTGTTGAAGGTGGAAGTGGCGGGTTAAATAGCGCGCCTTTAGATCAGGCTAGTTGGTTATGGGTGCGTTGGCGGAAACAGCGCGCTGAGCTGTCTCTTCCTTCTCGTAGCCCGCGGCAGCCCAGGGCGGGGAGCTGGGTACCCGGGGCGCTTTCGCCAGCATCTCGGCGAGTTCCGGACTCCCGGGCGTGATGGGGACCGGTATGCCGCGCGCTTCGCGAGCGACTTTTCCGGCCTTCTCCCAGCTTACCTTACCGGGCAGATCAGCCGCTTTCGTCGCGATGGCCTTTTCCATGGGGGTCAGGCTTCCGTTCCAGCGCTTGACGTCCTCGACGAGCGGCTGGTGTACCTCAAGGTAGAGTTGACCGTTACGCCACCCGGCTACGTAGGGTTCATTGATGATGCGCACCGGCGTTCCCACGGGGACCTCGGGGAACAATCGGGCAATGTCCTCGGGATAGAGCCGTATACACCCATGGCTGACCCGAAGGCCGACGCCGTAGGGTTTGTTGGTGCCGTGAATGAGGTAGCTCGGAAGACTGAGGCGCATCGCGAAATCGCCGAGCGCATTGTCGGGTCCCGGGGGCACCACCGGCGGCAGCGGGTCGCCCTGCTCGGCGTGCTCTTTGCGCACCGATTCGGGCACCGTCCACGCGGGGTTCACGATCTTCTGGGTAATGCGGGCGGTACCCTGCGGGGTCTGCCAGCCTTCCCGGCCAATTCCGATGGGGTATGTGATGACCACGGCGGGTTCACCCGGGCCAGGTTTCGGGTAGTAGAAGAGCCTCATGGAGGCGAGGTTCAACACCAGTCCCTCGCGCGCTCCATCCGGAAGCACGAACTGCGTGGGCAGCACCACCTGCGTGCCCTCGCCCGGCAGCCAGGGGTCGACACCCGGATTCGCCGCGACCATCTCCTCGTATCCCAGGTCGTAGCGGCGGGCGATTTCGACGAGCGTATCCTCGTAGCGGGTGGTGGTGACTTGCAGGTCTCCGACGACATCCGTTCCTTCCGGCGGAAGCGGGAACCGGTCGCTCGGTGTGGGACCCGGTGATGGCGTCGCCCAGGCGTGGCGCCAGTCGGACAGGCTGGCACACCCGGACAGGCAGATTACGGCCCAGAACGCCGCAGTCGCGGCGATCCAGAAACGGCGGTCGTAGCGTGACTTGAATGTTTCCATGGCGCCAAGCATGAAGGGCAACGACCCGGTTTGTAAAGAGCGTGTGAGGCGGCGACGACCGGCGCGGAGTGCATTGCCGGCCGTTCGCGTTCTCCAGGCGCCGATGGTTTGAACAAGCGGCGTTGCTAACCGCAGAACCAGCTCTCCGGACATAGAAACCCTGCATTCGGACCTGCGAGTTCGCATTCAGCGTGCAATTCAGCGGACCAAAAGTGCAGCTGTTTGATGGCTACAATGATGTCAGGACCCTCTGCGATGAGTTGGTGCCATAGGTCCCTACGCGATTGGACTCGGAATGGTAAGCTTCCAAATTACGCAGCGATGATTGAGCGATCAGACTTCCGGGAATCGTGCCTTGATTTCAATTTTCCCTCAGACAATAGCCTGGTAAATGATACTCATCAAAAAGCTAGAAACCAGGCGATGATCAGATTTTTGCGCGCTTGAATACCTGTCAGACCTTGTAGGCTGATGCCTGCATAGCTGCGCTAGGACAGAATCCACCAGTGGCGGATTGTACGTGCTCCATGGTGACCGTCTTCAGGTTGTACTAGACTCAACGCATAAAGTTATAGTTTATGCGACTCGCGCCCTGATTGGGCCTAAAAACATAAATCCAAGTATCAAGAGCAGCAACCAGCCGCCAACACCTGCGATCTCGCTCTGGTTCGATGCGGCAGCGGGATACCTGTTGGCAACCCGTTTGATGGCCTGTGATATCGCCCAGGCTATCAAGATCAGCAATCCCAGCGGGAGGAAAGACAGCAGCATTGAGTCCATTGGTGATTCCCTCTGAGGTAGCTAACGCACGCTAGCTCATTCACCATGGCGATGAAACGGGATTGACTCCGCATTCATGACCATTAGTCCTGTATGAACGTCAGAAGCATGGAAATCCGATGTTCGCGCTGCAGACATTATCTCAGGAGATTTCGCTAGTCCGCTACACTGCGCCACAATCGTTTCGTGTCGAAAGCATCGAGCAATCGTAGATCTTCGGTCGTACTGTATGGAAGCAACATTGTGAGTTGCCACGCGCAGAGCGATGAGCTTAAGGTAGATCACTTTGGACTGCTGCAATCAGAAGGTAGAATGGTGGAGCGAGTTTCAATTGACTCGATACACCGTAATCGCCGTCCCGGCGGATGGTAGCCACCTGGGTCCGCAGGTGCAGGCGTATTCACATTCCCGGCCGTGTTGCGCCATGCTCTGCGGTAGATCCGTGTCCAGGCAGGGGGCAGGTGCGCAGGGTAATCCACCGGCGGCAACTGGACCAAAGATCACAGGGTTGAAAGTTTCTGCGCGGCGTCCAGAATGACAGCCTGGGCGGCAGTTCACCGATCCTCTCTGATGCCGGGAATACACCATGCCAGGCGCTTACGATGACAGCATCCTGACCGTCTCCTGTCCCGAGGCTTCGCGGGTCGCGATCCTCTCCGATACGCATGGGCGGCTCGATCCGCGCATCGCCGGGGTCGTGGCCTCCTGCGATTGCGCGGTGCACGCCGGGGATATCGGCGCCGCGGCGGTGCTCGCCGCCCTGCGGCCGCTCATGAAAACGGTGGTCGCCGTGCTGGGCAACAACGACGTGGCGGGGAAGCTCGGCGCGGACGATTGGGCGATGCTGCGTGAGGTGCCGCTCGAGGCGCGACTCGAACTCCAGGGCGGACTGCTGGTGGTCGTGCACGGGCACCAGGCCGGGCCGGCCAGCCGGCGGCATGTCTGGTTGCGCAACCGTTATCCCGCGGCGCGTGCCGTCGTCTATGGTCACAGCCATCGCTTGGTGTGCGACCAGACGGAGACACCGTGGATCCTGAACCCGGGCAGTGCGGGCCTCACCCGCACCTTCGGCGGACCCTCCTGCCTGGTGCTCACGGCCGGGGTGAAGCGCTGGACGATCGAGACCCTGCGTTTCCCGCCGCCGGTCAAGGCCGGCCGTCGGAGCGAAGCCGCCGCGCCGTGATTCCGGGTGGTATGTCGATGGGGTGGGGGAGTATATTCTGCCGCGCGATGGCGCATTATTGACCGCACCGCCAGACCCGAATCAACAGATTCCCCCGTTTCCCTACCAGACTATGAGGACCCGTTACATGTCGTTGATGCCTGATGTACCGCTTTCCGAAGACGAGTATGTCGAACTGGATGCCTTTCTGTTTTCGGGCGGCGACGAGGAAGAGCGGCTGTCGGTGGATGAGGCCCACGGGTTTATCACGGCCCTCATCGTCGGGCATGTACCGCTGGCCCCGGAGGTGTGGCTGGAATCGGTCTGGGGGAAGCCCGCGTTTGCCGATGAGGCCGAGCGGCAGCGCATGACGGGCCTGCTGCTGCGCATGTATCGTGAAATTTCCACGACGCTCAGGGCGGGGCAGTCATTTGAGCCGCTGTTCGTCGAGGTCGAGGAGGACGGCGAGGTGGTGGTGGCCCACGAGGGTTGGTGTTTCGGCTTCATGCTGGCGGTCAGCGGCGACGAGGAACGCTGGGACCGATTGCCGAAATATGAACAGTCATTGCTGGGGCCGATCGCCAGAATCGCGCTGCTGCATGTCGAGGAAGAACCGGAGATCGATGAGGAGGAGTATGAAATGCTGGTCGAGCTCCTGCCGGGTGCGGTCGCGGGCCTGCACGCCTATTGGGAATCAAACTGGGGTTAGGCAATCACCGCATACCAAGATCATCACCATGACCGGGATGGGCTTGTCGGAACGCCGTGAATACGTCCCTGTAGGCTCGTGTGCCGCCGTCCTCGGCGGTTCATCGTGAATCAAGGAGTCGTACCCGCCCACGCTAGGATCCGGGTACGACGAGAAACTCGCCGGCGATAATCTCGGTGCTTTCCAGGCGATTGACATTGAGCAGCTTGTCTACCGTCGTGCGGTAATGCTGCGCTATCGTGCTCAGTGTGTCGCCCTGAAGAATCCGGTGGCGGATCGACTGGATGCGTTCCTCCTCGGGCAGTTGGGCGAGGCGCTCGCGGAAGACCCGCGCACTCGCCTTCGGGATGAGCAGGGTATTCGGTCTGTCGGGCGGGGTGATCAGGCGGTTGATGCCGGGGTTTAAGCCTTTGATTTCGTCTTCGGAGATGCCGGCGAGGCGCGCGGCCACCTGCAGATCGATCCGTCCTTGCGTGTCGACGCTGGTGAAGTAGCGCGTGTCGGGTAGAGACGGCAGCGTGATGTTGTAGTGTGCCGGATTATTGATTATGGTCCGCAGGGCGATCAGCTTGGGCACATAATCCCGGGTTTCCTCCGGCAGCGGCAAATGCCAGAAATCGACCGGCTTTCCCTCGATGCGGTTTTGCTCGATTGCGCGTTGAACCCGCGCGCTGCCCGCGTTATAGGCCGCCAGGGCCAGCAGCCAGTCGCCGAAGCATCGATGAAGCTGTGTCAGATAGTCCAGGGCGGCCTCGGTGGCATCGATGATGTCCTTGCGCCCGTCATACCACCAGCTCTGGCGCAGGCCGAGCTGCGCGGCCGTGTCGGGCATGAACTGCCATATTCCAACCGCCCCCACCGGCGAGATGGCGTGCGGGTCAAAAGCGCTTTCAACGAACGGCACCAACGCCAGCTCCGCCGGCAGCCCACGTTGTTCCACGCGGTTCAGAATATGGAAAAGATAGGGTTTGCCACGCTGCAATACCCGCGCGGTGGCGCCGGGGTGATTGCTGAAACTCTTAAGATAGACTTGAATCGCATGCGGGGCGGATTTCGGCAGGGAAAAACCGCCGCGCATGCGGCTCCAGATCTCGCCGACGGGCGCCGTGTCCGCCGCGGTGTCTTCAGCCGGCGGATCAGTTGCGGGTGGCATGGATTCCAAAAACGGATCCGGGGGACAGTGGTCTGACATCCGAGTAACGTCGCAGCGCAATGTGTTCCATTCCACGTCAGGACCGGTCACGCCTCGTCCTGTCGTCAGGGCGGTGATACTCGCTACCGCGGATACTGCCATTGCCAGGCCAGGCAGCCAGGGCAATTTCGTCGTTATCGTATTCATCGTGATGCATCTCCAAGGTGATAGTTCCTGGTTTTGCATTGCACACCCGAGCAGCAATCGCAAGCATCTGTCGGCATCCGCGCAACGGGATGATTCTTGCCCCTGTGACCTAGATGCTAAGGGTATACGGATAAGAGATGAATTGTACCTAGGTCCTAGCCGCATTTCTCCCCCGGCGACGGCAGCACGACATAAGGCATAGAGGTAATGAAAAGAGTGACGACTCAATAACATAACATCCGGTATCCGTAGCCTACCGTGATACCGGTCGGGGGCGAGAGTTGTGGCGCCGCTGCATACGCTTAGGCCGCCGGAGGCGCGAGGCTTGCCCTTGTCTTCCGCCCGGGCGTGTACGACACTAGCGCACGGCGAATTATCATTTCAACCAAACCAGACTCGCGGCGGGGAGCACCGCCTTAAGGGGGAACGATGACAGCAAAGGATATTCACTTCGGTGATGATGCCAGGCAGAGAATGGTCGTGGGGGCAAGGATACTGGCGCATGCGGTGAAGGTCACGCTGGGGCCGCGCGGCCGTAACGTCATTATCCAAAAGGCCTTTGGCTCCCCAAGCATGACCAAGGACGGGGTGTCCGTCGCCAAGGAAATCGAGCTTGAGGATCACTTCGAGAACATGGGCGCGCAAATGGTGCGTCAGGTCGCCACTCATACCTCGGATGTCGCCGGCGACGGCACCACCACGGCCACCGTGCTGGCCGAGTCGATCTTCAACGAGGGCCTGAAGGCGATTGCCGCCGGCATGAACCCGATGGATGTCAAGCGCGGCATCGACAAGACCATCGACGCCGCCGTGCGGGAACTGCAGGCGATCTCGATCCCCTGCGCGGACGGCAAGGCCATCGCCCAGGTGGGCACGGTCTCGGCGAACGGCGACGAGGAGATCGGCTCGCTGATCGCCGATGCCATGGACAAGGTGGGCCGGGAGGGCGTGATCACCGTCGAGGAAGGTTCGGGCCTGGTGAATGAATTAGAGGTGGTCGAAGGCATGCAGTTCGATCGCGGCTACCAGTCGCCCTATTTCGTTAACCAGCCGGAGAAAATGACCGTCGAGCTCGAAAACGTCTACATCCTGGTCCTCGACCGCAAGCTCTCCAACATCCGCGACATCCTGCCGCTGCTGGAAGCGGTGGCCCGTTCCGGCAAGCCCCTGCTGGTGATTGCCGAGGAGGTCGAGGGCGAGGCCCTGGCCACGCTGGTGGTGAACAACATCCGCGGCATCATGAAATGCGCCGCGGTCAAGGCGCCGGGTTTCGGCGACCGCCGCAAGGCCGTGCTGCAGGACATCGCCGTATTGATCGGCGCCACCGTGGTTTCCGAAGAGATCGGACTGACCCTCGAGAAGACCGGTCTGGAGCATCTCGGTACGGCCGGCAAGGTGCTCATCGACAAGGACCATACCACCCTGGTCGGCGGCGGGGGCGACGAGACGCCTATCAAACAGCGCATCCAGCAGATCCGCAGGCAGATCGACGAAACCACCTCCGACTACGACCGCGAGAAGCTGCAGGAACGCCTGGCGAAGCTCTCCGGCGGGGTGGCCGTGCTCAAGGTCGGCGCGGCGACCGAATTCGAGATGAAGGAAAAGAAAGATAGGGTCGAGGATGCCATGCACGCCACCCGTGCGGCCGTGGAGGAGGGAGTGGTTCCCGGCGGCGGCGTTGCGCTGGTGCGCGCCCAGCAGGCGCTGCGCACCCGGGGCATCACGGGCGATAACCCCGATCAGGAGATCGGGATCAACATCGTGCTGCGGGCCATGGAACAGCCGTTGCGCGAAATCGTCATCAACTCCGGCCTGGAACCCGCGGTCATCCTGAACCGGGTGCGCGAAGGCGGCGGCAACCTGGGTTACAACGCCCAGACCGACGCGTTCGGCGACATGATGGAAATGGGCGTGCTGGATCCCACCAAGGTGGTGCGGGTGGCCCTGCAGAACGCCGCCTCCGTGGCGGGCCTCATGATCACGACGGAAGTCATGATCGCCGCGTCGCCGAAGAGAAAAACGCCGCCCTCACCGTCGCCCGAGGACTGGGAGTAAGGGGAACGGAGCCGGTAGAGTGGGGGGCTTGGTAAAGCCTGTACCGGATCCCGGGCAGGATGGCCGTCAGGGGGCCTGCGCGGCAAGTTGCCGCAGGCAGTCCAGGGCGGCGCTCTTGTAGCACTGCGCCAGCGTCGGGTAGTTGAAGACGCTCTCGGCGAGGATGTCGACGCCGGCCCCGCAGGTCATCGCCATCTGCCCCACGTGGATCAGCTCGCTGGCCGATTCGCCGATGATGTGCACGCCGCGGATGGCGCGGGTGGCGCGTTCCACCAGCAGCTTCATGAAACCGCGTTCCTCACCGATGATCTGGCCGCGCGCGGTTTCGGCGAACAGGGCGCGCCCGACCACGTAGGCGACGCCCCGCTCCCGCAGTTCCCGCTCGGTCTCGCCGACATAGGAAAGCTCGGGGATGGTGTAGATGGCCATGGGCAGGGGGCCGGCAGGGCGCGCCGGTGCCCGGTCGAAGGCGTGGTTCACGGCGTGGCGCCCTTGCTCCATGGCGGTGGAGGCAAGCGATGGCCGTCCCGCCAGGTCGCCGATGATGTAGATGTGCGGCTGCGCGGTCTGGTGCCGTTCATTCACCCGCACCCAGCCATGGTCATCGGCGAGCAGCCCGGCGCCCGCCAGGTTGAGCGCGCCGTAGTTGGGTTCGCGGCCGAGCGCATACAGCAGGACATCGGTTTCCAGGATCTCCCCGTCCGTGGTGGTGAGCTGCACCCGCTCGCCGTCCCGGCATATGGTAGCCACCCGGGTCTGCATGTGCAGGCGTATCCCCATGTCCAGCATCTGTTGCGCCAGGATCTGCTGGATGTCCTCGTCCAGATAGGCGAGCAGGTGGGCATGGGAGTCCACCAGCCGCACCTGCACCCCCAGCGGGGCGAACATGGTGGCGAATTCGCAGGCGATCACTCCGCCGCCCACCACCAGCAGGCGTTCCGGCAGGCGGCGCAGCCTGAGTATGGAAGTGGAATCCAGCACCCGTTCCCTATCGAACGGCACTTCCGCCGGGCGGTGCGGACGCGAACCGGTGGCCAGGATGATCACGGCGGCGCTGAGCGTTTCCCGCCCGCCGTTGGCGCGGCGCAGATTCAGGGTGTGCGGATCGCAAAACGCGGCTTCCCCCGGCAGCAGATCAACTCCCACGGCCATGAGCTGGTTGAGCAGCAGGGTCTCCTGGTTTTCGATGACCCGGTCCTTGCGCCCGATGGCCTCGCTCAGAAAACCGCTGTGGAGCTGGCCATGTGCCTGGGCGGCCTGGCGCATGCCGCGGGCTGCAAAGCGCGACATCAGGTAGGCCGCTTCCCGCAGAGCCTTGCTCGGAATGGTGCCCGTCTGCAGGCTGACGCCCCCCAGATAGGGTTTGCGCTCGATCAGGCCCACTCGCTTGCCGAGGCCCGCGGCCTCCAGCGCGGCGCTCTGGCCGCCGGGCCCGGAGCCGATGACGAGGACATCATAGTCGTAGGGAGTCATGGTGACGGTTCGCTCAGCGGGATGCTCGATGGTATGCGCCAGTGGTAAGGGATGAATGACAGTTACTTGAAGGGGATATCATCTTGCCATATAAAGGAACATTGGCCACGGCAAAGCGCACAAGAACGCAAAGCCGTTTAATTGTTTTTGTTAATAAGTTTCTTCGCGCTTTCGTCTTTGCGGTGATAATGGTGTTTACCAGTATTAGTGCTTAAGTAAGCGCCGTTACCGGCCAGTGACGGGAAATGACCGCGATCGTCGCAGGCACACGATGACAACGCGGGTATACGCAGGGGTTTCGGATATCAGTCGGCCTGCTTCATGAAGAGTATCCAGACCGCGCCCTTGTCGGTCCCGCCGTCATCGTCCAGAGGCGCACCGACGGCGATATCCGGCACGCCGTTGCCGTCGAGGTCGCCGATGCCCGCGACCGCGCTGCCGAACTGATCGCCGTCAGCCAGGTCGCCTTTGAAACCACCCGCCCCATCGGCAATTTTCTTCTGCGAATTGACCTTGCCGTCCT
This sequence comes from uncultured Gammaproteobacteria bacterium, assembly GCA_963773065.1. Taxonomy (GTDB): domain Bacteria; phylum Pseudomonadota; class Gammaproteobacteria; order UBA9214; family UBA9214; genus CAVQCA01. The sequence continues at coordinate 24,319 of CAVYZN010000001.1, forward strand.
GATCCATGAACAGGATCCAGACCGCACCGCGATCCGGACCACCGTCATCGCTCTGATCCGCCCCCACGGCCAGATCGTTTATGCCGTCGCCGTCTAGATCGCCAGTATCGGCCACCGCGCTGCCGAACTGGTCGCCGTCATTGAGGTCGCCTTTGAATCCACCCGCCCCGTCGGCGATCTTCTGCTGCGACTTGACCTTGCCATCTTTATCGAGGAACAGGATCCAGACCGCGCCCCGGTCGATGCCGCCGTCATCACTCTGGTCCGCCCCCACGGCCAGATCGTTTATGCCGTCGCCGTCGAGATCGCCGATGCCGGCGACGGCGCTGCCGAAGTGGTCATTGTCATTCAGGTTGCCGGTGAATTGGCCCGCCCCGTCGGCGATATTCTGCTGCGACTTGACCCTGCCGTCCGTGTCCATGAACAGGATCCAGACCGCACCCCTGCCGGGGCCGCCATCGCCGGCGAAGGGGGCGCCGACGGCGAGATCGTCGATGCCATCGCCGTCCAGGTCCCCGATCGAGGCGACGGCGCTGCCGAACTGATCGCCGTCATTGAGCGTGCCGCCGAACCCGCCCGCGGTAGCGGAAATTTTCTGGGAGCTCCGAACTTTGCCCTCGGCATCGAGGAACAGGATCCAGACGGCCCCCCGGTCCGTCCCCCCGTCATCGTCCCCGGGTGCTCCCACCGCCAGATCCGCGACGCCATCGCCGTTGAGGTCGCCGATCGCGGCGACCGCGCTGCCGAACCGGTCATCATCGTCGAGGTTGCCATCGAAATTGCCGGCGCTGTCCGCGATCTTCTGTTGTGTGTCCACGCGTCCGTCGCTGTTCATGAACAGGATCCAGACCGCGCCGCGGTCCGTACCGCCGCCATCATCGAACGGCGCGCCCACGGCCAGGTCCGTCACGCCATCGCCTTCGAGGTCGCCGAGGTTGGCGACGGCGCTGCCGAACTCATCCCCGGTCGCGAGGTCGCCGTTAAAGCCGCCGGCCGTCGCGGATATCTTCTGCTCGGAGTCGACTCGCGTTGTGGTGGTGGTTGTGTTGGAGTTGTTATCGCTGCCGATTGTGCAACGCGCGCCCGAGAGCAGCAGGCAGGAAAGCAAGAGCCACAAGAGGGTGTAGGGTTTCGTATGGCGCATAGTGGTAACAGGCTATGTTTGATGCCCGGGCAGGCTCGCCTCGGCGAACCGGCCCGGTACGTTCTGTGTACCTCATGCTTATTATAGCGGCCCGCGGCCCGGGCAGGACCCGAAGGCAGTTAGCTGCGGTGGTCTGCCAGCGGTTTTTTCATGTGTTCCATGTGCTCCGCTAGGCGTAGTCGGGTTCGTAGCTTTCCAGGATTTTGATGTAATTGGCGCGCTCGAAGGCGCCGGGATCGAGGCAATTGAGCTGGCTCATGGATCCCTTCATCTGCTGCACGGACTCGTACTGCCTCTCCTCCATCCAGGCTCGCAGTCCTTCCACGAGAGTGGTGAGAAAGCCGATGCCGTGCTTGAGCATGCCCGAGGTGGTCATGACGGCGTCGGCGCCGGCCATGAGGTATTTGATGACCTCGATGTGGCTGTGCACGCCGCGGGTGGCCGCCAGTGAGGCGTTGATGCGGCCAAAGAGCACCGCGATCCAGAGCAGCGGCAGGCGGATCTCGGAGGGGGTGCTGAGTTCGATGTTCACCTTGACGTTGAGCTTGTCCAGATCCAGGTCCGGCTGATAGAAGCGGTTGAAGAGCACCAGGGCGTCGACGCCCGCTTCATCGAACTGGCGCGCCATATTGCCCATGGCGCTGAAGAAGGGGCTCAGCTTCAGGGCGACCGGGATGGTTACCGAACTCTTGACCGCCTTGAGCACATCCAGGTAGCGCTGCTCCACCGCGCGCCCCGTCATGTAGAGGTTGGCGGGGATGTAGTAGATGTTGAGTTCGATGCCGCTGGCGCCGGCTTCCTGCATCATGCGCGCCGTGTCCACCCAGCCTTCGTTGGTGATGCCGTTGAGGCTGCCGATCACGGGTATGTCCACCGCCTCCGCCGCCTGCTGCAGCAGCTTCAGGTACTCCTCCGGGCCGGTGTCGTAATCCTCGAAATCCGGAAAATAGCTGAGCGACTCGGCAAAGCTATCGGTGCCCCTGGTGATCAGGTGTTCGATGGCCGCGTTCTCGTGTTTGATCTGTTCCTCGAACAGCGAGAACATCACCACCGCCGCGGCCCCCGCGTCCTCCATGCGCTTGATGTTGTCGAGCTTCTCGGACAGCGGCGAGGCGGAGGCGACGATGGGATGCTTGAGCGGCAGTCCCATGTAGGTGGTGCGAAGATCCATACGGTTGTCCTCTGTTATGGCAATGGTTTCAGGTCGTGTCCGCGCCGCGCTGCTCCCTGCCCTGGAACCCGGCGCGTTCGTAAAGCCGCCACTTCCGGTAAACCTCCTCCTGGGCCATGTCCATCAGCAGCTCGGCTTCGGCCGGGTTGGTGCGGGTGAGCATCTTGTAGCGCAGCTCCTGGTAGGCGTAGTCCCTGAACGGCATGCGCGGGCCCTGGGAGTCGAGCACGAAGGGATTTTCGCCCGATTTGAGCACCTCGGGATTGTAGCGCATCAGGGGCCAGTAGCCACTCAGGACGGCGCGCTGCTGTTGCTGCATCCCGTGCTGCATGTTGATGCCGTGCGCGATGCAGTGGCTGTAGGCAAGGATCAGGGACGGTCCCGGGTAGGCCTCCGCCTCGCGGAAGGCGAGCAGGGTCTGCTGCGGGTTCGCCCCCATCGCGACCCGGGCCACGTAGACATTGCCGTAGGAGATCGCCTGCATCGCCAGGTCCTTCTTGGCCACATGCTTGCCGCCGGTGGCGAATTTCGCCACCGCCGCGAGCGGCGTGGACTTGGACATCTGGCCGCCGGTGTTGGAATAGACCTCGGTGTCCAGCACCAGGACATTGACGTCGCGGCCCATCGACAGCACGTGGTCGAGACCCCCGGAGCCGATGTCGTAGGCCCAGCCGTCGCCGCCGACCAGCCAGATGCTGCGTCGCACCAGGTGGTCGGAGACCGACAGCAGGTGCCGGGCCGAGACCGTGTCCATCTGCCGCAGTTTTTCCTGCAGTTGCGCCACCAGCGCGCGCTGGGCGCGGATCTCGGATTCGGTGATCTGCGGGGCGAGCAGTAGCTGCTCGACAAACCCCTCACCCAGCACCGGGACAAGTTCCTTGAGCAGCCGTTCGGCCATGGCGACCTGCTTGTCGGCCGTGAGGCGAAAGCCCAGCCCGAACTCGGCGTTGTCCTCGAACAGCGAGTTCGACCAGGCCGGCCCGCGACCCTCGCTGTTCTGGCTCCAGGGGGTGGTGGGCAGGTTGCCGCCGTAGATGGAGGAGCAGCCGGTCGCGTTGGCCACGATCAGGCGGTCGCCGAAGAGCTGGGAAAGGAGCTTGATGTAGGGCGTCTCGCCGCAGCCGGCGCAGGAGCCCGGAAATTCAAACAGCGGCTGCAGGAACTGCACGCCGCGCACCGTCGAGAAGTCCACCCGGCCGCGCTCGACGTAGGGAATCGACTCGAAGTACCTGATATTCTCACGCTCCGAGGCCAGGACGGGTTCCTTCGGCTGCATGTTGATCGCGCGGCGGCCGGTTTCCTCCTTGCTTCTCGCGGGGCAGGCCTCGACGCACAGCCCGCAGCCCGTGCAGTCCTCCAGGTAGACCTGCAGGGTGTAACGCACATCGGGCATGCCGCGCGCGTCGATGGCGGCGGCCTTGAAGCCGGCGGGCGCCTGCTTGAGGCGCTCCCCGCCGTAGAACTTGGCGCGGATGACACTGTGCGGGCAGACGAAGCTGCAGTTGCCGCACTGGATGCAGATCTCCGGCTCCCATACCGGCACGAACTGGGAGATGTTGCGCTTCTCCCAGCAGGTCGTCCCGGTCGGATAGGTGCCGTCCGGGGGCAGCAGGCTCACCGGCAGTTCATCACCCTTGCCGGATATCATCATCGCCGTCACCGTGCGCACGAACTCCGGCGCCGAGGCTGGGACAGGCGGTCTGAGTTCCTGCTCGCTGCTCACCCGTTTGGGCACCTCGACCGGGTACAACTGGGCGAGCGTGCTGTCGACCGCCTCGAAATTCTTGCGCACGATATCCTCGCCCTTCTTGCCATAGGTTTTCTCGATGGCTTTCTTGATCTTGGCGATGGCCTTGTCTTTCGGCAGCACCCCGGACAGGGCGAAGAAGCAGGTCTGCATCACGGTGTTGATGCGGTTGCCCATGCCGCTTTCGCGCGCGACCTTGTAGGCGTCGATGACGTAGAACGACATGCCCTTGTCGATGAGGGTCTGCTGGATGACGCGCGGCAGGTGTTCCCACACCGATTCCGGCCCCATCGGGCTGTTCAGCAGGAAGGTCGCCCCCGGGGCGGCCTTCTCCAGCACGTTGGTCTGCTCGAGGAAGTTGAACTGGTGGCAGCCGATGAAGTTGGCGGACTGGACCAGGTAGCTCGAGCGGATCAAGCTGGGTCCGAAGCGCAGGTGGGAGACGGTCTGGGAACCCGACTTCTTGGAATCGTAGACGAAATAGCCCTGGGCATAAAAGGCCGGGTCTTCGCCGATGATCTTGATGGTGTTCTTGTTGGCGCCCACCGTGCCGTCGGCGCCCAGGCCGTAGAACAGGGCGCGCACCACGCTGTCCGGCTCGATGATGAAGCCCGGGTCGTAGTCCAGACTGGAATGACTGACGTCGTCGTTAATACCGATGGTGAAGTGCGTCTTGGGCCGCTCCTTGTCCAGTTCGTCGAACACGGCCTTGACCATCGCGGGCGTGAACTCTTTGGATGACAGCCCGTAGCGCCCGCCGATTACCCGGGGCAGGGCGAGGGTCGGCAGCTCGCCGGCGGCGTTCGCCTCCATGAGCACGGTGACCACGTCGAGGTACAGGGGTTCGCCCGTGGCGCCCGGCTCCTTGGTCCGGTCCAGCACCGCGATGGCGCGGGTGCTGGCGGGGATGGCGGCGAGCAGATGTCGGGCCGAGAAGGGCCGGTACAGGTGGACCTGGATGATGCCGACCGCTTCCCCGTGGGATTGCAGGAATTCCACGGTCTCGCGCACGGTGTCCGCGCCGGAGCCCATGATGACGATGACCCGCTGCGCCTGCGGGTCGCCGTAGTAGTCGAACAGCCGGTAGCGCCGGCCGGTGAGTTCGGCGAGCTTGTCCATGCTGGCCTCGACGATGTCGGGCGTTCTGGCGTAGTAGGGATTGACGGTCTCCCGGCCCTGGAAATACACGTCGGGGTTCTGCGCCGTGCCGCGCATGAACGGGTGATCCGGGTTGAGTCCCCGCTGGCGATGGGCGAAGACCAGATCATCCCGGATCATCACGCGGATCTCCGCGTCGGTGAGCAGCGTTACCTTGTTCACCTCGTGCGAGGTGCGGAAGCCGTCGAAGAAGTGGATGAAGGGGATGCGCGACTCCAGCGTGCTCGCCTGGGAGATCAGAGCCAGGTCGTGGGCCTCCTGCACGGAACCGGAAACCAACTGGGCGAAGCCGGTGGCGCGCACGGCCATGACGTCCTGGTGGTCGCCGAAGATGGACAGACCCTGGGCGGCCAGGGAGCGCGCCGCCACGTGAAAGACCGACGCGGTGAGTTCGCCGGCGATCTTGTACATGTTGGGAATCATGAGCATCAGGCCCTGGGAGGCGGTGAAGGTTGTCGTCAGGGCGCCGGTCTGCAGGGCGCCATGGGCCGCGCCCGCGGCGCCGCCCTCGCTCTGCATCTCGGCGATGACGGGTATGTCCCCCCAGAGGTTGGTCTTGCCTTCCGAGGCCCACTGGTCGGCAAGCTCGCCCATGGTGGAGGAGGGCGTGATGGGGTAGACCGCGCACACCTCATTGGTGCGGTAGGCCACGTAGGCCGCCGCCTCGTTACCGTCGATGGTGACTACTTGCCTGTTTTCCATTCATCTCTCCAAATAACCGGCAGACACCCACTGGTAAAAGGGGTCAAACGCCAGCTTTTCTCATTGTCAGCAAAAGGACGCCGCTGCAAGAAAAGGGCTTTACCTGAGTTTCATGCCCAGGGTCCGCGAACGCGATACGCCGGCGGCGGTTGCTTCATGCCGAAATTCGGGCGGGCTCAGGCGCCATCTCGATCGCATGGCAGGGACACTGCTCGAAGCAGATCGCGCAACCCGTGCACTTGTCGAAATCGATCTGGTAGCCCTTGCCCTTGCCGAGCTTGAGTATGGCCCGTTCCGGGCAGGCGCCGAAACAGCCGTCGCACTCGAAACAGTTGCCACAGGACAGGCAGCGTTTGGCTTCGAAGACGGCATCCTGTTTCCCAAGGCCCTGCACCACCTCCTCGAAGCCCTCCTGACGATACTTCAGGTCGAGGTGTTCCTGGGGGCGCTGGGCGGCGTCCGTGAAATACCACACATGCAGTTTGTCGAAGGTTGCCAGGGGGTGCCCGTCGGGTTTGACGTAGCGTTCGTTGCGCAGCCATCCATCGATATGCCGGGCCGCCTTCTTGCCATGGCCGACGGCCACGGTGACCGTGCGTTCCGAGGGTACCATGTCGCCACCCGCGAAGATACCCGGATGGCCCGTCATCATGCGATCATCCACGATCACCGTGCTGTCTTTCTGAAACGTGATGCCGGGCACGTCCTTCAGCAGGGTGACATCGGTGTTCTGGCCCACGGCCAGGACCAGGGTGTCCGCTTCCAGCGTCTCCGTGCGGCCCGTCCCCCGCGGATGGCCGTTTTCATCGACTTCCATCACCTCGACCGTGAACGTGGTCTCGTCGATGGCCTTGATGGTGCGCAGCCAGTTGATCTTCACGCCTTCCTCGATCGCCTCCGCCGCCTCGAAGTCATGCGCCGCCATATGGGCGCGATCGCTGCGGTAGATGATCAGGGCCTCTTCGGCGCCCAGGCGCTTGGCGACCCGGGCGACGTCCATGGCCGTGTTGCCGCCCCCGTACACGGCCACGCGGCGTCCCAGCCTGGGCAGATCGCCTTTTTCGGCGCCCGCAAGAAAGCTCACCGCGTCGAGCATCTTGCCGGCGTCCCGGGCCGGGATGTCGATGTGCTTGCTGATATGGGCGCCGATGGCGACGAACACCGCATCGAACACGCCTTCCGCCTTCTCCGCCAGCACGTCTTCTACTTTGTGATTGAGGACGATCTTGATCCCCATCGTTTCGATGCGCCGGATCTCGGCGTCGAGGATATCCCGGGGGAGGCGGTAGGCGGGTATCCCGAAATGCATCATGCCGCCGGCCATGGGCCCGGCCTCGCGGATCTCCACTTCGTGACCCAGACGCGCCAAGTGGTAGGCGGCCGACAGGCCGCTCGGTCCGGCGCCCACGATCAGGATACGCTTGCCGCTCGGCGGCGCTTTCCATTCGACGTTCCAGCCTTTTTTGGCGGCGCGGTCGCCGAGAAACCGCTCCACGGCATGGATGCTGACGGGGGCATCCAGGCGGCTGCGGTTGCAATGCGACTCGCACGGGTGGTAGCAGACCCGGCCGTGTACCGCCGGCAGCGGATTATCTTCGATGAGTTTCTGCCAGGCCGCCTTGAAGCTGCCTTCCTGGGCGAGGGCGAGCCAGGCCTGGATGTTCTCGCCGGCCGGGCAGGCATGATTGCAGGGCGGCAGCATCGAAACGTAAAGGGGGCGTTGGATGCGTGTTGGACCCATACGCTTTTCATGGGTGAGGTCCGGCGGGCGCGTCAGGTCGTACTTCATTCGAGTGTCTCTCCTGGTAACTGGTAGCTAGGTTGTGGTCCGCGGCAGCCACCCCGCGGACTCGCCGCTCATGCAAGGCCGAGGATGAGGCATCCCCTGACACGGTGGCCGGGTCACCTGAGGCAGGAAATCCGCCGTCCCTTTCCGGGTATGCCCAAGACCCGCATCTTAACAGCACCACGGGCCGCATCAATAGTGCCGGCGGTAAGGTTGACGGCCACCGGCAACGCTTACGCGGATGTGGTATTCGTCATCCGCCCCTTCGGTATCGGGATGGCCATCGCCTCACGGATTGCTAACACGGCTTTGGTAGCGTGTCTGGAAGTACCTTTACTTACCAAAGCCTCAAGATGGGGTGGAATACGGATAGTCTATGCGATGATTTACTGGAATGTCTGCGGGTGGTTTTGGCCATGATCGCCCTGGTCATCATCCCGCCGCTGCTGTTGTTCTGGATCTGGTTCGGCATCTCGCGGTGATCCCGGTGAGAAATGCGGGTTAATGATCTTTGTGTTCTCTGCGCCTGTGCGGCGCATTTATTTCATTATGGATGAATACTGCCCAGCGCGGTTTGCGCAACGAGCGCGTAATCGTCGTTGAAATGATGGTCGCCGGGCAGCTCCCGCAGGGTGATTTTCGTGGTTTTCAGGCCGGGGCAGGCGCTTGCCGTCCCTTCTTCCGACCCGTAGATACAGATTCCCCTGACAGCCGGCAGGCGCCGGACTTCCTCGGCCACCGGGAGGTCATCACCCGACGTGTCGCCCAGCCAGTTGGTCAAATGGAACTCGAATTCCGCCTTCGGGCCGAGACCGGTGAATACCACGCGGTCGATTCGGGCCAGTACCGGCGGCGGCAGGCGATTCACGATAAAAGGCAGGACATCGGCACCGAAGGAGTAGCCGAACAGGATCACGCGCCGTTTGTGCCAGTGTTCGGTATACCACTGAATGATCGCGGCGACCGCCGCGGCGGTTTCTTCGGGCGTACGTTTCTTCCAGAAATAACTGAGCGAATCGAGTCCCACGGTGCCGATGCCCTGCGCGGCAAAAATACCGGAAACACCGCGGTCCAGCGCCGCCCAGCCCCCATCACCCGAGAGCATCACCACCAGACGGTCATCGCCTGGTTTTTGTGCTGGCACCTCCGTGAGCGGCAGCCCGGTCAGCGAGGCGGTGGCGGCCACCTGATGATGAATGCGCGGATCGAGCCATTGCATGAGTGCCATAAATTCCGGTGCTGCCGCACCGTCGTGTGGCGGTCCGGTCGGCCTGTTAATTACGGTAAGGCGCGCATCAGGCATCCGGGTAAGGAATGTCCCGGCGGAAGGATTCCCCGTGTTGAGGGCGGTTTCCGACTGGAAAACGAACCACGGCGCGTTCAGGTGGGGCAGCGGCTCCAGTAGCATGCGGGATGGGCCGTCGGGGCGGATCGGCCAGCTCTTGTCATGGCAGGGCGTCATCCCCGCGGGCACAACGGGGCGAAAATCGATGCTGACGACGGCGTGCAACTGATCCGGCAGGGCCTGGGCCGCAGCGAGATAGGCCAGCGCGGCGCCGCTGCCGGTGCCGACCACGATCGGTGGATCGGCTGCGATGCTCCTGTCGGATGAAATGATCTGCCGCTCAAGCGTAAGAATGGCCGTGGCGACGTCCACACAGCTTCGCCGGTTCCCGCTCGACAATGTGGCAAGCCACTTCCCCGGCGGCACCTGGGCGACGGCGTAATCCAGGTCCGCGAGCGCGCCGGCGAGGGTGGTCGGTTGCCGCGGCGGTTCATCCGAAAAGAGCACGACCAGCCCCTTGGGTTTGTCGGCATGGCTTACCAGCACCATCGGTCCAAAGGGTGACGCTTGAATTTCCTGCAGGGTCCCGGCTCCGGCGGGGGTGTCGGTGATGGCGGCGGCCAGCAACAATATGAGTAAGATGCGCATGACGCTCCGTTACCGCTTGCCGGACTTGAAAAATATCCGCCGGTACCCGCCGGCGACGAGCGCCGCCGTGTCCACCAGCAGCATGGGCAGGGGCGTCAGGATCGGGTAGGCGAGATAGGTGCTGCGCCATTCGGGATGAAATTTTTCCTTGAAGCTGCGCAGTCCCTTGTAATTATAAAAACGGTTGCCGAACTCGAAGGCCAGGCGGGCGAGTTTTTCGCTGGGGCGCGCATAGCGGGTCTTGCCCACGCCGCCCAACGGCGAGATACCCAGATTGAAATAGAGATAGCCCTCGCGCCGGGCATGCTCAAGCAATTCCACGAACAGATAATCCATGGTGCCGGACGGGGCATCCGGGTGGTGGCGCATGAGATCGATGCTGAGTTCCGCGTGACTGCCATAGTCGGGCATCAGGTTGGCGAACGCGACCACACGATCGGCCACCCTCACCACGGCGATGGGACCGCGGCGCAGGTAGGCTTCGTTGTAATTGCCGAGCGAGAAGCTTTTCTCGGCGGTATGGTGGTGGGCGAGCCAGGCGTCCGAGATGGCGCGCAGTTGCGGCCAGAGCGCTGGAGGCAGCGGCTGTTCGAGCAATTCGAAGCTGACGCCACCGCGCCTGGCGCGGTTGACGCTGTGGCGCAGCGCTTCACCGCGTTTTCCCGCGGTGGAGAAGTCGGCGAGCTTCACGAGCGCCGTTTCGCCCAGCTTGAACAGCGCGAACCCGGCATCGTGATAGCGGTGTATGTGGGCATCGCTGATTTCGTAGAAACACGGCGTCAGGTCGCGGCGGTCGGCGTATTCGCGAAACGCGATGATGGCGGCGTTGAAAGCCGCCGGATCGCCGCAGGGATCGCCCAGGGCCACCAGCCGGTCGCGGATCGGCGCATACTGAATGAACGCCTTGCGGTCGGGCGACCACAGCAGGAATTTGTCACCGAGATAAACCAGGTGCGCGAACCTGCCGCCGCCGTACTGATTGAGCACGGCTTCGGCTTCGGCCAGTTCCTGCACTCCGGGGCTGGCCGGCGCCTCCCTGGGTCGTTGAAAGAAAGACCAGCCGATGAATGCTACGGCGACCGAGGCTGCGACCAGCAGGCCGCGCGCGAAACGCGGCGCCTCCAGGGCGGGTTCGAAACGCGACAGATACTCCCAGCCCAGTGGAATTTCGCCATGCACCCAATCGCCCAGCCAGGCGAATCCGACGACGGAGGCAAGCAGGGCAACCAGCCAGGCGAGGCTGCGGGGACTCAACAACGGATAGCTCTCGCGGTAAAACCGCCCGCGTTGCATCCGCAACAGCAGCGCCACGGCGGTCAAGGTGGCGGCCTCCTCGTAATCGATGCCCTTGAGCAGGCTCAAAATCGCGCCGCCGATGAGCAGGGCGACAGTCACGTGATAGGCGCCGCGGACCTGCTCGGCGATGCCGCGCGAGAGCGCGATCAGCAGCACGCCGGTGGCGACCGACAGCAGGTGCGAGACTTCGATGGCCGCGAGCGGCACGTGCAGGATCAGAACTTCCAGGCGGTCGGCCAGCGTGGGAAAAGCGTCGGAGACGAGCAGCACGACACCCCCGCCGAAGGTCAGATAGGCCACCACCCGCACGCCGAGCGAGGCGAGTAGATTCAGCGGCAGTCTCAGCAATGCCAGCAGCCTGCTGTCGCGCCACTGGCGCGCCAGCGCCAGGCGTTGCCAATGTTCCGACAGCACCAGCTTGTCCGCGCCCACATAGACGCCGATGAACCAAGGCACCAGGTAATAGCACAGGCGATAGAGCAGCACGCCGGAGACGACGTGTTCCGGGCCGCTGGCGAAGGGGGCAAGCAACACCACCAGCGCGGCATCGAACACGCCCAGTCCGCCCGGGATCAGACTCAATATGCCGAGCGCGGAGGCCAGCACGAAACCGGACAGGAACGTCGGCCAGGGTATCGCCGCGCCGCTCAGTTCGAGCGCAACCCAGGCCGCTGCCGCCGCCAGCAGCCAGTCCAGGGTCGAGAATGTGATCAGACCCGCGAGCGACAATCCGGATTGCGGCGCCAGGCCGCTCAGCACCCGCGAGAACACCCCTTTGTTTAAAGTGAAGAAATAAACCGGCAGGTAGGCGGCGAAGCCGCCGAGCGCCAGCCAGAGGGTCCATGCCGGGAGCGGCAGTTTGCCCCAGCCCGGCCCGCCGGCGAGCAACAGCGGCCAGCAAAGGACCGCCAGACCAACCGGAACCGAAACCATGATCAGTCCGGAGTAGGCCGCGGCGCGCCCGGCCTCAATGCGCTCGCCGGTAAGCAACAGCATGCGGATGCCCGATCCCGCGAGGCCGGAGAGGCCGATCATGTTGTTGAAGGTGTTGGCGATCCAGGCGTTGCGCACGAGGGTGTGCAGCGGGAGTCTGATGTCGAGGGCGCGGGCGGCGCGCCAGTCGTACACGGTCATGGCGAATACGCCCGTCAGGGCGATGAACTGGACGAGCAGGAGTTGGGGCAGAGTGAGCGCCTGCAGCGCCAGGCGAACGGCGTGTATATCCAGTCCGCGCAGTTCACGGACGGCGAGTACGGCGACGAGGGCAAGAAATGCAAGGGGCAGCGCGCGCCGGACCCAGCGCATCCAGCGCAAGCTCTCCATCTCCGCACTATCGCCGGCCTCGTCCCGGGTAGCGGGGGCAAGCGGGTGGCTGTCTGCGGTTTTCCCGTTATTCATAAAATCGCCATGTTGATGATAAGACCTGCAAACCTGGCCAAGTTTACCGCAGCTCCCAGGCGCGGTGCGGTTGGCAATGCGATTGAAGCTGCCGCCGGTGATGTCGCGCCGTGCTCCGCACGGGGACGCCAGGTCCGTGACACGGGCCACGGTACGCTTCAGCGTCGGATCCGCTTCCGGGTTCCCCCCACGCGCCGGCGATGATGTTCTGGAGGTATGACATGGGATCGCGTGGGAAGAAAACCATTGGAATGGATGCGGATTCGATAAACGGGGGTGATGTCGGCGATCGGCGTCCATCGGCCCGGGTCCCGCTGGATCGGGATATTAACCATTTTCGTAACCAGACACTACGAAGAACACGATGAGGGAATTTGACGCGCTATCAATACGGGTGATCGGATGTGCCATCGACTTGCCTCGTGGTCCTGGACCGGTTTATTGAAGGATGTCATGAAGCGTTTTGTGCTTTTATTTGAGGGATACCCTTCGTGTACCTGGTGATCTCTGTGATGAATCGTTACCCATATTCCGGCGAATCAGGAATAATGAGGCGCTGATTCCCGTAGCCGTTCCGGGGTTGACACATGAGGCAGATAGTAAGCCAATGGCTCCTCGGCCGGTCAGCGAACCGGGTCCTCAAGACCGGGGATCGGGTCAGGTTGGGATGAACGGTGTGTTACTCTGCGGACTCCGCGACCACCTTCAGCCCCTTCGTCATTCATAGCAAGGAGAAAAACAGCACGCTTATGAAACAGGACGTCATCGATGCCGTTATCGCACCGGAAGGCCGGCTGGAGGTTTTGTCCAAGGCCGAGGTCGGCAAGCTCCTCGATACCAGCCAGGGCGGTTTGTACACGATATTCCGCAACTGTTCGCTCGCGGTCCTCAACTGCGGCAGCTTCCTGGATGACGGCAAGGAACTGCTGGAACGCTACCAGTCTTTCGACATCCGCGTCATCCAGGAAGAGCGCGGCATCAAGCTCGAGGTCCGGAATGCGCCGGCCAGCGCGTTCGTGGACGGCAAGATCATCAAGGGGATCAACGAGCACCTGTTCGCGGTGCTGCGCGACGTGATCTACGTCAGCGACGAGATCAACGACAATCCGCGGTTTGATCTGGAAACTTCCGACGGCATCACCAATGCCGTATTCCACATCCTGCGCAACGCCAACATCCTGCGCCCGCTGCTCAATCCGAACATGGTGGTGTGCTGGGGTGGGCATTCGATCAGCCGCAAGGAATACGATTACACCAAGGAGGTCGGGTACCAGATGGGGCTGCGCGGCCTGAATATCTGCACGGGCTGCGGACCGGGCGCCATGAAAGGGCCGATGAAGGGCGCCACCATCGGACACGCCAAGCAGCGCATCGGCGGCGGGCAGTACCTCGGCATATCGGAACCGGGCATCATCGCCGCCGAGTCGCCCAATCCGATCGTAAACGATCTGGTCATCCTGCCGGATATCGAGAAGCGCCTGGAGGGCTTCGTGCGCACCGGTCACGCCATCGTGGTGTTTCCCGGCGGCGTCGGTACGGCGGAGGAGATTCTCTACATCCTCGGCATACTGCTGCACCCCGACAACGCGGATATACCCTTCCCGCTGGTGTTCACCGGTCCCGCCAGCGCCGGGGGTTACTTCCAGGAGATCGACCAGTTCATCGGCGCCATCCTGGGCCGGGAGGCGCAGCAACGTTACCGCATCATCATCGATGACCCTGTCCAGGTGGCCCGCGAGATCAAGGCCGGGGTCGCCGAGGTGCGCCACTTCCGCAAGGAGACCGATGACGCGTACTATTTCAACTGGCTGCTGAAGATCGAGCGGGAATTCCAGCAGCCGTTCACGCCGACGCACGAGAACATGCGCAATCTCGAACTGCACAAGGATCAGGACCGCCACCTGCTGGCCGCCAACCTGCGGCGTCTCTTCTCGGGTATCGTCGCCGGCAACGTGAAGGACGAAGGCATCCGCGCCATCGAACAGTATGGCCACTTCGAGATACGCGGCGAGGCGGGCGTCATGGACCCGATGGATTCCCTGCTGGGCTCGTTCGTGGCGCAACACCGCATGAAATTGCCGGGCAAGGAATACACTCCCTGCTACCGCATCATCAAATGATGACTCCTCACTGTCGGAGGCGATTGATCTGCCGTGTGGTGCTTCCCTCCCGATGCACCCGATGAATTATCACGGAGGTAATGGACGATGACCAATCAAGCATTAATCGCCGTCATCAGCGGCGCCAGCCGCGGGCTGGGTTTTGAGACCTGCCGCCAACTGGGCCGGCGCGGCTACCGGGTGCTGTTGACCGCGCGTGATCCCGCCAGGGGAAAGGCGGCCGCCGGTGCGCTGCAGGACGAAGGGCTCAACGTCGGGTTTTTCCCGCTCGATGTGACGGATACGGATAGCGTGCAGGGGCTGGCCGGGTACCTGGAACGGGATGTCGGCCGCCTCGACGTGCTGGTCAACAACGCCGGGGTGTTCCTCGATCCCATGCCGCCCGGACGATCCGTCCGCGAGCAGCGTGTTCCGGGCGGACATCGCGACCGTGCGCTACAGCATGGAGACCAATGCCTACGGTGCGCTGCGCCTGTGCCAGGCGCTGATTCCCCTGATGCAGGGCCGCGGCCGGGTGGTCAACGTGTCCTCGGGCATGGGGCAGCTTTCCGAGATGAACGGCTGCTGCCCGGGTTACCGCTTCTCCAAGGCGGCGCTCAATGCCCTGACCCGCATCCTCGCGGACGAGCTAAAGACTACCCGCATCAAGGTCAACTCCGTCTGCCCCGGCTGGGTGCGCACCGACATGGGCGGGCCCGATGCCGAGCGTTCGGTGGAGGAGGGCGCCGATACCATCGTCTGGCTCGCCACCCTGCCGGATGACGGCCCGAGCGGCGGATTCTTCCGCGACCGTCGGCCCATCCCCTGGTAGGCAATGCCGCCTCGCCTCCCGTCTCACCGGTTGCGCCCTCCGCGCGCGATAGGACGATCCCGCATCCCCGCGCCCAATGCTCGGATGTTACTACACCATTCACATGTCATTTAAAGGAGGCTGGCCGGGGAAGGGCGGCAGCGATGACGATGGCGTGAGGGCACAGGGGAAGGGATCAACGGGTGAATAGCAACGGTAATCCGCTCGGCAGGCGTCAGTCTCGGTAGTGCCCGGGCAGGAAATGAGGGGAAAACGGACTATGCTTCCTATACACGCATTTGTTTGCTGAAAGGAGGAAGTGATGAGCACGCACATAAAAAAGCTGTTTTTACTCTGCTCCGGGATGATCCTGCTGGGCGTCTCTGGAGGGACGGCTGTAGCGGGTGGCAGGGTCGAGGCGATTTTCGATCCCGCGAACTTTTCCAATCCAATCGACATCGACAACCCGTATTGGCCCCTCGTGCCGGGCACCACCTTCACCTACCGCTCCGTGGGACACGGCGAGTGTCAGGTGAATGATGTGCAGGTTACCGGCGTGACTCCGGTCATCGCCGGTGTCATGACCCGGCAGGTACACGACCAGGTGTGGGAGGACGACGATTGTGAGGCGGTCGTGACTGTCGGAGAACACCCTCGACTGGTATGCCCAGGACGATAGGCAACGTCTGGTACCTCGGTGAAGATACGGCTGAGTACTGCGACCGCGATCACCCGGACGTGGTGTGCAGCACGGAAGGGTCCTGGACGACGGGGGTAGACGGCGCGACGCCCGGCTTCCTTATGCTGGCCGATCCCACCCCGGGGACCTCCTACCCGCAGGAGTTTCTAGCGGGGGAGGCCGAGGACATGGCGAAGGTCCTCAGGACCAATGCCGCCGTGTCCCTCACCTTCGATAATACGATCGACCCCGATGAATACACGGGTTGCCTGAAGACCAAGGAATGGTCGCCCCTGGAGAGGGGAACGGTCGAGAACAAGTATTACTGCCCCGGTGTAGGTCTCGTCCTCACCAGAGAGCTCAAGTCCGGGACCGTGCGCGAGGAGCTAGTCAACGTATCGGGGCCGTGACCCTGGGCGTCGACTCGTGTGCGTTGCGCCGCCCGAGGCGGATGTCCATGGCGACCGCAGTAACGGCCACGCTGTCGGCAACGATTAACGACAACCCCTGAGAAGGAGACGCCATGCAAGTCCAACCCTATTTGTTCTTCGACGGCCGCTGCGAAGAGGCGCTTGAGTTCTACCGCGGCGCGCTCGGCGCCGAGGTAACGATGCTACTGCGCATGAAGGACAGCCCTGAGCCGCATGAACCCGGCATGCTCCCACCCGGGGCAGGGGACAAGGTGATGCATACGAGCTTTCGCATCGGCGATACGACGCTGATGGCTTCCGACGGCCGATGCCTGGGGAAGCCGAACTTCCAGGGCTTTTCACTGTCGCTCATCGTGCCCAACGAGGCCGAGGCCGAGCGGCTGTTCACGGCTCTGGCCGACGGCGGGCAGGTGCAGATGCCGCTGGCCAAGACCTTCTTTTCGCCGCGCTTCGGCATGGTCGCCGACCGCTTCGGTGTGTCATGGATGATCATCGTGGGAACTTGAGAGCCGTTTCCGAGGCGACGGAAGCCTCTTAGGCAGGGCTACCAGAGTTGACGTATTCCTCCACGTCGATTTTGTGCAACTCCGTTCGACTAAACAGTAGAGCCAGGATCCACATCCGGTCGGGACCGACCGCAAGCCCGGCTCCAAACCCGAAACCAGTAAGGAGACATGACGATGCGATTCATGATGCTGATGATCCCCAAGGGCTACGAGAAGGCGGCGCCGGGTACCACGCCGGACGCCAAGGCCGTCGAAGCGATGATGAAGTATAACGAATCCCTACAGAAGGCCGGCGTGCTGCTCGGGCTCGATGGCCTGCACCCGCCTTCAATGGGCGCGCGCGTTTCGTTCTCCGCAGGCAAGCCCACGGTGACCGATGGCCCCTACGCCGAGACGAAGGAGGTGATCGGCGGCTACTGGATGATACAGGTGAAGTCGAAGGAAGAGGCGATCGAATGGGCCAGGCGCTGCCCCGCAGCGGACAACGAGGTGATCGAGATACGCCAGGTGTTCGAGATGTCGGACTTCCCATCCGACGTCCAGAAGGCCGCTGACAAGTTTCCCGAGATGCAAGCGCAATCCGGGCAGCGCAAGGGGTCGTGATGCCGCGGTTGCAGCGCGCTTAGGTCAACCGCAACACCGCATATAACACCGGAGGTATCCATGTTCAAGATAATCGTGATCGTGGTAGTCGTTGTCCTCGCCGCTGTTCTCATTTATGCGGCGAGCAAGCCTGACACTTTCCGTGTCGAGCGTTCGGCCATCATCAATGCGCCGCCAGAGAAGGTCTTTGCGCTCATCAACGACTTTCACGGTATGAACACCTGGTCACCCTACGAGACCAAGGATCCCGCGATGAAGAGAGACTACAGCGGCATGGCAAGCGGCCAGGGCGCAGTGTATGCGTGGGACGGTAACAAGGAAGTCGGCAGCGGGAATATCGAGATCACGGAGTCATCGCCCCCGTCCAAGGTCACGATGAAACTCAATATGATCAAGCCGTTTGAAGCCCACAATATCGTCGAGTTCGCGCTTCAGCCGCAAGCCGGCGCCACCAATGTCACCTGGGCCATGCACGGTCCCAGTCCCTATATATCGAAACTCATCGGACTCTTCTGCAATATGGACCGCATGATCGGCAAGGACTTCGAGACGGGTCTCGCTAATCTGAAGACCGTCGCCGAAAAATAAGCGGCGGGGCTCGGTCGGCGTTGATAAACACGTGGCATGCTCAGCACTGTGCAGTAGATATTGCCACAGCGACAGGGTTGAGACGCACAACGGCATCTGCGACCGGGTGGGCACGGCAGCTCACCATGTGACGCCGCGATCCCGCCCGCGCAATATGCGGTATAGTGGCAGTGCATTTTTCACGAGTGGGTGAAGATACGCGTGCAGCCGATCTTTAGAGACGGGGCTTTTATCCTGGCGAGTACTATCACCCTGGCATGAGTATCCTTTCGGCAACCCTGCTCCTGTTCCTCGTGATGGACCCGCTCGGAAATATTCCTTACTTCCCTATCGTCCTCAAGAACGTGGAGCCGTCGAGACAGCGGACCATCATCATCAGGGAGCTGTTGATCGCCTTGCTTGTGCTGATCATGTTTCTTTTCGCCGGGCGGCATATTCTGGGACTCTTGCAGATTTCGGAGCCTTCCCTGACTGTGGCCGGTGGCATCATACTCTTCCTGATTGCAGTGAGAATGATCTTCCCCGGCCCGGCCGGGTTGTTTGGCGAACAGCTTGACGGCGAACCCTTCATCTTTCCCCTGGCCGTTCCTTTCATTGCGGGCCCATCCTCGATGACAACGGTGATGCTGATTATGAGTCGTGAACCGGAACGCTGGCCGGAGTGGCTGCTCGCATTGGGAACGGCCTGGCTGGCATCGGGCGTGATACTCTACTTCTCCGGAGGGCTCAGCAGATGGCTGGGGCAAAAAGGTCTGGCGGCCGTGCAACGCTTGATGGGGATGCTGTTGACGGCGGTTGCGGCACAAATGTTTTTGTCGGGCATCAGTTTGTTCGTTGGGTCCTTATAATGATGAACGGGCTTATGCGGCCCTGAACGCCATGCGCCTGCAGGATATGCTGTAAATACCATCCTGCATGTGGACATGGATGCCTTCTTCCGCGATCAGACCACGGGCAGCCTGCTACTCATCCTCTGAAGAAGCGGCTCACGTGTTGGCCTGGGAGAACATGCGCACCCTGCTCCTGGACACGCAGGTCATGGTGCGGCCACAGATCACTCCGCGTAGCCGATGCCGTAGCCCCGGGAGTCGCGCGCGAAGTAGGGTATGCGTCCCCTTGGCACCACGACCACTCCGGACGGGCTCACCGTGTAGCTCCTGCGATCCTCTTCCGGGTCGAAGCCGATACGAGCGCCCTTCTCGATCAGGTTATGGCGGTCGACGATGGTCCGGCGCAGGCGCGCGCCGCTGCTTATGCGCACATAGTCCATGATGATGCAGTCCTCGACCTCGGCGCCGTCTTCGACGACCGCCTCGCGGCGCACGATGGAGTTGCGCAGGCGCGCGTTATGGATCTCCGTGGCCGCGCCCAGCAAACAGTTCTCGATCTCCCCGCGGATGACCCGGGCGACCGGCCCCTGGTAGTTGCTGGAGTAGACCGGCCACTGGGGGTTGAAGAGATCGAAGCGGGGCGTGGCGCCAAGCACGTCGCGGTGGGCTTCAAAGTAGGCGTCGATGGTGCCCACGTCCCGCCAGTAGGCATGCTCCTCGTAGGCCTTGAGCCCCGGGATATCGTTACTCGTGAAGTCGTAGGCGAAGACGCGGTGCGTCGTGAGCAGCCGCGGCAGCACGTGGGTACCGAAGTCGGCCTCGCCGTGCCTGTGCGCCTCGCGCACCGCCCGAACCAGGGAGCCCGAATTGAACAGGTAGTTTCCCATGGAGGCGTAGGCCCGATTGGTGTCACCGGGCATGGGCGTCGCGTGTTGGGGTTTCTCGTGGAAATCACGGATGCGCCCGTCCGGGTCCGCGGTGATGATGCCAAAATTCGAGGACTGCTCCAGGGGCACGGGCAGGGTGGCCACGGTGAGGTCCGCCTCCCGCTCCAGGTGAAAGCCGATCATCTGGTTCACGTCCATGCGGTAGACGTGGTCCGCCCCGAACACCAGGACCAGCTCAGGGTGCTGATTCTCGATCAGGTTGAGATTCTGGCAGACCGCATCCGCGGTGCCCTCGAACCAGCCGTGGCCACTCAGCATCTGGGGCGGGACCACGGTGACGAACTGATCCGGAAACAGGGGCGAGATGGTCCAGGCCTTGCGAATGTGCTCGATCAGCGACTGGGACTTGTACTGCACCAACAGATAAATGGTGAAGATCCCGGAGTTGACCAGGTTGCTGAGCACGAAGTCCACGATCCGATAGCGTGACCCGAAGGGCACCGCGGGCTTGGAGCGCTTGTCGGTGAGCGGCTGCAGCCGTGAGCCCTGGCCGCCGGCCATCACCATGGCCATCACGTTGTTGGCGTATCGGAATTGGCGCTTCGGTTTAGGCATTAAAGTCTCCTCGCAAAAAACACTACGGATCCCGAGCCGCAGCCGGTCATTCCTTCCCCGCGCTGGCGATCCCGTTTTGCAGTCTGCTATCCGTGCCGCACTCCGGCGGACAGGGCGGTCAGAAGCTCGATCCCCTCGTCCACCGTAGTCATAGTATTCATGATAGACCGCGAACCGGCCTTGCGCGCAGGTCTTCACCGCGCCTGCGCGGCATCAGGGATTTGACGTTGGCGCTCCGTCCCCCTCATCTCCCTGGCCACCGTCAATTCGAGCAGCACGCTGATTCATCCACTCTGATTCCACTAAGATCAATATCGTAGTAGGATTACGCCGCTATTCGGCAGGTGGAGTCTATCTTTGAACAGACCGGCCTATTCTGTCTGTTGATCAGGTTGGTCAGGGCCGGCCTTTGCCCGCCACTCTGGTTCCGAGACCAGCGATAACCCACTGAATTTTGGGTGGCGGCTAGTTGCCGCCATGCGGTTACTAAATCCAAGCCTGCGTGAGGGGATTACAAGCTGCATTAAACAATGGTATAGCGCATTATATAGCCACGCCAGGAAAGGAATCCGGCGTTCAGAACCCCTGTTGTTGAGAGATATCTGGACATTCCCGTTTCACCCTGATCGAAACGCCGGGACTCATTTGGTACCGTTTTGCCACGTCTATAATTACATTGTGTCTTTTCATTAAATTTAGCGATAGTGAAGAAAGGTGAGACATGCCGAACATTGTTACAGTATTGAAGGAGGAAATTACCAGACTTGCTCGCAAGGAACTTCGTAATCAGACAGAATGGATGAAGAAGGCGTCGGCGCAATACCGGCGAGATATTGCTGCCTTGAAACGGCAGGTGGCGATGCTTCAGCGGCAGGTTTCCCATGGCGGTAAGCATGTTCCCGGGATGACCGCCGCTCAACCCGGCGACGAGACCGCAACGCGGGTGCGAATCACGGCGAAGGGGCTACGTTCGCAGCGGATACGCCTGGGGCTCTCGGCGGGCGATTTCGCCAGACTCGTGGGAGTGAGTCCCAAGTCAGTTTATAAGTGGGAGCTGGGAACGGCGCGCCCTCGCAAGGGTCACCTCTCGGTACTTGCTCCCTTACGTGGGATCGGCAAGAAGGAAGCTCGAACCCGTCTGGCGCAACTCGACGAGCAGCAAACCAAGCGGGCGCGCAAGTCCTGAGCCGTGCAATGTTGCCGCCTCGACGATGGTCTCGGCATGCTGGGTATCATTCTTGATGGATTTACGCTCGGTTTGACGAACTGTGCCAGAGGAAGTGCTAACAACCCCTCACTACCAGAACCCATACGGATTAAAACGCCCGTGCAAAGGACGAAGGGACGTGGCCGAACCTTTTCGACGCCCGCACCGGGATGCCGAGTGGAACATTCCGGAAGACCCGATGACTCAAAGTTTTTCCAGGAACTCCTCGGGCATGTCGACCGCCAGTTGCAAGGCGCCATCCGCGCCGGCATACAGGGGGTCCTGAATGCAGGTGAATTTGCAGGGCTCGAATTGCTTCATGGCGTCAGTTAGGTAGGTATCCAGGTTGGTGAGCTGACTGCCGCCTCCGGCGAGGATAATATTGTTGCGCACGCTTTCCTGGAATTCCGGGTCGAAGCTGGCGATGAGGTCGATGACGGTCTCGATGATCGCGGGCATGGGGCTCTCGCAGGCTTTGCGCATTTCCTCGGTGATATCGAACTGGGTGAACTTGCCGTCCACCGGCGCTTCGACTTTTACCCGCCGCTTCGACTCGCCCACGAAGCCGTGTTTCTCCTTGAACTTGCGCACCATGTTCAGGGTGAAGTCGGCCTCGGGGTGCTTCTCGGTGAGCAGCCTCAGAAGTTGCTCGTCAACATAGTCACCCGCCGTGAGGAGGCTGCGCTGGTCCCCTTCCAGAGGCACCGTGCCGTGCATGATGCAGAAATCCACGGTGCCCGCGCCGATGTCGATGATCATCGTGTTGTCCAGGGTTCCCAGACCATAGGCCACCGAGAAGGGTTCGGAGACTACCATCAGCTTCTTCGCATGGTCGGATACGGCGTTCCTGATGGCCAGCTTGTTTACCTTGAGCGCTTCGGCCGGTACGCCAACCGCGACACAGATTTCGTCCCCCGGACCGGCTTCGGCCATCGCGATCAGGTGGCCGATCAACTCGCGTACGGCGGCCTCGTCCCGCTCGGTGCCCTCTTTGATGACACCGTTCTGCAGCGGCCGGGACAGCGTCAGGGACAGTCGGTGCTCCAGGGCCTCGCCGCCGAACAGCGCACGCTTGCCGAGCATCTTCTTGGCGACGAAATCCTTGGGCCACCCGACGTAGCTCTCTACCCATTTCCGGTTGCCGTTGCTGGCGGAGACCACCGACCTGGAGGTGCCGAGATCGATCCCCACGTAAAGCATGTTATCTTTCTTGCTTGACGACATGTTGTATTTTTCCTCTTGCTATCGTTCTCTGGGATGCGCGTCGTTCAAGGTATCCTACGATCCCTGTTTCCAGAAAGCCTGCGACACTGTCCCGGTAACCGGGTGTACCCAACCGGGTTTCCTCCTCCTTGTTGCTGATGCAGGAAACCTCGACCAGCACGCTCGGCACTTCCGCGTCCAACAATACCATAAACGGCCCGGTCTTGGCCCCGGCATCCACGAGGTCGGCGTTGAGTCGCTTCAGATTAGCATAGAGGTGCTTGTGTATGGAGATGGCCAGCGCCTTCGATTCCTCGGTCTTCAGGGTGTCGCCGATCCTTGCGATGATCTTGTGGAAGTCTCCCATGACGTAATCGGAGTCGCGGTTTTCCTTCGCCGCCAGATCGAGGGACTGTTGATCCGTGTAGGGCCCGAAGTAATAGGTCTCGAGGTAATTCACGGCCTTGACCGGCAGTGAGTTCACGTGGATGGAGACGAACAGGTCCGCATGGTTTTCCTTGGCGAACGCCACCCGCTCCTTCAGGTAGACCTTCCTGTCCTCCTCGCGTGTGAGCAGGACACGGTAATTCCCGGACTTGGTGAGATTGTCGCGCAGGCGCCTGGCGATATCCAGGGCGACATCCTTCTCTTTGAGCCCCTGATGTCCGGTGGCACCCGGGTCGATACCGCCATGTCCCGGGTCGATGACGATGGTCTGCACCTTGAGGTCGAAAAGGTCGGCCATGGGCAAACCGAGCTGGTTAAGCATAGCCTCGTACTGCTCGGCGGTGTCAGCGGTGGTCCCGAAGCTCGCCGGCGCTTCCTCGTTCCGTAGGAGATTGACCCCGGGGTTCGATCCTGCGGGTGTGCCGGCAAGGATGGACCGCGCGGCCTGTTCTCCCGTGACCTGCATGGCGACCGGGCCGGAACTGTCCACCGAGACGAGCCGGAAATTGATGCCGAGCAGAGCGGCGAGACCGAGCAGCGTGACGATGACAGTCTTGCCCCGATGTCCGAATCTTTTCAGGGAAAGTGGTGTAAGCGGCGGTGCGGGCACGGACCGCGACCGTCCCGTGCCCGCGGAGGTACGGGGGATGCCCAGGTTGTCCTCGTAGACACCTCGAAGCACGGCCAGCTTGATATCCGGATGACCGCTCATGGACCTTAGGCAGAGGCGCGCGGGGTGCGCGTCAACGGCTCGGTGGGGGGTACGGCGTTTATCGAGGTGTTGTCTTGCCTGATCAAAACGGCGTAGATCGGGTTCAGTTCCATAGCTGCAACTATCTTAATCGAATTGCGCGAACCGGTACACGATCGCAGGGCCGTACCGCTACCCGGGGAGCCAAGGGCAGGAGGTGCGGGCGGACTCGCGTAATCCGCCCTGTCTCCCCTCCTGCCCTTGGCCGATTGGCTATATGGCATTGCTACAGATGGCCTTAGTAATCGGCGATCCGCAATCCGGGACTCCACGAACGGCTGGCACATACTGCATCCGGCATCTATACTGAAAGGCCGTTCCAATGACGTTGCTATAACAAAAACACAGCAGGAAATGTTGCAAGATCATAATAAAAGGTAAAATTTTTGAGTACCCTCAAACAGCACTGGCAAAAAGTCATTGCTACCATAAGACCATCATTGAAACCGCGAGCGCTTTTTCGCCGAGCCCGGAGGAACTCCAACGCGATATCCTGTCTCTCACCAGGGAGAATCACACCTTGGCGGGGGAACTGGAACGGTTCCGTGCTGAATGCGAGCGTGTCAAGTCTGAAGAAAATCGAAAGATCGAGGCCCTGGAACAGCTCCGCCAGGAGGCGGATACCGCCAGGGGAGCGGATGCGGAAAGGCTGGCGGAGCTGCAACGGCGGTTCACGGAGACTGAATCCGCTCGCGAACAGGCGTGTGATCAGCTCAGAGGGATCGAGACCTCCCTGGCTGAATCATCTGATCGGCTGGAAAAACGGAATAATCAGCTCAGGTTTTTGCAGAACTCCACGAGCGAACAGATCAAGGCGCTCGAGACATCCCTGGCCGAGGCATCAAGCCGACTGGAAACAAGAGACAACCAACTCAGCGACTTGCAGGACGCGACGAGCGAATGGATCAGGGCGATCGAGGCATCCCTGGCTGAAATGTCAAGGCGGCTGCAAACAAGCGAGAACCAGTTCAAGGGCCTGCAGGTCAGGATAGCGGAACAGGCAAAGCAGCTTGATACCCACTTCTCATACACCACCTCCCAGGTGGGAGCAACGAATAATCAGCTCAAGGCATTGGAAAAGAAGCTCGAGGTTGAACACAAGCTGACGTTGAACATGTTCCAGGAAACACAGAGTAAATTGCACAAACTTCGTCGGCAGTTGATCTGGATAATGGTGGCCGCTGCATTTGCGTTTGTGTTGGTGGCAGGTGCGGTGCTCATCCGGGATGTATAGAGGAGTACCAGCAGCTTGCGTTGTTCGTGCGTGAGCGCTGCCGATTAATGCAGGATCAATGGTTCAGTATCGATTGGTCCAATGGGTGTTTGGTAATGATCGGTTTAGGCAACAGGTTGAAGCTATGATTGGCCATCAGATACACCCACGCCCTCGGCCTGGACTGTGGGTCACCTTGGTTTCCCGGGGCGCGTGCGCAGACATGCTGACGTCTCGCACGGCAGGCTTACACCTGTTGCCTTTTAAGAATTTCCCTGATGTACACGGAGAACTCCGCTACATCAAACGAGATATCATCCTCGCGCCGATCCGGCATATGGCGACGCTCGAACGTTACCACGCCCCCCGTTATGTCGTTTAAAGGAAAGAATGACACGGGGCGGTAGCGCCGACGTTGCCCCTTTCTTCTTGTCTGTAAAATCTCTTCTTGCATAGGGTAGTAATGTAGCCGATGACTATGGAAAATCCAGCATTATGTGTAGTGTCATGCAGTTTCAACAGCCTGCGGCCTGTTGATGCAACTGGCCCGAGATTTAATTGTCAACTTAATGATTATCATACTATGGCCTCATGAGGCAAGCCCGTCTGATAGACCAGCAACCTGACGGGTCCAAGTAACCTGACAACATGATACCCATCGCACCGGTCCGCCGGCGCTTCGCCCGGCCGTGACGGGCTTTCAATCGCCATACCGCTTCATGGCGAGATCCAAGGCAAGTGCGACACCGGTGTAGATGGCGAGAAAAAGCAGGAATCGCGCGGGAAAGAAATCGAGCCACGACAAGAAAGGCAGCGCGAGATACGCGACTATCGCCGCTATCAACCCCGGGAGTAACCGTATCGCTGTTATAAACGTGTTCAAAATGGCCTGTGAAGAGGATGATCAGCACCCATTGACGTCCTAATTTTAGGGAAAAATGTGCTCTGACACGATCTATTTTGACTATAGTTTCAGTATCCAATCGTTTTTTCCGGCACGGGCCGCAGGAGGTGCATCATGGCTATTGCAAATACGGTGCGGAAGTGTCTCGAAGATGTGAATATCGAATATGACGTAATGGCGCATCCCCACACCAAATCCAGTTGCGACACGGCGAGAACGGCCAGGGTGCCCGGTGACCAGATCGCCAAGTCGGTGATCCTGGAAGACGAACGGGGTTACTTGATGGCCGTGGTGCCCGCGACCCATCATATCCAATTGGGGCAACTCAGCCAGCAACTCGGTCGCCATCTGGGTCTGGCCACGGAACAGGAACTGCGGATGCTGTTTACCGATTGTGAGATGGGAGCCATTCCACCGCTGGGAGAGGCCTACCACATGGAAGTCATCATGGATGACAGCCTGGCAACGTGCCCCGACATCTATTTCGAAGGCGGTGATCACACCGACCTGATCCATGTGCGGCACGATGACTTTAGGAAACTCATGCAGCATGCGCGGCATGGCATGTTCAGCCGGCAGGTGTCGTCATTCGGGTGATAGTCGACGCGGCGTAGGGGTGAACTGGCAGGGGGAGAGTCTGATTCATTCATAGCAAACCGCGAAGGACGCCAAGAGACTCGAATGTAAAAGATCGTGGCGTTCACGGCGTTCTTGGCGGTAGAGTGGTTTTTAGGGCTGGGCGTGAAACGCCGGTTTAAAGGTGCAGGAATAAAATAATCACTTTGCGGGGACGCGATGACCGATACCATGGACCCGATCATCCTCAATGTGCTGTACGCCGCCTCGGGGGGAGGGCTGACGCTGCTGTTCATGTGGCTCGGGTGCAAGATGTTCAACCGCGCGGTGTCCTTCAACATCAGCGACGAACTGGGCAAGGGCAATATCGCCGTCGGCCTGATGGTGATGGGTCTGCTGATCGGCATCGGCATTGCCGTCGGCCTCACGGTCGGACTGGGTTTGAACTGATGCGCAAGGCGGGGTGGCTCGCGCTGACCGCACTCACCGCCGTCATGGTATGGCGATTGCTGCTCGCCGCCGGGATGCATGCCGTCGATTCACCCGACTGGACGGATAACTACGACGCTTATTTCCGCAAGTACGCGAAGCATTATTTCGGGCCGAACCTCAACTGGCGCTGGTTCAAGGCCCAGGCCATCGTCGAATCCGGTCTGCGCAGCAAGGCAAGGAGCAAATCCGGGGCCGTGGGCGTCATGCAGATCGTACCCTCGACCTTCAGGGAGATACAAAAAGACAATCCCCACTTCACCGATATCGCGAGCCCGCGCTGGAACATCGCCGCCGGCATCTACTACGATCGTCAATTGTACCGGCGCTGGCAGGACATTGCCTACGAGGCCGACCTGCTCTATTTTGCCTTCGCAAGCTACAACACCGGCCATGAGCGTATTTCCAGTGCCGCGGACAAGGTTGGCAAGACACCGGCGCGCTGGAAACACGTAGGGCCATATACACCGAAACAGACACGCGACTACGTGAATCGGATCCGCGTGCTCATGGAGAAACCAGCGGTGCAGCTTCCGTCGGCGGAACTTGTGGTACAGGACTCCGATGTCTGAATCCCGCGGGGGTCCGCCCTAGCGATTCGAGTGTCCCAGGTCCTGCTCCGGCGCCACGCGATCGCGCACCAGTTGCCGGCGTTTCGAAACCTTTCGTTCGGGAGGTCACTATGCCGCGTCGCTGGTATATCGGATGGGTGCTGCCGGTGGGTCTGGTCGTCCTGTCCCTGGCCGGCTGCGCGCATGCGCCGGAATTGCATACCGTCGGCCGGCTCGATCAGGCGCCCGGGAATATCACCGTCACGCCGCAGCGGCGGATCATCCTGAGCATGCACCCGTTTTTCAACCCCGACTGGCGCGTCGCCGAATGGACCGGCGCCGGACTTCGGCCGTTTCCCGACCGGGAGATCGCGACCGGCAACGATCCCGGCGTGCCGCTGTACTCGGTGCTCGGCATCCGCAGCGACAGCCGGGGAATCGTCTGGATGCTGGATAACGGCCGGCGCGGCACGGCGCCGCCACAACTGGTCGCCTGGGACACGCGCCGGAACGCCTTGCACAAAATCATCACCCTGCCGGAACCGGTCACGCCCGCCAACACCTTCGTCAACGATCTGGCCGTCGATGAAACGCACGGCAGTATCTATATCGCCGACCCGGCCGGGGGCGACAATGCGGCCCTGATCGTCGTTGACATGCACAGCGGCCGCGCCCGGCGCGTGTTGCAGGGGCATCGAAGCGTCGTGCCGGAAGACCTGGATCTGGTCATCGACGGCCACCCGGTGGAAATCCACCAGGCGGACGGTGCGCTCCTGCGGCCCAGGGTCGGCGTCAACCCCATCGCCCTCGATGCCGGCAACGCGTGGTTGTACTACGGTCCCATGACGGGGACCTCGCTCTACCGGATTCGCGTGGAGGATCTGCTGAACGAGGCGCTCGCCCCCGAGGCGCTGGCCGGCAAGGTGGAGCGCTATGGCCGGAAACCGGCCTGCGACGGGATCTCCATCGACAACGCCGGGAATATCTACGTCACGGATGTCGGCAACAACGCCATCGGCGTGATCGGGCGGGACGGCGAGTATCGCATTTATCTTCAGGACCCGCGCCTCTCATGGCCGGATGCCTTCAGCTTCGGCCCCGACAACCGCCTCTACGCGGTAGCCAATCAACTGCACAGGTCTGCGCTGCTGCATGCCGGCGTGCCGACCGCCAGCCCGCCGTTTTATATCTTTTCCTTTGAACCCCTGGCCGGAGGCGTGACCGGACGCTGATGAGAAGCACCAGCGTGTCAGCCTTCCAGGCTGCGGCGAATAAACGACGCCTGAATGGAGTCTGATCCCGTTGGCTTGCTAAGATTTATGCAACAATCCCCGGCTGGTAGAGTTGCTGCCTGCCGCCATCCCTGACGATCGACCCGTAATTACAAGGCGATTGAATGTGACTTTAGTGCATGGACCAGAAACCTGTTGAGGATCTGCTGCTGCGGCTGCGCTGCGCCGCGGACGAGGAACTGATGGCCCGCTTCAACCGCGTCGGCGCCCGGATCAAGGCGGATGGATCGCTGGTGACAGAGGCCGATCTGGCCATGCAGATGCGGATGCAGCGGGAGCTGGCCGGCATCTTTCCGGTGTATGGATTCCTGGGGGAAGAGATGGACCTCGATCAGCGCCAGGCGCAAATCGATAAGCCGGGGGCGGGGTTCTGGGTGCTTGACCCGCTGGATGGAACCAGCAACTTCGTGACCGGCATCCCGTATTTCGCGGTGTCCCTGGCGCTGATAGTAGCGCGCCGGGTCGAACTCGCCATGGTCTATGATCCCGCGCGCCAGGAGTTGTTTCATGCGCTGGCGGGGAAGGGTGCCTGGCTCAACGGGAAAATACTGGGTAAGCGCGCCGCCCCTGCCTCACTGCGCACGGCCATCGCGCTGGTGGATTACAAACGCCTGCCGGCGGAATTGGCCCAACGCCTGGTGGCGGCGGCGCCCTATGGTTCCCAGCGCAGTTTCGGTTCGGTGGCGCTGGATTTCTGCTGGCTGGCCGCCGGCCGTGGCCATGTCTACCTGCATGGGCGGCACAATCTCTGGGACTATGCCGCCGGCCTGACCATACTCCACGAGGCCGGTGGACATGCGGTCACCCTGGATGGTTCGCAACAGCCGCTGTTCGACCTGCGGCCGCGTTCCACCGCGGCGGCGCTCGATGCGGCATTGTTCGCCGAGTGGCGCCACTGGCTGGGTATCGCTCCCCGGCAGGACTGATGCCTGCCGTGAACCTGCGGTTCGTTACTTAATTCTGACGACGGAAATGTCAGGCTTGCGTGACGAGCGCCGCCGGATAGCCCGGGTCCGCGCGGCCTCATCCCGATTCCCGCTTGCCGTTATTCGTCTTCGACATCCACCCAGGCATCGTCGGCGCTCTCTTCTTTGACTATGTCTTCGATGTCGTCATCGCTGCGTGGCTCTGCCGCCCGGCGCGCGGCGCCGCCATGCTCGGGTATATTCAGGGTGCGGACGCGGCGGTCCTTGAAATTGCGGCGTGCTTCCGCATAGGCCGCGTCGAGCTCCTTGATCGTTTTTGCCTCGCCGGATTTTAACTCGCGCAGTTTCGGCTCGACGATCTCCCGTGAATATTCGAGTATCTCGCGCCGGGCGAGGTTGAACAGGAACACCGTTCTCAAGCTGCCCGTATCCAGCCGTTCGTCACGGATTACCGGTGAACTGCGGTCGCCCGCCTCGAGGTAACCGTACCAAAGGGAACTTTTGATTTTCGAGGATCCCGACATTGTAGTCTCACCTGATCGTTTTGGTTCGATGGTTTCATGACCCGCGCCGGATGCCGGCGCTGTGCGGAATATTAGCCACGTTTATTGATTTGTCCAGATGCAAGTTAAGGGGCCATCTGTCCCGGCGTGGGGCACGGGTCCGAACGGAATGGGGGGTGTCTACCCCGACCGCCTTGAGGTTTCTTTCGATATCGCCGGAAATCCCCGTCGGGGCGGGTCTTCGATTACCATGCCGTCTTCATGGTCTGATTCACTATGCTGACGCTGCCTATCGAACCCCTGTTGCCGGTCTTGCGGCAAACCCTCGCCGCTTCCCGCAACGCCGTCCTGCAGGCTCCGCCCGGCGCGGGCAAGACCACGCGCGTGCCGCTGGCACTGCTCGATGCCGACTGGCTCGGCAATAAGAAGATCGTAGTGCTGGAGCCGCGGCGCCTGGCGGCGCGCGCGGCGGCGCGCTACATGGCGCATACCCTGGGGGAGCGCGTCGGCGGGACGGTGGGTTATCGCGTGCGCCTGGATGCGAGCATCGGCCCGCGCACCCGCATCGAGGTGGTCACCGAAGGCATCCTCACCCGGCGCCTGCAGGACGACCCGGCACTTGAGGATGTCGGCCTGGTGGTGTTCGATGAGTTCCACGAGCGCAGCCTCCAGGCGGACCTCGGCCTGGCTCTGTGCCTCGATGCCCAGGGCGTCCTGCGCCCGGACCTGCGCCTGCTGGTGATGTCCGCCACCCTCGATGGCGCGGCGGTGGCGCGGCTGCTCGGGGAGGCGCCGCTGCTCACCAGCACGGGCCGCGGCCATCCGGTGGACATCCGTTATCGACCGACGCAGTCGCCGTACGTGCGCGAACGGCGCCGGTTCTGCGATGAGGTGGCGCGTATCGTGTTGGGGGCGCTGCGCGAGGAGAGCGGCAGTATCCTGGTGTTCCTGCCCGGCGCGGGCGAGATCCGCCTGGTGGAGGCCGCGCTGCGGGCGGCCGATCCCGGCGCCGGCGTCATGCTCGCCCCCCTGCACAGCCAGCTCGCCGCGCCGGCCCAGGACACCGCGATCCAGCCCGCCCCCGCGGGGTGGCGAAAGGTGGTGCTCGCCACCGCGATCGCCGAAACCAGCCTGACCATCGAAGGCATCCGCGTGGTGATCGATGCCGGCCTGATGCGGCGGCCGCGCTTCGATCCGAACACTGGCCTGACCCGGCTGGTGACCCTGCCGGTGTCGCAGGCGGCAGCCGCGCAGCGCACCGGACGCGCCGGCCGTCTGGAGCCCGGTGTGTGCTACCGCCTGTGGCCGCAACACCTGCACCTTTTGCCGCAGGGCACGCCGGAAATCCTCGAGGCTGACCTCGCTCCCCTGGCGCTGGAGCTGGCCCAGTGGGGCGTGCGCGAGGCCGGGGAACTGTGCTGGCTGGATCAGCCGCCGGCAGCGCACTTCACGCAGGCGTCTGAGCTGTTGCGGCAACTTGGCGCGCTCGATGCCGGGGGACGCATCACGGCGCACGGCCGCGCCATGCGGCAACTCGGCGCCCATCCGCGTCTCGCGCACATGATGCTGCGCGGCCGGGAACTGGGCTGCGGGAGGCTCGCCTGTGAACTGGCGGCGCTGCTGGAGGAGCGCGATCCGCTGCGCGCGGCGCGGGCGGGCGATGCCGATATGGTTCCGCGGCTCGAACGGCTGCGCGGCCTGGGCGATTCCGGTGACGCGGATCGCGGCGCGCTGCGGCCGCTCCGTGAGCTGGCTGCGCAATGGCATCGCGAGCTGCGCTGCGAGGGCGCACCGGCCGATCACGCGGACCTGGCGCTGACCGGTGCCGTGCTGGCCTGCGCCTATCCCGATCGCATCGCGCAACGGCGTGCGGGGGCGGAGAACCGCTATGTGCTGAGCAACGGGCGCGGCGCCGTGTTCATCGAGGCCGAACCCCTGGCCGCGGCGGACTGGATCGTCGCCGCGCATCTCGACGGCGCGCGCGAGGCGCGCATCTTCCTCGCCGCCGCCATCCAGCGCGAGCAGTTGTTGGACTATCACGGCGCGCTCATCGGCGAGCGGACGTTCGTCGCCTGGGACGAATGCGAGCAGGGCGTACGGGCGCGCCGGCAGCAGCGGCTGGGCGAGCTGGTGCTGTCGGACGAATCCTGGGCGGAGGCCGACGGACAGGCGGTGCAGGCCGCGCTGCTCGCGGGCATATACCGCAACGGCGCGGGCTGTCTGCCCTGGAGCGATGCCGCGCGCGAGCTGCAGGCGCGGATCGGTTTCCTGCACCGGCTGGCGCCGCGTGACTGGCCCGATGTCCGGGATGAGACGCTCTTCTCCACCCTGGAGGACTGGCTGTCGCCGCATCTGCAGGGCATGACGCGGCTGGCGCAGCTCAAACGGCTGGACCTGCGCGCGCTGCTGCTGGAACGCCTCTCATGGGCGGAGCAGCGCCGGCTCGATGAGCTGGCGCCCGCCACCCTCACGGTGCCGAGCGGCTCGCGGGTGCGCCTCGATTACCGCCAGGATACACCGGTGCTGGCCGTGCGGCTGCAGGAGATGTTCGGCCTCACCGCGACCCCGCGCGTCGCCGGCGGCCGGGTTCCCGTGCTGCTGCATCTGCTCTCACCGGCGCGCCGGCCGATGCAGATCACCCAGGACCTCGCCGCCTTCTGGCAGGGCGCCTATCATGACGTGAAGAAGGAACTCAAGGGCCGCTACCCCAAACATCACTGGCCCGACGATCCGCTTAAGGCGCAACCGACCGCGGGCGCGAAGCGCCGGCGCAAAGATTAACCCGGATTAGCCCGCACAACCCCGCTCATGAGGGTTCGAAGTGGAGAGCAGATTTTCCTAGAGTCGCGAACAGGAGGTTTTCTTGGTTTTCCAGGCTGCCGCGGAGCATGGCCGCAAATGACTCGGCGGTAATAGGCCGGCTGTTGAGGAACCCCTGATAGGTGTCGCAGCCATGATATTGCAGGAAGGCAAGCTGTTTCAGTGTTTCCACGCCCTCAGCGAGGGCTTGCATGCGCAGGTTGCGCGCCATGGCAATAATGGTGGCCGCGATCTCCATGGCGCCTGTGTCGTGGGGAATGTCGCGCATGAAGCTCTGGTCGATCTTCAGAGTGTCAATCGGGAATTGCCGGAGATAGGCCAGGGAGGAGTAGCCGGTACCGAAGTCGTCGATAGCCAGCTTCACTCCCAGATCCTTCAACATCCGCAGGATGGTAACAGCGCTATCCCCGCGATCCATGATGGCGCCCTCGGTAATTTCCAGTTCCAGAAGCTGGGGAGGCAGGCCGGTGGCGTCGAGAACCGCACGCACTTGTTTGACCAGGTCCCGATGCTGGAACTGGCGCGGCGAGAGGTTTACCGCCAGAGTGATGGGCGGCAGGTCGCTCTCCAGCCACGCCTGAAGTTGTTCGCAGGCGGCGTTCAGCACCCAGTCCCCCAGGGGCAGTATCAGACCGGTCTCTTCCGCCAGGGGGATGAAACGCAGCGGTGAAATGATTCCGGACTGGGGGTGCTGCCAGCGCACCAGAGCCTCGACCCCGACAATGGCTCCGCTCGACGCGTTCACCTGGGGCTGGAAGTTCAGAAAGAATTCCTGATTCTCGATGGCGCGGCGCAGCTCCGTTTCCAGGGTCAAGCGCGCGTGCGCCGTGCGGGTAAACTCGGCGTTGTAGAAGCGGAATGTGTTGCGGCCTTCATCTTTGGATCGATACATGGCGGCATCGGCATTCTTCAGCAGGGTCGTGCCATCCCGCCCGTCCTTTGGATAGGTGCTGATGCCGATGCTGGCGCCGATAAACACGGCTTGTCCGTTCAGATCGTAGCGTTTACTCAAGGTATTCAGGATCTTCTCCGCCATTGCAGAGGCATCGCCGGTATCCCCAACCCCCTCCAGGACGATGACGAATTCGTCGCCTCCCAGACGGGCCACGGTGTCCTCGCTCCGCACGCAGGCGGTAAGCAGAGCCGCCACGAGCTCGAGCAGTTGATCGCCGACCGGATGGCCCAGGCTGTCGTTGACCGTCTTGAAGCGGTCCAGGTCGATGAACAGGACCGTCAGTGATGTGCCTTCGCGTTGGGCGCGCTGAATGGCGTATTCCAACCGGGCATTGAGGAGCAGCCGGTTGGGCAGTTCGGTTAAGGGGTCATGGTGTGCCAGGTAGTCCAGCTCCGCTTCCGATCGCTTCATCTGGCTGATGTCGGTGAACACCCCTACGTAGTTGACAGTATTCCCCATCTCATCCTTGACGGTGTTGATGGTCAGCCATTCGGAATAGGTTTCGCCGGTCTTGCGCCGGTTCCAGATCTCGCCGCGCCAGCTTCCCGTCTGCAGGATGGAAGCCCACATTGCCTGATAGAAGCTCTTGTCATGGCGCCCGGACTGGAGTATGCGCGGGTCCTTACCCAAGATCTCCGCCTCGGAGTAGCCGGTGATGTCGGTGAAAGCCGGGTTAACGGCGAGGATGGCGCCCTCGGGGTTGGTGATGACGATACCCTCCATGGTGCTCTCGAATACCTTGGCGGCCTGGCGAAGCTTCTCCTCCGCGAGCACCCGTTCGGTGATGTCCTGGAATACCCCCAACACGCCGATGACCTGACCCTGGGTGTTCCGCAGGGGTACCTTGTTGGTTTCCAGCCATAGGGTGATGCCGCAGCTTATAGAGAGGGGCTCG
This sequence comes from uncultured Gammaproteobacteria bacterium, assembly GCA_963773065.1. Classification (GTDB taxonomy): domain Bacteria; phylum Pseudomonadota; class Gammaproteobacteria; order UBA9214; family UBA9214; genus CAVQCA01. The sequence goes on from CAVYZN010000001.1 coordinate 59,435, forward strand.
ATGATGTTGTACATGGGCATCTCGGACGAGATCACCTGGGCGTCATCGCGCTGATACAGGTCGGCGAACTCGTGCCATATGAGCTCGCGGTCGTCCTTGCCGATGATTTCCTCGGGACGTTGCAGGCCGGCCAGGCGGGCGAAGGCCTCGTTACACCCGAAGAACCTGGAATCGCAGTCCTTCCAAAATACGAAATTGGGCACGGTATCGATAATGTGCTGGAGCATCTGTCGGGAGGCTTGGAGTTTTTCCTCCGCCTGCCGGCGTTCGCTGATGTCCTGAAAGGTCACCACCGAGCCGACGGTCTCTCCGTTTCGCCGCAGTGGATGGGACCAGTATTCCACCGGGAAGGGGGTGCCGTCGCGGCGCCAGAACACCTCGTCGTCCACGTGGCAGTCGCGGTTTCCCACAATGGACCGATAGGCGTGGCCCTCCTCTGAGGGATAGGGACTGCCGTCGGCATGGCTGTGGTGGATCAGGTCGTGGATGTGGCGGCCCAACAGGTCCTCCGCCACTTCGTAGCCCAGCATCTTGAGGAAGGACTGGTTAACGAAGGTGCAGGAACCGTGCGTATCCACGCCATACATCCCCTCGGCCATGGAGTCCAGCAGCATCTGACTGTGCTCCTGGTGTGCCTGGAGCGCCTGCAGGGACTGTTTGCGTTCTGTGCTGTCCCTGGCCATGGACAGCACCATGGGACACCCCTGGAGTTCGATAAGCCTGGCGCTGATCTCCACCGGGATAGTTCGACCGTCCTTGGCCACGTGCTCCATCTCGAACACGACCTGTCCTGCCGCCATCAGGGACCGCACGGCGGCAGGGCGCTGTTCGTCCATGCCGCTGGCGTCGATGTCCCGGGGCGACATGGTCAGCAGCTCCGCTTCGGTGTAACCCAGGCATCGGCAGGCCGCCTCGTTCACCTTCACGAAACGGTCGGGCTCGCCCGAGGGCAGGAGGCCGTGCAGGAAGATGGCGTCGCTGTTGCCATGGAACAGCGCCTTGTAGTGTGACTCGCTATCGCGTAGCGCTGCCTCGGCCCTCTTGTGCTCGGTGATGTTGTCGAAGACGGCGACGAAATGTTCTTGCGCGGGACTGTAGACGGAGATGGAAAACCAGATGCCCAGGTTCTCCACGTAAGTTTCGAACCGTTCCGGCCTCCCGATCAGGGTTACCCGGCCGTAGAGCTCGAAGAGTTCCGGGCTTCCCTCCCGGATCCCGGGGATGACTTCGCTGACCCTTTTTCCGACCACGTCCTTGAGACCCGTCAAGACCTCGAAGGCGGGGTTGACGTCGAGATAGACAAAGTCCCGGGGCGCCCCGTCCTCGAACAACATCCGGCAATAGGCATAGCCGTGGAGCATGTTCTCGAACAGCGAGCGGTAGCGTTCCTGGCTATCCCGCAGGTCATCATGGGCCAAGTGCAGATCGGTGACGTCCCGGGCGCGCACAATGGCTCCTCCCACCGTACCGTCGTCTTCGATATACGGTATATAGACCACGTCACGGTAGCGCCTGCCTGTCCCTGGGATGTCAAAACAGTTTTCGTAGTTGACCACCTCGCCGGCGAAGCAGCGGTCCAGCCTGGACTTGATAGTGGATTCAAACAGCTCGCTCCCGAACAGCTCCGCGATGCTGTGGCCCTCGCATTGCTCCCGCGTGCGGCCGTGAAACTGCGAGTAGGCCTCGTTCACCAGCCGGTAGACATAATCCCGGCCCACGATCGCGATGTTATCCGGTACATTGGACACGATGCGCTCATAAGTCCGCAGCATATCTGTCTTGCGGCGACGTTCGGTCACGTCCAGTCCCGAGCTGAGGATACCGGTGATCCGGTTATGGGTGTCGCGCAACAGGGCGTTGTGCCATTCGATGCATCGAATTTCACCCGATGCGCTCAGCACGGAGTTGTCGTGATGGCGCACGAGTTCTTCTTCCCCGTTCACCAACCGGTGGAAGACGCGCCGGGTTTCCTGCCGGATGTCCTCGGGAAGAAAGTGGTCGAACCAGTCCTTGCCCAGGATGTCTTCGACCCGGTGGCCTAAAATCTCGCAACCCTTCGGGTTGATGCGCTCCACACGTCCGTGCGCGTCAAGCACCAGCATGATGACCTCGGCCAGGTCGAACAGTTGCTCGGCATAGTCGTGGGATGCGAGCGGCACAGGGGAATCATCCAACATGGCGAAGCTTCAGGGGTTGACCAGATGTACTCTGAATCGACCCGGTGCACGACTTCTTTAATGCAAACACGGCCATAGACGATGTGTGTTCCCGGGAGAAGCCATTCGATCTCGCGGTTTGGTTTCCCAATGCCTGCTCTTTTCAGTCCTCGGCAAACGTTCCGCCGCCCGAAAATCTGTGTAAATACTGGCGGGGATAATGGGAATCGAACCCACGTCATTAACTGTTCATAGACCACATCGTCCGGATTACCCCATACCGGTGCAAACATCGGCTACGCCATCTTCGTCGCCGCAGGGGCCAACTGCTGGTCCCGGTCGCGGCTCTCTCGGTTTTCAGGTTACACTTCGCCTATTTTCAACCACAGAGTCCGCATCATGAAGTTCACCGTCGGGGAATTCCGCGCCTGGAAGAACAAGAGCATCACCCTGCTCGGCATGTCGGGAGTCGGCAAGACCTATCTGTCCATGCTGCTGCGCCGCCATCACTGGTTTCACTACTCAGGCGACTACCGCATCGGCAAACGCTACCTGGACGAACCGATCCTCGACTTGATCAAGCAGCAGGCGATGCAGGTCCCGTTTCTGCGCGAGCTGCTGCGCCGCGACTGGATCTCCATCCGCAACAACATCAAGGTCAACGATCTGGGGCCGGTGCTGAGCTTCGTCGGCAAGCTTGGCGATCCCGAGCGCGGCGGGGTGCCGCTGGCGGAGTTTACCCGGCGCCAGGCGATGTACCGCCAGGCGGAGATCGACGCCATGCGCGATGTGCCCGCGTTCATCCGCAAGGCGCACGAGATCTACGGTTATCGGAACTTCGTGAACGACGTGGGCGGCAGCCTGTGCGAGCTGGAGGAGCCGGCGGTCATCGATCTACTGGTGGCGCACTCGCTGATCCTCTATATCCGCGTGACGGAACAGGACGAGGAGGAGGCCCTGATCCGCCGCGCCCAGAGCGATCCCAAGCCGCTCTATTACCGGCCGGCCTTCCTCGATGAGCAGTTGAAAATCTATCTCGAGCTGCACGGTTTGGAATATGCCGCGCAGATGGACCCCGACGACTTCACCAGTTGGGTGTTCCCGCGTCTGTTCCATGCCCGCCTGCCGCGCTACGAGGCCATCGCCCGCCCCCACGGCTACACGGTCACCTCCCGCGAGGTCGGCGGCGTGCGCGATGAAAAGGATTTCCTGACCCTGCTGGAATCGGCCATTACGCGAGGCGATCAAGGGGTCAGAGTCGCGACTCTGACCCCTTGATCGCCACAAGGAATACGGAGGAAATCGCCATGCCCATCGTCGCCCACAACGATCTGCCGACCTTCGAGCGGCTGCGCCAGGAGGGGCAGACCATCCTGGACCCGGACCGCGCCATGCAACAGTACATCCGGGAGCTGCATATCGGCCTGCTGAACATGATGCCGGACGCGGCCATCGCCGCCACCGAGCGGCAGTTCTTCCGCCTCGTCGGGGAGAGCAATCCCATCGCCCAGTTCTACGTGCACCCGTTCACACTGAAGGAACTGCCGCGAGGAACCCAGGCCCGCGCCCACATCGACCGCTACTACGAACCCTTCGGGAAGCTGCGCGAGGAAGGGCTGGATGCGCTGATCATCACCGGCGCCAACGTGGCCCACCCCGATCTGGCGGATGAGCCGTTCTGGACGCCGTTGATCGAGGTGATCGACTGGGCACTGGAGAACGTGACCTCGGTGCTGTGTTCCTGCCTCGCCACACATGCCGTCCTGCAGTTTCATCACGGCCAGAAGCGCAAACCCCTACTGGCCAAGCGCTGGGGGGTGTATCCCCACCGCGTGATGAAACCGAAGCATCCTCTGGTGAATGATGTCAACACGCTGTTTGACGTGCCCCATTCCCGCTTCAACGACATCAGCCGCGCCCAGTTCGAGGCGGCCGGCCTGCACGTGCTGGTCGAGAGCGAGACGGCCGGCGTGCACCTCGCCGTGAGCGGGGACGGCTTGCGCGTGGTCTATTTCCAGGGACACCCCGAGTATGACACCGTGTCGCTGCTCAAGGAGTACAAGCGCGAGGTGCTGCGTTACGCCGCGGGTGAGCGCGGGGATTATCCCCCGTTTCCGGACCACTACATCAAGCTGAGCGAACAGGCCATCCTCAACGAGTACCGGCGGCGCCTGGAACTCGCCATGGAGGCGGGCCGGGAACCCCCGGAATTTCCCGAGGCGCTGGTCACCCGGCGGATCGACAACACCTGGCACGACACCGCCGAGGGCATCGTCGGCAACTGGATCGGGCTGGTCTACCAGGTGACCCACCGTGACCGGAAACTGCCGTTCATGGAGGGGGTGGATCCGCGCAACCCGTTAGGCATTGATTTCCAGGGAAGCACTGCATAGTAGCGCCGCCACACTCGTTTTTAATCAACGGAGAAATCCCTATGGGTCTTGAATGGATAGCCGATCCCCAGGCATGGGTCGCCCTGCTGACCCTCACCGCGCTGGAGATCGTGCTCGGCATCGACAACATCATTTTCATCTCGATCCTAGTAGGCCGCCTGCCCCCCGAGCAGCGCCAGAGCGCCCGCCTCCTCGGCCTGTCGCTGGCGATGATCACGCGCATTGCCCTGTTGCTGTCGTTGACCTGGATCATGAGCCTTACCCAGCCCCTGTTCAGCATCGCCGGATGGGAGGCTTCCGGGCGCGACCTGGTGCTGTTTTGCGGTGGCCTATTCCTACTGGTCAAGGCCACCATGGAAATCCATACGGCGATGGAAGGGGTGGAGGAAAGTCCACAACACCGGGCTCTCTCGAAGCTATCCGCCGTCCTTATCCAGATCGCCATCCTGGACATCGTGTTCTCCCTGGATTCCGTCATCACGGCGGTGGGCCTGGTGCAACTGGTACCTGTGATGGTCATCGCCATCGTGCTGGCCGTGCTAGTGATGATGATAGCCGCAAAACCCATCAACGACTTCATCGATGCCCACCCGACCATCAAGATGCTGGCGCTGAGCTTCCTGGTGCTGGTCGGTGTGGCGCTGATCGGGGAGGGTTTCGGGATGCACATCCCGAAGGGCTACATCTATTTCGCCATGGCCTTCTCCTTCGCGGTGGAGATGCTCAACATCCGCCTGCGCAAGAAGACCGCGAAGGTGGTGGAATTGCACAAGCCGATCCGCGAGGACGGGGGGAGTTAACGAATCTCTGAAAATTCTATTAGTCGCCAAGGCGCGTCAGAATATTTTCCTTTAAATTCGATTTTTTTTCTTGGTGTTATTGGCGTCTTGGCGGTTCAATATAAAGAGATCAGACCCGAATGGCACTTACTTAGGCAAGAGTCCGAATTTTTCGTCATTCCCGCGGAAGCCGGAATCCAGAAAGTTTCATGAATTTCTGGATTCCGGCTCTCCGCTACGCTCCGGCCGGAATGACGTTTTGCCGGGATTTCACTTATGTATGTGCCATTCAGATCAGACCCCCCTTATATTTTACGGCGGCACACCAACGATGGTTTCCGGGAACAACGTCACCGATCGCCCGCAGGGGCCGGACATCTACGCACGGATCGCCCTGAGCCTGGCGGACCAGGGCTGGTGCGTTACGCCGGATTTTCTCGCCCCGCGTCTGATCGAGGATCTGATCGGGGAGGCCGAGCGGATCTGGAACGCCGGCGGCTTCCGCCACGCTGGGGTCGGCCGCGACCCGGATCTCTATATCAACCCCGAAGTCCGCACGGACCACGTGAAGTGGCTGGATCAGCAAACCAGCAGCGACGCCCAGCGTCTGTACCTGCATGCCCTGGAAGAGTTGCGCCAGGCGATCAACCGGGAACTGTACCTCGGCCTGTTCGAGTTTGACGGACACCTGGCGATCTACCCGCCCGGCAGCTATTACCGCAAGCACCTCGACCAGTTCCGCGGCGTCGGGCTGCGCACCGTGACCTGCATACTGTACCTCAACCGGGACTGGGTCGCCGAGGATGGCGGCCAGTTACGCCTCTACACCGACCCGGATGAGCCGTCACATTGCGAGGAGATCCTGCCGCTCGGCGGGCAACTGGTCACCTTTCTCAGCGCCCGCTTTCTGCACGAGGTGTTGCCGGCGCGGCGCCAGCGCATCAGCATTACCGGCTGGTTCAGGCACCGCGGCGGGCTGAACCCCTGACCGGCGGCAGGTCACTGCTGGTGAAGTGAGCCATGCGAAACGACTCACCCGAAACCTCTGCCGCGCTCGCCCCCTATGAAGAACGAACTTGACCGGCAGCGGATAGCCCGTGACTGGGCGGCTCGCGGATTCAGTTGCGCGCTCTGGACGGATCCGCCCGGGCAGGCGTGGGCGGATTTCGTGCACGCCGCCGACGAACTCGTCATGCTGATTGACGGCGACATCGAGCTGCGCTTCGCGGGCCGCGTGCTGCGCCCGCAAGCGGGTGAGGAAGTGCTGATCCCCGCCGGCGTAGCGCACACCGTCATCAATATCGGTACGACGACGAATCACTGGTTCTACGGCTATAAACGCGCTTAGCCCGCATTAATCTGCGCCCACGATGAATCCAGGCATGACTGCGGTTATTCCCTGTCATCCGTGGCCATAGCGGCATCGCCGCGGGACGAACCGGGGCGCGTCATGACTAAGCTTATGTTCGCTAACAGGAGTTGCCCTGGTAGTGATACGCCATTAAAGAACTGAATGAGTTCTACGATATCTAGGGGGAGTGGACACGGCTTCTTTTTCTTCTCCCGGTAGGAATCCTGACTGGATGTGCAAGCATGTGGTCCTGATGGAGATGGGAATCCTGGCTGGATCCCGCGCTTGAATTGGTCGAATACTATCGACCTTCAAAGATATAATTGAAAGCTATCGGAAGCAGTATTTGAGAGGGATTACGATGATCACAAAGCCGCTTGAAAAAACATTTCCTAAAGTCGAGGTGACGGTCATCGCCAGCCACGGTATGTGGTTGAAGGTCAGGGACCGTGAAATATTCATGTCTTACGATGATTTCCCATGGTTTAAGGATGCTCCGATTGGAAAGGTGCTGAATGTGGAAGAACCAAACCCCGGGCATCTGTATTGGCCCGATCTCGATGTAGTGGTAGGGATAAAAACCATCTAGCATCCCGCACGATTTCTCCTCGAAGCCAAGTGACGTAGTACAACGCCCTCC
>CAVYZN010000002.1:0-116635 GCA_963773065.1 uncultured Gammaproteobacteria bacterium
CCGGTACGCCATGTACGAAAGGCATTATGTAAGATGCGCTTCTACCACCTGACGGCAACCCCTTTTAGGCTTACGCCTGATCCGAAATTCTGTTTCAGCCATCCAGGTTACGCGGAGGCTCGCGCTTACCTGCAATACGCCTTCGAGCTGGGAGAAGGCTCGTGCATATTGACGGGGCGCCCGGGGACCGGCAAGACAACATTGATCGAAAGTTTCCTAAAGGAACTCGAAGACGATCCATACGCATAGGCAAGAATTGTACCCGCCAATCTTGAAACGACCGATCTCCTGCGTTCGGTTGCTTTCGTCTACGATATCCAGGCCGCAGGCCTCGACAAGGCGACACTACTCAGGTGTATAGCGCAGTATTTCTCCACCCTGATGCATCGCGGCAGGCGAGTGTGTCTGGTCATCGATGAAGCCCAGGGGCTTTCGCACAGCGCGCTCGAGGAATTGCGCCTGCTCGCGGACCTGCAGGAGGGTGCGCGCCCACTGCTGCAGATATTTCTCGTTGGGCAGGAAAAACTGCGCAGTCTCATGCGCGAACCCGACATGGAGCAACTGCGGCAACGCGTGATCGGGACCTGTCGACTCGGACCGATGGGGCTTGCGGAGACTAAAAACTATGTACGACACCGTCTGTGCCGGGCCGGCTGGACCGGCGATCCCGAACTGACGGGGGCGGCGATTCTGGCTATTTTTCAATACAGCGGCGGTGTGCCGCGACACATAAACAAGATGTGCACGCGGCTGCTATTGTACGGCTTTCTGCAAAGCCAACATATCCTCGACAAGGAGGATGTTGTGAGCTGTTGCGCTCGAGCTAGACGAGGAACATCTCTACCCCGTGTGTAATGGACAGAGCAATCCCGGCGAGGCGGAAGGAGACGCCGGGCGGGTGTCGTTGCAGGATGAGTCCATTTCGCTGTCCGACCTGGAGGTGCGAGCGCTGCAGTGTTCAGGTGACGCGCTGCCGCCATCTGCGCCAGCAGGAGACCAACAAAGGCGCAGCGGCATCGATTTCACGCAGCGAACCAGCACCCGGCGACACATCGGGTCGCGCCCCCGCGCCCGCCGCCGAGGGGATACGTCAGGCCGAATGCGGCGCAGCCCCGGCGTGCTGTCTTTAACGCTGCCCAGCACAGCGGCAGTATGCCCGCAGCGTGGGTTTTTGTCCCGCCTGCTCAAGCTGCAGGAAAAACCAGCGGTATTGTTCGGTGTGGTGGCCGCCGTTACCGTAACCGCCGCGGCGCTGACCTCCTATGTCGAGCGCCACGCCGTTGAACAAAGTAGTTTGTTTGTCGTGAATTCGCCCGCCATTGCAATCTCAACCGTCCGCGACTCATGCTGGTGAGAACCAGAGGCAGCCGATCCGCAAGGCGCCCAGCCGGAGTTGCAGGGACAGGATGTTCCCAGGCGCAGCATCTGTTCAAAGGGTGAACAGGCAGGTTCCGGTGGTTCAGACGCCTGGGGAAACCGGCATCGATGTCGCCAGCCGGGTATCGCAACCGTCCGCGCTGGTATCCGCGACACCCGTCGAGGTATCGCCGGCAGCCGTAGCTGGACAAGGTGACAACGGGTCGGGTAATGCAGCGCAGCCGGCTGGGCACGACGATGATGCGGGCGCCCAGGGCGGCGCACAGTCTGTCTCTTCCGTGGCGGTGAAAAGTCCCGCTGTGTCGCCGCCGGACAGATTGAGTTCAGACGGCCAGACCCAGGTCGTTGAACCCGCGCGTTCAGCGGATTCGGACAAGTCCTCCCGTCGACACGGCGATGACGGATGCTTCCGGCCCCGCAGCACGCGCTGTCACGCCCGCTACCGGTGATTCACATCAGCCGCTTTCGAGCGGGCAAACGGTGGTATCAGCGGTCTCAGCCAAAGAGAGAATCACCAGGCAGCTGGAGCTGGCAGGAGTAGCCCTGCGCGAAGACCGCCTACTGACCCCGGCGCATCACAGCGCCTACAGTTATTATCAGCAAGTGCTGTCACTGGAGCCGGGTAACGCTGGCGAGGCCCGCGGCGGATTGAGGCAAATTGTGGAACGTTATGTCACGCTGACCAAGTATGCTATTCAGCGGCAGGATAAAATCAATGCAAACCGGTATATCACCCGCGCTCTGCGTGTCCGGCCCGGCGACAGGCGCCTGCTGGCGTTGAAAGACAGCATGAACACGATGTCAGTCAGCACGCAGCCCAAGCCAGACAGCGCCGCTTGAGTCCCTCAGCAGGAAACGGAGACGCCGAGGAACGTTTTTCAGCGACTGAAGGACTTTTTTTCAGGAAATTAACCCGAATCCCGGGGAGAACATCTTCAGGAGCCGGACAGTAACTGGTGACAACTGGCCAGACCCTGTGTATGGCGAATACGTAATATTCACCTGAATACGATGACTTGAATCAATCGAGTCCGACCCTTTTGATTTCCGCGTCCGGCGAGCCCAGCGGCGCCACATCGGCCACAAGGGATTCGTTACCAACCGGTGTTTGCGTATCGCTGACAAATTGCTCCAGTATCAGCAGATCGCCCGCATCCAGTTGACCGTCCGGGCTACCGCGCGCCGCAAGATCACCGGCTGTTAATGTAGCGGCATTAACAACAGAAAGCGTCGAGAAGAAAACGATTGAAAGCAGAGCGTCTGTCACCAGCCAACGAAAACTGGTCAAGTGATTCCGCTTACATATGATCCCTTCTTGTTTTTGTTTTTCTGTTCCGATTGGCATCTCCCCCTCCCTAAGAAGCCAACAATGTCGGTCGGTCCGATAATGAAATCATGATGTTGTGTGACTATAACCCCCACGAATCAACTGGAATACGGTGAAATAAGTGTAGACAAGCATCCAAGGCCTGTCCACGTAAAGGCACACGTAAAGGGGTGACCCCTTTGCTCTTTACTCTCTGCCCGTGGTGGCGGGACGAATGGGTCAGTCGCTGCCGATCCGGACGGCGCGGCCCAGGTCGCTGACCTGCGCGTCCCGGTCGCGACGGGCTTCAGCTCCAAGCTGTGCTCGATCGTCGCCATGATCGAGGTAGTGTCGTAGACCGTGTGGTCCACGCCCGAGCACCGCAATCGAGCGCGGACCAGCAGCGCCGGGATGCGGGTGCCGGGGCCCAAGGCGTCGTGGGCGCCCCGGGTGGGCGTGCCCTGCTCCGGGCGGCGCCACGTGGTCCCACTGGCCGCCGAACTCGTCGTACGTCACGACCACGAGGGTGTCCTTGGCCTGCGGGCCGGTGGTGGCGGCCTTGAGCAGGTCGACCAGGTGGTCGCTGCCGTCGGGCTCGCTGGCGTAGCCGGGGTGCTCGTTCTCGGCGCCGTACGGCTTGACGAAGCTGACCGGCCGGCAGCGTGCCCGGCCGGGCGGCGGCGAGGAACGTCCGTCTCGTCCTGCAGGTGGGCGCGGCCGGGCTGTGCCGGGGGCGTAGTTGGTGAAGTAGTTGAACGGCTGGTGGTGGTACTGGAACAGCGGGCCGGGGTGCCCGGCGGCGGCGTCGTCCCAGCCGCCGGAGTACCAGTTCCAGCGACACGCCTCGGCGCTCAGCCGGTCGCCGATGTTGGGGTACTTCGCGTCGTCGATCAGCGGGAGCTTGGCGCCGGTGCCGAACGGGGCGCTGGAGGGCTGCACCGTGTTGACCGCGTAGTCGCCACAGGCCCGGCCGGAGTCGGCGGTCGCGCGTCGGCGCAGGCCTGGGTGAGCTGCCCGTCGACGACGTCGGGGCTGGTGGGCTTGTAGAGCGGGTAGGTGTTGGGCATCCCGTTGCTGTCGAGCACCGAGTGCAGCCGTCTTCGGCCGAGGCCCGCCGCCGCTGGTGTCGATCGGGCGCCCGCGCCGCGATGAGGTACTGGTGGTTGAGGAACGAGCCGCCGAAGGCCGCCTGGAAGAAGTGGTCGGCGAGGACGTAGTTCGGCGCACCCTTGCCGTGCAGGTAGCGGTAGATCGGCAGCGGCCTGGTGTCGTAGTGGCCCATGGGTCAGCCCGACCGCGTCGGAGCCGGTGACGTAGCGGTCCTGCTGGCCGCCGTCGATCTGGTACTGCTCCTGGTAGAAGCGGTGCACCAGGTCCCGGGTGCAGCCGCCGGGCGGGCGCCGGGTGCCCTTCGGGACGCCGTTCGGGGGCGAAGACGCCGGGCGCCGGGCAGGTCGTTGTCGGTCGGCCCGATGTAGTCGTCGATCGAGAACGGCTGGTTGACGAAGGCGCTGGCCGGCACCCCGTGGCCGCGTCGGCGCAGGTCGCCGCAGCGGCGGGGAGGTGAGGTTGACGTCGTTCTGCAGCAGGCAGGGGTACGGCGTGCCGTTCTGGGCGACCTGGGTCGTGCGCGGCGTCGGGGGCGCCTGCGAGGCCGTCCACCCGGTCGCCGCCGACCGTCCCCCAGGTGCCGTAGAGGTTGTCGAAGGAGTGGTTCTCCTCGTAGATCACCACGAGGTGACGGAAGTCGCCGACCACCGTGGGGCCGTGCCGGTCGGACGTGCCCGACCCGGTGGGCTGGGCCATGGCCGACGGCGCAAGCGCCAACCCGGTGACGGCGAGGGTCACCGCCGCGGCCAACGGCACCGCGGGCCGGCGGGTGAGAGCAGATCGAATCACAAGTGCTCCACGACAACGGTGACAGGGATAGGGAGTTTAAACCGCCCATTTCGCGAGAATCAACCAGAAGAATGGGAAGAAAGGCCGTCCATGATCGTCGCCGCTAGCCATTTGACATATTACGCGACGCGGAATAGCCTGAGCGCACATGATCCGTTCTTTCCGCTGTCGGGACACCAAGGCGCTGTTCAACGACCGCGATGTGCCGCGGTTTCGGGCGTTTGAACGTATTGCGCGTCGCAAGTTACTGTACCTGCATCGCGCTAGGCGCCTCGATGATTTAAGAGTGCCGCCGGGGAACCGGCTTGAAGCCCTGAAGGGAAACCGGAAAGGCCAATACAGCATCCGCGTCAATGACCAATATCGAATCAGCGAAATGGGGCCGGATATATATCTAAAAGTAGGAAATTTAGAGGATGGCTTGCATGGGAGAAAACTACAAGCAGTTGAGCATTGAAGAACGGACGATGATCCAGACACAACTGGAGATGGGAATCAAACCGGCGACGATTGCCTTGGGTTTGAATCGCTCGGCATCGACGCTTTCTCGCGAACTCCATCGCAATGGCCGGACTCGCCCAAGAGCGCGTCGCGGCCCTGGAAGAGCGCCGGTGGCAGGCGGCTACCGTGCTGATGCCGCCCACCGGCGCGCCCGGATCTGCACGGTTACACCCCGCGTTGATCGCGTGCGGCCGGGAACGGCCCTGTGGAAGCCTGTCCTGCGCTACCTGAAAGCGGGCTACTCGCCGGAGCAGATTGCTGGCACACTGGCGGTTGTGCATCCTGAAACGCCTGCGTTGCAGGTTTCTCACGAAACATGTAACCGCGATCTACGCCATTTTTGCCCCGTGGCGAATTGTGCACGCAAGTGATTGGCTGGCTGCGCTTCGGTCACGCCAAACGCCGACCGCGCGCGCGGGGCCAGGACCGGCGGGGACGGATCCCTGACAGGGTCAGTATTCATGAACGCCCGCCTGAGGTCGAAGAGCGACTGGTGCCAGGGCAGTGGGAGGCTGAGCGCATCGAGGGCGCGCACAACCGCTCCGCTGTTGGCACGCGGTGGAGCGCACGACTTGTTCACGATGCTATCCCGATGGACAATGCCGTGCCGAATCGGCGCTGAGGGCTTTAACGTCTCAATCGTATCGAAGCGCAAAAGCCCAGTCGTTGACTACGATCAGGACCGGGAGATGGCGGCACATCAGTGGTTGACAGAAGCGACCGGTGTGAAAGACTACTTTGCCGATCCTCACAGCGCCTCGTATCGGGGCATCAACGAGAACACACAATCCTGCGCTTCAGTACGTGAAGGGAAACAATCTGAGCGGATGAATTAACTCTCGAAGGAATGGATGCGATTGCTCAAATTCGGGGACTACCCGACCGCGCAAATCCCTGGGCTTCAAGTGTCCCGCCGAGTTGTTCACTCCGGACGCTTTGACTTCAGGCAGCATCATGCTGCACTTTTTGCGCCTATGTCAGGATGATCGACAAGTGTCTCGACCCGTTGAAATACCTCAGCTACCAATCGTTCACCGATATCGGACACGCCCTGCCCCGCATACCAGGCCTTGATCTCCTCCAGATCGCGCAATGCCGACGCTGCGAAGCTGATAACAACCCGCGGCATTGATCTACTTCAATCCCAGCCGCTTCCTGGCTGCTGCAAGGGAAACTTCTCGTCCTTCTTCCAGATCAGCCAGACCCTCCACGACCGCACGCATGAAGGCGCGCTCCTCCACCGTTTGTTCAAAATCAGCCACGGACTGGACCACGGCAACACCGCGACCGCGGCTGGTAAGGAGTACTGGCCGATGCACATCCGCTACATGTTTCACCACACGACCAGGATTGGTTTTCAGATCGGTAAGCGGAATGACATCCTCTGAAAATTTCGTGCTCATGGCAACTCCGAATAAGCTATTAACAGGTCTTATAATAGCACCTGTAAATGCATTATCAACAGGTCTCTTATTGATAGGGACAAACGTTTGCGTGGCGAATTCGTAATTGTCACCCGAAACCGCTGATCTGGATGGTCTTGTCCCTGAAAAGGGGTCGGATACATTTCAACGATGCACAACTGATCCACGCAAAATCCCCGCAGGATTATTTGGCGTAGATGAATTCGTTCATATAGCGGTAAAACCAACCGGAGAGTGCGTGTACAAAAGCGATGGAAAGTCTTAATGCCATGGCTCACTACATCAAATGAGCATCCATAATACGGATCGGGGACACTATCCTGCGGTTCGCGCGAATGTTTGCGCCCTGCGGGAGCGGCGACAGGTGACCGATCTTCGCTTCCAAATTCAGACGGCGGCCGTGACCGACGTCGTTGATGACACCTCACCGCGCTACACGCCGTTGCGCCACTCCGTGTCCTCGGAGTCGAACAGGCGGTTCGATTCCTCGGGACCCCAGGAGCCGGCAGTGTACGTGTGGATGAAGTCCCGCTCCTGAGCCCAGTCCTTCAGGATCGGGTCCACCACCCGCCAGGCCCATTCCACCTCATCGAACCGGATGAACAGCGTCTTGTCCCCCGCGATCACGTCCAGCAGCAGGACCTCGTAGGCGTCCAGGGGTTGCTCGTCGGCGCGGCGGTAGCCGGCGTTCAGGCGCACCACGCGGGTGTTCATGTCCAGGCCCGGCTGTTTGGCGTGGATCTCCATGTGCATGCTCTCCTCCGGCTGGATGGAGAGCACGATCCAGTTGGGCTCCAGGTCTCCAGGGGGGTCTCCCGGAAGAGCTGCTGGGGCGGATGCCGGAGGCGGATGGCGATCATGCTCATGGTCTGCTTCAGGCGCTTGCCGGTGCGCAGGTAGAAGGGCACGCCGCGCCAGCGCCAGTTGTCGATGTAGAGCTTGGCACAGGCATAGGTCTCGGTGACCGAGTCGGGCTCCACCCCCGGCTCGTTCTGGTAGCCCTGGATTTGCCGGCCCTGCACCACGCCGGACGTGTATTGGGCGCGGAAGGCGTGGGCGTGCACGGCGCCCTTGGAGATCGGGCGGATGGAGCGCAGCACCTTGACCTTTTCGTCGCGCAGGGCGTCGGCCTCAAGGGCCGGCGGCGGTTCCATGGCCACCAGGGTCAGCAGTTGCATCAGATGGTTCTGCAGCATGTCCCGCAGGGCACCCGCCTTGTCATAATAATCGGCGCGCTGCTCGATGCCCGCCTCCTCGGCCACGGTGATCTGCACGTGATCGACGAAGTTGCGATTCCACAGGGGCTCGATAAGGGTATTGGCGAACCGGAACACCAGCAAGTTCTGCACCGTCTCCTTGCCGAGGTAATGGTCGATACGAAACACCTGGCTCTCGTCGAAATAGCGGTGCAGCAGCTTGTTGAGCACCTGAGCTGATTCGATGTCCTGACCGAAGGGCTTTTCCACCACGATGCGGTGCAGGCCCCGGGGCTCGGAGAGCCCCACGTCGTCCAGGTTTTTTATCACGGGCGAGAAGTCGTTGGGCTTGATCGCCAGGTAGAACACGATGTTGGAGCACGACCCCAGCTTCGGCTTGGCCAGCAGCGCCTTAAGCCGAGCATAGGCCTCGGTGTCGTGCAGCTCGCCGCGCAGATACTCGAAGCGCGAAACGAAGTGTTCCAGTCGCTCCCCCTCGGCCTTGACCAACCGGACCAGCAGTTCCCGCACGTGGGTGCGCCAGGCCGAGTCATCCCATTCGCGCCGGCCAAAGGCGACGACGTTGAGGCCCTCCGGCAGCTTCCCGGCGAGCTCCAGCCGGTACAGCGCCGGCAGCAGCTTGTTGGAGGCCAGGTTGCCCGTGGCGCCGAAGATGACGAAGTTGCATGGAGGTAGTGGCATTTCGACGTCGAGCATCTTAGACTCCCGTTACGGAATGATAGCTGGTCACAGCAGCAGGATCATTGGGGTAAACTGGATATTCATGATCATCCCGGTAACTCCTATCGGTCGTCGTAGATCCACGGGGGACTGGGGCAACCCGCGCACCTCCATGGCTCACAGGTTGGCTGCCTTCATCATTTCCTCGGGGTAACGCAGTCCGGCCGCCGCCCCGTGAGGGATGACCTCATCGATCCGTCGCAGGTCGTCGGCGGTCAGTTCAACATCCGGTGCGACGGCATTTTCTTCGAGGTACTGGCGCCGTTTAGTTCCCGGGATGGGCACGATGTCTTCCCGCTGTGCCAGAATCCAGGCCAGCGCCAGTTGTGAAGGCTTGCATCCCTTTTCTTTCGCGATCTCCTCGACCCGGCACACCAGGTCCAGGTTTTTCCAGAAGTTCTCGCCCTGAAACCTTGGCGAGAACCGGCGGTAGTCGTCGACCGCCAGGTCCTCCAATCGTTTGATGTGGCCGGTCAGAAAGTCACGCCCCAGCGGACTGTTGGCCACGAAACCTACCCCGAGTACACGGCAGGTGGCGAGAATTTCGTCTTCCGGATCGCGACTCCACAGCGAGTACTCGGTCTGCAGCGCGGCGATGGGATGCACCCTGACCGCGCGCCGCAGCGTCTGCGGCCCGGCTTCGGAAAGTCCCAGGTAGCGGACCTTTCCCTCGTGCACGAGTTGCGCCATGGCGCCCACCGTCTCCTCGATCGGGGTGACGGGATCCACACGATGCGTGTAGTAGAGGTCGATGGTATCGACTCCCAGCCGGCGCAGGCTGCCTCGCAGGCCTTGCGCAGGTATTCCGGTTTGCCGTTGACCTGACGCCGTTGCGGATTACCGGGATCACGGACGATGCCGAACTTCGTGGCCAGCACCACCTGGTCGCGGTGGCCGTGGATCGCCTTGCCCACGAGTTCCTCGTTGGTGAACGGACCGTACATATCGGCCGTGTCCAGGAACTTGATTCCCAGCTCCAGGGCACGGCGGATGGTTGCGATGGATTCGCCATCATCACGCGGGCCGTAGAACTCCGACATGCCCATGCAGCCGAGGCCTATGGCAGAAACCGTGAGACCGCTTCTTCCCAAGGTGCGTGTTTTCATGTCAACTCCTCCTCACTCAGGCTCTCGAGCGCGAGCGCTCACGCGGCCTCGTCACAGGCGGTGCCATGAACTCTGGCGAGACGGGATCCGTGATGCAGCGCTTCAGGATCGCATCGATGTCCCGCTTGCTCGCCTCGTCGATTTGCCAGCCGTCGATCTCGCCGATCGGATCGAGCTGCTCGGGACGCCGGGCACCCCACAGTGCGATGGTCGGCCCCTGATCGAGCACCCATCGCAGCGCGAGTGCCAGCACCGATTTGCCGAAACGTTCCCGTGCGAGTTCCTCGAGTTCATCAACTGCGGCGAGATACTGGCGGAAGCGCGCGCCTTGGAATTTCGGGTCGACGTTGCGCAGATCATCGCCCTCGAATGTCTGTCTCCGGTACTCATGCGTCCGCTGAGCAGCCCGCGGCACAGCGCCCCATAGCTCAGCACGGTGAGGCCGGCGTCCCTGGCATAGGGCAACACGTCCGACCTCGATCTCGCGCTCGAACAGATTATAGGGCGACTGCACGGCATCGAGCTTTGCCGCGGCGCGGAAGGCGTTCATCTGCGCGGGCGAAAAGTTGCTGACGCCGATCGCCCGGATCTTGCCCTCGCGGCGCAGGGTCTCCAGCGTCCGCGCGGTCTCCGCAAACGGCGTCTCAAGATCGGGCCAATGCACCTGATAGAGATCGATGACCTCTGTGCGAAGCCGCCGCAGACGAATCCTCGATTTCCTGGCGGATGCGGGCCGGACGGGAATCGCGGAATGGCTTGCCGTCCTTCCACGACAGGCCGACCTTGGTGGCGATCTGTACCTTCTCGCGCAATCCGCCCTCGGCGAGCGCCTTGCCGACGATCTCTTCGGACCGGCCGAAGCCGTAGACCGGCGCGGTATCGATCAGCGTCACGCCCCGCTCCACCGCGGCGCGGATGGTCGCGATCGATTGCGCCTCGTCGGTACCGCCCCACATCCAGCCGCCGATCGCCCAGGTGCCGAGGCCGATACGCGATGTCTTCAAACCGGACGTACCAATTGCAATGTGTTCCATGGTCTAACCTCATGAGAAGTCAGAAACGACGGATGTGCGAATCGAGAAATCGACCGTGTCAGTCCCCCGCAAACCCGCATCCTTCGCCGCAAGCCCGCCGATCGCCGACCAGTCGAGCTTGTCTCCGCCATGGGCAAGCAGTGTCAGGAAGCGGTCGCGAAGGAGGCTGGCGAGCGGCATGGGCACGCGCAGATCTTCGGCGGCCGCAAGCGCCAGTCGAATATCCTTCTGGCCGAGGGGCGCCGCAAAACCGGCAGGTTCGAATCTTCCATCGGCGATCAACCCGCCATAGGTCTTGTAGACCGGGACATCGAACAGCGTCGAGGTCAGGAAGTCGATATATTGCCGCCGGTCGACGCCGGCCTTGCCGACAAGCGCCATGGCCTCGCCAAGCGATTCGATGATGGAAGCGATCAGGAAGTTGCCGCTGAGCTTCACGAGGTTGGCGGTCTTCGGCGTCGCGGCGACGACGAAGGTCTTCTGCCCTATGGCCTCGAAGAGCGGCGCCGCGGCTTCGACCGCATCCGGCTCACCGGCGGCGATGACGAAGAGTTGGCCCGCGGCCGCCACGTCAGGGCGGCCGAACACCGGCGCCGCGACGATAACGCTGTCCTGCCTTGGCGTGGGCCGCTGTCAGTCTTTCCGACAAGGCGACACTGATCGTGCTGGAGGAAACATGGATCGCGCCCTGCCGGCAGGCTGTCGATGATGCCGTCGTTTCCCAGGAACGACGCTCTCGACGGCATCGTCATTTGCCAGCATGGTGATGACGGCATCGCCCCGGCAGGCATCAGAAACGTTGGCGGCGGCCGTCGCGCCCTGCGCAACCAGCGCTTCAGCCTTCGGCGGCGTCCGGTTATAGACGGTCACGTCGATGGCCGGCTTTCAAGAGATTGGCCGCCATGCCTGCGCCCATGCGCCCGAGTCCGATAAAGCCGACGTTCATGGTCTTACTCCTTCGTAGTCATCCGTCGTGGGGTGAAGTCCGCATTGCGAACGAATTGCTGGTCAAACTGGGAATACAGATATCCCCTCGATACGGTACGAAAGTATCTGCCCAAATGCCCGCCTGGAAAATCGCGCAACGATCAACGAAGGTGGCACAAATTTTTGCGGACCACAGCCCTGCCGCTTCCTGAGGAAAGCGACGCAAAATTTATAGCAAAATTCATAAGTCCTGGGCGAGACGGAAGCCGATGCTCTCGAAGCGGGCCTCGGTCGTACCCCCGAGGCTGTCCGTCGAGTGCACGAGCGCCGCTGGGGTAAACCAGGAACCGCCACGCATCGCGCGCTGGCTGCAATCGCCTTCCCAACAGTCTGAGGTCCACTCCCACACGTTGCCGCTCATGTCGTAGAGACCTTTCGAGTTTGGCTGCTTCTGGCCGACCGGGTGGGTCTGGTTGCCGCTGTTACCGTCGTACCACGCGACGGCGTCGATGTCGCTGCCGCCGCAATACTTGGACTGCATCCCGCAGGCACGTTCCCATTCGGCCTCCGTCGGCAGCCGGTAGCGCTTGCCGGTCTGTTGCGACAACCACGTGGCGTACGCCACCACCTCGTCCCAGGAGACGTTGATCACCGGCCGCTGACCACGGCCCCAACCGCTGTCATCGGGCAGGGTCTTGCCGGTCGCCCGCGCGAAGCGGTCGTATTGCTCGAAGGTCACCTCGTACTTGCCCATCGCGAAGGAACCGAACGAGACCATCTCCGGTTCGAGGGATTCGAGAGACTTGCCAATGGCCTGTTGCGCCTCAGCCGTGTGTTTTGCCTCGGCGGTCTCCTTATCAAACTGTGCATCGGGGATGCCACCTTCGCGCCTGGATCAGTTGATTGATATCCGCTTCAGCCTGCACAAAGATCGGCAGCATCAGAACCATCAATAACACTATGCGAGGCATCTTTTTCCCTCGTGCTCAAACGGCTGCGCTAATGCGACGTCGCCTTCTTGTAGGCCTCGTAGGCCGCCCTGGCTCCTGTTGCTGCAACATAGCTTCTTCTGCCTGTTGCTGTCTTGTTGCCGGTTCCCGTTTATAGGCTTCGTAGGAAGTATGCAGGCGCTGCTCGTTGGTTTGTTGCCCCTGCGCCAGGCGTTGCGACAAACGTATAGGAAGTATAGACCAACTTTTCCTCACATCGCGTAACCAATCCGTCGGTCATCAGCGTCACCTACGGCCGTCGATCTGCCCCTCAACATGATTTCCGCCTGAATCCCCGTCGCACGTCGGTGAGCTTTTCGGACTTGTTCTGACCCTCAGGCCGACCGCCTCCCTGCCGCGTCGTTTCGTCGGCTCGCACCTTTGTGCTCGGGCTTCCTTCAGACATCTCCAATGAGGGTTTGCCCCTTTAATCCGGAAACCTCCCAGCCCCATCGCGTAGTCCCGCTCAGTCAACAGGCCGCTTCTGTGCGCGCTGGAAAAAATTATGTAGGCGATCTCATCGAAGGGCGCCAACAGGAGGCCGGCCAGAACAGCGGTGCGAACCCCCAGGCGAAAACCCAGAGCCAGGGCAATGACAACCGCAATTTTTATCACCAACAGTGTTGGCATATAGTGCAGTAATGGGCCGCCAATCTCGATGACTTCCCTGAGATTGATCGACATCCCGATAGCGAATTGCGAGGACGTGGATCTTCGTAGCAGTGTCTAGCCACGCCATTGAAAGCGAGTGAGTATTGTCGTTATCGACACCACCAATCCCATCACAGACGAAACGCCCGTCAACGGGATTCTGAAATCCTATACCGGTTCGAACGATTCGCTCATGGAGCACATGCAGCGGCAGGCGCCTCAAACGCGCCGCCACGATCACGGACGACGGCACCGAAGCGGCGAATACCGCGATCCTGGCGTCAACAGATATGCAGAAGCTAACAGCAGCGCATCTCACTTCGACTCTACCCGGATTATGCTGACACTCATTTATGGTCCGTCATGGCTGTGACAAAATCGATCCAGTCGCGAAGGCGAGACCCGCGGCAGCGGTAAAGACATTAGCCTGCGCGGTCTCCTTTTCGGATTGCGCCTGGCTCAAAGCGGTCTCGGCATTGACCACATCCGTGTAAGTGCCGACACCATTGCGGTACGCATCAAGTGCGGCGTCATAAGCCGTTTGCGCAGCCTCGGTGAGCGCCAGCGCCGCCGCATATTCCGCGAAGCCCGTTCTGAGAGCGTCATAAGCGTCCGTCACCTGCCGCACGGCGGTATCTCGGGCCTGATCCAATGAGTCCTGGGCGGCCGCGATTTGCGAGCGCGCCGTTGCGACGTGGGCGGCGCGCTCGCCGCCATCGATCAACGGCAAGTTCAATTTCAAGAGGACGTTGCCCCCCGGTTTGTTAACCGAATAATACTGACTTCCCTCTGTGCTCAGGCCACCGATATTTTGGTAGACTTCCGCCTCCAGGCTGATCGTCGGATAGTAGCCTGCCTTGGCGCTGCTCAGCGTCGCCTCGGCGGCCCGGATCTTACCCAAGGCCGCGATGATATCTGGCCGGTTGGCCAAGGCATCTCGGACGTACTGATCGACGTCTCCCGAAGGTGCGGCGGGCAGCGTGAGATCAGTGCTGTCCGTCGTCTCGACGCGCAGGTCCGGTGCGATACCGATGCTGGCAATCAGCGCCGCATAGGCAGCGTGCTCGGCCCCCGTTGCTTTTTCCAGATCAAAGCGCGCCTGCGCGGTCTGCCGTCGGGCCTGGGCGAGTTCGACAACCGTGGCGAGCCCATTCGCCCGCCGCGCCTCGCTGGCATCCTGGACGATCTCCGCCGATTTCAACGCCTGCTGCGCGACACGCAGGCGGCCTCGCGCGGCACCTAGAGCGAAGTAGTCCCGGCTGACTGCATAGATCAGTTTCTGGTGGGCGCCCGTGAACGCGACGTTGGCGACAAAGGCATTGGCCCGCGCCGCCTGCGTGGCGCCGGCACGCCGCCCGAAATCGAAGAGCAACCATTTCGCCGTGAGCGCGGGTATCAGCTCGCGCGTGTCGCTGGTGAAATACCCCCGTGAAATGAGGTTCGTCGGTATCGGCAGCGGCGTACGCTGAAATCCGCCGATGATCTCAGCGGAGATCTGGGGGACATAGCTGGCCTCGGTCAGACCGACCGCGAGCGCCGCCTGGCGTGCCCTTTCCCAGGCCTCGCGGGTTTCCGGGTTGTTGCGCTGCGCGAGATCGATCAGGCCGGCAAGGTCGTAGCGTCGAGCGGGATCGATCGCCACGGCGTTTCCCGGCGCGACATCGCCGGCGTCGATGCGCGACCCGGATGCGTTAGCCATCGCATAGTCCGCGGGTTCGGCGGGAGTGCCGACCGAGGGCAGGGCTAGCGTGTCTGGACCAGGCTTTTTGCCGGTGACAGCGGTCGGACGCGACGGCGCGGCGGAAGATGGCGGAATGATCCAGGGACGATCCGGCGTGCTCGGCGCGAGCGCCAACTCATCGGTCGCGCAGCCTGTGAGTGTCAGAGTGCCAAAACATAATCTTTCGCCAGCGTTCCATGCTACGACTACGCCCTGATCGCAACGGCATTCGCGATTTCCGATTTGAGGAGCACACGCGATTCGATCGCCGCGCGAAGAGACGCCGGCGCTTCGTCGGGCAGTTCCGCCAACGCGAGGGCAAGACCCGGGAACTCATCAGGGGGGGCACCGCAACCTCCCCCGTCGACAGCCGATCCGCACACGTGACGAACCACGCCGAAATGGCCTCATCCTGCGGGCGTACGGCTTTATCACGGTCGGGCGCCGGTTTCTCCTGGGCGGCGACGGCGAAGGTCGCCCCCGCCAGACGGTCCAAGGCATCGAGGGACAATCCCTCGCCCCGTTCCGGCCATGCGCGCGCCGGAAGCATACTTAACTCGAACGCGGCAATGGCGACAAAACGGCGCGCTTCGCCGAGAGCCCGGGCGACGGTAAGGCGTGGCCCGGTCCGGGTTCGCGCATCGCCGGTCAGAAGCTGGCCGAGCGTGCGAAGCGCCGCGGCTACCGATGAACGCGCCCGGTCGGCGGCACTCACCGGCCAGAGCACGCCGAAGACCAGCGACATGAGGAGGTTGCCGAGGAGAATGCCGGCGACGCGGTCCCGCAACACGGTGAGGTCAGCAGCGTATGGAAAATCGGTGAAAGGGGTGTAGTCGTGGAGTATGCCCAGGAAGAAGGCGAACGCCATCTGCATGCCGGCGTAGGAAAGACGGTCACTGCTAGTCGCCACCCAGGCGCTGACGGCGGAGACCGCGAAGATCAGCAGGCAGAGTTGGCCGATATCCTCCATCTCGGGAAGCACGTAAACGATGCACAGCCCCGCGGCGAGCCCGCCGATCAGCGCGCCGGCGATGCGCAGCGTCAGTTTGTGCATGGTCTCGCCGAGGCTGCCCAAGGCCACGAAGAAGCAGGTCGTCACCGACGTTCTGATGCCCTGCCAATCGACACCGCTATAGATGATATAGACAGCCATGATGGCGATGGTGGTCTTGAGCGCGAACCGCGCATGCTCGGGATTGCTGAAAGCATCGGGCGCGAACAGGGATTTTGCCGACGGTGCGGCCGGTCGATCGGTAGCCGTTCGCCGCCGGGCAATGCCGTCGCTCAAGCGGGCCACGGCTTCGGCCATCGCGACGATGACCGGCCTGGCCTCCGGGGAGAGAGCCCTTAATACAGCGTCGGACGGCCGATGTTGCGTCATCACCGGCGCGTCGTCGCGTTCGAGCGCCGCCGAGCATTGTTCACAGGCCTCGGCAAGGGGCAGGCGCGCCTCGAGCGGCGTGGCTGCGGGCAGCACGCGATACAGTGTCAGCAGTTCAACGAGCGTCTCGATCAGCATGGTGTCGATAGCGGTCCGGCTGCGCAAATTCGAATCAAGCATGCCGGCCCGGTGACGCAGTTCGACAAGCCCGATTGCTTCCGCTTGTTGACGCTGCAGCGGGGCAGCGTCACCGCTCCGCAATGCCGTGGCCAGGTCGCCGAGAAGACGGCGCGCGGTGCGCCGCGCGAGCCTGGCCGTATTCTCGCCGATCAGCAGGTTCACCAGGATCGTGAGCGCGATCGGGACGGTCACGACGACCCAAAGCCAGAGCACGAGCCGCGTCAGCGCCTCAAGGCTGGGAATTCCGTCGATGAGGGTTTGCGACAGCACCAGGACAAAGCTCGCCAGAAAGGCAACCGGCCCGAGCTTTATCGTGCGCATGAGGAATATGCCGGCGAAGGCGCTTACCGCCATCAGCGGCAGGCGGAGCGCCGGTTCCGAGGCATCGAGCGTGTAGAAAAGGAGCGAGAGCGCGACAGCGAGCGTTACGGCCAAGACGGCGACCACGCCGGTCAGCAGAGTACCCGCGGCCTCTTCCTGACTGCACAGGAAAACGATGTAACCCATGTAGGCCGGCAATGGGATCTGATAGAGCATCGCAATGGCAACGACCACGGCGCAGTTGCCGGCAATGCGTAACACGGCGGCGATGCGGCCGGGCCGCGGCGCCAGCTCTTCGTATAGAAACGACAAGAAGGCGGAGTGCGGTGGCCGAGTCATGTCAGTTGACAGCGCCATGCCGCACCAATATCGAAACCGTGGCGCCAAGCCGCATGGCCGCCTCGGGTGGGGCATCCAGCCGGACCCGGACAGGAAAGCGCTGGGCCACCACGACCCAGCTCAGGGTCCGCCCGACGGCGGGCAGCGCGGGACCGCCGCCATCCGCTGGCCGGACGCCCCAGCCCAGGCTCTCGACGTGACCGCTAATCGGGCGATTATTATCCGACATCATCCAGACGGTCGCCGGATCACCGATGGCGATCTGCGGGAGTTCGGTCTCGCGGAAGTTCCCGACAGCGTACCATTCAGCTTTGATTAGGGTGAAAAGCGGGTGGCCGGCCGAGGCATAGGCGCCTTCGGCGATATCGAGCCCGACCACCAAGCCATCGAAGGGGGCGCGAATCGTCGCGTTGCGGAGGTCTCGTTCGGCAAGGGCGACGGCGGCCTGCGCGCCGGTCAGTTGCGCAACTAGGCTTTCCGTATCGCCTACGGCCTGACGGGCCTGCTGGGCTTGCTGGATCGCCGCCGTCAGGGCGGCTTGGGCAGTCCTCTCGTTGGTCCTTGCTTCGTCGAGTTTCTGGGTTGTGACGTAGCCCTTGCCCAGCAGCGGCGTGAGACGCTCGACCGTGTCATGCGCCAACGCAAGTTGCGAGCGTGCGCGGTCGACCTGTGTCGCGGCGGCATCGGCGCCGGAGGATTGCGCCGCCACTTGCCGCGTCGTTAGCGCAATTTGTGCCTCCAGGGAGGCCACCTGGGCGCGCGCCTGGTGGAGCCGCAGCTCGAAAGGCTCGGAGTCAATCTCGACCAACGGTTCGCCTTGGGAGACACGTTGATTATCGCGAACATGCAATTTTACGATTCGGCCGCTAACATCTGGCGCCAATCCGGCAGTGTCGGCATAGAGAAAAGCGTCATGCGTCCTTGGCCGCTGATCGAGGCGGTAAATCGTATAACCGCCCAGCCCGACTGCGGCAGCGATGGCAGCAAATGCGACCAAGCGCCCCAACCAGACGCGGACACGGTGCAGCGCCGTAGTATTGATTTTTAGTCCAGCCATACGAGCCACGATGCGAAGGAGAACGCGACCGTAAGCGCCAGGTAAACGACGAGGGGCGCGGGCAAGGTCTTGTCGATGCCGGTCGAGACAAGAAGCTGGCGGACGACAACGGTCGCTCCTAATCCCGCCAGCGCACAAATCATCCAGGAGGGGAAATAGGATCCGAGAATGTTCTGTGAAGGTGCCGAACTGCACCCCGCCAACCCGGTGAGCGAGGCCGCAGAACCCCACAGCGCGCGACCAGATCGTCGTCGCATTCTTTTGATCGTTGCATCGGACAATGCCCTTCCTCCTTCAATAATAAGGCACGTGTGTTAAGACGAGTCCGCTAGTCGCGGATTGTACTTGCAACGACTCGCCTAGATCTATTGTGGTCTGGAAAAGAACCATTGCCCACAACAAAACGTCATCGACCTAAATTCTACCATCGCGATATCGACTGCACAGGGCGGCGTGAAGTGGTATGACGCACGAAAACAGAGTGTGCTTGAAGCTGCGAAAACAAGCCTCGAAAACCTCGTTTTCTCATTGCTTGACGGCGGTTCATCCCAAGCGCAAAATTCGATCGAAGGGACGATCATTGCCCACTCGAATACCTATACTTTTTATCCGTTGTAACATGGATCCAGCATACATTCCCGCCTTGGCAGCGCTGGCCGGATCGGCGATCGGCGGCCTGACGTCCTTAGCGACAACCTGGCTAACCCAGCACACGCAATTCAGAGCACAGCAACTCGCACGCGACACAGCCGGGCGGGAAGAGTTGTACAAGGACTTTATTGAAGAGGCATCAAAATTATATGTGGATGCCTATGAACATGATAAGGCAGAAATCTCCAAGCTTGTGAATCTGTACGCTTTGATCAGCCGGATGCGTCTTCGGTCGTCGCCCAGGATCCTCGAAATCGCAGACGAGGTTGCACGCGTGATCATCGAGACCTATCTTGCGCCTAACAAGACGTTTCGCGACGTAACGGAGATCTTAGATAACGAAAAAATGAATCCCTTGCGAGGATTCAGCAACGCATGCCGCGAAGAATTGCGGGGGCGTGGATCTTCGTAGCAGTGTCTGGTCGCTCCATTGAGAGCGAGTGTCTATAGCCTGTAGAATAGCCTATCACTAAAGTCATTTGACGACTCTGATAGGCTGGCTGTCAATGAATAACGATCCTAGTAGCGCCGGCCCTGATGCGTACCGTATCGATCTATGATTCGCCGCAAAGAGCCCGGAGCGCAGAGGTAGAAGTACGGACATCGACCAAATACTACTGGCTGTTGCGGTGATCATCACAGCGACTATTGTCGCTGGCAGCATAGCGAAGAAACTGAGCCTCGGCTCCATCGTGGCGCTGCTCGTCGTCGGCATGGCACTCGGGCCCTATTCCCCGAGGCCGTTGTTGACCGGTCACGTCGAAGAGTTGCGGACGGTCGGCGAGATCGGTGTGATGTTGCTGCTGTTTCTCGTCGGGCTCGACACACAACCGGAACGGCTGTCGTCAATGCGCCGCCTTTTCTTCGGTTTAGGCACATCGCAGTATGTTCTCACGACCGTGGCCATCGCTGCGCTGCTGATTGCAGTCGCGCACCTCCATTGGCAAGGGGCTCTCATTGTCGCCCTCGGTCTTGCGATGAGCTCGGACGCGGTCGCCATCTCGAGTCTGGAGGAGCATGCCGAAAGTGCGAGCCCGCGCGGCCGGACAGTCATGGCAGTGGTGATTTATCAGGGCTTCATGATCATACTGGTGCTGGCAGTGATCCCGCTCCTCGCCTCTCGCTCGGTGCCGGGTGCCCTGGTGCCAACGACCTTCAAGACGCTGGAGGTATGCGCTGCGCTTGCTGCCGTCTACCTCTTCGCTCGTTACGCGCTGCCAAAGGCCCTAACCTTTGCGGCACGGAAACAGGGCATAGAAGTGTTCATTCTGACCATCATCGCCGCCATCTTCGCGGCTGCTTGGGTCATGGACAAGGCTGGCTTGTCGAACGCGTTGGGTGCCTTCCTGGTGGGGATGATCCTCTCCGCGTCCGTGTTCGCCGCCCAGAT
Organism: uncultured Gammaproteobacteria bacterium; assembly: GCA_963773065.1. Lineage (GTDB taxonomy): Bacteria > Pseudomonadota > Gammaproteobacteria > UBA9214 > UBA9214 > CAVQCA01. The sequence continues at coordinate 20,191 of CAVYZN010000002.1, forward strand.
CAAGGCGTCTATCTCGCCGATAAAAGGACTGCTGCTCGGAGTGTTCTTCATCGCCATCGGGATGTCGATCGATCTCAAGGAAGTCGTCGCGCTTGGCAGCCCATTATTGTACTACCTGCTGATACTGTTCCTGACAAAGATCGCTGTTGTCATCGCCCTGGGTCTGGGTTTTCGCCTGGGGCTTCGCACATCCGTTTTGGCCGGCCTCCTGTTGGCGCCCTTTGACGAGATCGCCTACATCATTTTTTCCAGCGCGCACAGTAGCGGCCTGTTGACAGATCGGGCCTACGCGATGGGCCTCATATTGATCTCATTCTCCTTTGTTGTGTCGCCCGTGCTGATCAATCTCGGATACAAACTGGCCGACCGCTTCCCTACAGGGCCAAAACCCGACCTGCCTCTCAAGGCGCTGACCGAGTCGATCCATGATTACGTTGTTGTTGTCGGGTACAGTTACGTCGGCCGGGTCATCTGCATGATGCTGGAGCGGGCGAGCATTCCCTACATCGGTTTCGAGCTCAGGCTCGATCGTCTCGCCAAGGCAGAGGAAGAGAGGCACAAGGTGTACTATGGAGACGTCACCGACCCGGCCACGATGGATGCGCTGGCGATCGCCCGCGCCCGCGCCGTGATCGTGACGACGAGAGATTATTCCGCAGTCAAACTGCTCACCGGCACGCTGCGCCAGTTCTACCCGAGCGGCAAAGTCATGACGGCCGTGCCTTATCTGTTCCAGCGAGACGAGTTGCGGAAGATGGGAGCAGCGCATGTGGTTGCCCTCACGCCCGAAGGCACGTTGAGCTTCGGGAGGTCGGTCCTGGGCGGGCTTGGCGTCAGACCCGATGATACCGAAACCATCATTAGCTCGCTGAGAGCCGATGATTATTCGACAATCCGTAGCGTTGGGGGCACCATTCGTGAGGATGTGCGGAACGATGCTGCAGCCGAGAAAGGGTAAGGCATCCAACCTATGAGACGACAGATTTTTCAGGGAATCCTGCCCGTCAAGCCATCTCAGATCCCGACAGACATCATCGCCGGCATCACGCTCGCCACCCTGTCCATCCCCGAGGTGATGGGCTACACGAAGATCGCGGGTACACCGGTGATCACCGGCCTTTACACCATCCTCATCCCCATGACCCTTTTCGCGCTCTTCGGATCATCCCGGCACCTGGTGGTGGGCGCCGACTCGGCGACGGCAGCCATTCTCGCTGGTGCACTTACCGGGGTGGCTACATCCGGGTCGGCTGAGTGGCTGGCGTTGGCGGGTGTCCTCGCACTATTGCCGGCGGGGTTCCTGATCATCGCAGGTATCCTTCGCCTGGGGTTCCTGGCGGACTTCCTTTCGCGTACGGTCTTAATCGGCTTCCTGACCGGAGTTGGAATCCAGGTCGCTGCTGGTGAGATTTCCGGTATGCTCGGGCTCCCCGGAGGAGGGCATGACACAATCGAGCAAGATCATGGACGACCTGCAGCACATCGAACAAACGAATCTCTACGCCTTAGCGATATCCTTCGCCGCACTCGTGGTCATCGTCGGCTCGAGGAAGGTATCGAAAAAGATTCCTGGCGCTCTGATCGCTGTCATTGGCGCTATGGTAGCGAGCTCGGTATTCAAACTGGCAGACCACGGCGTGCAGTTGCTTGGCGCGGTTCCGAGCGGCCTGCCAAAGATCGGCCTGCCTGACGTCCGCATGGACAAGAGTCTCATCCTGGAGCTGCTTCCCACCGGCTTCGCAATGTTTGTAGTGATCGCAGCACAGAGCGCGGCGACTTCGAGGGCTTATGCAGCCCGCTACAACGAGCGCTTGAGCCAGGACCTAGATTTGTTCGGCCTCGGCTTGGCCAACGTCGGCGCCGCTTTATCAGGCACTTTTGTGGTGAACGGAAGCCCGACCAAGACGCAGATGGTCGACAGCGCCGGCGGTCACAGCCAGTTATCGCAGCTCACAACGAGCCTTATCGTCCTCATGGCGTTGCTGTTCTTGACGGGTCCGCTGGCTTACATGCCGGGCGCTGTCCTGTCCGCAGTGGTCTTCCTGATCGGCTTGGAATTGATTGATATCAAAGGATTGCGAAAGATCCAGGTCCAGAGTCCGACGGAATTCTGGGTGGCGCTGACCACGGCGTGTATGGTGATCGCCGTGGGAGTCGAGCAGGGTATACTCCTTGCCATGGCGCTGTCGCTTGCGGACCACGTGCGGCGGAGTCACCGGCCGAAGAACGTCGTGGTCGGAGCCGACAAGACGGGCGCCTGGAGAACGGTGCCCCTGACCGCTCCCGAACAGATCCGGCCCGGTCTGATGGTATACCGTTTCACCCACAGTATGTATTACGCCAACGCGGATCAGCTTTTGCAGGAAGTTGTGGATCTCGCCGATGGGGCTCAACCCTCTCTGTCATGGTTTTGTATCGAAGCATCCGCAGTGGCTGATGTGGACTTCACCGCCGCAGCGACCCTGCGCTCGATCCACGGTGTCTTGAAGGAGAAGGGGATCCGACTTGTGCTCGCCGATGTCTTCGACGACACGGTCCGTGCCGAACTGGACCGATTCGAACTCACCGACCTGATCGGGAAAAACGCCATCTACCCAATTCTCCGGGAGGTGGTGGACGCATACGACCGCCAGGCAACTGCTAGCAAGGGTGACCCCCCACCGCGCTAACCACTGTGGTATCCGACACTGCGGGCATGGGTACAGGGGCAGCGGGCGACAAGCGAAGCGCAAGATTCTTCAATAGTGCGCAAGTTTCTTCAAAAACCCATGCCCAAAACGGAGGTAAATTGAGCTCGCGTTCACGAGTGAGCGTGACGGAATCGCCCGCATGAGGAGCCAACCATGAGTGCTAACTATCAGACCGAGGAAGCCGATCGCATACCCCGCTCGACGTTTGACCGAGAACACCGGGCTCCCGACCATGGCCATGACAGATATCGCGCGGGAACGCGCACGCAACACCCCAGAACCCGCCTCTACATAGCCTAACCCACTGCTGTCCCGTTAACTTTCAAAGGAAAGCGAGCAGATTTGTGTTGACCCAATCGTTGTCGAGCGAGTCCCCCCAAAGCAAGGTGTAGAGGTCGACGGTGTTATGATGTGCCAAAGCTTAAATCTCCTGCAATTACAGTGTTTGTTCGCACTTGCGTTGTAGCAGTTGGCTGTGATTTAAGCCTTTTTTGTTTTGGTTAACGGGACAGCAGTGAAAAATATCAGATAGTGCGAATTATCGGGAAGGACAGCTCCGACCCCGTCTCCACGGTTATCCTGGTCATCCTTTCGCTTGCTTTTTCTTTGCTCGATCGCGCGGAAGGCGATGCTTGCGGGCCGTTGTCTGCTCCCACAGGAGAAACCCGCCTCGAAACGCGTTCGCGTTATCGCCCGCCCGGCTGCCGGCTGGCAGCTCTTTGAGCTTTTTCACGTTACCGCCGCCGAGCACCACATCATCCGGTTCCAGGGCGGCCGTTAAGCGCTCCACCACGTCCGCGACATTGCGCCGCCATCTTCGCGCGCCATGCTTTTCGAGTTCGCGCGAACCCACGTAATGCTCATACGTTGCCTTCTTGTAGGGAAGGTGGCCCAGTTCCATCGGTTCCACGATGCCGTCGACGATCATCGTGGAACCCAGCCCGGTCCCCAAGCCGAGGAACAGCAACTTTCCACCCTTATAGCTCCCCAGCGCCTGCATCGCCGCATCGTTGATCAGCTTGACCGGGCATCCAAACGCGGCCTGATAGTCGAATCCAACCCAACCGGCGCCCAAGTGATGCGGCTCGGCTACCGGCTTGCCATGGAGAACCGGTCCCGGGTAGCCGATCGATACGGCGTCGTACATCCAGTCGTCCGCGAGTTTCTTGACGCCGTCGACCATCTGCCGAGGCGTAAGCGTCGGCCCCGAGGCAAATTCGCGCGGCTGCTTCTGCCCCGTCGCGAGGATCTTCACGTGCGTGCCGCCTACGTCAACCACCAACACATTCATGGCGTGGCCTTCGCTGCGTAACATTGCCCGATCACTTACGGTGCGAAGTTCGCTTGGTTCGGCGTATTTCCAAGCGATGCAGTCTCCAGACTACATGCTACCAGGTGGAAGCCTCTCGGCTTGGAGAAACATGGTGTCTGGAGCGACAAATCTCACTTGCGGCCGAGTGCTTCACGGGCGGCCGCTACCACGCGATCCGGCTCAAATCCGAACTTCCGCTGGAGTTCTTTGAGCGGCGCCGAGGCCCCAAACGTCTTCATGCCGATGATGCGCCCCGACGGGCCGACGTAGCGATCCCATCCAAAGGTCGAGGCCTGCTCCACCGCGACCCGCGCGTTCACCTTGGGAGGCAGCACGCTGTCCCGGTAGGCTTGCGATTGATGTTCGAAGATGTCCCAGGAAGGCATCGAGACCACCCGCGAGCGGATGCCCTCCGCGATCAACTGCTCGTGGGCCTCGACCGCCAGAATCAATTCGCTGCCCGTGGCGATGAGAATCACCTCGGGGTCTCCGCCGGGGGCGTCGCCGAGCACGTAGGCGCCGTGCGCGACTCCGGAGGCGGCGGCGTATTTCGTCCGGTCCAGTGTCGGCAAGGGCTTGGCGCGATAACGCCAGCACCGCCGGTTTGTGGCGCAATTGCACGATAAAGCGGTAGGCCTCGACGACCTCGTTGGCGTCACCGGGGCGTAGCGTGACCAGCCCGGGAATGGCGCGCATGGACGCGAGGTGCTCCACCGGCTGATGGGTCGGGCCGTCTTCGCCGTCCCCCATGGCATCGTGGGTGAAAATGAAGATGGTGGGCAACTCCATCAGCGCGGAGAGCCGGATCGCCGGGCGCGCATAATCGCTGAAGATGAAAAAGGTCGCGCCGAACGCGCGCAGCTTGGAAAGCGAAAGTCCATTGACAATCGCGCCCATCGCGTGCTCGCGGACACCGAAATGCAGATTCTTGCCGCCGGGACTTGCGGCCTGGAAATCACCGGTGCCCTCGCCGCTCAGGGTGGTTCGGTTCGACGGGGCGAGATCCGCCGAGCCACCGAGAAACCAGGGGATGTTCTGCGCGAGCACGTTAAGCACCTTGCCCGAGGCGTCGCGCCCCGCCATGCCCTTGGGGTCGGCGGGAAAGACCGGCAGATTGCGGTCCCATCCGGCCGGGAGCTCACGCCGCTGCATCTGTTCGATCTCGGTGGCGAGGTCGGGGTATTGGGCTCGATACGCGGTGAACAGCTCGGTCCATTGTTGCCGGGCTTTCGCGCCGCGCGCGCCAATGCCGGCGGCAAAGTGCTCATAGACGCCGTCGGGCACCAGGAACTTCGCGTCCTCGGGCCAACCGTAGCTGCGCTTGCTCAGCCGGACCTCTTCGTCTCCGAGCGGCTCGCCGTGGGCCTCGGCCGTGTCTTGCTTGTGGGGGGAGCCGTAGCCGATGTGACTGTCCAGAACGATAAAGGTGGGGCGTTCCCGGGTGTTGCGGAAGATGTCGAGGGCACGCTCGATGCGCTCGATGTCATTGGCATTACCGACGCGCAAGACGTTCCATCCGTAGGCGAGGAAGCGCGCCTCGACGTCTTCGGTAAAGGTGATCCGCGTGCTCCCCTCGATGCTGATATGGTTGTTATCGTAGATCCAGCAGAGATTATCGAGCCCCAGGTGGCCGGCCAGCGACGCGGCCTCCGACCCGATGCCTTCCATCATACAGCCGTCGCCGCACACCGCGTAAATGCGGTAGTCGAAAACGTCGAAGCCGGGCCGGTTGTAACGCTCGGCAAGCCACTTTTCGGCAATCGCCATCCCGACGCTGGTCGCGACGCCCTGCCCCAGGGGACCGGTCGTCGTCTCGACCCCTGAGGTCCAGTGATACTCCGGGTGGCCCGCTGCCTTGCTGTCGAGCTGGCGGAAGTGACGAATATCGTCGAGCGAAACCGACGGATGGCCCAGTATCTCGTAGTCGGCATTCACCGCCTGGGTCCGGGTCAGATGGAGCGCGGACCAGAGCAGCATCGAGGCGTGACCGTTCGAGAGCACGAATCGATCGCGGTTGGGCCAGATCGGATCCTGCGGGTCGAAGCGCATCACGCGGTTCCAGAGCGTGTAAACCAGCGGAGCGAGCGCCATGGGCGTCCCCGGATGCCCGGACTTCGCCTGCTGGACCGCATCCATCGACAGCGTGCGTATCGTATTGATAGCCAATTGAACAGTATCATCGTCTGCCATGAGTCTCTCCTTGGAATAGAGATCGGGGATGGACCATCATTCCATTCCACTAGTCCACCCGTGGATTTTGCCAGCCCCCCGGCGGTGATACTTTCTGATCGACCTCATTTGGTCCCCACGTCCCAGGCTCGTATTCGTAAACGGGAGTACCCGCCTTCAGTACCGGGTCTACGATGCGCCAGGCCTCTTCCACATAATCCTCGCGAGCAAACAATGTCGCATCACCCGCCATGGCGTCCCCGAGCACACGCTCGTAGGCGTCCATCTCCTCCGCGGTGGGATGGTGGCTCGCCAGTAGCTCCATCTGCTCGCCGATCATCTTCTCCTCGGGATCCATCACCGTCACACCGAAACGCGCCGGTAACCTCGGGGCTGATCCGAAATCGGAAATAGTTCTGTGCGGGACGGCAGGTAGGAAAGACGGCAGGCGGCCGGCGCAAGCGGACCACGATCTCCGTGCAGGTGACCGGCAACGACTTCCCCGCCCGGATGTAGAACGGGACGCCTTGCCAGCGCCAGGAATCGACATCCAACTTTAGCGCGGCGAACGTTTCGACGTTCGAGTCCGGCGCGACCCCATGCTCGTTGCGGTAACCACGGAACTGCCCGCGGACAAGATGCTTCGCCTCCAGCGCCGGCATGGCCTTCAGCACTTTGACCTTTTCGTCCCGGATCGTTTCACTGTCGGTTCTCACCGGCGGCTCCATGGCCAGGTTCACCAATACCTGAAACAGATGATTCTGAACCACGTCGCGGATAGCGCCCGTTTGATCATAAAAAGCGCCTCGGCCCTGGACTCCGAAGTTTTCCGCCATGGTGATCTGCACGCTCTCGACCTGATTGCGGTTCCAGAACGACTCCAGAAGCGCGTTCTCGAAGCGTAAGAAAACCATGTTGTGCACCGGCCGCTTGCCGAGGTAATGATCGATGCGAAAGATCGACGCCTCGTCGAAGCTGCGGAGCAGGATCCGGTTGAGTTCCTGCGCGGAGGCGCGATCGTGACCGAACGGTTTTTCAATGATGACGCGAGCGTCTTTTGCGCAGTCGGCTTTAGCCAGTTGCTCCACGACCAGCTCGAACAACACAGGCGGGATGGCGAGATAGTGCGCCGGCCGCTGCGCCGAGCCAAGCTCGTTACGAAGACTCTGAAACGTTGCGGGGTCTTTATAGTCGCCGCCAACGTAGCGCAGCAAACTGCACAGTTTGTCGAAAGCTCCGGGATTGATCCCGCCGTGTTTTTCGACGCTGTCACTGCGCGCGCTCGCGGAGCTGATCGAGATTCCAGCCATCCCTGGCCACGCCGATGACCGGCACGTTGAGGTGTCCGCGTTTTGCCATCGCCTGCAGTGCGGGAAAAATCTTCTTGTAAGCAAGATCCCCGGTAGCACCGAAAAAGACCAGGGCATCCGAATGGGAAATGCTCATAGACTTCCTCCTCATTTAGCGGATTTTTCCAGATGGCCGCCGAACTCATAGCGCATTGCCGAGAGCAGTTTGTCGGCGAAATCTGCCTCGCCACGCGAGCTAAAACGCTCATAGAGCGCCGCGGTCAGTACGTGGACGGGCACGGCCTCGTCGATGGCGGCCTTGATCGTCCAGCGCCCCTCGCCCGAGTCCGAAACACGGCCCGCGAATTTCGAGAGCGCCGGATCCTGAATCAGGGCGGCCGCCGTCAGGTCCAGCAACCACGACGCGATCACGCTGCCTCGCCGCCACACCTCCGCGATATCCGGTAGATTGAGGTCGTACTGATAGTGTTCCGGGTCGCGCAACGGCGTGGTCTCGGCGTCGACTCTCATGTGTTTGCTTGCCGACGTTGGCGGAGCGCAAGACGCCCAGCCCCTCCGCATAGGCGGCCATGATGCCGTACTCGATGCCGTTGTGAACCATCTTGACGAAGTGGCCGGCGCCGCTTGGGCCGCAGTGCAGATAACCCTGCTCGGCGGTGCCGGCCTGTTCACGTCCCGGCGTGCGCGCTATGTCGCCCAAACCTGGCGCCAGCGTGGCGAAGATGGGATCGAGGTGCTTGATCACTGCCTCTTCACCGCCAATCATCATGCAATAGCCGCGCTCTAAGCCCCAGACTCCGCCGCTCGTCCCTACATCCACGTAGTGGACTCCCTTCGGCGCGAGTTCTTTGGCGCGCCGGATGTCGTCCACGTAGTAGGAATTGCCCCCATCGATGAGAATGTCCTCGCGCTCAAGATTGGGAAGGAGATCAGCGATGGTTTTGTCCACGACGGCCGCTGGAATCATCAACCACACCGCCCGCGGCTTCGTGAGCTTCTTCACGAGGTCGCCCAGCGAGGAGGAGCCAACGGCCTTCTCCTGGGTCAACTCCTGCACTGTTTTCGGCGACCTGGCGAAAACCACGCACTCATGGCCTCCCGCGAGCAGCCGCCGCGCCATGTTCGCCCCCATTCTTCCAAGACCAATTATGCCGATTTGCATGATTCACTCCTCCCTCAAGAACTGGCTGTTAGACTCTTCGCTGGTCCACGTCTTGGGCCCGCTTAGGTGTTGGACGCCTCAAAGATACTCTGAATGGAACCATCCAGTACGGCGTTGAACTCGGCATCGGACTGCTGGGCCGACAGCCCTTCTACCAGCGCCCGCGAAAAGCTCGCCACGATGCCGTGATTCCTGCGCAGCCGCTCGTTGGCTTCTTCCCGCGTATAACCGCCCGACAGCGCAACCACCCTCAAGACATTGGGATGTCCGATGCAATCGGCGTAGAAGTCGTCTTGCTCCGGCAGCGTGATTTTAAGCATGACAAACTGATCCGCTGGCAGTTCGTCGAGCTCCTCGAGGATGGCCGCCTTGAGCAACGCTTCGGCCTCGGCCTTTTCCGGGCAGTGAATATCGACTTCCGGCTCGATGATCGGCACGAGGCCAGCGGCGATGATCTGCCCGGCTACGTCGAACTGCTGGCTCACGATGTCCTCGATGCCCGCGGCGTTGGCTTGCCTGATGACCGAGCGCATCTTGGTTCCGAAGATGCCCTTCGCCTTGGCCTTGTCGAGCAGCGCAGCAAGCGCGGGCATGGGCTTCATCAACTGGACCCCGTCCTGCTCCGCTGCAAGGCCCTTGTCCACTTTCAGAAAAGGCACAACACGTTTCACGTTCCAAAGATAGTCCGCGGTAGGCCGCCCCTCGATGTCCCGGTCCATGGTGTTCTCGAACAGGATGGCGGCAAGAATCCGCTCGCCGCTGAAGCTGGGGCTGGTGATGATGCGCGTGCGCATCTGATGCACGATCGCAAACATCTCCTCCTCGTTGGACCACGCACCTTCTTTGATTCCGTAAAGACGCAGCGCCTTGGGCGTGCTGCCACCGCTTTGATCCAGCGCCGCAATGAAACCGGGCTGTGTCTTGATTTTCTGCAGTTGCTGTTCGTTAAAGCCGAGAGATTTCATAACGCCCCCTTCAACTTTCGGTATTGGTAAATCAGGTTATTGGTTGAGCTATCATGGGCGAGCGCGGGTTTCCCCTTGCGCTCGAGTTCCGGGATAATCCGCTGGGCCAATTGCTTGCCCAACTCGACACCCCACTGGTCGAACGAGTCGATGCTCCAGATCGTGCCCTGTGTAAAGACGCTGTGCTCGTAGAGGGCGACGAGTTTGCCGAGGGTTTCCGGGGCGAGCCGCTCGGCGAGAATCGTGTTCGACGGGCGGTTACCCTCGAAAACCCGGTGGGGCACGAGCCAATCGGGCGTGCCCTCTGCCTTGACTTGCTCCCGTGTCTTGCCGAAGGCCAGCGCCTCGGCTTGCGCGAACATGTTCGCCAGGAGAATGTCGTGGTGCCGGCCGAGCGGATTGAGCGTCTGGCCAAAGCCGATGAAATCACAAGGAATGAGCCGCGTTCCCTGATGGATCAACTGGTAAAAAGAATGCTGGCCGTTGGTTCCCGGCTCGCCCCAGTAAATGGGGCCGGTATTGCACGCGACTTTAGTGCCGTCGAGCGTGACCTGTTTGCCGTTGCTCTCCATGGTCAACTGCTGCAGATAAGCCGGGAACCGCTTCAGGTATTGCTCGTACGGAAGAACCGCGACGGTCTCCGCGCCGAAGAAGTCGTTGTACCAAAGCGCCAAGAGGCCCATGAGCACCGGCAGGTTACGCTCAAGGGGGGTGGTGCGGAAGTGCTCGTCCATTTGGTGGAAGCCTTCCAGCATGGCGCGAAAGTTATCCGGGCCGATCGCAACCATCGTAGAAAGGCCGATCGCCGAATCCATGGAATAGCGCCCGCCGACCCAATCCCAGAACCCGAACATGTTGGCTGTATCAATGCCGAACTTCGCCACTTCCGCCGCATTGGTCGACACCGCAACAAAATGCCTGGCAACCGACTTTTCCTCGCCACCGAGCCCCGCAAGTGACCAGTCGCGGGCGGTGCGCGCATTCGTCATCGTTTCCAGGGTTGTAAACGTCTTTGAAGAGACGATGAAAAGGGTCTCCGCGGGATCGAGATCCTGGACGGCCTCGGCGAAGTCGGTGCTGTCGACATTGGATACAAACCGAAACGACATGGCTCGCTCGCTATAATGCTTCAATGCCTCGTAGGCCATGACCGGCCCGAGGTCGGAGCCGCCGATGCCGATGTTGATGACATTGCGGATACGTTTACCGGTGTGGCCTTTCCACACGCCAACGCGCACGCGATTGGAGAAATCCGCCATCTTGTCGAGCACGGCGTGGACTTGCGGTACGACGTTCTCGCCATCAACAACCATGGATACGCCTTTTGGCGCGCGCAGGGCCACGTGCAGGACAGCGCGGTCTTCCGTAACGTTGATTCGCTCGCCATGGAACATGGCATCGATGCGCCCGCGTAATCCGCAGTCATCCGCCAACTGCAGGAGCAATTTGAGCGTCTCGTCGGTTATGCGATTCTTCGAGTAATCCAGGTATAAGCCTACCGCCTCGGCCGTCATGCGCTCGCCGCGTGTGGGATCATCTGTAAAAAGCTTGCGCAGATGTAGCTCACAGATATTTTGATAGTGAGCTGCAAGACTTTTCCATGTTTGGCGTTCAGTGAGGGGCGCGATTTCTCTTCTCATATCTTGACTCCTCAGGATCTTTCGTAGTGATTTCGAGTTTCTACCTAACTGACCTTCGCAAGGGTGGCGCTCTTGGAATCGATGACGCCCATCAGCTCGTTCCAGGAATCGACGAAGGATTTGGCCCCTTCTTCCTGAAGCCTTGAGGCCAAGTCATAGACGTCGATGGCGGCCGCGGCGAACTGGTCCAATACCATTTCGCAGTCGCCGCCATCGGCTGACATGATTTCGCTGAGATCACCGTGATCGGCGAGCGCTTTCAAAGTTCCCTCGGGCATCGTGTTCACCGTGAAAGGCGCCGCCAACGCCTTGATATAGAGGACGTCGGACGCCTTGGGATCCTTGGTTCCGGTGCTCGCCCACAGCAGGCGCTGCGGACGCGCGCCGGCATTATAGATCCGTTGCCACCGAGGTGAGCCGAGCAGCTCGCGGTACGCCTTATAAGTGCGCTTTGCGATAGCGATGCCGAGCGTGTTGTTCAGCGCGGCAGGCACCTTGCCGGCGACTGCGGCGTCCCAACGGCTGACGAAAAGCGAAGCCACGGAACCGACATCGGGCGTGAGTCCGGCTTCGATGCGTCGCTCGATGCCACGCAAAAACGCCTCGGCCGCTGCGACGTATTGCTCGCGCGAAAACAATAGCGTGACGTTGACAGGCACACCGGCGAAAATCGCCTCTTCGATCGCAGGCAGACCTTCTTCAGTACCGGGAATCTTGATTAGCAGGTTCGGACGCCCCGCCCGGGCGTGCAGACCCTTGGCCGCAGCGAGAGTGCTGGCGGTGTCATAGGCCAACAGCGGCGAAACTTCGAGCGATACCCACCCGTCCACGCGGTTGGTGCGGTCGTAGATGGGTCGGAACAGATCGGCGGCCTGGGTGAGATCCTCAAGCGCCAGATCGAAGAACAGCGCCTCGCCTGATTTACCCTCGTTGAGCTTTTTGTGGATCGCGGCATCGTAAGCACTGCTGTTTTTAATCGCGTGATCGAAGATCGTCGGATTCGACGTGAGCCCCGTCACTGACAGCTCAACGATATAGCGTTTCAGTGTGCCGCTGTTGAGCAGGTCGCGCGTAATATTGTCGAGCCAGAGACTCTGGCCCAGGTTGTGGAGCAGTTGGGTTGCTTTCATTTTGTTACCTCCCGAGAAATTTGAACCGATTGTTGGCCGGCGAGTAGAGCGGCGAGGTAAGCGTCGATGTTGCCCACCTCCTCGGGACTGAGCGGGGTGCCTTTGACCGTCGAGCGGGCCGGGCCGTACGCAGTGATTGACTCAGTCGCACTCATTTCATTCGTCGGAGTTGCCATAGTCTCACCTTCCTTTCTTGGTTGCCGTCCGTTGGAGTTAGGCGCCAACATGGCGGGTGTCGTCCCACAGCCGGATGACTGGCTGAGACAGGTTGTGTTCGTAGCCCACCGCACTCAAGCTCGCGGTGCTCAACATGAAGCATCGCCCGATCGCGACCTCGAGGCCGAGCCAACGCGCGGCGAACACGCGTAGAAAATGCCCACTGGAGAAAATCAGCACGTTGCCGTCGACCGCGCGCACGCGCGTCACGACGCGATCCGCGCGCGCGCCGACGTCCTTCGGCGATTCCCCTCCCGGGCAACCATCGTGAAACAGTTGCCAGTCAGGACGTTGCTTGTGGATGTCAGCGGTACGCCAACCCTCATAATCGCCATAGTCCCATTCGAGCAGGTCTCGGTCGATTTCGGCCCGGTCGGCAAAGCCCGCCAGCGCGCAGGTCCGGGTGGCACGCTGCAAGGGACTGGTAAACACGCGGGCGAAATTCACACCCTGCAACCGCTCCCCTAGAGCGCGCGCATTGCGTTCACCGCGTTCGGTGAGCGGCAAATCGGTGCGTCCCGTGTGCTGGCCCGAGAGGGACCATGCGGTTTCTCCATGTCTGGCCAGGTATGCGAGCGGAAGCACTTCGTTCATCGGTTCTCTCCCAGGTCCTCTCACGGCGTACCGCGACGTCATGCGCGTTCCCCTGCCGGTCCGAGCTCTCCCCCATCAAGGCGGCCCGATTCGCCGAGTCCACTCCACGAGACTCTGTAGCAGCTCTCGGATGAAATCCTTCGTCGCCTCACCGATCAGACTTCCTTCTTGATCAAAGCGCTCAGCCGCGTTGCCGATCATCACTTCGGGTTGGTTGATGGGGAACATATTGAGGTACACGAGAATCTGCCGCAGGTGGTACTGCGCCCGCGCGGTGCCGAGGGCCCCGACTGACGCACCCATGATCGCCGCTGGTTTCCCGTTCCACGCGCTGTCGCCGTAGGGGCGCGACGCCCAGTCAATCGTATTCTTCAGCACGCCGGGTACGGAATAGTTGTATTCCGGTGTCACGAACAGAATGGCGTCCGCCTCGTGTATCCGCCGCTTCAACTCCGCGACTTTGGGGGGTGGTTTCTGCTCCTCGTCCTGGTTAAAGACCGGGATGCCATCAAGCTCGAAAGTTTCGAGCATCGCGCCTTTGGGCACGAGCTTGGTGGCGGCGCGCAGGGCGGCGCGGTTGTACGATTCGCGCCGCAGGCTGCCCGCGATGCCGAGAATACGAACGGGCTTGCTTACCATATGCTCTCCTGATGGTTAAGTCGGTTGGCCTTTATCACGTGGCCGATTGCTCGGCCACACCCTACCCACCAATTCCGGCTCCGACACTTGCATCATGTGGTGTATTACTCATGCGTTCGGCACCGGCAGTGGCCTCGATTGTTTTATATATTTTCCTTGCATCGCTGTATCCTCTTTCATGGCTGTGTCCTATGCGTGAGCCGCGCCTCAGCCTGGTCCAGCGCGATGCGCGCATCGGTGCTATCCAGCAGACACCAACGGTTGGTCGTGCCGTTCACTCGCGTCGTGAGGGGCACTGCGTTGCGGATCACCTGTGGGAGGTGGGTGCCCTCCTTGAGCCGGCCGATGAAGGCCCAATTCGCACCATACGCGGCACCGCGGAGCAGAGAAAGCAGCATGAATCCGCCCCGCAGCCACTTTCGCTTGCTGCGCGGCGCGGGAGCGGTTGGAAATGGGGGTACAGCCTGCACGGTCGCCGCCGTCGGGTTTTTGTCATCCATAACTCTCACACCCTCTAGGTGGCGAAGATACAAAAAGTATAGGTGAGCGCAGGGCGCATAACCGATGAATTTCATGTGGATTAACCAGAAGAGCGGGTGTCGACCGCACGGCTGGATCCGCGCGGGCGTCCCGGTTAGCACTCGCCCTCAACCGCTCGCACGTTGGTTAGATCAATAATTCCCGTGGTTGTCCCGCCGATAGTCCATGGCGTCCCCCTGCACGGCGGCTTCCTGAGTTCATGCTCAGCGATCTTCTTCAGCCGGTGACCGGATCCCACTGTGAATAGTCGACCAATCCACCTTGACTTTAGGAAATCAGGCGTCTAGATGTTTACACACACTTTGTGCTGGGGGCACTGCCGCTAGCCTGACTTTCGCCACTGGGCATGTCGAGCGCATTACGACGACATAAAGGCTTTCTCGGAGTCGCACATCACCAAGGAACGGAAGATCATCGACTTAGGGAAAGAATATGAGCCATCACGACACCACCTGCAACCGCATGCGCAAGGACGATCTCGATGTCCGTCGCAGGCGGCTCCTGTTTCGCTGTTGGCACCGCGGCACACAGGAGATCGACATTATTCTCGGCTCGTTCGCCACGAGCTCTCTCAGCGGCTTTGAAAGCGCCCAACTGGAGCGTTTCGAAGCCTTGCTCGACTGCGCCGACATCGATTTGTTCATTGCGGTGGCAAAATTCTTGTCACACTTTTGTCACAGCGCGAACAGAATTCAGCGTGATTCGGCCTTATTGGGAACGAGACTATGTGACTATTATTTCTTGTGTTAATCTATAAGCCCTTGAAACAGAACGGGCGTGACAACGCATTCACACGGCAGGGGTCACTGGTTCAATCCCAGTATCGCCCACCAAACATTTCAATATGTCAAACCTCTTGAGTCTCGCGGCAGAGCCGGGGACCTCTATGAGTTACGTTGCGCGTGCCGAGGTGGGAGATAATTTTTCCTCCGTCGGCTTGACCTGCAAGAATTGTGTAGTATCTTGATATTTGGAAACCTCTTTCTGGACGTGAACCACATCTGAAATTCGCCCCTCATCAAACCGGGCAATTTGTTAACAGATGTCGTACTCCAGACAGAGGTTTTCTTTTTCCTATCAAACTCTTCCATCACCATGCTCTGGGATGCCTGATAAATGGCCACACCATTGACTACGTGAGCTATCCACGTTAATTGTTATCGTGATCAGAACCTCCAGCATCCTGCTGGCAAGCCGGGGGTTCGAGTAAAAACCCGGGTCCTGGTTCCCGCTTACACTGTTGGCGTGGGGCGTCGAATTTGTTGTTGGACGAAAAATACACCAAATCAACCCAGCCACCTTTAAAATACTGTTAACGGTTGACAGCCAGAAAAGCCGTGCCCAATATCGACGACCTTGAGACGCATTCCATCATCAAACGAGTGAGAAGATGCCCCTTCTTGCACATGCTCACATCAAGGAAAATGTGATGTCCACACCGATTGCCGTTCTGTTTGCCGCCTTCCTCGGCGTGACCATGGGATCCGCCTTTGCCGAAGATAAAGTAGTACACGTCTATAACTGGTCCGACTACATTGCACCCGATACCCTGAAGAATTTTGAAGCCGCCACCGGCATCAAGGTAACCTATGACGTCTATGACTCTAATGAAATCATGGAGGCCAAATTGCTCGCCGGTG
Source organism: uncultured Gammaproteobacteria bacterium (assembly GCA_963773065.1). Lineage (GTDB taxonomy): Bacteria > Pseudomonadota > Gammaproteobacteria > UBA9214 > UBA9214 > CAVQCA01. Next base: position 36,198 of record CAVYZN010000002.1, read on the forward strand.
GCAGCGGCTACGACGTGGTCTTTCCCACCGCGCAACCCTTCGCGGAACACCAGATCAAGGCCGGCCTGTACCAAAAGCTTAATATGACCAGGCTGAGCAACTACGGCAACCTGGACCCGGTGATCCTCAAACAGTTGCAGACACCCGACCCGGGCAACCAGTACGCGATCCCGTACATGTGGGGCACGAGCGGCATCGGCTACAACATCGACAAGGTCAAGACTCTGCTCGGCGCTGACTTGCCGACCGACACCTGGGCGCTGATCTTCGACCCGGCCATCGCCGCCAAACTCGCCGGCTGCGGCATCAGCGTCATGGACGATGAAATGGAGAGCATGAGCGCGGCCCTGATGTATCTGGGCAAGGACCCGAACACCACCGATCCCAAGGACTTCGAGGCGGCCGTGGAGCTGTTCCAGAAGGTGCGCCCCTACATCAAGTACTTCCACTCTTCCCAGTACATCAACGATCTGGCTAACGGCGACATCTGTGTGGCGCATGGCTACTCCGGCGACGTGCTGCAGGCGCGCGACCGCGCCGATGAGGCAGGCAACAATGTCCACATCGCCTACACGGTGCCGAAGGAAGGCGCCATACTGTGGATCGATGTCATGGTTATCCCCGCGGACGCGCCCCACCCGGACCATGCCTATGCCTTCATCAACTACCTCCTGCAGCCCGATGTGATCGCGGCGATCAGCAACGAGGTGGCCTACGCCAATGCCAATCGTGCGGCAACCGGCCTGGTCGACAAATCGATCCGCTATGATCCCGGCGTCTACCCGCCTGAGGAAGTCAAGCAGCGGCTGGTAACTATCGGAACGCTACCCGATAAAGTACAACGCCTGAAGGTGCGCGCCTGGACCCGCATCAAGAGCGGTCAGTGATACGCCCGGCCGCCGCCAGGGTGAATACCAGCCCGTCCCCGCCCGCACCCGGGCGGGGACGGGCGTCATCTCTGGAGCAAGCAAAGACACACCGAGGATGGTCCAGTCCAAGCCCGTAAAAGCACCCCAGGAACCCTGGCGCGACCCCGCTGCAAAACCCTTCGTACACATCGACAACGTCACCAAGGTATTCGACACCACCTACGCCGTCGACGGTGTAACGCTGGATATCTACCGGGGTGAATTCTTCTGCCTGCTCGGCGGCTCGGGCTGCGGCAAGAGCACCCTGCTGCGCATGCTGGCGGGACTAGACCAGCCCACTTCGGGGCGCATCCTGATTGACGGCACGGACATGACCCGGGTGCCGGCCTACGCGCGTCCGGTCAATATGATGTTCCAGTCCTACGCGCTATTTCCGCACATGACCGTGGAACAGAACGTCGCGTTCGGACTGAAACAGCAGAAACTAGGCAAACGCGAGATTCACGAGCGCGTGGCCGGTCTGCTGGAATTGGTGCGCATGACACCCTTTGCACTGCGCAAGCCGGACCAGCTCTCCGGCGGGCAGCGCCAGCGGGTTGCACTCATCCGCTCACTCGCCAGGCAGCCCAAGCTCCTGCTGCTGGACGAACCCCTGGCGGCGCTGGACAAGAAATTGCGCGAGCATACCCAGTTCGAGCTGGTCAACATCCAGGAGCGCGTGGGTACTACCTTCATCATGGTGACTCATGACCAGGAAGAGGCGATGACCGTCTCCACCCGGATAGCGGTGATGGAAGCCGGCCGCATCGAGCAGGTGGGCACGCCCGCCAGCGTCTACGAGTACCCGTCCAGCCGTCACGTGGCGGAATTCATCGGCGCGGTAAATATCCTCGAAGGGCGCGTGGTGGAGCAGGCGGGTGAACGACTGCTGATCCGCGCCGAGAGCGTCGGCTGTGACCTCGTCATGGTGTACAAACAGCCGCTGCCGGAAGGCACACCGGTCACGGTGGCCGTACGACCCGAGAAACTGGTGGCCACGGAGCAGGCGCCCGCCGCCGGATACAACACCGTCAAGGGTGTGATTACCGATTTCGCCTACCTCGGCGATGTCTCCATCTACCTGGTGCGGCTGCCAACCGGCCAGCAGATGCGGGTGCAGCTCACCAACCTGGCGCGGCTCACGGAAACCCCCCTCACCTGGGACCAGGAGGTGTATCTCTCCTGGCTGCCGGACAGCGGTGTGGTGTTCCCGTCATGAGCCGCTGGTCAGCCATCAACGGTTCCGCCCGCGGCGCGGGCGAGTGGCTGAGCGATGTTCTCACCGGACACCACGGGAGCCGTCTGGTCATTGCGCTGCCCTACCTGTGGCTGCTGCTGTTCTTTTTCCTGCCGTTCGTGATCGTGCTCAAGATCAGCCTGGCGGAAGTCCTGCTCGCACGGCCGCCTTATTCGCCCCTGTGGCAATACCTGCAAGACGGCACCCTTCAGATCCAGCTGCATCTGGACAATTACCTGCGGCTGTGGGAGGACCCGCTCTATCTCACCGCCTATCTGAAATCGCTCAAGATCGCCGGCATCTCGACCCTGGTTTGCCTGCTGATCGGCTACCCCATGGCCTACGCCATCGCGCGCACCCGCGACCCGCTGCGCAACATCCTGCTGATGCTGATCATTCTGCCCTTCTGGACCAGTTTCCTGATCCGCGTATATGCCTGGATCGGCATCCTCAAGAGCAACGGCCTGCTCAACAACCTGCTGCTCGCCCTGGGCGTCATCGACCAACCCCTGGCCCTGTTGCATACCGATTTTGCCGTGTACCTGGGCATCGTCTACTCCTATCTGCCGTTCATGGTGCTGCCCCTGTACGCCACCCTGTCGCGCATGGATCGGACGCTGCTGGAGGCCGCCGCCGATCTCGGCTGCAAACCCTGGAAGGCCTTTCTGTCCGTGACGCTGCCTCTGTCCCTGCCGGGCATCATCGCCGGTTGCATGCTGGTATTCATTCCGGCGGTGGGTGAATTCGTGATCCCGGACCTGCTCGGCGGACCGGATTCGCTCATGATCGGCAAGGTGCTGTGGACGGAGTTCTTCTCCAACCGCGACTGGCCGGCCGCCTCCGCCGTGGCGGTGGTGATGCTGGTGTTGCTGGTGGTGCCGTTGACCCTCTTCCAGCGCGCCCAGGAAAAGTCCGAAGGCAAGACGCCACTATGAGCAATCGCCGCCCCTTCCTGCTGTTCACCCTGCTGGCATTCGGCTATGCGTTTCTCTATATCCCGATCATTACCCTGATCGTGTATTCATTCAACGTCTCGCGGCTGGTCACGGTGTGGGGCGGCTTCTCCACCAAATGGTACGCAGAGCTGCTGCACAATGACCAGATCCTGTCTGCGGCCTGGCTCAGCCTGCGCATTGCCAGCATCAACGCGACCCTCTCGGTCGTGCTCGGCACCCTCGCCGCCCTCACCCTGGTGCGCTTCGGCAAGTTCCGTGGCCGCACCCTTTTCTTCACTATGGTCAGCGCACCGCTGGTGATGCCCGACGTGATCCTGGGCCTAGCCTCGCTGCTGCTGTTCGTGACCATGGAGCATCTGATCGGTTGGCCGGCAGGGCGCGGCATCACCACCATTATCCTAGCCCATATCACTTTCAGCGCGGCCTTCGTTACCGTCGTGGTCCAATCCCGCCTCTCGCAACTGGACATCTCGCTGGAGGAAGCAGCCATGGACCTGGGTGCGCGGCCATGGAAGATCTTTCTGCTCATCACCCTCCCCATCATCGCCCCGGCTCTGGTGGCCGGCTGGCTGCTGGCCTTCACACTGTCACTGGATGACCTCGTCATCGCCAGTTTTGTGGCCGGTCCCGGCTCCACCACCCTGCCGATGGTGGTCTATTCCAGCGTGCGTCTCGGTGTCAGCCCGCAAATCAACGCGCTGGCTACACTGATCGTGGCGATCGTCACACTCTGTATCCTGCTCTCCGTGTGGCTGGTGCATCGGCAGGAGTCACAACGGCTGCGTGCGCCGCCGGCGGCTGATATTACCTAAAGACCGATCAACTCGGCGTGTAATCCACAACTCTTGGCTTCTTGAAGAAACTCCATGGAGTTAAGGGCATCCGGGTCATATTCAATCAGCATCAAATGCGGTCTCTCATCATGGCATGACGCAGCCATGACACCGCCCTTGTCCAGTAATCGGTCACGGAAATTCTCGCGTTCATCATGTGTCGTATCTTCGTCAATATGCAGAGTAACCTCTGCCCATCTGGTTCCCATGGCACAATCTCCTTTTTTACGATTGCTCACCTACCTCTATTAAGAATAGTCACCAGATCGAAAGCCTGCCATTATTCCTGACAGTCAATACCGACACGCCGGCCGGCGGTTCGGTGCATCTGACTTGTGAGCCATCGGTAATGAGGTATTAGGTGGTTTCTCCACATGCGAACCCGTTATTTCATACAATTTTTATAAATGACACCCATCACCCTGCCGGCCATATTGACAGCCCTGCGTTACGGGGGAGTATTGCCTCTAAGTAATTCCCCTAATTGTACGCACCCCGCTGATCCACTATCTTGGTGGTAGCACTCGAATCAGTGTTCATCGATTAAGACGATAGATGCACCGCAGAGACGCACGGCTACAGGGACGTCACAGGGAAGTGCAGGTGTCGCGAGAGGGCGGGTGCCCACAGCGACTGCGATAGGTAGGCGTAACGCAGGGACCAGTTACCGAGAGAATACGAAGCTATTTATTTGTTTTCGTTAAAGAACTACTTTTGGTACTTTCGACAATTGCTCCCTGCATTGCACTACCTCCTGCATCCCTGCAGTCGTGCTTCTCTGCGGTGAAAACGGGTGTTTATGGACGGATACTCATAATCAAGATTTGAAAATCCAGGTGATGCAGTTGGTTGGGGGAAACCGTAATCCGACATGATGCCGGGAATTTCTCCCAAGTTACGCTTCGCTATCCGCCGGGCGAGTAGTTGCGCCCTTCAGGGTAAGCTCGGCATACACGTGACCGATCGGCCACATATTTACCCGATCACGATATCGGGATTCCATTGTTAGCATCGAAGCAAGGACGCAAAACGGCTAATATGTTAAAAATTAACGTTAGACAAAAAGGGAATCGTCGCTGGAATCTACCCTATGAATTTCCCCTCGTGGACAGTCAAGGTATCCTGGTCATGCGGGACCGCAGAAGATTGCCTGATCGGCGCAAGGCCGCGTATGACCTTGATGATCTGAAGATTATTTTATCGAGGATGCTGGCAGCGCATGGCGACTGATTGATGGCTTGATACCATGTTTATTCATCGACAACAAGTACCGGCAATATATTTCTGATAGTTACACTACCTAGCAGTCTGCTGTCAATCGGCGCGGCGGCCGGTGTCGCGCTGATGAGCCAGGCGCGTGGTCAGTACACCTTATACGGGCATCTCAGGTGGACACCGGCCATCCTGTTCGGCTATGCCGCGAGCATCCTGACTCACCTGTGGATCAATTCCGCAACTTTCCGGCTGTCCGTTTCAGGCTGAACGGCTCGGCGGATGACTATCAGCTACTCCTCCATCCGGCGCCACACACAGGCGCCAGTATGCACCCGTTCAATCGCATCCAACCGCGCCCTATGCGCCTCAAGCTCCTCGGCGCTGGCCTGTATAACCCGCAAGGGCAGCCGGTCTGAGGGTAGCCGCCCGATGATGGACTGTGACCTTTCCCCGTGCATGTCGCTGCGGTTGTCAAGAGACAGCGCGGCCTGCCCTCCCGTCATCGCCAGGTAGACGTCGGCCAGTATTTCGGCATCCAGCAGCGCACCGTGCAGGTCGCGCTGTGAATTGTCTATTTGATAACGCTTGCACAGGGCATCGAGGTTGTTTCTCTGCCCCGGGTGCAGCCGGCGTGCCATTGCCAGCGTGTCAACGATGCTGCAGTGTTCAGCAAGCGGTCCTACGGGTTCCTGTAGCAAGGCAAACTCATGGTTGATGAAACCGACGTCAAATGGCGCGTTATGGATGATGAGTTCCGCACCCCGGATAAACTCCAGGAAATCTCCCGCGATGTCGGCAAAGCGTGGTTTGTCGGCCAGAAACTGGTTGCTTATCCCATGCACTTCCCTGGCGCCTGCATCGATATCGCGGTCCGGCTGGATGTACTGATGGTAGGTGTTGCCGGTGATCCGCCGGTTCACCAGTTCGACACAGCCGATTTCAATAATCCGGTGACCGTCGGATGGTTCCAGACCCGTGGTCTCGGTATCAAGTATGATCTGTCGCATCGCTCATCCTGAAGGATCTGTCCTGGCTATTTAAAAAACCCTCCGCAGAGACGCAAAGGGCACAGAGTATCCATACTGGAAAAAGCTTGTCCATGTTCATCTGCTGTATTTCAGTCACTACACCCTGCAGATTCTTTGATCTTTGCGCCGTCTGCGTCTTTGCGGTGAATACTCCGGTTATAAAAGCTCATCGATCGCCTTGTTGGCAAGCTCATCCGCCAGTTCGTTCTCCGGATGACCGCTGTGACCTCTCACCCATTCCCATTGAATCTCGTGACTGGCGATCGCGGTATCCAGGCGTTGCCAGAGATCGGCGTTTTTGACCGGTTTCTTCGCCGCGGTCTTCCAGCCGTTGCGTTTCCAGTTCGCCATCCATTCCGTGATGCCCTTCTGGACATACTGGGAGTCGGTTGTCAGATGCACACGGCAGGGACGTTTCAGACTCTCCAGCGCGCGGATTGCCGCCATCAGTTCCATGCGGTTGTTCGTGGTGAGTCGCTCGGAGCCGTACAAGGTCTTCTCATGATTCTTGTAACGCAACACCGCACCCCAGCCGCCCGGTCCCGGGTTACCGCGACAGGCGCCGTCAGTGTATATCTCAGCTACCGCTGACACGCCGGATGTTTCTTTGACTGGAAGTGGGAATCCCGACCGGGAAGAGTTGCCGACGTCCGTTACGTACCGCTTTAATGCGGTGTCATGATCACCGTCCGTTTCCTGGCAACGAGAATATACGCGCCGGCCAGCAGCATCTGACCATTGCCGCGGGACGGTTCGAGAAAACGCAACCGACTCAGCAGGCGTGAATTCTGCACCGGTGGCCGATGAAATAGATATTGGCAATGCAGGGTATCGAACCCCAATAGGCTCAGCCAGTCCCTGATGCGACTCACGCTGAGGAAGCGCGCATTCCAGGGCATGTCCTGCGAGCGCCATGACAGCATGCGTCGCACTCCCCACAGACTCCATGGGTTGAATCCGATGATCACCAGGTGTCCATCCGGTATGAGACTGCGTTCCGCTTCTCGCAGCACCTGGTGCGGATCAATGGTTATTTCAAGGGTATGCGGCAGGATAATGGCATCCAGGGTATCCGTCATGACTGGCCAGGTATCGGTGTGTCCGACGACGCCGGTATCGCCGCCAGAATCCATCTGAATCCGCTGGACGACATGGTGCGGTATGCGGCTGTCGGACAAGGTACAGGTTTCCCATGGAGGGTCGATCACCATCAGGTGATAACCAAACAGGCCGGGAAGCTGCTCGGCAAGCGCAGACAGTTCGACATCAGCCAGCAGCCGTCCCAGCGGATAACGATACCAGTGGCGCAGCGAGGAAGCCCTGATGGGTACTGAATACTCCGTGTTCATAGCGTAAATCATACCGCATCTGGCGAAGCGATGCCGGTAGCAAGTGTCATAAATCCGACATTGACCGAGTTTATCGAGCCTGCCAGCATACGTCGATAAGTATATCCAGGCATTGATACTCGCCGGTATCAGGAGGGAACCGATATGCTCCAGCAGTGACCCTGATCACACATTTCCTTTCAAGACCGATGTCTGCAGCGTCGATAAACTGCTCATGAGAACTGCGAGAAATACTCTTAGCGTCGTCGCCATTCTGCTGACATCAGGCTGCGCATCGCTGAATCCCACACCGTCAAATCCACGATACGAGCACAGCCCCGACTCCGGCACCTCCCAGGAAAAAAACAGTTACGCAGAAACCCCAGCGGAATCTCCCGACACACTGCAGAACGTGACTGAACAAGTGCCTGCCGGCGGTGCGTTCTGGCAGCAGGTTCGAGAGGGATTTCGCCTGTCCGCAGGTCATCACGAGGCGGTTACCAGCATGATCGGCTTCTACAGCCGCGAGGCCCGCCAGGTTGAACGCACCCTGCAACGCGGTGAACCCTATCTGGCTTATATTTACGGCGAGGTCAACAAACGCAACTTCCCCAATGAAATCGTCCTGCTGCCTTTTATTGAAAGCGGCTACGATCCCTTCGCCTACTCGCAAGGAAATGCCGCCGGCCTGTGGCAGTTCATTCCCGGCACGGGATCAGTCTATGGTCTGAAACAGGACTGGTGGTACGACGGACGCAGGGATGTGGTGGCTTCAACGGATGCCGCGCTCAATTATCTATACAAGCTGCAACAGGAATTCAATGGCGACTGGTTGCTCGCCCTGGCAGCCTATAATGCCGGCGAAGGCACGGTGCGCCAGGCAATAACACGCAACCAGGCAGCTGGCAAGCCGTTCGATTTCTGGCATCTCGATCTTCCACAGGAAACCTCATCCTACGTGCCCAAATTGCTGGCAATCAGCGCGATCGTCAAACAGCCGAGAAAGTACGGCATTCGCCTGTCGCCCGTCGCCAAAACCCCTTCCTTTACGGTCATAAATACGCACACTCAACTCGACCTCGCGGTCGCCGCCGACCTGGCGGACATGGACACGAAAGAACTCCAGCAACTTAATCCCGGTTTCAACCGCTGGGCCATGCACCCGCAAGGCCCACACCGCCTGGTGATACCCGCAGAAAAATCCGCCGTCTTCAAACAGAACCTTGCCGCTCTGCCTGTCTCGCAACGTGTCAAATGGGTGCGTCACAAGGTCCAGCGCGGTGAAACACTCAGTCGTATCGCCGAACGCTACGATACTACGGTTGCCGTCCTGCGCATCACCAATGAAGTGCAGGGTAACAACATCCCCACGGGCAAACAGCTGCTTGTACCGTTAGCCGCCCAGGATCCCTCGCGTTATGCTTCTTTCATCAAGTTCAAACCCACGATGCAGGCCCACGGGAGAGAACTGACATACCAGGTAAAAAGCGGTGACAGCCTGTGGACGATTGCGCGCACCCACAACGTCAGCATCAAACAGCTTTCGCAATGGAACAATCTCGCTTCCGCCACGGCGATAAAGCCGGGCCAGCAACTTACCATACGGCAGCAAAACGGTGCGCCGCAGGCCGGCAACACCGTCAGATCGGTCAACTACACGGTACGCAGGGGAGATACCCTGTTTCTTATCTCGCAGAAATTCAATGTCAGCATCAACGACCTGAAGGAATGGAACGACCTTGAGAAGAAAAAATACCTCAAGCCCGGGCAGAAGCTGAAACTCTATATCGATGTCGCCCGGCTGTCACAGGATAATCAGGGTTAATTCGCATCCCTGGCCGACGTCAGCCACCCCGATTGATTGAGGGTATGCCTCAACCGGTTTCGCGCAACGTGCGCCGCGGTTATGATGTAACGCCTGGCGTCCTCTGAATCCTCGCGTATCCCGACTCCCCTTGTAAAAAACACGCACGACGTCGAACTACACCTCGGGCCGCATGTGGGGAAACAGCAGCACATCGCGGATGGACGGTGAATCGGTGAACAACATGACAAGCCGATCGATACCGATACCCTCGCCCGCCGTAGGCGGCATGCCATGCTCCAGGGCACGGATATAATCGGCATCGAAGTGCATCGCCTCCAGGTCGCCGGCGGCTTTCTCCTCGACCTGCCTGCGGAAACGTTCGGCCTGGTCTTCGGCGTCGTTCAACTCGGAAAACCCGTTGGCGATCTCACGCCCCCCCACGAAGAACTCGAAACGGTCGGTGACGAACGAATCAGCGTCATTGCGCCTGGCGAGCGGAGAAACCTCTGTCGGGTAGGCGGTGATAAAGGTCGGTTCGATGAGCCGCTCCTCCACTGTTTTCTCGAAGATCTCGACCTGGATCTTGCCCAGCCCGTAGCTGTCCTTCACGACGATTCCCAGCCTGCCGGCCAGTGTCCGCGCCTTGCCCAGCTCATCGATATCCCCGGCCGCGATGCCGGGATTGAACTGCAGGATCGAGTCCCGCACCGTCATGCGTTGAAACGGATTGCCGAAATCATACCGCTGACCCTGGTATTCAATCGTGGTTGTACCCAGCAGGTCAGACGCCATGCCGACCAGCAGATCCTCGGTCAGGTCCATCAGATCATGGTAGTCGGCATAGGCCTGATAGAACTCCAGCATGGTGAATTCGGGATTGTGCTTGGCCGAGAGTCCCTCATTGCGGAAATTGCGGTTTATCTCGTAGACCCGTTCATAACCGCCAACGACGAGTCGTTTCAGGTACAACTCCGGGGCAATGCGCAGGAACAGGTCCATGTCCAGGGCATTATGGTAGGTGGAGAACGGACGTGCCGTTGCCCCGCCGGGTATCGCCTGCATCATGGGGGTTTCGACTTCAAGGAAGTCCCGGTCGTTCAGGTACTGGCGGATATACTGGACCATGCGGCTGCGCATGCGGAAGGTCTTGCGCGAGACCTCGTTCATGATGAGATCGATGTAGCGTTGCCGGTAACGCGTTTCCTGGTCCGCCAGGCCGTGAAATTTTTCCGGCAGCGGCCGCAATGACTTGGTCAGGATCCGAATCGACTCGATCTTGATGGACAGTTCACCGGTTTTGGTCCGGAACAGCACGCCCTCGGCGCCGACGATATCGCCGATGTCCCAGCTCTTGAAGTCCTGGTAGACGCCCTCCGGCAAGGTATCGCGCTGCAGGTACAGTTGAATACGCCCGGACATATCCTGCAACTGGGCGAAGCTGGCCTTGCCCATGACGCGCTTTGCCATCAGCCGCCCGGCGACCTTGACGCGCACGGGCGAGGCTTCCAGTGCGTCATTGTCCTTTTGATCATATTCCGCATGCAACTCACCGGCGATGGCATCACGCCGGAAGTCGTTCGGAAAGGCATTGCCCGCCTCGCGCAGGGCATTCAGCTTGGCGCGTCGCTGGGCGATGAGGGCGTGTTCTTCCTGGGTTGTCATGAATTCGTCCTGGTATCGGCAAGTATCCAGCGGCATAACGCGGGATGCACACGCCGCGCACAGACCGGGCACGGGTACACCACTGTCTTATAACCCGCTCTTCAGGCTGGCCTCGATGAACAGGTCCAGATCACCATCCAGCACGGCCTGGGTGTTGCCCACCTCGATCCCGGTGCGCAAATCCTTGATGCGCGACTGGTCCAGCACATAGGAGCGGATCTGGCTGCCCCAGCCGATGTCCGACTTGGTGTCTTCCAGCGCCTGCTGGTCGACACGGCGTTTCTGCATCTCAAGTTCGTAGAGTTTGGACTTGAGCTGTTTCATGGCCGTCGCCTTGTTTTTGTGCTGGGAACGGTCACTCTGACACTGCACCACGATACCGCTGGGCGCGTGGGTGATGCGCACCGCCGACTCCGTCCGGTTCACATGCTGACCGCCCGCGCCGCTGGCCCGGTAGACGTCGATGCGCAGATCGGCCGGATTGATTTCGATGTCGATATCGTCCGCGATCTCGGGAGAGACGAACACCGCCGCAAACGAAGTGTGCCGGCGGTTGCCGGAATCAAACGGCGACTTGCGCACCAGGCGGTGTACGCCCGTTTCGGTGCGCAGCCAGCCGTAGGCATACGGCCCCTCGAATTTGACTGTCGCGCTCTTGATGCCCGCGACCTCGCCCGGCGACGCCTCGATCAGTTCGGTAATGAATCCGTGACGTTCACCCCAGCGCAGGTACATCCGCAACAGCATCTCCGCCCAGTCCTGTGCCTCGGTACCACCGGAGCCCGACTGGATATCCAGGAAGGCATTCTCAGGGTCCATCTCCCCGGAGAACATGCGCTGGAACTCCAGCCGGCTGATATCCGCTTCCAGCCGACCGACATCGCCCCCGATCGCATCGAGGATATCCTCATCACCTTCTTCCGCGGCAACCTCGAGGAGCTCGTCGGCATCACGCAGTGCCTGGAACATCCTGGTGAGGGTATGCACCACCTCCTCCAGGCGGGCCCGTTCGCGCCCGAGTTCCTGCGCGCGCTCCGGGTTGTTCCAGATATCGGGTGCTTCCAGCTCCCGGATTACTTCGGTCAGCCGTTCTCCCTTGGCATCGAGGTCAAAGATACCCCCTAAGGGCGGCCGATCGCCCGCCAAGGTCCTTGATCAGGGCACGTAAAGCATTCAGGTCAGGCATGTCGGAACACGTCGGCAGGATAAGAAAATCAAGTCCGTCATGATACAACTGTTATTCAGTAGAGACTAGCGACACCCGGACTCCGGTGACGGCCGGCGCGGGTCTGCCTGATGTAACGAACTCCGTAGGCATGAAGAGGGCCGCAACCGTCAACTGGCCCCGTCGGATCATGAATCGACCGGCCATGGACGTGTTGAGGGTGGCAGCACTTATACCACGCCCGGTCGGCCTGGGACTCAGCCATGTTCGATGTGTTCAACGGCCAGTTGCGCGCTTTCGACACCTCGGTATTCATTGACGTCGAGACGATAGACCAGACGCGCTACCCGGCAGGTCGCGGGCAATGGGCCGGTGCCAAACGCAATTCCCTCGATTCGCCGGCTGCCATCGATCGGCCTCAAGAACATTTTCAGATGCCGTTCACCGACCACGCGCTGCTCCAGGATCTCGAAATTGCCGTCAAATTGCGGCGCCGGGAATCCCTGCCCCCAGGGGCCCGCATCGCGCAGCAGTTTCGCGGTCGTCAGGGAAAATTCCTCATCGGCAAGCGGCCCGTCGGTATAGATGACGCCCTGCCGATCCTCTTCCGAGAGTAGCCGGGAGGCCTCCGCGGCGAAGGCGGCCACAAAGGCCGGGAGGTGCTCCTCGGTCAGCGTCAGCCCGGCGGCCATGGCGTGACCGCCGAAACGGCTGATCAGTTCGGGATGCCGGGTGGCGACCGCTTCGAGCGCATCCCGGATATGCAGGCCCGCGACGGATCGCGCCGACCCCTTCAATTCACCCTTACCGCCGCGGGCGAAGGCGATCACCGGGCGATGGAAACGCTCCTTGATGCGCGCCGCCAGGATACCGATGACGCCCTGGTGCCACTGCGGGTCAAACAGGCAGAGTCCGGCCGGCAGTTCCTGCGTATCCAGTCCCAGCGCCTCGATGGCAGCCAGCGCCTGCGCCTGCATGCCGGCTTCGATGTCCTTGCGGTCGCGGTTGAGCGTATCGAGCCGGGCCGCCATGGCGCGCGCGTCGGCGTCGCTGTCCGTCAGCAGGCATTCGATGCCGAGCGACATGTCCTCCAGGCGTCCGGCCGCATTCAGGCGCGGCCCGACGACGAAGCCGAGATCGGCCGCGACGGCACGCCCAGGCGTTCTGCCGGCGACCTCCAGCAGCGCCCGTATACCCGGTGCGCAGCGCCCGGCGCGGATGCGCTGCAGGCCCTGCTGGACGAGTATCCGGTTATTGCGATCGAGCGGCACCACATCGGCCACCGTCCCCAGCGCGACCAGGTCCAGGAACTGCCCCAGATTCGGTTCCGAAAGGCCCTGCCGGGTGAACCAGCCCCGCGCGCGCAAACCCGCCCGCAGCGCCAGCATGACATAAAAGGCCACCCCGACACCGGCGAGGTTCCGGCCGGGGAACCCCTCACCGTGAAGGCTGGGGTTGACGATGGCGTTCGCGCAGCGGCAGGTCTGCGCCGGGCAGATGGTGATCCGTGATCAGCACTCGTATGCCGCGTTCCCTGGCGGCCGCGACCCCGGCGAGGCTGGAGATGCCGTTATCCACGGTGACGATGAGATCCGGCCGCATCGTAGCGGCGACCTCGACGATCTCCGGGGTCAGTCCGTAACCGTATTCGAAGCGGTTGGGGACGAGGTAATGCACGTCCGTCGCACCCATGCTACGCAAGGCCCGCAGGCACAGGGCGCAGCTTGTCGCCCCGTCGGCGTCGAAGTCGCCGACCACGACGATCCGCCAGCCTGCTTCAATCGCCTCACTCAGCAGGCCGACGGCCTGCTCCAGACCGCCCAGCCGATCCGGCGGCAGCAGCTTGTCCAGAGCGTAATCCAGATCCGCGGCGCATTCGATGGCGCGCGCCGCATACACCCGTTGCAGGACCGGGGGCAGGCCCGCCGGCAAGCGCTCCGGTGCCGTGATCAGGCGACGGCGCAGGATGCGTCTAGCCGCCATGTCCACAGTGCCACGCGAGCGAGCGGTCACGTTTCCAGATCTGCCGCAACCGCCACCGGCTGATCGCGTAGCGCTTCCCGTTGACGGGGTAGAGATCCAGACGAGCGATACGACCCTGTTCGAGCATGCCCAGCAACGGACCGAACCAGGCCTGTTCCAGCCGGGTGATAGCGTCTGCCCAGGATTGCGCATCACCGTAGCGGCAAAGCGGCTCCAGCCGGTCCAGCATCACCAGAATAATCCCGCCCCGTGATATCCACCGGCAGGTCGGTGGCATTCTCCGGCACACCCCGGCAGGGTATACCCGCCAGCCGCGCGAGTCCCTGCAGCAGCGGATGGCCGGCAAACGCGTGGGTAACCGCGGTGCGTTACCCGCCGTGGCAGGCACCCGCCACCCCAGGGCCAGATACTGTTGATGACGGGTTCGCCGCGCCGCTCCCGCGCCTGGTTGACCGGGTGGTCATGGAACAGCATCTGCACGTCATTCAGGAACGCATGCCATGGCGCGCCGGCCTCACCGTGCGGCAGGCCATCCTTGATATCCCGGCCGGCGAGCCGCATGGGCGCCACCGTCGTGACCGCCGGTGCTTCGCCCAGGGTCAGATACCAGCGCTGCGGCAGCGGGGCGTCCAGATGCCGGCCCTGACCGCGGTAATAGTCGTTGAACGCGGTCACCAGGTCGCGGGCTTCCTGCGCGTCGATGGCAAATGTCGTGCTGTCGAACAGGCGCAGGCAGGCCTGGTCGGCACGCAGATGGACGGGGTCGGCGCGCATGATAAACCCCGGCGCACGTTCGCCGCTGTCGGCCAGCCAGGTCAGCGGGGCTACCGCCAGGGAGGCGCCATCACCGCCGGACATCTGAAAGAAGCCACCCAGCGCGTGTTCCGCATCGAGCGCGGGCCAGTCCTCGACGCGGGCGCGCGACAGCAGCCGCTCTAGCGCCGGCAGACTCCGCCGCCGGATAGGCCGGTGGCGGGCGTATCGGACGACGGCCCGCAGAGAGCCGGTATCACCAACGCGACGCGGCAAAGTTCTTCAGTCAAGAGGCTGTCGTGTCATGGTGTACATCACGGCTATTCACGCCAGATTTTCAAGGATCGCCCGCTTGACCGCCTCCAGTTTGGCATCCACCGTCAACATGCCGCCTTCACATTGCCGGATGGCCGTGTCCGGATCCTTGAGGCCGTGTCCGGTCAGGGTGCAGACCACGCGGCTGCCCTCCGGAATCCGCCCGGAGCGGATATCGCGCAAGGCCCCGGCGACCGAGGTGGCGGAAGCCGGTTCGCAAAAGATCCCTTCACGGGAGGTCAGCAGTTTCTGTGCGGCCAGGATTTCCGCGTCGCTGCATTCATCAAACCAGCCGCCGGATTCCTCCTGGACTTTCCAGGCGCTGTCCCACGACTGGGGATGGCCGATGCGGATGGCGGTGGCCACGGTTTCCGGGTGATCGACCATCTCACCGCGCAGGAACGGCGCCGATCCGCTGGCCTGGTAGCCGACCATGACCGGACGCGCGTCGGTCACCCCGCGGCCGGCGTAACGGCACTGCCCCGCACAGTATTTGCAGGCGGCCGTGACCGGACCCTCGCCGCGGTGGGCGTATTCGCAATAACCGATCCAGTGCGCGGTGATGTTGCCGGCATTGCCGACCGGCAGACAGTGGTAGTCCGGGGCCCGGCCCAGCGCATCGACGATTTCGAAGGCGGCCGTCTTCTGCCCCTGCAGACGATAAGGATTGATGGAGTTCACGATGGTTACCGGCGCATGATCGGCCACCTCCTTGACCAGGCGCATGCCATCGTCGAAATTGCCGCGTATCTGGATCACCACCGCCCCGTGGATCATCGCCTGCGCCAGCTTACCGAGCGCGATCTTGCCTTCCGGGATGATCACGAAGGCGGCAATGCCGGCGCGGGCGGCATAGGCGGCGGCGGCCGCCGAGGTGTTGCCGGTCGAAGCGCACAGCACGGCGCGGCTGCCCTCTTCCACGGCCCGGGTCACGGCCATGCTCATGCCGCGGTCCTTGAAAGAACACGTCGGGTTGAGTCCTTCGTACTTGACGTAGAGCTCGACTTCCCTGCCGATTTCACGCGGTATGTTTTCCAGCCTGACCAGCGGGGTATTGCCCTCGCCGAGGCTGATGATGCGCGTGCCCTCGCTAACCGGCAGGCGGTCGCGGTAGTGTTCGATCAGACCCGTGTAGCGTGACCCTGTGGACATGCGGTGATTCCTTGCCGATACGCAGGCGGTTTGGTGAGCGAGCTCGTGCTAGTCGCAGTTCAGGTGCTCGAGGCGTATGCGGGTGATCCGCCCATGGATGGTGGCGAGCGCCTCGATCTGCCGGATGGCGGCGTTCATCTGGCGTTCCCTGATGGCATGGGTCAGGATGATGATCGGCACCTCGAGGGCATCCGGCAAGGGTTCCTTCTGCAGGATGGCTTCGATACTGATGTCGAGTTCGCCCAGGATGCGCGTCACCTCCGCGAGTACGCCCGGCTTGTCCGTCGCCAGCATGCGCAGGTAGTAGGCCGTTACCACCTCCTCCATCGGCAGGATGGGCATATTCGACAGGGCATCGGGCTGGAACGCCAGGTGCGGCACCCGGTTCTCCGGATCCGCCGTCAGGGTGCGCACCACATCGATGATGTCCGCCACCACGGCCGAGGCGGTCGGTTCCGAGCCCGCGCCGGCCCCGTAATAGAGCGTCGGGCCCACGGCGTCGGCGTACACCAGCACGGCATTCATCACGCCGTCCACATTGGCGATCAGCCGCCGCTCGGGAATCAGGGTGGGATGAACGCGCAGCTCGATGCCGTCACCCGTCCGGCGGGCGAAACCGAGGTGCTTGATGCGGTAGCCGAATTCGGCGGCATAACCGACATCATCGCGGGTGATGCGGCTGATGCCCTCCGTATAGACCTTGTCGAACTGCAGCGGTATGCCGAAGGCGATGGATGCCAGGATGGTCAGCTTGTGCGCCGCGTCGATGCCTTCGATATCAAACGTCGGGTCGGCTTCGGCGTAGCCCCGTTGCTGCGCTTCCTTCAGCACCTCCGCGAAGTCGCGGCCCTTGTCGCGCATCTCGGTCAGGATGAAGTTTCCCGTCCCGTTGATGATCCCGGTCAGCCATTCGATCTTGTTGGCCGCCAGGCCCTCGCGTATCGCCTTGATGATCGGGATACCCCCGGCAACGGCCGCCTCGAAGGCGACCATGACGCCCTGCTCCTGGGCGGCCGCGAAGATCTCGTTCCCGTGCCTCGCGATCAGGGCCTTGTTGGCCGTGACCACGTGCTTGCCATTGGCGATGGCCCGAAGCACCAGCTCGCGCGCCGGTTCGTAACCGCCGATCAGTTCGACGATGATTTCGGCATCCGGGTTGTCCACGACGGCGAAGGGATCGTCGGTAACCGGGATCGCCGCGATCCCGGGCAAGGCGGCGGGATCGTAGGCGCGCGCCGCCGCATGGCAGATGCGGATGCCGCGTCCCGCGCGGCGGGTGATTTCCCCGGCATTACGGTTCAGCACCCTGAAGGTTCCCCCGCCCACGGTCCCCAGACCGAGCAGGCCGACATTGACCGGATTCAAGTGTCTACCCTCCCGAGACACGCGCCTGATTGAGGTCATCGCGGAACATGTCCCGTATGCCCCGTATCGCCTGGCGGGTACGATGCTTGTTTTCGATAAGGCTGAAGCGCACGTGGTCATCGCCGTACGACCCGAACCCGAGTCCCGGCGAGACCGCTACCCGGGCATCGACCAGCAGTTTCTTGGAAAACTCGAGCGAACCCATTTCCCGATAGGGTTCCGGGATCGGTCGCCCAGACGAACATGGTCGCTTTCGGTTTCGCGACGTGCCAGCCGATGGAATTCAGTCCGTCACACAACACGTCGCGGCGTTCGCGGTAATTCTCGGCAATTTCCCTCACACAGTCCTGCGGGCCGTCGAGCGCGGCGATGGCCGCCACCTGGATCGGCGTGAACATGCCGTAATCCAGATACGACTTGATGCGCGCCAGCGCGGCGATCAGCGTCTGGTTGCCGCAGGCGAAACCGACCCGCCAGCCCGGCATGTTGTAGCTCTTGGACAGGGAGAAGAATTCCACGGCGACATCCATCGCCCCCTGGGCCTGCAGGATGGAAGGCGCCCGGTAGCCGTCGAATACCAGATCGGCATAGGCCAGATCCTGCACCACCCAGATCTCATGCTCGCGCGCGACCGAGACCACTTTTTCGTAAAAATCCAGCTCCACGCACTGGGTGGTCGGGTTGCCGGGAAAGTTGAGGATCAACATCTTCGGCCGCGGCCAGGAGTCCTTGATGGCCTTCTCCAGTTCGACGAAGAAATCCACGTCCGGCTTTAATGGGACATGGCGGATATCGGCGCCGGCGATGACGCAGCCATAGGGATGGATGGGATAGGCCGGATTCGGAACCAGCACGGCATCGCCGGGACCGAGCGTCGCCAGCGCCAGATGCGCCAGTCCTTCCTTGGAGCCGATGGTGACGATCGCCTGTCGCTCCGGGTCCAGATCCACATCAAAGCGGCGCCCGTACCAGTCACAGATGGCCTTGCGCAGGCGCGGGATGCCCCGGGAGAGCGAATAGCGGTGCGTATCGCCCCGCTGCGTCGCCTCGATCAGCTTGTCCACGATATGCCGGGGGGTCGGCTGGTCGGGATTGCCCATGCCGAAATCGATGATGTCTTCACCGCGCGCCCGCGCGGCGGCCTTCAACTCATTGACGATGTTGAAGACATACGGCGGCAGACGTTTGATACGGGAGAATTCCTCAATCAAGATGGTAACCGGCTTTTTGCAGTGATTCCGAGGTTGTTAAAGCAACTATTTATAGCGGCTAACGTTACTGAAAAGCGCCATGGGAAACAAGTGGCGCGCGTACCGGCGAGCACTGCCGGCCGCGGCAATTCCTTGCCACCTTCCCCTTCCCAGTCGGCGCTGACAGCGCTTGTTCAACGGCCGCAGGCCCGGTATCGTTCACGTCATGCGTTTCGCCCAGGACAGCTTTGCGGGCAACATCATCCGCGCCTATGCCGCGGGCCAGGTCACGGTAAACGATGACGTCATCACCCGCAGCGTGATTGTGACACCGGACAGAATCATCCGGGACTGGCTGCCGGATTCGTTCGGGGAACTGGAACCGGGGCATCTCGCCCGGCTGGACGAACTGCAACCGGAAATCATCGTGCTGGGAACCGGCAGCCGCCTGTGGTTCCCGACCCCCGAGTTCACCGCCGGCTTCCTGTCTCGCGGCATCGGGGTTGAAATCATGGACACGAATGCGGCCTGCCGAACCTACAACATACTCCTGTCAGAAGGCCGCCGGGTGGTTGCCGCGCTGCTGATGGCCTGACCAGTGTTCCTCCAGGAAATACATTCACCGCAAAGACGCGAAGAACGCAAGGATTTTACAAGTCAGGTTCAGGATCTGAAGACGTTACCGGAATGCGATTGACGTGCAGCGAATGCTGCGTTCTTCGTCTTTGCGGTGAAGACTACTGCCGGCAAAACGTTCCGCTATTTCAGCAGGGCATCCATCGAGAAACCGTCGGCTTCGAGGATTTTCCTGCAGCCGCCGCAGGGCGTCCATCTGGATTTGCCGCACCCGCTCACGCGTCACGCCGATTTCCTCCCCCACCTCCTCCAGGGTGGACACCGGATGCCCGTGCAGACCGAAACGGCGCTCCACGACCTCGCGCTGCTTGTCATTCAACTGGCCGAGCCATTGTTCCATGTTGGTTTGCACATCGTCTTCCTGCAGGGTTTCCACCGGATCGTGGGCGCTATCGTCCGGTATGGTTTCAAGGAGTGTCCGGGCGGAATCGTGCATGATATTCGTGTCGGTCGAGGCGGTGCGCTCGTTCAGCCCCAGCATGTGCTCGACATCCTCGATCGGCTTGTCGAGCAGGGTCGCAATTTCCTCGGCGCTGGGGTCATGATCGAGTTTCTGCGCCAGTTTGCGCGCCACCCGGAGATAGAGATTGATCTCCTTGACGACATGGATGGGCAGGCGGATGGTGCGGCTCTGGTTCATGATCGCCCGTTCGATGGTTTGCCTGATCCACCAGGTGGCATAGGTGGAAAACCTGAAGCCGCGTTCGGGATCAAACTTCTCCACCGCCCGTATCAGCCCCAGGTTGCCCTCCTCAATCAGGTCAAGGAGGGCGAGGCCCCGGTTCATATAGCGCCGCGCGATCTTGACGACCAGCCGCAGGTTGCTTTCGATCATCCGCTGACGGGCGGCCTCATTGCCTTTCTGGGCCAGCCGCGCGAAATATACCTCCTCCTCCGCCGTCAGCAGGGGTGAGGCGCCGATTTCGCTGAGATACAACCGGGTAGGATCGTGATTGTCTTCACGGGAGGCGGGAATGCGCTTTCCGGGTTCGGATTCGGGTTCGGATTCGGGTTCCGGGTAGCGGCTGCCGTTGTCCGCGAGCGTCTCCTTGTCCTCATCCACGCTCGCCTCCACCATGAGGTCAGACTCAGGCTTCGGCCTGTTGCGCCTCTTGTGATCCGAGTCCTTGCGATGATCAGCCACTGCTCAACTCCCACCGGTCGTCTCATTCAAGGTCGCGGATCAGCCGCGCGGCAGGTAGCGCAGGGGATTCACCGGCTTGCCATCCGCGCGGATTTCGAAATACAGGCGGGCGCTGCTGGTTCCGCTGCTGCCCATTTTCGCAATGACCTGGCCGGCTTTGACATATTCACCTTCCGTTACGAGTAACTCGCTGTTATGCCCGTACGCGCTCAAAATACTGTCATTGTGTTTTATGATGATAAGACGACCGTATCCGACAAGTCCACTTCCCGAGTAGACCACCTTGCCGTCCGCCGCTGATAGGATCGGTTGCCCGGTGTTTCCGCCGATATCAATGCCCTTCTTGCCGGTTGCATCCGGTGCGTAGCCGCGCAGCAACGGGCCTTTGACCGGCCATACCCAGCGGGTGACGACGGCAGGGAGCGCCGGCCCGGGTTCGGCCACCGGCTCCGGGACCGGCGCCGGTAACGGGGTCCGGGCGGGTGTTGTCAGCGGACCTTGTTTCGGCAGCGCCCGGGGTGCGGCCATCACTCTCGGTTGCGTTCGTGCCGTCGTAACCGGCCGGGACGACAGCGGCGCGGCTACCGCTTCCGGGCGGGACGCCGGTACTGGCGCTGACGGGATGTTACCCGTGGGCTTGGTACGCAGACGTTGGCCGACATAGATGGTGTAGGGTAAACGTATGGCGTTCATTTCGGCCAGTTGCCGGACATTCAGTCCCTGCTGCCAGGCGATCGAGTAGAGCGTGTCGCCGCGGCGCACGATGTAATACCCTGACTCTTGCGTGGCAATCGGATTTGCCGGCGTTGCGGGCTGTTCGCCCAATTCCGTGCCACGGCTATCGACCGGGGCATTGATGGGCAGGGTATTGCAGGCGACGAACAGCGTCACCATCAGACCAACCCCGAGCAAACGCGCGTATTTGAACATCAGTATCAACACGGGCAGGCGCGCACCCCTGTCATGACCAGCAGCCAGCCGATACGTTTAATGCTGCTCTCACCATGGCTTTCATCCGGGGTCCGCCCCCTGCCGGCAAACCCGCCACCGGAAATAACCGTCTCCCCTTGCCGATGTGGGAGCCTGCGACAATCAGCGGCAAATTCATCGACACCGAGGCGGAAACCGGCATCAGCTCGTGCCACTCAGCAAGGGCACGAAGACGACCGGATCGAGGGCCTCGCGATCGATGCCGGATTCGGTGCGGATAAGCAGCGTCAGTGTCTGGCTTTCCCGCTCACCTACCGGGATCACCAGCCGCCCGCCGGGCGCCAGTTGTTCGAGCAGGGCCTCGGGAACGGCCGCCGCCGCCGCCGTGACGATGATGGCCTCATAGGGCGCGAAATCCGGCAACCCGACCGTGCCGTCGCTGTGCGCGGCGCGGATATTGCGCAACCCCAGTTGCCGGAAACGCTGCCGGGCGAGGGTCACCAGCGGCTCGATGCGTTCCACCGTGTACACCTTCGCCACCAACTGGGCGAGTACGGCGGCCTGATAACCGGAGCCCGTACCCACCTCCAGCACCCTCTCGGGACGACCCGTGATGGCCAGTTCCGTCATGGCGGCAACGACCAGGGGCTGGGAGATCGTCTGGTTATAACCGATAGGGAGCGCCGTATCCTCGTAAGCCCGGCTGGCCAGGGCCTCATCCACGAACAGATGCCGTGGCGTCTTGCGCATCACATCCAGGACCGCGGCATTGCGTATGCCGCCTTCACGCAGGCGCATGACCAGCCGGTCGCGCGTACGCTGCGATGTCATGCCTATACCGCGTGTCAGAAAATTCACGTCAGAGGATTCCACATCACGCATGGGGTTGCGCTATCAGCATCAGCCAGTGGCCGCGGCGTGCCCCGGGGATTGGAACACGGGCTATTTCCCCAGCCAGGCGGCGACGCTATCCAGCGCCGCGTAGCGTGTCAGATCGACATCGATCGGTGTTACCGACACATACCCGGAGCGCACCGCATGAAAGTCGGTTCCCAGACCGGCATCCTGCTCCGGTCCGGCCGGTCCCACCCAGTAAACGGTCCGCCCCCGGGGATCGACCATCGGGACAACCGCCTCGGACTTGTGGCGATGCCCCAGCCGCGTCACCTGCATGCCGGCCAGTTGGTCCAGCGGCAGGTCCGGAACGTTCACATTGAGGATTGTATCAGCCGGCAGGGAGCGCGACAGCAGACGCCTGACAAGATCCACGGCGACGTGGGCGGCGGTCTCATAATGCGTGGGTGTATGGGAGGCCAGGGACACCGCGATGGCGGGCAAGCCGAGGAAGCGGCCTTCCATGGCCGCCGCCACGGTACCCGAATAAAGCACATCATCGCCCAGATTGGCGCCGGCGTTGATCCCCGCGACCACCATATCCGGTTCCTTGCCCAGCAAACCGGTAATGGCGAGATGCACACAGTCGGTGGGCGTGCCGTCCACATAGGTAAAACCATTCTCCGCGAGGGTCGCCCGTATCGGGTTGTCCAGCGTCAGGGAATTACTGGCGCCGCTGCGGTCCCGGTCCGGCGCTACCACGATGACGGTGGCGATTTCTCGCAGCGCCGCGGCAAGCACCCGGATGCCGGTCGACTGATAACCGTCGTCGTTACTGATCAAGATATCCATTCGCGCCGCATCTGCCTCGCCAAAAGAGCTGCATCGTAATATAAAGCCGCACAGGAACACAAAAGACGGTTGCAACGGCGGCTTGCAAGCGGCCGTCAAACTGGTTACGGTTCCAACAGCGGTGGAACCGGCCACCACCGATAAGAACCCTGAACGGACGCCACCCCACATGTCTCCGACCAGACTTCCCCCCTCCGACGATATTGACTTGTTCCGCCGCAGTATCGGGCCCATCAGGAGACTACGCAGCGACAAGGTCTATCCGCCGGTGAAACGCCCGGCGCCCAGGCCACGCGCCGCAATGGCCGACGATCAGGCGCTCCCCGGGACCGGTTACACGGAGGAACTGCACGGCAGGGAGATCGGCGCGGGTGAAGCGCTTTACTATGCGCGCACGGGCTTGCAGCATCGCCTGTTACAGCGCCTGCGCCGGGGTCAGTTGCCGAGCGAGGCCGAACTCGACCTGCATGGGATGACCCTAGCGAAGGCGCGCTACGAAGTCGCGCGTTTCCTGTCCTATTGCGGGAAGCAGGGAATGCGCACGGTGCGCATCATCCACGGCAAGGGCCATGGTTCGCGGGAACAGGCGCCGGTGCTGAAGAACCACCTCAATCACTGGCTGCGCCAGCAGCAGGAGGTGCTGGCCTTCTGCTCCTCCCGGCCGGACCAGGGCGGCACCGGCGCGGTGAATGTCTTGCTGCGTTCGCGTCGTTAACCGCGTTATTCACCGCAGAGACGCAGAGTTCGTCATCACGCAGGTTGCTGCCGCATTCAGTCCTGCAGCAGGACCACCGCGAAGGCGGCGATGCCCTCGCCCCGGCCGGTAAAGCCCAGGCGCTCGGTCGTGGTGGCCTTGATGTTGACCCGCGAGGTCTCCAGCCGGAGATCGGCACCGATGTTCTCCCGCATGGCGGCGATATGCGGCGCCAGGCGGGGTTCCTGCGCGACGATGGTGATATCCGTGTTGACGATTTCAAGCCCACCGGCGGTCACGAGTCCGACCACGCGGCGCAGCAGGATGCGGCTGTCGATATTTTCATAGGCAGGATCGTGCGGGGGGAAATGCCAGCCGATATCGCCCAGACCGGCGGCGCCCAGCATGGCATCGCACAGGGCGTGCAGGACCACATCCCCATCGGAATGCGCCTCAAGCCCCCTGGCATAGGGGATCGCTACGCCGCCCAGCACCAGGCTGCCCCCCGGCTTGAAGGCATGCGCATCGATTCCCTGTCCGATCCTCACGAGCTATGCCGTCCCCGCAGATAGTATTCCGCCAGCGCCAGATCGGACGGCACGGTTATCTTGATGTTGTCCGCATGGCCCCGAACCATGCGTGGCCGATAACCGGCCAGTTCCACGGCCGCGGCCTCATCCGTGACTGGAATGCCGCGCGTTATTGCCTGCTCCAGGGCCGATTGCAGCAGGCCGAGGCGGAACATCTGCGGCGTCTGCGCATGCCATAACGCCTGTCGCTCGACGGTCTCCACGACGCGGCCGTCCTCGCCGATGCGCTTCATGGTATCGCAGACCGGCACGCCGAGCAGTCCCCCGCAGGCATCATCAGCCAGTGCCTCGATCAGCTCGTGCACATCCCCGGCGCGCACACAGGGACGCACCGCATCATGGACCAGCGCCCAGTCATGCATGCCGGCGAATCCGCCGAGATGCTGGATGGCATTGAGCACGCTCTGGCAGCGTTCGGCCCCGCCCCCCACGCACGCCAGGTTTTTCCCGGAAAACCGCGGCGCGATCTGCGGCCAGTAGGCGTCATCGGCGGACAGCGCCAGCACGACGCCTTCCATGCGCTCACAGGCAAACAGCGTATTCAGGGTGTGTTCCAGCACGGTGTGTCCGTGCAAGGGCAGGTACTGCTTGGGAACATCCGCCGCCATGCGGCTGCCGATGCCGGCGGCCGGGACGATGGCCCAGTATTTCGGGACGGATGCGGATGCCGCGGTCTTATCGCGCACGTCAGTCTGTCCCTGCTGTCAGCGTCAAGGTTATTCCACGATCTGGTAGAACGTTTCCCCTTCCTTGACCATGCCCATGTCCTCCCGGGCGCGTTCCTCGATGGCATCCAGCCCCTGCTTGAGATCGAGCACCTCGGCGTTGAGCGCTTCGTTACGCTCGCGCAGACGCGCATTTTCCGCGCGCTGGGCCTCGACCTCCTGGTGCACGCCCCATAATTCCAGCAGGCCGCCGTCACCCAGCCAGAGCCGGTATTGCAAATACACCAACAGGATAATCAGGAAGAGAATCAGTTTCCTCATGGCAGTGCACGAGGGCAACGGTCAGCCCATGGCGCAACCCGTCCCTGCGGCCATCAGCCGCCCGCCAGATGCCTGAACGCCGCGCGGCCGGCGTAGCTCGCCGCATCACCCAGTTCGTTTTCGATGCGCATCAATTGGTTGTACTTGGCCACGCGGTCCGTGCGGGACAGCGACCCGGTCTTGATCTGGGTGGCCGTGGTCGCCACGGCGAGGTCGGCGATGATCACGTCCTCGGTCTCGCCGGAGCGGTGCGATATGACCGCGCTGTAACCCGCATCGGCCGCCATTTTTAGCGCCGCCAGCGTTTCCGTCAGGGTCCCGATCTGGTTGGGTTTGATCAGTATCGAATTGGCGATGTTCTTGGCTATCCCTTCCCGCAGGATCCGGGTGTTGGTCACAAACAGGTCGTCGCCGACCAGTTGCACGCGCCCGCCCAGCTTGTCCGTGAGTATTTTCCAGCCGTCCCAGTCGCTTTCATCCATGGCGTCCTCGATGGAGATGATCGGGTACTGGTCGACCCAGCCGGCGAGGTAATCGGCAAACCCGGCGGCATCGAACTCCCGGCCTTCGGAGGCGAGCACGTAGCGGCCGTTTTTGTAGAACTCGGAACTCGCGGCATCGAGCCCCAGGTAGATATCGCGGCCCGCCGTATAGCCGGCCTTCCCGATCGCTTCGAGGATGACCTCGATGGCCGCCTCGTTGGAGGGCAGGTCCGGCGCGAAACCGCCCTCATCACCGACCGCGGTATTGAGACCGCGCCCCTTGAGAACGCTCTTCAGCGCATGAAACACCTCGGCGCCGAAACGCACGGCTTCATGCAGGCTGCCGGCGCCGACCGGGAGGATCATGAATTCCTGCAGGTCGACATTGTTGTCGGCGTGCGCGCCGCCATTGATGATGTTCATCATCGGCACCGGCATCTGCAGGGGTCCGCTCCCGCCCAGCAGGCGATAGAGGCCGACCGCCTGCTTGCGCGCCAGCGCCTGCGCGCTGGCCAGCGATGCGGCCAGAATGGCATTGGCGCCCAGACGGCCCTTGTTTTCCGTACCGTCGAGATCGATCAGCAGGCGGTCGATTCCGGCCTGATCCCCGGCATCTTTGCCCAGCAGCGCCGATCTGATCTCCTTGTTGACGTGGCCGACCGCCTTGAGTACACCCTTGCCGGCGTAGCGGCGCTTGTCGCCATCGCGCAGCTCCACGGCTTCGCGCGTTCCGGTCGACGCCCCGGAGGGTACGGCGGCCCGTCCCACGGCGCCGCCGGCCAGCGTCACCTGCGCCTCGACCGTGGGATTTCCACGCGAGTCCAGAATCTCCCATCCGGCTACACCCGTAATCTTCGACATTTTTTTCTCCGTTAATCCGCCATCCGCAAGGTCCGGCGAGTGGTCATTCCTATACAAAATACCCACCGCAGAGGCGCAAAGAACGCAGAGCTGTTAAGATTGTTGTTATTAATAAAAATTCTTCGCGATCTTTGCGTCTTTGCGGTGAATATGGTGTTTATGGACGTGCACTAGTGAGTGTATAGACGTACCCGCCTGGCGTCAGTGCATCAACTCCGTTTCCGGCAAAGGCCGTGATTTTACCGCGGCATCAATCTCTTTGAGGGTGCCGAGCAATTCCCGCAGGCGCGCGAGCGGCCAGGCATTCGGGCCGTCACTCAGGGCCTGCTCCGGATCGGGATGGGTCTCCATGAAGATGCCGGAGACGCCGGCGGCCACCGCGGCGCGCGCCAGCACCGGCACGAACTCGCGCTGGCCGCCGGAGCGGTCGCCCTGACCGCCGGGCAGTTGTACCGAATGGGTGGCGTCGAACACGACCGGCACACCGCAACCGCGCATCACCGCGAGCGAACGCATGTCGGAAACCAGGTTGTTGTACCCGAACGAGGCGCCCCGCTCGCATACCATGATCTGTTCATTGCCGGCGGCCATCGCCTTTTCGACGACATTGCGCATATCCCAGGGCGACAGGAACTGACCCTTCTTGATGTTGACCGGTTTGCCCTGCCGGGCGACGTTCTGGATGAAGTTGGTCTGGCGGCACAGAAAGGCCGGCGTTTGCAGTACATCGACGATGCCTGCCACCTCAGGCAGCGGCGTGTCCTCATGCACGTCGGTGAGGACCGGCACGCCGATCAGTTCCCGCACGAGCTGCAATATCCGCAGGCCCTCCTCCACGCCGGGGCCACGAAAGCTCTTATGTGAAGAGCGGTTGGCCTTGTCGTAAGAGGACTTGTAGATGAAGGGGATATCCAGTGCCGCGGTGATTTCCTTCAGCGCTCCGGCGGTATCGAGAGCAAGCCCTTCGCTTTCGATGACGCACGGACCCGCGATCAGGAAGAAGGGCTGGTCGATACCGGCCTCGAATCCACACAATTTCACGACGCTGTTGCTCCTGGGTTGGTGCTGCCTTGGGGCGGCATGCCGGGTTCAGTAACCGGCTTCCGCCATGGCGGGGCCGGATTTTTCCGCCTCGTGCCCGTGGCGGAAAGCCAGCGCGGCCTGAATATACCCGGAAAACAGGGGATGGCCGTCGCGCGGGGTCGAGGTGAACTCCGGGTGGAACTGGCAGCCGAGGAACCAGGGATGGTTCCTGACTTCGATGACCTCGACCAGTTTCCCGTCCAGCGAGACACCGGATAGGTACAGGCCGTGCTCTTCCAGCACCTTGAGGTACTGGTTGTTGAATTCATAGCGGTGACGGTGCCGTTCGACGATCACGTCCTTCTGGTAGAGTGAATGCGCCAGGCTGCCGGGCGTGAGCCGGCACTTCTGTCCGCCAAGGCGCATGGAACCGCCGAGATTGGAGTCCGTGCTGCGCTTCTCCAGTCCGCCGTCCTCACGGCTCCACTCGGTGATCAGCGCGATCACCGGGTGGCGGACGTGCTTCGCGAATTCCGTCGAATGCGCGCCCTCAAGTCCGGCCACGTGGCGCGCGTATTCGATGACGGCAACCTGCATGCCCAGACAGATCCCCAGATACGGAATCCCGTTCTCACGGGCATGACGCACCGCGGCGATCTTGCCTTCCACGCCGCGTTCACCGAAGCCGCCGGGCACCAGGATCCCGTCGGCGCCTTCGAGCAGACCGATGCCCCGTGACTCGATGTTTTCGGAATCGACATAGCGGATGGTGACGTTGGTGCGGGAGTGTATGCCGGCGTGGATGAGGGCTTCGGACAGCGACTTGTAGGACTCGGTGAGATCGACATACTTTCCGACCATGGCGATGATGACCTCGCCGGTGCGCTGTTCGCTGTCCCGGTTGACCTTTTCCCATTCCGACAGGTCCGCCGGCGGTGTCTTAAGGCCGAGTTTCTCGACCACGATGTCGTCGAGATGCTGGGCGTGCAGCAATTGCGGAATCGTGTAGATGCTGTCCACATCGACCGCCGAGATGACCGCGCGCTCGTCCACGTTGGTGAACAGGGCCACCTTGCGGCGCTCGGCCGGCGGCAGCGGGCGGTCGGCGCGGCACAGGAGGATATCCGGCTGGATGCCGATGGAGCGCAATTCCTTCACCGAGTGCTGGGTCGGTTTGGTCTTGATCTCGCCGGAAACGGCGATATAGGGAACCAGCGTCAGATGCATGAACAACGCCTGCGAGTGACCCAGTTCCACGCCCATCTGCCGTATGGCTTCCAGGAACGGCAGAGACTCGATGTCGCCCACGGTCCCGCCGATTTCAACCAGCGCGACATCCGCCGCATCGGCGCCGAGGCGGATGCAGCGCTTGATCTCGTCGGTGATGTGCGGGATGACCTGCACGGTGGCGCCCAGGTAATCGCCGCGGCGCTCCTTGCGGATCACGTTTTCGTAAATCTGGCCGGTGGTGAAGTTGTTGTTCTTCCCCATCGTCGTGCGCACGAAGCGCTCGTAATGGCCAAGATCGAGATCGGTCTCCGTCCCGTCATTGGTCACGAAGACCTCGCCATGCTGGAACGGGCTCATGGTGCCGGGATCCACGTTGATGTAGGGATCGAGCTTGAGCAGGGTGACTTTGAGACCGCGAGATTCCAGCAAGGCGCCCAGCGAGGCGGAGGCGATGCCCTTGCCCAGGGAGGACACGACGCCACCGGTAATAAAGATAAATCGGGTCATCAACGATCTGGGATCAGGGTGCGCGGCATCAGGGTCGCGGGACGGGAATGAACGTTACCAGATCGGGGCGCTCACCTCAATTACTTCGCGATGCCAGCCGCCCGGTGGTGAAGGCTCAGCCCCTGTCCCAGCGTAGCGCTAACCCGGGTTCATCCGGCCCGGCGCCGAACGGTTCACACACCCAGAAGTCCGCCACGGCCGCCAGCTCATCCCCGATGTAAACCAGCGGAATACGTCCCCGCTCCCAGGGTGGAATCCCGTGCTCCTGGAACAATTTCTTCAGCGTGTGGTGGTGCCGGCAACCGGCGGGACGGCAGCGTTCGCCGCCGCGGCGCCAGGTGACGCGCACGCCCGCCCCGGCGAGGGCGGCGCGCAGGCCGGCGCCGGTTTGGCTGGTCACGCTCAGGATCCCGCCCGCATCCGGGAGTTCAAGCGGTGTATCCAGTCGCCACACAAGCCAGGGTGGGCGCGCCAGCCGAGGTGCCTGGGGCAGGAGGTACAGACGGTCGCGGTAACGCCGCAGCTCGCAGGCGCCCCAGCGAACGCAGGGTTCGGCGTCTCCCCGGCCGTGGAGGATATCGTGAGCGATCCGCGCGAGCACCGCGGTGGACGGGGCGGTACCGCCCTTGCCCGCCAACCAGTAACGCAAGGCATTGCGTTGCCGCTCCGGGGGCAGCCGGCGCAGCCCGGAAACCGGCAGGGTGTCCTTCGGCCCGCCGGCGAGCGCATTGACATCCTGTTCGGCCATTTGACCCAGGATCACCGCCGCCTCGGCACAGTGGCGGGCGCTGCGGGACAGGGTGCCCGCCAAGGCAGGCCAGCGCACGCGCAGCGCCGGCAGCACACGGTGGCGCAGGTAGTTGCGATCGAGCGAAACATCCCGGTTGCTGGGATCATCCACCCACACCAGGCGGTTCGCGACGGCGTATTCCAGTAACGTGGCGCGGCTGCACTCGAGCAGCGGACGCACCAGGTAACCGCCGCCGAAATTCGTCAGCCCGGGCATCGCGGCCAGCCCCTTGACGCCGCTGCCGCGCAGCAACTGCAACAGCAGCGTCTCCGCCTGGTCATCCTGGTGCTGCGCGCTCAGCAGGTAATGGCCCTGGGGCAACCAGCCTTCCAGTACGGCGTAGCGCGCCGCCCGCGCCGCGGCCTCCCGGCTCTCGCCCGCGCCGGCACGGCCGTCGACCCGCAGGGAGACATAGTGGATATCCAGACCGGCGCAGACGGCGCGGCAATGCTCATCCCATGCGCCGGCGTCGGCATGCAGGCCGTGGTTGACATGCACGGCGCCGATGCGCCCGGGCAGCGCCGGGCGCAGGGCCGCCAGGGCGTGCAGCAGCGTATGGGAATCGACGCCGCCGCTATAGGCAACCCAGCAGCGGGCGGCGGCGGGCAAGACAGTCAGCTTTTGATAGAGATAATCCGGAGAAAATACCATCGGAGGTGTTCGGATACAACCACTCCTGCGCAGCGATCCAGGGAACATCAGGCCTGGCGGTCGGTGAACACGCCATAGGCCATGAGGTGGCGGTAACGGGCCTCGATCAGCTCCTGCGGCGCGATCTCCCGCAGATGGCCCAGTTCCTCGAGCAGGGCCTGCTTGATGCTCGCGGCCGTGGCATCGATATCACGGTGGGCGCCGCCGAGCGGTTCCTCGATGATCCGGTCGATCAGGCCGAGTTCCATCAGGCGTTTGGAGGTGATGCCGAGGGCCTCGGCGGCATCCTCCGCGTTGTCCGCACTTTTCCAGAGTATCGAGGCGCAGCCTTCGGGTGAGATGACCGAATAGGTGCTGTATTGCAGCATCATCACCCGGTCGCCGACGCCAATCGCCAGGGCGCCGCCCGAACCCCCTTCACCGATTACCGTACAGATGATTGGGGTGCGCAAGTCCGACATCACGAACAGATTTCTCGCGATCGCCTCGCTCTGCCCGCGCTCCTCGGCGCCGATGCCCGGATAGGCGCCCGGCGTATCGATGAAGGTCAGCAGCGGCAGGCCGAAGCGTTCCGCCATCTTCATCAGACGCAGCGCCTTGCGGTAACCCTCGGGGCGCGGCATGCCGAAATTGCGGTGCAGTTTCTCCTTGGTATCGCGCCCTTTCTGCTGGCCGATGATCATCACCGGCAAGCCGTCCAGACGCGCGACGCCGCCGATGATGGCTTGGTCATCGGCATAACAGCGGTCGCCGTGCAATTCCTGGAAGTCGGTGAACATCCGCACGACATAATCCAGGGTATAGGGGCGCTGGGGGTGGCGGGACAGTTGCGAAATCTGCCAAGCCGACAGGCTGGAAAAGATGGACTGGGTCAGCGCCCTGCTTTTCGCCTCCAGCTTGGACACTTCGTCATTGATGTTCACCTCCGCATCGTCGCCGACGTAGCGCAACTCATCAATTTTTGCTTCCAGTTCGGCGATGGGCTGCTCGAATTCCAGAAAATTCAGGTCCATGTCGTCATCCGGTGGTTTACGGGAATGGCGTTTAAGGTACCGTTAACACCCCGTCGAGACAAGCCATGACCCATCAGGTGTACTCGACCGCCACGCGTTCATGCCCGGCCAGTTCCTGCAGGCGGTGCAGCAGTTCGTCGGTCGGGTGTACCGTCCATTCATCTCCCAGCGCAATGCGCGCCTGCGCACGGCCGCCGAGATAATCGATGCAGACCCGGCACTGTCCCTCGCGGAAGGGCTGCAGGATAGCCGCCAGTGTACTGATGAAGCCGTTGCCCGCCTGATGCGCCTCGACGCCGACCACGAGCCGCCGCGCGAACTGCTCGCGTGCCTGGTTGACATCATAGATGGCCTGCGCCGTGACTTGGTTGCCGCCGGAGTAATCATCCACGCCCAGTGTACCCTGTATCACCAGGACCTTGTCCTTGCCGAGCAGGGCCTGGTGTTTGTCGTAGACCTCGGGAAAGATACGGACATCGATCTGCGCGCTATGGTCATCCAGGGTCAGAAACGCGATGTTGCCGCCGCGTTGGGTCTTGCGGACGCGCAACGTCATGACCAGCCCGGCAATGATGACCGGCCGCTCCCGGCCCTCAGCCCGCCCCGGCGCGGCCATGGGATTATCCGCGGCAAAGTTGGCCAAGCTGGCGAGCGTATTGCTGGTGATGCAGCCAAGTTCATGCTGATAACGGATGATGGGATGCCCGGTCAGATAAAGCCCCAGTGTCTCCTTTTCACCCAGCAGTTTCTGCTCCTCGTCCCATTCCGGCACGACCGGCCTCACCGGCGGCGGGCAGCCAAGCTCGGTCGCTTCACCGAACAGGTCGTCCTGTCCGGTATCCTGGTTGCGGGCATGCTGTTCAGCCAACTTCATCGCCAGCGGGAGATTCGCCATCTGCGTGGCCCGGTTGCTCCCCATCGGGTCGAGCGCACCGCCGCGAATCAGGGACTCGAACACCCGCCGGTTGACCTTGTGCAGGTCGATGCGCCGGCAAAGATCGTAGAGATCGGAAAACACGCCGTTCTCGCCGCGTTCGCGCAGCATCCCCTCGATCGCGGACTTCCCCACGCCCTTGATCGCGCCCAGTCCGTAGACGATGGTATCCCCGGCGCGGGCGGTGAAATAATAATCCGAGGCATTCACGTCCGGCGGAATGACCTTCAGTTTCATGTCCCGGCATTCCGCGATCAGCCGCACGATCTTGTCCGTGTTGTCCATGTCCGCGGAGAGCACCGCGGCCATGAAGGCCGCCGGGTAATGCGCCTTCAGCCAGGCCGTCTGGTAGGAAATCAGGGCATAGGCGGCGGAGTGGCTCTTGTTGAAACCGTAGCCGGCGAACTTCTCCATCAGATCGAAAATACCGGTGGCGACCGAGGCGTTCACGCCCCGCTGCAGCGCACCCTCCTGGAAGATGGCGCGCTGCTTGGCCATTTCTTCCGGTTTCTTCTTGCCCATCGCCCGGCGCAGCAGGTCCGCCCCGCCGAGCGAGTACCCCGCGAGCACCTGGGCGATTTGCATCACCTGCTCCTGGTAGAGGATGATCCCGTAGGTCGGTTTGAGTATCGGTTCCAGGTCGGGGTGTGGATAACTGACCCTCGCGCCATGCTTGCGCTTGATGAAGTCGTCCACCATCCCGGACTGCAGCGGCCCGGGACGGAACAGGGCGACCAGCGCCACGATGTCCTCGAAATTGTCCGGTTGCAGGCGGCGGATCAGGTCCTTCATGCCGGAAGACTCGAGCTGGAATACCGCGGTAGTCGCGCAGGCTTTCAACAGGGCAAAGGTCGTCTCGTCCGTCAATGCAATGCTGCCGATATCGACCGCCGGTTCGCCATCGGCCGCGCATCGGGCATTGATGGCATGCAGGGCGCGGTCGATGATCGTCAGGGTGCGCAGGCCGAGAAAGTCGAACTTGACCAGCCCCACCGCCTCCACGTCGTCCTTGTCGAACTGGCTGACGAGCGCCTCGCCGCCCTGCTCGCAGTAGAGCGGCGTGAAGTCCGTCAGCCTCGAAGGGGCGATAACCACGCCGCCGGCATGTTTGCCCGCGTTGCGCGCCAGGCCCTCGAGTGACCTGGCCAGGTCGATCACGGTTCTGACGTCATCATCGCCTTCATACAGGTCACGCAGCGCGGCCTCCTGCTCCAGCGCCTTGTCGAGGGTGATGCCGATCTCGAAGGGAATCAGCTTGGCGATACGATCGACGAAACCATACGGGTGTCCCAGCACCCGGCCGACATCGCGCACCACCGCCTTGGCGGCCATCGAGCCGTAGGTGATGATCTGGGACACGCGATCCCGGCCGTAGCGCTCGGCGACGTAATCGATGACGCGGTCGCGCCCGTCCATGCAGAAGTCCACGTCGAAGTCCGGCATCGAGACCCGTTCCGGATTCAGAAAACGCTCGAACAGCAGGTCGTATTTGATCGGATCGAGATCGGTGATGGCAAGCGCATAGGCAACCAGGGAACCGGCGCCCGATCCGCGTCCGGGCCCGACGGGGATGCCGTTATCCTTCGCCCAGGTGATGAAGTCGGCAACGATCAGGAAATAACCCGGAAAGCCCATTTCGATGATGACGTTGATCTCGGTATCGAGGCGTTCCAGGTATTTGCGCCGCCGTGTCTCGAGGTCCGGCGTATCCGGGGACAGGATTTTTTTCAGGCGCAGATCCAGTCCCGCACGCGCCTGCCGGCGAAAGTAGTCGTCCAGCGTCAGGCCTGCCGGAACGGGAAAATCCGGGAGATAATTCTTGCCCAGATTAAGTTCCAGGTTGCAGCGTTTGGCGATTTCGACCGTGTTCGCAAGCGCCTCGGGCAGATCGCGGAACAGTTCCGCCATTTCCCCGGGTGTGCGCAGATACTGCTGATCGCTGAATTGGCGGGAGCGGCGGGGGTCGTTCAGGGTACGCCCCTCGTTGATGCAGACGCGCGCCTCATGCGCCTCGAAATCGGCCGACCTCAGAAAGTGCACGTCGTTGGTGGCGACCACCGGTACATCGGCGGCGGCGGCCAACGTGACGGCCTGGTGCAGGTACTCCTCCTCTCCCGGGCGTCCGGTGCGCTGCAATTCCAGGTAGAAGCTGTCCGGGAAGAGCCTGCGCCAGCCATTCAGCAACGTGCGCGCCTGTTCGGTTTTCCTGGCAAGCAAGGCCTGGCCGATATCACCCGAGCGTCCCCCCGAAAGTGCGATAAGACCTTCCGTGTTGCCTTCCAGCCAGGATTTGTCGAGCAGCGGGATTCCACGCTGCTGGCCCTCGGTGTAGGTGCGAGACACCAGTCGGGTGAGACTCAGAAAACCCTCATTGTGCCTGCAGAGCAGGACGACCCGTGTAGGTTGCCCGTTGCCGGATTCTTCCGCGACCCAGAGATCCACGCCAATAACCGGCTTGACGCCGGCTTTCATGGCGGCACGGTAGAACTTGACCATAGCAAACAGGTTGCTCTGGTCGGTAACCGCGATGGCGGGCATCGCCATCTCGGCCGCCGCCTCGACCAGTGGCTGAATACGGACGGTTCCGTTCGCCAGCGAATACTCGGTGTGAACGTGAAGGTGTACGTAGGCGGGAGGCATTAAATAAGGTTTCCGGGTCTCGGGGCTATTTTCAAGCGCCAGATCAATCCAATGACATTTCTATGAATGTTTTTTATCTATATGTTACATATGGATATTTATTTTCCGGTCGCGTCATCATCCTGGGCGGATCCAAGGCCGGCAACTATAGCATAGGACACGCCGCCACTCCCCTCGCGCCACCAGAGTGTCCCTCAAGACCATCGAATCCCTATTGATGACTCAATCCCGCTGGCTGACGGTCGATAGAAAGACGTTCGATAAGAAACTAACCAACCGGCAAATTAACGCTAACCATCGAATCACTCATGAAAACGAAAATTCCAAATCGAATCACGTCAATCTTCGAAGAGGGGCAGTTGCGGGGTTTCTTCCACAGCATGGCGGAGCTGCAGTGGCTGCTGCTTATACTGGTCATATTGTATTTCTGCATCCCAACACGCCCCATCGATGATCCCGATGCCTTGATCGTGGTCATGGTGTCCTTCGCCGGGTTCGAGTTGCTGTTCCGATATCTCAAGGTTCATGCCCGCGGGATACGCTGGAAACTTGCCATCGAAACCTTGGGCATGATCGGCTTCATCACGTTTACCTTGTGGTGTACGGGGATGATCGAAAGCCCACTGCTCAACCTCTACCTGCTGGTCATCATCGCCTGCGCCATTACCCTGGGCAAGGTGGCGACCTTGCTGGAGGTCATGTTGATCGCCTCCTGTTATCTCCACATGGGATACGCGAGCCACGGTACGGATATCTTCACTCCCGAAACATTCACTACCCTGATGGCAAATTTTTCGCCGTTCCTGCTGGTGGCCTATGTCACTTCCATGCTGGCCGAGGATGTCCATCATGCCAAGCGGGAAATCACCGTGCAGTCGCAGACGGACGAGTTGACCGGCCTGTTGAACATGCGTGCCTTCGCCATAATCCTGGACAAGGAGATCGCAACTGCCGGGCGCTACCTCCACCCCGTCACGCTCATCATGATTGACGTGGACAAACTCAAGCACATCAACGACCAATTTGGCCATGGCGCGGGAAGCCGGCTGCTCAAGACGGTTGCCGGATCGATCAATGACTGCGTCCGCGCCTCCGATGTACTGGCACGCTATGGCGGCGATGAATTCGTCGTGCTGATGCCGCACACGGGCAGCAAGGCGGCGCGTTTCGCCGCCGAACGCATCCGCGAGGCCATCCATACCTCCTTTATCGAGGTGAACGGGGAGCGCATTGCCGCCACCGCAAGCCTCGGCATCGCCAGTTACCCCGAAGGTGTCGATGACGTCCGTGATATCCTGGAAAAGGCGGACGTCGCGCTTTACAAAAGCAAGCAATCGGGCCGCAACCGGGTCACTTATTACCGGAAGGATTTCGATGTGGTACGGCATCTGCCGGAACCAAATCCGGCGGTCATTCCACATCCTTCGGCAGCAGTTTCCTGACCGGCGCATAGCTGCGACGGTGCAGTGGGGTGACCCCCAGTCTTTGCAGGGCCTGCAGGTGCTGTTCACTCGGGTATCCCTTGTGCCGGGCTAGACCATAGCCGGGATAGAGCCGGTCCATTTCCTGCATCTCGCGATCACGGGTGACCTTGGCGATGATCGAGGCGGCGCTGATCGCAGCGATCCTGCTGTCGCCCCTGACGATGGCCTGCACGGGACAATTCAGGCGGGGACACTGATTACCGTCGACGAGCACATAGTCCGCGGCGGGTGTCAGCATTTCAACGGCACGGCGCATGGCGAGCAGCGTCGCCTGGAGTATGTTCAGCCGGTCGATTTCATCGACCTCGGAACGACCCACGGCCCAGGCAATCGCCTTTTGCGTGATTTCCAGGTAAAGGGCCTCGCGACGTGACGGCGTGAGCTGTTTTGAATCCTTCAGCCCGATCACGGGATTTCCCGGATCGAGAATGACCGCCGCGGCGATAACCGGTCCCGCCAGGGGCCCGCGACCCGCCTCGTCCACCCCGGCAACATGCCCGCAGGGGATATAAGGCAGGTCAATAGCCATCACGCCCCACCATGGCAAGCACAACATCGGCGGCAGATCGGTTAGCGTCCCGCCGCAATTCGGCATGTATGCCCGAGAAATACCGCCTCCAGCTCTCGCGTCACTCGGGGATTGTTGATCAGCCGCATGATCTCCGCGCCGATTTTTTCGCCCGTCAGTCCCTGCTGGATGATTTCCCGCACAAGCGGCCGTCCGGCCAGCAGGTTGGGCAGGGAATACTGGCGCGTCTTTACCAGGAGCCTTGCAATCCGGTAGGTCAGCGGCGACATCCGGTAGGCGACCACCATGGGGCGTTTGAGCAGCATGCACTCGAGAGCCGCCGTGCCGCAGGCGAGCAACACGGCATCCGCCGCGGCCATCGCCTCGAGTGACCTGCCGTTGAGCAGGGTGACAGGCAGCGGCTCACGGAGACGGTGCAGTTCCTTCTCGAACACTACACGGCATTCCCTGTTTGCCAATGCCACGACAAACCGCATGTCCGGCCTGAGTTTCCAGCACCATAGCGCGGTCTGGATGAAAGGCCCGGCGAGCCGCCGGACTTCATCGCGCCGACTGCCCGGCAGCATGGCGACGAGCGGCGCCTCCAGCGGAAAGCCGAGATGATGGCGCGCCGCCGCGGGATTGATCTCATCCACTAACTGGTCCGCCAGCGGATGGCCCACATAGCGAACCTGCAGAGGCTGTTCCCGGTAAAACTGCTCTTCAAACGGGAACAATGTCAGCAGACAATCGCAGCTTTGCGCTATCTTGCGCACCCGGTACCGGCGCCAGGCCCAGACCGCCGGACTGACATAATGCAAGGTCCTTATGCCGGCCTGCCTGAGGCTGCGCTCAAGCGCCAGGTTAAAATCCGGCGCGTCGATCCCGATGAAGATATCCGGGGGCGTCCTGAGAAAGTACGCACGCAGATCGCGTCTCATGGCAAGCAGGGACGGCAGGCGCCTCACCACTTCGGTGATACCCATGACCGAAAGCCTCTCCATGGGGTAGAGACTGTAACAGCCGGCGTCAGACATGCGCCGCCCGCCGATGCCCTCGAATACCGCATTCGGGACCTGCTCACGAATGGCATTGATCAGGCCCGCGCCCAAGGCATCGCCCGAGGCCTCACCGGCTACGATACCGACATGAAGGGGATGGGTCTTGTCAGACACGCCCGCCTCGGGAAGCGCAAAGAACGCGGTTGACGCGGTATTTACACCGGGTTTCGCTCAGGCGAGCGTCCGGGAACCGGGAGGATGGGGACATGCGCTACCTTACGATGCCGCGTTTTCTGTGTTCGACAAATGCCGCCAGCACGGCAACCGCCGCATCCTGCCCGGACTGCTCATGCAGCCGTTCGAGCGCCTCCTGCAAGGAGAGGTTGGACCGGTAGAGCGTCCGGTAGGCCTGCCGTAACGCCTTGCGGGTTGCATCGGAGTAACCATGGCGGCGCAGGCCTTCAATGTTCAAACCCGAGGTACGGGCAGGGTTCCCGGTTACCGTCACAAAGGGCGGCACATCCTTGTTGATGACGCTGCCGAAGGCGCAGAACGCATGCGCGCCGATGGCGCAGAACTGGTGCACGAGCGTAAAGCCGCCGAGGATCGCGCAGTCATCGACGCTGACATGACCGGCCAGGGACGCGCCGTTGGCGAAAACGGTCTGGTTCCCCACCTGGCAATCATGCGCAATGTGCGCATAAGCCATGATCCAGTTGTCATCGCCCAGGCGAGTCACGCCCTCGTGCTGCAAGGTGCCGCGATTGATCGTGACGTATTCGCGAATCACATTCCGGTCGCCCATCTCGAGCCGTGTCGGTTCTCCCGAATACTTCTTATCCTGTGGCGCATCCCCGATCGAGGCGAACTGGTGGATCTTGTTATCCCGGCCGATGCGCGTCGGACCATTGATCACGACATGCGGGCCGATCCAGGTTCCGGAGCCGATGACGACATCGGAACCGATCACCGAAAACGGTCCGACACTGACATCCCCGGCAAGCTCGGCAGCGCGGTCGACGACCGCCCGTTGGTCTATCAAGTGTTGATATCTCTCTCGGTGCACATAATTTGCGCCGAGGCGGCAATCCGGCCTTCCACCCGGGCATCACAGTCGAACATCCAGATACCGCGCTTTGCCTTGAGCAGCCGGGCCGTGAGCAGCAGTTGGTCGCCGGGTTCCACGGGGCGTTTGAAACGGACCTTGTCCATGCCGACCAGATAGTAGAGTGTGTCCCGGTTCGCCGTATTTTCCAGCGTGCGGAATGCCAGCAGGCCGGTCGCCTGCGCCATGGCCTCCAGGATCAGCACCCCCGGCATGACCGGCCGCTGCGGAAAGTGCCCCTGAAAAAACGGTTCGTTATAGGTGACATTCTTGATGCCGGTGAGCGATTCGCCCTTGTTGAATTCAAGCACCCGGTCGATCAGCAGAAAGGGATAGCGGTGCGGCAGATGCCTGAGTATGTCATTTATGTCCATGGGTATAGGGTGTCATCCTGTGATGAGTAATCGTTGGCTCCAGGCAGGCATCACCATGTCTGCGGGAGATCCTCCGCCGTTAATCAGTTGCCGACGGGGCAAGCTGCTGCTCGATCTTCCGCATCTTCCTTGCCAGTCTATCCAGGCGTCTGAAACGGGCAATATTCCTGTTCCAGGCCGCATTCTCTTGCGCGGGCACGCCGGAGGAGTATACGCCGGGACGCGTGATCGATTTCGTCACCAGTGTCATGGCGGTGATGACGACATGATCGCTGATCTCCAGATGGCCAAGGATGCCGGCCCCGCCCCCGATGCTGCAGTGGCCGCCGATGCTTGCGCTGCCCGCGATTCCGACGCAGGCGGCGATCGCCGTATGCGCGCCTATCAATACATTGTGTGCAACCTGGACTTGGTTATCGAGCTTCACGCCGTCCTCGATAATCGTGTCATCCAAAGCACCCCGGTCTATGGTCGAGCCGGCGCCGATTTCAACATCATTGCCGATGCAGACTCCGCCGAGCTGCGGCACCTTCAGCCAGCGGCCATGCTCATGCGCCAGGCCGAAACCGTCACTGCCGATCACCACGCCGGGGTGCAGCACGACCCGCTCCCCGATCCTGACACCGTGGCAGACGACCACGTTGGCGTGAAGGACGCAGTCGGCGCCGATGCGACTGTCCCGCCCTACGTGACACCCGCCGTAGAGCTGCGCACCGGCGGCGAGCGCGGCCCCGTCCTCGATGACGCAATGCGGGCCCACCCAGGCGGACGGCGCGATTTCGCACCCCGCACCGATGACCGCACTCGGGTGCACGCCTCGTCGCAAGGTCGGAGGTGATGACAAAAGCGCCGCGGCCCGGGCGTACGCGGCGTAGGGATTTGCGACGGTGATCGTCGCCGTCGGGCATGCGGGCGCAAACGCGGCGTCGAGTATGACGGCAGACGCCCGCGTGGCAGGCAGATATTTCCTGTAGACCCTGTTCGCCAGAAAGCTGATGGCGCCAGGCCCCGCCTGCCGGAGGCTCGCGACCGAGGTGATCACACAAGCGGGGTCACCGTGCAACTCGCCTCCCAGCCTGCGCGCCAGTTCCCCCAGAGCAAGGCCCATCCAGGTGCTTCCCTATATGCCGAGAGGGTTTACCGGGATCACTGTTTGAGTTTCTTCAGCACGCTCTCGGTGACATCGACCTTGTCGCTCGAGTAGGCCACCCCCCCGGACAGTATCAGGTCGAAGTTCTGTTCCTTGGCGAAGGCGATGACCGCATCGAGAATGTCCTTCTGCAGTTTCGAGAGCACCTCGTTGCGTCTGATGTTGAGATCATCGCGGAATTCCTCCTGAGTGCGTTTCAGGTCACGGCGCTTGGCGAGCACATCACGCTCCAGTTTGGAACTCTCGGACTCGCTCATGACACTGCCCTCGCGGGACTGGCGGTCTTCCAGTGCGCGTATCTCCTGCTGCAGTTTGGTGAGTTCCTTCTCTCTGGGCGCAAATTCCGATTCAATCTTGGCTTGCGCGGCTTTTACCTGCGGCGCGGCTTCCATCAGCTTCGCCGTGTCCACGAAGCCGATCTTCGTCTCCGCCAGGGCGCCGCCGGCGTACATGAAAAATGTGGCGGCGAATGCCGTCATTAGTCGTGCTGGTCTGTATCTGTTCAAGATAGTTCTCCAATGTTGCCTGTT
This sequence comes from uncultured Gammaproteobacteria bacterium, assembly GCA_963773065.1. Classification (GTDB taxonomy): domain Bacteria; phylum Pseudomonadota; class Gammaproteobacteria; order UBA9214; family UBA9214; genus CAVQCA01. The sequence goes on from CAVYZN010000002.1 coordinate 78,044, forward strand.
TGCCTGTTTGCTTGTCACAACCCAATCGTAAACTGGAAGTTCTGCACATTATCACCCTGCTTTGCGTTCAGCGGGAACCCTAAACTTATCGCGAGCGGGCCCATCGGCGATATCCACAATCCCGACACGCCGACCGAATAGCGCAGCTCCTTGGCATCGAAGCTCCCGAAGTCCGAATAGACATTGCCGATATCGAGGAAGGTGCCCAGCCGGAACGATTTACTGTCCTCCATGAACGGCAGGGGGAACAGGACCTCCGTACCGCCGACGAGCAGGACACTGCCGCCGATGGGGTTACCCTTCGAGTCGGTCGGCCCCAGGGTGTTATCTTCAAAGCCGCGTACCGAACGCACCCCGCCGGCAAAGTAATTATCGAAAAACGGCAGGTTGTTATAGTCACCATAACCGTCGCCGTAGCCCAGCTCGGCGTGCATGGACAGTGTCAGGCTCTTGGTCAATGGCACATAGCGCCGCTGCTGATAATCCAGCTTGTAGTACTCAAGGTCGGAGCCCGGCACGGCAAGCTCGGTGGAGAAGCTCTGCAGCCCGCCATCATCGGCCAGTATCGCTTTGTTGCGCGTATCATGGGCCCAGCTTCCGGTCAACGTGAGCGTATTGTAATCGCTGCCGTGCTGGTTGATGAAGTCTATGACTTCGTTCGGCGAATCATTGGTCTGATTGAGCCTGAGATTCTCTAATTCCGGTGAAAAGCGTACGGTGTCGAACTCGTTTATCGGTATGCCATAATTGACATTGCCGCCGTAGGTGTCGGTAGTGTAGCTGGAAACATTCGCCTGGTCGGCGTCGGTTTTCTTGTAGAACAGCCCGAAGCCGCGGCTGATCCCGTCAATGGTGTAATAAGGATCGGTGTAATAGAAATTGTATACCGTCGTCACCTTACTGTTGTTGAAAGCAAAGCTGACGCGTTTGCCGCTGCCGAGGAAATTGTCCTGTGATATGCTCGCGTTGAACAGGATACCCGAGGTCTGCGAGTAACCCGCGCCCGCGGTGATGCTCCCGGAAGACTTTTCCGTCACCGAGTAATTGACATCGACCTGATCCGTGGTGCCGGGTACCGCCGGCGTTTCCACATTGACGTCCTCGAAAAACCCCAACTTTTGCAGGCGGGCGCGGGAACGCTCCACCTTCTCCGCCGAAAACCAGCCGGCTTCCATCTGCCGCATTTCACGGCGCAGGACCTCGTCGCGGGTGACAATATTTCCCTTCACGTTCACCCGCCGTACATAGACCCGTTTCCCGGGGTCGACGATAAACGCGAGGCTGACCTCCCTGTTTGTCTCATTCACATCCGGCACGGTGTTGACATTGGCGAAGGCGTAGCCCTGGTCACCCAGTTTGGCGCTGATGCGGTCAACCGCTTCCGTGACCCGCTTGCGCGAGAAAACATCGCCCGGATTGATCATGACCAGAGGAAACAACTCCTGCGGCTTCAGCACCAGTTCACCGGACAAGGTGACTTCCTTGATCCTGTACTGCTCTCCCTCGCTGATATTGATCGTAATATAAATGTCCTTCTTGTCGGGCGTGATCGACACCTGTGTCGAGATGATGTTGAAATTCAGGTAACCCCGGTCGAGATAGAAGGAGCGCAGGATTTCCAGGTCCGCCGAGAGTTTCTGTTTTGAATACTGGTCATTCTTGGTTATGAAGGAAAAGAAGGAAGGGGTATCCAGGGTGAAACCCTTGCGCAGTTCCTTGTCGGTAAACTTGTGGTTGCCGACTATGTTGATCTGCTTGATCCGGGCGACATCGCCTTCCGATATGTCGATCAATATCCCGACGCGGTTGCGCTCCAGCGGGGTGATGGTCGTGTCGATCCGGACCGCGTATTTCCCGCGGCTGAAATATTGCCGTCGCAGTTCCTGTTCAACCTTGTCGAGCAGGGAGCGGTCAAATACCCGCCCCTCGGCCAGGCCGATATCCTTAAGCCCCTCGAGCAGCTTATCCGTTTCCAGATCCTTGTTGCCGGTAATCTTGATGCTGCTGATCGCCGCGCGTTCCTTGACATACACAACCAGGACGCCGCCGTCTCTTTCCAGGTGTATGTCGCTGAAAAACCCCGTCTTGAACAGCGCCTTGACCGCGGTGACCGAGTCCTGGGTGTCTACCGTATCGCCGACCTTTATGGGCAGGTAGTTGAACACCGTGCCCGGAGAGATGCGCTGCAGGCCTTCGACGCGGATGTCGGTAACCTCAAAGGTCTCGAATGCCCGGGCCGTACCGCACAGCGACAGGGTCAGCAACACTATCCGGATAAAGACTCTCATGACAGGTGCACGTATCGAAACCGTAGCGACATCATGCGAACAAACGCGCCAGATCGTTATAAAATGCCAGCGACATCAGCATCAGCAGAATGATGATTCCAATCCGCTGACCGAGAAGCTGGGCCGATTCGGAAACCGGGCTCCCTTTCACCAGTTCAATCAGGTAATACAACAGGTGTCCGCCATCGAGTACCGGCACGGGCAGCAGGTTCAGCACGGCCAGGCTGACACTGACGATGGCCAGAAATCCCAGAAATGCGGAGAATCCGAGTGCGGCTGACTGACCTGCGTAGCGGGCAATGCTGATAGGTCCGCTCAAGTTCTCGATCGACGCCCTACCGGTGACCATTTTCCATAATGTCCGCAGCGTCAGTGCCGTCATTTCCCAGGTCTTCCCGAGAGCCACCGGCATGGCCCCGATGAGGCCGTAGCGCACGACGACGCGCATTGTAGCATGCTGTTCATCATCCTGAAGCCGGACATAAGCGCCGATACGGCCGACCGTCGCGCCCTCATCCTCGACCCCATCCGGCGTCAGGCTGAAATTCACCAGGGCGTCGCCGCGCCTGACCTGTACGGCAATGGTGCGCCCTGGCCGGGCGCGGACGTATTCAACCCACTGGTTCCAGTCCGTGACGGCCGCGCCATCGGCGGTCACCACCACATCTCCCGCCAGCATGCCGGCCCGTTCCGCCGGACTTCCCGGCTCAAGCCGGTCGATCACGGGCGGATAGACCGGGCGCCAGGGTTTTATGCCGAAATTCTCCAGCAAGTCGCCCTTGCCCAGCAGCCGCGTCGATTCATCCAGCGTGACCCGCAGTTCCCTGTCGTGTCCGTCGGCATCCCGCACGCTGACCGGAAACGATGCCGGCGCATCCAGCCCGGCATCCAGCAGCGCCAGCACGGCGGATTCCCAACTGGGTGTCGGCTTGCCCTGGATCGCCAGTACCTCATCACCCGCCGCGAACCCAGCCGTTTCCGCATAGCTCGATGGGATCACCTCGCCGATGACCGGGCGCATCCCGGGAACGCCGCTGACATACATGATCCAGTAGGCGAGGATGGCGAACAGGAAATTGAATACCGGACCGGCGGCGACCACGGCGCCGCGCGTGGCGAGGGGCTGGCGGTTGAAGGCACGGTGCAGTTCGCTCGCGGCGACTTCGCCCTCCCGCTCATCCAGCATTTTCACATAACCCCCGAGCGGCACCGCGGCGATGACCAGTTCGGTTCCGTCTCGACCCAAACGGCGGCGCCAGAGCGGCCGGCCGAAACCGATGGAAAACCGCAGGACCTTGACCCCCAGCTTCCGGGCAACCCAGAAATGACCGAATTCATGGACGGTGACGAGTATCCCGATGGCGACGATAAACGCGGTAACGGAAATGATCAGACTGTTCATGGCGCGGTCATGCCGATACCGGAGGTAATACAGTGCATCGCCCACTCCCGCGCCAGGACGTCGTCCTCGATAACCTCCGCCAGCGTGGCGGCCGCATGCGCGGCGCACTGGTTCAGGGCATATTCGATGACGCGGGGAATGGAGGTAAACGCTATCCGTCGCTCCAGGAAAGCCTGCACGGCGATCTCGTTGGCGGCATTGAGGATGGCCGGCGCCGTGCCTCCGGTTCGCCACGCCTGATCGGCCAGCGCGAGGCAGGGGAAGCGGCGCGGGTCCGGTTGCTCGAATTGCAGCATCCCGATAGCCGCCAGGTCCAGCGGTTTCGCGCCGGACTCGATCCGTTCCGGCCATCCCAGGGCATGGCTGATCGGTATGCGCATGTCCGGATTCCCCAGTTGGGCCAGCACGGAGCCGTCCTGATATTCCACCAGGGAGTGCAGGATGCTCTGTGGATGCAGGAGCACGCTGATGCTATCAATCGGCAGATCGAACAGCCACCCCGCCTCGATCACTTCCAGGCCCTTGTTCATCATGGTGGCCGAATCAACGGAAATCTTGCGCCCCATGTCCCAGTTGGGATGGGCGCAAGCCTGTTCCGGCGTTACCGCGGCCAGCTTGTTGATCGGCGTGGTTCTGAACGGCCCGCCCGAGGCGGTCAGCATGATGCTCTTCACGCCGCGCGGCGTTTGCCCGGTCGCATAGTTATCCGGCATGCACTGCAGCAGCGCATTGTGTTCACTGTCGATGGGCAGCAGGGTCGGCGTGGTTATCCCTGACGGCCTGCATGAACAAGGCGCCCGACATGACCAGCGCTTCCTTGTTCGCCAGCAACACGCGCTTTCCCTTGCTCGCCGCGGCCAGGGTCGGCAGCAGCCCGGCCGACCCGACGATGGCGGACATCACGTAGTCCGCTTCCGCCAGGCCCGCGACCTCGGCAAGCGCCTCATGGCCTCCCAGCACCCGGGTATCCGGGGCGCGGATTTTCAGCACCGTTTGCAGACGCTCCGCGGCCGACGGGTCGGCCATGACGGCGAAGCGGGGCTGGAATCGCTCGCATTCCCGCGCCAGGGCATCGACATCGGTATGCGCCGTGAGGGCGACCACCCGGAAGCGGTCGGGATGGCGGGCGACGACATCCAGGGTGCTAAGGCCGATCGAACCGGTCGCGCCCAATATGGTGATGCCCGCGGGTTGCTTGTCTGTCATGGTTGTTCCGGATACGGACCGATCAACGCCGGACGGGGCGCCGCCTGTGGCACGGGGATTCCGAATCGCTACGGGTCACAGTCCGAACCACAGCATGCCGAGGAGAAACAGGGGGGCGGCCGCCGTCAGACTGTCGATCCGGTCCAGTATCCCGCCATGTCCCGGGATGATGTGGCTGCTGTCCTTGATGCCGGCCTGACGTTTCATCAGGCTTTCCAGCAAATCGCCCACGATCGAAAACATCACCGCCAGCAGCGCGACCAGCGCCAGCGCCAGCGTCCAGCCGAGTGAACGGCTGTACCAATAGCCGGCCAGCAGGGCGCAGATCACGCTGGTCAGAATACCGCCCAGCGCGCCCTCCCAGGTCTTGCCCGGGCTGATCACCGGCGCGAGCCGGGTGCGTCCCCAGCGATGTCCCGCAAAATAGGCGCCGCTGTCCGCCAGCCAGACCAATACCAGCAAGGCCAGACTGATCACGGGGCCGTGCTCCTCGCGCGCGTGCAGCGCAACGAATGACGCCCAGGACGGCAGCATCACCAGGACACCGGCGATGCCTTTCAGCAAACGCACCCCGCGTGTCGGCTGCACACCGAATCCGGGGCGTGTCAACCAGTACAGCACCGCCAGCCACCAGATAAACGCCAGCAGCAACAACGGTTCGATGACCCTGTCCAAGGGCGCCGCCCACACCAGCGCCATGAGCGCGGCAACTCCCACCGGGTAGGCGATGCGCGCCGCCCCGGAGCCCAGCGGAATCATTCCGCCCCATTCCCACAGTCCGACGCCCATGACCAGCGCCAGCATCAGCGCGATGCCAGCGGTGGGAAGATAGAGAACACCACCCACGACGAGCGGCACCAGGATCGCAGCCGAGGCCAGGCGAGTCTTAAGCACCCTTCAGTTGCTCCACCTGTTCTCCGGTGCGGCCGAAGCGGCGCTGCCGGCTGGCGTAGGATCGCAGAGCGTCATCGAGCGCCTTCTCATCGAAGGACGGCCAGAGTATCTCGGTAAAATACAGCTCCGTATAGGCCAGTTGCCACAGCAGGAAGTTGCTGATGCGCTGTTCCCCGCCGGTGCGGATGAAGAGATCGGGCTCGGGCAGATCCGACAGGGACATCTCGCCGCCGATCATCTCGACCGTAATGTCTTCGGGCCTGACTTCACCCGACGGCAACGCTCCGGGCGAGCGCGCGCAAGGCCTGGGTTATATCCCAGTGGCCGCCGTAGTTTGCGGCGACCACCAGGTTCAATCCCTCGTTGCGCACGGTCCGCGCTTCCGCCTGGGCGATCTGCTCGCGCAGGTCATCGGGAAAGGCGCCGCGATCACCGATGAAACGTATGCGCACACCGTTCCTGTGCAGGGTTTCGACCTCTTTCTTCAGGGTGCGGATGAAGAGGTCCATCAGCCACCCGACCTCCTCGCTCGGACGTCGCCAGTTCTCGCTGCTGAAGGCAAACAGGGTCAGCACCCTGATGCCCTTGTTGCGACACGCCTCGACGATGCGTCTGACCGCTTTGACGCCCTCCCGATGTCCGACATACCGCGGCACCATGCGCGCATGTGGCCCAGCGGCCATTACCGTCCATGATGATGGCGATATGCTGCGGCAACGCGGTTGTCTTGTCAGGCATATTCAACGAATCCATGACGGACGTAGCGATCGCGAGCACCGGCGCCGGTCGCTAGATCTCCATCAGTTCGGCTTCTTTCTCCGCCAGGACCTTGTCGACGTCGGCCACCGACCTGTCGGTGATATGCTGTATATCCTCCGATGCCTTGCGTTCCTCGTCCTCGGAAATCTCCTTTTCCTTGAGCAGAGCCTTCAGTTCAGTGAGCGCGTCACGCCGGATATTGCGGATCGCGACCTTTGCCGCCTCCGCATCGTGACGCACGTGCTTCACCAGATCGCGCCGGGTCTCCTCGGTAAGCGGCGGCATCGGGATGCGGATTACCGTGCCGGCGCTTGCCGGGTTGAGTCCGAGATCAGACTTCATGATCGCCTTCTCGATGACCTGTACCATCTGCTTTTCCCAGGGTGTAATCATCAGGGTGCGCGCATCCTCCACTCCCAGTTTCGCCACCTGTGAAATCGGGACCTGGCTGCCGTAATAATCAACCATCAGGTGATCCAGCAGACCGGGATGCGCCCGTCCGGTACGCACCTTTCCGAACGCTTGCTTCAGCGCCTCGATGCTTTTAACCATGCGCTGTCTGGCGTCTTTTTTGATGCTTTCTATCATCCCGAGATCTCCCGCTCTACCAGTGTTCCGACATCCTCGCCTGCGACTATCCTGCCCAAGTGGCCCGGTCCGAAAATATTGAATACCCGAACCGGCATATTGTGCTCGCTGCACAAAACGAGCGCGGTGGCATCCATGACGGCGAGCTTGCGTCCCAGCGCCTCATCGAAGGTAAGCCGGTCAAACAGGGTCGCATCCTTGTTCTTCAACGGATCCGCCGAGTACACGCCATCCACCTTGGTCGCCTTGAGCATGATGTCGGCGCCGATTTCGATGGCGCGCAGGCTCGCGGCGGAGTCCGTCGTGAAAAACGGGTTTCCCGTCCCGGCGGCAAAGATCACGATGCGGCCCTTTTCGAGGTGCCGCATCGCCCGGCCCCGAATATAGGGTTCGCACACCTGGTTTATCCTCAGCGCCGACATGACGCGGCAGCCGGCGCCGGCCTTTTCCAGGGCATCCTGCAGGGCGAGGGCATTGATCACCGTCGCCAGCATGCCCATATAATCACCCCTCACCCGGTCCATGCCGCGTGAGGCCATCCCGGCGCCGCGGACGATATTACCACCGCCGATGACCAGACCGATCTGGACCCCCGAGGCATTGACCGCCTGGATCTCTCCCGCGATGCGCTGGATGACATCCGGGTCGATACCATGATCGCATCCCCCCATCAGGGCTTCACCACTTAGCTTCAACAGTAAACGACGGTAGCGCATTTCAAGTGTTTACCTTGTTTATCATAACGATACATTGATTACCCCACGCGGCGGAGAGCGCGCCACATTGTCTTACTTTTCAACCCTGATTGCCACAGCTCATCGCTCCCGCGCTTCCCTGCGCTCCGCGATGTACCTACGTCCCTGTAGGCATAAAAAAGGGTCGACATTCGACCCTCTTGATTGACGCAGGCAGCCTGACACGTATCATCGCAGGATGGTCTTGCCCCGTATCAGCCGCCCTTGATCTGGGCCATCACCTCATCGGCAAAGTTTTCCGTCTTCTTCTCGATGCCCTCGCCCAGTTCCATGCGCTCGAAACCCGCGACGCCGGCGCCGGCGCTCTTGAGCAACTGACCGACCGTCTGGTCGGGGTCCTTGACGAACGGCTGATTCATCAGGGTGATCTCGGCGAGGAATTTCCTGATGCGCCCGTCCACCATCTTTTCGATGATATTCGCCGGCTTGCCGCTCGCCTCCGCCTGCGCCGAGAAGATCTCGCGTTCCTTGTCGATGATATCCCGGGGCACTTGCGCCTCGGTGAGGTACTGCGGCTTGCTGGCGGCGATATGCATGGCGATATCACGGGCCAGATCCGCATCGCCGCCCTGCAGTTCAACCAGTACGCCGATACGAACGCCATGCTGGTAATGCGCCAGCGTGCCTTTCGTGGCGTCACGCCTGACAAAACGGCGGACATTGATATTCTCGCCGATCGCGGCAATCAGCGTTTTCCTGGCCAGTTCGATGGTGGCGTCCTGCCCCGTCATGCAGCGGCATCGCCAGCAGGGCGTCGATATCGGCCGGTTTACCGGCCAGGACGCGTCGTGCGATGGCGCTCGCGAAGTCCTGGAATTCCTGCTTCTTGGCGACGAAGTCGGTCTCGCAGTTGACCTCGACCAGGGCCGCCGAGCGGCCGTCAGCGCTCATCTCGATGGCGATCAGGCCTTCCGCGGCCACGCGCCCGGCCTTTTTGTCGGCCTTCGCCAGACCGGTCTTGCGCAGCATCTCGATTGCCGCTTCCATGTCACCGCCGGCATCGACCAGCGCCGTCTTGCATTCCATCATTCCGGAACCGGTGCGCTCGCGCAGTTCCTTCACTTGCGCCGCTGTTATCGCCATCGTGTAAAACCTCGTCTCTTGAATTTCTCAGTTATTCTGGCCAGTTATTCTGGCCGGGTGCCGCAGGGTCGATTACGCCGCACTGTCGTCCCGGGATATTTCGGCTGGTTCCGCGGCGGGGCTCTCGGGTTCTTCCTGATCGGGCGTTTCCTCGTCGACGGATTCCTCGCCCTTGCGGTGGACCGCCTTTTTCTTCACCGTGACCTTTTTCGCCGTCTTCTTATGCGCGGGGGCCCTGGCTGTCTTCTTCGGCGAGGCGCTACCCTTCTCATCGAGTTCTACAAACTCGTCCTCCGTATCCGGTGTGATCCTGGCGATGTTCAGGCGGCCCGTTTCCACGGCGTTCGCGGCGCCTTCCACATAGAGTTGGATCGCGCGTATGGCATCATCATTGCCCGGGATCACATAATCGACGCCTCCGATGGAATTGTTCGTATCGACCACGCCGACAACCGGGATGCCGAGTTTGACCGCCTCGCTCACGGCGATCTTTTCGTAGCCGACATCGATCACAAACATGGCATCGGGAATCCCGTTCATGTCCTTGATGCCGCCGAGACTGCGATCGAGCTTTTCCTTTTCCCGCTGCAGCATCAATCCTTCGCGTTTGCTCAGCCGTTCGAAGGAGCCGTCGTCTTGCATGGTTTCGAGATGCTTGAGGCGCTTGATCGACTGGCGCACGGTTTTGTAGTTCGTCAGCATGCCGCCGAGCCAGCGATGATTGACATAGGGCATGCCGCAGCGGGCGGCATGTTCCTGAATGGCGGCCTGCGCCGAACGCTTGGTGCCGACGAACAGCACGGTGCCACCGTTGGCCACCAGGCTGCCGATGTAATTCATCGCGGCATTGAACAGCGGCAGCGTTTTTTCGAGGTTGACGATGTGTATCTTGCCGCGCTCGCCGAAGATATAGGGGGCCATCTTCGGGTTCCAGTAGCGGGTCTGATGACCGAAATGCACGCCAGCCTCTAGCATCTGGCGCATGGTGACATTTGCCATAAGGTATACTCCGGTTTCGGGTTAAGCCTCCATGTACCCCATGACGGCAACCCGGCCACCGCTGTCAACGAGACCCGGGCACCCTGCCGCATGTGCCGGTACATGTGTGAATTTGGTTGAGGCTTGCCAGGCAGCCGAATGAGACTGCTTAACAAGCCGGCCTTTATACCATACACTCCCTCCTCCGGCAATTGCCCTGAACAACCCACTGTCGCGTTCGACCCCGGGAAACAGGTGGTTATATGGCCGTCACCATCAAGACATCAGCGGAGATCGAGAAAATGCGCTTGGCCGGCCGTCTGGCGGGCGAGGTGCTGCGCATGATCCGGCCCCTATGTCGTTCCCGGGGTCAGCACCGAGGAGCTGGACCGGATCTGCCATGACTACATCGTCAACCAGCAGCAGGCCATACCGGCGCCCCTGAATTACCGCGGTTTCCCGAAATCCATCTGCACCTCCGTGAACCACGTCGTCTGTCACGGCATCCCGAGCGAAAAGGTGCTGAGGAAAGGCGACATGGTGAACATCGACATCACCGTCATCAAGGATGGCTTTCACGGCGACACCAGCAAGATGTTTTTCGCCGGCGAACCCTCCGTGGCCGCCCTGCGGCTTGCCCGTATCAGCCACGAGTGTCTGGTGCGCGGGATTGAGATGGTCAGACCCGGCGTACGCCTGGGCGACATCGGACAGGCCATCCAGGAACATGCCGAGGCGAACCACTGTTCGATCGTGCGCGAATACTGCGGACATGGCATCGGGCGTGAATTCCACGAGGACCCGCAGGTACTGCACTACGGCACGGCCGGTACCGGCATGGCGCTGGAGACCGGCATGACGTTCACCATCGAGCCCATGGTCAACGCCGGCAAACGCCATACCAAACTGCTCCCGGACGGCTGGACGGTGGTCACCAAGGACCACAGCCTGTCCGCCCAGTGGGAACACACGATCCTGGTCACGGAAGACGGACACGAGATACTCACCTGTCTGCCCGGTGACGAGATTTAACCACCGCGCCCATGACGGATACAGCCGCAGACCCCGCCGCCGCGGACCAGTTCGAGTCGTGGTTCGGCACGTCCGCACTGGATGCCGGGCTTGCCGCCGGCGAGAGTGCGCTGCCCCTGTTCAGGCAGTTCCTCAATCAAAGCCATGCCGCGCTCAAACAGAAGTTCGAGCACGGCATCAGCGCGCCGCTGCTCATCAAGGCGCGCTCCTGGCTGGTTGACCAGCTCCTGATCCGCGCCTGGCGGCGCTTCATGGCCGAAGACGGGCAGACTGCGGCGCTGGTCGCGGTCGGCGGCTATGGCCGCAGCGAACTCATGCCGGGGTCGGACATCGACCTGCTGGTGCTGCTGCCCGATACGGCGCATGAACAGCTCAATCCCAAGCTCGAGTCGCTGCTGGTCTTTCTCTGGGATATCGGACTCGAAGTCGGCCACAGCGTCCGCACCGTCGGCGACTGCATCGAACAGTCGCTGGCCGATGTCACCGTGGTCACCAATCTGATGGAAGCCCGCCTGCTCACCGGCAGCGAGGACCTCTATGCCAGGATGCACGCCAGCGTCTCGCCCGGGAAGATCTGGAACAGCCGTGATTTCTTCGAAACCAAACGCCGGGAACAGAGAAACCGCCACCGCAAGTACCATGATACCGCCTACAAGCTGGAACCCAACGTCAAGGAAAGCCCGGGTGGGCTGCGCGATATCCAGATGATCGCCTGGGTGGCCAACCGCCACTTCGGCACGGCATCGCTGGAAGACCTGGTCACGCGCGGCTTCCTCACCCAGGCGGAGTACGACGTGCTGGTCGAGGGCAGGAATCTCCTGTGGGAAATCCGCTTTGCCCTGCACATCCTGACGGGGCGCGGCGAAGACCGCCTGCTGTTCGATTACCAGCGCACCATCGCCGAACAGTTCGGCTACCACGATGAAGACGATCAGCTCGGCGTCGAGGTCTTCATGAAGCAGTACTACCGGACCGTGATGGATCTCAGCCGCCTCAACGAAATGCTGCTGCAGTTGTTCCAGGAGGAGATACTGTTCACCGACGGGCCGGCCGAGATCATCCCGCTCAATAAACGCTTTCAGGCCAGAAACGGCTTCATCGGGATTGCGCACAGCAAGGTGTTCGCCAATTACCCGTTCGCGCTGCTCGAGATTTTCCTCCTGCTTGAGCAGAACCCGCAGTTAAAGGGCGTGCGCGCCGACACCATCCGGGCCATCCGCGCCCACCGCCACCTGATCGATGACAACTTCAGGAACGACATCCGCAGCAGAAGCCTGTTCATGGAGATACTGCGGCAACCTCACGGGGTCACCCATGGCCTGCGCCGAATGAACGTCTACGGCGTGCTGGCCGCCTATCTGCCGGCATTCGGACGGATCGTCGGACTGATGCAGTACGACCTGTTCCACATCTATACCGTCGATGAACACATACTGTTCGTGGTGCGCAACCTGCGCCGCTTCACGGTACCCCGCTACGCCAATGAGTTCCCGCTCTGCAGCCACGTCATCGCCACGCTGCCCAAACCCGAGTTGCTGTATCTCGCCGGGCTGTTTCATGATATCGCCAAGGGCCGCAAGGGCGACCATTCCGATCTTGGCAGCGCCGAGGTGCGCGAGTTCTGCGTGCGCCATCACTTGAGCGACTACGACACCGGCCTCCTCGAATGGCTGGTCGCCAAGCACCTGCTGATGTCAGCCACCGCGCAGCGCGAGGACATCAGCGATCCCGCCGTCATCAACCGCTTCGCCCGCACCGTCGGTGACCCGGTGCGCCTCGATTACCTCTACCTGCTGACCGTGGCCGATATCCGGGCGACCAACCCCGAGCTCTGGACGACCTGGAAGGACGCCCTGCTCAGGCAGCTCTATTACAACACCCGCCGGGCGCTGCAGCGCGGCCTGCAGGACCCGCTGGAACGCTCCGAACACATCCAGCAGATCCAGAGCGAGGCCCGCAAGCTGCTCGCCAGCATCACAGCGGACGCCGGCCGTCGGGATGCCATCTGGGAAACACTGGGCGAGGAATATTTTCTGCGTCACACCTCGGACCAGGTGGCCTGGCATACCCAGCTTATCGAGGAGAGCGCCGCCGGTGAGAACTGCATCGTCGCGATCCACCCCTCCACGGAACGCGGCAGTACGGAAGTATTCATCTACGCGAAGGTAATGGATGAACTGTTTACCCTGATCACCGCCGTACTGGACCAGTTGGGCTTGAATGTCGTGGACGCCGGCATCATCACCACCCGCGACGGCCATGTGCTCAATACCTTCCACGTGCTCGAGACATCGGGCCAGCCCGTGGAAAGCGATAGGCGCGCCGAGGAGATACGCGCCGCGCTGGTGAACGAGATCACCCGCGGCGACCGGCGCGTCTGGCATGTCTCGCGCAGGACGCCCCACCGCTACAAGCATTTTCCGATCAAGACGCACATCGCCTTCAAGCCGGATGAGCTCGATCATCGCACGGTCATGGAGCTGATCACGCCGGACCATCCCGGCCTGCTGTCGCAGGTCGGCAGGGCCTTTACGGAATGCGGCGTGAGGCTGCTCAACGCCAAGATCGCCACCCTGGGCTCCCGCGCCGAGGATATCTTCTATATCACCGACCGGAACAACCAGCCGCTCGAGGATAGCGAGCAGTACGAATGCCTGGAAAAGTCCCTGCGCAAACACCTGGGCGCGGACGCCGGGGCCGAGACGCAGGCCCCGCTCTTCATCTAAGGAACCTCTGTACAAGCAGCGTTAGGCTGAACGAAGGTGAAGCCCAACAGTTGGGGGACAATGGACAATGGGGACATTCTGGTTTATTGATATCCATTCTCTCCTGGAGGCACAACGTGTGTTAAGCCAGAATGTCCACATTTTTTCCATTGTATAGGCCCTCTAATGTAGACCTTTATCGATGCACATAGACAAATCTAATTCATGCGCAAGCGGTGAGTATCTCGTCCTTGGGGAAATGCTTAGGCGGGGATATGAATGCTACTTGGCCAATGGCCCTACCCAAAATGGGTGGGACATCGTTGTCCTCAATGAGAACGGTTCAAACATAAGAATTCAGGTCAAGACAATCGACTGGCCAGAAAAAAATGCAATTAACGGGAAATTAGACAATGGGTTCGATATTCTTGTGGCTGTTCTCTTACAGCGAGAACAGCCACATGCCAAGATTGTCATTGCCTCGCGCCAGGAGATTGAACCTCTGCTGTCAGCCGCATCCACGGACGAAAATACTGCACGGGGTATGAAAGGTGGAAAGAGCGTACTTTGAACCTTGGAAAGAATTTCGAAACACAAGATAAGAAGAAAGACCTCAAAGTGGATGAGGCGGCTTGGAAGCACTTAAATGAATTGATTGATAACCTAACGAATCATTCAACCGGACCTGCGCAAAAAGCCGCGCAGTCCGGTTAATTCAAACGTTGGGCGACATGAACTACGCATCACTCGAGGGCAGCTCGCTATTTGCGCCACCCATTTCATCAGCTTAACGAGACAAGAAATATGAGCTTTGGAGACAAAATTATTGAATCCGTTAGCGAGACATCGCGTGATGTTTCAGAAAAATTAGCTCAAAAGTATCGGGAGTACCTAGGCGAAGAGCTAAATAAAAAGCAAGAGGCGCTTAATGCGCTTGAATTTGAGCTCAAAGAGCGGGAAAAGGCGGTCGCAGGGCGAGAAGCGAAGCTCAAGAAGTCCTACCTGATTCCACGAGCCTATATCGATGTGCCGATCGCAATAGTCGTTGTTGCTACCGCCTATTTGACATATGAAGCGTTTAGGCCCGAGGTCCATGACCTCGTTTCCAGTAGCACTTCCTCAAGCGAGAGCAAAACTGTGGATCAATCAATCTCAGGCGCTGGGGGCGGGTTGTACTCACGTAGCGAGAGCAAAACTGTCGATCTCTCAGACGGCGGGGTCGGGTCGTACTCAGGATGTATGAAACGAGGAATCGCGTATTACATAGAAATTGGCTCGTACCCGAATGGCACTTAATTAAGCTCAAGCTTCCTTGCATGCCCATGTTTTCTGATGTCCTGACGGGCTTTCCAGCGAGGTTTGTTCAAGTGTGGATAAGGCTTGGGCCTGCGCTTGACCGCCCGCGGTTCAACCCGGCCGGGTCGTTCTCCTACCCGTATTTGGGCAATGAGCAGGAACAAGGTCGCCGTGTCTTCTTTGGTGCTTGAGAGAAACTGCCGTTGACTCCAGGCCACCCAAATCTGCAGCGTATGTTTGAAGCTCAACTGGCGCGGCGCCACCTTGGCCTGCAGCGCAGCCTCGGCCATCAGCAGCCGAATCAAGTTGTACGCCAGGAGGTAGACCCACATTTCCTTCTCGCACATCGCTGGGCTCTTGCAACTTAACGCTTCCATGCCGAGGGTGGTCTTGATGTTGCGCAGATCCAGCTCCACATGCCAGCGCTGCAGGAACAACGCTTCCAGCTCGGCCTTGGCGGTTTTGCGTGGCGAGAGCAGGGTGGTCACCAGCACTTTCTTGCCGATGTTCGCTTCGCGCACCGTGATCTGCTTCGGATAGCTGTGGTATTCCTCCCGGCTCATCCACTCCGGCCGGGCAGGCCGGGACCACTGCACCAAATGATCCCGTGCGCCAAGTTGCTCTCCCCGGCGAAAATCCGTATGGCGCGCGCCATGCTGCTCGAACAGCACGTCCACCCCGCGCCCCTGCAGGTCGGCGATCAGGAAATAACTGCAATAATAGCTGTCGGCCAGCATGATATAGCCTTCGACAAACGCCCCCTTGAGACCTCGAAACAGACCATGTTCACCCGTGCCCTTACCCTGGTACGGCCCCATGGCGGCATCGAGCACCGCGCCGTTGGACAGGGAAATCACCCCGACCAGCCGCGCCAGCGGAAAGCCCACGCCAGGGGCTTGTCCCCCCGGTTGGGGAAAGCGCGCCTGATTCTCCTCGGTGTCCGGCATCGATACCGTCGTGCCATCCACGAGTTTCACGTGCCGCCCGCCCCACAACCACCCCGTGGGCGTGTACACGCCAAGCAACGCCCCGGTTTGGCGGGCCAGCGTGCTCACCATCTCGTGCGGCAAGCGCTGGCGCGCGATGCAATAGCCGCCGGTGTTGGCGCTGCCCACAGACATCTCGCTGAGCAGGCGATTGACTAGCGCTTCATTCACCGTGTTCTGACAGGAGCCGTCGGCACTCATGACTTGCCCTAAAAACATCGATAACGTCAGCGTCGGTGGATAGTGCCGTTCCGGTGCTCGGGGAGCTGCGCCTCCACCGCCTCCAGTAACTGCGGGCCGGTAAGCAGGTTGAAGAAATGATTGGCATAGATTTTCTGAACCTGTTTGGCAAGACGACGTTGTTGTGACAGCAACGGACGGTTACAGTGACTCATGAAGGTTGGCCTCAGGGCTGGTGGGGTCGATGTTTCGCAACAAACATCTTACCAGTCCCAGCCAACCTTCTCTTTCCGTTTCAAACCATTAGACTATGCTACGTCCTCACTGATCCTTAATTAAGTGCCATTCGGCTCGTACCCTTTTCTTTCAACGGGGGAGGATGCCAAAGAAAAGGTCGAAGGAATGTGCCAGAGAACCGGTGGAATGGCTTTCTCTCACAGGGACTGAGCCCCTTCTATGAAATGGGATAATGGGGACATTCTGGTTTATTAATATTCATTCTCTCCTGCAGACACAACAGGTGTTAAACCAGAATGCCCCCATTTCCTCCCATCCAGCCCGAAGGAGTACAGGCTGTGCGAGCGGCGGACACCACCGGCCAAGAGCGTTTTGTACCTTGACGTCCAGGGTTCGGTCGCGAATCCACGCACGCTGACTGTCCGAGACCCACCGCGTGCGGGGCGCTTGAGCGGTACCTCCATAAGCCCGCCGCTAATGATCGAGGAGCGCCGCATCGCCGGACTGGAGGGTTGGATACTGGGCGTGGTATGCGGTCAACTGGACGTTTATACAAACAGTCGGTTATTCACGTTTATACCTAAAATAACATCACTCTAGGTATAATCGCGGCATGGTCAGGCAACCCCAAGAGATTCAGACCCTCTACGCCGAGCTGTCGGAACGCCTCGCCGCCTATGAGGCGGCGCGCTCGTTTTCGAGCTTGAGCGGGAGCTTCGCAACGAAACGAATATCCGGCTCCAGCTATTGGTACTTCAAGACCAGCGAGACCCCATCCGGGCAGCGCGAGTACTCCGTCGGTCCCGATACACACGCCACGCGTTCGATCATCGAGGCCTATCAAAAAGGCCGTGCGGCAACGGAAGAGGTGGAAAACGCCATTGCCCGACTGTGTGCGATGCTGCGCCAGGGCGGCGCCATGCTGACCGACACGGTGTCGGCCAAGGTGATTTCCGGACTGGGAAGCGCGGGGGTATTCCAACTGGGAGCGGTACTGGTCGGCACGCATGCTTTCATCGCCCTCGGCAACGTCTTGGGCGTGCGCTGGCAATCCGGGCTGCGTACGGAGGACATAGACCTTCTCGCCAGTCCCGTGCTGGAAGTGGCGATCGGGCAGATCGAGGCCGATCTTCCTGCCACTCTTGAAAGCCTGAATATGGGGTTCCTGCCTGTGCCGGGTCTGGACTCACACAAGCCGGAAACCTCGTTCAAGGTGCGAGGCAAGACGCTTCGCGTGGATCTCCTGACGCCGGCGCGCGGGAAGAGTGACGGCGCACCCGTGCGCATCCGCGGCTCAAGGCTTCGGCGCAACCGCTGGAGTTTCTTGATTACCTCCTCGAGGCGCCCGTTGCCGTTCCGATCATCAATGGCGGCGCGACGATGGTGAAAGTCCCCGACCCCGCGCGATTCGCGCTGCACAAGCTGATCGTCAGCATGGATCGCTCGATTGCGATGCAAACCAAAGCGGCAAAGGATCGTCAACAGGCAGGCGAAATGATCGAGGTGTTGATCCAGGACCGGCCAGGCGACATCGAACTTGCCATAGAGAGCATGAACCGGCGGTCGAAAGGGTGGCGCAAGAAGCTCCGCGACGGCCTTGAACGCCTGTCGGACCCGCTTGATGCTGCCAGGAAAAAAATAGTTGCGATGCTCGAACACTAGACGTTTTGTGTAACAGAATACGATGCTGTTCCACAATTGCCGGCAATTGTTACGGCACAGTTCGCGCCGCACCGATGGGCATATCGAGGACGATGTCCGAGTATGGGATGCGGGGTGCAACTTTTCCGCCAGCTCCTTCCTGCAGACGCACCAGTCCGTACCCCTCCAGAGTTTTCAGTGTTCTGGAAAGATTGGATTTGGCCCGTCCGGAAAGCTCGGCCAACTCGGCGATGGAGTTCGGTTGCGCCGCTGCAATCAAGTCCAGAAGTTTCCGGTTCCGATCGGATAGGACACGGGAAAAACTTTCCATGGAGGTAAACCACACCCTGGGCTCGCCACGCTTTGGCTGATACTCGCCACGTGCAATTGCCATGGTGCGCACCTTCATGTCAGCGTAGCTGGCAATTCCGACTTTTAGCGTCTTCATGACGTCACTCCTCTCTCCTCAGCACCGCATCGACTTCGGCCCAGAAATCCGCAAGCAGCGCGGCAGCATCTTGGTACTCATAAGGTCGAATCGTGCGGAGCCGGTGCTTGTGATCGTAGCGTTTTAGCGCCCGACTACCTGGCCTTCGAGAATCGCTAACCGGGTGTGCATTATCAAATCCGACCAAGCGTCCTCCGTCTGCCGCGTGCAGTGTAAGTGCATATTTCAGTCCGTGCGGCCGTTCCGGCGTCGGTTCCACGCGCTTCACAGAGAACTTCACCCAGTGTTTCCCGGCTTGATCGACTACGAAGACCTGGCCATCCAGGTCAAGCAGGGTATCGAGAACGGGATCGCGCTTGAATCTGGACATTTCAGAGGTTATCAGTAAGTGATATCACAGGTCAATTTCTCTAAGGTTCCCCCGGCTTATATACACCAGACGCTATAGGTCGCCAGTCTCAGGTTTATTTTCAGGAAGCCCCCGGGCGGACATCTTCCCGGAGTGTATTGCCCGATCGTCAGAGCCGGATGCTCTCCCCCAGGTAATACAATGCGACGGCAACCTGGGGTAAAATGCGACGGCAACCTGGGGTAAGATGAAGGCGTAGAGCATGAGGCTCATCATCACAGGTTGTGTACCGTTCACGTTCATGATGGATCGAAACGATCATGCCTGCGCCTCCTCACCGGCATGCAGGCGCGCCGCCAGGTAGGACGCCGCCACGATCATGCCGCCGCCCAGCCATTCGCGGGGCGATACGGTTTCCTCCGTCAGCAGCAGGGAAGAGACGGCGCCGACGACCAGCTCGAACAGCAGTATGACCGCCGAGCGGTGCACCGGCATGCGCGCGACGCCGTACTGGACGGCGAGCGTCATCACCAGGAATCCGCCCACACCCAGCAGGACGGCGAACAGCAAGGTGCCGGTAGCGATCACGGGAACGGCCGTATGGCTCCCGGCTATCCAGAGTCCGGCGACCACGACCACGCCCAGCCAGGTCGCGGCGGACTTCAGCCAGAGGCCGACAGTTTGCATCCGGCGCACGAAGACATTGCTGAGCGCAAAGGTGAACCCGGCCGAGACGGCCAGCCAGTCGGGCTCATCACGGGGCCAGGGCAGGCCGATGGCCTCGTCCCAGAGCATGATGATCGCCCCGCCGACCGCCACCAGGAATACCAGCAGCGTAGTGCCGTCCATGCGCTCATCAAGCAGCAGCCACCCCAGACACACCGCCCAGATCGGCGACAGGTAAAAAAGCAGCAGCACGCGCACTACGGTACCGTCGATCACCGCCATGATGAAGGCCACATTGCACCAGCCGGCGGCGAGACCCAGCAAGACCAGGGAGAGGAGGTTATCCCGCAACGAGCCGGCGCTCGCGGACGAACACCCCCAGGCACACGAGCAAGGCCGCCCCGTAGCTGATCATGGCGCTCCACAGTCCCGCCAGACCCTGCGACTCCAGCAGGCGCAGGGGATACCAGACGATCCCCCAGAGCGTCGCGGTAAACAGCAGGCTGAGAACCGCAAGCCAGCGCGGTGATGGTTTGGCCATGTTCAATGATTCCCGTATACTTTCATCGCCGCAGGAAAATTCTTCACACATCCATGCCCGTCTTATACAAAGGAAAACGCTGACGTTGCTTCGTATCCGTGAGAGGCCCCATGCCGGGTAAGTCCTGTCGTGACACGCTCGTGACACGCAGGCGATCGCGGCCGTCGAGCGCTACAGGGCATCGTATCCTTACGCGCGTGTCACGACAGGACTTACCCGGCATGAGGCCGATGGTCAACAGTATGCACCCGCCATGATCAGAATAATGCCCTCACAGCATGTGCAATATCAGCGCCTGATACCATACCACCCTTCCTGGCTCCCGCATGAACCCGGACCTGTCACGATTGCAACCCTACCCGTTCGAGCGCCTGGCCAGGCTCACGGCGGGCATCGAGCCGCCCCGGACATTGACGCCGATCGTACTGTCCATCGGCGAACCCAAGCATGCCACGCCGGCCTTCATCACAGAAGAAGTGATCACCCATCTGCACGGGCTCTCGCACTACCCGACGACGCGAGGGAGCGCGGCATTACGAGAGGCGATCTCCGCCTGGCTGACCCGCGCTTCCGGCTGCCTGCGGGCAGTATCGACCCGGAGCGCCACGTGCTCCCGGTGAACGGCACCCGCGAGGCGCTGTTTGCCTTCGCGCAATGCGTGGTCGACCGCTCCTCCGATCCCCTGGTCGTGATGCCCAACCCGTTTTACCAGATCTACGAAGGCGCGGCCCTGCTCTCCGGCGCCCAGCCCTGGTTCCTCAACACCACGGCCGCGAGTCGCTTCCTGCCGGACTTCGATGCCGTCCCCGACGCCGTGTGGTCACGCTGCCAATTGCTCTATATCTGCAGCCCCGGGAACCCGACCGGCGCCGTGATGGATATCCCCGGGCTGCAGTCCCTGCTGGAACTCGCCGACCGGCACGACTTCGTCATCGCCGCGGACGAATGCTACTCGGAAATCTATCCCGAGGAGTCCGTCCCCACCGCCCGGGTTGCTGCAGGCCGCCGCCGCCATGGGGCGCGAGGATTACCGCCGCTGCCTCGTGTTTCACAGCCTGTCGAAACGCTCCAATGCACCGGGACTGCGCTCCGGCTTCGTGGCCGGCGATGCCCGGCTGATCGGCGAATTCCTGCGTTACCGGACCTACCACGGCTGCGCCATGCCCCCGGCCACCCAGGCCGCCAGCACCCGGGCCTGGCGGGATGAAGCGCACGTGGTCGATAACCGTGCCCTTTACCGGGAAAAATTTTCCGCCGTCCTCGACATCCTCCGGCCGGTCATCGAGGTATCCGCCCCGGCGGGGGGATTCTATCTCTGGCCGGAAACACCGGTTGACGACTGCGACTTCGCCCGGGGTTTGCTGGCACGGCACAATGTCACCGTCCTGCCCGGAAGTTATCTGTCGCGCACGGCCCACGGCATGAACCCGGGGAAGAACCGCGTGCGCATGGCTCTCGTCGCCCCTCTCGAGGACTGCATCGAAGCCGCGCGGCGGATTAAATCGTATATTGTCTCGCTTTAGGCGGCTATCATAGCCGGCAATTTTTCACGACAGAAACACCGTGACAATCATGTCGAGACATAGAAACACCAACCCAGGGGAGCACATCCGCCATGAGTGATATTCAGGCCACGATCGAACAAGCCTTTGAGCGGCGCGCGGACATCACCCCGCGCAACGTGGAAACGCATGTCAAGGAAGCCACGCTGGAGGCCATCGACCGGCTCGACCGCGGCGTCGCCCGGGTCGCCGAGAAAAGGAACGGGCAGTGGATCGTCAACGACTGGCTGAAGAAGGCCGTGCTGCTGTCATTCCGCATCGAGGACAATGTCTGCATCAGGGGCGGTTACACCAACTACTACGACAAGGTGCCCGCCAAGTACGCGGACACGAATCCGCGGGAATTCCGTGAAGGCGGTGTGCGGGTGGTGCCCCCGGCCAGCGCGCGCAAGGGCGCCTATATCGCCCCCGGCGCCGTGCTGATGCCCTCCTATGTCAATATCGGCGCCTATGTCGACAGCGGCACGATGGTCGACACCTGGGCGACGGTCGGCTCCTGCGCCCAGATCGGCAAGAACGTCCACCTCTCGGGCGGCGTCGGCATCGGCGGCGTGCTGGAGCCGGTGCAGGCCGCGCCCACCATCATCGAGGACAACTGCTTCATCGGCGCCCGCTCCGAGGTGGTCGAAGGCGTCATCGTCGAGGAAGGATCGGTCATCTCCATGGGGGTCTATATCGGGCAGAGCACGCGCATCTACGACCGCGCCACGGGCCAGATCCTCTATGGCCGGGTGCCGGCCGGCTCGGTCGTCGTCTCCGGCAACCTGCCGTCAACAGACGGCAAATACAGCCTGTACTGCGCCGTCATCGTCAAGCGCGTCGACGAGAAGACCCGCTCCAAGGTCGGCATCAACGAGCTGCTGCGCGATATCTGACCGGCAGATTTCACTAATTCACCGCAAAGACGCAAACGATGCGCACGATACCGCTCTGTTTGCGTGAGCCGCAGCCGTGAGCCCGACGCTGGAACTCGCCTGTGAATTGATTCGCCGCCCGTCCGTGACGCCGGATGACCAGGGTTGCCAGACACTGCTGGGCGCGCGCCTTCAGAAGATCGGCTTCGAGGTCGAGCATCTGCCTTTCGGGGACGTCCACAACCTGTGGGCGCGACGCGGCAGCGGCGCTCCCGTGTTTACCTTCGCCGGCCATACCGATGTCGTTCCGCCGGGACCGAGGGAGCAGTGGGCATCCGACCCCTTCAGTCCCGAGATCCGCGATGGCCGCCTTTACGGGCGCGGCGCGGCCGACATGAAAGGCAGCATCGCCGCCATGGTCACGGCCTGCGAGCGCTTTGTCGCCGGCCACCCGCGGCACGGCGGGTCCCTCAGCTTCCTGATCACCAGCGATGAGGAAGGGCCGGCGACCGACGGCACCGTCAAGGTGGTGGAACACCTCATCGCCCGCGGCGATAGCATCGACTTCTGCCTGGTCGGCGAACCGTCCAGCCAGCAGGAACTCGGCGATGTCATCAAGAACGGCCGCCGCGGATCACTCAGCGGCATCCTCACGATTTTCGGACAACAGGGCCATGTCGCCTACCCCCAGTTCGCCGACAACCCGATCCATCGGGCCGCCCCGGCACTCGCCGAACTGGTTGCCATCGAATGGGACCGGGGCAATGCCTACTTCCCGCCCACCACGTTCCAGATCTCCAATATCAGGGCAGGAACGGGGGTTGAAAATGTCATACCCGGCGCACTGGAGGTCTGGTTCAATCTGCGCTACTCGACGGAGTCGACCGTGGAATCGCTGCGCTCGAGTATCACGGCATTGCTGGCCCGCCATGGGCTGAAGTTCACCATCGACTGGAAGCTCTCCGGCCAGCCGTTTCTGACGCCCCCGGGGGAGCTGGCCGCCGCCGCGGTTGCGGCGATCAAGCATGTCTGCGGCCGATCGGCCGAGCTGTCGACCGGCGGCGGCACATCCGACGGACGCTTCATCGCCCCGCTCGGCAGCCAGGTGCTGGAACTGGGTCCGGTCAACGCAACTATCCACAAGGTAAATGAATATGTTAGTGTCAGTGACCTGGATAGACTGTCGTTGATATATGAGAAAATTATCAATACATTACTAATTAACTAACAATCAAGACAGCAACTTTCTCCCATGCATCCGACTACCCGGGATCTGGTTAAACGCGGCGGCCTGCTGGTCCTGTCCGTATGGCTGGCCAGCGGCTGTTCGACCGGCCAGATGGTGGTGCGCGGCACTCAGTCGATCCTCGACAGCGGCATCGTCGCCATGAACCGGGAAACGGATCTCGATCTGGCCAGGGACGCCATGCCCGCCAACCTGAAGCTGCTGGAGGGGATGCTCATCGAGGACCCGGGCAACACCCAGTTGCGTCTGTACGCGGCCGAGGGTTTTTACGGCTATACCTTCGGCTTCGTCGAAATGCAGGACAGCACCCGGGCGCGGCATCTGTATCGCCGTTGCTATGAACACGCCCGGATGGCGCTGCAGCAATCGGGCGTGCCACTGGACCCCGAGACATCCGCGCCGGCGGATTTCGAGGCCGCCGTCGGCAAGGCCGGCAGGGACGCGGTGCCCGCCATGTTCTGGACGGCGTCCTGCCTGGCCAACTGGATCAATCTGAACCGTAACAGTCCGGCCGGGATCGCCGAGCTGTCCAGCGCCGCGGTGCTCATGCAACGCGTGATCGCGCTCGATGACGTGTTCTACTACGGCGGACCCCACCTGTTCTTTGGCGTGTACTACGGCGGGCGCTCACCTTTGTTCGGGGGAAATTCCCAGCTCTCCGAACAGCATTTCAGGCGCGCGGCCGAGATTAACCACGACAAACTGCTCCTGGTCGACGTGCTGCAGGCCGAGTACCTCGACCGGCAACGGCTGGATCGCGCGGCATTCAACCAGCACCTGACACGCGTTATCGAAGCGCCCGAGAACCTGGCCCCCGATATGGCGCTGATGAATGCGATTGCAAAACAGCAGGCCGCCGAACTGATCAAAGCGGAGGATGACTGGTTTTGAAGCGCGTCGGCACACCTGGTTTGCGTACCGCCCTCGTTTTACTGGCGTGCTTGACGGCGCTGTCAGTCTGCCCTCCCGCGGCGGCGGCGGAAACCTACGTATTGAAATTTGCCACGCTGGCCCCGGCCGGTTCGACCTGGATGCAATTGCTCGAGGCATGGGCGGCGGAGGTCAGCGAGAAGAGCGGCGGGCGGCTGGTCTTCAAAATCTATCCGGGAGGCGTACAGGGCGACGAACCGGACGTCCTCAAGAAGATCCGTTTCGGACAATTGCAGGGCGGCGCCTTCACGGGCTACGGGATCGGGCACTTCTACTCCCCGGCGCGCGCGCTGGAACTGCCGTTCCTGTTCAACGGCATCGATGAAATCGATTATGTAAGAAGTCGTTTCATGCCGACCATCGAACAGGGCTACCGTGATAACGGCTATGAATTGCTTGGCTGGATGGAAGTCGGCCTGATCTATTTCTTTTCGAAAGAACCGATCTATTCCCTCGATGACCTGAAGAAACGGCGCATCTGGCAGTGGACGGGCGACCCGATGGGACAGGCCTTTTTCGACGCCAGCGGTATCGCACCGGTCCCCCTGTCGATCATCGACGTCTACACCAGCCTCTCGACCGGCCTGATCGACACGGTCTATTGCCCGCCGCTGGGGGCGATTGCCCTGCAGTGGTTCACCAAGACCCGCTATGTCACCAATGTACCCATGGCCAACGGTATCGGCTCGCTGGTCGTGTCGCGCCGTTTTTACCAGAGTCTGCCGCAGGACCTGCAGAAACTGCTGAAGAGCACGGGCCGGATGACCGGTGACAGGCTGATCGAGGCCACCCGCCGGGACAACCGGGAAAGCCTGGAGATACTGAAGGCCAAGGGCATGCAATTCATCCTCAATCCCGAAGACCTGGATGCCGCCGAGGTGGCGGAAATCAGCAGAAAAGCCGGGGAAAGCCTCATGAAAAGCGGCTATATCCCCGAGGCCACGATCCGCGACATCGGCACCTGGCTGACGGAATACCGCACCGGGCATAAACGCCATGACACCGGGCAATGATGCTCCCTGAACCCGCCTGGCTTACCCGCTTCCGGCATGCCCTGACCCAACTGGAAACAGCGGTTGCCGGTAGCGCCCTCCTGTTGTTGCTGGCCCTGGTCTTCGGGCAGGTGCTGGCCAGGAATTTTCTCCACTCAAGCATTCCCGCCGCCGATATTCTGTCCCGCTACCTGGTGCTCTATGTTGCCTTCTTGGGCGCCACACTCGCCATCCGCAGCCACCGGCACATCCGGCTGGACATCGTGGCGGCCTTTCTGTCGCACCGCGCACATCCAGAACTGCGATCCCGCTGTATCTGATTTCGGCCGTCGTGTGCGCCGTGTTAGCCCAGGCGGCCGGCCGTTTCTGGTATGACGACTGGCAGTACGTCGCCGAAAACGAACGCTGGTCCTCCATTCTGGCGTTGATAACCCCGTTCGGATTCGGCCTGCTGGCGCTGAATTTCCTGCTGGCGGCATTGTTCATCCACCCGGAAGGTCACGTCGATAAATGACGTTCTTCCTGATCGGACTACTGGTAGTTTTGACGCTGCTGGGCTTGCCGCTGTTCGTTACCCTGGCGGCCGGCAGCCTGCTCGCCACCTATCACATGGGGTCTGGATCCGGCGCTGCTGATTGTCGAACTCAATCGCATGGCCTCATCCCCCTATCTGGCGGCGATCCCGCTGTTCACGCTTGCCGGCGTGGTACTCGCGGCGGGCGGCGCGCCCAAGCGCATGATCCAGTTGTTCAACGCCTGCGTCGGCTGGCTGCCGGGAGGCATGGCGGGCGTCGCGATTGCCTCGTGCGCCTTTTTTACCGCCTTCTCCGGCGCCTCCGGCGTCACCATCCTGGCCCTCGGCGGGTTGATGTTCCCGATGCTGCTGCATGCCGGTTATGGCGAGCGCTTCACCCTCGGACTGCTGACCACCTCCGGCTCGCTGGGACTGCTGTTCGCACCCAGCCTGCCGATCCTCCTCTATGGCATCGTCGCGGGTGTCAACATCGACGACTTGTTCCTGGCTGGCGTGGTCCCGGGCCTCCTGCTGATGCTGATCCTCGGTATTTACAGCCTCTATGTCGGCAGCCGGGCCACCGTACCGCATCATGCCTTTTCCTGGTCCAATCTCGCCATCGCGCTGCGCGAGGGCGTCTGGGATGTATTGCTCCCGGTGGGCGTGATCGTGGGCATCTTCGGCGGTTACCTCACCATCAGCGAGGCCTCAGCCTGCACGGCCGTCTATGTCCTCATCCTCGAAGGATTCATCCATCGGGAGATACACCTGGGGAAATACCTCTTCCCGATACTCAAGGACACCGCCGTACTGGTGGGCTGCATCCTCATCATCCTCAGCGTCGCCATGGGACTGACCAACCTGCTGATCGATGCACAGGTGCCGATGAAGATCTTCGCGTGGGTGAGTCTGCATGTCGAGTCGCAGTTGCAGTTTCTTATCCTGCTGAACCTCTTCCTGCTGATCGTGGGCTGCATGATGGACATCTTCTCGGCCATCGTCGTCGTCGTCCCGCTCATATTGCCGATCGCCCGGCTTTATGGCGTCGATCCCGTGCACCTGGCCGTCATATTCCTCGCCAATCTCGAGATCGGTTACAGTACGCCACCGGTGGGGATCAATCTGTTCATCGCCAGCCAGCGCTTCGGCCGCCCCGTCCTGTCGCTGTTCATCGCCGCGCTCCCGTTCCTGCTACTGATGCTGTTCTGGTTGTTGCTGATTACCTATATCCCGGCCATTTCCCTCTGGTGGAAAAACTAGCGGCCCTGCGCGGCAGTGATGCCGGACTCGACGGCCTTGCTCACCTCGGCCTCGATGTCCTTCAACAGCGGCATCGCGACACTGCCCTGCCCCGCATAAGTGGGCCGGGTAAACAGGATGCTGGTCGTGGGGCCCTTCTGAAACATCATGATGTGCAGGGGGCAGAGGGATAGCAGGTCGGGATCCTGATTACCCAACTGGTTGGTATACGAAGTATTGATGAATACCATGGAACGTATTTCCTGCAATCCATTCCGGTCGTGGCCATCACCCCAGCGTGCGGGGTAGCCTCGCAGATCGTGTCCGATATTCGCCTCGTAGACGATGAAGAACCTGTAATTCTCCAGCGACCGGTAGACTTCCCGATACGTGCGGTTGAAATCCTGTTGCACGTCCCAGCGCAGCACGCCGGGCAGTTCCGCCCGGGCGAAACCGGCAGATAACAGCAATACGAGGGCAAACGCTTTCCGGTACATAACGCGATCTCCGTCATAACTTTGACAAATCATACCGCCATCTACCTGCCGATGCCTATCCCGCTGAGAGATGTTTTTCCTTCATGGTCGCCAGGGCACGTCAGGAAAAAACGTGTTTGAATCGCGAATAAAAACTCTTGGCGTTGTTGGCGTCTTTGCGGTTCTACCGGTTTAAATGGAATTCTTCCTAGTTTTCGCGCACGACAGTATCGCGTAAATACACCGGCACGGCTTCCTCCGGCCGGATAATTTCACCCTGGCTGTACTTCTCCGCCCCCAGGCGCGCCAGGTCGCGGGCCCGGGGTTCCAGATCAGGCAATGACCGAATAACCCGTCCTCCGGCCAGTTCCCCCAATTCCCGCCCGTAACTCGCCCAGCCGCTGCCGGCGGCGATCCACGCACCGTCATCCGGCATGGGAACCGCAAGCGGTGCACACACGCATTCCTCGCCCTGCAGTACCGGCAGTGCGTCCGGCTCCCGTGCATAAATTCCCCAGTACACCTCGGCCATGCGCGCATCGAGCGCCGCCATGACGCGATGCTCCCCGGTCTCACGCATCGCGCCCAGGGCGAGGGTGGCCAGCGTGGACACGGCGACAACCGGGAGGTCCGCCGCGAAGGCGATGCCCTGCGCCACACTGGCCGCGATGCGCACACCGGTAAATGACCCGGGGCCCCGGCCAAAGGCGACGGCATCGAGTCCGCCGACCGGCAAACCGGCCTCGACCAGCAGCGATTCAATCATGGGCAGAATGAGCCGGGCATGCTCGCGCGGCGCCAGCGCCCGGCGTTCGCGGATTTCCCCGTCGATAAAAAGCGCGGCGGAACAGGCGGCCGTGGCCGTTTCGATGGCGAGGATGCGCAGCCCGGCCATGGGATCAGCGCGTCTGGCCCCGGGTTGATGAGGCCGGCAGCGCATGACCGGCATGGCTGAAAAAATCGTGGATATCACGCACCTTCCGGGTCCTCGGCATGTCGGGCAGACTGTCCAGGAAGACCCGGCCATAGGCGCGCTGCCGCAGCCGCGGATCGCACAGCACCAGCACGCCCCGGTCATCGACGTCGCGGATCAGCCGCCCGACGCCCTGTTTGAGCGCGATCACGGCATTCGGCAACTGGTAATCGATGAACGGGTTGCGACCCTGCGCGCGCAGGGCATCGATCCGCGCCTGCAGCACCGGGTCACCGGGCGAGGCAAACGGCAACTTGTCGATGATCACGCATGACAGGGCGCCGCCGCGCACGTCCACGCCTTCCCAGAAACTGCTGGTCCCCAGCAGGATGGCGTTGCCCAGGCGCCGGAACTGCGCGAGCAGATCAGTGCGCGGCGCGGAGCCCTGCACCAGCAAGGGATAATCCACGGTCCCCGCGAGCAGCGCCGCCGCTTCCTGCAAGGCCGAATGGCTGGTAAACAAGAGAAACGCCCGCCCCCGACTGGCGGCCAGCACTTCGCGCGCGCAGGCCACGACGGCCTGGGTGTAACGGCGATCGGCGGGATCCGGCAGCGCCTCGGGCAGATACAGCAAGGCTTGATGTTTATAGTCAAACGGGCTTTCCAACTGCAGCGTGCGCGCCTGCTCCAGACCGAGGCGCGAGGCGAAATGGCTGAAGCTTGACCCAACGGCCAGTGTGGCCGAGGTGAATATCCAGGCGTCCGGCAGCACCTCGATCGCCTTCGTGAAGGCAGGCGCAACGTCCAATGGCGTCAGGTTCAGCCGAAAGGACTGGCGCTGCGTTTCAAACCAGTGGATATGTTCTCCCGTCGTTGCCGCCAGCAGCAGATGGACACGCTCCAGCATCGTCCGGGTGCGCTGCCGGCAACTGTCCAAGCCCTTGCCGCGCTCGGCCGCCACCTCCAGCCTGGCTGCGAGCTGTTCAAGCGTCATGGTCAGTTCCTGCATCGGATCCCGCACCCGGGTATCGTCCCCGACATCCGCCCAGGCGGCGCGTCTGTCGGCCTCGCCGAGGGCGAGGCGGACCCTGCGCACGATCCCCTCGAGCCGCTGCGCCGTTTCCGGCAGATCGGACATGTCGGCCGCCTCGCGCAAGGATTCAATCTGGATATCACGGACCAGTTCATGCAACTGATGGCTGCTGATGCTGGTCCCGAAGAACACGGAAGCCACTTCGGGTAGCTGATGCGCTTCATCGATGATGATGGCATCGACACCCGGCAGCAGTTCGCCGAAACCCTCCTCCCTGAGCGCCATGTCGGCAAACAGGAGGTGATGGTTGATGACCACGACATCGGCCTCCAGCGCCGCGCGCCGGGCCTTGACGACAAAACAGTCCCGGAAAAATTCACACTCCTGGCCGAGACAGTTATCGACGGTCGAGGTCACCCGTGGCCACCAGGCAGAGTCTTCGGGTATCTCCCCCAGACCGGCGATATCACCGCTGCGGGTCCGGACCGACCAGGCACGGATCAGCTCCAGTTCGTGCTGTTGCCGCCGCGAAAGATAACGCCCCTCACCCGAGGCCAGGGCCAGCCGGTGATGGCAAAGATAGTTCGATCGCCCCTTCAGCAGGGCCGTGCTGACCGGCGCATTCAGTGCCGCGCGCACCACCGGCAGGTCGTTGCAGTAGAGTTGATCCTGCAGGTGGCGCGTGCCGGTCGAGATGATGACCCTCTTCCCGGAATGCAACGCCGGCAGCAGGTAGGCAAAGGTCTTCCCCGTACCCGTCCCGGCCTCGACGATGAGCTTCTCCTTGGACAGGATCGCCGCGGCAACCGCGGCCGCCATCCGTTGTTGTGCGGCGCGCGGTAAAAAGCCGGGTACACGGTGCGCGAGCGGTCCGGACTCACCCAGCAATTCATGATAGTCGTTCATTCAATCGGGCGCGGACCCGCCGGGTTCAATGCATCTGCAAGGCCCGTTTCTGCCTCTCGGCCGCCTGCGCGCCGGCCGTATCGCCGCGCTTGCGCCGCGCCTCGGCGATCAGTCCCCAGTTCCTGGCCTGCAGCGCGTAATTCCCGGCCGCCAGGCTGCTCGACTTGGCGGCCAGTTGCTCGGCCTGTATGGCGTCGCCTTCGGCCAGCCGCACCGAGGCGAGGTGATGCCAGAGGATGGGATTACGGGAATCGATCCGGATGGCGCGCTCGAGCGTCACGGCGGCGGCCTGCAGGTCGCCGTCGTTGGCTTGCTGTTCGGCATGACCCAGCAAGGCCACGACGGCGGCCGGCTGTTCCCGCTGCGCCGGAGCCGGCGCATAAACCCGTGGCGGAGTCTCCTCTCCCCTGACTAAAGGCCGTTCCGGTACGGGGGTCCCCTGCTCGATCACGGGGGGCGGAGACGTACGGGTGGTGTACGGCGCCGTCGAGCATGCCGGGATAGCCGTGACAACCACCAGTGCCAGAGCGGCAAGACGCAGGGATGAAATCGGGATCACTGAAACAACTCCTTGAACCAGTCAACGGGTTTCTGCAGGGGCAGGCCTTCCTGCGCGCATGGGGCGGACGCACTCGGTCCACTGCCTTGTATGAAAGGCAATTCTACGCCATTCTGACAGCCCTGACCGGCCCGCAGCCCGGTGGCCGGATCGATCAGGATAGACTCAATGCCTTCCACGGCGGACGGCTGTGAACCCGTATCGCCGAGGTGCGCAAACAGATCTCGCCACACGGGCAAGGCGCCGGTCGATCCGCTCAGGCCGGTCGACATATCATCATCCCGACCAACCCACACTACCGCCAGGCGGTCCCCCGAAAAGCCGGCAAACCAACTGTCGCGCATGTCATCGGTCGTGCCGGTCTTGCCGGCGATATCCATGCCCGACGGCAGTACCTGGTACAGGGAACGCCCGGTCCCCTCGCGCGCGGCATGACGCAGAGCCGTCGTGACGAGGTAGGCCGCGGCGGGGTTGATGGCCGCCTCGACTCTCAGGGGGTAACTCTGCAGCGGCGTGGCGTCGGCGGCCAGCACGGCGCGTATGGCGCGAAGCGGCGTCTGGAAACCCCCACTGGCGATCGTCTGGTACATCTGCGTCACCTGCAGCGGTGTCAGTTCGACCGCCCCCAGCATGAGCGAGGGATAGGCGTTCAAGGGCTGGTCAATGCCGAGGCTGTGCAGGGTTGCGATGACCGACTGGATGCCGACGTCCAAACCCAGGCGTGCCGTGGCCACATTGTAGGAATTCGCCAGGGCCAGGTAGAGCGGTGTAAGGCCGTGGAACTGTTTGTCGTAATTGCTGGGTGACCAGGTGGTCCTGTTAGGCGCGGTATAGGTCAATGGGTCGTCATCCAGCAGCGTGGCCAGGGTGTAGTGTTCCGGCTGTTCGAGCGCGGTCAGGTACACGGCCGGTTTGATCACGGAACCCACCTGCCGGTTAGCATCCAGGGCGCGGTTGAAACCGATAAACCCGGGCTTCCGCCCTCCCGCCAGGGCCAGCACCTCACCGCCCTGGATCGACGTCACTACGGCCGCTCCTTCCAGGGTACCCTCCCGCATGGAGCGGCTACGCTCCAGAGCTGGTGAGGTGTTTATCCAGCGCCGCTTCGAGTTGCCACTGGACCTGCGGATCGAGCGTGGTAAAGATGCGCAAGCCCTCGGAGGTGATGTCCTCCTCGCGATAGTCGCGCCGCAACTGGCGGCGCACCATGTCCAGGAAAGCGGGAAAGGCATCGATGGCCTTGTTCGGATCACGGCTCACGCCGAGATTGCGTGATTTTGCCTGTGCCGCCTCGTCTTGACTGATGAGCCCCTGCTCCACCATGACATCGAGTACGAAGTTGCGGCGCTCCGTGGCCCGCTCCGCATGCGTGCGCGGATTATAGTAGGACGGCCCCTTCACCAGACCGACGAGCAGGGCAAACTGATCCACGGATAGCTCGGGAAGCGGCCGATCGAAATAGAAATAACTGGCCAATCCGAAGCCGTGCACGGACCGGTTGCCGTCCTGCCCGAGGTACACCTCATTCAGATAGGCTTCCAGAATTTCATCCTTTTCATAATGCCACTCAAGCAGCAGGGCCATGATGGCCTCGTTGAGCTTGCGGTTCAGGGTCCGCTCACTGCTCAGATAGAAATTCTTGACCAGTTGCTGGGTCAAGGTGCTGCCGCCCTGGACCACCTCGCCGGCGCGGATATTGGCCCATAAGGCACGCAGGATCGACAAGGGAGCGATCCCATGGTGGGTATAATAGTTGTGGTCCTCCACGGCAATCAGCGCTCTGATCAGGGTGGGGGGCACATCCTCCAGCTTCACGAGCACCCGGTCTTCATTTTGTGCGGGGTAAAAGCTGCCCACCAAGACAGGTTCGAGACGGATCAGGCTGATGGCCTCGCCGTTTGCGGCATCGGTCATCTGACCAACCTCACCGCCCGAAAGGGTAACCCGGATATTATGCGCGACTTCCTTGCCATCCCAGTGCTCGAACGGCCGGGTAATCAGGTGGAAAGTGTTACGGTTCCTGGACACTTCACCGGACTGTCGCGGCGAGCTGACCGGCTGGTAGTGCAGCGCGGTGAGCTCCGTATCAAGTTCCTCCGGCGTCAGCGGCAAGCCGACATACAATTCCAGCGGGCGCGCGTAGACACGGGCCGGCAGCGACCAGCGCTTGCCATCAAACTGCTGACGAACCTGGAAATCGAGGTAAACGATGTAACCGGCCAGGACAACGGCCAGCATGGCCAGGACCGGTAACCCGTAAGAACGTCGTTGAAGGTTTTTACTGCGTGACTTTTTCCGCCCGCGTTTACGGCGTTGTGCCATGAATTACACTGCCCGTGAAGGTAAGAACGCGACGACAGGCGCCGCGAGCCGCTGATTCGTGAAGAGGAATATTACCCGATCAGGGCGCGTGTATACCAAACACTTTCTTCGGTGGGTTTTGCAGAACCTGCGGTGATCATGGAGCTATCCGCTGCCGGTATCCGCACAGGGCTCTCTTATGAACGGAGGGGCAGACTGGCGCTGATCCGGATAAAAGAATCCCCCAGGTTGGTTGTCCGCACTGGGGGGAATTTACGGAGACGTTGGTAAAAATTTGTTCAGACGATTCGATCGGCTTCACTAGGAAGCATAGCCAGCTAATTCCATCACTAGGCTACTCGCCACTGTGTCATACGCCTTGCTTGCGCCGGCGCTGCGCCCATCCATCCGACTAAGGCAATGCCAGACAGGAACAGCGGCAGCGCGGCCGGGACCGGCACGGCGGCAGGGGTGAATACAGCGACAGGGCGGGTGTTTTGGTCTGCGAAATTCCAGTAATACAACGAGGGTCCGCTCACGCTCCCATCGACAGGATCGACAGTTACAGTGGATCCCTGGACCAGCCGTGGTTGCAGTGTATTTGCTTTCCCACGTGCCTACGGTGTTTGTGTAGATCGCGTAGGGGACATAAAACAGGGCTGGGATGCAACGTCAGTACATACGCCTACGTTACTAGTTCCCGTCGGCGTGGTGTACTGGATGTTGGTGAAGCCGCCGGCATTGAGTCCGCCATTGATGGCATCGGTCACCGGGCCGGAGTCGGTCCGCGGTGTAGAAAAGCCAAAGATCGGGGCGGGGCTGGCAGGGTAATCTGGCAGGATCCAGGTGACATTATAGGTCGTCCCATTATACTCGACGCCGCTGCAGGAGGTGGCAATAGTACCGGTACCCACACAGACGACGGCGGCGGAGGCTTGCGAGGATAGGATACACAGTCCCAGCGTCAATATAGCCGCGTTAACCAGATCCATTAATCGAAATGTATTTAAACGGAATTTTTTCATGATGTCATTCTCCTTTTTTATATCAGATCTCGTTCTTTTCCGACTCGCTTACGGTTCTGACAAAACGGCTTGCAATCCAATCACATCTCTAAAAAATGCCCCCGGTCAGATGACCGAGCCGGGGGGAATTTACGGAGACGTTTGGAAAATGTTGAATACCTGTCATCACGTTCTCCGAAAAAATACCCCCGGTGGTTTAACCGATGCCGGGGGTGAATTTACGGAGACGTAGAAATCTTTTCAGCCTTAAGCCCTGTCGCCACGGCGACGTGACACGGCGATCAGACCCAGCAAACCGGACCCAAACAGCCAGGCGGCGGCCGGCACGGGGAGGGATGTGATCGCCCGACCCGCCGTGGAGACCTTGGTGTTAGTTCCTGGACCCGGATCGCTTCCAGCAGGTTGAGATAAACGACTTCACCCGTGCTGCAAATCGCCGCTGAGGCCGTCTCTTGCATTCCATGTTGTTCGTATTGAAGCCCCACAGCGTGTTGTCTGCTGAGCTAGCAAATTCGGGCCCGAAGATCGGCTGTCAGGTGAATCCTTTTGCCCCATCGATCGATTCCGCTGAGTCTTATACTGCCGCTTGCTTCGCCAGCTCAATGGTAGCCTTGAGGCTGAATTTCATCTTGCTGATGAGGAAGTGGTACCCGTATCGATCAAAAAATAGATTGGCCACGGAACCCTTGTATTGTTTTGCCGTTATTGTTTCCTTCCCGTTTTTATCTACCTTGGCTGTGACGGCGACCACATTATCGAAGTAGGGGAAGCTCCCATCTCTACCGTCCCGGAAGGGCACAACCGTTTAACGGGAACTGCGTAGGGTCCGCACATCACGGTCAGCTGACAAGGGCAGCAAAACTGCTGCTGCTACCAAGGGCAACGGCGCCCATCACGCAGGCAACAGCCATTGATTTAATTGTATTGACCATGATCTCTCACTCCCTTAGTTTGGTATCAACAATTACCATGCAAGCCTAGGTACTGACTTGCATTCCTAAAAATTTGTGGTATAGGCAGGCATGAGATTTCATGAAATTCAACCTGCCTGTTTCTTGTCCGGGGCCGAATAGCCATCGCGCTCGACGCTCTTCACGGGGCTGGCATCGCCTCGCAGAATCGCTTTCTTAAGCACGGAAATAAGTCCGGTAAACGATTGAAATGCGCGTTTCTCATCGGTACCCACCGTCTCCACCAACCCCGCAACTTCGTCGGGTTTTGTACGACTCCGCCGGTAAACCCGGACAATGAAGTTTTCCATCGGATCTTCCTATCTAAAGGTTGTAATTGTTGTTGTGTTCTCTTTTATGAAAAGAGGTTAGGCGCGGATGACTTACAGATAACTCACATATTCGGTATTTGCTCCAGGAGAAATAACAAACCAGCCTGATTCGTTGCTTACAGGACACGACAGCGCCGAGGAAACCGGCGCATGCGCCGTGTTTCATGGATGGATATTAGCGAGCGGCGACGAACCTTCCCGTATACAGGAAGATCATTGAAAGAAAGGGATGCTGGGGGTAAACAGGCCGATCGGTCTGACACCGCCCGGTTTAGACAGGCGGCCGGCGGATCAGGCCGTTTGTTTCTGCCGGCGCGCCTTCTTGAGAGACAGATAGATTGATTCGGTCTCGGGTTCCGGTTGAAGACCCAAGACGATAGAGAATAGTTGCCGACAGCGGCGATACACCGCCATTCCTTCCGATAGGCGACGCGTTTCGAGATGGCACTGCATCAGGCGCTGGTAGAACACCTCAATCAGGTCGTCGACTTCCAGACCCTTCTGATAACACAGGATGGCCTTATCCCATAAGCCATGGTTCTCCCAGTAACGTCCGACATCGAGGAGATTGTAGATAAACTTGCTGCGCAGACGCTCCCGCAGGGACACGGACCATGATGTCATATCCTCTTTCGCGAGAAAATGATCCTGGTAAAGACTGAGGCTACGCTGCATCAACTGGTCTAGCTTGTAGGCGTCCTTGCCGGTTGCGTCCTTGCTCCTGATACGCTGCACATTGCCAAGCAGGCGTTCAAAGGTCCACACATCGACCCAGCAATGACGCGGGTCCAGCGATACCTTGCCATCCTTAAGAATCAGTATCTGGTCATCGCCAAACATCTTACGCAAACGGTACAAGGTGGTATCAAATGAACGCTGCGCATTGTCACCGTCGGCTTCAGGCCAGAGAGCGGACGTAAGACTCGACGAACTGATATCACGCCCACCCAGCGCAATGAGGGTTTTCAGAAATACGAGTGGGCGGTGCGGAACCTTGCGTCCATAATCGAGCGGTTGATCCCGGTGCAGCAGAGTGAAACGGCCAAGTGTGAAAATCCTTACCGGCCAGGAATAGCCTTCGTTGGAGAGAGCGGGGAATTCACTGATGGCCAGATTTGATCTTTCGACGAACTGCAGTTCACGATCCGACTTGCGCCGGAAGAATGCCGGGTTATCCTGCTCCGACAACCGAGTGCCATCAAACCCCTGCAATGATAACTGTTCGCTCATTATTCTTTTATCGATCAGCCGCTGGACAAGTGATTATACAATTCCGAATCCCGTTGTTATCACATGACACTATCTGCTATCCGTCATGATAAGGAAAATACAGTATTGATATAAACGGTCTTCGCGTAATCGTGTGGGTGATTTTTGGTCATTTTAGCGGATCGGCAGCATGCACGTCAGTATCTTTAGCCGCAGATACTCTTCATCGCGCAGCCCGTATGCGCGGCGCTGGATGACGCGGATCTTGTTGTTCAGGCCCTCAACGAAGCCGAGCGAGACTTTGTTCTCGGGCATGCAGTAGGCGGCGATTCCATCCCAATGACGCTCGATCATCTCAGCGAACTTCTCATAAGGCTTCAGGCGTTGCCACTTGAGGCTGGCACGCCAGTTGTCGAAGAAGCGCCGTGCCCAGCCCTCACGTTCGTAGTCCCAGAGCTGGCCAAAGGATTCCTTGAGCAGATAGGCGGTGTTGAGGCGCCGGTTGGCCGCCAGCAGGGCCTTCAGCGCCGTGCGGCCCTCCAGGCTCAGGTTCTCCTTGCGCGACAGCAGCGTGTACTTCTGCCCCTTGATGTAGCGTCGCTCTTTGCCGCTGAGGCGCGCGTACTCGCTCTTGCGTACCTGATCCAGGGCCTTGCCCAGGTGGCGCATCACATGGAACTTGTCGAACAGGATCGCCGCCTGCGGGGCGCGTTTCTGAGCCACATTGCGAAACGGCTTCCACATGTCCATCACCGCCAGGCGGATGCGTTTGGCCTTCTTTTCCCCGAGCCAGTCATAAAACTGCGCCATACTCGCCTCGGAACGGTCCGCGCCACCGAACCAGATCGGCTGGCAACGGATGAGATCGCTGACCACGATGCGGTAGGTGTGTCCCTTGCGAATCGAGATCTCATCGATGCCGATCGCCTTGGGGCCCGGCGTACCCGCGCGGGCCAGTTGCGTCCGCATGTATTGCTTGTCCAGTGCCTTGACCGTGTGCCAGTCCAGGTGCAGTTCCTTGGCCACCGCCTTGATCGTGGCGCTGGCGCAGCGCCGGCCTACGTAATGGGCAAACCGCTTCGTGTACAGCGGATTGTCGGCCAGGAAGTCCAACCGCTCGCGCTTCACCTTGCCGCAGCGCCGGCACGCCACACGCCTGAGCTCCAGGTCGAGGTACACACGGGTGTCGCCGCAGGACAGGTCGCGCACCCGTCGGACCTTGCGGTCGTACCAACCCGAATGCGCACGCCCACAGGCGCTGCAAACCGTTTTCTTGACTGCCGTGTGAGCGTGATGACACGGGCCTGCGGGTCACCGAACACACCGCGCACCGTGGCTTGGGGACGGAAACCGGGAAAGATGAGCGCATTGGCCAATCGGCGGGGTCGTTTGCGTGAAGTAGCCATCGCGTTATCATGCCAAAATCCTGTGCCTCAGCAAATGCAGTTTATGCCAGTAATTACAGGGCCTGGTCACGCTGCAAGGCCGGTTTTTACCCACACGATTACGCGATGACC
>CAVYZN010000003.1:0-25936 GCA_963773065.1 uncultured Gammaproteobacteria bacterium
AGCATAGTGAAACGGAACATGGCGCGGTTGGTGCCGGCAATGAAAAAGGCATCGGCCGCCGCCCGCGTGGTCATGATGCCGGCCGTGGCTCCGAAGCCGGCAGATCGGTCACCGCCGACTGGGGTACCGGCCTGAGGCCGGTCTTGAGATCGATGCCCTGCGCCTCCATCGCCTCGTAATGATCGTTGTTGCTCATCGAGTAGGCCGGCAGTCCCAGGCTGCCATCCCCAATGTAGACCAGGTCGGCCGAAAGCAGGCGGTTAAACGGCACCTCGTCGCGGATCATGCCGATCACCGTGGCGGTGTAGTCGTTCAAGCGGCGCGAACACGCTCTGGTCGCGATTGGTCCACGGCGTCGCGAAATTCTTCAGCGTGACGTTGTAAAAGGCGCTGTCGTCCATGGCAAGGAATGCCGCACCCGGCATTGCCGCGTGCGATCTCCGCCTCCATGACATCCAGCGCTGCCCGCGGGCGGTACACCGGTCAGGCGGTCGTGGATGCGTTTGGCCTGGCGGCGTTCCAGTTCGCCGGCCGAGGCGCAAGCGAGGCAGTTAAGCAGCAGCACAGCGCCATCGCTATCGTGTTCAGCCGCGGTGTGTAGGTCATGTGAAATAAAGCGTAAATACCCATAATCCCGCCCCATCTGTTATGCCCTGCCGTGAACCGGCGCGCCCTCCCCCGGGAACACATCCTGCGAGTTGCATGCACGGCTTTCTGTGATTAGCTCGCGGAATGGCGGTTACCCCCTGGCCTACAGTGCAACTGCGACAGGCGTAGTGCGGGAAACGGGAAGCCGGTCACGTTCACCGACTGACGTGTCCAGACTTCGAAACGGTGTTCAGTGAGGCGACGCTACGTGATATCAAGCGAATTGATTACCAGGCAGAATAATGAAACCGAATCAGCATGTCCTCAATATTGCGGCGTGACAGGCGCACGACTCTTCGTATCCAGTCTGCTCGGCCTGCTGCTCGGCGCCTGCGGGGGCGGTGGGGGACAGGCACCGTGATCCGCTGTGCAGGGGATGCGGGGATCGCCTACGTCAGTCGCCCGCTTGCATTCGATTCGACGGGTGGTGTCATACAGCCGGACATCCGTGAAGCATTGAGATTCAATCCCGGCGCGGACCTGATCTATCGCGAGTCCGCTTCACCCAGCGCTTCGGAGCGCAATGTCACCGCCTCATTCACCAGAGGCCTGGGCGATGTCAAGGATGTCGAGGCCTCCTACGACGGCACGAAGCTGCTGTTTGCCATGCATGCTCCCGAGATCGAAGGGGCGGACCCGCAGGACCAGCCGACCTGGAACATCTGGGAATATGACATCGACGACCGCCAGTTGAGACGCATCATCGCCTCCGATATCACCGCCGAGGCCGGTCAGGATATCGCCCCCCATTATTTGCCGGACGGACGAATCATCTTTTCCTCAACCCGCCAGCGCCAGTCCAGAGCCGTGTTGGTGGACGAAGGCAAGCCGCAGTATCGCCGCACTCGATGAAGACGGCAACGAGCAGGCGCTGGTGCTGCATGTCATGAACAGCGACGGCAGCGATATCCACCAGGTCTCCTTCAACCAGAGTCACGATCTCGATCCGTCCGTGCTCTCCAGCGGCGAGGTGATCTTCAGCCGCTGGGATCATATGGGCAGTCGCAATGCCATCAGTCTGTACAAGATGCATCCGGACGGCAGTGAACTGCAGCTGCTCTACGGCGCGCACAGTCATGCCACCGGAACCAATGGCGGCGAGGTCCAGTTTCTGCAGCCGCGCGAACGTTCCGATGGCAAGATTCTCTCCGTGCTGTTGCCGTTTAACGGCACGGACGGCGGCGGCGACCTGGTACTGATCGACACGGCCAACTATATCGAGTACGACCAGCCGGTCGCGCTCTACCAGGGTATTCTGTCCGGTCCCGGCCAGGTGCCGGCAACCGGCAACCCGGTCTCCACCGACAGTTTGATTTCCCCTGGCGGACGATTCAGCAGTGCCTACCCGCTGCACGACGGCACTAACCGGTTACTGGTCAGCTGGAGTGCCTGCCGGCTGCTGGAAAATACCCGCATCGTGCCCTGCACGCCGGATCGCCTGTCCGACCCGAATGCACGGTCTGCACCACCGCTTTACGGCATCTTCATGTACGACATCGATAACGATACGCAACAACCCATCGTGTCGCCGCGAGAAGGCGTCATGTATACCGATGTGGTGGCGGCCCAGCCTCGCGACCTGCCTGTCATCCTCTTCGACAAGGTATCCGGAGCCGGCCTCGATGCGCAATACGTCAGCGAGGGGGTTGGCATTCTCGACATACGCAGCGTCTATGACGTAGACGGGGTCGATACCGCCGTGCCGGATATCGCCACGCTGGCCGATCCGGCACTGACCACAGCCGATGAACGCCCGGCCCGCTTTTTGCGCATCGTCAAGGCGGTCGGTATTCCGGATGGCACGGTACTCGACCTGCCGGGTACGGCCTTCGGCCGCAGCCGCGAGCAACTGATGCGGGAGATCATCGGTTATGCGCCGGTGCAGCCCGACGGTTCGGTCAGGGTCAGGGTGCCGGCCAATGTCCCGCTGGCCATCACGTACTGGACAAGGCCGGGCGGCGTATCGGCGGCCGTCACCAGAACTGGCTACAGGTGCTTTCCGGTGAAACGGTGCAATGTACCGGCTGCCACGATCACGCCAGCGGCAAGGGACATGGCCATCCCCAGGGACCCGCATCGGTCTATCCCGGTGCACCGGTCACCGGCCTGCCCTTTCCCAATACCGATCCTGTCCTGTTCGCGAATTATGGTGAGACTATGGCCGAAACCCTGACGCGCCTGAATCCCGCGACGCTGCAACCGTCGATGGACCTGGTGTATGAGGATGTCTGGACTGATGAGACCAAGGCCCAGCGCGCCCGTGACGCCGGCTTCGGCTACCGCTACGCCGATCTCGCCACACCGGCACCGTCCAGCACGCAGTGCCAGGCGGCCTGGCAGGCGGGTTGTCGCAGCGTCATCCACTACGAACAGCATATCCATCCCTTGTGGAGCCGGGACCGCGGCGCTGATACCTGCATCCGCTGTCATGGCACGCTCGATGACGACGGCAACCTGCAGGTGCCGGTCGCGCAACTGGATCTCACCGATGGCCCTTCGGATCAGGAGACGGCACAGTTCAAGTCCTACCGCGAGCTGCTGTTTTCCGATAACGCCCAGGAGATCAGCATGGGTGTCCTGCAGGATGTCCTGGTGCCGGGACCGGTCGATCCCGTCACGGGACTGCCGACCCAGATGCCGGTACCGGTGAACCCGTCGATGTCCACGGCGGGTGCGCGGGCGAGCACGGCATTCACCAGCCGGTTCGAGCCGACAGGCAGTCATGCCGGTCGACTCGATCCTGCCGAGCTGCGCCTGATCTACGAGTGGCTGGATATCGGGGCGCAGTATTACAACGATCCCTTTGCGGTACCGGTGAACTGACCTCGCCAGTATCGCCATGCGTGATCTCTGATGCGGCCAACTATTCCTGGCATGCACCTCAAGGTGCTGACTTTCCTGCTGTTGCAATGCCTTGTTACGGCGCTGGCCCATGGAGAGAAACAGCTTTTCGAGGTTGAGGTGACCGAACCGTATATCGAGCTGCATACCGGTCCGGGTCGTGGCTACCCGGTATTTCATGTCGTGGACCGCGGTGAACGGGTAGAGGTCATCACGCGCAAGACCGACTGGTTCAAGGTGCACACGCAAAAAGGCAAGGAAGGCTGGGTGAGCCGTACGCAGATGGAAACGACGCTGACAGCCTCTGGGAATAAAACCCGGTTTGCGGAACCGGGGATGGGTGACTTCTCGAACCGGCGCTGGGAGGCGGGTCTGCTTGGGGGAGTCTTCGAGGGTTCCGATATGATCACGGTGTATGGCGCGTATGCAATGACGTCCGAATCTTTCCGCCGAGCTCTCCGCCTCGCAGGTGTTCAGTAACTATTCCGATGCGTATACAGGCATCGCCGCTCTCGTGGCACAACCTTTTCCGGAATGGCGTGTTTCGCCGTTTTTTCTGGTGGGGACCGGGATGATTTATACCGATCCGAACGTGACAGTCGTTAACGGCGATAATGGGACTGACCAGATCGGCAGCGTGGGCGCCGGTATCCGCTGCTATCTGACGCGGCGCTTCATCCTGCGCGCCGAATACCGCAACAGCGTCATTTTTCAGGACAGTGACGACAACCAGGAGATCAACGAATGGCAGGCAGGATTTGCATTTTTCTTCTGAGAAATTCGCTGACTGCAGCCCTCGCCGGCCTGCTGTTTGCCGTCGGCGCCGTGCGCGCGAATGACCTCATGGAACACGACAACGGGTCCGTGATCGAACCGGAGCTGCAGCGGCGCACGATTACCGAGGCTGATATCGACAGCGAGGATTTCGAGGCAGGCGCCTATGCCGGCGTCATGAGCATCGAGGATTTCGGCACCAATTTCGTCTACGGCGTCCGCGCCGCCTATCACATCACCGAGGATTTCTTTGTCGAGGCCGCCTACGGGCGTACCGAGGCCAATGAAACAAGCTATGAAACCCTCAGCGGTGGGGCCAAGTTACTTACGACAGCGGGCAGAAATTCGATTACTACAACATTTCACTTGGCTACAACCTGTTTCCAGGCGAAGCCTTCATCGGAG
This sequence comes from uncultured Gammaproteobacteria bacterium, assembly GCA_963773065.1. Lineage (GTDB taxonomy): Bacteria > Pseudomonadota > Gammaproteobacteria > UBA9214 > UBA9214 > CAVQCA01. The sequence continues at coordinate 4,669 of CAVYZN010000003.1, forward strand.
GCGGGCATGCCTTCAATACGGCGCTCTATGTCATTGCCGGTGTCGGCAATACCGAGTTCGCCGATGACAGCCACTTTACGGTCAATGGCGGAGCCGGCTACCGCTTTCTGCTTACCGACTGGATGGCGCTGCATGTCGATGTGCGCGATTACATTTTCAAATCCGACCTTTTCGGCAATGACAAGACCACCAACAACCTGGAATTCACGGGTGGACTCACTTTCTTTTTTTGACAGGAGATGGCTATGACCAGACTGATATTCAGATTTGCAGTACGATGGCTTCCGGCCATGCTGTCCGGCTGGCTGATGATGCTTCCGGCAATAGCCGAGGTGACCAGCGGCGCGGCGCCCGATTTCACCCTGAAAAGCGCCAGTGGTGCAAATCTGAAGCTCAGCGAATACCGTGGCGAAGTGGTACTGATCAACTTCTGGGCTTCGTGGTGCGGACCCTGTCGGCAGGAAATGCCGGCACTGGATGAGCTGCACAGCCGCTATCGCTCGCTCGGCTTCACCGTTCTCGGTGTCAACGTCGAGGAAGATTCTCGCAAGGCACGCGAAGTTCTGGCCGACCTGCAGGTCGGCTTCCCGGTGCTGTTCGACGACCACAGCACGGTCAGCCGGCTTTATGACATTGTCGCCATGCCGAGCACCGTACTGGTTGACCGCAACGGCAACATTCGCTACCTGCACAAGGGCTACCAGCCGGGACTCGAGGATGTCTACCTGCAGCAGGTACGTGAGTTGATCAAGGAATGATGCGCATAAGGACACTCACAGCCATTGCGGGCCTGCTGCTGTTTCTGCCGCTGGCGGGATGCGGCGATATCGAACCGTGGGTGAAGCCCTACGAACGCACCCATCTGGCCGATCCGATCATGTCCTTCGACCGCAACCCGGTGTCCTCGGCCTATATCAATCATGTCTACGAGGCGCGTGAAGGCGCGCGCGGCGCCGAAGGAGGTCACGGTGGCGGCTGTGGTTGCAACTAGAAGCGGCTGCCTATCTGCCGTCCTGCTCTTGCTCGCAGGTTTTCCGCTCATGGCCGGCGTCTTGCCCGAAGACCGGGCCGACGCCCTGTATCATTCCTATGACGGCGGCGGCGTGGATATTACCGGGCCTTCCATCCTGGTGCTCAAGAAGCTCAATCAGAATGTAGCCCTGCGCGGCAATTATTATGTCGATATGATCAGCAGCGCCTCGATCGATGTGGTAACCAGCGGCGCGAGCAAGTATTCGGAAAAGCGCACCGAGAAGACGCGTGGGTGTCGACTACCTGCATGGCAACTCCACCATGCGGGCGTCCTACACCAACAGCGAGGAGAACGATTACACGGCCAACACGGCCAGCCTCGGTGTCAGTATCGACATGTTCGGCGACCTGACCACGGTCACGCTCGGTTACTCGCGCGGCTGGGACACGGTCGAAAAGGTCGGTGATCCGTCATTCTCGAAGGATCTCGACCGCCAGAACTACCGCGTGGAACTGTCGCAGGTGATTACCAAAGACATGCTGATGGAACTCGGTTACGAGGCGATTACCGACGAGGGGTTTCTCAACAACCCCTATCGCTCGGTCCGCTATGTCGATCCGGACAGCCCCGCCGGCTACAGTTTCCAGCCCGAGGTCTATCCCCACACCCGTACCAGCAACGCCGTGTCGCTGCGCGCGCTGTACTTCCTGCCTTACCGCGCCAGCCTCAATGGAGAATTCCGCTATTACCACGATACCTGGGGGATCAGCGCGCACAATTTCGGGGTCGGCTACACCCATCCGTTGGGTGACTGGCTGTTCGATCTCCGGTATCGACACTACACCCAGTCGGCGGCGGATTTCTATAGCGATCTGTTTCCCTACGAGAATGCCCAGAACTACCTCGCCAGAGACAAGGAACTGAGCAACTTCACGAGCAATACCCTGGGCGCGGGCCTGAGCTACGAATTCGTGCGCGACGGCTGGCGTTTCATCGACAAGGCCAGCGTGAACCTGGTCTATGATTACATCTGGTATGACTATGAGGACTTCCGCGACCTGAGGGACAACTCGGCCCCGGCCGGCAAGGAAAAGTTGTACAGTTTCAGCGCGAACGTCGCGCAGCTGTTTCTTTCCATCCGGTTCTGAACGCGTGGCTTCCGGTCATGGCTCAGGTATGCGCGATGATCCTGTCGGTGAACAGATTGTCCTTCGGTGCCTTCATTCGCCATCCGTCAACTCCTCCTGAACTCGTCAGGTTGGCTGATAGAAACGGATTATCCCGGAGATAGAGCCGGGATTATCGGCTGCAAGATACCAGCAGTCCATGAAGACTATCATCCGCGGAATTCAGGAATGCAACAAGGTCCGAATGTTGTCCATATTTGATCTACATCAAGAAAACCTGAAATAAACCACTCGATGGCGTTATTTTAGAGACGTTTCCGGGGACTGGTGGTGCGTCATTGCATTTTGCCTATACTTTGGTTACGTTAGCCGGCAGCTTATGCCGTGCAACGGTAAATAAGCGTTTATTTCGGAGGGAAATGTAATGAAGAAATTGACGAAGCTTGTTGCCGCCACGATCGTTGCCGGCGCCGCTACCCTGGGTGTGAGTACCGCCAGTGCCTGGTGGGGTGGTAATGATTACTGGGGTGGTCCCTGGGGCGGTGGTCCTTGGTATGGCGGTTATCCCGGCGATGGGTGGGGTGGTTATCCCTACTACGGTGGTTGGGGTGGTGGTTATCCCGGCTACGGTGGCTGGGGTGGTGGTTATCCCGGCTACGGTGGCTGGGGTGGTGGTTATCCCTACTACGGCGGCTGGGGTGGTGGTTATCCCTACTACGGCGGCTGGGGTGGCTATGGTTATCCCTATGCCTACACCGCGCCGTGGCGCCGACGGCACCGGCCACTACCACAAGTCCAAGTAGTCCACTGAAGCTGACGGCAGCGATGGCAACCGCCGTAGGAAGCAAGAAAGAGCGCGCCCATTCCGGGCGCGCTCTTTTTATACTGCACGCTGCTTTCGAGGGAGATGTGTAAAGACCTTAGCCTAATAGGGTCTTGCCGCCGGGTAGTCGCGAAACGGCCCTTCTCCGGTTGTCGGCGGTGGCTGCATGGGTGGCGCGCTCGGCAGATCATTGGCAGCGGGCATTTTACCTTCGCGGTACGCTGCCAGTGCCCTGGACAGCCGGTCGGCCTCGCCCGGCCAGGTCCAGACGGCGAGGGCCACGACTTGTTCCTGAATCTCGGCCGCCTGTTTGAAATCGCCGGTTGCGGCATGGGCCAGCGCGAGTGCCTCTCGGGCTGGCGGGATGGCCTGCTGCTGTTCGGCTAGTCGTTGCGCCAGCCGGAGCGCCTGCTGTGGATCGCCTATCCCCTTGTCCTCGCTGGTGGCGAGCAGACTGATCAAGCGGAGAGTGAATAACGGCTGCTCCGGGGAATGTTGCACGGCCGACTTCGAGATTCGGTCTTGATCTGTGTCGCGGGGGCGCGCGGTTTTATCGAGGGTTTCCAGATAGAGCAGACGGGCCGGGGTATTGCGTGGATCGTCATCAACGGCCGCGGCATAATGGCGCTGCGCGCTGGCGTAGTCGCCCTGGCGATAGTAGTGGTTGGCCAGGAAGAAATGCGCGCCGCCGTGCGCCGGTATCGTATTCCAGTACCCGCTGGTAACAGGCTTCGGCCTGCGCGGCGATCACCTGCTTCGTCATAAAGAACACCCAGCAGGAACAGTCCCAGCGTGTTGTCAGGCTGGATGGGCAGCGCCCGTTCGAGCGCTTGGCGGGCTTCGGTTTTCCGGCCTGTCAGGTACAGGGTGCGGGCGTAACTGACCCGCGCGATGGCATTGTCCGGCTCCGTCTCCAGTCCCTTCGCAAAGGCGGTTGCGGCCGCCTGATAGTCGCGTTCGTGGATGGCCTTCATGGCACCGGGCGAAATACCGGCTGGCGCTGTTTTTCATGGCTTCCAGTTCTTCGACCAGCGGATCCTTCACGGCGGGCAGGCGGTCACCGCGTTGCGCCAGATGCTAGCTTTGCCTCCGCGTCGCGTTTTACCGCGTGCAGGGCCTGTGCCAAGCGGATAATGGATGCTCGTTGCCGCGGGATCCAGTTGCAGCGCCTTGTTGAAGTCGTCGATGGCGCTTTGCGTAGTCGCGCCGCAGCAGGGCGATCTGCCCAGGCCGAACAGCGCGGGCGCCTCCAGGCCCGGCATGCCGGCGACCTCCCGGTAGGCGGTCTGCTGCCTTGTCCGTTTCATTGAGATCGAACCAGACGTCGGCCATGCGCAATGTCAGCGGATGGTAATCGGGTTTCAGTGACCGGGCGTGCTCATAGCGCGTCAGGGCAAGCGCGGTTTGCCCGGTCTGGGCCGCGAGCCAGGCGGCGTAATAAGCCCAGCGGAAATTCTCCGGGTCAAGGCGCATGGCATTCTGGAAACACGGCTCCGCCGACTGGCGCAGGAAGCTGGTCTGGTACAATCCACCCAGTTCGCCATAGGCGTTGGCCAGTTCGGCGGCGGATACATCCGGTTTCTGCAACGCGGCATTGACGGTATTGCGCGCCTCGACCAGGCTGGTCTGGATGTCGGCCGCCTGACCCGTCAAGCTTCGGCACGGGTACGGGCAACAGTTTGCCGGCCCAGAGCGCGGGGGGGCTGGCGACGTTATCGTCAGCGAGCGCCACGGCCCCAGTCAGCAGGCCCAGCAGGATCAGGGCAAGGCGAAACCGTTCATGCGCATGAGCGCATCACTTCCCGGCCGGTTGGGTGATCGTCAGCGTGGTATCGACCCGAGCGACGGGAACCTCCTGTATCTGGCCATTCGGCCAGGTCACGGTCAGTGCATCCACCCTTTCCGCCTCGCCCAGCCCGAAGGTCACCGGCAGTTCGACCTGGGAGAGGAAACTGCGCGTCGGCATGACAATGCGCCGTTGCGTCACCCCGTCCGCGGTCAGCGTCAGCATGGCGCCGATGGCGTTGCGGTTCACCGTGCGCCCTTCCAGCTTGACCCGCAGCCAATGATGGCCGAGGTGCTGGTCATTGCGAAACAGGACGGCACGCCGGCCGTTCTGCACCACGACGATGTCCAGGTCGCCGTCGCCGTCGATGTCGGCATAGGCCGCTCCCCGTCCCACCATGGGCATCGACAGGTCGCCGGCGGCATGCACCAGGACGAACCGGGCGCGACAGGCGTCGCCGCAGTTCCAGAATAGTTGCGCCGGCTGGGCATAGGTCTGGCTGGGCTGCACGACGTTGATATCGCTCTCGAGGTGGCCGTTGGCCTGGAAGATATCGAGGCGGCCGTCGAGATCATAGTCGAAGAAAAATAGGCCGAAGGTCAGCGCCAGGCGCGTGGCCGGGCCGAAACCCTCGATGATGGCCTCGTCGGCGAACGGCGCATGGCCGTCCTCGGTCACGAAGAGGGAACTCATCTCGTTGGCGAAATTGCCGATGCCGATGCCCAGGTCCTCGTCGTTGCGGAAATAGGCCGCATCGATGCCCATGGCGCCGGTGGCCTTGCCGTTACGGTCGTAGGCGATGCCCTCCATCGTGCCGATCTCCTCGAAATCGGCCGTTGCCGAGGTTGTGGTAAAGAAAATTCCTGACGGTGTCATTGGCGATAAACAGGTCGATCCAGCCGTCCCGGTCGTAATCGACCGGGGCGACGCCCAGGGTCTTGCCCTCCGGCATGCCGCTCATCGGGTCGTCGACGGTGATGCCGGCCGCATGCGATACGTCGCTGAACCGGCCATTGCCTTCATTGCGGTACAGGCGGTTATTGGCGCCGGTAAAGTGATTGGGGGCGCCAAAGGCGCGGCCCAGGCCGGTAAGCTGGAAACCGATCTCGAGGTCGATCTTGCGTGACCAGAGCACGTAGTTGCCGACGAACAGATCCAGGTCGCCGTCATTGTCGTAGTCGATAAAGGCAGCAGCCGTGCTCCAGTCGGTGTCCAGTCCGGCGACGCCGGCCTGCGCGGTGACATCGACAAACCGGCCATGGTCGTTTCTGAGCAGGATGTTATTGCCCAGGGTCGTGATATAGAGGTCCGTCCAGCCATCGTTGTCATAATCGCCGATGGCCGCGCCCATGCCGAAGCAGGTGATCTTGAGTCCCGCTTCAGCGGTCACGTCGGTGAACCGTCCATGCCCGTCATTGCGGTAAAACGCCAGGGTGGGCGCCGGCTCCCGCTCCTCGCCCGGCCACCATTTGGAATTGACCAGCAGCAGATCCTGGTCGCCGTCATTGTCGTAATCGAGGAAGGCCGCCCCGCTCCCGATCGTCTCCGGCATCAGTTTCTCACCGGTGCTGCCATTGACGTGCACGAAATCGATGCCTGCTTCACGGGTGATATCGGTGAACGTCACGGGGGGCGGCGTCTGCGGCGGCGTGCCTTCATCGATGACCGGTCCGGAGATGACGGCCTCCTCGATCACTGGCGGAGTCGCGTGTCCGGGCGGGTCAGGTACCAGATGCCCGTGCCTGCCAGAGCGACTAGCCACAATGACGCCAAGCGAGCGGTAAAATGCCGTGCGAATGAGCGCTTCGCGCTGTTCCAGATCCATCGATTGCTTGTCTTTATCCATTGCGGTTGATGTCGTCTGTCCCGGTTGCGTCCCGTGCCCCGCTCAAGTCGGCAACGAAGCTCTCTACGCTCAGCGCGCAGGCGCCTGAAATCATAAATTGCTTGGGCACGGGACTGCGTCCGGTCATTGCGGATTATTGCGGGCTAAGGCCTGTATCGGCTGCCTCTTGGCGGTTCAGGTCATAGATGGCAATTGCGGCGGCGGCATGATCGGCGGCCGGGTTGGTGCTGCGGGTTTTGGCGACTGCCTGCTCGATGGCGTGATCATCAGGCCGGTATTTCTCGTGCAGGGCGCGCTGCTGTTCCGCCAGATCGGCGTTGCCGAGTTCGGCATAGATCTGCGCCAGGTTGTAATGGGCGGTGAGATCCTCGGGATCGATCGTCAGTGTTTTCAGGAACCAGTCACGGGATTTTTCCAGCAGGTCATGGCGTGTCGACTGCTGTGATTCGTCCCTTTCCTGCCGTGCGCGCTCGAACAGCGTGCGTCCCAGCATGTTCAGAACCCGGATATCGTAGGAAAAGTCGAAACCGCGCTCGCGGGCCGACTGAAAGCGGGTATCAATGATAGATACCGGAGTGACTCAATGGCCTCATCGAGATGGCCGTTTTCCCGGTCGATGAGGGCGCTGAACCAGGCGATGGTCCAGGGTGGCGCCGGCGGTTCCCCGTTGCTGGCGCGGCGCAAGGCGCGTGCGGCCTCCTCCAGCCGGCCCTCACTGAAATAGACACGTGCCAGGTTGAGCGGGCCATTGGCATCCTGCAGGGACTCAACCTGGTTGAAGGCCTCTTCCGCCTGGCGCAGTTCACCCTTGGCGTCGCCACCGCCTTCCAGCAACAGGGCGATGCCATAGTCATTCCAACGCTTGGCGGCCTCGATCGGGAAGCTCTGCGCGTCTATGTTGGTCGATTGGTCCGCTACCGGCAGCGAGACGGTATCGGTGGCCATCGTGGTTATGGGCAGGTCGTTGCGAACAAAAGCATCGCCCTGCACGTAACGCAGGTAGGTGGTGTCGAACTTGCGGTAGTTGAGCTTGGCGTCGATATGCACCGGCCCCCGGACATCCTTGGGGACCTGCAGGAGGTAGTGCACGACGGCTGCCGCACCGGGTGGAATCTGGTGGTTGTAGAGGGCGACGAATATGTCCTGGGCGTTGCGCCGGTCGATGCGATTGCCGTTTTTGTCGAGAACGTAGGCATTGACGTAATAGGACCAGGGATCAACCTCGCCGGTTTCATTCCGGCTGCCGCTGCGCCCGATGACGCGGCCGTTGGCCGTCGCGGTCACATCCACCCACAGTTCGTTGGAATCCGCCGTGCCCTCGGTAAGCAGGTGCCCAACGCCGGTGGTGCGCAGCACGATCTCGATCAGGTAACGCTTCCCGGGCACCAGTTCGGGCAGATCCGGCCGCAGGGGCGCGTGCAGGCGGCCTTCGATCGTGCCGCCTTCCTTGATGCCGAAGATATCGATGCGTGTGACATCCTGCATCTGCTTCCGCTGTGCCTCGATGACCTGCTCCGGCAGGTCGAGCAGATGCGCGATACCGGTGTTGGCCGCGGGAAACTGGTGCAGGTGGATGCTGCGCGTGCCGCTGTCGTCGAAGTCGCGGGCGGCGGGGTCGTCGGAGGCCCGCAGCGCCATATGACAACTGCTGCAGCGGGCGACCGCGTGCTCGGGATAATAGAAGCTGTCGATGCGGTGGCCGGAGACGCCGCTTAACAGAAAGCTGTCGTAGTGGTCCTGGCCGCGCAGCCAGCGGTAGTCATTCACTTCCTGCGGAATATGCACCTTGTGGCACAGCGAACAGAATTCGGCGCTGCGGTGCAACGGTTGCAGCAGGGTCTTCTTGTGGAATTCCGGCTTGGCCCTGATCAACTGGTGGTTGATGGCCTTGAGCAGGCCGGACTTGCTGTAGGCGAACGGATAGGATGGCGGATCGACGATGGTGTAGTCGCCATTGCCGCGCACGCTGTTCAGCCGGGTGATGGCATGGCAGCTCACACAGGTGATGCCGGCCTTTCCCGTCGGATCATTGTCCAGATCGAAGGCCGGATCATCGAAGCGTCCGCTGAACAGGGGCACCGGGTCATGACAGCCCGCGCAGAAGCGCGACGCCTGCCTGTTGCCGTCGCGCTTGTACACCACCTCGCGGGTTTCCTTCACGCTGAAGTTGTAGGCCGGATTGTTGAAGGAACTGAAGCGGTGCATGCTGTGTTCATGGCTGCTGGCGATATCGCCGTGGCATTCCTTGCATTCCTCATCCGTCATCAGGTGAGCGGGCGGAATCGTCTTGCTCCCCTCGATGACCGCCAGGGACGGCGGAAATTGCGCGATGCTTTCCGGTCCCCCCCAGATCCTGATTCCCACGTGCACCAGGATCATGACGGCGGCAAAACCCGCCGCGGCGAATGACCAGCGGACGGCGCCCCGCCAGCGTATGGGCGGACCGGCAAGCCGGTGCAGGACGAACAGCCAGGCAACGGCAAACGGACTGATGACGTGGGTCCAGTAGCTGATGCGCCGAATGAGGGGATCGTTGATCTCCAGAAAACCGAAACGCGTCAGCAGCAGGCCCGACAGCAGTACCAGCATGAGCCCGGTAACCAGCGCGATACCGGCGCGGATAGCATAGCGGTTCGGTAGCGACCAGGCGCGGCGCATGTGCCCGATTGCGAAAATGATCACCGGTACCGTCAGCAGCAGGCCCAGCACCAGATGAACGAGGAACATCAGCAGGTAGAAATAGTCCTGATAGATTTCGTTGCTGGTCTGCTCAAGGATGGTGATGGCGCTCAGGTACACCGAATTCACCACCAGCAGCGAGAACAGCAGGAAAACGACGCCAAACAACCGTCCCAGACGAGCGTTCATCACCGGTCTGCCGGTTTTTGCCTCTGAATCCGCTGCAACCATGGAATCCGCCTTGATTAAGAATTTCAGGACTCTTCCGCCGCAGTCCTGCGGCTCTGCCAAGCCATTGAAGAAACTCCTGATACCCCCGCACCGGCCGGGACACAGGCGCATGGCGGGAGCCCGGCATTGGCTGTCAGCCAACAGGGTGAACTATTTACCGTATCAGCACTCCCGCGGGTATGACATTAATCAACCGATCTGGATTTTTCTACCTTAGCGCCTGCCGGAATATGGCTGGCTGCAGTATTTTCAAAAATACTGTATATAATTACAGCAATCGGAGCCGCCCCGCTCCGTGTGCGCGCATTGACAATCCCTGACCGCGGAAACCTTCTCATGCCGTCTTCCAGCCGCATTATCCAGCGTGGAATGCCCGGACTTCAGCCGCTACTGCCCGGTGGTCTGGCCGCGGGCCATCGTGCTGGTGGACATGAACGCCTTCTTCGCCTCCATCGAACAGCGGGACCGTCCCGAATGGCGCGGCCGTCCCGTGGCGATCACCAACGGCCGGCAGGGCACCTGCATCATTACCTGCTCCTACGAGGCGCGCGCCTATGGTATCAAAACCGGCATGCGTCTGAAAAAGGCGCGCCGGCTGTGCCCGGAACTGATCCAGTGCCCGGCGCACCCGGAACGCTACGCCGCCACCTCGACGGCGATCATGCAGGCGCTGCAGGATATCACGCCGGACATCGAGGTGTTCTCCGTGGACGAGGCCTTCCTCGACGTGACGCATTGCCAGCGCCTGTTGGGCACCCCCGCCGCGCATGGCGCGGCTCGCCAAGCGCAAGGTATTCGAGGCCTCGGGCGTATTGTGCTCGGCGGGCGTGAGCGGCGACAAGACCACGGCGAAGTTCGCCGCCAAGCTGGAGAAGCCGGATGGCCTGACCGTCATCCCGCCCTGGGAGGCGGCCGCGCGCCTGCGGGAGGTGCCGGTCACCGCGCTGTGCGGCATCGCCGAAGGCATCGGCGGCTTCCTCGCCGCACACGGGGTACGGACCTGCGGGGACATGCAGCGGCTGCCGATCAGCGTGCTGGCGCGGCGCTTCGGCAATCCGGGGCGGCGCATCTGGTACATGTGCCAGGGAGCGGACCCCGCGGGGCTGCAGCGCGAGGTGCCGGCGCCCAAGTCCATCGGCCATGGCAAGGTGGTGCCGCCGGACACCCGCGACCGGGAGGTGCTGCTGACTTACCTGCTGCACATGAGTGAGAAGGTCGGCGCGCGGCTGCGGCGCCACCGGCTGCAGGCGATGACCTTCTTCATCGGCCTGCGCACGGCCGGGGGCTGGGTGGGCGGCAAGCAGCGCTGCGCCCTGCCCACCGATGACGGCCGGCGGATCATGGCGCTGTGCCGGGTCGTGCTGGAGGAGTTCTGGGCCGGTGAGGGGGTGCACCAGGTGCAGGTGACGGCGCTGGACCCGGTCGCTGCCGGCAACCAGTTGGAACTGTTCGATGCCCCGGACGAGGAACAGCGCGAGGCCAATGCCGTGATGGACGCCATCAACCGCCGCTACGGCGAGTTCACCCTTGCCCCCGCGCGGCTGCTCCGGCGTTCGAGCATGCCCAACGTGATCGCCCCGGCATGGAAACCCTATGGCCATCGGCAGACGATTTAAGGGGCATCGTCATGACAGGCGTAGCCATCGATACCGCTCACGGTCAGCTCCCTGGAATGGGGGGAGCTGGGATGTGCGGGTAGCGAGATGTGCGGCGGCGTTTATTATTCCGTGAACGGCCAGGACCTGCGGGTGTATTTTCCGAACCCGAAGGCCACGCTGCCGGTTCGGACGCGCCGGGGCGGTGCGCAACTGCTGGCGTGGGGGCGCCGCCACGACCAGGCCGGTGAATTGCCGCTGGGTGGCTGGGCGCGCCTGGATGCCATCTATGGCGGGCGCTGGGACCGCTGGTTCCCGGTGCCGGTCAAGCTATTGGTCAAGAGCTTCATGGAAAAGGACCTCGAGGGTCACGGCCACTGGTACGACCTGACCCGGGGACAATGGATCCAGGGGCTTATCGCGCGGCACCGGCATGAGCGCCGCGTCTACGTCGTCACGGTCGAACCGGAGCTGGCCGATGCCATGCACGATCGCTGGCCACGGATCCTGAGTGGATAGAGCCTGTGCGGATGTTTCAGGTACGGGCTGTCCGCACTTTTTCCGTTATCGCCCACAAGTTGGCGTTTGTTCAGGCCGAACGGAATAACGCTGATTTGTACTATTTTATATTGTTAAATATCTAATAGTTACGGTGTTTTCCTGCAAGAGTAATCCGCTACGTAAAACCGTGGGCAATCCCCTTGACGGTTCCTGGCTTATATCCGTTTGCGTGCGGGATTCACCTATGACCATGCTGAAGAGATGCATGCGACTGCCGAAATAATAGAAAGAGAAATCACATCCAGCCGGGAGACACTACTATGGCTACTTGCGCACATCACATGGTACTCGATGATACAGAAGCTGATGCACTCGAAGCAGCAGTGAAACAGTGGATTGAGGAATGCAACACGCACCGGCACGGGGACAGGGTCGAATCGCCCTGGGACATACAAAAGCTGGCCGCCCTGACGATACTTAAAAAGCTCCACGGCGACGTTCGTGTCAATAACTGGTATGAATTGTTCGACTACTGAGCATCGGAACTGCCTGTTTAGCCACGACCCTGTTATGCAATAGCAACCGCCATACAGGCGGTGTGTCAAGAGAACGTGCGGCTGACTCTCCAGTATCTCCTGTGCTTCCGGAAATTCTCCTCGCCCTGACCATCTTCTGACAAGTGAATGGCATACGGGGATAACCGCCCGCCTGCGTGTTGCGAGTAGGATATTCACACTGGCGCACGAAACTAACAAATGCGCCAGCGGTGGCAGCTATCAGGTCGCCGAGCGGCGGCCCTTTATTGGGCCGTCGTTTTATTTGTGGCTATATCAGGCTCTCGTATCGATCATCTTCACCTTGAGAAGTGAGAACGGGATGGACGGGCTGAAGGTAAATCTGGGAAAATCCCGGAATCATCCTGTAATGCAGGGTAAATCTGCTAGCCGGGAACAGTCTTATGTGCGGACGCTTCACCTTGCACTCATCTCCGGAAATCCTGCTGGAACATTTCGGCGTCGCCGGGACGCCCGAATTGGCGGCGAGCTACAACATTGCACCCTCACAACGGGTTCCGGCCGTGCGCGTGGCAGGCGGACGACGTGAACTGGTGTTGTTGCACTGGGGTTTGATCCCGTCGTGGGCAAAGAATGCCAAAACTTCCTACCGCATGATCAATGCCCGCGCCGAAACCGTTGTGGACAAACCGGCCTACCGCGGTGCGTTCCGGCAGCGGCGCTGCCTGATTCCGGCAGACGGGTTCTATGAATGGAGACAAACCGGGAGCGGTAAGCAGCCCTACCATATCCGCATGAAAGATGAAGGCGTGTTCGCGATTGCCGGTTTGTGGGAACGCTGGGAGGGTGATGATGAAAGCATCGAGTCCTGCAGCATCATCGTAACACAAGCCAATGACACCATCCGGCCGGTTCATGACCGCATGCCGGTCATCGTGGCGCCGGGTGACTACGGGCAATGGCTGGATCCCGTCATATCGGGAGGCGAGAGGATAACTACCCTGTTGCGCCCCTACCCTGCCGGGGCCATGGTGGCCTACCCGGTCAGCAGTCGGGTCAACAGCCCGGCCAATAACGACGCGCAGTGCATCGCGCCGATGTACAGATAAAGCAGGCAGTACCGCTTCCGCGTTATCCGAAGGCAAGCCCGCCGCACGCGAAGGAGCGTAACCGCACCATCCTGGATGTGCTGCATGCGGTGAACGAACTGGGTGAGGCGTTTGCCCTGTTGAAGCTGCATGAACATTCCCTGACAAACCCCTGCAACTGCTGCCCTGAATTGATGGTGCGCATTGCCGGCTTCGAGGCCATCGCCATCGACCGGAACCGGGGCACCGCCGCTGGGTACATCGCTAAATACATTTCAAAAACATCGACGGGTATGGTCTGGCGACGGATATCAACGGCGGTAACAGTAAGACCGCTGCCGAACGGGTCAACGCCTGGGCGGGGACCTGGGGGATACGCCAGTTCCAGCAGATCGGTGGACCGCCGGTGACAGTCTGGCGAGAGCTGCGGCGCATCAACCTAGAGCAGGTCGAGGAAACCATCCAGGCTGCAGCGATGGCAGCAGATACAGGCGATTGGGGAAGTTTCGTCGCGATCATGGGTGGCCCTACCGCATCGAGGAAGGAACACACACTCAAGGCGGCCCGTGCCTGGTCAGATAAGGAAGGGCGCTACGGTGAACCGGCCGGGGAAAAGATCATCGGCGTTGAGCATCGTAATGAAGTCGTTATTACTCGCTGCCATGAGTGGAGTATTGAAAAGAACAAAGGGCCGTTAGGCCCCTTGGAGTTCTGTCAATAACTGTACGCACACGTTGAATGAGTATTCCAATGTCAACATTCGGCCATAACACGACCTTCCCATATATGAAAAAGGCAACCCGAAGTTCGCTATAGAATGGGACAGGTCGATAGGATTGTACTTAAGGACAATTCACTGGTTCTCATGAATTACATATCGTAATAACCATGACATATGAAGTTGATAATCTGCCACAGTCTCTATACCTTGGCGACCCGTATGCAGTGGGGCGCATTTTCTTCACAATCAAGAAAGGCGGTACCGAAGGTCGCCGATTTAAGATCGGTAACTGTTAAGCCGTTTTCTACCGTCACGATATTTCTATCGACCCCAGAACGATAATTAGCTCAAGGATAAGCGGCATGACTCGAGACAGACGCAAAAACAAGGAGCCAAACCAGAACGATGTGGGAAAAATCCTAAATCGCAAACAGTTAACTGCATTAATTGAATGCCAGTATTTCGGCTGGAAACTGAAGTTTATCCGCAGCCCACTGTTTCAGGAACCCTGTTCCGGTTCTTTACAATGCCAAGATTGACCAAATCGGTATCCTAGATCCGGATGGACACATAAATATTGATGTGAAACTCGAAGTCCGCTCTTCTAAATACTGGACCCGACCACATCAAACAGCCCCTTCAGGTGCCGAAGTCACCCGAAGCTGCGTCCCTGAAAGAAAGACGCAAGCACAAAGTATTCTTTTCAGAAAATCTTGATGAACTTTTGAACCAACACCAAATGCGCGCACTGCGTCAAATCAAGATTTTCGGTTGGCAATTGCATTTCATGCGTAGATCGTTATTCCAAGACCCCGTAGCAGTGATCATTAGCCCTGAAGGCGACAGATTTGCAACACTAGAACACGATGGCCGGATCAACATGACGCCCGACACAGATTTACGTAAAGAAGCACCAGTCGAGAAAACAGTGTCCGCGCCATCCGTGACCACATCAGAAGTCAAGCGTGCCTAATTAGAGCTAACCAATGATCAACCGCAATGCAGACAGAGATCGTGAAGGTCTCGAATGGGTCGAAGGTGCTCTTTTAGTGGTCGTTTATATAAGCCATCACTAAACGGCGGTAGTCGGCCATTATACGGCACTAACGCCTGCCTGGGTAACGGCAGGTTAACATCGTAAACGGTCGTTCAATTATTTTTGGTTCGACGAGTTTTCCGGCCATGGACTGCGGGCGGTTGACTGGAGAGCCTGAGGTTATTGCCTAGAGCTCGAAACGGTCTTACCCTATGATTCATTGAGAAGGAGAAGCCGGTATGAAGAAGCAAAGACACCATTACGAACTCAACTACAAACGCCGTCTCGTCCAGGTATACCTGTCCGGAGTGATCTCGGCAGAAGAACTGGAGAAACGCGATTCCTTGTCATCTGCTGCGACTTCGGGTTTAAGAATGCTATGCGTTCGGTAGCGGGCTTGTTTCAAATTACGACAAGAGGGCTTGGCCGGGAAAAGTATGACTGACACGTCCAAAGAAGCCGGCGTCATCATGGCGCTGCATGAGCGGTTCGAGAAGCAGAGATTGCCGAGACTCCTGGTACTCAAGGAAAAGGTTGACGAAGGAGAGGTGCTTGATGATCTTGAGATCGAATTCCTGGAACAAGTCATCAGCGATGCCAGGCAAAGCAAACCCCTGTTAGACCGGCATCCGGAATGGCAGAGCTTTTGCGCCTATGTCATCCATCTCTACGAGGAGATCACCGCTAAGGCGCTCAAGAATGAAGAGGGACATATGAATCACTGTGAAGAAAGGGCTGAAGTTAATGAATGGATGGGTGAGCGGTTCAGGTGGGTGGCCGAGCCATTGGAAGAGGCGGGGCCAGTAAAACCGACGGTTGATCCTGCTGATATCCGTGGGTTGGTTACCACCTTACTTGATTCCGTCGAGCGCCTTCCTCGGTCTAGGCCGAGGGTCGGCCGACAGCCGCCTCATAACGCCGCGAGGGTTGCGCCAATACCGGGGCCGCGCCTCTGCCCAGACCCTGGCAGGGTCTGATTAGTATGTTGGCGTTACGCGGCTGACTCTGCGGACCTCCTTGGCGATGGCCCACATGAAGGCGAGCAGCTCGCGGGCGATGGCGGTACGGTGACGATGTTGGCGTGCTTGCCGCGAGCGATGAGCCGGCGGTAGCGTTTGCAGAGGCGCACCTGGGCTTTCCAGCCGATGTCCTGGATGGGCTTGGGGAGCTTGTCGATGCGCCGCTGGATGTGCGCGGAGATCTTGCGGGATAGCGGTAGGCCCAGGCGCCTTCGATGAGGGCGCGTGCGCGCGTGGCTATTGCCGGTTTTGGTGATCCCGCCCTGCCGCCGCTTGCCCGCCGCTGGTGTATTCGGAGGGCGTGAGCCCGACGAAGGCTGGCGAGCTGGCGCGGGTTGTCGAAGCGGGTGAGATCGCCGAGCTCGGCGACGACGGTGAGACGGCGACGATGCCACTGCACGCCGCGCAGCGCCTGGAGCGCCTCGACGACGGGGATAGAGCCGCCACGCGGGCGAGCTCCGCGAGCTCGGCCTCGAGGCGCTGCGAGGCGCTCGACGCTGCTCGTCGACGGCACGCAGCTATTCCTGGAAGACGATCTGCTGCGCCGGCGTGGGACAGACGACCTTGGCCGAGGTAGCGACGGTGGGCGCTCGTTCCAGTCGGCCTTGCCCGACGTAGTTGAAGCCGAGCCGAAGCAGGAAGGATTTCAGCCGGAGCTTCGCGGCCTTGAGGTCCTTGAGCGCGTCCTCGCGCGCGCGGGACAGAGTCGCGGATCGCTTCGTCCTCGACGGTACGGGACGTAGACGGCGGTGAGATCGCCGGAGCGCAAGAAGCCGCGCGAGCTCGACGGCGTCGCGCCGATCGGTCTTCACGCGGTCGCCGGGCTTCTTCGGGATCAGCGACGGCGCGACGACCCGGCAGTCGAGCCCCTTCCCGGTCAGATAGCGATAAAGCACGTAGCCGCAGGGGCCGGCCTCGTAGGCGAAGACCAGGCGGGCGGCCTTGGCCTGGAGCCGTCCGCACCAGCTTGTCGATGTCGCACTGGCGGGTGCCGATGGTGCCCGAAGTGAACACCGGCGGACTCCCGATCGTCCAGGGCATAGGCGACCGCTGATCGAATCTTTGTGCACATCGAGACCGACGAAGAGCGTGGAGCTAGACTGCTTCATGGCTGACCTCCGAGCACATTAACCGATTGTGCCACGACCAGTCTGCGGCTCTGGCCTTCAAAGGCTAACCCGCGACAGAGACGGAGGTCAGCCTCCAACATTCAGGAAGTCATACTGTCTAGCTTCCCGGCTACTACAGACTTTGGGCAGATCGAATCGGCGACGGACGGCTTACCTATGGTGCGGAGCAGATTGTCGAGCCGTACTACCGGGTGCAGATCGGGGATTTCCTGCAACTCAGTCCCGACCTCCAGCACATATGGAACCCTGGTTATAACCGAGACCGTGGCCCGGCGACGGTGTACGCTTTCCGGGTGAACTTCCGCTACTTAACCAAGGGACCTACGGAGGCAGTGCCATGACTCAGGGCCTTCCTGGGATCTCCCATGCGAGCGCCGAGAACGAGCGCCGGCTGGTTGATCTGTGCACGGTTCCCGCAGCCAAGGCGCTAAACACTCTGGGCACGACTCCGCGTGGCCTGAGCGCCGAGGAAGCACAACGGCGGCTTGACCAGTATGGTCCGAACGAATTGGCTCGCAGCACCCACCTCGGGTTCTGGGCCGACATCTTCCACCGGTGTCGAAAGCCCCCTGGTCGTTCAACTGCTCATCATCGCGGCGGTCTCAGGGGTCATCGGGGAATTCAAATCCACCGCCATTGTCGGCGCCATGGTCGTGCTCAGCGTCGGGCTCTCCTACATCCTGGACAGCCGATCGGGCCGGGTGATTGAGTCTCTGGGCAAGCGGGTGGAATCGCGGACCTTGGTCCTAAGGGACGGACAGGAACGCGAGATCAAGATTTCGGAAGTCGTCCCCGGAGACATCGTCATTCTCCACGCCGGCTCCATCATCCCGGCAGACCTCCGGCTGCTCGCGGTGAAGGATTTCTTTGTCAGCCAGTCGGCCCTGTCGGGTGAGTCCATGGCAGTCGAGAAGACGGCCGAGGTCACCGGCTCCCCGGGGCAGGTCGCGGGCCGAACTGCACCAACGCCTGCTTCCTCGGGACCACCGTCACCAGCGGCACGGCGCGGGGCGTCGTGGTGAACACCGGAACCCGCACCCTGTTCGGGGCCATATCGCAAGCGTCTGGCCGAGCGCCGGGAGGAGACCAGTTTCGACCGGGGGGTGCGGTCGTTCACCTGGCTGATGATCCGGTTCATGGTGGTGATGGTCGCCGCGGTGTTCTTCATTGTCGGGATGACCAAGGGCAACTGGGTGGAAGCGCTCCTCTTCGGCCTGTCCATCGCCGTCGGCCTCACTCCCGAGATGCTGCCGATGATCGTCACGGTGAACCTGGCCAAGGGCGCGCTGACCATGGCGAAGAAGAAGGTCATCGTCAAACGGCTCCCCTCGATCCAGAACCTGGGGCGCCATCGATATCCTCTGCACGGACAAGACTGGGACCCTGACCCAGGACGCGGTGGTGCTGGAACAACACGTCGACATCACCGGGAATGTGAGCCAGGATGTCCTCAACTACGCCTACCTGAACAGCTACTACCAAACCGGCCTGCGTAACCTCATCGATCGGGCGGTGATTGCGCATGCCGACCTCGACGTGGAACAGAACTGCCGGCTGGTCGACGAGCTGCCGTTCGATTTCCAGCGGCGCCGGATGTCGGTCGTGGTCGACTACGCGGGCAACCATGTGCTCATATGCAAGGGCGCGGTGGAGGAGATTTACAGCTGCTGCACCCAGTATCAGGTGGGCGACGAGGTCTTCTCCCTGCTCGACATGATGCGCGCCGATCTGTTCGAGGAAGTCGAGCGCCTCAACAGCCAGGGCTTCCGCGTCCTCGGCATCGCCTATCGGGAATTCCCACGGGAGCGGACATCCTTCACGACCGCCGACGAAAGCCAACTGGTCCTGCTCGGGTATATCGCCTTCTTCGATCCGCCCAAGGACTCGGCCGGCATGGCGCTGAGTCTCCTCAAAGACGTCGGCGTCCGGGTGAAGGTGCTGACCGGCGACAATGGACTCGTCACCAGAAAGGTGTGTCAGGATGTCGGGCTCCCCATGGAGCGGGTGGTCACCGGCGCCGAGCTGGCGCAGCTTACGGCGGAGGAGCTGACCCAGGTCACCCAGGATGTTGATGTTTACGTCAAGTTGTCGCCGATGCAGAAGGAACAGATCGTGCGGGCACTCCAGAAGAGCAATCACGTCGTGGGGTTCATGGGAGACGGCATCAACGACGCCCCCGCGCTCAAGACGGCCGACGTGGGCATCTCCGTGGATTCCGCGGTTGACGTTGCCAAGGAATTTGCGGACATCGTCCTGCTAGAGAAGAGCCTGCTGGTTTTGGAGGAGGGGATCGTCGAGGGCCGCAAAGTCTTTGCGAACATCACGAAGTATATACGCATGGGCGCCAGTTCCAACTTCGGCAACATGTTCAGCGTCGTCGGCGCCAGCTACCTGCTGCCGTTCCTGCCTATGCAGCCGATCCAGATTCTGATGAACAACCTCCTCTACGACTTCTCCCAAACCGGCATACCATCCGACCGCGTGGATGAGGAATTGATCACTCGTCCCCTCAGATGGAAAATTGACAACATCAAGCGCTTCATGGTCTTCATCGGCCCGATCAGCTCCATCTTTGACTACGCCACCTTCGGGCTGATGTGGTATTTCTTTCAGTGCCGCGTCTTTGGCGATCCCGGCACCGGTCCCGGACAGCAAGTACACCTCGCGAGCCTGTTTCAGACAGGGTGGTTCGTGGAATCGCTGTTGACCCAGACCCTGATCGTCCACATCATCAGAACCAGGCGCATCCCCTTCTTCGAAAGCCGGGCGTCTCTGGCAATGACGTTGACCACTCTGACCGTCATGGGCGTCGGTGCCTGGCTGCCCTACTCGCCGTTTGCCGGCGCGCTCGGCATGGTGGCGCTCCCTCCGGTCTACTGGGCCTGGATTGCGTCCTTTCCTCCTGGCCTATGCCACCATGACCCACGCGGTGAAAACCTGGTTCATGAAACGGTACGGAGCCGACTAGCCATGGACTCCCTGTTGGATGCGCTGCAGGAAGGCCGGTTGATCGAACTGCCCGAAAACAACCGGGATAACGCCTTGCAGCTTCTGGCCCATATTATTGAGGCGATTCCTCGGTCCCCACCGGTACCGACGTGGTGGGGTTGGTCATGGAACGAGAAACACCAAACCAGCACCGCCCTCGGTAGAGGCTGGGCGTGTCCGCATGCACGGGTGTCCTTCGAGGCAGACCTGGTCTGCGCCATGGGATGGAGTCCAACCGGCATCGACTATGGTGCCCCGGATGGGATGCCCATGTCCATGATCGCCATGTTTCTGGTGCCTTCGAACCAGCGGAATTACTACCTCCGCGAAGTCTCCCTCCTAGCCAAGGCCCTGAGCGCCGATTCGGATCCCGAGAAGCTGCGCTCCGCCCGGGACCTGAACGATGTTCGCAACTACCTGCTCGACCTGATCGGCTCCACCAAGGACACCGTCGGTCCTGACGCGCGGGCCCGGATGATCCAGCTTCAGGCCAAGGCGAGCGTGGAGGCATTGGTCGACCGCGACCTGTCGAATCTGATCGTGGAACCAGTCACCCTGGTGGCCGGCCCGGGGCTCAAGCCCGTGGTGCTCACGCAGAGTCCGGGCCTCGCACAAGTCCTGGATGACGCGGCCGGACTTATCGAGGGGCTGGAATTAGACGGAGTATTCCAGAACGGCGGCTGGCGCCTCATGAAGCGAGGGGCGGTTGCCTATCAGGGCGGTCGGGTAGCGTATGACTGTTTGGCGATAAGACTTCCCGACCGGAACTTACTGGCACTCAAGTAATCCGACGCTTCTGAGGCTATGAGGCATT
Organism: uncultured Gammaproteobacteria bacterium; assembly: GCA_963773065.1. GTDB lineage: Bacteria > Pseudomonadota > Gammaproteobacteria > UBA9214 > UBA9214 > CAVQCA01. Next base: position 25,541 of record CAVYZN010000003.1, read on the forward strand.
AGCGACGCATCGAGGTCGGGTTCCGTTCGGGGTGCGTTTTCCCCGGCAAACCCCGGCGTCTCTGCAAGAAGACTCCGGCACCGACGCTCGGAAGTCCTCAGATCCCGGCAAGTTGTCGTTTTCGCCAATCCCGCTGAGTCGAATAGAATGCGGACTGGCAATGTCCCGCCTGTTTGGTCCAACAGACATTTATCCGTCAGTGATGCTGCACACAACGGATAAATGCTTATATGTTATGTTGCGACGAAACGTTCCGGTGACGCTATGATCTCTGTGTTATTGTTTGACTGTTAGGCCCAGTTAGCTGGTTGAAACCAAAGGTCTACTTTACGCTGCTTTCCTGCCGTTCCGGCATTTAGTTCGAAGGACTACAACGGGTCGGCTCCCGCCAATTAG
>CAVYZN010000004.1:0-68960 GCA_963773065.1 uncultured Gammaproteobacteria bacterium
ACAGTGACGACGCAGGATTCGTTCGCGCGCGTCAGAAAGGTCGGGCTCGCACTACGCGAAGTCGAGGGCGTCACCAGATACGACGGATCGCCGGTGTTGAAGCTGCGCGGCTGCTTCATGGCCGGCATGGCCAGGCACCGTTCGGCCGAACCCGATACACTCGTAGTCAGATCGACCTACGAGGATCGTGAGTGGCTACTCGAGGACGCGCCGGACACCTACTACGTCACCGACTATTATCGGAAGTATCCAGTCGTGCTGGCGCGTCTGGCGCGGCTCGATCGAGGTGCGCTGCGCGATCTGCTGTCCGTGTCGTGGCGCCTGACGGCCGCGAAGACCAGGCGCGCGCGGCCGCGAACGGCGACCGCGCGCGACGCTGTCTGACAACCGTCATTCAAATCCCGCAATCCGCAATCCGCAATCCGCAATCGACTATCGATTGTCCCTGTCATCGAAGCCGAACATGTCGAACAGATCGCCGATAGCCGGCATGTTCACGGGACGTAGGGATTGCCGCTGCGGCGTGACCGGATTCGGCAGATTGTCGCGGCTGCGGTGGGTCAGGGGCTCCAGGGTCCAGTTGCGCTCGATGAATTTCAGAATCGATGCGTGGTCGTGTAGCAATGCACGACGTGTCCGCCATTTGAGTATGGCGACACGGCGATCATTGGAATGCCCGGGCCATCACCGAAGAAGTCGATCGGCTGGAAGAAGCCCGAGTCCCAATACCCGCCGCCCTCATCGAAGGTGATGAAGAAGGCCGTGTCGTCGAAGAGATCGGGGTGCGCCTTCAGCCCGTCCAGCACGCGCGTCATCATCGACTCGAGAAGGTCCAGCTTCGAGCTCGCTGGATGGCCGTCGTCGAAGCTGTCGGGCTTCAGGTACGAGACCGCGGGAAGTTGGCCGTGATCCAGGTCGTCGAAGAAGTCGTCACATCCTTGATGTGCTCCTCCGCTGGGCCGGGTCGCCCATGATGGACGCTGCATACTGAAACGGATTGCAGATGTCGCAGTACCAGTCGCCGCCGGTTCCGATCAGGACGTCACCGGATCCTTCGAGCCATCATCGAAGCGCCTCGCCGCATCGTAACCGCCGCCGTAGTAAGCCCAGCGAGATCTGCTTCTCGTTGAGCGCATCGCCGATGGTGCGAAGCGACGACGGCGGCAGGCGGTGCCCTCCTTGATCGCGGCGGTATTGATTTCCGTTCGACAGGAACCCCGGGCGCGTGTTGTTGATCATGTAGTACGGCCAGCCTCGCAATTGGATTTCGCCAGATCGGGCCGCCAGGGGAGCGAGTGCAGATAGTCCTTGACGGCCCGAAGCCAGGCTCCCTCAGGATCGTCGCACTTGGTCCACCGCTGGTCGATGACGAATCCGGCGTCCGTGGCGCCCTTCGGGGTCGGATCCGCGATCACGGTGGCCGGCGGCTGCGCCGGGAAAGCTGCCGGACGCCTCCCAGATGATCGAATCGCCCGTCATCATCATCATGTGCTGCACCGCCGTTCCGCCCATGACGGACTGATGGTAGTTGTCGCTCATGGTGTACTCGTCCGCCAGACGCTTGAAGACCGGGGCGTCGCCCTGCTGAACATTGTAGAAGCCCATCGAATTTGCCGGAATCGTCGCCTCTCGCGATGCCGACGAATGGGTACAGGTCGTTCCGGCAGCCCGACGGGTTGTCAGCAGTGGCGATGGCGATGTCGCAGTCCGACTGCTGCCACATATGGTACAGCCGATGGACCATGTCCCCGGTGTAGCTGTCGTACGGCACGTTCGGTCCCGTAATCGGGAACATCGTATTCGGCAGCGAGTTGTAATTGACGATGCGCGTGTCGGGACCCTGGCACGAAGATGGCGGTTCCGTCGGATCCGTCGTGCAGTTGGCGAGGCCGGGGCTCCAGTGGTGAGCAGATTCAGATCCCGCGTCCACGAGCCCCTGTGACAGCGTGTGCGAGCGCGCAGAGAAAACGTGTTCGCGTCGAACGGCGGCGCGGCGGCGCCGGGTCTTTCTACGAACTGCGCGAGCGTCACGGCTGCGGCGGGGCCACCAGCCTCGGGCGTCGGCAGGAATGCCGCGTACGGCGTCTTGGCCGGGTTGATCAGCTTGTCCGTGCTGATGAAATAGCCGACCGGGTTGATCGTGTCAGCTTGAACTGCTCAGCGAGCGCCCGGTTCGGTCCCGGCGAGCCGTCGGCGTTGACGATCCCTTTCGAAAGCAGATTCGAGACGTTCTGCGCCGTGCTTCGGCACGTACGTGCCGTAGATGTTGTCGAACGTGCGGTTCTCTCCGATGAGGACGATGACGTGTTTGATGGGGGTTTCGGTGCGATACTCCCGGTGATGGCGCGATTCGTCCTGCCGCTTGTCGTTCTCATTCGCCGCGAACGCGCGCGGTGACATCAGCTGTCCACCGAGCATCGCCGCGACCGCATACGTCGCGATCTGTTTTCTCCGTCGTGCGTTCATGCGTCGCCTCCCTCAATCTGGAGGCTAACGAACGCGCATCGCCGCGAGATGCACGGCGGGTAAAGACGACATCACGACTTCTGTCGGCGCGAGTTCTCATAACGCCTTTCTTATGATCTCCGCGCAATTCTCGCGGTCGTGCTCCGCAGCTAACGGCCAGCCAGTACGATCGCTTCACGAAGTCCCTGGTCGAGGCGCCCGAGTGCCGCACCGATGCGCTCGACTTCCCCGCCGGCGCGCGCGGCGTCGCGCGCACGAACGGCTTCCGCAAGCCGCGGGAACGGCTGCCCGTCGTACAGCGAATAGATATCCCAGCCGTAAATCACGTGCCGGTACCGACTGTCGATCAGATGGCTCGCTCTCGTCGAGCAACCGCTGCTCGAGCCGGGCCAGCACATCGTTCAGATCCGGCGTCGCCGGCGACGGCAAGCGGCCAGACGCCAGCCCTTCGTCGATCTGACGTTCGAGCGCAGACGCCGCCGCCGCGATGCGGCTGACGGCCGATTCGAGAGGCCTCAGATCCAACGCAACCGTCCGGCGTCCGTCGTCGTCGAACGTCCACGTCGAAACGCTGTCGACGAACTCAGCCAGGCGCTGCGCGTAATGTGAGAATCGGATCGGCAGCACCTCCGACTCGCCGAGGCGGAGCGCGACGCTGCCGAGCACGCGCACCAGCTGCGCGCCGCGACGGAATCCCGGGTCGGCGACGTGCTCGGCGAACCATCGGGTGTCGTAGTTGGAATGATAGGCCCCGTAGGTGTATCCGCCTGTCGCGTTGAATTCGATCGACAGCGTCGGCAACCCGAGGTGATCCTGAAACGCGACGAAATCGGCGCCGCTTCCGAGCGATTTCAATTCGACCTCGAAGCCGTTCGGACCGCGCCGCCGCCGCTCCGCGGTCTGTCGCGCCCACTCGTCAGCGCGCCACGCGTCGTAGACACTCGACGGCGCCGTCGGGAACGTCTCTGGTCACATCGACGAGCAGATCCCGGAGCGATGGAACGCCGCCGGCGTCGAGCCGGCCGTTCGTGTACAGATCGGTGTTGATGTAGCACATGGTGCCGGCGCGCAGCTGCTCGCCGCCATTGCTCCGCGTATTCGGTCGATCCAATCAGGCCGAACTCTTCCGCGTCCCAGAATGCGAGTGAGATCGTTCGCTGCGGCTGCCAGCCGCTCCGGCGGAGGGCGCCGAGACTTCGCGCGCGAGCTCGAGGAGCGCCGCCGTGCCCGGTGCCGGGATCGACGCCGCCGAACGTCCAGGCATCGTGATGGGTGCCGAGCAGGACACCGCGATCCGCCCGACGCGCGCCCGGCCACCCGGAACCCATCGCGCAGTACATGGGAAGCTCCGCCATTCGACGGCTATGGCTGGATTTCCGCGCCATCGATGGCTGGCGGGGCAAGCTCGGCTTTCTGACTGAAAAACTTTTTCCGCCCGCGAACTACATGCTTCAACAGTACCCTGATGCCGGTTCGGCCTGGTTGCCCTGGCTCTATCTGCGCCGCGCGACGGGTTGGGTGCTCGGGCATCTGAAGGATAGACGCGAGTGAACCCGACAAACCTGCGGGTCCTGCTCGGCTATGCGCTTCCCTATCGCAATGGGCTCATGCTTTGCTCGCTGCTGATGGTGGCCGAAAGCGGCGCCGCTCTGGCTGTACCCTGGCTGGGCGGCCATTTGGCGCAAGGTATGCTGTCCCGTCAGGTGATCGACACCGGCAGCGTTCTGCTGGCCCTGCTGGCTCTCTTTGCCGTCCAGGCCCTGCTCAAGTTCGGCAATAGCTACCTGCTGAACCGCAGCGCCCAGCACATCCTGGCCGACCTGCGCATCCGCCTCTACGATCATCTGCAGGCGTTGCCCCTGGGCTTCTACCACCAACGCCGCCTGGGCGATGTGCTCGCCTTGCTCACCTATGACGTCGAACGATTGAGCGGCTTCCTCACCGGCACCCTGCTCAGCGTGATCCCCCTGCTCATCACGGTGGCCGGGGCACTGCTGTTCATGTTCCGCATCGACCCGCTGCTGTCGTTGATCGCCGCCGTGCTGGTGCCCCTGTTCTACCTGCTGATGAAAGTGATCGGCCGCCGCCTGCGCCCCCTCGCCAGCCAGTTGCAGGAGGCCTATGCCGGAGCGGTATCCATCGCCGAGGAAAACCTGGGTATGCTGCCGGCCATCAAGAGCTTTACCCGCGAGTCGCAGGAATCGGCGCGCTACCGCCTCCAGGTCCAGGAAATCCTCAGCCTGAGCAAACGGCAGGGGGCGATTTACGCCGCCCTGGGACCCAGCGTGCAGTTCCTGGCCGCCGCCGGCATCGTGCTGGTGCTGTGGCTGGCGGGCGATCGTATCAGCGGCGGCAGCATGGGCCCCGGCGAGTTGGTGACGTTCCTGCTCTACACCGGACTGCTGACCCGGCCGGTCAGCGCCCTGGCCGATGTCTACGGCCAGACCCAGGGTGCGCGGGGCGCGCTGGAGCGGCTGATGCGAGTGCTCTCCGAACGTCCCGAGCCCTTGTCACAGATCGGTCATGAGCTGCGCGATGTGCGCGGCGAGATCGAATATCGTGACATTTGTTTCGCCTACCCGGGACGACCGCCGGCCCTGGATGGCGTCAATCTGCACATTCGCGCCGGCGAGACCGTGGCGATCACCGGCCCCAACGGCGCCGGCAAGAGCACCCTGGCCCATCTGCTGATGCGCATCCATGAACCCGGCAGCGGCCGGATTTTTATCGACGGCACGGACATCTCCACGGTCAGCCTGCACAGCCTGCGCCGGCAGATCGGCGTGGTGCCCCAGCATGTGCTGCTGTTCAACGGCACGTTGCGCGACAACATCGCCTACGGCCGCCTGGATGCCACCCAGGAAGCCATCGAGGCAGCGGCCAGGGCGGCCCGTGCCCATGACTTCATCGTGAATCAGCCGCAGGGTTACGACACCCTCATCGGTGACCGTGGGGTGCGCCTGTCCGGCGGGCAGCAGCAGCGCCTGGCCCTGGCCCGCGCCCTGCTCAAGGACCCGCCCATCCTCATCCTCGACGAGGCCACCGCCATGTTCGATCCGGAGGGGGAGCGGGAATTCCTGCAGGAATGCCGGGAGGTATTGGAGCAGCGGACGGTGCTGCTGATCACCCATCGGCCGGCGAGCCTGGCTCTGGCGGATAGGGTAGTGCAACTCGTGGATGGAAAGATAATCAGCTGCACCGCAAGCCATGGCGCTATGAGCTGAGTCGTACATGAACGGCAAACTGTCAAAGTTCCTGGCCCTAACGGCAGCCGAAAAATGGCTGTTTCTCTCGGCGGCCATGCTGTTGCCGCTGTTCTGGCTCGGGTTGCGCGTTTTCGGGTTGGCGCGCTTGCAGGCCTGGCTCGAGCGTTCTCCGCTTGCCGCAAGGAAGTCGCCCTCCGTCGCTGAGTTGTCTGACATCGGCGCCCTGGTCAACAGCGCCGCCCATTACGCCCCCGGCCCGGTGACCTGCCTCACCCGTTCCCTGCTGCTGCGCTGGCTGTTGCGCCGCCGCGGCATTGCCAGCGACTTGCGCATCGGCGTGCAGCTCGTGCAGGGCAGGCTCGACGCCCACGCCTGGGTGGAATATGAAGGCATGCCCATCAACGACGCGCCGGATGTGGCCCAGCGCTTTGCGGCGTTCAACGAGCCCCTTTCATCCCGAGGCCTTTTCCTCGCCATGAGCGGCATTGCCGGCATCATCCGCTTTGACGGCGCGCCGGTCGAGCCGGGGCTGGTGGAAAAAATGACCGCCGCCATGCCGTATCGCGGCCCCGATGGCATCAACCATTGGGTCAAGGGCTCGGTGGCATTAGGGCAGTGCATGCTACGCACCACGCCGGAGTCACTCGAAGAAACCCAGCCGCTCACCAACGAGGACGAAAGCCTGGTGCTCGTCATGGACGGGCGGGTGGATAACTGGGAAGAACTGCGGCGCGAATTACTTGGGCGTGGCGCCGTGCTGCGCACCCGCTCGGATGCCGAACTGGTTCTGAGAGCCTATGAAACCTGGGGTCGGGAATGTTTGCCCCATATCGATGGCGACTTTGCGCTGGTCATCTGGGATGCGCGGCGACGAGAAGCTTTTTGTGCCCGTGACCGGGTCGGCAACAAACCCTTCAATTACTCTTGGGACGGAAAGACCTTCGTCTTTGCCTCGGAACTGCACGCGATCCTGGCGTTGCCCGGTGTCAAGGAGGTGTTCAACGAGGGGTTGCTGGCAGAGTATCTGGCCAACGAGTGGTATAGCCGCGATGAAACATTCTGGAACGGGGTGATGCGACTGGTGGCTGCGCATCGGATGGTAGTCGATGCCGGTGGCGTCCGGATGGAAAGGTATTGGCAACCGGATCTATGGGCCACGCTGCCCTGCAAAAATGATGAAGAATATATCGAGCATTACCGTGAATTGCTTGCCGACGTCGTGCGGCGCATGTCGCGCTCACACCAAGCTGTGGCCTATGAAGTCAGCGGAGGGCTTGACTCCTCCGCGCTCTTTGCCATGGCAGAACATCTGCGCCGCCAGCAAAAACTTCCCGCACCGGCGATTGAAGCTTATGCGCTGGATTTCCATGATGACCCGAATGCTAACGAACTGGATTATAGCCGTGCCATGGGTCGGCATCTGGGGGTTCCCATTCGCGAGATCTCGCCCACGGTAATGTCTGTCTCGTGGTACCGGAATTGGGCTGAACGCTACCGTGAGTTTCCGGGTTACCCCAACGGTATTATGGCCATCGGCCTCAGGGAGGCTGCCCGTCAAGAAGGTTGTCGGGCCATCGTGTCAGGGGTAGGCGGGGACGAATGGCTTGGGATGCCATGGACCGGGGCTTACTATGCCGAAGAGTTGGCCTCCCGGCAGTGGAGAATGTGTATGCCTGCTTGAAAGCCGATAGCCGGGAACTCGGTGTCCGGGAAACCCTCTGGTGGCTATGCCGTTATGGTGTGGCGCCGCTATTGCCTGAGCGGATTAAAGCATGCGCTGCGCAAAATTCGCGGGGTGGAAAAGAGAGACTCCTGGCTTTCCGCCAATTTGCAGGAGACGATCGAAAAACGGCGCAGTCAGTTGCGTAAGCCTGTGCCCGCGCGGCTTCAGCGACGCAGGGCAAGGAATACAAATTCAGATCCTGGAGGGGGCGTTTGATGCCTTGGCCCGCGAACTTGAAGAGCGACTCAGTTCCAGTCTGCAGCTTGAACTGCGCAAACCTTTTTTTAATGAAAAAATCATCCAGTTTGCTTTTTCGACGCCCGAGCGGCTGCGTTCCCGGGGGCATACGACCAAGTGGCTGCACCGGCAGGCCCTGAAAGGACTGCTGCCGGCGCTGGTTCTGAATCGTGCAAGCAAGGCGGAATTTTATGGTCACTTTCCGCAGACACCTGGACAGCATGAGAGCTGAAGTGGTGAGCGATATCGTGCCACGGCGGGCAGCGTGGATTCAGCCTGAGCGTGCAATTATAATATGTCAAAATTATCATGAGGTTGCGTTTACCGGTTGGGCGGAGTGGCGGTTGTGGTCGCTGGTTGGATGCGATGCTTTGTTAAATGACCGATAAGATGCTATAAGCTATGGCCGAACGTGTTATTTCATGAACGTTATTACAGAGGGGAGAATTACCGATGCAAACGAAAACTTCACTCAATGAACATGCCAAGGGAGAGAAAGTCGGACTTCTCAAGAAGCATTACCAGAAGCCCGTCTTGAAGACTTATGGCCCTGTGAAACATTTGACCCAAGGTCTACCGGCTCAGCGAATGGGGACGGTGGTCAAAACATGATGGCCGCCATGGGATGATTACCTGACGGCTGTCTGTGATTCATGAACATTTGGGGTATGTGTCAGATGGCGTAAGACTCAAACAATTCAAGGCCGCCCTGGCAAAGGTCATCAAGTCCGGTGATCGTGTTGCAGATCTGGGCTGTGGTTCAGGGGTGCTTGGTCTGCTCTGTTTGCAAGCTGGCGCCTCTCATGTGGTTGAGATTGACGACAGCGCCATGATTGAAATCGCACGGGAATCCCTGGTGCGGGCTGGTCAGGGTGACAACGCCACCTTCATCCGTGGCAAATCCAGCCAGATTGAATTACCCGAACGGGTGGACGTGGTGATCTGTGACCATGTCGGCTACTTCGGATTCGATTACGGGATCATCGAATTTCTTCAAGACGCAAGGAGGCGTTTTCTCAAACCGGGCGGGACGCTCATTCCCTCGAAAATACGGCTGAACATCGCCGCCGTCGGTTCCCAACAATGCAGTGAGCTCGCCCTTGGCTGGCGAGACGAAAAAATTCCCCCTGAGTTCAACTGGCTGAGCAGTTATTCGATCAATGCCAAGCATGCCGTCAACCTCGCGCGGGATGATGTGCTATGTCCGCCTGCGGTGCTGGGCGAGATCGATCTCTATGCAGACAACCCGGAGTTTTTTACCTGGGGCGCGGAATTGCGTATCGAACGGGATACGGTCATGCACGGCCTTGCCGGCTGGTTCGAGTGCGAACTGGCGGAAAATGTCTGGATGACGAACTCACCGCTGGCGGAAACACCGATCCAGCGGCCTCAGGCCTTCTTTCCTATTGGAGATGCCGTGCAGGTAAAGGGTGGAGATGTTGTCAAAGCCACCCTCATGGCGCGTCCGGCTGAACATGTAATTGCCTGGACCGTGGAGTTTCCAGCTACGGGACAGCGTTTCAGCCATTCAACCTGGCAGGGGATGTTGCTGTCACCGGAGGATTTGCTGCGCTCCAACCCGAATCATGTTCCGCAATTGAGCCGTGCAGGACAGGCCCGCATGACGGTGCTGGGTTATTGCAACGGAACAAGAACCGCTCGGGACATCGAGCAGGCCGTCCTGAGTGACCACCCGGATTTGTTCCCCTCGCCAACGGAAATCTCGCACTTCGTGTTTCATGTGCTTGGCAGGGATACGGCGTAGTGTCCGGAGGGTGTGAACCTCGCGGCTGCACGTGCCTTTGAACGACCTGCTGTTCCACGAAGGGACCTTACCGGTCGGTACGTTATCGACGCAGTTTTTCCGCAAGCTCGTGATGAGTCGCCGCCTGGGTGGTGACCGCCGGCGGCAGCCCGGACCATGACAATGGACCTGTATCTGTCAAAACTGATTCCGCTGTTCATTTACCCGCTTGGGTTCGCCCTGGTGGTATCGATGCTTGCCATGGGTATTCTGGGGCTGTCGGCCCGGTTGGCGCGGGTTTTCCTGTTCGTGGCGGTCACTGTGTTGTGGGTGGCGTCGACGCCGATCTTCGCGGATTACCTGGGCTTGACGCTGGAGCGGCGCTATCCGCCGGTGGCGGTCGAGGACGACGCCAACAGCCGATGCGATCGTGGTATTGGGCGGTGCCGTGGAAGGGCCGGCACCGCCACGGATTACACTGGACCTGACAGATGCGGCGGATCGGGTGCTGCATGCCGCGCGCCTCTATCGCGCCGGCAAGGCGCCGGTTGTTCTGGTTTCCGGCGGGGTTATCCCCTGGCTGGGTTCGGACATTCCGGAGGCCGAGTCTATGCAGTTACTGCTGGAGGAGTGGGGTGTTCCTAGTGCATCGATTTTAAGGGAATCCGCCAGCCGCAACACCTACGAGAATGCCGTGTTGAGCCGGCAGGTGTTGGCGGAACGCGGGTTACATCGGGTCTTGCTGGTGACCTCGGCGCTGCACATGCCGCGGGCACTGGCGACGTTCATATCAGCGGGAATCGACGCCGTGCCGGCCACAACTGATTTCACCGTGACCTATCGGGAGCACCGCACAGCGATTGATTTTCTGCCCGATGCCAAGGCGTTGTGGCACGCGACGGAAGCGATCAAAGAATATGTCGGTTATGCGTATTATCGGTGGCAGGGGTGGATAGCGGGGTAGTCGGATGGTGCCTGCTGTCGCGGCGCTGCCTGTGGTGAGGATGCGTTATCCAGACTTTTTTAGACGCGGTGGGCTGGCCAGAGGTGATCTTTGTCGATGGTGAGTTGCTGGGTTTTACCGAGGATATCCAGCAGGATGATCGAGCGTGCTTCGCCACCAAAAAGCTGCGGTTGCACAGACGTGGATTGACGCGCCGTGCCGCGGCTTACTTCATCCCCTCCTCTGCCTTTGCCTTCGGCGAGTACAAAAACAGCGGACCCTGGAACCCCTCGGCCACCTGCACCCGGCTCAGGCTCGTGCTCACCCGAACACCGATCACGTTGTGCCCCGCCTTCACCTGGTCCGTCACGTCAAAGTCCATCACCTGCGGGCGGATGTACGCCTCGTTGTACGGCCGGTGTCCCGAGTACTGCCCGTTCGTCCACACCCACGCCTCGGTCACCACGATCGGCGCGTACACGTGGATCGGCTTGCCGATCGCCGACTTGGGTACCTCCAGATCAAACGCGTACCAGATGAACCCGATGTACGGCACCCCCCGGCTGTCCAGCATCCCGTCGCCCTGCAGATAGAACGGCACCGCCGTGTCGATCTTCCGCCACTTTGAACGGTCGAACCCCGGGTCGTACCACCGCCCGATCCGTCCCATGTCCGCGTCGTCCAGCTTGAACGACACCTCCTCCGGCGCCTGCACGATCAGGTCCCCCGTCTTGCCCGTCGTCATGTCCAGCAGACGCTGGTAGTGCTCCTTCCGCTGCGTCAGGTTCCAGTAGGGCGACCCCGCGAAGTACACCAGCCGCGGGTCCTTGCTCTCCGGGTAATAGAAGTACGCGCTGATCTTGTTCAGCGCCTCGCGCTCCTTGAACATCAGGCCCGCGTGGTGGATCGCCTCCGCCCACTGGCCCCGGAACTCCGCCCGGTTCATCGCCAGGTAGCCCTTCAGGTGGTTGAGGATGTGACGGTCCACCGTCACGTGCGTCCGGTACGGCTCGGCGGTCGCCAGCTTCTCCGCCTCCTGCTCGGCCTTCTCCATCGCCGCGATCATCTGGTCCGTGTACACGTACGGCAGGATCCGGTCCTCGTGACCCAGCAGCGGCGTGCTCTCCAACGCCTCCTCCAGCGCGTCCCAGTACGCCTGCGCCGGCCCGGCCGCCGGCCCGTACCACTTCTCGAAGTAGTCCGACAGGATCGCTTTCGCGTCCTCGTCCGCGTGCCAGTACAGCTTCGCCCGTAGGTAGAACGACGTGATCCCGTGTGCCATCCACGAGAACGTCTGCTCGTCCTCGAATCCCGCCACGCGCCACTTTTTCATCAGCGGCGTGTTCCGCGCAATCTTCCGCGTCAGCGGCATCGGCGTTAACGCATTGACCAGCATCGGGAAGTTGTAGTTGTAAACAAACACCCGCGGGCACAGCTCGGCCCAACGCTTGAGCATCTGACCCTGCATCACCTGCTGCCAGCTCTTGGGGTCGTCGTACGAGTGCAGCAGGTCCGCCCAGATCGCCGCGAACATCACCCCCATATGCGGGTTGATCGGAACCCCCTCCGGCGGGAACGTCCGGTTCGCATAGCCGTTGGTCGTGATGATGAAACCCGGGTACTTCTTCTGCACCTCCTCCGTCACCCGATCCATGAACCGGAACCACTCCTCGCTGATCGAACGCTCCGTGATCACCCCCTCGCGACCCACCAGGTCCGTGAACCCCCGGTTGAACTCCATCGTCTGCTTCGACAGGTCCATCGGGATCCCGTCGTCCGGGGCAAACCCCAGCGAGTTCAGCTCCGGGTTCTTCTTCCGCTCCGCGTCGATCCGCGCGATCACCTTCTCCGCCACCAGCTTCGGAACCTCCGGGTTCGACAGGCTCACCATGTGCGGGTTCCGCGTCCCGTCCAGGTTCTGGGCAAAGTACTCCGGGTGCGTCGCCATCAGCTCCTTGTCCGGCATATACTGGCGCAGGGACCTGTCCCACGGGGTCGCCAGCACGTCGATCTGCGAGAGCGTCAGCTTGTTGTGCAGCCGGAAAAGAGCGTCGTCCTCACGCAGCTCCGGCGCCAGGTTCCCGTTCCACGACCGCACGATGAAGTCCGGCTTGTCGCGGTACGTGAAGTCCTTGACCTCCAGCGTGGGCGTGTGGGGCACGACCTCGCCAAAGTCGCTGGGCATGAACCAGCGCACGCCCTGGCGGTTGAGGAACTCGCAGACCGCAAAGGCGGTGCCCTGATACGGCCCCATGTCGTTGCCGGCGAGCACGAGCGTGTCGCCCTTGGCCCAGATCATGTACGCCTCTTCCTTCCGCCCCGGCGTCAGGCCGGTGGGGATGTCCAGCTTCAGCGGGTCGGTGCGCTTGCTGGCGCCCACTAGCACCACGGGCCCAGCGGGCGCCTGGTCGTCGCCGACGATCGCCAACTGCGCGCCGGTGATTTTCTGTACGTAAAGCTGCAACTGCTCGGCGGCGAAGTGCACCTTCCCGTCCGGCTCGCCCTTGACACGAACCGCCGGCTTGTAGGGCTTGGCATCCAGCGCCGCCTTGGAAATGACGATGGTCGCGACGGGTTTGCCGTCCTTCACCAGCGTCACCGCCTGCGCCGGCGACGACGTCAGCACGCACAACCCCACCCAGACCAGCATAGCCAGTGACGCGAACGTGAATCGATGCATGGGGGCCTTCCTCAAAAGGTTCATCGCGCGGGCGGCTCCGGCGTCGGCTCGATGGTAAACGACAACGCCCGGTATTCGCCAGTTGCGGTTGCAGAGACGCCGACAGCCGACGCGATTGTGGCATTGGGGGGCGCCGTGGAAGGGCCGGCACCGCCCCGGATTGCGCTGGACCTGTCGGATGCGGCGGATCGGGTGCTGCACGCCGCACGCCTCTATCGCGCCGGCAAGGCGCCGGTGGTTGTTATTTCCGGCGGAGCTATCCCTTGGCTGGGTTCGGACATTCCGGAGGACGCGTTACCCGGACTTTTTTAGACGCGGTGGGCCGGCCAGAGGTGATCTTTGTCGATCGTGAGTTGCTGTGTTTTACCAAGGATATCCAGCAGGATGATCGAGCGTGCTTCGCCATCGTGTGCCTTGAAGATGGCCTCCAGCCCTTCCAGGGGGCCGTCCACGATGGTGACGGTAGTGCCTGCTTGGAAACGGGTCTCTTCGGGATGGTGTAGCTCGGTGTCCGGGTCTGCCGATTGGACTAAGGCATCAATGAGCGGGTCGGGAACTGTTGCCGGCAGGCCGCTGAAGCTGACAAGCTTTGAGACGCCGCGGGTGGAACGAATGGGAGCGATGTTGTCCGTGCCCAGGTCAAGCCGGATGAAAAGATAGCGAGGGAACAGCGGTTCGATCCGGTGTCGCCACCGGCCGCGATAGCGGTGGGCCTGTTTGATTTTGGGCAGATAGATCTCATAGTCCTGGCGGCGCAGATTTTCCGCGGCGATCGTCTCCTGCCGCGGTTTGGTATGGATGGCGTACCAGTGTTTCATGTCGGCTTGAATAACGGAGAAGGGGGCCTGGGTTTGATACTGCATTTCTTCGATATCAGATAGTGTCCTTCCCGAAAATACGTACTGCCTGGTATTCTTGACCTTTTTCAGGAGCGACGTCAACTGAGAGCCTGTGAAAATATCGCCAGCCTGCTGCGGACGCCGCTTTGCGGCTGCGGCGGCGTTGCGCCACGCGAAAACTTCGGTCATTTGGCTCGCCAAACTCCCTTGTTTTCGCGCAGCGCGCCTTGCCTCGCACGCCAATCGACGCCCTCGCGACGGCCGTCAATATTTTCACAGGCTCTGAGGAGTCCTCGGTCATTGTTGCTACCGATCAGGATCCAGAATCATGAAGCCGATTGTTTGCGCGCTGTTACTACTTGTATCTACCGTGATCCGGTCACGGCTCTCACTGCAGCTAGAGATTGTGGCACTGCGACATCAACTTGCTGTGTATCAGAGAACAACCAAACGCCTGCAGATTGGCCCCGGAGACCGTATTCTCTGGTCGTGGCTCTCGCGCCGCTGGTCGGGGTGGCGGGGTGCCCTGGTTTTTGTCCAGACGGGGACCGTGATTGCCTGGCAGCGTAAACGTTTTCGCGATTATTGGGCCAAATTGAGTAAGCATGGCAGGCCCGGTAGACCGCCGGTATCAGAAGAAATCAAGGCATTGATCCGCAAGATGTCGCTGGGAATGGATAGTCTTGAGTCGCGATCGGTGCAGTCACCAGCCCTTGGAAAGGTAGTACAATTTCCAGAAGTCGGTGGCCTACATCATCATTACGAACGGTTGGCGGCTTGATAGAGTGTGAAATGAGTTTTCGGGAAGGACAGGTGCATGGCAATGCAATGCACACCGTGGCCGACCCCGGCCGTCAGATCGGCGATGAACATACGTGCCGGATCGTCAAAAGCCCCTGAACAAGAAGTCGATCGCATCCATGATCTGATCCCGTTGCACCGCAAGCGACAGCACCCTTTTACCCAGGGCACGTTTCGGAATTCCAGCAATCTGCTCTGTGACCATGACCACCAGCACACCTTCGATCTCGAACTGTGGGTTGAGGTACTTGGCTGGCTGACCGCGTTCGGACAGCAACGCGAGAGGAACGACGACGCGTGTGCTGACGGGTTCCAACAGGTCCGATTGGACTTCCAGTAGATAAGGAACAGCGGGCGCGCTGTCAGGGTTTGGATTCAGACAAACATCGAACTGGGCCATCAGAACTGGCGCAGCCCATCGCTGAAGACACCATGCTTCTCGACAAAGACATTGTAGTCGTCCAGAGCGGGGCGGTTATCATCCAGCCACTGCGCACGCCGCTTCTGTCTGATCAGATGAGCGAGTTCATCTTCAAGGGTGGCGGACAGATTGATTTTCAGAACCTTGGCCTGCTGCAACAGGTCACTGTTGATGCTGACATTCGCCGCTTTTTTCGGGGCATTGATGTTGTAGAATTCGCTCATCGGAATCAGGAATCAATATTAGTTTCGTAACGAGTATGCGTTCATACTATGCGCATACGCTATGCGCGTCAATATCGAAAGGTCGTAATACCGTGGATACAACTTATTGACATATATACGAAGCTATTTAGTGTTTCTGAGGCTGCATGTACCTGCGGGTAAGGTCGGAGGTCGCATCCGCCAGATGCTCCGGCGCGAGATGGGCGTACCGCAAGACCATCTCATAGGACTTCCTTCCACCGAGCTTCATCAACTCTTGCAGGCTGGTGCCGTGCATGACATGCCAAGTCGCCCAGGTATGTGGTTTCTTCGGACATTTCTGAGGGGGTGGCGCCGTCAAGCGCAGTATGTGTTTCAAGCGAAAATTGCGAATTCCCCATAGACAGGCTCGCGGCATGAACACAAGTACCATGAACGTTGTGATTTAATCGTGTTACGAGTTTTCGGGACACACAGATATGGAAAGCTGACTTTGGCTAACCGAGGTGATTCAAGAACTCGGCGACGGTTTGGATACAGATGCCAAATGTATTTTCCGGTTGATTCATAAAGGGTCCAAAGTCCTTAAGATCACCGGTAAGCAGGTGGGTTGCCTGACAAGCCAGCGCCGCTTGGAATATCGGTTGGTCCTTTTGTGCAAGGCATTCAGGGAAGCCAAGGCCAGCTCGATGTTCAACAAGGCGGACGCCGCGCTGGAGTGTGCCAAGACTTTCCAGGAAACGCGGAAATTTTCTCTCCAGGTTGCGGCGCGCTTCTTCCAGCGCATAGGGGCTCGAGAACAGTTCCCAGTAACCTTGGACCCCGAGCTCGATAACCAGTGTGGCTTTTCCTCTCGGATTATGTGCCGCAGTGAATAATATGTTCGCGTCAAGAAACAGCCTCATTTTTTTGATGCAGCCAGCGTGTCTACTATTTGAGACCGCTCTTGATCTGAAAGTTTATCCTCGGCATCCCACTGAGCGATTTGCTCATCGCTGTAGTGCTGGACTTCGAAGACTATGCCCGGCTTGAGTACGACTTCATTACCGCGCTCTTCCAGAATCACGACGTCACCGCTTCTGATCCCCAGGCGTTTGCGTAGTGCGGCGGGCAGGGTGATCTGGCCGCGGCTGGATACCACCAGTGTTTCACTCATTTGTTTCACCTTGCAATTCGATTCCGAGATGCAGAGTTTAGCATATATTCGGAAATACGGAAAATATGCTAATAACTCTTGAGTTACAAAGTTTGTGTAACACAATGGTATCTATCGTAAAGATGTTACGTAAGAAGTCACATGTAGCTGGGGAATAAGATCAATTCCCCTTGGAGATGCCACCTTATTCCGCAAATCGATGGCATTCCATCTGGTATTCGTGGCATGCGGGAGTTTTGCGGGATTCAGTTATGCATCGTCCTGCATTGTTGTGCAAATAGGCCAACGGGCATTCCAGTAATCTATATTTAAAAACATAATGTTAGCGATTGTACTGCTAAATACGAACCAGGTGGTCGGGAGTTCGAATCTCTCCTAGCGATAAATCCCATATTATAACAATTAGTTATAAGATATTTCTCCCGTCCTTTCTTGGTCGAGATTGTTTCGCTATCCTAATTCACATTCCTTAGTAATCAGAGGCTTAAGGCAGGTTAGAGCATCTGGTTAGAGTACAGTCGATCAGGAGTTCGACTGCAAACGTTGTAATATGTATCAATGGCTTACAGTTCTCTTGATTTATCGACTGTCCAATAGTTGCCAGATTATCTAATAAAATCAGCTTTCCCTGCCTTTGAAGATCATGGATGTGGTAAGGGAAACACCGGCTTGAACCGATCCATCATCAGCGCCCAAATCAAGGAAACTGCGGTAACGGTAGAACTGGATGTGATGAATGAATTGTGTCGTTATTCAACTGCCAGATTAGCGATCTTTTCGAATAGATCGCAGATACTAACGATCCATCCATCAGATTGAACGGAAAACCTCCCAAACTGGGACATTTTTTCTTGCTCCCGTGGTGGGAGCATGTTAGGGTCTGTCAATGAGGGTGATCGCAAAGTCCAAGCTGAGGCAATTTTGGGAGAGTAGTGCGAAATATAGAGATGCAAAGAATCAAATGACGGAGTGGTACAACTATTGTGCAACGGCAAAATGGAGTACGCCGCACAAATTGAAGGCAGACTTACGTAATGCGAGCATCTAAAAAAACAACCGTGTTGTTTTTAATATATGTGGTAACAAATACAGAATTGTAGTTCTTGTGGATTATGTTCGGCATGGGATGCTAATTCGCTTTGTGGGAACACATAAGGAATATGACGAGATCGGGGATATTGAGAATATTTGAGGTTCGTGATGAAACTGAAGCCTATTCAAAATGACCGTGAGCTAAACCGTGCGTTAGAGCGCATCGATGAGCTATGGGGTGAAAAACCCAATACACCAAGAGGCGATGAGTTGGATGTCTTAATGCTGCTCGTTGAGAAGTATGAAGATGAACACTATGCAATTCCCGCCTCGGACCCTATTGAGGCGATCAAGTTTTTAATGGAGCAGAACAACTTGTCGCGTAAGGATCTGGAACCGTATATCGGGACGAGTGGACGTGTGTCTGAGGTGCTGAGTAAAAAGCGAAGTCTGACGCTGGCAATGATCCGGAAATTGCATGAAGGTCTTAAGATTCCCTACGAGTGTCTTATTGCGTAAAGTAATTAGAATCCCTAAGAGAAATTGGCAAATAATCGTCCAATAGAGGGCGCCAAATAACTTGTGCATGGCGAATTGCTACTCAGGCAGCTATGGGCAGTTGGTAAAGACCGCGGCAATGAGATTTCCAGCGAAACCGGCTGAGGTCGGCGCGGCGGATGAGGGGTTCACCGGAGATTTCTGACGGTGTATCGCCGTCAAGCGCAGTATGTGCACGATGCGTGTTGTAATACTGCCGGAATCCTTCAAGTTTTCGTTCCAGATCACTTGCATTCCAAAAGATCACATGGTCAAGGAATTCGCGGCGAATGGTCCCGATCAGTCGCTCGATGAAGGGATGCGATAAAGGAGCGTAAGAAACGGATTTGATTTCCTGGATATCCAGGATGCGCAGATTCGCCTGCCAGCGGTGATAACGAAACAGCGGATCATTGTCGGAGCTGAGGTAGTGGGGGATTCCTTGGTTCGTGACAATCAGATTGAAAAGACGACACAGGGCGATCCCATTGACATCACCGGCATGGACACCCAAGCCGATGATGCGGCGCGTGAACTGGTCCATGACCACGAGTACCCAGTGGCTCTTCAAAAGAATGGATTCACAGCGAAACAGGTCAATACTCCAGAGGCTGTCCTTCGCGTGTCCGAGGAAGGTCAGCCACGACGGACCGCCACCATTGGGATCTGGCCGGTAATGCGCGGCGAGGACGCGTCGCACGACAGCTTTATCGATGTTGATGCCGAATGCCTTGTTGATCTGCTGCGCGATCCGTGGGCAGCCAAACCGTGGGTTGCGTTGCTTCAGATCAACGATGGCCTGGATAAGTTCTGGTGACGGACCCTTGGGGCCAGACTTGCCTTTGCGGCTGGAAGAGTACAGCAGTCGATATTTTCGCTGCTTGAGCAGGTTGTGGAATTTTAACAACGTCGATGGCCGGATAATCACGGCAGCTCGCTGGATATGGCGTGGGTTGAGAAACAGTGACCAGATGCCGAGCAGGAAACGATCCAGTGCCGAGAGATTGGGAGCACGCCGTCGGGCGCGATTCATGATTAGGAGTTGCTGCTTCATGAGCAGGCTTTCGGCGACGACGGCCTTCGCGCCGCTGGGTCCCAGGAGCTTGGCGATGGTGGTCAGTAAATGGGCGAGGAGCGACAGCAGATCCTTCATGGCAGAGCAGGGTAGGGGAGGTAGTCTTTAGGAGCAAGTCTGTCAATGTCATCAGTTTCAAGCGAAAATTGCGGATTCGCCGCCATAGACACCCGGGAAAAGCGCACGATGCGTAGTGGTGGGTACTCCAGGCGCGGCCGCCAGGCTTTCTCGCCGATGGCCAGCCAGACTTCAAACGGTGCTTGGGTAGTGAGGTCATGAAAACGCAGGGCGGACAGCAGACAGACCACGCCTTTGGGTACGTTTCAAAAGCCACTGAACAGGAAGTCGATCGCATCTATGATCTGATCCCTTTGTACCACAAGCGACAGCACCCTTTTACCCAGGGCACGTTTCGGAATTCCAGCGATCTGCTCTGTGACCATGACCACCAGAACACCTTCGATCTCGAACTGTGGGTTGAGGTACTTGGCTGGTTGACCGCGTTCGGACAGCAACGCGAGAGGAACGACGACGCGTGTGCTGACGGGTTCCAACAGGTCCGATTGGACTTCCAATAGATAAGGAACAGCGGGCGCGCTGTCAGGGTTTGGATTCAGACAAACATCGAACTGGGCCATCAGAACTGGCGCAGCCCATCGCTGAAGACACCATGCTTCTCGACAAAGACATTGTAGTCGTCCAGAGCGGGGCGGTTATCATCCAGCCACTGCGCACGCCGCTTCTGTCTGATCAGGTGAGCGAGTTCATCTTCAAGGGTGGCGGACAGATTGATTTTCAGAACTTTGGCCTGCTGCAACAGGTCACTGTTGATGCTGACATTCGCCGCTTTTTTCGGGGCATTGATGTTGTAGAATTCGCTCATCGGAATCAGGAACCAATATTAGTTTGGCGTATTCCGGCGAAGTTGAACACCGATTCCGGACGAACGTGAACACCTGATTTCACAACGCATCACGGAGTGTGCTTTTTAGCGCAGGTGTTCATCTTCGGTCAACTGGCCGAGGATTTTGCGCATGGATTCGCCCTTGAGCTGGAGACGGTGGGCGTTATGCATCAGCCGGTCCAGGATGGCATCGGCGAGCGTGTTATCGCCGATGCTGGCATACCATTGGTCGGTCGGCAGTTGACTGATCACCAGGGTGGACGTGTGTCCGTGGCGGTCGTCCATGATTTCCATCAGGTCGTTGCGGTGAGCCGGTTTCAACGGCTCCAGCCCCCAGTCGTCGACGATCAGTAATTGGACCTTGGCGAGCTGCGTGAGCTGTTTGTGGTAACTGCCGTCGGCCTTGGCCTGGGTCAGTTCCAGTAGCAACCGTGACAGGCGGTAGTAGCGCACGCTGTAGCCCTGCCGGCAGGCGTTATGGCCCAGGGCGCAGGCCAGGTAGGTTTTGCCGCTGCCACAGGGGCCGGTCATCAGCAGATTCTGGGCACGGTTGATCCAGTCGCCCTGGGCGAGGCGTGCGATCTGCACCTTCGTTAAGTTGCGCGGGTGCTGATAGTCGATGTCCTGCACGCAGGCGGCGAGTTTGAAGCGGGCCTGACCTATCAGGCGCTCCTGCTTGCGCTGCTCACGGCTTAACACTTCCTGCTCGACCAGCAGCGCGAGTCGTTCGGTAAAGGCCAGCCCTTCATAGGTGCCGACCTGTTCCAGCTGGCTTTGCAGGGCATTGGCCATGCCGCCGAGTTTGAGTTGGCGCAGGCGCGCCAGGGTTTGGTGTGGTCATCGTATTTTCTCCTTGGGTTAGTGGAAGGTGTGGGGACCGCGGATGTTCTCGTGGTCCTGGGGCAGTTCGGTGTCGAGATCGAGCTGCTCGGGCAGTTGATCCCGGTTGCTTTGGAGGATTGACTTGACCTGTTTCAGGCGCATCAGGCCGGCCTGGTTGGCGATCCGGCAGGCGGCTTCGAGTCGCTCACGCGGATACGCGCGACTGAGGTTGAGCAGGCCGAGACAGACCCGGTAGGCCTGCTCGGGATGGGCTTTGGATGTCAGTTGCATATCCACCCAGGCGAGCACGGCGGGGCCGATGTCGCGGGCCCAGTGCTTTAACCGCCCCGGTGTCCACTGCTGGTGTTTCTGGTGGCGTTTGGGCATGTGGGCTGATTCGGTGGTCATGCCCGGACGGTGTTTGCGCGGATGCGATGTGATCTGTTGCTGGCGGAAGTAGAGCATGATCAGCGTATCGCTGGCATGCAGTTCCAGGGTCTCGCCCACGTACTGATGCGGGACCGAGTAGTGATGCTGCTGGTACTGCACGTGGTAGTCGATATTGACCTTGACCGGCTTGATATCGACATAGCGGTAGGGGTGACGGGGCAAGGGCTTGAGGGCGGGCTTATCGAGCTGCTCGAACGCCTGGCGGCGGTTGCCCGGAAACTGCTTGAACGGCTTTTGGTTCAGCTCCTCGAGCAAGGCACGGATACACTGGTTCAGTTCGGTGAGCGAGAAGAAGCTGTGATGGCGTAGCCGCGCCAGGATCCAGCGCTCGACGATCTGCACGCCCACCTCGGCCTTGGCTTTATCTTTCGGCTTGTAGGGCCGTGCCGGGACCACCGCGACCTGATAGTGCGCGGCCCACTGCTGATAGCTGGCGTTGAGGTCGGGATCATAACGACACGCCCGGCTGACACCGCTTTTCAGATTGTCCGGGACGACGATCTCGGGACAGCCCCCAAAGTACTCGAACGCCCGCACATGACTGCCCAGCCAGTCCGGCAAGGACTGTGTGAGGGTCGCTTCGGCATAGGTGTAGTTGGAGGCCCCCAGCACCGCCACGAACACCTGCGCCGGATGGATCTCGCCGGTGTCGGCACAGACGATGGGCGCCGTGGGTCCGCAGTAATCGACAAAGCATTTCTCACCGGCCTTGTGGAGCTGACGCATGGAGCGCTTTTGCAGGCCCTGCCAGTGTGCGTAACGGTCGCAGAATTGCGAGTAGCTGTAACAGCGGTTGGGACACTGCTGGGTGTACTCCTCCCACAGCAGTTGCTTGGTCACCCCTTTGCGCTTGAGTTCCTGATGGATGACCGACCAATCGGGCACCTGGAAACGGGTGGAGACGCGGGTGTCGGCGTCGGGATAGAACCGCCGGGCCAGCTGGTTATCATCCAGCTCCGGCGGCAACGGCCAGCCGAGCCCCAAGTGCATCGGCTGTGCGCCAGCAGCTTCTGGATGGCGCCGACACTGACCTTGGTGCTGGCACTGATCTGGCGGATTGACAGACCGGCGGAGCGCCGTAAACGAAGTATTTCGCGGATTTTTCGCATTGTGGTCCTCTTGACTGGCATGGTCTCTCCCAAAAAGCGGGAGAGCCTACCAAACAGATTGACAAAACAATGCGTTGGAAGAGATTCCGGTTTAACGTGAACGCCGATTCCGGGAGGATGAACAGCAATTCCGGAAAACCCGGAAAAGTGTTCACATTAAGCCGGAATGAGCGTTCACGTACGACCAGAATAGGTGTTCACGTTGAACCGGAATGACTGTTCAACTTGGGCCGGAATATGCACGTATCGAGTATGCGTTCATACTATGCGCATACGCTATGCGCGTCAATATCGAAAGGTAGTAAAACCGTGGATACAACTTATTGACATATATTAAGCTATTTAGTGTTTCTGAGGCTGCATGTACCTGCGGGGTAAGGTCGACTCCCCCTTGGAACGCCACCGTGTTCTGCAGATCGATGGCATTCGGTCTAGTATTCGTGAAGTTGCGGGACTTTTGCGGGATTCAGTTATGCATCGTCGTGCATTGTTAGGCAAAATGGGCAACGGGCATTCCAGTAATCTATATTAAAAAACAAAACGTTAGCGATTGTGCTACTAACTACGAACCAGGTGGTCGGGAGTTCGAATCTCTCCGGGCGCGCCATAGTTCTCAAGGGCTTACCTCTCGGTGTGCGCTTTCTACATTACTAGCGTAGTGAAATCGTAGGTCGATCCCCTACGGTTTCCCACGGCTTCTCGATCCGTGAGGCCGCATCCGCCAGATGCTCCGGCGCGAGATGGGCATACCGCAAGACCATCTCATAGGACTTCCATCCACCGAGCTCCATCAACTGTTGCAGGCTGGTGCCGTGCATGGTCGAGATTTCAGATTCACAACGACCGACGTATAGGTCAAACCTTGGTGAGTCTAGTGCACGACTCTCTGACGAGAGAGTGCAGGTAGGAGGTCGTACACAAGATCCTGCCGAGCGAACACGAGATCGAGCCACACTTCCGCTTCTACAAACCGCACTCGGGAAATGCGTTCATGCCTGTGGAGTTCTCGATGGCGGCATTCCGGTTTCGGCCACTCGATGGCGCGCCCGAGCTACGCGCCGAACAACGTCGCAACGTCCACCGCCAAGTTTAAATCAAAGGGCGGTAAGACGCCGCCGTTTGCGCGGATTCCGGTGTTCGTGCCGATGTCGAACGACCCGCGCGATGCACTCAACGGTTTCGGCGAGCCACTGCACGAGGCATGGGGTATCAACTGGAGCTTCTTCTTCGGCACGATTCCGCCGGCCAAGCAGGGGGTGAAGCAGATTCCACAGCCCAGCTACCGCATCGCTGCCCAAACGCCGTGAGCCATCCTGGAGCCGTGATATGATTTAATTTTTTTATCTGGGGAGAACGACTGATCATGCCGAACGACTTCATCACGATTCCCGACTGGTTCTCCTTCGAGAACCAGGGCGCCGGGGTGGCGCTGGCGGACCTGAGCGGCGGCGGTCCGCGCGACCTCGTCGTGCTGATGGTCGACAGCCCGCCCGGGCAAAACCGGGGGTTCTACCGGGTTGGCAAGGGCATCGCGGCGGACGGCACGGCCGCGGGCGGATGGACCGGCTGGATGGAGATACCCGACTGGTTCTCCTTCGAGAACCAGGGCGCCGGCGTGGCGGTGGCCGACCTCGACGGCGACGGCCGGCCCGAGCTGATCGTCTTCATGATCGACAACCCTGCGGGGCAGAACCAAGGCTACTACCGCGTCGGCCGCAAGCTCGATGCGGGCGGCGTCGTCACGGGCGGCTGGGGCGATTGGACGCCGATCCCCGACTGGTTCTCCTTCGAGAACCAGCACGGCGGCGTGGCGGTGGCCGACCTCGACGGCGACGGCCGGCCAGAGCTGATCGTCTTCATGATCGACAATCCTGCGGGGCAGAACCGCGGGGTACTACCGCATCGGCAGGCAGCTCGATGCGGGCGGCGATGTCACGGGCGGTTGGACACCCTGGACAGACGTTCCCGACTGGTTCTCCTTCGAGAACCAGGCGGGGAGCATCACGGTCGCCGACCTGGGGACGGGCACCCCCGACATCGTCGTCTACCAGGTCGACAACCCACCCGGCCTCAACCAGGGCTTCTACAAGATCGGCAAGAAGCTCGACGTGAACGGTAACGTCCAGCACGGGTGGGGCTTGTGGACCGTGGTGCCCGGATGGTTCTCCTTTGAGAACGCGGGCGGCGGCATCGCCGTCATGCAGGTCGACGGCAAGCACAAGCTGATCACGATGCTCGTCGACGACCCGATCGGCCAGAACGCGGGTCTGTACCGGGTGCTCGACCTCGACACCGACCCGGCCACCGCCGGCTCCTGGGAGGATCTCCCGTTCGACTCCGAGGTGCTGGCGGTGCACGCCGCCGTGCTGCCCACCGGGAAGGTGATGTTTTTCGCCGGCTCCGGCAACGTCAAGCGTGCGGCACGACAGCCCGGACTTCGGCAGCATCGCCAAGAAGATCTACACGAGCGTGGTGTGGGACCCGACCGTCACGCCCACCAGCACGGCGACGAGAACTTCTTCCACCCCGTCGCGATCAAAGGCGACGACGGAAAGGTCTTCGACTTCTTCTGCGGTGGCGACAGCTTCCTCGCCGACGGGCGGCTACTGTCCGCCGGCGGCACCCTGGCCTACCCCGGCCACATCTCCGGCCGCGCCGACGCGGTCCTGTTCAACCCCACGACCCAGCAATGGGCGCGGGCCGGGCACATGGCTCACGGCCGCTGGTATCCCACCCTGGTGACGCTGGGGGACGGCCGGGTCCTGGCCGCCAGCGGCCTGAACGAGGACGGCAACCTCAACGACACGATCGAGGTCTACTCACCGCAGGCCGACACGTGGCAGGCGCTGCACCTCCCACCGCACTTCCCGGGCCTGCCGCTGTACGCCCACCTCTTCCTCATGGCCGACGGCAGGATCCTGTTCACCGGCGGGCAGGTCGAGGGGCCGGACGTTCACCTTGGGCCGTGCCTGCTCGACATCGCCCACGGCCAGGTCGGCGTGGCCTTCCTGCAGGGGCTGCACGAGGCCGGATCCCGCAAACAGTCCGCCAGCGTGCTGCTGCCTCCCGCCCAGGACCAGAAGGCCATGATCATCGGCGGTGGCGTCGGCGATGAGGGCATCATCGACGCCACCGCCGCCGTCGACGTCATCGACCTCACCGCGGCCACCCCGGTGTTCCAGGCCGTCGGCGCCCATGAACCTGCCCCGTACGCACGTCAACGCGGTGCTCCTCCCCGACCGCACCGTGCTCGCCACCGGCGGGGGCCTGGCGAGGGAGAGCCGGCTTACCCCCACCCTCCAGTCCGAGATCTACGACCCGGCCACCAACACCTGGACCTTGGGCGCGTCCTCCAAGATTCCCCGCCTTTACCATTCGGTGGCCCTGCTGCTGCCCGACGGACGCGTCGTCGCCGCCGGCGGCAATCCCGCGCAGGGTACCCACGTGGAATGGAACAAGGACCCGGACAACGAGGAGATGCGGCTCGACATCTACAGCCCGCCCTACCTCTTCAAGGGCCCCCGCCCCGTGATCACGGCTGCCCCCGAGGAATGGCACTACGGCCAGGCCGTCGACATCTCCTCGCCGCAGGCCGGCGGCATCCGCTGGGCGCAGCCTCATCCGGAACGGCGTGACCACGCACTCGTTCAACACCGGGCAGCGCCTGGTCGACCTGCCCATCGCCGCCCAGGGCGGCGGCACGGTCGGGTGAAGCTGACCAACGAGCCGAACATCGCCCCACCGGGCTGGTACATGCTGTTCCTGACCGACACCAAGGGCATCCCGTCGGTGGCGCACTGGGTGCACGTGACCCAACCCTGATGCGCTGAACGGCCCAAGTGTAAACGGCAGAAAAAACTGATCCAGATGGCGGCGTAGGGGGCCAGTCGCAACCGTCTGTCCAGTGATCTAAAAATGGATCGGGGTCTGCACGAGTGCACACACTGGGCACTTCATTTGTTCGAGCCACTTTCGGTTAAGCGGTGAACGGTCTCGCATTAACCATCGTGATTGAGTTAATGTACGACTTTGTCGCTCCAGAGCGGCGCCCGGACACGCGATCCCTGCGTCGATGTACACGGAAGTACGAGTGTCGCGAGAGGGCAGGATGCCCGTAGCGACCGATGACACGGAAGTACGAGTGTCGCGAGAGGGCACGACTGCAGGGATGTAGGAGATAGGTAGAGGAGCAGAGGAAGGGCAATGCAGGAGCAATTGCCGAGGATGCCCGTAGGACCGATGAAGGGAAGTACAAGTGTCGCGAGAGGGCCGACTGCAGAAGGAGATAGCGTAAAGGGGGGCTGGATTTGCCGATGACACCCAAGAAAATATTCGCTGCCTTATGTGATAACGTGATCGGGCAAGACCCGGCCCTTAAGAGCATGGCAGTCGCGATCTACAAGCATCTTATCGAGCATTCAGTGGGTAATGTGCTCATGATAGGCAATTCCGGTACCGGAAAGACCACCATCATGCGGGCCGCGGAGCGGTTTTTCTCGCAGGCTGAGGGGTTTGAGAAATTTTCCACCATCATACGTATCAATGCCAATCTCGTGGCTGACCTGGCGAGCCGGGGGAAACAAAGCAATATCGTTATGGATCGGCTCGCGCGCCAAGCCGCAAATCTCCTCGGTGAGAAGGCGGATCTCGAGACCATGCGAGACTATGTCTCGCATGGCATCGTCTGTGTTGATGAAGTGGACAAGATACGCGCGGTGGTCGGCGGTGAGCCCAATGTGAAGGGAATCGTTGCCCAGGATAGCCTGCTTACCCTCATGGAGAATGAACACGTACAGGTTGAAATGCCCTACTTCGAAGCAGGCAGGTGGCAGACGGTAACAACACCGATCAATACCGAACATATCCTGTTTGTCGCCGGTGGCGCCTTCGAAGGGCTTTATGACCAGGTCTATCTTCGCGTGACTAAAAAGCTGGGGCCAGATAAGTTTTACCGGCTGGTGCCTCGCGCTGATGGCACCCTGGAACGAGTCTTCGTATTCGACCTCAGTCGCCACCTCTTGCAAGAAGACATATTCGAATATGGTATGACACCGCAATTTCTATCACGCTTCGACAGCGTTATCATGCTGGGCGATTTGAGTGCCTCCAATCTGGTCAGGATATTCAAAGACACCGCCGGCGCCATTTGGCCAATCGCGGTTGACTATTTCAAGCACGCAGGTATCAAGCTCACCATCACCGATGAGGCGGCTTCCCTCATCGCCGACATAGCCTCTCGGAAGAACCGTCTGGGAGCCCGGGCCTTGCGCGAAGTCTTCGGAACAATTGTCAAGACGCTCGAATTCGATCCACTGGCCACGGGACTGGTCCGGGAGCAGGAAGGAGAGCGTGTGATCGAGATTACCAAAGAAGTGGTAGAGGCCTCCCGGCCGGGCTAGCACCAGGAAGAATGCGGATCGTTACCCCAGTTCCGGAATCACGGCCCGGCGATGCGCCTGCGCCTCATGCCATAACCGCCGCAAGGCATCCCACAGGCTGTTTCTAGTGGTTTGCAGATACAGCGTGGAGTCAGGCAGTTCCGTCGCAAGGCGGCGATGGGCCAGGCCGAGCGCGTGGTAGGGCAGCGCCGGGAAGAGATGATGGGTGGCGTGGTATCTGAGTCCAACCGGCGCCCAGAGTGTCGTGAGCAGGGGATGGCCCGGTACGTTCACGGAGTCCAGGTACTGTTCCGCGAAGTCCATGACCCTGTCGCCTGGATTTCTGTAACAGTGCGCCGCCAGGGTTCTCAGCGAGTTCAACAGAAACATCAGGATGCTGACAAGGTACCAGAGTATCAGCGTTTGGTAGGGGAGTATGCCCGATATCACCAATGCAAGCGCGGTGACGCCGTAGAGGAAGGTGGCAAATTCCTGCAATTTCCAGGTCTTTTCGTCCCTAGAAGAGGGTTCGGGACGGCGATAGCCAAAATCGATAGTCAATGATGAGGCGCTCTCCCAGACCAGGCGCCGCAGTTTCCCGTGCAAATACGAGAGCGGGGTCAGGACAACGAACCGGGCCGCGAGCAGCAGGGGCAAAACAAAAACCAGCAGCAGATACAAAATGATCTTGTGGGGCCGTTCAACGGCGAAGGGTAAATATTCCCCGTCATCCTTGGTCCCGTATACCTTGCGTTTGTGGTGGTCATTGTGAACCCCGCCATACATGAAGGTGGGCACCATCAGCGGAAAGCCGCAGGTGACATTCCAGACAAAACGGAATAACCGGAAGGTATTCCTGCGCAAGTGGGCCAGTTCATGGGTAAAAATCACGGCCCGGTACAATGCCAGCGCCGTTACCAGATAGAAAAACACCTGCCACACGGAAAAAGGCGGGGATCGAAGTGTAAGGATGAACGCGACCCACCCGAGCGTGATGCTGAAGAGGAAATCCGTCCAGTAAATCCAGGGATTGGGAACAAACAGGCCCTTGACGATATTCCTGGCTTCGGCTAATGGAAACTGGCTGTTCTGCTGCATGGTAACCACATCAGTGCGTTTGCATCCTTCGGTGTATTGGCTTTTTCATGGCCCTTTCATTGACCGTTACTCGCACCAGTATAATGCCTGAAGTCATCACCAATTTCGATCTTGACTACCGTAGTACCGTAGCCCGATGTAGCGACCGAAGCACAAGGATGTGCGAGTGTCGCAAGAGGGTAGGATGCCCGTAGCGACTGAAGCACAAGGATGTGCGAGTGTCGCAAGAGGGTGGGATTCCCGTAGCGACCGACGCACAGGGATGTGCGAGTGTCGCGAGAGGGCGGGATGGCAGTAGCGACCGTAGGCGGTAGTGAACCGCCCCGGGAATTCCGGAGACTCGGTTGTTTGAGTCAGGCCGCCATGGCCGACTCTTCCAGTTGACGATAATACGCCTGTTCCAACTCCGCCGGTGGCACGTAACCGATCGGCTCCAGTAACCGACGGTGATTGAACCAGTCAACCCACTCCAGGGTGGCGTACTCGACCGCATCGATGTGCCGCCAGGGGCCGCGGTGACGGATGACCTCGGTCTTGTACAGACCGATGATGGTCTCGGCCAGGGCGTTGTCATAGGAATCACCGACGCTGCCAACCGATGACTCAATGCCTGCTTCCGCCAGGCGCTGCGTATAGCGGATCGACAGGTACTGACTGCCCCGGTCGCTGTGATGCACCAGACCCTCCGTCCCAGTGCGCAACCACAGCGCCTGCTCCAGCGCATCCAGCACCAGATCCGTGCGCATCGAACTGGCGACACGCCAGCCGACAATGCGCCGCGCAAAGACATCGATGACAAAGGCCACATAGACGAGGCCCGCCCAGGTGGCGACGTAGGTAAAATCTGCTACCCATAGCTGATTAGGCCGCGTGGCCGTGAACTGCCGATTCACCCGGTCCACCGGCCGCTGGGCGGCCTCATCGCTCACCGTGGTCCGGCAAGAGCGGCCACGCACCACCCCGTGCAGGCCGAGGATCCGCATCAGCCGCTCCACCGTGCAGCGCGCCACGGCGATCTGTTCGCGGTTTAGCTGCTTCCAGACCTTCTCTGCGCCGTAGACACGGAAATTCTCGTCCCAGACCCGCTGGATCTCCTCCGAGAGTTCGATATCGCGCCGCGCCCGCGGCGGTAACCGCGTTGGATCCCTCTCGCGGGCCTTCTGCTCGTAGTAGGTGGATGGGGCGATCGGCAGCTGCGCACAGATCGACTCGACCCCGTACTCGGCCCGGTGCGCGTCGATAAACGCCACCATCACTTCGCTCGGCGGTCGAGTTCCGCCTGGGCGAAAAAAGCCGCCGCCTTGCGCAAGATCTCATTGGCCCGCCTGAGCTCACGGTTCTCGCGCTCCAGCTCTTTGACCCGTTCCCGCTCCGAACTGGTCAAACCGCCACGCTGCCCTTGATTGCGCTCTGCCTGGCGCACCCATTTACGCAAGGTCTCCGCCGTGCAGCCCATCTTGCCCGCGATCGAACCGATCGCCGCCCACTGGGACTCGTGCTCACCCTGGTGCTCAATTACCAGCCGCACCGCACGCTCCCGAACTTCCGGTGAATATTTCTTTGACGTGTTCATCACCCCATCCTCTCAAGAAATGGAGTCTCCGGTAAACCCGGGGCGGTTCACCTTGGCCTGCAGCGCAGCCTCGGCCATCAGCAGCCGAATCAGTTGTTACGCAGGAGGTAGACCCACATTTCCTTCTCGCACATCGCTGGGCTCTTGCAACTTAACGCTTCCATGCCGAGGGTGGTCTTGATGTTGCGCAGATCCAGCTCCACATGCCAGCGCTGCAGGAACAACGCTTCCAGCTCGGCCTTGGCGGTTTTGCGTGGCGAGAGCAGGGTGGTCACCAGCACTTTCTTGCCGATGTTCGCTTCGCGCACCGTGATCTGCTTCGGATAGCTGTGGTATTCCTCCCGGCTCATCCACTCCGGCCGGGCAGGCCGGGACCACTGCACCAAATGATCCCGTGCGCCAAGTTGCTCTCCCCGGCGAAAATCCGTATGGCGCGCGCCATGCTGCTCGAACAGCACGTCCACCCCGCGCCCCTGCAGGTCGGCGATCAGGAAATAACTGCAATAATAGCTGTCGGCCGCATGATATCGCCTTCGACAAACGCCCCCTTGAGACCTCGAAACAGACCATGTTCACCCGTGCCCTTACCCTGGTACGGCCCCATGGCGGCATCGAGCGCCGCGCCGTTGGACAGGGAAATCACCCCGACCAGCCGCGCCAGCGGAAAGCCCACGCCAGGGGCTTGTCCCCCCGGTTGGGGAAAGCGCGCCTGATTCTCCTCGGTGTCCGGCATCGATACCGTCGTGCCATCCACCAGTTTCACGTGCCGCCCGCCCCACAACCACCCCGTGGGCGTGTACACGCCAAGCAACGCCCCGGTTTGGCGGGCCAGCGTGCTCACCATCTCCTGCGGCAAGCGCTGGCGCGCGATGCAATAGCCGCCGGTGTTGGCGCTGCCCACAGACATCCCGCTCAGCAGGCGATTGACCAGCGCTTCATTCACCGTGTTCTGACAGGAGCCGTCGGCACTCATGACTTGCCCTAAAAACATCGATAACGTCAACGTCGGTGGATAGTGCCGTTCCCGGTGCTCGGGGAGCTGCGCCTCCACCGCCTCCAGTAACTGCGGGCCGGTAAGCAGGTTGAAGAAATGATTGGCATCGATTTTCTGAACCTGTTTGGCAAGACGACGTTGTTGTGACAGCAACGGACGGTTACAGTGACTCATGAAGGTTGGCCTCAGGGCTGGTGGGGTCGAAGTTTCGCAACAAACATCTTACCAGTCCCAGCCAACCTTCTCTTTCCGTTTCAAACCATTAGACTATGCTACGTCCCTCACTGATCCTTAATTAAGTGCCATTCAACTGCTGATCTCACTCGCCATAGCGAGCTCTCTCTCGGCTGCTGCCTTTGCGAATCAGCCGGACTTCGGTCAGCAAGTTGAATCGCTGGCAAGGGAACAGTCGCTCAGCCTGTTCGGCGTGAGCAAACCGCTTGATGCGTCATCGACCATCAGTCTGTCGGCCGTGGCGGCCAATGCCAACCCGGCCAAGCTGGTGACGCTCGCCAAGGGTCTAAGCGCGAAGGTCGTCAGCGCCGACGCCAATCTCGGCGCCAATATCGACCAGATGGTGTTATGGCCTAACGGCTCCAATCCTACGGCACATCATCGCCTGCAATGAGCAAGGCAGTACAAAGGTCGCCCTGCAGCGTATCAACATCGGCACGGGCGCAGTCGAAGAATATCGTCAGCTCGGGCTTGACAAGCTGCGATCCAGTACGTCCCACCGCCTGGGGGACAATTATCTTTGGTGAGGAGAACGGCACCAATGGACGTATGTTCGAGCTGCTCAATCCCTTGGCCACCACCGGCGTGACGGTTTCCGGATCGGGCGCGGGCACCACCACTTCCGATCCCGCCCACGTAAGCTTCCTTCCCCGCACTCGGCCAGTTGTCTTTTGAAGGCATCGCGCTGTATCCGGACGGCGTGATGTATTCGGCGATGAGAACCGTCCTACCAATGGCAATCCCGGCGGCGCGTACTTCAAGTTCATCCCCAGCACCCCGTGGAGCGGGGGCGCACCGATCGCCAATCTCGCTGACTCGCCGCTGACGGCGGGCACATCTACGGCATGCGCGTCGGCAAGCGCAGCGGCAACACCGATTACGGCCAGGGTAACGAGTTTGGTCGCGGCAACTGGATACAGATCACGGGCGCCCAGCCGATCAATCTGCGCGCCGCGGCCAGCGCCGTGCAACTGACCAGTTACTACCGTCCGGAGGATTTGGACATCGATCCCGAGGCGCTGGCCGACGGCAATGTCCGCTTCTGCGGCAACAACACCGGGGACGACACACAGGGCGGCGATAACCACTGGGGCGAGACAATGTGCATCACTGACGGAACGCTCGCGGAGGCAGCGGACACTGTCACCTTGTCCACCCCGGAATATCAGCCGCTGGTGTTCGGCAACTTTGATCTGGCGATGATGGACAATATCGCCTACCAACCGGGCGCCGCCAACTGGGTCATCAACGAAGACGGTGAAGGTCCGGCATCCGCTCCGGTGCGCAACAATGACATCTGGTCATGCGTGGACGATGGTGACGACACGGATATCCTCGCCGATGCCTGCGCCAAGGTCATCAGTCTCAACGACCTGAATGCGGAATCGACGGGCGGTATTTTTGACGCCACCGGCAAGCGCTACTTCGTAAGCATCCAGCATAATGTGACCGGCCACGGCGTGATCCTCGAGATCGACGGCTGGAAGTAAAGAGCCCACACCCCTCCATCACCATTATCATTGATTGCCCATCCCACAGAGTGCCCCGCCCCAGCGGCGGGGCACTCTCCCCATCCCATGTATTTTTGACGTACACCCTCGATCACCGTGCCCCGGTCCACACGCCTTGCACATGTCATAGATGGTCAAGGCGGCTATGGAGGCGGCGGTGAGCGCTTCCATTTCGACGCCGGCGGCGCCCGTCACCCGGCAGCAGGTAACGATGTGTAGGCCGGGGAGGGGTTTTCCGGGCCGGCCTACTGGTCCACGAGCTTATAGCCACTGCCGTAGACGGTAATCAGGAAACGCGGCTCAGCGGGTTCGGGCTCCAGCTTCTTGCGCAAACGCACGATGTAATTGTCCACGCTGCGGGTCTCGACCTCGCCTTGGTGGCCCCAGACTTCGGCGAGCAGGGTTTCGCGTGACACCACTTCACCACGGTGCTCAACGAGGTAGCGCAGCAGATCCATCTCCTTGGCGGTGATGTCCAGGGGCAACCCGTCACGCATGAGCATGTGACGCGGGAAGTCGGCAAGGGCCACCCCCACCGGTACCGGGACCTGGGCGCCCGCGGCGCGAGTGCGGCGCAGGTGGGCATAGATGCGGGCGAGTAATTCCCGCAGACTGAAGGGCTTGACCACGTAGTCGTCGGCTCCGACTTCGAAGCCCAGCACCTTGTCCATTTCCTCGCCGCGGGCCGTCAGCATGATGACGGGCTGGCGCAGACCCTGAGTCCTGAGATAGCGGCACAGGCTCATGCCATCGCCATCGGGCAGCATGAGATCGAGCACAATCAGGTCCGGGCGTTCGAGCAGTGCGGCCTCCCGGCCCTCGCGCAGGCTTGCGGCCGTGGTCACCTGGTAGCCTTCCACCTCCAGGTTGTCCTGCAGACCGACGCGCATGGCCGGGTCGTCTTCGATGATGAGGATACGCGCCGCGCCACTCATGCGGCGGTCCCCCGGGCGGGGAAGGAGACCACGGCCCTGAGACCCGTTCCGCCCTCCGGCGTTTCCAGCATGACGCGGGCATGGTGGACCTCGGCGATCTGGTCCACCACGGCCAGCCCCAGACCGCTGCCACTGCTGGAGTCGACATCGCCCCCGCGCTCGAAGGCCATGCGCAGCCGGGAGCGCTCGCGCGCGGGTATCCCCGGGCCGGAATCGACGACGGCCAGCTCAACGCAATCCCCGTCGGCGGCCAGCCGGATCTGTACCACACCGCCTCCGATGGCATACTTGGCGGCGTTGTCCAGCAGGTTAAGCAGGATCTGCGTCACGCCCCGGCGGTCATGGGCAACCGGCGGCAGGTTCGGATGCAGGTCGGTTTCCAGACGCAGCCCCTGCTCCTCGATCCGCGGCCGGTAATCCTCGATCACCCCGGAGACCGTGGCGGCGAGGTCGGTCTCGGTGAGGTGGTACACATGCGCTCCCCGACTGAGGAGGGCGAAATCCAACACCGTGTTGATCATCTGACTCAGGCGCTCGGACTCGCGCAGGATGGTCCGGTGGTACATCTGCTGGCGCTCCTCGTCGGTGACGCGTCGCAGATAGAGCGTCTCGGCATACATGCGGATGAGAGCCAGCGGGGTCTTGAGCTCATGGGACACGTTGGCGACAAAGCGGTTGCGCAGCTCCACCAGCGCATGCTCGCGGCGCAGCTCGCGCCACACGGCGAAGGTCGCCAACAGTATGACCAGAACCACCCCGCCGGCCAGGATCAGGAGCAGGGTAGTGCGGGGTTGCAGGCGCTCGTCGGTAATTTCCGGATCGGACACGAAGACCAGGGACCAGCCGGGCAATACCCGGTTGAGCTGCTGGTCCAGGGAGGGCCGCTCCTCCCCGGTCACGGTGTCGTGGAGCTGTACCGTCCCGCCCTGCTCATCGCCAAACTGTTCCAGCAGCGGCGTCACATGCCGCTTCTGCAGCTCGTCGAGGTTGTACTGGATCAGCAGCCAACCGCTGGGAGAGGCGTCCTCGGTGTAGCCGGCCGGGCGGAAACCGAAGAGCACCGGCCGCCCGTCGATCGTTTCCATGAAGGGCTGGAACGCATCGGACCTTAACCCGTGATCGGGTTCCTCGAGGTCCAGCCGCTGGGCCAGCCACGCATCGAACTGACTCTGATGGCGGGTGGCCGCGGGCGGATAGCTGAAGACCAGATTCATGCTGGCGTTCAGGAACAGCATCTCCTCCACCTCGGGGAAAGCCGCCTTTACCGCCTCTATCCGTTTCTGATCGGCGGGAGTCTGCGGCAGGTTGATTAGCGCGAGGAAGGGGGCTTGCATGGCGCCGAGGAGCGCGTTTTCTACTTGATTGGCGAGCAGCGCCAGGGCGCCTTGTTGGGAGTCGCGGATGGCGCTCTCGAGCATCGAGCGCTGCCCCCGCACCAACTGGAAGGTCACGCTGGAGATACCGATGATGGTCAGCAGCAATACACCCAGCAGCACCACCGGCGTACGAATTCCACCGCGGTTTGGCATGCGGCGGTCCGGTCTCACGCGAGGGTCCGCCCCTGACAGATTACACTCATGCCCGGATTCTACATCCGGGACCGTTGGCGGACATAGATTGGCCTCCGCTGTCCGACATACGAAGGCCCCGCTCTCAGGCGGGGCCTTCGGTGATCATTGCCGCCGGCTCCTGATACGGTCGCAGCGACCTAAATCAGGCCGTTACTCCTTTGGCGGAGTTCCCGCCGGACCCGTGTGGGTCTGCGCCTTGTTCATCTCCTTCGTTACGCAGGTGTTGAGGTATGACTTCATTTGCCCCTGGGAGATATGATGTTCTTTGGCCTTCTTCTCACATTTGTCCATGGCGGCCTTGTGTTGCGGGGAAGTCGCGCTCTCCGCGGTGGTGCCGGCGGCAAAAACCGGCAGCGAAACGGTGAGGATCATGGCGGTGGCAAGGTGGGTAAGCATTTTCATAACGATCGCTCCTTAAGATGCGTGACAAGCGCACCAGTGTATGATTGACAGGGCTCAGGTATTACGTGCTTGGCATGGCCTAAGCCACTGTTGCCTCTGGCTTACGGGTCCGGCCCTTGGCGTCGACGGCAGCCAATGCAGCCTTTACCCTGCAATACAGGTTACGCCTGCCCCGGCCCGCCGCGAATCACAGAACTGTAGAAGATGGTAAAGAATTGTCACGGCCTCCGCTTGACCTCGCATGTCCGCCACCGCCCGGGTGCCTGACACCACGCCTGGGCCACGGGCATCGTGACCTGCTGCGTGAACGGTCGCTGCTCACGCCGCCTGTCTACGTTCGTGCGTCGCGTTACGCCCGGTCAGGCGAGGTGGCGCGGATGAACCCTCTCAGTCGTCGGCTGCGGCGTTCCATACACCGCTGCGCCCGCCTGACTTGTGCAGTAAACGGATTCCCTCGATCACCATGCCCCGGTCCACCGCCTTGCACATGTCATAGAGGGTCAAGGCGGCGATGGCGGCGGCCGTGAGCGCTTCCATTTCAACGCCGGTGGCGCCCGTCACCCGGCAGCTTGTAACGATGTGCAGTCCGGGGAGGGTCTTTTCCGGTGTGATCTCCACATCGATGCCCGAGAGCAGCAGGGGATGGCACAAGGGAATCAGACCGGCGCAGCGCTTGGCCGCCTGAATGCCCGCGATACGGGCCACGGTCAGCACATCGCCTTTTTTATGTCCGCCGGTCTCGATCAGCCGCAGGGTTTCCGCGGACATCCTCACCCGGGCTTCCGCCCGAGCTTCCCGCCGGGTATCGGGTTTATCGGTGACATCCACCAGGTGCGCCTTGCCCTCGGCATCGGTGTGGGTCAGCCGGCTCATCGCGCCCACTCCGAGAACGGCAGATAGCGCAGCGTGTCGCCGCGGTGAACGCTGGCGTTTTCTGGTATCTCCGCCAGGCCGTCGGCCCATGCCACGGAACTCAGCACATCCGAGCCCTGCCGGGGATATTTCTCCGCGGTCAGTCCCCGCAGGGGATCGCCGCTGACGCGCACGCGCAGGTATTCACGGCGGTTCTTGGTCTGATAATCAAAAGCGGAGATGACGGGCCAGGATTTCGGCGTCGTCTCCCCGCGTCCCTGCAGGCGCTGCAGATAGGGACGTGCGAATAGCAGGAAGGTCACATAAACCGAGACCGGGTTGCCCGGCAGACCGATGAACGGGACGGCGCCGATGTGTCCGAAGGCGAGCGGCTTGCCCGGTTTCATCCGCACCCGCCACAGGGTCAGTTCACCGAGCGATTGCAGCGCGGCCTTCACATGATCCTCCTCGCCTACGGAGACGCCACCCGAGGTGATCACCAGGTCGGCCTGTGTGGCCGCCGCCGAGAGAGTCCGGCGCGTGACCTCGAGGCTGTCGGCGATGCTGCCCAGGTCGATGACATCGCATCCCTGCGCTTCCAGCAGGGCGTTCAGCAGGTAGCGGTTGCTGTTGTAGATATGCCCGGGCGCGAGCGGCTCTCCCGGTTCGACCAGCTCGTCGCCGGTCGAGAAGACGGCGACTTTCAACCGGCGCCGGACCTCGATCTCCGCGATGCCGACGGAGGCAGCCAGCCCGAGCTGGGCCGCCTGCAGGAGCGTGCCGGCGGGAAGAAGGGTATTCCCGGCGGTGATATCGTTGCCGCGCGGACGGATGTTGGCGCCGGCCTCGGCCGTTTTCTCGGCGTACACCCGCTCGCCCTCGCTACGGCAGAATTCCTGCATGAGTACCGTGTCGGCCCCTTCCGGCATGGGCGCGCCGGTGAAGATGCGGGCGGCGCTGCCGGGTTGCAGTGGCTTGCCTTGCGCCCCGGCCGGAATGCGCTGTGAAATGACCAGGCCCGCGGTCCGGGCAAGCGCCATGTCGCGGCTGTGCAGGGCATAGCCATCCATGGCGCTGTTGTCGAAGCCGGGGACATCGATGGGCGATAGCAGATCCCGTGCCAGGATGCGTCCGGCCGCGGCGCCGAGCGGGACTCGCTCGCTATCCCTGAGGGCGCGCGCATGATCCAGCAGGGTCGCCACCGCCTCATCGACACTCAGCAGGGTGGGTTGGGATTCGCAACAAGGATCTTCGGCGACCTGGGACATGCTAGGATTCCGTCAGGCGGGGCATCAATTCGACCATATTGCAGGGGCGGTTCCGGTAGTCGAGCTGGGGTGCGATAATCTCGTCCCAGCCGGTGCGGCAGGCGCCCGTGGAGCCGGGCAGGCAGAAGATATAGGTACCGTTGGCGACCCCGCCAAGCGCCCTGGATGCAATGGTCGAGGTCTTGATGTCCCGGTAGGAGAGCCAGCGGAACAGTTCACCCACGCCCTCGATCTCCTTGTCGAGCAGCGGGCGGATGGCTTCCGGCGTACTGTCCCGCCCGGTGAGGCCGGTGCCGCCGGTGGTGATGACGACGTTGACGTGCGGATCGGCGATCCAGCGTGACGCCACTTCCCGGATTTTGTAGATGCTGTCGGGCACGATGCACTTCTCGGCCAGCCGGTGCCCGGCATGGGCCAATCGTTCCACCAGGGCCCTGCCCGAGGTATCGGTTTCCTCGGTCCGGGAATCCGACACCGTCATGATCGCGATCCGGACTGGAACAAACTCGCGTGTAGGCTGGTCATCCATGGTAATCGTTGCGGTGAATGAATGGCTTGTCGTAAAACAGGAATGATCCGTATAGTAACGTGAGGCCGGCAATGAGTATACGGCATGAGTAAGGCATCCCGCTCCGACACCAACGATACCCCGGCGTTGATTGACCCGTTCGGTCGCCGGATCGACTATCTGCGTCTGTCGGTCACCGACAAATGCAATCTGCGTTGCTTCTACTGCATCCCGCGCGGATTCAAGGGTTTTGAAGCACCGGAGAACTGGCTCACGTTTGACGAGATCGAACGGGTGGCCGCCGCATTCTCCGCGCTCGGTGTCGCCCGCGTCCGGCTAACCGGCGGTGAGCCACTGGTGCGCCGGGGACTGCCTGTCCTCGCCCGGCGCTTGGCGGATCTTCCGGGTATCGCGGACCTGTCCCTGAGCACTAATGCCGTGCTGCTGGCGGATTATGCCGTGGCGCTTAAAAACGCCGGCATATCCCGCATCAATGTCAGCCTGGATACGCTGCGCCCGGCGCGTTTTAGCGAAATCACCGGCGGCAGGCTGGAGCCGGTGATCCAGGGACTGATGGTGGCCCGGGCGGCGGGATTCTCTCCGATTAAAATCAACATGCTCGCTCTGGGGGGGATCAATGACGATGAATTCGAGGACATGGTCGAATTCTGTCTTGAACAGGGTTTCACGCTGCGATTGATCGAGACCATGCCGATGGGGGATACCGGCCGGCAAGCCGGCGCGAGCTATCTCGATGTGTCCAAGGTGAAGGATCGCCTGGCGCAACGCTTCGATCTGATCCCGGCTGTTATGCCGGGCGGCGGTCCCGCGCGTTACGTCGAAGTCAGGGGCACCGGCATGCGTATCGGTTTCATCACCCCGATTTCACAACACTTCTGCGAGACCTGTAACCGGGTGCGCCTGGCGGTGGACGGTACGCTTTATCTGTGTCTTGGACAGGACCATAAATTCGAACTGCGGCCGCTGCTGCGGGAGGGCATCAGCGATGATGGCCTGAAAGGGGCGATCATCGATGCCCTCGCGCTTAAACCCGAGCGCCATGAATTCCGGGAGAAGCCCCAACAGGTGGTGCGCCTGATGAGCATGACGGGAGGATGAGTCATCGCCGTGTCACTGCCCGATCCTTCGGCCTCGCCAAGGTTGCCGTTGTTTATTTTCTGCGCCGCGGTTTCATCACACCCTGATATGAATTCCTTGATCATGAAACGCTCCGTCACCGGCGTCATCCTTGCCGGGGGCAGGGGGCGCAGACTCGGCGGGCATGACAAGGGACTCGTCACGGTGCGAGGGCAACCGCTGATTGAACATGTGATCGCGGCATTTGCGCCCCAGGTGGGCGAGGTCATCATCAATGCCAATCGCAACATTTCGCTCTATGAGCGTTACGGTTACACCGTCGTCGCCGATGTTCTGCCGGATTGCCCGGGCCCGCTGGCCGGCATGTTGACCGGATTGCGCCATGCACGCCATGACGACGTAGTGGTCGTTCCGTGCGATGCACTGTCGTTGCCGCCGGATCTGGTGGAGCGACTGCATCAGTCGCTGGTGCGGGAGCAGGCCGACGCCGGTACCGTGCATGACGGTGAGCGGCTGCACCCGGTTTACGCCTGGTTGAATCGACGGCTTGCCGCGTCGCTGGAACGGTATCTGGGATCAGGCAGGCGCAAGGTGGAAGACTGGATGCGGGAGCAGCAACTCGCGCTCGCGGATTTTTCCGACAGTCCGCAAGGCTTCCGCACCCTGAACACCGTGGAAGATCTGGAGTCGGTTTAGCCGTATGTCATGCCGTGAGATCCGGCGCAAGGCGGCCATGTTTCCCTGAGCCTTGCGCTGGATACGGTTGCAAACTGCCTGGACTACGGTGCCGGTGCCGGGGGGATAGCGAAGCTGACCAGGGAATGCCTGCCGAGATGACATCACCCTCGCTGGTGCTGGTCGTGAACTGCACACTCAGGGTGCCAGCATAGGATTCCGCCACCCAGTCCCCCTGAAGCTCAAGGGAATAAAGACCATTTTGCCCGGCGATGAAACAGGCATTGCCGCAATAGCTGGCCCCGTTGAGGGGGAACGAGTTCGAATAAGCGAAGGCATCCGCGGTCAGTCCGGTGACGCCGACGCCATTCTTGGTGACCTGTACGAACAGTTGAACCGGCGCGTTGTTGTCCTCATTCCTTTGCTCATCGCTGGCGGATGCCACGCTTACCTGAATAGCGAGAGTATTCTTCAGGGCCGACACGTCGTCCTTGATATCGCCAATATCGGCGCCAATGATGTCCAGTTCGTCGAGAATGGTTTCGGTGTCGGCCTTGACCGCCGCAATAAGATGCTTGACCTCGATGAAATCCTGTTCGATCGCTTGAAACGGGCGGCCAT
Source organism: uncultured Gammaproteobacteria bacterium (assembly GCA_963773065.1). Classification (GTDB taxonomy): domain Bacteria; phylum Pseudomonadota; class Gammaproteobacteria; order UBA9214; family UBA9214; genus CAVQCA01. The sequence goes on from CAVYZN010000004.1 coordinate 41,067, forward strand.
TCGGATATCCGTTGTTGTTGCCGTTATTTCCTGCCTGCGTGGCATGCTTGTTTTTGGCAAACGCCAAGTCCGGCTGCGCGGCGGCAGCGAGTCCCATTGCGGCACAGATGGCGATGATTACGAATCGATTGTTGGTCATGTTTCACCTCGGGTGATTGTTATTGTCAAAATCTGCAATCGAGTTAAATTTCGTAAAAGTACTCGACAAGCAGCAACTGCAATTTCACCTATCTAAAGTGCAGTTGCAAAATTGACGCATTATACGTGCCTATTTAATGGCATACCAATAAAACAATCGGATACACCGCTTTCATGCGACATTATCGAGATTTAAACCGTAAAGTTTTCCAGAACAGATTCTGAAGAACTTTACAAAGTCATGTTTTATGCAATGCACAGGGAGCCTGATATTTAGGTCACGCTTGAACAGGCCTGTCTCTTTGCATCCCACGTCATGTGAGTGGGGCTCGTCTGATCAATTCCACCACTGCATGAATTGTGCTCTATTGCCGGTTGGCGGCAGGGGGGCGTTGTGCGTACAGGAGCTGCGGGGTACCAATCCCGTATCCTTGCGGTGAGTGATGCCTGGCTCAGAGCCTGTGAAAATATCGACGGCCGTCGCGAGGGCGTCGATTGGCGTGCGAGGCAAGGCGCGCTGCGCGAAAACAAGGGAGTTTGGCGAGCCAAATGACCGAAGTTTTCGCGTGGCGCAACGCCGCCACAGCCGCAAAGCGGCGTCCGCAGCAGGCTGGCGATATTTTCACAGGCTCTCAGTTCACGGAAATCAGTTCCACCTCGAAGATCAGGGCGCTGTTGGGCGGGATCCTGTCGCCGGCGCCAGCCTCACCGTAGGCGAGCTTCGGCGGGATGAAAAGCCGCCACCTGTCGCCTTGCGACATCAGTTGCAACCCTTCGGTCCAGCCGGGAATGACGCGGTTGACGGCGAAGCTCGCGGGCATATTGCGGCTATAGGAACTGTCGAACTCGGTGCCATCGATCAGCGTGCCGCGATAGTGAACCGTCACCGTGTCGGTGGTCTTCGGCGACGCGCCGGACCCCTTGGCGAGAACCAGGTACTGCAGGCCGCTGGGCAGTGTGACGACGCCATCCTTCCGGGCGTTTTCTTCCATGAACGCCTTCGCTTGCGCAAGATTACGCGCCGCGGTTTCCGCCTGTTTCTCCCTCGCCGCCGTCATTACCCGCTGCTTGAGTTCCACCAGGGTCTTCTGCATTTCCTCAGGTGTCAGAGGCGGTTCGGTTCCTGACAGAGCATCCTCGACACCTCTTGCCACTATCGCCGGATCGATTTCCACGCCCTGGCGACTCAGATCACTGCCGATTTGGTAGCCGACACTGTAGTTGATCCTGTCATCGAGGTGCTTGAGTTCGACCGGCGGCTCTGCCGAACAGACACCGGCTGCGAGAGCCGCACCGATCGCTACTATACGTATGGGTATCATGATGCCACTACCATCTGTTGTTGGGACCTTGTGATCTGCCGACACCGGAATTCCTGCGTGCCGCGGGGAACGGTGTTGTCGGCCTGGCTCCCGCATTCGGTCGACTGATTCTATTGATCGGTGGTTCGGGCGACAAGGGCAACGGCGGTCAACCTTGACGCTGGTTTGAAAGCTGCTAGTATTTTTGGACACATTATAAAAATATTAAGGTGACATGAAGAATCACACGAAGCAGGGGGAAGAAATAAGAGCAGTATTCGCTTGCCGGATACCTGTTACTACGATTTCCCCCGTTTTTAATAAATCAAGACCGGTTTCCGAAACTCTCCTGCCACCCGGTAGGAGTTGATAAATCTCAATCAAACAAAATACTAGGGGGGAGAACGTCATGAGAATATCCAAATCACCAGCAATTTCCCGGCTGGCGGCGTCTGCTTGCGGGATCCTCATCGCAGGCGCCGCACTGGATCCCGCCATCTCGCTGGCGGCGCCGCTGCCCGGGGGATCGCTGAACCCGACGATCGTACCCAAGTACGTGCAGCCGCTGGTTATTCCGCCGGTGATGAAGAATACCGGCGCGGCGAACGACTATGACATCGCGGTGCGCCAGTTCAGGCAGCAGATACTGCCAGGCGGCATCTGGAATACGCTCAACGGCCGCGCCGATGCATTCCCTGCCACTACCGTATGGAGTTACGGTCCGGCGGCGGATGGATTGCCGGACTCGACGTCTCTCGGCGGCGGCGCGGGTATCGCACCGGCTCCCAATTCGCAGTTCAACTATCCCGCCTACACGGTGGAAAATACGGTAAACACGCCGACCACCGTCGACTGGATCAACGGTCTGAAGGAAAACTTCGGCGCGGGCCCGAAATTCCTGCCACATCTGCTGCCGGTTGACCAGACGCTGCACTGGGCCAACCCCAGTGCCGACTGCATCAGCGGCGCGCTTAAGACCGATTGCCGCGGCAACAGCCAACAGCCCTATACGGGCCCCGTGCCCATCGTGACCCACGTCCATGGCGCGCATTCCAATCCGGAGAGCGATGGCTACGCCGAGGCCTGGTGGCTGCCCGACCCCACGGGAAGCAATTTTTCCTGCGTGACCGACCCGGCGCAGGCGACCGGCAGCAAGTACGTCTGCACCGGCTCGGTGGCGAATAAATACGGGGCCGGCCGTGAAAACACCAACGTCGGCGGCCGGCTCGGCGTCGGTCAGTTCAGCTATCGCAACGATCAGCCCTCGGCCACCAGCTGGTATCACGACCATGCCCTGGGCATGACGCGCAGCAACGTCTACGCGGGGCCGGCGGGCTTCTGGCTGATACGCATCGCCGGTGGTGGCGAGACGGGTCTGCTCTCGGGCACCCTGCCTAGTCCCGCGCCGGCGTACGGCGAGAACCTTGCAACGACCAACCTTCCGGCCTCGCTCGGCGGGTCGCGCGAGAAGTACCGCGAGATTCCCATCGCCATTCAGGACCGCTCGCTAAACACCGATGGTTCGCTCTTCTATCCCAACAACCGGGCCTTCTTCGAGGGCGTGCCCAAGAGCGGGCTGAGCATCAACTTCATCCCGCAATCGGATATCTCGCCCATCTGGAATCCCGAGTTCTTCGGCAACATGATCGTGGTGAACGGAACGACCTGGCCGCAACAAGAGGTAGCGCAGGCGGAGTATCGCTTCCGGCTGTTGGACGGCTGCAATTCCCGCTTCCTGAACCTGTCGATGTTCCAGGTCAACCCCGGCGGCACGCTGGGCGCCGAGGTGCCCTTCTACCAGATCGGGGCCGAGCAGAGTTTGCTGCCGAACGTGGTCAAGATCGAAACCGGTCAGAAGACCACGATCTGCCAGAACAGCGTTGCCCCCTGTACCACGCCTGGTACCACGGTTGTCACGACAACCGACCCCCAGGAGGCGCTGCTGATGGGGCTCGCCGAGCGGGCGGATGTGATCGTGGATTTCCGTGGACTTGCCAACGGCACGGTGGTGCGGATGATCAACACCGCGCCCGATGCGCCGTTTGGCGGATTCCCGGATGTCCCCGCCGATGCGGGCACGACGGGCCAGGTGATGCAGTTCGTCGTCAATGCCGCGCTGAATGGCAAGAGCCCGACCGATCCGGTACTGGCGGACGGCACGACTCCCAACCCGAATCAAGCGACACCGCCCTCCCAACTCGTGCTCTCGCTGGTGGATGCTGCCCAGGCCGCGGCGCCCTCGAGCCGCACGCGTGACCTCGCGCTGCTCGAGGAGGAATCGCTCGAGGTCTGCGTCGTGGTCAAGCCGACCGGCAAGATCCAGCAGCTCCGGAACGTGAAGCCGGGCCCCAACTTCCTGACCGATTGCGCGGCTGCCGGGGGCGTGCCGTTCGCGCCCCGGGAGGCGGTGCTGGGCAAGGATGGTTCGACCACGCCCGTCGTGACCATGTGGGCTGATCCCGTCGTGACCAATCCGCTTTTCAATGCCACCGAGACCTGGGAGCTGTGGAACTATACCGCGGATGCGCATCCCATCCACCTGCATGAGATAAAGTTCAAGGTGGTCAATCGCGAGGTGATTGGGGGCGCATCACGGCCACCGGAGGCCACCGAGGCGGCCTGGAAGGATTCGGTGATCGCCTATCCGGGCGAGGTCACCCGCGTCAAGGCGCGCTTCGACATCGCCGGTCTGTACGTGTGGCACTGCCATATCGTCGAGCACGAGGACAACGAGATGATGGTGCCCTACTGCGTCGGCAGCCGACCGCCAATGGCTGTCAAAACGTAACGATTGTCCCTGGTTCCTGAGGGACAGCCAGCGCTTGGGACATAGGGCCGCCCCCCGGGCGGCCCTATGTCGTTACTGGAGACTACGACCCCTGCACGACCGGCGTGGTGGCGGAGCAGGAGGTCTCTCTCACCCGGTTGTTGCTCAACGGTTCTGAAACGGTGGCCGTTACAGTCGCCGTGGCCTCGGCGTTGGTCGATGTGGTCAAAATGCTCGCGTCCTGTGCTGCAGGGACCGTGAAGGCTGCCAGGGCATAGGTCACGTTGAAACGGCTGATCGTCTGAGTATTGTTCTGCGTAACGACGTTGTCGGGATAGACGACATCAATGGCAATCGTCGGCTGGCTCCAACTGCCCGGATAGCTGGGAACCCGGTCCACTTTTACGGTAAAGCTGCTGCCCGTGTAGATTTCAGCGGGCAGAAGTACGGCACAGCTCACCGCGGTGCCGCTTGAAGGCTTCTTGGCCGCCGCTATACCGGGCAGGGCCAGGGCGAGACACAAGGCACAACTCAGCACCTTGCTGCGCACGGGATATTCATTGCTATCGCGGCGGTTATTACGCGCGATGCCCAAAGTGGTCAATTTGCTGGATCTGGATTTCATGATGTGGTTCCTCTTCAAATTGCAACGCCGTACCGCCGCCTCGAGCCGGGGCGTCTCTGGTTTGGCGTTGCATCTTTTATTCAACCGCCTCCTCCGATGAGGCGGACCGTGGCGGCTTATCCGTTCGGGACCGCGCCGGGAGGACCGACGAATGAGTCGTGATAACCCGCTGCCGATGAAAAATAATCCGGGCTTGCTTGCCCCTGCGGGTTTACCTGCGTGGAAAACACGCATCAAATATGATCCATCAAGATGCGTGCCATTAAATTGAAACACCAGTTGAAACAGATCAATAGAGTCTGCATCGAATCACTGTCTTCGATAATACTCCAGGATTCGGTCCTGATTGTGTCACTTTGTGGCGACGGAAATCAGATTAAAAAATCCATCAACATGAATTCGCAAGACATTGGGCGTCGCTCATTGGCGACAGCTATCGGGAAGTCAGACAATCCGGCGGACATATGCAGATGCGGCAAAGATCAACATGCCATCATTTCTGGGTGATGGTGTCGCCGTTTCCGGCAGCCGTTGTCGTGAATTTGCCTATGTTCTCAATTACACTCTGCCGGTCCGGGGTTTGCGGTGTAAAGCCGGTCAAAGCGCAGACTGACCATGACGCTAACGCAGGCGAGGTATCTCGATGAAACAGCTACTCTCAGTGGCGGTTCTGGGCGCGAGCCTGATAATGAATGTTTGTGCCGCGGATGAGACCGGGACGCTCACCGGGGAGGGCGACAGGATCAGCTACAGCCTCGGTTACCAGATGGGTGGCGACTTCAAACGCCAGGGGGTGGAGGTCAACCGGGAGGCATTGATTCAGGGGATACGGGACGCGCAGTCACGCGCCGAGCCCTTGATGAAGCCCGAAGAGATGCAGTCCACGCTGGTGGAACTGAAGCAGCGGATCGTCGCCGCCAATCAGACCGAGTTGCAGCAGAAAATGGAAGAACGCAAGCAACAGAGCCTCCGGATCCGCAACGAAGGCAGTGAATTTCTCGAAGCCAATGCCAAACAGGAAGGGGTCAAGACAACGGGCAGCGGGCTGCAGTACCAGGTGCTCAGGGAGGGTAGCGGCAAGACGCCGAAGGCAACCGATACCGTGACGGTCAATTATCGCGGCACCCTAATCGACGGCACCGAGTTCGACAGTTCCTACCGCCAGGGCAAGCCTGCAAGTTTCCGGGTAGAGGAGGTCATCGCCGGCTGGAGGGAAGCCCTGCAGATGATGCAAGAGGGCGACAAGTGGCGTCTTTTCATTCCGTCGAACCTGGCTTATGGTGAGCGCGGTCCGCTGGCCGATCGGGCTCTCGTCTTTGAAGTGGAATTGCTCGCCGTGAACTGAAGATCAGCCCGGTAGGGGTGGCCGTTAATCCTGGTAAGAATTGCGGTGGGTGTGCCTGCTTGTCGTTCATCTTATTCTCCGGCCTGATCTGTCTCCTGTTCATGAGCCAGATGCCGGCACTGGGAACTCGATTTGACCCACCACTGGCAGGAAATTCACTTCGGCCGAGCTGCGTGCTGGCGCGCCAGCCGGATGGCTGGTCGTTTGATCTGCAAGTCTATCTCGGCGACATTGCGGCTGAATTCGTTCAGGTGCAGCTCTATGCCGATGCAGCCGGCGGGGATGATGCCCGGTGCGAGACCATGGAACGCGGTCAGCCGATCCCGGGCGCGGTCAACGTCTTTGTCATCACCTGGCTGTCCGCACGTCGTGCCGCGTCGTCCTTGCCCAGCAGGTTGCTACATCGCGAGGGGCCCATACCGCTGACGAAGACGTGCATGATCAGCGTACTGCCGCGGTTGCCTGACACTTGCATAGCGGTGAAGCATGACGCATGGAAGGCGGACCGGCCGCTCGCGATCAGCCGATGTCGATACTGCTCGCCTTGCCGCGTTGCGGCGTCAGCCGGATGCGCAGGCCTTCCGCGGCGCAGACGCTGATCGACGGCGCGCGCCGGCCGCGGAAAAAGTTCTCGTTCTCCCGCTGAATGAAATCGATTTCGGCATCGCTGCGATCGGGATCGTGGTGGAACATGACCAGGCAGGCGGCCTCGGCATCGACGGCCAACTGCCGGACCTGTGTCACCAGCGAATGCCCCCAGCCGTGCTTGCGGGGCATGTCGGACTCCAGGTACTGGGCATCATGGATCAGCACATCGACACCCCGGCAGAACGCCACCCATTGATCATAGTTCGTCGCAACTTTGCTCGGCGGTTCGAGTTCATTGTCGGTGATGTAGACACAGGATGTCCCGTCCTCCTCGATGCGGTAGGCATGACCGCCGCCGGGATGATTGAGGCGGGCCCGCAGGACATTGATATTGTCCTTGCGGAGCACGGTACCGGGGTCCTCGGTAATGCATTCGCCCAACGAGGGCAGTTGCTCCGCCCTGACCGGGAAGTAGGCGCCGTCGATCTGGTTGAAGAGGGAGCAGAGCTTTCCGTGTTCGCCCTGCGTGCCGGTGAAAACGCGTATGCGCCGCCCCGGCTGGTAGATCGGCTCGAAGAACGGGTAACCCTGTATATGGTCCCAGTGGCCGTGGGAGAGCAGGATGTCAATGGCATCGTCGGTGTGCGCCAGGCGCTTGCCCAGTTTCCTGATACCCGTGCCGCAGTCCAGTATCAGCTTGCCGCCATTGGCCAGCTCGATGTAGACGCACGAGGTATTGCCGCCGTATCTGGCGGTATCGGGCCCCGGAGAGGGGATCGAACCGCGCACCCCGTAGAACGTTATTATCAATCTTTCCTCCAGTAGCAGGAAAATTTTCCAGTATGGTTCGTGCGCGGGTACCGTGCAAGACCTTTCCGTGCATGACACGCACTGACTCGGTGCGCGATCCTTGTTTCTTTGAAATCAACGACCGGGGTGGCCACCCTTGTAGGCAATGGCAGGGAAACAATGCTCATCCGGACGTACCGGAGGCAGCGCAACAACGCGCCGTTGAATAACGTTAGCCCGACGGGCATGACAATGAAGGGTGAATACGCTAAACTGCGCGCGCTGCCGGATCGGCGGCTCTAGATTTCAACAAGTGATCTCAATGAAAAGAACCCTCTGTTTCCTGCTGGCCGCACTCTGGCTAGTGACGGGCTGGGTCGCCGCCGACGAGCCCTACGGTTACCCCTTCGACAACAAGTACGTCGCCACGGTGGTGGGCACACCGCCGAAATATATGGCGGATCTGCCCAAGAAGATTCCGGTGAAAAAACGCCGCATCACGATCTTCCCGGACCGCCAGGTGCCGGACTACCTGTGGTACGACGCCGAACTGCGCTACTCTGAGGTGCTGCAGAAGGGGCCCGCACCGCTGGTGTTTCTCATCGCCGGCACCGGCGCCCCCTATGACAGCGCCAAGAACCAGGACATGGCCCGGGCTGCCTTTTATCACGCGGGTTTTCATGTCGTTTCCCTGTCTTCGCCCACCTATCCCAATTTCATCGTCGCCGCCTCCACTACGGGGGTACCCGGGCATGCCTTCAAGGACGCGGAAGACCTCTATCGGGTGATGGAGCGCATCTGGGATACGCTCAAGGACAAGATCGAGGTGACGGACTTCTATATCACGGGGTACAGCCTGGGCGCCTTCAACACCGCCTTCGTGACCCTGCTGGACGAGACGAAGCAGGTGTTCCGCTTCAAGAAGGCGCTGCTGATCAACCCGCCGGTGCGGCTCTACAGCTCCATCTCGCTGCTTGATCGCATGCTGGAGAATATCCCGGGTGGCATTAACAATTTCGCGCAGTTCTACAACAAGCTCGTGGAGCAGGTCGGCAAGGTCTACGAACGCTCGAAATCGGTGGATTTCGACGACGAGTTTCTGTACCAGGCCTTCGAGTCCGTCAATCCCGACAACGAAGAACTGGCGGCGCTGATCGGCGTGTCCTTCCGCATCGCCTCCGCCAACCTGATCTTTACCTCGGATCTGATGACCAATTACGGTTTCGTCAAGCCCAGGAATGTCTATCTCACCAAGAACAGTTCTCCCGGTGATTACGGCAAGGTGAGCATGCGCGTCGGCTTCACGGATTACTTCCATGCCTATTTCTATCCCTACTACCATGCCCAGGACCCCTCCGTGACGCGTGAGCAGCTCATCAATGAGATGAGTCTCACCACCATCGAGGACTACCTGCGCAACAGCAAGAAGATCGAGGTCATGACCAACCGCGATGACATCATCCTGGAACCCGGGGAGATCGATTTCTTCACGCGCGTATTCGGCGACCGCGCCAAAATTTATCCCAAGGGCGGGCACTGCGGCAACATGGATTACCGGGACAACGTGGCCTACATGGTCAACGTCTTCAGGCAATGAGGACGGCATCAACATGAAATCAAGCTACAAGAAACTACCGCAGTCTGTCCTGATTCTGGCAGCCGCCTTCACGCTGGGTGCCTGCAGCACGGCCCCGGTGCAGAAGGGCGATGTCATCGAGGAACCCTATTTCGCGCCTGAAGATGTGCTGGTGCCGGGTGTCCCCTACCTCTCGGAAGATGTCCCGGATCCCTGGGAAGGTTTCAACCGGACCATGTACCGCTTCAACTACCGCTTCGACAACTATGTCTTCCTGCCCGTGGTGAATGGGTACCAGGCGGTAGTACCGGACATCGCGCAGGAGGGCGTGCACAATTTCTTCAACAACGTCCGGGAAATCACCACGCTCATCAACAGCGCCCTGCAACTGAGCGCGCAGAAGACCTTCATTACGACCGGGCGCCTGATGGTCAACACGACGGTGGGTCTGCTGGGACTGATCGACGTCGCCACGACCATCGACCTGCCGCGCCAGCAGGAGGATTTCGGACAGACCCTGGGCCACTGGGGCGTCGGCACCGGGCCCTATCTGGTCCTGCCGATCTACGGTCCCAGCAATGTGCGCGACACCACCGGTCTCCTCACGGATACCGTGGTGATGTCGGCGATCGACCCGCTCGACCTGCAAGACTCCCCGACAGAGGGAGATTGTGTACTTCACCCTGAATGCCATCGATACGCGCGCCCATGTGAGTTTCAGGTACTACGAGACCGGTTCGCCTTTCGAGTATGAATTCGTGCGCATGCTGTACACCACCAAGCGCCAGATGGACATCGAGAAATAGAACGTGACCACTATGATGAAGAAAATGCTGGGAAGTTTGCTGAGAGCCTGGACCTTGCTTGCCGCATCGCTGGTCTTGCCGGGGGTGCTTTGGCCGCAGACATCAGCGGGCGCCGAACCCATCAAGGTGGGCGTGACGGCATCGCTGAGCGGTGAATATGCCGCGCCGGGCGGCGAGCAACTGGAAGGCATACAGATGTGGGCGCATGATCTCAATGCGCGCGGCGCGCTGCTGGGGCGTCCGGTCGAAATCGTCTATTACGACGACAAGTCCGATGCCAGCACCAGCGCGGCGCTCTACGAGCGCCTCATCAGCGAGGACAAGGTCGATCTGCTGCTTGGCCCGTATTCATCCGGACTCACCCTGGCCGCCAGCGGCGTTGCCGAAAAACACCATTTCCCCATGGTCGCCACCGGGGCTTCGTCGACTGACATCTGGTCACGGGGTTACAAGAATATTTTCCAGGTGGATGCACCAACCGACACCTATACTGGATCTGGTCATCAATTCCGCCAAGAAGGCGGGCCTTAACACGATTGCGCTGGTCTACGCAGGTGCCGATTTTCCGCGGGGGGTCGCCCAGGGTGTGCGCAATCAGGCGGCCAAACAGGGCATGGAAATCGTGTTCGATGAGGAGTATGCCCAGGATACGACCGACTTCGCGGCGATCGTCGAGCGGATACGCTCCGCCAGACCCGACATGGTCATCGGCGGAACCTATCTCAATGACTCGGTTGCCTTCATGCAGCAGGCGAAGACAAGCGGGTTATCCCCCAAGGCGTTTGTTTTTACGGTGGGTCCGGCCCTGCCCGAGTTCGGCGATGCGCTGGGCCCGGACGCCGAGGGCGTGATGGGTGTCGTGGCCTGGATGGCCTCCGCGCACATGCCGATGGCCTACGACTTTGCCTTCCGCTACCGGGAGCAATACGGCAAGACTGCCAGTGTCTACGCCGCTTACGGCTATGGCGCCGGGCAGGTGCTGGAGGCCGGGGTGCGGCTCGCGGGTTCGTTGTCGAAGGATGATATCCGCCGGCAACTCGGTGAAATGAGGTTTCGCTCGATACTGGGCCCCTACCACGTCGATGACACCGGCAAGCAGCTCGACAAGAAGACCTACGTGATGCAGTGGCAACGGGGCGAGCGGCGACTGGTGCTCCCCAAGGAGCTGCGGGACAGCCCGATCGAGTATCCCTTCAAGCCCTGGTCGCAGCGCTAGCCTGCACATCCGGCTTATCGCGACGGTGACCACCTTTGACATAAGTCAGCGGCCGATACGTATGCTATCCATCGATCCCAACACTCGAAAGCCTGCAGTAACCATAGCACGACAACAATTCGAGGAAGCGACATGTGTCAGGCGCAAGATTCAAAGCGACATCTAATGAGGACGCTATAGTCGGCCCATCGGCGCCAGAATGAGCATGAGTCAGCAACAGAAATAAACGTTTCTACGACACTATCCATTTTTACCTTGATGACCTCAATACCTGCCAAAACAGCGTAAAATAATTGCGATCGACGGGTAACCGGTTGCTGGTCTGAAAGCACAGGGTATGAGTTTTCGGCAAACACGGGGTATAAGGCCAGTGCTGCGTTGGCCACCCCGAGTTCGGGCGAGGAGAATGTCATAGTCATCAAAGCGTTCGTATTTTCGGCACGCACACGCAATGCGCTGCGTAACGACCGGGATACTGAGTTGCTGCGCTCGGAGCTGTTCAGCATCGAGCAACTGAAGCGTCACGCGGTAACGCTGGCTGGTCAGCATAGAATCGATCCGCGTCGCGGACCGGACAGGTTGCTGCCGCGGCTGGCGGACAATGCGCGCGTTCTGCTGGCGACGTACGACGTCGTGTCAGCCGCAGCCTCGCCGGGACAACGGATCGCGCCGGCAGAGGCCTGGTTGCTCGACAATTACTATCTAATCGAGCAGCAGATCAGTCTGGCGCGTCGGCATCTGCCGCGCGGGTACAGCCGGCAGTTGCCGCGACTGGCTGATGGTCCGCCTGCCGGTTTCCCCCGCATCTATGCCCTGGCGCTGGAGTTGATCTCACACATGGACGGTCGTATCGACAGCGACAATGCCACCCAGTTCGTCGCCGCCTACCAGACCGTTGAACCGTTAAAGTTGGGCGAATTGTGGGCATTCCCGATAATGCTGCAGTTGGCGCTGCTGGAAAACCTTCGCCGCGTCGGGGTGCGTATCGCCCGCAGGCGCGAGGAGCGCGACGCGGCCATCACCTGGGCGGACCGCATGCTCGCGACGGCCGAAAGGGAACCCAAACAGCTTATCCAGTTGCTGGCCGAGTTCGCCTATGCCGATGTGCCGCTGACCGCTCCGTTCGTGGAGGAATTTTACGCAAGACTGCAGGCTCAGGGGCCCGCTATGGCGTTCATTCAAACCTGGGTCGAGCAAAAACTACTCGAACAAGGGGTGACCGCAACACAGTTGTCGGAGGCGGCCGGCCGAACGGCCGCGGCCAATCAGATCTCCATCGCAAACAGTATCGGTAGTCTGCGTTTCATCGGCGCAATGGACTGGAGGAATTACGTCGAGTCGCTCAGTGTCGTCGAACAGACATTGCGTGAGGATCCGACGGGGATGCACGCTAGCCAGGATTTCGCCACCCGCGACCGGTACCGACATGTCATCGAAGACGTGGCCCGAGGTTATATACACAGTTCGTGTAGTGAGTTGGCGGTAGCACGCGAAGCCATCGCTCTGGCGCAGACTGCGGCAGAGCGAATGAGTACCAAGGACCGCAGCGCGCATGTCGGATATTACCTGATCGATCACGGACGGCAGATACTGGAACGTGCGGTCGGCTGCCGTTTGTCGTGGAACAGACGGGTCATGCCGGGGGTGCCGGCAATACCGCCTGTTCCTATACCTCGGCCTCATCCTGTTGCTCACCGCATTGGCGACATCGGTCGTGCTGTACTCTTTCGGCGGCTTCGTGCCGGGTAACTGGCGCTACTGGGTTTTTGCGATCACCGGCACAATCGGCGCCTCGGCGTTGGCCGTCCCGCTGGTGAACCTGCTGGTCACGCTCGTCCTGCCGCCTCGCGCGTTACCACGCCTGGATTTTTCGAAGGGCATTCCACCGGTTCACCGCACCATGGTGGTTGTCCCCACCTTGCTGAGCACGGCGCAAGATATCGATGATCTTCTCGAAGCCCTGGAGATCCGCTATCTCGGTAATCATGATCCCAATCTGTTCTTTGCCTTGCTGACGGATTTTCGTGACGCGCCCGAGCGCACGCTGCCGGAGGATGACGCAATACTTGCCTACGCGCGCGCGGCCGTTCAGGCGCTCAACGAGACCTACCGCGAGGACCGTCCGTGCATCTTCTATCTGTTTCACCGATCTCGGGTGTGGAATCCATACGAACGGGTGTGGATGGGATATGAGCGCAAGCGCGGCAAACTGGAGCAGTTCAATGCCTTGCTGCGGGGAGGGGCGCAAACTGCCTTCTCGGATATTGTCGGTGATCCGTCCGTCCTCGGTTCGATAAAGTACGTCATCACCCTGGATACCGACACGCAACTGCCTCGCGACGCGGCACGCACACTGATAGGGAACATCGCTCATCCTCTCAACCGGCCGGTGTACGATGCCGACAAGGGACGCATTGTCGAAGGCTACGCAATCCTGCAACCACGCGTTTCGATCAGCCTGACCAGTGCAGGTCAGTCATGGTTTACGAAACTGTTCGCGGGTGAGTCAGGCATCGATCCCTACACGCGCGAGGTATCGGATGTCTACCAGGATATTTTCGGGGAGGGGGCGTTCATCGGCAAGGGCATCTACGATGTGGACGCTTTTCGTCAGGCCGTCAATGGACGCTTTCCGGAGAATCTCATTCTCAGTCACGACCTGCTGGAAAGCGGGTATGCGCGTTCGGCACTGGTGACCGATGTGGACCTCATTGAAGAACATCCGGCCAGTTACACCATAGAGGCCAACCGGCGACACCGGTGGATACGCGGCGACTGGCAGCTTGCCGGCTGGCTGCTCCCGCGCGTACTCGGACCGCCCCGATCAAATGAGTCGAACGGAACAAATGGATCGAAGGCGAAGCGGCAACCGAACCCGCTCACAGCCTTGTCGATGTGGAAAATTTTCGACAACCTTCGACGCAGCCTCGTGCCGCCGTCGCTGCTTGCCTTGCTGGCAGGTGGTTGGCTGTTTGGTCAGGGATCGGCATGGTTCTGGACCCTGCTGGTCGCGGGTGTGGTGTTCTTACCTACCATGCTGGGAGCCGTGATCGAACTCATCCGCAAGCCCGAAGAACGTGATTGGCTGGTGCACTTGAGCCTGACAGGCAAATCCGCGGGCCGCCCAATAGTGCTCGCCTTGCTGGTGTTGGTCGTTTTGCCCTACGAAACGCTGATATGCCTGGATGCGATGCTGCGCTCGGGTGTGCGGATGTTGTTCACTCGACGCGGATTGTTGCTCTGGCAACTGCGATCCTATGCAAGCCGCAACGCGCGCCGTACGCTGGCCGATTATTTTAAGGAGATGTGGATCGCGCCTGTTCTGGCGGTGGTGCTGGCCTTCGCATTGGTGGTCAGCCGGTCGGCGGAGTGGCTCTTCTGTGCGCCCGTCTTGTTGCTCTGGCTGGTGTCGCCCGTCGTCGGCTGGTGGATTAGCAGGCCGCTCTTGTCCCCCGTACTGGACTTGACCGTTGATCAACGGGCGTTCCTGCGGGGGGCGGCCCGGCGAACATGGCGTTTCTTCGCGGAGTTTGTCGGTACACAGGACAACTGGCTCCCGCCCGATAACTTCCAGGAATATCCGGCTCCGGCCATCGCTTCGCGTACCTCGCCCACGAACATCGGGATGTCGCTGCTGGCGAACCTGGCGGCGTACGATTTCGGTTACATTTCCGCCGGAGAATTCCTGCGTCGTACCGAGAAAACACTGTCTACGATGGAAAAGCTGGAACGCTACTGCGGCCATTTTTACAATTGGTACGACACGCGCACGCTGAAACCACTTCGCCCGCAATACGTCTCTTCGGTGGACAGCGGCAACCTGGCCGGCAGCCTGCTCACTTTGCAAGCGGGACTGGCCGAGTTGAAAGATCTGCCGGTGCTGTCCGCGTGCGTGTTTCAGGGGTTGCAGGATACCTTGCAGGTGCTTGCCGAACACCTGCCCTCGTTACCAGCCCCGGATCTTGCGAAGCAGATTAAGTTTCTGCAGAACACACTACACTCACTCACGCTGAACGGACAGCCACAGATACTGGCTGCCGCCGACAGCTTGCTGGATGAGATTCACCGTACTGGCGGGGGGCTGGTTGCATGGCTGCCAGAGGATATTGATATCGATGGCGAACTGCATTACTGGGCGCAGGCATTCGACCAGCAATCCCGCGCTCTTCGAGATGACCTTAGATTCCTGGTGCCCGAGCCGCGGCGCTTCAGCAACATCCCGACACTGGCGGAATTGGCTAGAGAGGGAGCAGTTGGCACTGAAGCGCTGTCGTCAGCCGGGGCAGCCGCGGCGGCAGGATCACGTTACAAGGGCGCGGTGGAGCGACTCAGAATCATCGACGATTTAGTGGATCGTTGCCGCGAACTGGCGGTGATGGATTTTGAATTTCTCTACGATACGTCGCGCGGCTTGCTGACCATAGGTTACGACGTGGGCGAACGGCGCCGCGATCCGTCCTACTACGACCTGCTGGCATCCGAAGCGCGTCTGGCCAGTTTCCTGCTCATCGCGCAGGGACAGGTACCGCAGAAGCATTGGTTCGCACTCGGCCGCCTGCTGACAAGCCATGGCGGCGCCGTGAGCTTGATTTCGTGGAGCGGATCGATGTTCGAGTACCTCATGCCGCGGTTGATCATGCCGAGTTACGAGAACACCTTGTTGGGGCAGACCTGCAAGGCCGCGGTGTCGCGCCAGATCGAATACGGCCGACAACGCGCTGTGCCCTGGGGCATTTCCGAGTCCTGCTATAACGCCACCGATATCCACCAGGTCTATCAATATCGGGCGTTTGGCGTGCCCGGGCTGGGCTTCAAGCGCGGGCTGGGAGACGACCTGGTCATCGCTCCTTACGCCAGCGCACTGGCGCTGACGGTGATGCCGCGGGAAGCGTGTCGCAACTTGCAGACGCTGGCTGACGATGGTTTCCTCGGCGTCTATGGGTTCTACGAGGCGGTCGATTACACGCCATCGCGTGTGCCGCGGGGTAAGAATCACGCCATCGTACGTACCTTCATGGCGCATCATCAAGGCATGAGCCTGTTGGCCTTTGATCATGTATTGCTCAACCGGCCGATGCAGCGCCGATTTTTGTCTTCACCCCTCGTACGGGCAACGGAATTGTTGCTGCAGGAGCGTGTGCCGAAGAAGGGAGCTACGTTGCATCCGCACGCGGCTGAAGTGAGCGCCGCCGCGCGACCTCCCGGCGCGGAAGTAGGCACGATCATGCGCGTGTTTACCGACCCGAACACGCGGATACCTGAAGTTCACCTGCTGTCCAACGGCAGGTACCACGTCATGGCGACCAATGCCGGCGGAGGGTACAGCCGCTGGGGCGACCTGGCCGTCACCCGTTGGCGCGAGGATGCCACTTGCGATTGCTGGGGCACATTCATTTACTTGCGCGATCGCGACACGGGGCGTTATTGGGCAACCGCGTATCAACCGACACTGCGCAAGCCCAATCACTACGAGGCGATTTTCTTGCAGGGGCGCGCCGAATACCGGCGGCGAGATCATGCGATCGAAGCGCACACCGAGATCAGCGTTTCACCTGAAGACGACGTCGAGATCCGCCGTGTCACGCTCACCAATCTGTCGTCCCGTACCCGTCATATCGAGGTGACGAGTTACGCGGAGGTCGTGTTGGCGCCGTTGAATGCCGACTTGGCCCATCGCTCTTTCAGCAACCTGTTCGTGCAAACCGAAATCCTGCCAGACCGGCAGGCGATCCTCTGCACGCGGCGCCGCCGCACACCGGGGGAGCAGGTGCCGTGGATGTTTCACCTGTTGGCGGCGCCTGGCGTGGTTGCCGACGAGCCGTCTTACGAGACTGACCGCGCCAAATTCATCGGGCGGGGTCGAACGGCGGCCAACCCGGTGGTACTGGATAGCAGTGATAGCCCCCCACAGTTATTAAAGCGGTTGTCTAACACCGAGGGTTCGGTGCTCGATCCCATCGTGGCGATTCGCCGCACCATCAGCTTGTCACCCGACGAATCGGCGACCGTGCAGATCATCTCCGGTGTCGCGGACACGCGCGAGGCGGCATTGGCTTTGCTTGAGGAGTATTGCGACAGGCACTTCGTTGAGCGTGCCTTTGAAATGGCATGGTTCCATGGTCAGGAGGTGCTGCGCCACCTCAACGCAACCGAAGCCGATGCACAGGTCTATGGCCGCTTGGCCTCCTCCGTCATTTACGGCACTGCCTTGCGCCGCGCCGCGCCCAGCGTCATTGCCCGCAACCAGCTTGGTCAGTCCGGGCTTTGGCGCTTTGCCGTCTCGGGCGATCTGCCGATCGTCCTGATGCGCATCGGCGACCTGAATCGCATCGACCTGGTAAAACAGATGCTGCAAGCCCATGCCTATTGGCGGATGAAGGGCTTGACCGCGGACCTGGTGATCGTGAACGAGGATTTCTCAGGCTACCGGGCGGTTCTGCAAGACCAGATCATGGGGCTGATCAACGCGGGTCCCGAAGCACATATTCTCGACAAACCGGGTGGGGTCTTCCTGCGGCGCGCCGAAGAACTTTCCGAGGATGAGCGGGTCTTGTTCCAGACGGTCGCCCGCGTCGTGCTGACCGATACCGCCGAGACATTGATCGAGCAGGTGGAACGCCGCGTGTCGGCCGAGCGTGTGTCGGACCGTCTGGAGCTATTGCCGCAACCGGAAGCTGAACCGGCCTATCCGCTGTCGGAGCGCGAACGTATTATCTGCAACGGCCTCGGCGGCTTCACGCCCGACGGGCGCGAATACGTCATCACCCTCGATCCCGGTCAGAGCACGCCGGCGCCGTGGGTCAATGTCATCGCCAGCCCGCACATTGGCACGGTCGTCAGCGAGAGCGGGAGCGCGTATACCTGGGTGGAAAACGCTCACGAGTTCCGGCTGACCACTTGGCACAATGACCCGCTTAGCGACAGCAGCGGCGAGGCGCTATACATCCGCGACGAGGATACGGGTGCGTTCTGGTCGCCGACGCCGTTGCCCGCCCGCGGTCGGTCCGGGTATGTGTGCCGGCACGGGTTTGGGTACAGCGTGTTCGAGCATTACGAAGCCGGCATCTCCTCGGAACTGTTCACCTACGTCGCCATGGACGCACCGGTGAAGTTCACGGTGGTCAAGCTGCGCAACCATTCGAGGCGCCCGCGTCGATTGTCGCTGACTGGCTATTGGGAGCTGGTGCTCGGTGAGTGGCGACACGCCAATCTGATGCACATTGTTACCGAAACGGATCCGCACAGCGGGGCGCTGTTTGCCCGCAATGCTTACGGCCGCGAATGCGGCAATCGGGTCGTCTTTGCGCGGGTCAGCGAGCCAGAGCGTACGGTCACCGGAAACCGTACAGAGTTCATTGGCCGCAACGGCTCGCTAACCAACCCGGCGGCTATGCGCCGCAAGCGTTTGTCGGGCAGGACAGGTGCGGGCCATGATCCGTGCGCCGCGATACAGACCCGGATCGAGCTGGCCGACGGTCAAGAGCGCGAGATCGTGTTCGTATTCGGCGCGGCCCGCAACACCGACGAAGCGCAGCATTTCATCCAGCGATTCGGCGGACCGGCGCGCGCACGGCAGGCATTGGAAGCGGTGTGGGAACACTGGAACCGCACCCTGGGCGCGGTGCACGTGGAGACGCCGGATCCCGCGTTGGACGTGTTGGCCAACGGCTGGCTGCTCTACCAGACACTGTCCTGCAGGCTCTGGGGCCGTAGCGGGTATTATCAGTCCGGCGGCGCCTACGGTTTCCGCGATCAATTGCAGGACACCATGGCGCTGATCCATGCGACACCGTGGCTCGCCCGCGAGCAGTTGATCCGTTGCGCCGAGCGCCAGTTCCTCCAGGGTGACGTGCAACACTGGTGGCATCCGCCCAACGGACAAGGCGTGCGCACCCATTTCTCCGATGACTATCTGTGGCTGCCGTATGCAACCTGTCGTTATGTGCTGGCGACCGGCGATACGGGCGTACTCGACGAGTCAGTACATTTCCTGGTGGGCCGCGAGTTGAATCCGGAAGAGGAGGCTTACTACGATCAGCCGCAACGTTCGGCGGAAGCGGCGAGCCTCTATGAACATTGCGTGCGTTCAATCAAACATGGTTTGCGCTTTGGCGAACGTCAATTACCGCTGATGGGCTGCGGCGACTGGAACGATGGCATGAATCTCGTCGGTCGTGACGGCAAGGGCGAGAGCGTTTGGCTGGCGTGGTTCCTGTACGAGAACCTTCAGTTGTTTGCCGGCCTGGCTCGCGGCCTGAACGACGAGGCCTTTGCCGAAGTTTGCGCCGGGCAGGCTACGCTGCTGCGCAACAACATCGAGGCCAATGCCTGGGACGGCGGTTGGTATCGGCGAGCCTGGTTCGATGATGGCACACCCTTGGGCTCGTCCGACAATGACGAATGCCAGATCGATTCGATCAGCCAGAGTTGGGCGGTCATTTCGGGCGGCGGCGATCTTAAGCGAGCCCGCCAGGCGATGGCGGCGGTGGACAAGCGCCTGGTGCGACGCGATGCGCGGTTAATCCAACTGCTCGCTCCGCCCTTCGATAAATCGGACCTTGAGCCCGGATATATCAAGGGCTACGTGCCCGGCGTCCGCGAGAACGGTGGCCAATATACCCATGCCGCGATTTGGACCACGATGGCGTTTGCCATGCTGGGTGACAGGGAACGAGCGTGGGAATTGTTCGCCATGCTCAATCCCGATCAATCACGCTAGTGGGCCTGCGGAGATCGAACGCTACAAGGTCGAGCCGTATGTCATGTGCGCGGATATTTACGGTGCGCCGCCACACACGGGCCGTGGCGGTTGGACCTGGTACACCGGGGCGGCGGGCTGGATGTACCGGCTGGCCGTGGAAACACTATTGGGCCTGCAACTGGAAGTGGACCATCTGCGCATTGCACCGTGTATCCCGGCCCATTGGGAGTCGTACAAAATCCACTACCGCTATCGCGAGACGGTCTACCACATCACCGTCAAGCGCGGCGGTGAGAAGTCGAATCAGGTGATCCGCGTGACGGTGGACGGTGCCGTGCTCAATGGAGCCGGTGTAGACGGGGCAGAACGACCGCAAGACAGGATCCCCCTGGTGGACGACCGCCGGGAGCATTACGTCGAGGTGGATTTGAGCTGAAGGCATTGGCCATCAGACATAGACCAGAATCGCCACATAGTGGCTGATGCTGCCCGCCAGCACGAACAAATGCCATACCCCGTGCATCCACGGGTAACGGTGATCGAGGGCAAAAAACACGATACCGGAGGAATAGAGTATGCCGCCGGTCAACAGCCAGATGAAGCCCGCGCGTGGCAGCGCCGCGAGCAGTGGATTGATTGCCAGCAATATCAACCAGCCCATCACGAAGTAAATGAAAAACGGCAGCACCCGCGCGCCGCGCCGAGGCAGTGCATCAAGCACCAGGCCCAGCACCGCCATGCCCCAGATCGCACCGAACATCCACCAACCCACAATACCGTCGAGCGCGACCAGCGTGAACGGCGTGTAGCTGCCGGCGATCAGCAGATAAATCGCCTGATGATCGAGAACGCGAAACACGTGTTTCGCGCGCCCCGTCGGCAGGCCGTGATAAAGGGTGGAAATCAGGTAAAGCAGAAACAGCGTGACGCCATAAATGCTGAACGACACGATGCGGCGTGTATCGCCACCCCGCGACGCCACCACAACCAGCACCACGGCACCAGCCAGCGCCAGCACGGCGCCGACCAGATGTGAAATGCTGTTGAAGCGTTCACCCTTGATCATGACGGGAATGTCCTGATCAAACAGTAATATGAGATCCGGATTCGTTCACCGAATCGGGTTATTTCAGATTCGGGTATTGTCCTGGATGTTACGGGGACCGAAATTTGCTTCGCAAATGCGAAGCATCAGACTCCACATTCAACACACTATCGATCCCCTTTTATGGGAGACTAAAGGCGTCTCATGGCCCTTTCAGGCCATCATCGGCCGATACGTATGCTGTCCATCGATCCCAATATTCCAAACACCTGAAGTAACCATATCACGACAACAATGACAACGACGATATTCAGGATGTTCTTGATCTTTCGGTCCATGGGTATGTAGGTATTGACGAGCCAAAGCAGTATGCCAACCACGATCAAGACGATGACCAGATTAATCAGAGGCATGCGGATTCTCCTGTCAGATTATTGAATTTCCAAAGGCAGTCACTGAATGATTTCGGTGCGGCTTGATTCTTCATCATTGCTGCCGTTCGCCCACTGTGTTCGAGGGCGACGGACAAATCAGGACGGACGCAAATCGCGTCCGCCCTTTGTTGGTTTACCGATTGATTCGGGAAATTTTTGTTCCCTCGATGCTGACGCCCGCCATCAATCCTTGCTGGCTGAAGATAAACGCATAGGCATCATCCTTCAGCGAGGATGTCGAAAGATTCTTTGCGACTCCTTCGTCAACCACAACGACGGTTGGACCCACGCCAATTTCCCAACCCTTCGTCTCTTTGATATAGCGAATGGCCTTATCGGTCATCAGAAACACCGCATATCCGTAGGACTGGGCGCCTGCCTGCAGGCCCCAGGATCCGGTTACGGAGTTGTAATAATCGACGACTTTCGAGCCCTCGATCAATTCGCCTTCGCCATAGCTGCCGCCGAACACGAGGCCAGCCTTCACGATATTCGGGAATACGAGCACGGCCTTGGCCGTGCGCGAAAGGTTCTCGGCAAGAGGTTCGGTTTTATAAAGCGTCTGCAAGGCCTGCCGGGAATCCTTATCCAAATCCTCAGCGGTTGCCGCGCTTGCCAGATTCATCGCACTCATCGAGACGATTGCTGCCGTCGCGAACATGAGTGACAGGAGATTACTTCGTATGCTGTACATGTTAATGCTCCTTATTGGTTGGGGTTCAGAAATCTTGATAACGAAGACCGCACGCTTGTAGAACTCTTTAGGAACGAAATCGTACGTGCGCGGTAGTACGGTTCTCATTGAGAGACTACGCCACATATCCGGCCGGCTCTGTGCGCTAACAAACATAGCGCAGTTTTTCTGCGCGTTCAACGGATCTCGTGATCGAACGTGAACAGCACGCAACCAACCCGATTACGCAACGTCTACCTCCGGGAGCAGGCGATCGAACTCCGTCTTGACCACCTGGTAGCATTCGCAGACGCGCGCCTCCAATCCGGGCCGATCGACTACGGTGATCTTGCCGCGGCTGTAGTGTATCAACCCGTCGCGCTGCAATCCCCCGGCGGCCTCGGTGACGCCTTCGCGGCGCACCCCGAGCATGTTGGCGATCAACTCCTGGGTCATGGTCAGCACGTTCGAGGGCAGGCGGTCGAGGCTCAGCAGCAGCCAGCGACACAGTTGCTGGTCCACCGAATGATGCCGGTTGCACACCGCCGTCTGCGCCATCTGGGTCAGCAGCGCCTGGGTGTAGCGCAGCAACAGCCGCTGCATCGGGCCGGCGAGAAAGAACGCCTCCTTCAGCAACTGTCCCGTCAGCCGGTAGGCGTGGCCGGCGCTTTGCACCACGGCCCGGCTGGTCGTGGTTTCCCCGCCCATGAACAGGGAGACACCGACGATGCCCTCGTTGCCGACCACGGCGATTTCCGCCGATGCGCCATCCGCCATGACGTAGAGCAGGGATACGATCGAGGTGGTGGGGAAATAGACGTGGCGCATCTGAATACCGGACTCGCAAAGCGCGTCGCCGAGCGGCATCGGGACCAGTTCCAGATGGGGGAAGAAGCGCGCGCGCTCCTCCGCCGGCAGGGCGGCGAGCAGGTGGTTCTGGCGGGGGTTATGCGGGGAAGGCATGAGTGATCTCCCATTTATCAGCCACGATCGAACGACCTCACCGACGCGGCGGAATCGAATGTTTGAGGCATCTCGATTCAATTATAGATACCGCCGCTTTGGCGGAGCAACGGCCGGCGCACCGTTCGATTGCCGGCTATGTGCGTCAGCGGACAGACGGCGAAGGAGGTTCTCCGTAACCTAGAGCCATCGGAGTCAAGAGGTGTGCACTGTCAGCACCGTCGCAAAAGTGCGACACCTACGCAGGCGACGCCAAGGATCGCTGCCTGGAGCAAGCGAAGACGCGCTTTGACACGCCGTAAGCCGCACTCGGCCGGGCACGAAGCACCGGAAACACACTGTTTTAGAAAGAGGAAATCCCATGAAAACAATACATAGATTCGCGCTCGGTGCAGTTGCCGCAGCCATGCTGCTCGGCCTGAGTGGTTGTTCCGGGATGTCGAGGCAGGATAAGAACACCGCCATCGGCGCTGGTGTCGGCGCCGTCGGCGGCGCCGTGCTTACGAACGGCGGCGCGCTCGGAACCCTCGGCGGTGCCGCCGTCGGCGGCATCATCGGCCACGAAGTCAGACATTAAAAACGATGATCGACGTGCGATGCGCCTGACCTAACCGGCTGGTGCGTCGCAGTCGCTCATCACCCTAGATCCCGCAACGGGCGTGACCGGCACGGTTGCTCCCGCTTTCGGGCCAATGAAACACCAGGAGAATATAATGATGAAACTCGGAAAGACCGTCAGCGTAGCCTTGGTCATGAGTGCGTTGCTTGTCGCACTAGCCGGCTGCCAGAAGCAGGAAGGCCCGGCGGAGCAGGCCGGCAAGAATGTCGACAATGCGGTAGATAAGGCCGGAGAACAGATCGAAAAAGCCGGCGACAGCATCCAGGACGCGGCGAAGGGCGACAAGAAGTAAGCGTTGTACAAGAGCCTAATGGCGAGGACCCGAGTTGAACGTGACGCGTTCGGCGCCATCGAGGTCCTCGCCTACCGGCTACGTGAGCGCGCAGACGCAGCGCTCGTTCGACACGGAAAGGGAATGGAGTTCGACCAATGGGTGCAAGCCCGAGGAGATGCTTCGCCCGGGGTGAAGCGGCTCTCTCAGGGTTGAGTGGCACCGCGACAAGACATTACAGATTAAGGAGTAGCAAAAATGCTAGAAACTATTGCGATTATCTTGATTATCCTCTGGGTGCTTGGCTTGGTCTCCTCGTACACCATGGGCGGACTCATTCACATTCTTTTGGTTATCGCGATCGTGGTGATATTGCTGCGTGTCATTCAAGGTAGACGCCTGTAAAGACCCTGGAAATTTTCTCGGAATTCACCCAGATCACGATAGAGCGAGCAAAGGAGAAATGTATGGATAAATTATTTGATGAAGTTCACCAAAGAACAGTTGATCGCCGACTTCAAGGCGGTGGTGGCAGACGCGGAAGCGTTGCTGAAAGCGACTGCCAACCAAGGCGGTGAGGAGCTGGCCGAAGTACGCGCCAAGGCGGAAGAGTCTCTCAGGGTTGTGAAAGCCAGGATGACGGAGTCACAGACGGCACTGCTTGACAGAACCAAAGAGGCAGTCAAGGCTACCGATGCTTATGTCCACGAATATCCATGGAAAGCCGTCGGCATCGCCGCCGGTGTCGGCTTGGTGGTCGGCTTGCTCAGCGCTCGCCGCTAGTCGTTTGCCATGACGGAGAATACACCCGGCGGAAGCAAGGGGCTGCTCGAGTCGCTGACAAGCTCTCGCAGGAACGCTGGTTGCCATCGCGCATACGCGCCTCGATCTGCTGTCCGCGGAACTGGAAGAAGAACGGGCGCGTTTATTCTCGCTACTGATGTTGGCACTGGCAGCCCTGTTATGCCTCGGGATTGGCGTGGTGCTGGCAACGATCCTGCTCGTGGTCGCATTCTGGGACACGCACCGTCTCCTGGTGCTAGGTGCGCTTGCCGGGTTCTTTCTGGCAGTTGGCATGGCGGTATGGGTGTTCGCCATGTACAAAGCGAGAACAAAGCCGAGACTATTTGCAGCGAGTCTGTCGGAATTGTTCAAAGACCGGCAGCACCTCGTTTCCCGCTCATGAACAAAATATTGATCCGGCTGGCTGAACGGCGTGAACGCTTGGTTGCGCAGGCTGCAGCACAACGAGTGGCGCTGGCGCAGAACATCGAGCCGTGGCGCATACCCTTGGCGCTGGCCGACCAGGGGCTCACTGCCCTGCGTTATATCAAGCGCAATCCCGAATGGATAGTCGGCGTCGTCGTCTTGCTTGCGGCGCTACGCCCTGGCCACGTCGGGAAATGGCTGGGGCGCGGCTGGGTAACGTGGCAGGTGATGCAAAAACTGCGCGGATGATAGTAGGAACCTGAAAAATGCAGAAAAGCAGCCAGGCGACTAGTCGCACGCTAAAATCAAGTCCGACAGGTCCCTAGCAATGCAAAATACGGTCGTACGTTTCCTTGTCGACCCGGTAACACCTGCAGGATGCAGCTTCCAATCCACCGGTGTCGTGAATCTTGACATCCCCCCGGCTATAACTGATTAGTTTCTTCTTCTGCAGCGAACCCGCGGCTTTGGTGACACCAACACGACGCACGCCCAGCGCCTGGGCAAGTAATTCGTGGGTGATATGGAACT
This sequence comes from uncultured Gammaproteobacteria bacterium, assembly GCA_963773065.1. Taxonomy (GTDB): domain Bacteria; phylum Pseudomonadota; class Gammaproteobacteria; order UBA9214; family UBA9214; genus CAVQCA01. The sequence goes on from CAVYZN010000004.1 coordinate 66,664, forward strand.
CCTTTGAGTGCGCCCGGTCTCGAGTCATCAGGAGCCATCGGGCAAGGCGCTCTTCCACTACGTGGAAGCGGGTGCAAGCGGCTGTTTGCGCCAGTTCTCTCATCAACACATAGAGGTAGCGGTTCAGATGCCGATGCAGCGCAACGTTGTGTTTGAGTTCATTGTGGAACCGTTCGGCGTCCATTCGCCATGCAGTGCCTGCGCCCCGCACCTCGGCATGCAACGATGAAACATCCACCCCAAGCATGAGAGGAATTCCGCACATACCTTCATTGCCGACCAGGGACACCTCCAAGCTACCGTGACCTTCGATTGGAGTCATCAATGAAATGAAACTATCGGTGGGAAAATACACATGGTGAATTCTCTCCCCAGGCTCGCAGAGAATATTTCCAAAAACCAACTCGACTTGCTCACAGCCTGACAGCAAATTTTGGCGAGCTTTGCGAGGAAGTGCGGCAAGCAGACGGTTTTCCACAGAGACATGTTTTGCAGATGGCACTCGACTCTTCCGGGAGTTGGGGATCATTGAAGCATCCAAATACAGACTGTTATCGCTGCAACTCATGCTATTTTTTACTCGGTCGGAAGCGGAACAACTACCACTGTGACACCGCCAGTCCTGCCGGTTACCCCTGACGCGGTCGTATAAACTGAAGTGACACGACGCTTCGACAGTGCAACACTTAATGCAGCATAAGCTGAAGCGCTTGCCACTTCCGTACGTTGGCGTACATTGCGCGTAATTTTTCAAGGAACGGGATAGTCGGCGGTGATATTGAACCAGGATTTAGAAGGTGAATGCTGCCGGATTTTCCGTTTATGCGACTGCTGCGAAGATCAGGGAGCATGGAATACCCTGTAATCCGGCAGCCCAAAGATTGTTGTGCGGTTCTTTATTCAGTTGCCAGCTTTTTTATCGCGGCTGGTATTCCGGGTGGTTTCTATTCGCCCAGCAACTCCGCCACCGGCTGTAATTGTTCCACATGCTGGGAAACTACTTTCAGGATGACAATGATCGGGATGCCGAGCAGCATGCCCCAAACACCCCACAGCCATGCCCAGAACAGCAGCGAGATAAACACAGCCGCTGCATTCATTTTGGCGATTTTCCCGGTCATCCAGGTAGCCACAAAGGTGCCGACGACCATGGCGATCGCCAATGATACTCCCGAGACCAACAACGCCATCGAAAACGAATCGAATTGCATGAAAGCCGCCATCCCGGTAGCTACTGTGATGAATGCCGGACCGATGTAAGGGATTACATGCAACAAGCCCGCGGTGACTGCCCACGCTCCCGCGTTTTCCAAGCCGATCCAGTGGAACGCGATCCAGATAAGCAATCCTAAAAGCGTATTGGTCATAAACAGCATGAACATATATTTCTGAATGGAACCGTTGATTTCATCGAGGATGTTGACTGTGATTTTCTTCCTCGATAACGACGGCCCCGTGAGTCGCACCAGCTTTCGCTTGAAGGTGTCGCCGCCCACCAGGAGAAAGAAGACCAGAAAGATCACCATGGCCGCTTGGCCGATGATGCCCAAGGCTCCTATAGAACGAGCCCACATAAAGTCACCAAGTATGAACCCGGGCGTGTCTATGACGACGTGGGTAACGCGCTGCTGGTCGCCCGGCGGAATGCCGACCATCTGGCTGGTCGCCTTTTCCATTTCGCCCATGGCGGTTTGCATTTTCTGCAGGTTACCGCTCGGATCATCACGCATACTGGTGAACCCCTTGGACAGCTCGCTCGCTGCTTCGGGCAACTGCACGAGTATCGTCTGCATCTGCCCACGCAATGAGTAGATACCCAGCACGAGTGTGCACACAACGGCCACCATCACCATGCTTGTACCCAGCACTCGCGGAATCCTAATCCGTTCCAACCATGTAACGAGAGGATTCAGGGTGTAAGCAAAGAATATTCCGAGCAACAGGGGGACAAATAACTTCTGCATCCAGTCCAGAGCGAATACCAAGGCGACTGTCGCCAGTATGCCAAGCGCCACGCCTCGCGCATCCACAGGAACGTGAATGGTGAAGGGGGCGGCAGTCTCAGATACCGGCGCTGCGGGGTGTTGATTGCCTGCTGCAGGAGTGGATTGGTGGTTCATGTAGGCGCAGTGAGAAAAGTTGCCATAACTATTTGAGTTCTTTTCACAAAACCTCCTAAATTCGTCATGGTTAGGTTAGTCGAAAAATATAATGCCGTCTATGCAGTGTCGTACATAAGAATAAGGGACCTCGCTTCGTGCATCCAGCGCCTGTACACATCGCCTGGTGTGGGACCA
>CAVYZN010000005.1:0-170272 GCA_963773065.1 uncultured Gammaproteobacteria bacterium
CGACGCCTTCCCGATAGGTGATACCGCCCGTTGCGGTCATCAGGATATTGGGACTCTGGTCGGCGTATTCCTTGATCTGCACGTCGCGCGATTTATTCCGGACCAGGTGGATATCGATCTTGTCGTACCGGATTTCCTTCATGTAGTTGACCAGCCGCGAGACGGCGCCCAGCCCGAACAGGCCGGTGGGAATATTCGACCCGCCCTCCCCCAATACCCCCGCGAAGCCGGAACTTGTATCAGGACCGCACTGTTCGGATTGAACGGGCGGAAGTCGCCATCGCGGCTTCGCAGGCGCATGTCGAAGTACAGGTTGTTGCGATACTGGGGCAGGTTGGGCGAGGCGCGAAGGCATCGAGACTAACATCGAAGAGCCCTTCCGCGCGCGGCGTGGAGCCGGGGGATAAGTTCCCGGAAAAACTTGGCCAGGTCGAACCGCTCCACACCGGGCAAAAACTTCAGGCCGTAGGGTGTCTCGCCGGGGGTAAAGCTCATCGACCCGTCGAGCGTCATCGGGCCCTCGTGGAAATGCGCCGCGAAACCGTCGAGTTCGAGTTTGTCGGGTAGCAGAGCGGCTTGGCCCTGGATGTCGCGGAACTCGAGATAATCCGTGTAGAAGAGGCGATCGAGTTCAATTTCACCCGCGCGTCATAGTCGCTCGTGTCCCAGAAGGCGCGCGCATCCGGCTTGAGGTCGGGGCCGGCTTCTCCTCTGCCTGCTCCGCCGGGTTCTCCGCGGCCGCCGGCTTTGTTTCCCCGGAGGGCGCGGCCAGCTGTTTTCCCCGCGATGGCGTTCAGCGTGTTCAGGATGTCATTGAGATAGAACACCGTGCTGTCGATGGCGATATCCACGACCTTGTTGCTGCCGCCCTTGGGGCATACGCGGCCTTCACCTGGATATCACTGTCGCCGGACTTGCCCTGTTCCCTGAGGGGCGCCGGAGGGTGAACCCGCCATCGGGGGCAAGCCGCCCTCGACATCCAGTTCAAGCGTCCGCAGCGCCAGCTCTTTCTTGGCCTTTAAATCCTGGATCCGGGTGGTCGCGGTGAGCTTCCCGCTGGTATCCACCCACACGTTGCCATGAGCTTGCCGGCCGTCAGGGTGTGACCGGGCAGGATCGCGGCTGATCGAGGACTGCCGGCAATAATGCCAACAGATCGGCGTTCAGGGCGTCGCTACGACAACACCAGCGGCTTTCAGCGTCAGGTCGGCGCGCGCATCGAGGGCATGCGCTCCGCGGTCGCGATCGAAGGCGATGCTGAGCGCACTCAGATTTGCCTGCAAGGTATCGCCCTGCAGGGTCGTTTCCGAATCCACCGCCAGGGTGAACGGGTTCAGCATGGCTCCGGCCGTGTTGTTCACGGCGATTCCCGTTATCTTGAGGGGTTCGATGGTATCGACAGTCAGGGACTTGCCATTCGAGACGAGCACGGCCTTGCCGGTTGCATCCGAGAAGGCAAGGCCCTTCGCCTTGAGTATTTTCGCAAACGGCTCCGGCGTCAGGTGCGCCAGCGTGAGCGTGACCTTGCCGGTGGTGCGGCCGAGTTCCGATTGCCTCCCGCCAAGCCGGGTGCGCACCCGCAGTTTCGAATCAGCCTGCAGCGACACACGCGGTTCCGGGCGGTATAGAAGAGACTGGCCGCAAGGCGATCGATATCAATCGCCGAATCGCCAAGCGCCAGGCTGTAATCCGCCTCCAGCCGCACCGGTGCATCGAACGCCGCCTGCAAAGCCGTGGCGATAAGCGGTTGCCGCGAAAGCGCCTGCACGTCGACGTTGAGGTGACCGTCGGTCACGAGGGGTTTATCCGCCGATGCCGGCAGCGTGATCTGGCCGCTGCCGGAAACCAGCCGCGCCCTGTGACTGGTAACGCCGAGATCCTGGTAGTCGATATGCGTGCCTTCCGGTGCGATGCGGACGGCGGGCCTTACGCTGATGCCGAGATCATCGAGCAGCGGGCCTTCAGGGCCGGTGACAGTGACATGACTGATTTCGACGGGCTTGCCCGAGGTAATGGTGGCCGCGCCCTTAGCGTCAGCGGCCAGAGTCAGATCCGCGCGGTAGAGCTTGCCTTTCAGCGTGGTCGCCGGCACGAAGGCGGAAAACCAGTCCAGTTGGATGTCGCTGATGGTGAGCGTGGCCAACTCGCCCGTGGTGTTCCCGAGTTTGCGGCCGGCCGGCGTGGTTTCCATGACGAGGGGTTGCAGCACTTGCAGCCGCAGCAACCGGGTCTTGTTCTCCAGAGACAGGCTGGCATCCAGTTTGTTCACGGTCACCAAGCCGGGTTGTTGCCGCAGGGATGCCTGATAATCCAGGCTGAGATGCCGGGGCAGTGTTTCCCGGCCCGCCGGTTTGATGGCGAGAAAGTCCACCAGCCTGTGCAGATCCAGGTCGGCATTGGCTTGTGCGGTGATGTCACCGTGCGACTGCTTCGACAGCGGGATGGTGGAATCGAGGTCGGCGGTGGCCAGTGCGCCCTTGCCGGCATCGACCACCAGCTTTTTGAGTGAGACACTGAGCGCATCGCCGCGATAGGTCACGCTTGGCAGAACTGACAGATTGAGGCCCTCGATGAAGGCTGTATCCTGTTGCTTGACGGTGAGCCCCGTTACCTCCAGTGGTTTGACCGGTTTGATGTGGATCGCGGCGCTGGCATCGGTTGTCACCTCGAAGGCGGCTTTCAGGATTCCGTCCGTGATTTCGTAATCGGGCAGGAACACGCCAAACCAGGCCAGCGGCACCCCGGGCAGTTCAAATTCCAGCAGGGTGTTTTCCTGGTGGAGGAAAGCATCGATATCGTCCATGGGAACATGGAGTTCACCGGGAAGTCTCGATGCCAGGGGTTTATTGTTGGCGTCGTCGAACATGTCCGTATCCAGCGTCTCGACCCGCAACTGCTTGCCGGGCAGCAGCGACACACGGAAATTATTCCTAAGCCGCAACATTTCGGGGAGCCTCTTGTCGGCGTGGACCTCCCGGATATCCTTCATCTGCAGGTCGCTGGTGATTGTCATGTCGCCGGTCAGGCTTGCGCTATTGAACTTGAACTCCCCCGTCAGCACTTCTCCGGCTGGCGCTATGACGGTATCCCTGAGATAGGGCTGCACCAGCCGCTCATTCGCCGTGGCTCGGTAGCCGCCATCAAAACCACCGCTATTCCCGTCATAGGTGCCGTCGAGTTCCACGGCCGAGCGGTTCTCCCCTTTGCTGTCATCAAGCCGCAGTGCAAGGCGCAGCGCCTCGGGTGTGTAGTGCGGCCCCTCGCCGTCCTCCGGAGGCGGGGGCGCCTCCTGCTGAACGGCAGCCGCGTGTGCCGGTGTGACGGCCAGGTTCAGATTGACGCGCTCCGTCTCCGGCAGCGTCGCCAGCGTGGTCTGAATGGCGAGCGCGGTTTCCATTCTCGCGAAGCGCCCCCGCGTGAGCTGATCCAGAACTAGCCGGCCATCGACATCGATATGATCATCCTTGTTACCCGTGTCGAAGTGTAACGCGACAGTGATGGCGCCGTTTGTCTTAGGTTTGATTCCGCCGCCTGAGATACTTGCGGTCAGTGACCGTTTCCCGGGGAGGCGGACCGTGATATTGATCATCACGTCCCGCAGGGTGTAACCGAGTCCGTGTTGCAGTGAGGCCAGCACACCGGGAAAGGGACCACCGCTTTTAGACTCCGCGGATTCGGGCGGGTTGAACTTCTCCAGGTCGATGCTGACATCCTTGAGTGCGAGGGTCTTGATGTTGAGATTCAACAGGAGGAGTGACGACAGGCAGTACTTGAACGACCCTTCCTCGATCGAGAAATGACCGCCCCGATACCCCACGGAAAGATGCTTCAGGTCCAGTGACCATGGCGTGAGATGGATGTAACCGATTTCCAGCGAATCGACCAGGGGACCGACGTGGTCGAGCAGCATTTTTTTCTGGAAGGCGGGGTGAAATACGACGGCAGACACAACACCCAGGATGAGTGCAAGGCCCGCGGCAGATAAAACCTGGGACGCTTCAGATCAGCAAGGCGCATGCGGATTGCTATGCTTTTATCTTTCCTCTACCGATCGCGTAACTCACCCGCAAACCCGATAGCCGGGGAACCTTCTCCTCCCGATGAGGAGTAGGGTTCCCGTGACACAGACTGCCTGCGCTCTCCGAATGACATCCAGTCCGAAACCGTGCATGGTCGTACCCGGTGCAAACCCGTCATTTCGGAGTATAGCTGAACTTCTGTCCGCCAATGCTGGCTTCATACATCAACCCGCCCTTGGCCACGGTAAAGACCGCCATGCCCTTGTGGTATTCTGCCCACCGTGGTCGCATCATGTTTACCGCCGCTGGCGCCGGCGGAACTCCCGGCGGTCGTGGCTCCGGCCGAAGCGCCCGCGGTGATCGCCACCGCCGATGCCTGGGCACCGAATTCGAAGTTGCCGCTGGTGAACTCATCGAAGGCGCGCTTATCCTCGAAGAAGACAATCTGGCTGTAGGCCTGTCCCCCCAATTGGAAACCCACGCTCAACTGGGTCACCGAGGTGTCGCCGACGTAATTGCCCTTGGCGTAGACCCTGCCCTTGCCATAGGCCCCGCCAACGACCATGCCGCCCTTGCCGATGGTGGGAAACACGGCGTAGCCGTAACTCTTGGCGAAGAAAGTACCGCTCTCGCCGGCGTCCTTGAAGACCTTGATGGTGTCATCGTATTCGTCCGCCCAGGCCGGGGCGAAGGGTACGGCCAGCAGCAAGAAAACAAGAAAGGTATGTAATTGCAGTTTCATGGGTATTTCTCCTTTGCCATTACACTCCCAGACATGGCAGGGAGGATTGTGAAGTCCTTCATGGTAGCTCTGATTAAGCCTGATAGGGGTCGAGAAGGGCTCGCGCCCTCCCCTCCCTCCGAACCGTGCGTGCGGTTCTGGTGAGTAGGTCGGTTCCTCCCGCCATGCCCGGACACTGTTTGTTTTCTCTGTTCCGCCTGGTTTCCCGGCGGTGCCACAATAGCGTGTCCACACAGCAGTACGTCCCCGACCCCTCGTAGAACCGGACAAGGTGCGTTACACCATCCGGCTCCCAGATTGAGTCATTCCGATCGGCTTAGGATAGAGGTTGTGAACAATGCGTATACGCGGCAACACGCGTTCCAGCAATATCGGACGGAACCGCTTCCAAGGGATAGAACGGCGTTGACTACGCCGGTTGAGCCACTTGTACAGTAGGCGGCTCGCCGCCATGACGTAGCGACTCAACGCCCGGTAGTTGCCACTCACCCCATAGTAACGGATGTGCCCTTCAAGATGCCGCCGCACATAGTCCATCATGGCCTTGCCACCGGCCATCCGTAGCCGGCACAGACGCTCGTTCAACTGCTTGAGTTTGCCATTGAACCGCTTCCGCTCAGTCTTGCGACCCACCACAAAGCGGCCGCGACGACTGCGACCGACGTAGTGGGTCAACCCCAGGAAGCTGAACGTCTGGGGACGACCTAGCCCATCCCGATGGCAATCCCTTTTCGCTTGCGTACCGAAACGCAGCACAGCCGTCTTGCTGGGCTCGACTTCCAGGTCAAAGGCAGCCACTCGCTCCCCCAATTCCCGGTGAAAGCGATGCGCCTCATCCTCGTGCTGAAAGCAGGCGATGAAGTCGTCGCAGTAGCGCACCAAAAAGGCTTTACCACGACAGGACTTCTTGTAACGCCGCTCGAACCACAGGTCCAGCACGTAATGGAGGTAAATATTAGCCAATGCCGGTGATACCAACCCACCTTGTGGGGTCCCTTCATTCACCTCGTTGACCACCCCATCTTCCATTACCCCTGCCTTGAGAAACCGCTTCAGGATTCGCAGAACGTTCGGGTCTGCGATGCGGTGTTCCAGAAACCGTAGCAGGTGGGAATGCGAAACATGATCGAAGAAGCCTTTAATGTCGGCCTCTACCACCCACTGCGTGCGCTCGTTGGTAATGACCTCCGCCACTCGACGCAGCGCATCGTGCGCGCTGCGCCCGGGACGAAAACCAAAAGAGCAGTCCTGAAACTCCGGCTCCCATATCGCCTGCAGAATCAGACTCAGTCGATCCTGCACAATGCGATCCTCAAAACAAGGAATGCCCAGCGGACGACGACGGCCATTCCCTTTCGGGATGTATACTCGCCGCACCGGCTGCGGCCGATAGCCCATTTGCCTCAGGCTACACGACAGCTCCGTTAGCCGGCTTTCCAGCCCTTCCGCATAGTCCACTTTCCTGATTCCATCCACTCCGGGCGCCTTCTTTCCATCTTGACGCCCGAAGCTGGCGTGCAACCCCTCCGGGTCGAACAGCAGCCCCATCAGGGCATTGAACCGCAACTGCGGTTCCGCACGCGCCTTCTCGGTGAAACGGATAAACTTCGTTGTCATGGTCACAGTCCGCTCAGTGTCGGGCCATGTTGCCCTTACCCGTTGTCTCAAACCGGTGCCCCTTTGCTCCACCCGCATTACCGGGCTTCATCGCTCGTATGGGCACCCCCGACTTCCGACCGCCACCGCCCTCTTCCTCGCTTGCTAGGCTTGTCCGAGGGTACGCAGATCCCTCTGCGCCGACTGTCGGATCTCCCTGGTTACCGCGCAATCGCCTTGTGAGGCTCGAAGCGACCTTAGATCCCGGGGCGTTCCCTGACACTTGCCTCTCACGCGTCAGGAACTGTTGCCTGCTGGGTGCAAGAACCCATCGGCCGATTCCAACGATGCCGTTTTCGGGACTCAACGTCTTCAGGGTCAGCATCACCTGTTACCTTTGCACCTCGCCTCCTTTCGTACCTACGCATCAATCAGCAAGTTACCCCGCTGACTGCAAGGCTCAATACCGGGCCCGTGGCTAGCGGCTACCCGGGTGGGATTCGCACCCACTCGATTACGCGACCTTGCCAGGTCGCATCCCCGCACCCGGCTCTCCAGTGGGTGGTTTCCTCATCGGGAGTGTCTCGCAGCCAGCCAGGCCGTATGTAGGGAGAACAGCCCGGCGTCCGCGAAGAAGGCATTGGGCCACTTTGTACCACTTGCCTCCTTCGACGCCGTTTACCAGCGCCGACACCATGCGCTCCGTCCAGAGAGAAGCTTCCACCCACGACCAGTCGCGGGGCTCTGCACCTTGTTTAGCCCTCGCGGGCACTGTCGATGCTATCATTTGCTCCTCTCTGTCTTTCACGCTTCCACCTTCCTGCCCACCTTCCCTCGGCCTGGCTTTGCTAACCCGGCCTCTCGCGGCTTGCACCGCCTCGGTACTATGCGGGCTCTGACTCCTAACCCTCATCGCCCTGAGAATCAGGTCTCTCCGCTTAAGACGCTTTGCCTTCCGAACATCCCGCCCCCAACCACGTCATGCGCCCGGACGTCGTTTTCACAGTCATCTCAACGCGTCCGGCGGGTTCCAGGCTTCGCCATGAATGAGCAGGCTCGCCGCTACATGCCGCCGAATCGGGTTCGTCTGCCTGCGGGCTATTCTTTCGCCTTCGGTTGCTCACCACCCCGCCTCGCGGCGACGCAGTTACCTTCGGCTACACAGGTTGTGACTTCCTATGACATGGACTTTCACCTTGTTAACAAAACGTCCTCACGGACGCACTCATTCCCGCGAAAGCGGGAATGACATGTTCAGAGATCCCCGAAGTATTGAATTTGCATTTCATCCGGATGTAGTCTCTGAGTTGAGCGACAGTGAAACCCCTATCCCACCGGGAGAGGACCCGTGTGAGGGGGTCAATCATCAGCGCATTTTTTAGTCCCCCTCACTGCGGACCCTTCATGCCCCTAGCCCGGGTACTTCCGAAGGAAGTACCCGTGTTCAAGGACTCTGAACCCTTGATCCTGGATTTCATTTGCTGGTCTCTTCGCGGATCTTGTCACCCGTCTCCTCGATCTTATCGCCTGCTTTCTCAACCGACTGGTCGACCTGTTTACCGGCGCGCTCTGCCGGTCCTTCCTTGGACTCGCAGCCGATAATGGCCGCACCCAGTAGCGTCACAAGTATGATCAATGCTGGCTTTACTTTCATGTCGGATCCTCCGTAGTGTCTGAGTGAAATGTTTCAACGGCGCCGCGGTCTGAATAGTTCGCTGACTCATCGGCGTCCGCTGACCCGCCAACGATGGTCTCCCTTCGTTGCTATAAATGCTAGTAGAAAAGGTAGAGAAAGTGACGGATTTATTTGCCGTGCGATAAATTATAAATCTGTCACCTTTTTAATGTTGACCCTGCTGTGGTAAGTCATTCCTTCAAGATAGCTTCGTTGATGCGCCATAGTGTTGGTTGTTGAGCCGCAACGCCTAAGCTCACCGGACGTTGCGAGCGCTAGCGAGTCAACGTTCCGGTGGAGCGCGTGGTTGGACCTAGGTTTCACCGAAGTAATCTGAATCTATCTTTTTGACCTCATAGGTTGCTACAGAAGTAACCCCTACACCGAAGTCAATCATCAGTCGGGCCAGCGCTTTTCCGTCAATAAGCACGATCTTCGAATCAATGCGGGAGACGTAATCTTGTGCTTCCTTCGAGAATTCCGACGTTGTAATGAAGATGCCCTTTCGTGCGCGTTGACCTTGAAGCGCGCCAGCGAACTTTTGTATCTCTGGTCGTCCGACTGTGGCATCCCATCGCTTGGCTTGGATGTAGATGCTGTCCAGGCCCAGATGATCTTCCTTGATTACTCCGTCGATGCCTTCGTCACCGCTGCGACCGATCGCCTTACCAGCATCCTTTCTGCTGCCGCCGTAGCCCATTTTCACGAGGAGTTCGACGACGATGTTTTCAAACAACGACGGATCAGAACCCTTGAGCGTCTGCAAAAGCTCGGCTGCGATCTCCGAGCGAAGACGCTCGTATGCGCTTTCAAGCGCTTCGTGAGGTGTTTGTCCTGGTGCTGCCTCCACCTCTATCAGACTTTGTGACTCCTCATTCGCGTCTTTCTTTGTCCTGTACTTGCTCCAGAACTCCTGAAATTCGGGAAAGCGCTCCAAGTATTTGATGTTGATTTGGGGTGGCGCTTCTTTCAGCACAGCCTGTCCTCGCGCTGTGATTTGAAAAAAACCGCGCCGGGGATTTACGAGCAGCCCAGCCTGCTTCATGTACGAGCGCGCCCACCCGATGCGGTTGATTAGGACGGGCTGCTGTCCACTCGGTAAGAATTCATTTAACTCTTCATCTGTGAGCTTGAATTCCTGCGCCAAGTGCTGTGTGGCGTCCTTGAGCTGATGCTCCTTACCGTCGGCGGCGAACCGAAGTAGCGGCAGCATGCATGTCTGGAAATCAGGAATCGCCATGAATCCCCTCTCCTAGGTCCAACTATAATTGGTGGACATAATTGTCCAGTTTAAATCGGTCATTTGAGGTGCCTGAAAAATTCAGCTTACCTATTTTCAATGGCATAGTAGTTAATTGGGGAGCACATTACATAATCCGCTGGAATAAGGGAATTCCTGCGTCGAAGCCCTCGCCTGCTCGACCGTGGGCATGACGATCAGACTGGATCCCCGCCTTCGCGGGATGACGTGTCCTGAAATTTCATACATCAACCCAACCCCGCCTCCTGAATCACCACCGGCGTTCCGACCGGCACACGGTCGAACAGGCGGATGACGTCGTCGTTGCGCATCTTCACGCAGCCGTGGGAGGACGGTACGCCCATGCGGTCCTCGTCGGGGCAGCCGTGGATGTAGATATAGCGGCGCATCGAGTCTACCTCGCCGAGACGGTTGTACCCCGGCTCCTCGCCGCAGAGCCAGAGGATGCGGGTGAGGATCCAGTCGCGTTTCGGATATTGCCGTCTCAGCTCCGGGGTATAGAGTTCACCCGTAGGCCGGCGGCTGATGAAGACGGTGTCGGGCGCACAGCCGGCGCCGATCTTGGCGCGGATGCGGTGCCGGCCGCGCGGGGTGCATTCGCTGTTGATCATTTCACCCGGGCCGTTGCTGGCGGTTGCGACGGCGACGTCCATGATGACCCTGCCTGCTTCGATAAGCTGCAGGCGTTGTTCGTCGATGCTGACCTGGATGAGGAAGGGGTTGTTTTTCATGCGGTGATTATACGGAAATCGGATCAAGGGAACGGCAGTTGTGTCTATCTATAAACACTATTTTCACCGCAGAGACGCAAAGGACGCAGAGGAATTCCTGATAAAATTGAAAACATCTCTGCTTACTCTGCGCCTCTGCGGTGAGTACGTTTCTGTCGTGATTTGCGGTGGACGTCGCGCAGCGCGTCGTAGTTGCCGTCCGGGGCGAGGCGGTAGCCTTCGATGCCGGCGCGGGCGGCGAACACGTGGTCTTCATACCAGAGCGGCAGGTACGACAGCACCTCCAGCAGCCGCGCCTGCACCTGGCGGTAACCATCCGCCTGCTCCTCCAGCGTCCCGCCCTGCTCCGCCCGGTCGATCAATTCATCCACCCGGGCATCCGCCAGCCAGCCGCGGTTGGCGCCTTCGGGTGGCAGCGAGGCGCTGTGAAAAGCGTAGCGAAAGATGTCCGGCGTCTTGATGCCCACCCAGGACAGGCTGTAGAGCTGGAAGCGGCCGGCCTTGATGTCGCCGTAGAAGGTGCCCCAGTCGTAGCTCCGCAGCTTCATGCGGATGCCGACCTCGGCGAGTTGCTGCTGGATGACGGTGGCGATGCGCACCCGCACCGGATCGGTCGAGGTCTTGTAGTCGAGTTCCAGCGGGTGGGCGGCGTCATAACCGGCCTGCGCCAGGAGGGTTCGCGCCGCTTCCGGATCATAGGGGAGCGCCGCGAGCGCGGGATTGCCCGCCCAGTGGTCCGGCGGCAGCAACGCCGCGGCGGGCGCGGCGGCGCCGGCCAATACATACTTTATGATCGCCGCGCGGTCGATCGCACAGGCGATGGCCCGGCGGATGCGGATATCACGGATGACCGGGTCCTGCAGGTTGAAACCGATATAGGCGAAGTTGCTTCCCGGTCCGAAGCTCACTTCGATGCCGGACTGCCGTTGCAGGTAGCCGAGCAGTTCCGCCGGCAGGTCGTTCTGCAGGATATCCACCTCCCCGCGCAGGAGTTTCAGCACCCGCACGGTCGGATCGACGATGCGCAGAAACTCGATGCGCTGCCCGTCGGCCAGGCGCAGGAGCCGCAGCCGCCCCGGTTCCGGCCAACTCTCGAAGCGGAACGGCCCGCTGCCGACGGGGTCGGTCTGGAACGGATGACCGGCGGCGATGCTGTCCGCCGGCACGATGCCGATGACGAGATAGCCGGGAAACAGCGGGTCGGCGCGCTCCAGGAAGAAATCCAGGGTGTCGTCGTCCAGCACTTCGATGCGCCGGATGAGCCGCAGGGGTCCGCGGTGCGGCGAGGCGTGCGCCGGGTCGAGGATGTACGCGTAGGTCGCCGCGACGTCGCGGGCGGTGAGCGGCCGGCCATCGTGAAACGGCGGACGGTCGAGGGCGAGATGAAAGCGGTAATGATCACCTGCCAGGTGCTCCCAGGTCGCGAGCGCCGGCGCCGGGCGCGTGTGCTCGTCGAAATCGACCAGCCGCTGGTAGAGCAGCCGGTTGATGCGCGCCGAGGTGGCGTCAGTGGCAAAGCGCGGGTCGAGGTTAACCGGCTCGCTCGCGAGCCCGAAGCGGATGACGTCATCCGCCGGCCGGGTGCAGGCGGCAAGCGCCAGCAGGAACAGCGCCAGGCCGGCGGTTAACCTGACTTTCGCCACTCGGCATGTTGACAGCATATAAGTGCTTGATATTGTAAGCAGGCACTCCCGAAGGTCTGTCCTACATTCGCGAACTTATTTTTGCGTCGCCTGCGTGCCGTACGCGGTAATGCGTGGCGGAGCTTGTGCCGGCAAACTCCAGTTCAGTTGCGCCAGGATGAGTTGTTGGTCCGCCTCGGGCTCGGTATAGCGGGTGAAGATCAATTCCCGTCCATCGGTGGTCGGAAAGTGCACATCCAGCAGCTGGATGGCGGCGAGTTTGTCGAGTGCTTGCCGTGGTGTGAGCCCCGGTGCGCGCTGCTTGAGTTGGTGACTGAGCGTGACGTGCACGCAGTAGGCGAGAAAGCTCACAAAGATGTGCGCCTCGATGCGGTCCTCCCGTTGATGGAAGATCGGCCGGATGGACAGTTCGCTTTTCAGATTCTTGAATGCCGCTTCGACCTCCACCAGTTGCAAGTAGAACTGCCACAGTTGTGCCGGGTCGGTGGCGGTGAGGTTGGAGCGCAGCAGGTAGCGGCCCTCGCGCTTGCGCACCGTGCGCAGCTTGGCGCGGTCGAGTTCGAAGTCGAAATCCGTGCGTTGCTTGCGGGTCTGTTTATCCGGCGCCGGTGGTAATCGCAGCGTAATCAGGCTGGCCGCTCGCCCCGCCAGGGCTTGCGCCGCGCCGAGTTTGGTGAGCAGGGTGTCGTAGCGCGGGCGCTGGCGTTGGAGCGCCTTCAAGCGTGCGAGGTAGCGCCGCAGGCGCTGTTGACGCATGGCGCGCTCCTTGTGCACACGCGACTGGCTCTTTACATACACGTAGAGATCATCGTCTTGTGGCAAGAGCTTGACCTGCACCTGATCACGCGCCTGCTGCCAGCTACAGGCCGCAAGCTCGGCCTCGAGTTGGTTCAGCCGCCCCTTGGGCGTCCCGACCAGGTACTGCGCACCGCGTTCACGCATCAGCGCCAGATGCGCTTCGGTTGGAATGCCGCGATCCATCACCCAGATCCGCCGCGCCTTGCCGTAGAGCGTCTCAATGCGTTCCAGAAACTGCGGTAACGTCGTCGCATCCGCCGTGTTGCCCGAGAGCACCTCGTAGGTGAGCGGGAAGCCCTCCGGGGTGACAATCAGCGCAATCACCACCTGCACGCAATCCGGTCGATGATCACGCGAATACCCGTAACGGCGCTTGTCACCCTGGGGAAACGCCGGATCGCATTCGAAGTACGTGCTCGTCAAGTCGTAGAGCAGCACATCGAAGGAGGCGCCGAATAAATCCTGCCAACGCTGCTGCAAAAACACCTGCAGCGCGTCCTTGTGCTCCAGCAACTTGTCCAAGCACCGATACAAGGTGTCCTTCGCGGCCAGCGCGCTATCCCCTCCCAGCAGATCGCCCATTGCGCTGCGCTCGAACCACTCCCGATGCAGTCGCCACTCGCTACCCGGATCGATCAGCCGATACGCCACCAGCACCATCAACACCTGATGCCAATCCGTGCCCTCGCGCGACTCCCCCAAGCGGGGCTGCCAGAACTCATCGAGCTTCAGTTGCTGCCACAACCGCACAAACGCCCAGCACGCGCCCCACTGCCGAGGACGATGCAAGCGGAATTCACCGAGCCGCACCTGCACACCGCACGCCGCGGCATGCGATGGTACTTTCACATCGTCGGGAAACAGCGCCAGCCTGTGTGTTTGCGCGCGCTCGTCCAGCGCTTCAATCTGCTTGATCCACGCCGCGCGCTGCGAATCGTTGATCTCGCCCAGATACAAGATGTGCCGTTCAACCGTCCCGCGCGCTACTCGCCGCTTCTCCGCGATGCTGAAGTAGCGATGCTCCTTGCCGTCTTTGAATCGTCGATGACACTTCAGATACATGCATCAAGACTACCCACGCCCACGCACCTTGCAAGCACCAAGGTCTGTACCTGATCGGAATTCGCGATCGCCCTCCTTACACGTCAATGGCTTGCGCGAACGAAAACGCGCAAAATCGGCGAAAACATTCGCCAGTAGCGAAAGTCAGGTTAACAGGAGTCCTTTCATCAACACCCATTTTTCACCGCAGAGACGCAAAGTTCGCAAAGGAAATCCTTAAGGAAGTCCTGAGTAATTCGTCATTGCGAGGAACAAGGTGACGAAGCAATCTCTAAGCGTCTGATTTTCGATCATGAGATTGCCGCGCTACGCTCGCAATGACAAATACATTTCAATTAATCAGAACTTCCTTAACAAAACAATTGAACATCTTTGCGTTCTCTGCGCCTCTGCGGTAAATTCATCTCTATCGGGTGCCCGGAACGGCGAGGTGTTTCATATCGATCAGCAGCCGCACCCGCAGCCGGCGAAAGCCGTCCTCGTCTAGCATGTCGGGCAGCAGCACAAGCCGGGCGGCGCGGCCGTCATCGCGGCGGAAATGCAGGATCACGAGCCACGGCTGCATGAACACGAAGGGGCGGAGCGACGCACCGGTTTCATCACCCGACCGCAGGGTCAGGCGCCAGTGGTTGCCGTCTTCCCAGACCAGCGCCTGGATCGCCTCGGGTTCGCGGCGCAACACCTCGCGGCGCCGGGAACGGAGCCAGGACAACACCACGCCAAGGGCGAGCGCGAAGCACGGCAACAGCGGCAGGCCGCAAAACGGCAACACGGCCAGCGCCGCGCCATGGCTCAGCGCGAGGAACATGCCCAGTCGAAGAGAGACGCCGGGTTCAAGGCGCAGCGGTGTAGCGTATT
The DNA here is from genome assembly GCA_963773065.1 of uncultured Gammaproteobacteria bacterium. Taxonomy (GTDB): domain Bacteria; phylum Pseudomonadota; class Gammaproteobacteria; order UBA9214; family UBA9214; genus CAVQCA01. Next base: position 14,386 of record CAVYZN010000005.1, read on the forward strand.
TCCTTGACAATGTCAGCGACATCCTTGTCTGCCGGGATCATGCGTCCCATCAACCATTCGAGCAGCACGGCGTCCGGATATTCCAGCAGCCGGGCGAAGCTGTCCCGTTCGTTGGCATCGAGCCGCGCGTAGCGGCGTTTGAGAAAACCGTTCAGCAGCACATCCAGTTCCCGCATGCCGCGCCGGCATTGCCAGGCCAGGCGGTTGCGATGATGCAGCGGGTTGTCCGTCATAGTGGAGGTCATGGTCAGGTCGAGCGCTTCAGCATCAGTTCCTTGATGCGGCCGATGGCGCGGGTCGGATTGAGACCCTTGGGACAGACCTCCACGCAGTTCATGATGGTGTGGCAGCGGAACAACTTGAAGGGGCCGTCGAGATCGGCGAGCCGCTCATCGGTCGCCTGGTCGCGGCTGTCGGCGAGGAACCGCCAGGACTGCAGCAGCGCGGCCGGCCCCAGGAACTTGTCCGGGTTCCACCAGTACGACGGGCAGGCGGTGGAACAGCAGGCGCACAGGATGCATTCATACAGGCCGTCGAGCCGCTCGCGCTCCGCCGGGCTCTGGCGGCGTTCGACCTCGGGTTCCGGGTCGTGGTTGACGAGATAGGGCGTGACGGCGCGGTACTGGCGGTAGAACGGTTCGAGATCGACGACCAGATCGCGGATGACCGGCAGGCCCGGCAGGGGGCAAACCTCCACCGGGGTCTTCAATTCGGCGAGCGGCGTGATGCAGGCCAGTCCGTTGCGGCCGTTGATGTTCATGGCGTCGGAGCCGCACACGCCCTCGCCGCAGGAACGGCGGAAGGTGAGGCTTTCATCCTGCGCCTTGAGCAGCAGCAGGGCATCGAGCAGCATCATGCCCGGCTTGATCAGCGCGTCATCGAGTTCCATGGCCTGCATGGATGGGGCCGTATCGTGTTCGGGGTGGTAGCGGTAGATAGAGAATTTCATGGGCGTCAATAGACCCGCTCCTTGGGCGGAAAGCTGTCCACGGTGATCGGCCGGGTGCGCACCGGCTTGTAGTCGACCGCATGAGTGTCCCGGTGATACAGGCTGTGGCGCAGCCAGTGCACGTCATCGCGTTGCGGGTAGTCGATGCGTGTGTGCGCCCCGCGGCTTTCGCGGCGCGCCAGGGCGGCGGCCACGGTGGCCAGCGCGCACTCCATGAGGTTCTCCAGTTCCATGGCCTCGATGCGCGCGGTGTTGAACACGCGGCTGTGATCCCTGAGCCGCACCCGCGTCAGGCGCTCCGCGAGCACGTTCACCTTGCGCAGGCCCTCGTGCAGCACCGCCTCGGTGCGGAACACGCCGCAGTCCGCCTCCATGACCTGCTGCAACTCGCCGCGCAGGGCATCCACCGATTCACCTTCGCCCTGCTGCTCCCAACGCGCCAGCCGCGCCCGGGCGGCATCCAGGCCGTCGGCCGGGAACGGCCGGTGATAGCGGTTTTCCCGCAGGAATTCGGCGATGTGGTTAGCCGCCGCCCGGCCGAAGACGATGATATCGAGCAGGGAGTTGCCGCCCAGGCGGTTGGCGCCGTGCACAGAAACGCAGGCGCATTCGCCGGCGGCGTACAGGCCCGGCACCGGCTCTTCGGGACCGTGCTTCTCCGGAACGACCACCTGGCCGAAGCGGTTGGTCGGAATGCCCCCCATGGTGTAGTGGGCGGTCGGCGCCACCGGTATCGGGGATGTCGCCGGATCGAAGCCGAGGAAGGTTTTGACCATGTCGCAGATGCCGGGCAGGCGCTTGTGGATGGTCTCCGCCCCCAGGTGGTCGAGCTTGAGCAGGACGTGGTCCTGGCGTGGACCGCAGCCGCGCCCTTCGCGGATCTCGGTGGCGATGGCGCGGCTCACCACGTCCCGGCTGGCGAGATCCAGCGCATGCGGGGCATAGCGCTCCATGAAGCGTTCGCCCGCGGCGTTGACGAGGTAGCCGCCCTCCCCTCGCACGGCCTCGGAGATCAGCATGCCCTTGCCGGCGATCCCGGTCGGGTGGAACTGGAAGAATTCCATGTCCTGCAGCGGAATGCCGGCCCTCAGGGCCATCGCCATGCCATCGCCGGTGTTGATGAGCGCGTTGGTGTTGGTGCGGAACAATTGTCCGACCCCGCCGGTGGCGAGCAGCGTCGTCTTGGCCTCGATCAGCAGCAGCTCGCCGCTCGCGATGTCCATCGCCAGGGCGCCGAGCAGATAGCCCTCCGCGTCGCGGATCAGGTCGATGGCGAAGTACTCGTCGAAGAAATGCGTCTTGGCGCGGATGTTCTGCTGGTAGAGCGAATGCAGAATCGCATGCCCGGTGCGGTCCGCCGCCGCGCAGGTGCGCGCGGCCTGTTCCCCGCCGAAATTCATGCTCTGGCCGCCGAACTGGCGCTGGTAGATGCGGCCGTCGTCGAGCCGCGAGAACGGCACACCGAAATGCTCCAGTTCATACACGGCCTGCGGCGCCGCGCGGCACATGTACTCGATGGCGTCCTGGTCGCCGAGGTAGTCGCTGCCCTTGACGGTGTCGAACATATGCCAGTGCCAGTTGTCGGCGCGCACGTTGGCGAGCGCCGCGTTGACGCCGCCCTGGGCGGCCACCGTATGCGAGCGGGTCGGAAACACCTTGGAGACGACCGCCACGCGCGCCTCGGCGCTGGCGAGTTGCAGCGCGGCGCGCAAGCCGCCGCCACCGGCGCCGATGATCAGGGTATCGAATCTGCGGCGGGCGATATCCATGTATCTACACCGCGGCGAGCAGCAGCGTCCGCATGGCCCAGAGACCACACGCGGCGAGCAGCACGCCGCTCAGCGAGAGCAGCAGCAGGCGCACCCCCAGATCGGGAACGTAATCGAGGATGATGTCGCGCACGCCGATCCAGCCGTGCAGCAGCAGCGCGAGGACGAAGCCGGCGCCGGCGATGCCCATGGATGGGTGTCCCAACCACGCGCGCCACTCGGCGTAGCCGTGGCCGTCGTGCCTCAGGAAATGGATGACGAGGTAAATCAGGAAGCCGGCCAGGTAGACCGCGCTCAGACGCTGCATGAGCCAGGCGCGCAGCCCGTGGGTGTGCCGGGTCAAACGATCCACCCGATATAGGCCAGCACCAGCAGCAGCGCGAGCACGTTGACCGCCCAGGCAGATCGGCGCGCCGCTGTCCGCTCGACCCCTACCCCGATATCGATGAGGAGAAAACGCGCGCCGGCCAGCAGGTGATGGAGCAGCGACCAGGCGATGACGACCGAGAGGAGCCGCACCCAGCCGAGGTGCAGCCATTCGACCGCGTTCGCATAACCTGCCGGATCGCGCAGCGATAGGTCCAGCCAGTAGACCAGCAGCGGAAACGACAGGAACAACAGCAGGCCCGAGAGGCGGTGCGCGATGGAGGTGACGGCGCCCACCGGGAAGCGAATCCGGAACAGATCGAGGAAGACGGGCGCTGATCGCTGACTTTGCATGGGCGGCATCGATGGTGGCTGCTTTTATACCACTGCCATAAAGGGAACACCAGACACAGGGCGTCCACCGGATGAATGGCTGACAGCCCGCGCGGGTTCAACTAGAATCTTCGTTCACACCCGATTGGCGCTTACTTAGGCGGTTCCACAATCGATGTCATTGAAATGTAGGGTGGGTTAGCGTTTTTTGCGTAACCCACCAGGCGTTGCGTAGCAACACAACGCGTTTCTGTATTGAGTGCCTGTCGGCACAGTTGGCGGGTTACGGCACAAACACCGTGCCTAACCCGCCCTACATCGATTGGGGAATCGCTTTGGTTATCTGTGAATCGTTCCTACCCGAAAAGGCCATGCGATGAAGAACCACTGGAAAAACTTTCTCGGCGATGACGCCGGGGCCGAATTCGCGGGTGATATCGCGATGCATTACGGCAACCCGGAACGCGAGCTGGAAGTCGCCGTCACCGGCCTGGTGTTCGCCGATCTCGGCCACCTGGGGGTGATCTCCGTTCACGGCAAGGACGCCGCCGCCTTCCTGCAGGGCCAGTTCAGCAATGATGTCACCCAGGTGGATGAAGGCCACAGCCAGTTGAACGCCTATTGCACGCCGAAGGGACGAATCATCGGCCTGTTCCGCCTGTTCCGGCGCGGCGATACCTTCTACCTGCGTCTGCCGCTGGACACCCTCGAGACGGTGCTGCAGCGCCTGCGCCGCTATGTTCTGCGCGCCGACGTCACCCTGGAGGATGCCACGGATAACTTCATCCGCATCGGCGTCACGGGCAAGGACGCCGCGCAGGAACTGGCCGCCGCCATCGGCAGGCCGCCGGAGCAGGCGGACGGTGTGGTCCACACGCAAGACCTGTCGCTGCTGCGGGTGCCCGGCTTGCATCCCCGCTTCGAGGTCTATGTCTTGTCGTTCAAGGCCGCCAAAAGCCTCTGGGATACGCTGAACGTGCGCGGCGCGCCGGTCGGCCTGGCCGCCTGGGGGCTTACCGAGATCCAGGCCGGCCTGCCGAATGTCTATGCGAACACCGTCGAACTCTTCATTCCGCAGATGCTCAACCTGCAGCTCATCGGCGGGGTGAATTTCCGCAAGGGCTGTTATCCCGGACAGGAGATCGTGGCGCGGACCCAGTACCTCGGCGCCCTCAAACGCCGAATGTACGCCGGCCGCGTGGCCGCGAATACCCCGCCACAACCGGGGGACGCCCTGTATGCCGCCGCCGACGGCGCTCAGGCGGCAGGCACAATCGTCGATGCCCAACCCCATCCCGATGGCGGTTATGCCGTGCTCGCCGTGATCCCGATCAATGCGGCGGAATCAGGCGATCTGCACCTTGGGTCCGGCGAGGGTCCGGCGTTCACGCCCGGCTCGCTCCCCTACCCCTTCGCGGATTGATCGGTCAGATAGCCCGGATACAGGCCCCAAGGGCCGTAATCCGTGTATACGACCCCCGAATAAATACCGACACCGCAAAGACGCACGATTGCAGGAGGTCGGCGCCGTCTGTTTGTAGGTTCGAATTCATTCGAACAAAAATATCAATGAAACCCCGTTGTGCGAATGAATTCGCACCTACGCATTCACGTGTGCCGCGGCCCTTCAGGGGCTGACATCTATTATCCGTCGCCTAAAGGCGAGGGGTTTACTGAACCCCTATCGTAGGACTCTAAACTTTCATGGCTTGGAGTGCGGGTCCGGCGCCAGGCCAGGCGTTTCAACTGCGCTACGCGGAGAACTCTCCCACGCCACCATCGCACGTTTGCGAACCTGTCCCCAGCGGTAATCGCCGATCACGCCCGTCTCGCGAATCACGCGATGGCAGGGTATGAGGTAGGCCAAGGGATTGTGCCCCACCGCCGTCCCCACGGCGCGAGCGGCGGCGGGCTGATCGAGCGCCGCCGCCAGGCGAGCGTAGCTGACGAGCGTGCCCGGCTGCACCTGCAGCAACGCCCGCCATACCCGCACCTGAAACGTCGTGCCTTTGACAAACGCCCGCAAGGCGGATCGCGCATGGCGGCGGGTCTGCCGCGCAAAGATCCCGCCGGCCAGCCGTGCCGCGTTGGCGTCGTCCCGGTGCAGCCGCGCCAGCGGCCAGTGCTCCTTAAGCGCGGCCAGTTCCGCCGCGGCGTCCCCGGCGTCGATGAAGGAGAGATGGCAAATGCCACGGGGGCTCTCGCCGAGCAAACACTGGCCGAAGGGACTGTCGGCGATGCCGGCGGAAATAGTCCAGCCCGCGCCGCCGGATTTCACTTCACCGGGCGAGGCCGCCTCCAGAATCACGCAGAGATCATGCAAGCGGCCCGGACCGGAGAGTCCCGAACCCAGGGCGGCATCGAGAACGCTCGTGCCCTTGCGCAGCAAGGCCTTCGCATGGGCCAGCGTGAGGCACTGCAGAAAATCCTTGGGCGTGATGGCCGCCCAGACAGAGAACAGGCGGTGAAAGTGGAACGGACTCATGCCGGCGACTTCCGCCAGCGTGGCCAGGTCGGGTTGCTCGGCGTGGCACGCATCCAGATAGCGGATGACCAGCGCAATGCGCTCGTAATCGTTCATGAGTCCATACTGCCACGCAGGGGTTGGCGTTCCCACCCGATTCTTGCGGCGATTCAGATTTTTCCGAAAGCCACGACGAGGCAGGATAACGGTGAAACTATACCTGAACGATCCAGTGGTATTATCAATCGAGATAGGAAATCATGCGGAAGTATAATTAACCGGAACTCGCCATCCACCAAAGGGTCACACCAGTGCAAGCTCATTCACATTTATGAGCGGAAAGGACATCATGAATCGATCCGGATTACTGGCAATTGGCGCCGGTGCCGTCTTCGTTATTACGGCGCTCGTGCTGGTTGCCGGGATAAACAATGACTCAAACCGACAGGATGCTGCTGCCATGAACGGGAAACCAGTTGAGACGGCTACGACTCCGGGTGAGCAAACCGCTTACCGGAAACCCAGTGAAGAGGAGCTGCGGCAGCGCCTGACGCCGCTGCAATACGAGGTCACCCAGGAGGAAGGCACGGAACGGGCATTCAAAAATGAATACTGGGACAACCACCAGGAAGGCATCTATGTCGATATCGTGTCCGGCGAGCCGTTGTTCAGCTCCCGGGACAAGTTCGACTCGGGCACGGGCTGGCCGAGTTTTACCCGGCCGATAGCGGAAACGTCCATCGTCAACCACACGGACAGGCGGTTTTTCATGAAGCGCACCGAACTGCGCAGCCGCATGGCCGGCTCGCACCTGGGCCACGTGTTCGATGATGGTCCGCAGCCGACCGGGCAGCGATATTGCATCAACTCGGCTTCGCTGCGGTTCATTCCCAAGCAGGATCTGGAGAAAGAAGGCTACGGTGAGTACGTCAAGCTGTTTGAGTGACTGAATAATAGCCACAGAAGCACACGGAATTACACGGAAAGTAAAAAAGTGAGAAGTGAAAAGTGAAAAGAAAAACCCTGCTGGCCAATGAATCCACAGAATATTAGTAAATTGCCCGCTAGGCGGCATCGCGCGCAGTAAAGGTACTGCATTCCCATCCACTGCATTAGCGACTGCGCTTTCGACATCCAAGCACCGGCACGACGTATTTTCACTTCTTACTTCTTACTTCTTACTTTTTTACTTTCCGTATGCTTCCGTGGCTATTTGCCCGGAAGTAACTGCCTGCGTACCGGCAGGTTGCCTTAGCGCAGCGTCTGCTCCGCCGCCTCGACGGTCTGCTCGATCAGCGTGGCAATCGTCATCGGACCGACGCCGCCGGGTACCGGCGTGTAGGCGGCGCACCGGTCGATGACGGCGGCCAGTTCGATATCGCCCACACCGCCCGAATGATAGCCGGCGTCGACCACCACGGCGCCTTCGCGTATCCAGGCGCCCTTGATAAATTCCGGCCGGCCGACGGCGCCGACGACGATCTCGGCCGCGCCGAGGATGGCGGCGAGGTCTTGGGTGCGCGAGTGACAGATGGTCACGGTGGCATCGGCGTTTAACAACATCATCGCCATCGGCTTGCCGAGGATGGGACTCCTGCCGACGACGACGGCGCGCCGCCCCTCGAGGGGAATTTCATAATGCGCCAGGAGTTTCATGATGCCGGCGGGTGTCGCCGATCCATAGGCCGGTTCCTGCATCGCCATCCTGCCGAAGCCTAGCGTGGTGACGCCGTCCACATCCTTCGAGAGCGCGATGGCATCGAAGCAGCGGCGTTCGTCGACGTGGGCCGGTACCGGATGCTGCAGCAGGATGCCGTGGACATCCGGGTTGGCGTTCAGCACGGCAATCCGGGCCAGCAGTTCCTCCGTGGTGGTGGCCTCGGGAAGATCGATGCGCAGGGAGTCCATGCCCACGCGCCGGCAGGCATTGCCTTTCATTCTGACATAGGTCTCGGAGGCGGGATCAGTGCCGACCAGCAGGGTCGCGAGGATGGGCGTACGCCCCTTCGATAGCGTCTTGATTCTTGCCACGCGCTCGGCAAGCCTCGCCTCCATCTGTTTCGAGAGTGATTTACCGTCGAGCACGGTCGCTGACATGGGCGTTTCCTCTGAAAGAAATAAACTCACCGCAAAGACGCAAAGTTCGCGAAGAAACTTATTAACAAAAACAATTTAAACGGCTTTGCGTTCTTCGCGTCTTTGCGGTGATAATGTCGTTTATGGATGGACACTAGGTCAGGTTAGCCCGAGGACGCAACCCAACATGACGTCACTTTTAGTCGGGTTACGTCACAAACGCGCCCGACCCATTACGACTGTGCGGCATAGACCGCCCGCGCCGCCTCGACCGCGACACCCGAGGCAATCGGCGCCTTCATGCCGGTGAGCACCGCATCGAGCGCGCCGAGGCAGAACAGGACATTGGTGCGGTTGCTGGCGTAACCCATGAGGCCGATGCGCCAGATCTTGCCGGCCATGGCGCCCAGCCCGGCGCCGATCTCGAGGTTGTATTCGTTGAGCAGCGCGCCGCGCACGGCGGCCTCGTCCACACCCGCGGGAACGGAAACCGCATTGAGCTGCGGCAGGCGCTGGCCTTCCGGCACCACGAATGCAAGGCCCATGGCCTCGATGCCGGCCTTGAGCGCCTCGTGGTTGCGCCGGTGGCGCGCCCAGGAATTTTCGATGCCCTCTTCCTTGAGGATCACCAGCGCCTCGTGCAGGGCATAGAGCGTATTGACCGGCGCGGTGTGGTGATAAGTGCGTTTGCCGCCCCCGCCCCAGTAACCGAGCACCAGGTTGAGGTCCAGGAACCAGCTTTGCACCCGGTGCTTGCGCGTGGTGATCACGTCGAGGGCGCGCTGGTTGAAGGTGACCGGCGACAGGCCGGGCACGCAGGACAGGCATTTCTGGGTGCCGGAGTACACCGCATCCAGCCCCCAGTCATCGACCTCGAGCGGCGAACCGGCGAGCGAGGTGACCGCATCCACGATGGTCAGGCAGCCATGGCGACGGGCGATCTCCGCGAGCGTTTTCGCATCCGAAATGGCGCCGGTCGAGGTCTCGGCATGCACGAAGGCCAGGATTTTCGCCTCCGGGTTGGCCTTGAGCGCGGCCTCGGCCTTGTCGGGGTTAACGGCTACGCCCCAGGCGTCCTCGACCAGGATGGCGGTGCCGCCGCAGCGTTCGACATTCTCCTTCATGCGCGCGCCGAAGACGCCGTTCTGGCAGACGACGACCTTGTCACCCGGCTGCACCAGGTTGACGAAACAGGTCTCCATGCCCGCCGATCCGGGAGCCGATACCGGCATGGTCAGTTGATTGCCGGTCTTGAAGGCGTAGCGCAGCAGTTCCTTCACCTCGTCCATCATGGCGACGAACACCGGGTCGAGGTGGCCGATGGTCGGGCGTGACATCGCCTCCAGGATGCGCGGATTGACATCGGAGGGGCCCGGCCCCATCAGCGTGCGCACCGGGGGATGGAAGGATGGAATGCTCATGCGTGCCTCTGGTTCCTGAATATCAGTGGTTCGACAAATGAAAGTGGCGCAGTTTATCACGGTGCGCACGGCATGCCCTACCCCGCGAGCCGGCACGCGCCGGCCGGGAAGCAGCCGGATTTTTCAGGGACTATCCGGCAGCGGAGCCGAGTCCTGGCGGGTGTCTTGCGCCGGGTACAGGAAGCAGCGCACCCGGTGCTCCTCGGTGCCGGACTCCGCGGGATAGTTTTCACGGCACTCCGGCATGGCGCTGGGGCAGCGCGGATGAAAATGGCAACCCCGCGGCGGGTTCGCCGGGGACGGCAACTCCCCTTCCAGACGGATCACCCGGCGCTCACCGCCGGCCTCGATCCGCGGCACGGCGGACAGCAGCGCCTGGGTGTAGGGATGGCGGGGACTCTCCAGCACCGCGTCGACCGGACCTTCCTCGACGATGCGCCCCAGGTACATGACCGCCACGCGGTCGGCAAGATAGGCCACCACCGACAGGTTGTGGGTGATGAACAGATAGGACAGGCCGAGCCGGTTCTGCAGTTCCTTGAGCAGGTTCAGGATCTGGGCCTGCACGGAGACATCCAGCGCGCTGGTGGGTTCGTCGCAGATCACCAGGCGCGGAACGACGGCCAGGGCGCGGGCGATGCAGATCCGCTGGCGTTGCCCGCCGGAGAATTCGTGCGGGTAACGCCGCACATGCTCCGCGGACAATCCCACCTGGCTGAACAACGCCTCGACGCGCCGGCGCCGTTCCGCCCTCGACCTGACGATGCCCTGGGCGATCATGCCCTCTTCCACGATGTCGCCGACCCGCATGCGTGGATTCATGGAGGAATACGGGTCCTGGAAGATGAATTGAAAATCGCAACGGCGCCGGCGCAGCCACTCGCCCGTGAGGTTCGTCAACTCGATACCATCGAAGCGGACGCTGCCAGCCGTGGGTCGGATCAGTTGCAGAATGCCCTTGCCCACCGTGGTCTTGCCGCAGCCGGACTCGCCCACCAGTGCCAGGGTGCGTCCCCGCGGAACGGCGAGGGAGACACCGTCCACGGCATGGACGTGGCCGACCACGCGCTTGAATACGCCGCGGTGTATCGGAAAGTGTACCTTCAGGTCGTTCACGACCAGCAGCGTGCCGCCGGCCGCCGCCGTGATGCCCTCATGCCGTTGCGGCGACCGGTCCGAGGCAACGGCCGCGGGTGCGCTTACCGTGGGATCCGCCAGGTGACAGCGCACGTGATGCCGCTCCGTTCCCAGGTTCCAGGACGGGACATGGCTGCGGCAGTAGTCCCAGGCACGGTCACAGCGATCGGCGAAGCGGCAGCCGCTGAATTCGTGATCGAGATGCGGCACGAATCCCGGGATGGTCGAAAGGGCATGATCGCGCTTGCCGACCTCCGGCAGCGATTCGAACAGCCGCAGGCTGTAGGGATGCTGCGCCCCGGTATAGAAGCGGTTACGCGTGGCCTCCTCCATCAGTTGACCGGCATACATCACGGCGACGCGATCGGCCATGCCCGCCACGATGCCCAGATCATGGCTGATCAGCAGGATGGCCATGTGGGTGTCGCGCTGCAGTCGCTGCAGCAGTTCCAGCACCTGCGCCTGGATGGTGACATCGAGCGCCGTGGTGGGCTCGTCGGCGATCAGCAGGTCCGGTTCGCCGGCGAGCGCGATCGCGATCATGACGCGCTGCTTCATGCCGCCGGAGAGCTGGTGCGGATACTCGGCATGGCGGCGTTTGACATCCGGTATGCCCACCGCATCGAGCAGTTCCAGCACGCGCTCGCGGGCGGCGCGGCCCTTCAGGCGGTGATGCTGCCGCAGCGTCTCGCCGATCTGGTCGCCGATGGTCAGCACCGGGTTGAGCGAGGTCATCGGTTCCTGGAAAATCATGGCGATGCGCCGGCCGCGCACGCGGCGCATCTCGATTTCCGGCAACGCGGTCAGATCCTGGCCGTCGAGAAACACATGGCCGCCGATGATGCGCCCGGCCGGTTGCGGCAGGAGGCGCAGCATGGCCAGCGCGGTCATGGATTTGCCGCAGCCGGACTCGCCCAGCAGCGCGAAGGTCTCGCCCCGGTTGATCTCGAAGCTGACGCCATCGACGGGACGGACGGCCCTCTCTCCGCTGCCGATACGCACCTCGAGGTTTTCCAGTCTGATCAATGGCTGCGACATGGTGTGGGTGTCCGAATTAGAAATCTCACCGCAAAGACGCAGAGCACGCGGAGAAGATCAGAATCATAATGACTTCATAAACCGTATACGCCCGGCTGCACCTGCGTCCCGGAACTTTTGTTTGACAAAATCTTCACTCTGCGTCCTCTGCGTCTCTGCGGTGAATTGATTGCATTTTTCAGCGCTGGCGCAGGCGCGGATCGAAGGCATCGCGCACGGCGTCCGAGAACAGGTTCGCCGCCAGCACCAGCGTGAACATGAACAGGAAGGCCGACAGCAGCGACCACCACACCACGGGTTCGCGCGCCATCTCCAGGCGGGCGCCGTTGATCATGTTGCCCCAACTGTTCATGGTGGGATCGACGCCGACGCCCACGTAGGAAAGCACCGCCTCCGCCAGCACCAGGCCGCTGAAATCCAGCACCACCGTGATCAGCACGATGTGCATGACGTTGGGCAGGATATGCCTCGCGATGATCCTGGCGTGCGAGGCACCATAGCTGACGGCCGCCTGGATGTATTCCGACTCGCGCAGCTTGAGCGCCTCGCCACGCAGCAGCCGGCACAGGCCGGTCCAACTGGTGATGCCGAGAATGATACACAGAAACAGCAGCCGGATATCGGCCCGCTCCACGCTCGTTTCGAACTGATCGGGATGGTTGGCGATGTAGACCTGGAGCATCAGTATGGCCGCCGCGATCAGCAGCACATGCGGGATGGAGTTGAGCGTGGTGTAGAGATACTGGATCGCATCGTCGATCCAACCGCGTGCATAACCGGCCAGGATCCCCAAGAGGATGGCGAACGGCAGCATGACCAGCGTGGTCAGGGTGCCGATCACCAGCCCCGTGCGGATGCTTTTCAGAGTCTGGTAGAACACGTCCTGGCCCACTTTGTCGGTGCCAAAGACGTGATAGGCCGCGGCAAAGTTGACTGCCAGGAAGAACAGCAGCAACAGGACGCTCATGGTGTTCCATATGACTCGCCAGGGCGCCGCGGTGCGATCCGCCACGATGGCGCGCAGGGCGGCGCGATACGGTTGGCGGCGGCGGCGTGAGAGCCGGTATGCCATCAGCACCAGCAGCAGCGCTCTGGCCACCACGGCTTCGAGCAGCGCCCGCCCGGCGCGCCGCAGCACATCCGGCCGGAAATCTCCGGCGGGATCCCGCAACTGCCGTCCCCCGTACTCGAGCCGCGGGTATTCCCGGGTCTGGGCGCCATTGGCCCGTCGCACGGCTTCCTTCGTAAACAGATGCGTCGCCAGCGGCGCCGAGTAGGTTTTTTCGGTCTGCGTGCGCACCGGGCCGAGGAGGTAATCCAGCGCGCTCAGCACCTCGGCGGCATAATGCACCTCGCCGCCTCCGCCGTTGTCCTGCAGCGCCAGCCGGTAGTGGAGCGAATCCAGCAGACCGATCAGTACGTAGGCCAGCAGGATCACCGCCGAGGCCGAGGCCAGCCGGCGGGAAAACACCCGCGTCCAGGGGTCTCGCAGGTACGGTTTGCGGCGTGCGTAAAGGATGAACGCCAGCACCACGGCCACCAGGATATAGAGCAACGCATCCGTCCACAGGACCACCGGCCTGATCATGTCAGCCGCACTCGAGGATCGACCACGGTGTAGGTGATGTCCACCAGGATCAGCCCGATGATGTAGAGCACCGAGCCGAGGAACACCATGGCGCGCACGATGGCGAAATCCTGGCGGTTGATGGCATCTATGGTGTAACTGCCCAGTCCGGGGATGGCGAAGAACGATTCCAGCAGCAGGCTGCCCATGAACAGGATGGGCAGGATGACGACCACGCCGGTCACGATCGGCACCAGGGCATTCCTGAGGACGTGGCGGAACATAACGCTGGCTTCGGTGAGTCCCTTGGCGCGGGCGGTGCGCACGAAATCCTTGCCGGCCTCTTCCAGGAAAAAGGAGCGGTACAGGCGCGAGCCCGAGCCGATGCCGCTCACCATCCCGATAATCACCGGCAGCACCAGGAACTTGAATGCGTTGTCAAGGCCGGTGTCGTACCCGGAGATCGGCATCAGACGCAGCAGCTTCCCCAGCAGGAACTGGCCGCCAATGATGTAGAACATGGCCGAGACGGACATCAGGATCACGCACAGGACGACGCCGGAGACATCGACATAGCTGCCCCGGAAAAAGGCCATGAGCATGGCGAAGGTGATCTCGATGAACACTCCCACCAACAGGACCGGGATGGCGATCGCCAGGCTAGGCAGCATGCGCTCGCGGATATCGCGACCGATGTCCCGGTCATCATCCGAGCGCCCAAAATCAAACGCAAACAGCCGCACCGACTTCTCGAAGAAGACGGTGTCGGTCAGCCTGGCGGATGCGCTCGCGGCCGCGTTGTAGAGCAGCGGCTTGTCGTAGCCGCGCTCCGCCTTCCAGTTTTCGATGGCCTGCGGCGTGACGCGCTTGACGCCAAGATGCAGGCGGGCCATGTCGTCCGGCGAGTTGACCACGAAAAACAGGTAAAAGGTCAGCAGGTTCACTCCGATCAGTATCGGGATGGCATAAGCGATGCGTCTGACGAGATAGGCGAACATCAGCGTCCGGACCGCAAGGCCGGCCGATGCTGGCGGCGCCGGTAACCGACAAAGGCCGGCAGCACGACCAGCAGGATCAGAACGAGGAACAGGATGACCGGCCAGAGTACCGGCCGGTTCCACCCGGCCTGCAACGCGGCGCGCCGGGCGGGATCGATGCGGCGGTATTTGAGGGCATTGTTGGCCATCAGATTCGGTTTGAAATTCCGGTACCAGACATGATTCAGGCTGAACTGCTTGGGATGGTAGCCCCACAGCCAGGGCGCATCCTGGCGCGCAATGCCCACCATGCGGTCGATGAGGGCCTGGCGCCGCTGACCGTTTTCCAGGTTCTTCATGCGATCGAACAGGCGGTCGAACTTCGCATTGCGGTAATTGGAGGCGTTTTCGCCGCCGTGTTCTAACTTGCCGTTGGGTCCGTAGAGCAGAAACAGGAAATTTTCCGGGTCCGGATAATCGGCATTCCAGCCCCACTGGTAGATCTGCGCCGCGCCCTTGAGCATCTTTTCCTGGAACCGGTTGTAGTCGGTGCCGCGCACGACGAGCTGTATATCGAGTTTCGCGAACTGCTTATGCATCCAGTCGAGCCGCGCCTTGTCATCGGGCCCGGTGGCCGTGGTGTCGAAATAGAGGACCAGCGGCTTGCCGGTCCTGATGTCGCGGCCCTCGGGATAGCCCGCCTCGGCCAGCAGGCGGCGCGCGACTTCGATGGGTTTGCGCCGCGGGCCGTCCGGGGTCAGATCGTAGACAGCCGTATCGACACCGGCATCGCCTTCCACGAAACCAAAGATCCCGGGAGGGATGGGGCTCTGCGCGGGCAGGCCCCGTCCGTTGAGGAAGATGGAGATGTACTCCTCGAAATCGACGGCGATGGCGATCGCCTGGCGCAGCTTGCGGGCCTGTTCGGAATAGCCGCCCACCACCGGGTCCAGCATGTTGAAGCCGGTGTAATAGATGGAGGCGGCGACGGCGGTCTGCAACTCGATGCCCTGTTCGCCCATCGCCTCGGTCAGTGATACCTCGCCACCGGCGCCGACGCGGATGGCCTGGTCGAAACTGTCCGAGCTGATGCCGGAGGTATCGTAGTAGCCCTGCAGAAACTTGGTCCAGTAGGGTATGTCCTCCTTCTCCAGACTGAAGATGACCCGGTCGATAAACGGCAACGGCTTGCCGGCATCATCGAGCAGACCCTGCTCCCGGTCGCCGGGTTCGCCCTCGCTCGGGTAGCTCTCTCCGTGGAAGTTCGGGTTTCTGACCAGCACCATCTGGCGATTGGGGTTGTTGACCGTCAGCATGTAAGGCCCGGTGCCGACCGGGAACCAGTCGAGCGTGATATTGCGTTCCTTCATGCCCGGCTGGCTGTAGAAGCGGTCCGCCTCGTACGGCACCGGGGCGAAGAACGGCATCGCCAGCCAGTAGAGCAGTTGCGGATATTTCCCGCGCAGCGTGATGCGGTAGGTGTAGCGGTCGATGGCGCGCGCACCCTCCAGCGGGTAGTCGCGCAGATCCAGGTAGCCATTGTCATCACCGGGTAGTGCGTCAGCGGCCGCTTGCAGCGTCTTGGCGTAGTCGCCCAATCCGACGATGTAATCGCTCATCAGCCCCAGAATCGGTGAGTGCAGGCGCGGATGCGCCAGGCGCTTGATCTGGTAGACGTAGTCCTCGGCCACCAGTTCCCGCGTGCCGGTTCCCGTGAAGTCACCCAGCGTGGCGATGCCGTCAAGATCCCGCGCGGTGAGCGTCTGGTAACGGTACGCGCCGTCCTCGTCCCGGGCAAAGGCCGGATGCGGCTGATAGTAAATGTCCGGTTTGATATGAATGTCATAGACGCTGTAGGCGATGGCATCGCCGGCGGCCGTATCCGGCAAGCGTTTGCCGGCCGCATCGAGATAATACGGCTGCGGGACGGCGCTCGCCGTCAGTGGAATCAGTTCATAGGGGCGCTTCAGGTAATGGTATTGCAGGGGCGGTTCGTAGATCTGGCCGGTGAATTCGACCTCGTTCGAACTGTAGGACTGCGCCGGGTCGAGGTGATTGGGGCGTTCCTGAAACGAGGCGAAGAGTATGTTTTCGCGGGCTTGAGTCGCGGGATAGGGCCGGTTCCAGGGTTCGTCACCGCAGGCGGCTACCATCAGCGCCACGATTACCGTTAGGACGGCAGCCCGCAGCGGCGCGTTCACCCGGAAATGCAAACCGCAGGCAAACCGGCCCGGCAACACGCCCTCCCGTACGCTGTGCAAGCGGTTAGAACGACCGGGGCGGGATGCATGGACGGGATCACTTGGCATGGGGTCTGAATTATAATGGGGTCTGATTATATCGGTCACTCCCGCGGTATTCCTACCCTGATTCGCCGGCCCGAGACTGAGAGCCAGTGAAAATATCGCCAGCCTGCTGCGAACGTCGCTTTGCGGCTGCGGCGGCGTTGCGCCACGCGAAAACTTCGGTCATTTGGCTCGCCAAACTCCCTTGTTTTCGCGCAGCGCGCCTTGCCTCGCACGCAAATCGACGCCCTCGCGACGACCGTCGATATTTGCACAGGCTCTGAGACTTCCCGTAACCGGCGTTTTCCGGTACCTTAGCGGGCCTGCATTATTCGGGTCATCCGTGACAACCGCTGCGGATGGCGTCCTGTCCAGACAGCAGACTCTAGGGAACGGCTATGGGATTCTTGAACGGCAAACGCGCGCTGATCGTCGGCCTCGCCAGCAACCGCTCCATCGCCTGGGGCATCGCCCAGGCCATGCACCGCGAGGGCGCCACACTCGCCTTTACCTACCAGAACGACAAGCTGGCCGGCCGGGTCGAGAAAATGGCCGCCGAATGCCAGTCGTCCATCTGCATACCCTGCGATGTCGGCAGCGATGAGGAAATCGCCGCCGCCTTTAACGCGCTCGGCGGCCACTGGGATGGCCTGGACATCATCGTGCACTCGGTCGCGTATGCGCCGGCCGAACAGCTCGATGGCGATTATCTCGACTGCATCACGCGCGAAGGGTTTCGTATCGCGCACGACATCAGTTCCTACAGTTTCGCCGCCCTGGCCAAGGCGGGAAGAGGCATGATGCAGGGCCGCAACGGCGCCCTGCTGACGCTGAGCTACCTCGGCGCGGTGAAGACCGTCCCCAATTACAATGTCATGGGCCTGGCGAAGGCCAGTCTCGAAGCCAATGTCCGCTACCTGGCGCAAAGCTTCGGGCCGTTGGGCATCCGCGTCAACGCCATCTCCGCCGGTCCGATACGCACGCTCGCGGCCTCCGGTATCAGTAATTTCCGCAAGATGTTGGAACAGTTTGCCGGCACGGCGCCGTTGCGCCGCAACGTCACCATCGAGGACGTGGGCAATGCGGCCGCCTTCCTGTGTTCGGATCTGGCCGCCGGCATCACCGGTGAAATCACCTATGTGGACGGTGGTTACAATATCGTCGGCATGGGACCGATCGAGTAGTACCCGGCGGGCATCTTCTCCCGTATCCCGTTTATCTCCCGCTACCGCCGATCAACACCGCGCCACTGGAATCACTAGCCCGCATTTCAGTCTGATCTCTTGAGGACCGGCCGATGCTTCGTACCGACCTCAGTCTGACTGTTGTTCGGGTATGATGATCGTCGCGCGCTTCTTCAGTTCATTGGTGAACGCGGCCACTTCCGCGTCGCCCTGAATCCGGCTCAGTTCCTGTCTGGCCTTCATCTGATCGGCTTCCGACAGGCTGGAAATATCACCATCCTTGATTTCATCCAGCACCAGCAGGACATAGTCGCCCGAATCAAGGACGAAACCGGCCGTGGAGGCTTCCCTGTCCGTCACCGATGGCAGCAGGAAGGCCTCGGTGATGATGGTCTTTGCGGGCTCCGCGGCATTCCGGCCGAGCAATCCTGGTGACTTGACCTCCAGACCCTGAGCCTTGGCAATCTCGGCCAATGGCGTTCCGGACTTCAGTTCCTTTAGCAAGCCATCGCCATGGGCGCGGGTGAGATCACGCGCCTTCATGGCGCGCACCCCAGCCAGTACCTTATCCCGGACGCTTTCAAGCGGCTGTTTGTTTGCCGCCTCGTGCTCCAGAATGCGCAGCACCATCAGGTGGTTGTCTCCGAGTTCAATCGGCTCGCTGTTGTTTCCGGTTTCGAGGACCTCATCCCGGAATGCGGCACCGACTACCATCTCATTCTGCCCGATACCCGGGCCGCCAGCTCGCGTCAGCCAGTCGCTGGTCTGCACTTCGAGCCCAAGGGCATCAGCCGCGCCCTGGAGTGTATCCGGTTGTTCAAACGCCTTGTTCGCCAGGGTTTCAGATTTCTCGTAGAAAAGATCATTGCGTTCCTGTGCATGATATTCCTTTACGAGTTCATCCCTAACCTCTTCAAACGGCCTGGTGACCTGCGGTTTGATGTCGGTGACCTCGATGATGTGGAACCCGAACGGTGACCTGATAATGGCGCTGCGCCCGCCCTTCTCAAGCGCGAATGCCGCCGTCTCGAACTCCGGCGTCATCAAACCCCGGCCTAAAAAGCCCAGGTCGCCGCCCTTGCCCGCGGAACCCGGATCATCCGATGCTTCCTTGGCCAGCTTTTCAAAGGATTCCCCTTTCTCCAGACGGGCCAGGATGGACTCGGCCTTGGCGCGGGCTTTCTGCACCGCCTCCTCACCTGCATCGGGTGGCAGGCTGATGAGGATGTGCCGGGCCCGGCGTTCTTCCGGCGTTACATAGCGTTCCGCGTGCTCATTGTAGAGTGCGCGCAGCGCCTCATCGTCGGCCTCACCGGTAACCTGCAGCTCGTCGGCCTTCAGTTCGATGTACTGTATCCTGACCCGTTCGGGTGTCATGAAGTCACTCGCATGGGCCGCGTAATACTGTTCTATATCACTGTCGCTGACTTCCACCCGTGAGGCGAACTGCGCCACCGGCAATTCGAGATAACTGAAACGACGCTGCTGGGTCTGTAGCCGGTAGATCTTTTCCAGATCCTGACGCGATACCCCTGCCGTCTGCACGATGCCGTTGATGATCTGGTTGGCCATGAGTTCACGCGACAGGCGCCACTCGAACTCCGCCGGCGCCATCCCCTGCAGCTGCAAAACCTGCCGGTATTTCTCTACGGAAAATTTGCCGCTGTCATCCTTGAAGGCCGGCACCGCATTGATCTGCGCGGCGACCATTTGTTTACTGACGGCATAACCATCGGCATCCGCTTGCTGCAGCAGCAACTGTTCACGGATGATTTCCTGGAGCGCGCTTTTTTTCAGAGCTTGCTCATCGAGCATGGCCGGGTTGATATGCCTCGCCCATGAGGTTCTGCATGCGGTTACGCATCTGTTGGTAGGCGCGCTGGTATTCGGGAATGGTAATCTCCACGCCATTGACATCTGCCGCGTAGGTTTTCGCATTGCTGGTGAAGTACGAGTTCAACCCGAAAAAGGCAAATGCAATGAAGAGGGCGCCCAGCAGAAGCCAGCCTACCAAGCCCATGACGCGGTCGCGGATCGCCATTAACATAGATCAATCTCTCGGAACGTTACAGAATAGTCGTTAACAAACTAAAAAAGAAAAGGGCACCACTTGGCGCCCTTTCTGTTTACCTATTGGCGGAGTGGACGGGACTCGAACCCGCGACCCCCGGCGTGACAGGCCGGTATTCTAACCAGCTGAACTACCACTCCATGTCCATGGTGGGTGCTGAGGGGATCGAACCCCCGACATTCGCCTTGTAAGGGCGACGCTCTCCCATCTGAGCTAAGCACCCGAAGGCGCGTTAGTTTACGGCATCCTTCAAGGCTTTTCCAGCCTTGAATCCCGGGGTCTTCGATGCCTTGATATTGATTGTTTCGCCGGTTTGCGGGTTGCGTCCGGTGCGGGCGGCGCGTTCCCGGACCGAAAAAGTTCCGAAACCGACGATGGCTACCTGATCCCCATTGCGCAGCGCCTTGCTGATGCTGTCCAGTACGGCATCGGTTACGCGTGTAGCATCCGCCTTGGATAAATCCGCTTCACTGGCAACGGCTTCAATCAATTCAGATTTATTCATATCTTGGTCCTCAAGAATTGGTTTTATAGTTAACAGCACGATCAATCATGAATGCAGTGAGTATCAGTACCTGGAATACCAAGTGATACGAGCGCGCGTATTAAAGCATAGATAGACGACACAAAAAACCGCCGGCTGGTCAACGCTACCAGTCCGGCGGGTTATTCTATCAGTCAGGAAAGATTAATGTGCCCGTATGGGTTTGTTCTTGCCGGCTACCTTTTCTTTTTCCTTTTCCTTGACAGCCTTTCGTTCCTCCCCCTTGGCGGCGTCCTCCGTCAACGGTACCGGATGATGCTGCAAGGCAACCTGCAGAACTTCGTCGATCCATTTCAACGGACGTATATCCAGTTTGTCCTTTACATTCTTCGGGATGTCGGCGAGGTCCTTGCGGTTTTCTTCCGGAATCAGAACGATGGAAATACCGCCACGATGCGCCGCCAGCAGTTTCTCCTTCAGTCCGCCAATCGGCAAAACTTCGCCCCGCAACGTGATTTCACCGGTCATGGCAACATCGGCACGCACCGGTATGTTCGTCAGAGATGAAACCAGTGCCGTGCACATCCCCACACCCGCACTTGGCCCATCCTTTGGTGTCGCGCCCTCCGGCACATGGATGTGGATGTCGTACTTCTGGTGGAAATCCGGGTCGATTCCCAGCAAGGCCGCGCGGCTGCGCACGACGGTTGTCGCCGCCTGGATGGATTCCTGCATCACCTCGCCGAGCTGACCGGTATGGATCATCTTGCCCTTGCCTGGGACTATGGCCGACTCAATCGTCAGCAATTCACCACCGACCTCGGTCCAGGCAAGTCCGGTTACCTGCCCGACCTGATCACGTTCTTCCGCACGGCCATAGCGGAAACGCTTGACGCCAAGGTATCTGTCAATGTTCCGCGGTGTGACCGTGAGCTTCTGGTCATGTTGTTTCATGACCAGTTCCTTGACCACCTTGCGGCAGATCTTGGAAATCTCCCGCTCGAGATTACGCACGCCTGCTTCCCGTGTGTAGTAGCGGATGATGTCGCGAATGGCATTCTCGCTGATCAGCAGTTCATCCTCCTTGAGTCCATTGCTCCTGATCTGTTTGGGCAGCAGGTAACGCATGGCGATATTGATTTTCTCATCTTCGGTATAGCCGGGAATCCGGATGACCTCCATGCGATCCAGCAAGGGTCCGGGGATATTCATGGTGTTTGCCGTGGCCACGAACATCACGTCCGAAAGATCGAAGTCGACTTCCAGGTAATGATCATTAAAGGCGTGATTCTGCTCGGGGTCCAGGACCTCCAGCAATGCCGATGACGGATCACCGCGGAAGTCCATGGACATCTTGTCCAGTTCATCCAGCAGGAACAGCGGGTTGCGCACACCGACCTTGGAGAGATTCTGCACGATCTTGCCCGGCAGCGAACCGATGTAGGTACGGCGATGACCGCGGATTTCGGCCTCGTCCCGAACGCCGCCAAGCGACATGCGGGTGAATTTGCGGTTGGTGGCGCGGGCAATGGAACGTCCCAGCGAGGTCTTGCCGACACCGGGCGGTCCCACGAGACAGAGTATCGGACCCTTCAGCTTCTTGACGCGCTGCTGAACGGCCAGATACTCGAGGATCCTTTCCTTGACCTTCTCCAGACCATAGTGATCTTCCTCGAGTACGGCTTCGGCTGTCGCGAGATCATGGCGGATCTTGGAGCGCTTTTTCCATGGTACGCTGACCAGCCAGTCGATATAGTTCCTGACCACGGTGGCCTCGGCGGACATCGGCGACATCATCTTCAGTTTATTCAGCTCCGATGATGCCTTGTCCTTGGCTTCCTTGCTCATGCCGGCCTTCTCGATCTTGTGCTGGAGCTCCTCCAGTTCGTTGGGGGCATCCTCCATTTCACCCAGTTCCTTCTGGATGGCTTTCATCTGCTCATTCAGATAGTACTCGCGCTGGCTCTTCTCCATCTGCTGCTTGACGCGGCCGCGGATCCGCTTCTCTATCTGCATGATGTCGATTTCGCCCTCGATCAGCCCCATCAGGCGTTCCAGACGTTCACGGCTGCTTTCAATCTCGAGTATCCGCTGCTTTTCATCCAGCTTCAGCGACATATGCGCCGCGATGGTATCCGCGAGGCGGCCGGGTTCGTCGATACCCGACAAGGATGTGAGAATCTCGGGCGGGACCTTCTTGTTCAGCTTTACATACTGGTCGAACATCGCCAGCAAGGAACGCGTGAGCACGCCAAGCTCCTTTTCCTTGTCTTCATCCGATGAGGCAAGAATCTGGATGTTGGCGGTAAAGAATGCCTCCACGGATTCAAAGGATGTGATGCGCGCACGCTCCACGCCCTCCACCAGCACCTTCACCGTGCCATCGGGCAGTTTCAGTAACTGAAGAATCGTGGACAATGTGCCTATTTCATGGATGTCATCGACCGAAGGGTCGTCAATCTCGGCGTTTTTCTGGGCGACCAGCAATATCTTCTTGTCTTCCTGCATGGCGGTGTCGAGCGCATTGATCGATTTCTCCCGTCCCACAAAAAGCGGGATGACCATGTGCGGATAGACGACAACGTCCCTTAACGGCAAGACTGGTATTGCACCCGTGGCGGTATCTGTCATTTCAGTCTCCATCCATTCCTGTTGAATGTGTAATTACCAGGTACATCAGCGATTTTACGTCAGAAATTCGTAACGCCAATCCTCCAAGCCCAGGTGCCTTGCCTGTCGGTATGCGGTATGACATTAGTATTGCTCAATTGATCCAATATGGGGGGCCGATTGCAATACTTCAACCATTCAATTTTGACGTGTGATTATTAATAGGCAATGAGCGTGCCAGCCTGGCGGCTGGACGACATGAAAATATCAACTTACTGGTTTATATAGGAAATAGACAAACTACTCGGAAACTGCCAGCGATTCCGAAGCGTCAAAAATCATGTACGGTTTTGATATACCCTGGATAACACTATCATCGATGACCACTTTCCTGACGTTTTCCATCGAGGGCAAGTCATACATCGTATCGAGCAGCACTTGCTCGAGGATGGTGCGCAGACCCCGGGCACCGGTTTTCCTGACCATGGCCTTGCGTGCAACGGAGCGCAGCGCGTCATCTCTGAACTCGAGTTCGCAGCCCTCCATTTGAAACAGTTTTGCATACTGTTTGGTCAGGGCATTCTTCGGTTCGGTCAGAATCTGAATGAGCGCCTGTTCATCGAGTTCCTCCAGTGTGGCCACCACCGGCAATCGGCCGACAAATTCCGGGATGAGGCCGTATTTGATCAGATCTTCCGGTTCCACGTCATAGAGTATCTCACCCAGGTTAATATTCAGATCCTTGCTCTTAACCTCGGCAGCGAAGCCAATGCCGCCTTTCTCCGAACGGCTGCGGATGATCTTTTCCAGCCCGGAAAATGCACCCCCGACGATAAAGAGTATGTTCGTGGTATCCACCTGCAAAAATTCCTGTTGCGGATGCTTGCGACCGCCTTGCGGGGGGACCGAGGCAATCGTGCCCTCGATCAGTTTGAGCAGCGCCTGTTGCACGCCTTCACCGGATACGTCGCGGGTGATGGAGGGGTTGTCCGACTTGCGTGAAATCTTGTCGATTTCATCGATATAGACAATGCCGGTTTGTGCCTTGTCAACATCGTAGTCACATTTTTGCAGGAGTTTCTGGATGATGTTCTCGACATCCTCACCGACATAACCGGCTTCCGTCAGGGTGGTGGCATCCGCTATGGTGAACGGGACATTCAGCAGCCGTGCCAGGGTCTCGGCAAGCAGAGTCTTGCCTGAGCCGGTTGGCCCTATGAGCAGAATATTGCTTTTGGAAAGCTCAACGCCGTCCTTCTTGCTTGCGGCGTCGAGACGCTTGTAGTGGTTGTAGACGGCAACGGAGAGCACCTTCTTGGCACGCTCCTGCCCGATGACATATTCGTTGAGGACGTCATTGATTTCCTGTGGCTTAGGCAGCTTGTTTCCACCGCCGGAGGATTTCTCCTGCATTTCCTCACGAATAATGTCGTTACACAGTTCGACACACTCGTCACAGACGAAAACCGAGGGTCCAGCGATTAGTTTACGTACTTCATGTTGGCTTTTGCCGCAGAAGGAGCAGTAGAGGAGCTTTCCATCATCGCCCTTACCGTCTCTGTCGTTGTTCATACTCAAACCCTCACATTTATCACCTAGGCCCTGCTACCTGTTTTTTAACACTCTTCTTCATTATGAATCAACTCATTCTACGTCTTATTGTAGATGTATTACCGGCGGATATTCAGGTTTTTCCTCACGGTAAACTTATCACAGGTTGCCGTTGTAACGTTGTACGACGTTCGGTTGCAGGATCTTCCCGTTACGGCCAGGGCTATTGCGGCGCCTGGCGAACCGCCAGTATTTCATCGATCAGGCCGTATTCCTTGGCTTCCTTGGCTCCCATGAAGTTGTCCCGCTCGGTGTCCTGCCTGATCTTTTCCAGTGTCTGTCCGGTGTGCTTGGATAGGATCATGTTGAGTTTCTCACGAATCAGCAGGATTTCCCGCGCGTGGATGTCAATATCCGTTGCCTGGCCCTGGAATCCGCCAAGCGGCTGATGAATCATCATGCGCGAATGCGGCAGACATACCCGTTTACCCTTGGCCCCGCCCGCCAGCAATAAGGCGCCCATGCTGGCGGCCTGACCGACACACATGGTGCTGACCGCTGGTTTGACAAATTGCATGGTGTCGTAGATTGCCAACCCGGCCGTTACCGAACCGCCCGGGGAATTGATGTAGAGGTGGATATCCTTGTCCGGGTTTTCCGATTCCAAGAACAGCAGCTGGGCAACGACGACATTGGCCATGTAATCCTCCACCGGCCCCACCACAAACACTACCCGTTCCTTGAGCAGCCGTGAGTAAATGTCGTAGGCCCGTTCACCGCGTGCGGTCTGCTCTATGACGATCGGTACAAGATTCAATGCCCTGGTATCGGATGCGCCACCCATGAATTTGCTATCGGTCATCGATTCTTATCCTTTAGTTTGCTTGGCTGCTTCGACTAAGGCGTCAAATGTTGTCGGTGTATTCGCCACCTGGATACCTGAATACTCCAGCATCCAGTCGACCACCTGTTCTTCTATGACGGCTGACTGGACATTGCTCAGCATCTCCTGGTTGCCATAGTACCATTGAACCACTTCCTCGGGCTTTTCATAGGAGGCGGCAATGGTTTCGATAGTTTCGCGCACCCGGTCAGGATCGATCTGGATCCGGTTCTGCTTGACGATCGCGGTGACTAACACCCCCAGTTTGACCCGGCGTTCGGCATTTGCCTGTAGCTCGAAGCTATTTGCAGTCTGTGTCGTTTGTTGTGCCCGCAGACGGGCCGTCTCATCATCTATCAGGCTGCGTGGAACATCGACCGGGTTCCTCTCAAGCAGCCCCGAAAAAACCTGGTCTTTCACATTGGACTTGATGAGCTGTTTCAGCTCTCTCTGCATGTTGGCGGTAACCTCTTCCTTGAGACCCGCAAGCCCCTTTTCCGCGACTCCGAAGGCGCGCGCAAACTCGTCATCGAGTTCCGGCAAGACCATTTCCGATACCGTGTGAAGTTTGACCCTGAACTCGGCATCCTTGCCTGCAACCTCCCGGGAAGGATAGTCAGCGGGAAATGTCACCCGCAACGTTTTTTCATCGCCGGCACCTGCCCCGATAAGCTGCTCTTCAAAACCACGCATCATAGTGTTTGATCCTATGACAACCGGCATTTTCTCAGCGTTACTTCCTGGGAAGGCATTGCCCGCAATGGTTCCTTTAAAATCGATAACAATCTGGTCATCGGTTTGCGCCTTGCGATCCACCGTCTTCCAGGTAACCCGTTGTTTGCGCAACTTCTCCAACATGGCCGTAACATCCGCTTCGCCAATCTCGACGACGGGGCGGAAGATCTTAAATCCGTAATCTATCGGGGCCGCCAGTTCCGGAAATACCTCAAAGGTTGCCACGTATTCCAGCGGCTCTCCCGGGAGCGATTCCACGGGGTCGATTTTCGGCGCGGCGGCAGGTCGCAGACTCTCCTGTGTCAGCGCTTCCTGCAATGTTGCGCCGATGACCCGTTGTACTACCTCCTGACGCACCTGTTTACCGTATTTTTTCTCAATGACACTGAGCGGTACCTTGCCGGGGCGGAATCCGTCAAGCCGGACGGTACCTTTCATTGACTGGAGCCGGGAATCAACCTCGTGGTCGATACGCTCGGCAGGCACATGAACCGTCATGCGACGTTCGAGTCCGCCCCTCTTTTCAACCGAAACTTGCATCAAATCACCTCGATAAATAATAACCCGTCATCCGGCCTGGCTTTATGACGATAAGCAACTGTAATAATATCGCTGTTCTTTGTTACCTGGATTGGTGCGAAAGGAGAGGCTCGAACTCTCACGGGTTACCCCACTGGCACCTAAAACCAGCGCGTCTACCGATTCCGCCACTTTCGCCGCTTGTGCTAATTACCGTTTGCCGGTTCTGGCAAGACCGGATAATGCAAATAAGTATAACGGCTTGTCGTCACAGATCGCACCTGGGTTTTTTACCTCGCCGCCCCGGGAAAACAGGTGCCATGGCAGGCGCATCGCTCTCGCTCCGCCGCTTACGGCATCCTCGGTAACTGCTCCTGCGTTACCCTACCTCCTGCATCCCTGCAGTCGTGCCTTCCGCGACACTTGCACCTCCCTGTGCATCGGTCGCTACGGGCATACTACCCTCCCGCGACACTCGCACATCCCTGTGCATCGTCCCTGCGCTTCGCGATGATGGACAGGACGTCCGAATGTCGCGGAGCATAGGACGTGCGAGAGCGACTGTACCTACATCCCTGTGGGCGCATCGCTCCCGCGCTTCCCTGCGCTCCGCGATGTACCTACATCCCTTACGGCGCATCGCTCCCGCGCCTCCCTGCGCTTCGCGATGTACCTACATCCCTGTAGGCAAAAAAATGCCCGCGCAATGCACAGGCATCCTGGTCTGGTGGGCCGTGTAGGAATCGAACCTACAACCAATGGATTAAGAGTCCACTGCTCTACCAATTGAGCTAACGACCCGAAAGCCGGTATTGGATCACACAGGCAGGAGGGGTTCAAGTTTGAAGTCGGCTACCACCCAGCGTGGGCAAGGACGGAAAAATGGGGTGGACGATGGGACTCGAACCCACGACGACTGGAATCACAATCCAGGACTCTACCAACTGAGCTACGTCCACCATCGAGCTGTTATCGCACGGCACTCACTCGGCACGGGCTGATTTGGCGCGCCCGGCAGGGCTCGAACCTGCAACCGTCGGCTTAGAAGGCCGGTGCTCTATCCGGTTGAGCTACGGGCGCCAGTCCCTTTGCCCGGTCCCCGCGACTTGCTGCGCCCCAGCAAAGACTGGTCGGGGTAGAGGGATTTGAACCCCCGACATCCTGCTCCCAAAGCAGGCGCGCTACCAGACTGCGCTATACCCCGTTGTAACGATGCATACACGAAGCCATGCCGGACCTTATCGTCCTTGCTGAGCGTCGTTATGGTACGTGCAACCCCAATAGGCGTCAATTAGCGCCTGTGTATGCCGCGCGCGGGCGATGCCCGCGGGAATTCCCGGAGATTATTTGCGGCGCCAGCGGGTGCCCTCCGCCCCGTCTTCGAGTACGATGCCCTGCGCATCCAGCGCATCCCGGATCCGGTCTGCCTCGGCCCAGTTTCTGGCTTCCCTGGCACGGATACGCTGCGCAACCAGGGCATCAATATCGGTTTCGGTTAACGCCGCCGCGGCACCCGCGCCGGCATGATGCCTGGAGGAAGGCCGCGGGCTCGGCCTGCAGCAATCCGAGTAGGCCCCCCAGCTCGCGCAGGCAGCCGGCCAGTGCCGCTGCCCTGTCTGTGTCCGTTTCCCTGTTTCTGTTGATTTCCTTTGCGATTTCAAAAAGTACCGCAAGGGCTTCCGGTGTGTTGAAATCGTCATTCATGGCCCGGTGAAAACTGTCCGCAAAGTCCCCCCGGGACGACGTTCCCCTGCCGGGCGCAAGGCCGCGCAGCGCCGTGTAGAGGCGCGTCAACGCCGCCCTGGCGTTATCCAAATTCTCCTGCGAATAATCGAGCGGACTACGGTAGTGGCTGGCAAGGATGAAGTAGCGCACCTCCTCGGCGCGGTAGCGCTGCAGGAT
The DNA here is from genome assembly GCA_963773065.1 of uncultured Gammaproteobacteria bacterium. Lineage (GTDB taxonomy): Bacteria > Pseudomonadota > Gammaproteobacteria > UBA9214 > UBA9214 > CAVQCA01. The sequence continues at coordinate 42,707 of CAVYZN010000005.1, forward strand.
TTCCCTGACCGTGAAGAAATTGCCCAATGACTTGGACATCTTCTCCTCATCCACCTTGACGAAGCCGTTGTGCATCCAGTAATTGACGAATGGTTCGCCGTTAGCCGCTTCCGACTGGGCAATCTCGTTCTCATGGTGCGGAAACTTGAGATCCATGCCGCCGCCGTGGATATCGAAATGGGCGCCGAGACAACCGGTTGACATGGCGGAACACTCGATATGCCAACCCGGCCGGCCATTGCCCCAGGGTGAACTCCAACTGGGTTCTCCCGGCTTGGCCGCCTTCCAGAGCACGAAATCAAGCGGATCCTCCTTGGCCTCGTCGACGGCCACCCGCTCGCCGGCGCGTAAATCTTCCAGCTTCTTGCCCGACAAGCGTCCGTAATTCTTGAAACGGCTGACGTCGTAATAGACGTCACCGTTGTTACCCGAATAGGCATAACCCTTCTCCATCAGGGTTTTGATCATGACGAGGATTTCATCCATCGATGCGGTGGCGCGCGGTTCCAAGTCCGGATCCAGTACGCCCAGCGCGGCGGCGTCTTCGTGCATGATGGCGATGAAGCGCGCGGTGAGGTCCTGTATCCGTTCACCGTTTTCATGGGCGCGCTTGATGATCTTGTCGTCGATATCGGTGATGTTGCGCACATAGGTCACTTCATACCCGAGATGGCGCAGGTAGCGGGTCACGATATCAAACACCACCATGACCCGCGCATGACCCAGATGACAGTAGTCATAGACCGTCATACCGCAAACGTACATGCGAACCTTGCCCTCCTCGATGGGGACAAAGGTTTCCTTGTTGCCGCTCAGGCTGTTGTAGATCTTGATGACTTGCATCGAAGTGGACGGCTACGGATTCGGGGACCGATGGGCGCGGCCATGGTAGCGGAAAGCACGGCGGGAATCATCCCCGCGGGCTTGTAAAGGCGGCCAAAGATTATATGATTGCCCGACTACTGACTGCTAACCGGGAGTATGAAATGAAACGCGTATCCGCAATGTTCCTGTCCGTCATGCTGGGTTTTATGCCGGCTGCCGGATTTTCATCTGAGAATTCTTCAAAAGGAGTAGGCCTCGTGACCGTTCGCATGGAAACTAGCAAAGGGGTAATCACACTGGAACTGGATGGAGACAAGGCGCCGGAGACGGTGGCCAACTTTGTGGCTTACGCCAAATCCGGCTTCTACGACGGCACGATTTTCCATCGCGTTATACCCGGCTTCATGATTCAGGGTGGCGGCTTCACCACCGACATGAAGCAGAAGGCGACCCGGTCTTCGGTCAAGAACGAAGCCGGCAACGGGCTGAAGAATGCCACCGGTACGATCGCCATGGCCCGCACCAGCGATCCGCATTCGGCCACTGCCCAGTTCTTCATCAATGTCAAGGATAACGGCTTCCTCGACCATTCCACGCCGACACCGCAAGGCTGGGGCTATTGCGTGTTCGGCAAGGTGACAGATGGCATGGATGTGGTGCATGCCATCGAACACGTCCAGACCGGTAACCGTGCCGGTTTCCAGGACGTCCCGCTTTCGGAAGTTGTCATCAACAAGGTGACTGTCGAGGGGAATTGACACGACGCCCTGGCGACATGACGAGCACCCTGTTCGTCTCCGACCTGCATCTCGATGCATCACGGCCGGAGATCACGCGGCTGTTTCTTGATTTTCTCGGGACACGCGGCCGGGAGGCCGATGCCGTCTACATCCTCGGCGACCTGTTCGAGGCGTGGATCGGGGATGATGACGATGCTCCCCTGAGCAATGCGGTCATGGACGGCCTGCGCGCCTGTGTTGATTCCGGCACGCCGGTGCATGTCATGCAGGGCAACCGGGATTTCCTGATCGGGGCGCAGTTCGCCGTCCGGACCGGTTGCCGGCTGCTCGGCGACCCGGCGCGAATCGATCTCTGCGGCTCACCCACGTTGCTTATGCATGGTGACACCCTGTGCACGGATGACGCGGAGTACCTGGCATTTCGCGCCGAGGTCCGCGATCCCCGCTGGCAACAGGCATTTCTGCGGCAATCCACGGAAACGCGCCGCAAAATCGCCCGGGATCTGCGCGCCACCAGCCGAACCCGCGTTGCGGAAAAACCCGAAACCATACGGGACGTCAATCAGGAAACGGTGGTCCGGGTGATGACCGAGCACGGCGTTCAGCAACTGATCCATGGGCATACTCATCGCCCGGCGATTCATGAGATCGAAGTGGCAGGCAGACCCGCCCGGCGGATCGTGCTCGGGGACTGGTACCGGCAGGGCAGCCTGCTGGAATGCACGCCGCAAGGGTGCCGGTTACGGGGCATCATGCCCGCCTGAGGCCGCAGGCCGTGCAGAACGTAAGGCATGGGAACGCCGTCATCGCGTGTTCCGTTCCACCTGGCTTTGCCTGGTTAGTCTATCCCTGGGAACCAGCCCGGCCGGCATTCAGAGCGATGACCATATCCGTAACGTTGGTGCCGGTCGGCCCGGTGGTGATGAGGTCGCCACTCGCCGCGAGAAAACTCCCGGCATCGGCGGCTTGCAGGCACTGCAGCGCATCCAGACCGCCGGCCGTTCCACGGGCAACCGTCTTTGGGTCCACCACGGCGCCGGCCGCAGCGGTTGGCCCATCCGTGCCATCCGTGCCGGCGGCCAGCAAGACGAGCGTGTCATGTTGCTGCATCCGCGTGGCGGCAGAGAGCGCCAGGCTCTGGCAACGCCCGCCCCGGCCGGGCCGTGCGGGCAGTCTGACGGTGGTTTCCCCGCCCCACAGATAAATACCGGGGGGCTTGTCCGCCAAATATTCAACGATCGCCCGGCCCGCCTGCACGGCGTCGCCGGCAAGTCTGGATGCAACGATGCTTGCCGGGTAATGCAGACGCCGGGCATGAGCGGCGGCCGCCTCCAGCGCATCTTCAAGCCGGGCGATTATGTAATGACCCACCGGCTTGAAACAGGCCGCATCGGGTTCGCCGGTTACCCCAAATTGAACCACAAGCGCCGTAAGCCACGGCGGCAGTTGGGAGGTATCCGGCGGTTTTGCAGCGGCTGGATACAGCAATCCGGATCCGATCAGCGCGGGGTCGTCACCGCCCACATCGGAAATCATGAGGGCACGGGTGTTTCTGCCTTCCAGCCATCTCGCCAGGCGGCCGCCCTTGATGCAGGAAAGCGCTTGCCGGATCCGGTTGATCTGCACCGATCGGCAGACCGCTGCCGAGCAGCCAGTGATTCACCTGCTGCAGCGTGGCGAGCGTCATGCCGGCCGGCGGCACTTCGACCAGGCTCGAGGTGCCGCCCGAGATAAGGAACAGCAGTTCGGCATCGCCCGGGGCAGTTTCCAGAAAGCGGAGCAGGGCATCACCGGCGGCAAGACTGCCGCGATCCGGTATCGGGTGACCGGCTTCGAGGCAGGTGAAACGGCGATCATTCGCCAGATTGTCATCCGTATGTCCCGGTTTTGATACGACCAGAGCGCGCCGCAGCCGATCACCCAGGACATCCACGGCACCGGCCGCCATCGCGCCCGCGGCTTTTCCCGTGGCGACCAGGAACACCGGGCGTGTCGGCGGATGCACCGACAGAAAAGCGGCCGTGCGGCGACGGCCATCGACGGCCTGCAGGGCAGACGCGAAGATCGCCCGCAGGTCAGCGCGCGCCACCTCGAATGAGTTCATGCGGGTGCGTGTGTGCTGGAAGGGAATAAAGCCTCGATCGGGCACGACGCCGCCATCAGCGCGAGGCTTCGTCGCACGCCAGTCGTCGCCGGTACCGGGATTCCATAAGCGCCTCAGCGGCGAATGGCTGCGAACCCCCGGGCAAGGTCGGCTTGCAGGTCGGTGACGGACTCCAGACCGACCGCGAGCCGTATCAAGCCATCCGAGATCCCGGCCGTCGCGCGTTGTTCCGGCGTCAGACGGCCATGAGTCGTCGTGGCCGGGTGTGTGATCGTGCTCTTGGCATCCCCCAGATTGGCGGTAATGGAAAACACCCGGGTGGCGTCGATCATGGCCCAGGCGTTTTCCTTCCCGCCCTTCACCTCAAAGGAAACGATACCCCCGAATCCCCGCTGCTGGCGGGCGGCGAGTGCGTGCTGCGGGTGTGATTCAAGCCCGGGATGATAGACACGCGCCACCTCCGCTTGTTGTTCAAGCCACCTGGCCAGCACCAGCGCGCCGGCGCTGTGGGCCTGCATCCGTAGCGACAGCGTCTCCAGCCCTTTGAGGAAAACCCAGGCATTGAACGGGCTCATGGTCGGACCCGCCGTGCGCAGGAAACCGTAGACCTCCTTGCCGACACGCTCGGTGTCGCCGACCACCGCCCCGCCGATGCACCGGCCCTGCCCGTCCAGATACTTGGTGGCCGAGTGGATGACGATATCGGCGCCTAGTTCCAGGGGCCGCTGCAGGGCCGGCGTACAGAAGCAGTTGTCCACGGCCAGGAGACAGCCCCTGGCGTGCGCGAGATCCGCCAGCCGGCGGATATCGGCCAGTTCCATGAGCGGGTTGGAGGGCGTTTCGATGAACAACAGCCGGGTTTCCGGCCGTATCGCCTCCGCCCATGCGTTCAGGTCCGCCAGCGGCACGAAGGTGGTAGCAATACCGAACTTTGCCAGATACGTGGTAAACAGGACCGTGGTCGTGCCGAAGATGCTGCGCGAGGAAACAATATGGTCGCCGCCCTTGAGCAGACCGGCGCAGGTCGAGAAGATGGCCGCCATGCCCGAGGCGGTCGCCACACAGCAGGCACCGCCTTCCAGGGACGCCAGCCGCTGCTCGAAGGTGCGCACCGTCGGGTTGGTGAAACGGGAATAGATATTGCCGGGCTGTTCGCCGGAGAAGCGCGCCGCCGCCTCGGCCGCACTGGCGAAGACATAGCTCGAGGTCGGGAATATCGCCTCCGCGTGTTCACCTTCGTGGGTACGCTGCTGGCCGGCGCGAACCGCCCTGGTCTCGAAGGCCAGATCGTCATTTGCTGTCGACATGTCAACGGCGAATCCGCTCTCAGGCGGTATTGTGCAGATCGATGACCTCGTCCTCGTTGTCACGCCGCTCCTTCTTGGCGGCGTCACTCCGGCTGGTCTGCAGGTCACTGAGGTAGTCAACCCCGATATCGCCGGTAATGTACTCGCCGGTGAAGACCGAGGCGTCGAAGCGTTCGATCGACGGGTTACCCTTCGCGACGGCATCGATCAGATCATCGAGATCCTGGTAGATTAGCCAGTCGGCCCCGATGGCACGGCACACCTCCTCCTCGCTGCGGGCGTGTGCAATCAGCTCGTCACTGGCCGGCATGTCGATCCCGTAGACGTTCGGATAGCGCACCGGCGGCGCGGCGGATGCAAAATACACCTTGCGGGCACCGGCATCCCGCGCCATCTGGATGATTTCCAACGATGTCGTTCCGCGCACCACCGAATCGTCAACCAGCATCACGTTCTTGCCCCTGAATTCCAGATCGATGGCATTCAGTTTCTGGCGCACCGACTTCGTGCGCTGCTGCTGTCCCGGCATGATGAAGGTCCTGCCGATGTAGCGATTCTTGATAAAACCCTCGCGATAGGTAAGACCGAGGTGATTGGCCAGCTGCAGCGCCGAGGTTCGACTGGTATCCGGGATTGGAATAACCACGTCGATATCATGATCGGGGCGCACGCGCTGGATTTTCTTGGCCAGCTTTTCCCCCATTCTCAGGCGCGCCTTGTAGACGGAGACGTTGTCGATGATGGAATCCGGCCGCGCCAGGTAGACATACTCGAAAATACAGGGTGACTTGATGGTTTTTGCAGCGCACTGGCGGGTATGGATGCGGCCCTGCATATCGAAAAAGACCGCCTCACCCGGTTCAACGTCGCGCAGCAGTTCAAATCCCAGCGCATCCAGGGCCACACTCTCGGATGCCGCCATGTACTCGGTGCCCTGCGCCGTTTGCCGTTTGCCAAACACGAGCGGGCGGATACCGAAGGGGTCGCGGAAAGCAAGCACACCATAGCCGGTAATCATGGCAACGGCGGCATAGGCGCCCTGGCAGCGTTTGTGGACGCCGGCAACGGCAGCGAAAACGTCATCCAGTTCCATGCGCAGCTTGCCCCGCTTTTGCAACTCGTGGGCAACGACGTTCAGCAGGACTTCGGAGTCCGAATCGGTATTGATCTGACGCAAGTCTTCCTGAAACACTTCCTGCTTCAGCTTGTTGGCGTTGGTGAGATTGCCGTTGTGAGCGAGGCAGATGCCGTAGGGGGAATTGACATAAAACGGCTGCGCCTCGGCGGAACTTTCGCAACCCGCCGTCGGATAGCGCACGTGACCGATACCCATGTTGCCGTGCAGATGAAGCATGTGCCGGGTATGGAAGACATCACGCACCAGGCCATTGTCCTTGCGCAAATACAGGCGGCCGCCATCACAAGTCATGATACCCGCCGCATCCTGGCCCCGGTGCTGCAGTACGGTCAGACCATCATAGATCGACTGGTTAACCGGGCCGTAAGCAACAATGCCTATGATGCCGCACATGGCCGACTCTCAGTTACCATAGACATGGGATCAGTTAGACGTACGAAATGTTGTCCGAGATTTCCTTGGGTAGATAACCGCGCACCCACATCGCAAAGTCTTGGAAATATTTCAGCAACTGGGAATCCTGCCACCAATGATCATGCGGCAAGGGTGTCAGGCCGGCGAGCAGAACCAGGATGGCGACGATGACGGCCCCGCGAACCATTCCGAACACCACACCGAGCATCCGGTCGGTACCGGCCAGCCCGGTTTTAGCCACCAGCTTGCTCGCCAGGTAATTGACGGCCGCTCCAAGCAGCAGGACGGTGATGAACAGGATGCTGAAGGCGAGAATTTTCTGGAGTGAGGGCTCCGATATCCATTTCGCCAGAACGGCAGCCACATCTTCATAGAAGATCATGGCGATCCAGAGAGCCACCAGCCATGAGGCAAGCGCCAATGCCTCCTTGATAAAACCGCGGAAGAGACTCAACACCGCTGACAAGACAATCAGCGCGACTATCGCAATATCAATCCAGGCCATTACTGAATGTTCCTCGAACTGTACGGGCCGCTACGGAAAAGCCCATTGACTTTACATAAGAAATCCGGAAGTCGGGTATTCTAGCAGACATGCGAAGACAGTCGCCATGTAAAATCGCGGCGATTATCCCTTGTTCTGCAACACCATGGCCTTGAGCTTCTGCTCACGCGCCAGTTTGTCGCGCAGCTTATCCGCTGCGCCACGGTCTTTCATCGGTCCAATCAATACCCGGTAGGCATGCCCATCTGCGCTTTTTACATCCTGCAGAAAAGCCTGATAGCCTGATTTCTTCAAACGGTCGCGCAGACTCCGGGCGTTGGGTTGCTGGCTGAAACTGCCCGCCTGAACAATCCAACCACCCCCAGGTGAGGCAGGCGCGGGCGCGGCCTTGGGCGGGGTTTCCGGCGACGGCTTCACGACGGCCGGCGGGACTACCGCCGCTTTGACGGGTTCGGCTTGTGTGGCGGGGGGTTCGGGTTCCGTGACGGAGGGTTCGGGTATCGCCGATGCCTCTTGCTCCGTTACGCTGGCAGCCGGCGCCTCGGTAGGTACGGTAGGTTCGGCCGGTTCCGCGGGCACCGGCAGTTCCACCTCCGTCTGATAGTCTATCGTCGGGGGCGGCGGCATGTCCTGGGTGCGGGGTGACAATTTATCATCCGGTCCCTCCAGTATCATGGGAATGAAGATAACTGCCAGGGAAATAAGGACGATGGCGCCAATCAGCCTTTGTTTCAGCATCTGATCCATTGTCTCCTCGCATTGAATAACCCGTAATCCGGCCATTGCCGTGCCGGTGTGACTATACCTTACCTGCCATTGCGGCTGCTACGGTATGAAACGAACCGCACACGACGATTCTGTCACCCTCCACGGCGTTGTCCCTGGCCCGTCGACTGGCGAGGTGCACATCCTCGCAGCGATCCACCTTTTCCTCTGGCGCCAGACCGCGCATCCGCTGATATAGCTCATCAGCCGACAATCCGCGCGCATTATCCAGGCCGGCCAGGTACCAGTGGTCAACCCCGGATGCCAGCTCGGCCACGAACCCGCCGACATCCTTGTCTGCAAGCATCCCCAGGACGAGATGCGTTCGACCCTTGCGGGGGAACAGTCTGAGCACCTCGGCCAGACACCTTGCGCCATGGGGATTGTGGGCAACGTCAAGGATTATTTCCACCACTCCCGGGATGATCTGGCATCGACCCGGCAGTGCCACGTTCTCCAAGCCCCTACAGACCGCCGTCTCGCCGACAGGCAGACGTTCCCGCAACAATTCCAGCGCCATCAGCGCCCCGGAAGCATTCGCAAGCTGATGCGGCCCGATCAACGCCGGCAGCGGCAATCTGGCGTAGCGCCGTGACGGTCCGCTCCAGCACCACGAGTCTTTACTCAACACATAGGTGAATTGTTCGCCGAGTCCATACCACGGCGCGCCGATTTCCCTGGCGGACTGCACCAGGCTTGCCGGAGGCGAAATCTCGCAGCTGACCGCAGGCCGCCCGTGGCGAAAAATCCCCGCCTTTTCCTGCGCAATGGACTCGCGGTCCGCGCCCAGCCATTGTACGTGATCAATCCCGATGGAGGTCACCATGGCGACATCCGGGTCAACGATATTGACGGCATCCAGCCGGCCGCCCAAGCCCACCTCCAGCAGGGCGACATCGAGGGACGCGTCGGTAAACAGCCGCAAGGCCGCCAAGGTGCCGAATTCAAAATAGGACAATGACGTTGCCGCGCGCCGTTCATCCACTTCCTGGAATGCAACGCACAGACTGTCATCGTCAATGTCCTTGCCGTCGATGCGAATGCGCTCGTTGTAGCGCAGCAGATGGGGCGAGGTATAACTGCCGACCCGGTAACCGGCGGCCAGCAGCATGGCCTCGATCATGGCCACGCTGGAACCTTTGCCGTTGGTGCCGCCCACGGTGATGACGGTGCGCCCGGGACGTTGTACTCCCATCCGCGCGGCGACGCCGGCAACCCTGGCAAGACCCAGATCGATTTTCAGCGGATGCAATGTCTCCTGCCACTGCAACCATTCCGCCAGTGTCTTGAATCGCGGCATACGTGTCGGCAAGCGGATATTGACGAATATCAGTACGGGAAGAAGCGCCCTGCGTGTAACCCAGGCGAAGCGCGGCGGCCGGTGCGGGTATCAGTCAGCGGGCAAGTCCGCCCTCGGGTCGCAGGATTCAGGCATCGGGCAGGGCTTCGGGCACGGCCGGCGCCGGCTGGCCTGTCAGGATCCGCAGCAGGCTTACGATTCTATCGCGCATTTCACGCCGGTCGATGATCATGTCGATCGCGCCATGCTCAAGCAGAAATTCACTGCGCTGAAACCCTTCCGGCAGCGTTTCACGCACGGTTTGTTCGATAACGCGCGGTCCGGCAAATCCGATCAGCGCCTTGGGTTCGGCAATATTGACATCGCCCAGCATGGCGAAGCTCGCCGAAACGCCGCCCATAGTCGGATCCGTCAGCACGGAGACGTAGGGAACGCCGGCTGCCGCGAGCCGCGTCAGGGCCGCACTGGTTTTCGCCATCTGCATGAGTGCGAACAGGGCTTCCTGCATGCGGGCGCCGCCGCTGGCCGAGAAACAGACAAAGGGAATTTTATGCTCAAGACTGGTATTGACGGCGCGCACGAGACGTTCACCTACGACGGCGCCCATGGAGCCGCCCATGAAGCGAAACTCGAAGGCGGCAGCCACCATGGGCAACCCCTCGACCGTCCCGCGCATCGCCACCAGAGCATCCGTTTCACCGGTGAGCTTCTGCGCGGCATTCAGGCGGTCGCGGTATTTCTTGCTGTCCCTGAATTTGAGCACATCGACAGGCTCAAGCCCGGCGCCGATTTCCGCGGTCGTGCCGTCATCGAAGAACATCTCCAGCCGCCGCCGTGCCCAGATGCGCATGTGGTGGCTGCACTTCGGGCAGACGTCACAATTGCGTTCCAGTTCCGAGCGGTACAGGACGGCGCCGCAGCCGTCGCACCGTATCCACAGACCCTCCGGCACCGTCCGTTTGTTCCCGCCGACGGTGCGGATTTTGGATGGCATCAGTTTCCGAAACCAGCTCATAGCCTGAATTTTACAATGTTCACGGTAGGATATTTAATAGTCTGGCGTCTGTTAATTGCCGACCCTGTCCCGCACGGCCTGTTGGTCAATGGCGGCGCGCATGGCGGAGAGTGTTTCCGCCAGCACGGGGGCGATGGCCTCGGGTTGCTCAACCAGGGTGGCTATTTTTGCAACCAGGGCGCTGCCGACCACCACCGCATCCGCAATCCGGGCAATCTGCGCGGCCGCGGCGGGGTCGCGGATGCCGAAACCCACACCCACGGGCAATCCCGTGTAGTGGCGGATCTCCTCGAGTTTGCCGGCAACCGAGTTTCACATCCAGGCGATTGGCCCCGGTCACACCCTTGAACGAAACGTAGTAGACAAACCCGCTCGCCGCACGGCACACCGTTTGAATGCGTGACGGGCTGCTGGTCGGGGCGAGCAGGAAAATGGCATCCAGGCCCTGATCGTGCAGTGCCGCCGCGAGACCGGCGCCTTCCTCGGGCGGCATATCCACCGTCAGCACACCGTCAACGCCGGCGACCGCGGCGGCTGCGGCAAAGTCCTGATAGCCCCAGACCTCGATCGGGTTGAGATAGCCCATGAGCACTATCGGTGTGGCGTCGTCCCGGCGGCGGAACTCCCTGACCATGTCGAGCACATCATGCAGGCTGATATGATGCACCAGGGCACGTTCACAGGCGGCCTGGATCACCGGTCCATCCGCCATGGGATCGGAAAATGGTACGCCGATCTCGACGATATCGGCCCCCGCCTGCACCAGGGCGTGCAGCAGTGGCACGGTCACCTCCGGGCGGGGATCGCCGGCCGTCACATACGGGATCAACGCCTTGCGCTGCTGTGCGCGCAGCTTTTGAAAGCGGGCCTCGATGCGGCTCATACCACGATGCCCTCGAGATCCGCCACGGTATGGATGTCCTTGTCGCCGCGACCGGACAGATTCACCACGATAATGCTATCGGAGTCCATGCCGGCCGCGAGCCTGGCGGCATAGGCCAATGCGTGACTCGATTCCAGCGCGGGTATGATGCCCTCCGTCCGGGTCAGTTGATGAAAGGCCGTCAGGGCTTCGCGGTCGGTGATAGTGGCGTAGCGGGCCCGCCCGCTGTCCTTCAACCAAGCGTGTTCCGGGCCAACGCCGGGGTAGTCGAGTCCGGCCGAGATGGAGTGGGTTTCGAGTATCTGTCCATCCTTGTCCTCCATCAGGTAGGTCCGGTTCCCGTGCAGGACACCGGGCCTGCCGGCACACAGTGGAGCGGCATGGCGGCCCGTTTCGATGCCGTCCCCGCCGGCTTCGACACCATGGAGCGCAACTCCCGTATCGTTCAGGAAAGGATAGAACAGACCAATGGCATTGGAGCCGCCGCCGACACAGGCGACCAGCGCATCGGGGAGGCGGCCGGTCCGCTCCAGCACCTGGGCGCGGGCTTCGCGCCCGATAACCGCCTGAAAATCCCGCACCATCACGGGATAGGGATGCGGCCCGGCCACGGTGCCGATGATGTAGAACGTGGTGTCGACATTGGTAACCCAGTCGCGCAACGCCTCGTTGAGCGCGTCCTTGAGGGTTTTCGAGCCGGACTTGACCGCCACCACCTCCGCTCCCAGCAGGCGCATGCGATAGACATTGATCGACTGACGCCTGATGTCCTCGGCACCCATGTAGACCACGCACTCCATGCCGAGTCGGGCCGCAACCGTTGCGCTGGCCACGCCATGCTGCCCCGCCCCGGTTTCGGCGATGATGCGCTTCTTGCCCATGCGTTTCGCCAGCAGGGCCTGCCCGACCGTGTTGTTGATCTTGTGGGCACCGGTATGGTTGAGGTCTTCCCGCTTGAGGTAGATGCGCGCTCCACCGATCTCTCTGCTCAGGCGTTCGGCGAAATAAAGCGGCGAGGGTCGTCCGACATAGTGCGCGAGGTCCGCATCCAGCTCCGCAAGAAACTCCGGGTCCTTGAGGTAACGCCGATAGGCGGCGGTCAATTCATCCAGGGGCAGCATGAGAGTTTCCGCAACGAATTGGCCGCCATAGGGTCCGAAGTGACCCGCCTCATCCGGAAGCAAGGCAGCGGTCGCGCCGGCTTCAGTCGTCTGTATCTGTGTCACCGCCTCTTACCCCTTTCATGAAGGCCGAGATCATGTCGGCCGATTTGATGCCTTTGCTGCTTTCCACCCCGCTGCTGACATCGACGGCGTACGGTCTGACCTGCCTGATGGCCGCTCCGACATTGGCCGCCGTCAGTCCCCCCGCGAGTATGACGGGTAGCGGCAGGTTTTTTGGTACCTGTGCCCAATCAAACGCCTCACCGCCCCCGCCATGGGTTTGCGGCTGCCACGCATCCAGCAGGATACCGCTGGCATCGGGGTAGGCCGCGACCTGCGCACGCAGATCAGTGTCCGGCTTCATGGCGACTGACTTGATGAAAGGCAGGCCGTAGCAGTTGCAATCATCATTTACCTCATGGCCGTGAAACTGCAGCAGGCCCAGCGGAATGTTCTCGAGTACAGCCTGTATTGATGAGGGTGATGCGTTGACAAACAGGCCGACCACCGTGACAAAGGGCGCAACGGCAGCCGTTATCCGCCAGGCCAGATCCAGCGTCACAAGGCGCGGGCTTTCCTCGAAGAAGACCAGCCCAATCGCATCGACGCCGTGCTCGACGGCGCTGCGCGCATCCTCGACGCGGGTGATGCCGCAAATTTTAACGCGGGTTCGCATGATCAGGCCATAGTGGATTATTGTCAGGCTTCTCGCCAGTCAGGTTGCAAGCGTAACAGAAACCCGTGGTATGGCGTGATTACCGGGTTAACGACCGTACTCCGGCAGCCAGCCACGATGGGGGATGGCAAACCGCTCGGGATAGTGAATACAGACCAGGTATAACCCCGCTGCCGAGGCGGTTATGCCGCCCACCGCGCGATCCCTTGCCTCCAGCACCTGTTTGACCCAGTCGGGTGATGTCTCGCCACGGCCGGTGGTGATCAATACACCGGCAATGCAGCGCACCATATGATGCAGGAAAGCGTTCGCCACCACATCGATATAGATAAAATCGCCGCAACGGCTGACCTCGAGTGAATAAACCGTTCTGACCGGATGCCTCGCCTGGCAGGCGAGGGCGCGAAACGAGGTAAAATCATGTTCGCCGAGCAGGTGGGTTGCGGCCTGCCGCATGCGGGCCTCGTCGAGTTCGGCGTGGACCCAACAGACCCGGTGCCTGAGCTGGGCCGAGGGATGGGGTCTGTTGAGGATCACGTAACGGTAGTGGCGCCGGCGTGCCGAAAAGCGCGCATGGAAGGTGTCATCCATTTCCCTGGCCCACTGAATGCGGATATCCAGGGGCATATTGGCGTTGCCGCCGCGAATCCAGGCCTTTTCCTCGCGAACCGCTTCGGTATCGATATGGACTACCTGCTCGATGGCGTGTACGCCCGTATCGGTACGGCCTGCACAGACCGTGGTGAGATCTTGGTCGGCGACCCGGGAGAGAGCCTCTTCCAGGCAGCCCTGCACGCTGCGGCCGGTCCGCTGGCGCTGCCAGCCGCAAAAGTCCGTACCGTCATACTCAACACCCAAGGCAATGCGCATATGCGGCCTGGAATTTCAGGTACGTGAATTCTGTACGTGTGGCACGGACGGTTGGGACGAAGGGATACCGGGCAGATACACAACAGCCACCTGACGGCCGTCGATAGTGTCATGATGCCATCCTGCACTGCCGACACAAAGAAGCCGGACCGGATCATGAACCGCAGCGGGCTGCCGTTACCAGTGACCCCTGACTATGGTAGTGTCGTCTTCAGCCTGCCGCACGGCTCAGGCAAGCCGTGAAATCAGGTTTTCCGCCTCGATCTTCTGATCGTCATTTCCTTCCTCAAGCACCTCTTTCAGGATGCCCCGGGCTCCGTCGGGATCACCCATGTCCATATAGGCGCGCGCGAGATCAAGCTTGGTGCCTATTTCATCGCTGCTGTCCAGCAGTCCTTCGGCGAGGGATCCTTCCTCTTGGTTGAGATCCAGTGCATCGAGATTGAAATCGACGTTTTCAGCATAATCGCCGGTTCCCTTCACGCCGCCTTCGTAATCAAGCCCGATGTCGTTGCCGGCGGGATTTCCAGCGGCGGGACTTTCCTCCATGCCGGTGAGGTCCATACCAAATTCCACGTCGCTTTCCTGAACCGCGCGCAGCGTTATGGCCGCCTGGTATAAGGGGTTGGCGGGTGAAAGTTCGTAACCCATGCCGGCAACCCTGCGCCAATCGGGATCACTCTCGCCGACCGTTTCGCGGAACACGGCCGCCTGGGCGTCGAAAGCGGCGGTATTGCCGGCGGCGTGATAGATCTCCAACAGTTTGATCTTGAGATCACGGCGATTGGGGTTGCCGTGCAAGGCGTTCTTGATGACGTCCTCCGCCTGTTGCACCCGCCCGTAGGCGATAAACACATCCGCTTCCGTCAATGGATCGCTCGCATCATCACCCTGTAATGGTCCCATGTCATCGGCGGAGAAATCGCTGAACAGCGTGTCGTCACTGACGGCAACACGGTGCCTGACAGGCGGCTCATCATTACGCGCGGCAGACATCTGACTCGCGAGCGTTGGCTCCTCATTGAATATGTCCTCCGTTTTGCGCTGCCGGGTTGACGCCCACAGGAATCCGCCCAGGATCATTGCGACCAGTACGCCCAGTCCGGCGAGTACCGGATTGTCCAACAGACGATCGACAATCCCTTTGGGTTTGCCGTCATCGCGGCCATTTGCAGCGGGAGTCGTCCTGGCCAGCGTTTCCCCCGACGCCGCCATCTGGTCACTTGCCGGTGCTTGCGCCTCGGATGAAGTCTCCTCTGCCGTATTGGCTGAAGGTGTCTGATTTTGCGTCGCGAGCCTGTTCTGCAGGTTCGCCAGTTGTTCGTCTTTCAGTTCAATCAGGCGTTGCATGCTGGTGACCTGTTCTTCCAGTTTGCTGACACGGGATTGCAATTCCTGCGACTGTGCGCGACCCGCCTCTGCCTCTTCGGTTGCGAGTGACAACTGCTGGAGCAGTGCTTGCGAGTCCGGCGCCTGCGCCGCACCGCTTGCAGGTACACCGGGAGCAACGGCCCCTTTGATGGTCTCGTCCTCAGGTGCGACCAACTGCAGGCGGGACTCCACTGCAGGCTCGGCTTTGGGCTCGGTGGCGGTTTCGGTTTCGGGCTCGGGGGCGGAAGCCGGCTGTCCTTTCGGCGCCATTTCGGGTGCTCTCGCCTGCTCTGTAGGACGTTCAGCGCCGCGGCCCTGTTGCCATTCGGTATATTGACGGCTGGCTTCACGTCGCGCGGCGGATTGGTCCAGCGACAGAATCTCGTCTCGCTGGGGAATCTGCAGGGTCACGCCGGCCTTCATATTGTTGATGTTGTTGTTGACAAAGGCATCCGGGTTCGCGCGCTGCAGGGCGAGCATCATCTGCTGAATGCTGATATCACCGCCGGGACGAACGCGCTTCGCAATATCCCAGAGAGTCTCGCTGCGTTTCACCGGACCATAATTATCGGCACCCCCAGAGGCGATTACCGGGGCGGGCGCAACGGTTGCCGGCCTCGCCGCCGGTACTCTGGCGAGAGGCGGGGCCTGCACGGCTTCGGGGGGCGGCGCCTGTCTGACTAAAGGGGCTCGCGGAGCCGGCGGAATTGCCGGCATTGTGACCGGCGGATCGACAAGCAGCGTATATTGCCTGAGCAATCGGCCCTTGCTCCAGGTCGCCTCGATCAGGAAATCCAGATAAGGTTCGCGCACAGGCTGCCGGGTGGTAATGCGGATGACCGGCTTGCCGCCCGGAAGCTGCTCAACATTGAATTGAAAGTCCTCCAGAATGGCCGGCCGGGAGACTCCCAGTTTGTCAAAGGATTCCCTGGATGCGATGGTGACCTTGAGTTCTTGAAGTTCCTCCTTGCTCGCCGAGGTAAGCTCGACATCGGCACTTAACGGGTCGTTCAATGTGGAGTGGATTTCGATGTCGCCGAGTCCGATCGCCAGAACATTCGAGCTTGCCGTCAAATACAGCATGGCCGCTGCGACTACTGCCTTTCTAAACATACCGATCACCTCTGTTGGACAGTCTCTGAAGGCGCGCGCCGTAACTCCCTGACCAGCCAACCTGGCAGGCCAGGGAACCAATCCTGCGAACTATAACTTACAAGTAATCTTTCACCAAGATTTCAGCAATCTGGATGCTGTTGAGGGCCGCACCTTTGCGCACGTTATCGGCGACGACCCACAGGTCTAAACCTCTCGGATGCGAGATGTCTTCCCGGATCCTGCCGACGTAGACCGGGTCATGATTGGCCGCCTCCGTAACCGCTGTCGGATAACCGCCGTCCCGGCGTTCATCGATCACCACGACGCCGGGGGCGTGCTCAAGCAAGTTGCGAGCCTGCTCGGCGCTGATCTTATCCCGCGTCTCGATATGGACGGCCTCGGAGTGACCGTAGAACACCGGCACCCTGACCGTAGTCGGATTGACCATGATCGTATCGTCTTCCATGATCTTCCTGGTTTCCCAGACCATCTTCATCTCTTCCTTGGTATACCCGTTCTCCTGGAACACGTCGATGTGCGGCAATACGTTGAAGGCGATCTGCTTCGGATAGACTTCCGCCTTGATGGAATTGCCGTTCAGCAGATTCGCCGTCTGGCCCGCGAGTTCCTCGATGGCTTCCTTGCCGGTACCCGATACCGCCTGATAGGTACAGACATTGATGCGTGTGATACCAACCGCATCATGGATCGGCTTCAGCGCCACCAGCATCTGGATGGTGGAGCAGTTCGGGTTCGCTATGATGCCGTGGTTGGTGTAATGCTTGATCGCCCAAGGATTCACCTCCGGAACCACCAGCGGAATATCGTCCTGGTAACGGAACTGGGAGGTATTGTCGATGACGACGCAGCCAGCCTTCGCCGGCAAGCGGTGCGTACTTTTCCGAAATGGAGGCCCCGGCGGAGAAAAGCCCGATCTGTACCCGGGAAAAATCAAAGCTGCTCAAATCCTGAACGGTGAGCATCTTTTTACCAAAGGGTACCTTCTTGCCGGCGGAGCGTTCGCTTGCCAGGGCATAGACATTGTTGACCGGAAAATTCCTTTCCGCGAGGATTCCCAGCATCGCCTCGCCGACTGCACCGGTTGCTCCCACGACTGCCACATCAAATTTACGTGTCATTTTCTCGACTACCCGTTAACTGAACCCGTACAAGCGGGCGGATTGATATCAAAGCTTGGTCATGCGCCGGCCCGCAGCGCGGCTGCCACCGCATCGCCCATCTCCCGGGTCCCGACGGTTCGCATTCCCGTGGATGCAATATCCGCTGTCCGCAGACCGGCATCGAGGACCTTGCCAACAGCCTGCTCGATACGCCCGGCAAGCGCCGGCTCATCCAGACTGTAGCGCAGCATCATGGCCACTGACAGTATCGTGGCAAGCGGATTGGCGATGCCCCGGCCAGCGATGTCAGGCGCCGAACCGTGGATGGGCTCGTACATCCCCTTGCCGCGACTGTTTAGCGAAGCCGATGGCAGCATACCGATGGATCCCGTCAGCATGGCGGCCGCGTCCGAGAGTATATCCCCGAACATGTTGGTCGTTACCATGACATCGAACTGTTTGGGTCTGCGCACCAGTTGCATGGCGGCATTATCCACGTACATGTGGCTCAATTCGACATCGCCGTATTCCGCTTTACCCAGATGCGTGATGACCTGACGCCACAGTTCGGTGGATTCCAGCACATTGGCCTTATCCACGGAGCACAGGCGATGCGAGCGCCGGCGCGCGATTTCGAAGGCGCAGCGACCGATGCGTTCGATCTCCGACTCGCTGTAGATTAATGTGTTGAAACCTTCGCGTTGTCCGTCCGCCCGGGTGCGGATACCGCGCGGCGTTCCGAAATAGATCCCGCCCGTAAGCTCGCGCACGATCATGATATCCAGACCGCTGACGATCTCGGGTTTCAGGGTCGAGGCCGCGATGAGCTGTGGATAGAGTATGGCCGGCCTCAGGTTGGCGAACAGTTCGAGCCCCGCACGCAGGCCGAGCAGTCCCTGCTCGGGACGCAAGTGACGTTCCAGCCCATCCCATTTGGGACCTCCCACCGAACCCAGCAGAACGGCATCGGCCGCCCTCGCCAGTTGCAGCGTCGCCGCCGGCAGCGGGTGGCCGGCTGCATCATAACCGGCCCCGCCGACGGGCGCGTGTTCGCGCTCAAGCGACAGTCCGAATTCCGCCTGCAGACAGGTCAGAACCTTTTCCGCTTCGGCAATAATTTCCGGGCCAATTCCGTCACCGGGAAGAATGGCTATTTTATATGTCATATAAATCAGTTACAGACAATCACTCGGATCAGTCGTCAAATAACCAGGGCGCTTCCCGGCGGCGCTTATCCTCGTAACGGCGGATGGCGTCGGCATGCTGCAAGGTCAGGCCGATATCATCCAGGCCATGAATCAGGCAATTCTTGCGAAAAGGGTCAACCGCGAACTCGATGACTTCCCGTTGTGGAGTGGTGATGCGCTGCGCCGGCAGGTCAACGGTCAGCGTGTAACCGGCGGTTACCGCAACGCCCTGGAAGAGACGTTCCACGGCGGCGGCCTCCAGCATGATCGGCAGCACCCCGTTCTTGAAGCAGTTATTGAAGAAGATATCCGCAAAGCTTGACGCGATCACTACCCGGAATCCCTGATCGAGCAATGCCCATACCGCATGTTCGCGCGACGACCCGCAACCAAAATTTTGCCGAGCGAGGAGAATGGTCGCGTTGCGGTAGCGTGGTTGATTGAGAACGAAGTCAGGATTCACCGCCCGGGTGCTGTTATCCATGCCCGGCTCGCCATGATCCAGGTAACGCCATTCATCAAACAGGTTTGGTCCAAAGCCCGTGCGCCGTATCGACTTGAGAAACTGTTTGGGAATGATGGCATCGGTATCGACATTAGCCCGATCCAGCGGCAGCACCAGTCCCGTCAGCGTCGTGAATTTTTCCATGGCCGTTACCCGCCCACCCGCGTGCGCACATCCACAAAATGCCCGGCCACCGCGGCGGCGGCGGCCATCGCCGGGCTGACGAGGTGGGTGCGTCCGCCCGGTCCCTGGCGCCCTTCGAAATTCCGGTTCGACGTGGACGCGCAGCGTTCGCCGGGCGCCAGCCGATCGGCGTTCATGGCCAGACACATGGAACAACCCGGTTCCCGCCATTCGAAACCGGCCGCCCGGAAGACGCGGTCCAGACCTTCGGCCTCGGCCTGTTGCTTGACCAGACCCGAGCCGGGGACCACCAATGCCTGTTTGATGCTTGCCGCCACCTTTTGTCCCTTGACCACGGCGGCCGCGACCCGCAGATCCTCGATTCGGGCATTGGTGCAGGAGCCGATAAACACATGATCCGGCCTGATGGCGCTGATCGGCATCCCCGGCTGCAGACCCATGTAGGCCAGCGCCTTGCGCATCCCTTCGCGTTTGACGGGATTGGCTTCCCGCTCGGGGTCGGGTACGACGCCGTCAACCGGGGCCACCATCTCGGGTGACGTGCCCCAGGTCACCTGCGGAACGAGGGCGGCGCCGTCGAGTGTGATCAATTGATCAAATTCGGCTTCCTCATCGCTCTTGAGGTCGGTCCAGGCGGCGACTGCCGCGTCCCACAGTCTCCCGACAGGCGCATAGGGACGGCCGGCAAGGTAATCAACGGTCGCGCCATCGACGGCGATCAGGCCGGCGCGCGCCCCGCCCTCGATGGCCATGTTGCACACCGTCATACGTCCCTCCATGGACAGGGAACGGATGGCCGATCCGGAGAATTCGATGGCAAACCCGGTTCCGCCTGCGGTCCCGATACGGCCGATGATCGCCAGTATCACGTCCTTGGCGGATACCCCGGTCATCAACCGGCCATCGACCCGAATCTGCATATTGGCGGATTTTTTCTGGATCAGGCACTGCGTCGCCAGCACGTGTTCGACCTCTGACGTGCCGATGCCGAAAGCCAGGGCGCCAAACGCCCCGTGGGTCGATGTGTGGGAATCGCCGCAGACGACGGTCATGCCCGGCAGGGTGGCGCCCTGCTCCGGGCCGATGACGTGCACGATCCCCTGACGCGGGTCATGCATGGAAAATTCGGTGATGCCGAAATCCGTACAGTTGCGATCCAGCGTCTCTACCTGTAGGCGCGACACCGGGTCGGCAATGCCCGCCGCGCGCGCCGTCGTCGGAACGTTGTGATCGGGAACGGCAAGGATGGACCGTGCCCGCCACGGCCGTCGGCCAGCCAGACGCAATCCCTCGAAGGCCTGGGGCGAGGTGACCTCGTGTACCAGATGCCGGTCGATATACAACAACGCCGTGCCGTCCCCGTCCTGCCGGACGAGGTGCGATTCCCAGAGTTTGTCGTAAAGGGTTTTACCGGGCATTAGAGCGAGTTCCGACATCCGCAGACTTCAGACGGGGGATTATATCGGATGGTGACAGCGAAAACAGGACTCGCGCACCCGGCTAATAATCATCCTTGATGCCCCGATAGGCCACGCCCAGGGCGGTGAGGCTGGCCACGGCGGCCAGCAGAAACATCGCCTCGGGTCCAATACCCTTCCAGAGGTAACCGCTGGCGAGGCTGCCGGCCGCACCGCCGGCGCCGAAACTCAGGCTGCTGTAAAGCGCCTGACCACGTCCCTGATGTGAACCGATAAACAGCAGATGGACCAGGTAAATCGACACGGCATGGTAAAGACCGAAGCTGACCGCATGCAGGGTCTGGGCCAGTCCGATGAGACTGACATGGCCAGGAAAAACGGCAATCACCAGCCAACGCAGGGAAGTAAGGCCGGCGGCAATCAACAGCAGTTGGCGCGCGCCGAAGCGCGGCAGCAGCCGCGGCATGAGCAGGAAAATGCCGATCTCGGCGATAACCCCCAGTGCCCAGAGTTGGCCGATCAGCGTGCGCGAATAACCGAAGTTCTCGAGGTAAATGGTAAAGAAGGTGTAATAGGGACCGTGGCTGGCCTGCATCAGGAAACATACACCGAAGAAGGAAACCACCATCGGCCGTCTGATCACCTGGCGCAGTGACTCCTGCTCCAGTTTCAGATGACCGGCCGCGGATTCCGGCACGGCAAGGCTGCTCAGCCAGATGGCGAAGAACAGGGCCAGCAGTATTCCAGGCAACATGCCGGCCCCATAGTGATCCAGCAAGGCTCCGAGTCCCGCGACCGTCAGGATGAAACCGACGGAACCCCATAATCGAATGCGGCTGTAACGCCTGGTCTCACTGCCCAGGTGATTCATCGTCGTGGCCTCGAACTGTGGCAGCGAGGCATTCCAGAAAAAACTGAACACCGACATGACCAGGGCCAGCCACCAATAGCCGGTGCCGGCAAAAACCCCGGCAAAGGTCACCGCAGCCAGCAAGCAGGCCACGCGCACAATGGCGATGCGTCGACCGGTGTGGTCGGCGATCCAGCCCCAGACGTTGGGCGCGACGATCTTGGTTGCCATCAGGATGGCGGTCAGTTGCCCGATCTCGGTGACGCTGAAATCCAGCGACTTGAGGTAGAGGTTCCAGTAGGGAACCAGTGCCCCGAGGGCAGCGAAATAAAACAAATAGAAGCCGGACAGCCGCCAGTAGTTCATGCCGGGGTAAAATCGGTGAGCGGGTGGAGGATTCTGTGCCGGCCCGGCAGAGTTATTCCCGCGCCCTTGCGGGTATGACCGGCGTATCCGATACGACATGCTGGTTCTGGGCGCGGTGCCGCAGCAGGTGATCCATCAGCACTATCGCCAGCATGGCTTCGGCTATCGGCGTGGCGCGGATGCCGACACACGGGTCGTGCCGTCCAGTGGTAATGATTTTGACGGGCTCGCCCTTGATATTCACGGTTTGGGCCGGCAGGCGGATACTCGAGGTGGGTTTCAGCGCAATACTGACGACGATATCCTGCCCGCTGGAAATGCCGCCCAGCACGCCGCCCGCGTTATTGCCAAGGAAGCCCTGCGGGGTGATCTCGTCACGGTGTTCGCTGCCCTTCTGTGCAATGCAGGTGAAACCGGCGCCAATTTCAACACCCTTCACGGCATTGATGCTCATCAGAGCGTGGGCGATATCGGCATCCAGCCGGTCGAAAACCGGCTCCCCCAATCCGGGCGGAACACCGCTGGCAACTACGTTGATCCGGGCGCCGATCGAGTCGCCTTCCTTGCGTAGCGCATCCATGTAGTGCTCCAACTCCGCCACACGGGAAGGATCGGGACAGAAGAACGGGTTGGCATCTATCGCGTCCCAGTCTTTGATATCGAGCTGGATCGGCCCGAGTTGGGCAAGATAGCCGCGTATGCGGACACCGCAGCGTTCGCGCAGGTATTTCCTGGCGATGGCGCCGGCGGCCACGCGCATCGCGGTTTCCCTAGCCGATGAACGCCCGCCGCCGCGGTAGTCACGAAAGCCGTATTTTTGCTGGTAGGTGTAATCCGCATGGCCGGGACGGAACCGGTCCATGATCCTGGCATAGTCCTTTGAGCGTTGATCGGTGTTCAGTATCAGCAAACCGATCGGGGTGCCCGTCGTCCTGCCATCGAAAACACCGGAGAGTATCTGCACCTCGTCCGCCTCCCGCCGTTGGGTGGTATGCCGCGATTTGCCGGGTCTGCGGCGGTCCAGATCGTGCTGCAGGTCCTGCCCGGTGAGTTCCATACCCGGCGGGCAGCCATCGACGATACAACCCAGTGCCGGGCCGTGACTCTCCCCGAAGCTGGTCACCGTGAACAGTTTTCCGAAGCTGTTTCCTGACATGCGCCTATTGTAACGGGTTACTAAACAAGCGTCCCCTGTTTCCTGATGGCGCTGGTGTTAAAGGCCCAACCGTTTCGTCCGATATGAGCTATGCGGTAAACGCATATCGGACACCAGGAGACAGACATGGCGCAATCTGCAACCCAATCCACCCGGATCGGCAAGTACCTCGGTCAACCCATCTACAAGACCATCCAGTCACACAATGGAACCTATGTGTTCGACCGGATCGCCAGGAATATCGATGGCGAATTTCCTCTCGACCAGTTGAACAAGGATGAGCTATTGATAAAGCCCGGACTCATTTACCGCGCCATGCGTTAGCGCTACACACACCGGTCTGCTGGCCGGACAGAATAGGGTCGTAGGAGGTCAGGTCAGTCCTCAGGAAGGTCGAGTCCCTGCTTGTGCGTCTGGTTGATCCGGTAAAACAGCCTGATAAACGGCAGCGCTTTCTCGTTGCTTCTCCTCACCAGGCGCATGAACGGCAGGTCCTCCCGACCGAACAGATAGCTGCCGTCCGCCAACGATACACGCAGTTCCCGAACCTCCTTCAGCAGAACATCCAGGTAGGCCGGATTGCCCTCGACGTCATCGATATCGAAGGCCGTCGACGCCTGCAGTTCTTCGAGATCAAATATCACCTGATCGACCAGATCTACGTATTCCTGCGCCGTCTTTGCCCTTTCAGCCATTGTCAGTAGACCTCGCATTCCTACCCGTCAGGCCGAGGCGCTCTGCCGCCACGCGATCAAAGTCCTGCTGATGCCGCTTCAACTGAGTCTGTTCCAGCAAGAACACCCCCTCCCCGCCATGTTCGAAATCAAGCCAGAGAAACGGGATATCGGGGTACTGCCCGACCAGTGCCTGCTGGCTGCAGCCCACCTCCACGACGAGTATCCCGTAATCCCTAAGATGCCGGGAGGCATGTTTAAGTATCTGCACCACAACATCGAGTCCATCCTCCCCCGCCGATAGGCCAAGCAGCGGCTCATGGTGAAACTCGTGTGGCAATTGTTGCACTTCCTCATGTGATACATAAGGGGGATTAGAGACTATCAGGTCAAATCGCCGTTCACCAATGCGCTCGAAAAGACTGCTTTCCAGCAGTTGCACGCGCTGCGTAAGCCCATGGCGGTTGATATTTTCCCTGGCAACGGCCAGGGCATCGGCGGATATATCCGTTGCGAGCACGCGAGCATCCGGGAATGCATAGGCGCAGGCGATGGCGATACAGCCGCTGCCGGTACACAGGTCGAGTACGCTGCCGATCCGCTCCGGCACCACCCAGGGCGAAAACCGGTTTGCAATCAGTTCGGCTATCGGGGAACGCGGCACCAGCACGCGCTCATCCACGTAAAAGGGCAATCCGGCAAACCAGGCTTCATGGATGAGATAGGCGGCGGGTTTGCGGGTGGAAACGCGGGACTCGATGAGATGCATAACCTGTTGGCGCTCGGTTTCATTCAGCACGGCATCGAGGTAGTCATCGGGCAGGTCCCTACCGAGATGCAGCGCATGCATCACCAATGCCGCCGACTCATCCAAGGCATTATCCGTGCCGTGGCCGAATACCAGACCGGCCTCTCCAAACCGGCTGGCTCCCCAGCGTATGAAATCCCGTACGGTAGTGAGTGATTTCATGCGGCTCCTTGGCGCATGGGACTGCGGCGATGCACAGCGTCGATCATGCCAGATACTTTTCTTTTCAATCGCATAATGATGAAGCCGGGGCGGCTATGTGGAATAATGTGCCACCATGTCCGCATCCGGCAAATCATCAACACTACGCCATGGCGTCATTTTGCTGGCCGTCTCCGCCTTCGCCCTCTCCGCCGGGTACTGGGTAGCCGATAGCTTCCTGGTCACACCACCGGACCTGTCCGGTCTGCACGGCACGGTATTCGGCAAACCGCGCGACATCGGATCTTTTAAGCTCGCCGATCATACAGGAAAGACCTTTGACAACCGCGCCCTGCAGGGCCGCTGGTCGTTTGTCTTCTTTGGATATACCCATTGTCCCGACGTCTGTCCGACAACCCTGTCCGTGCTGAACAGCGTCGCCCGCAAGCTGAAAGATCATGAAAATGACGTGCAATTCGTATTCATCACCGTCGATCCCGAGCGGGATACGCCTGAGAAACTGGGCCAATTCGTTTCCTACTTCAACGGTGCATTTATCGGCGTCACCGGCAGCAACGCGGCGATCAGCGAACTCACCCGGCAACTGGGTGTCATCTTCGCGCGCGTCACCGACAATGCCGGAGCGGACAATTACCTGATGGACCATACTGCCAGTGTATTGCTGTTCGACCCCGCCGGCCGGTTCCATGCCGTATTCTCACCGCCCCTCAATGCGGCCGACATCACGGATGACTTCGGCAGAATCTCACAGGCTTACCGATAATCCATGAGACCCTTGGTTGCCGCCCTCCCCGCCTCCCTCGGCCTGCTGCTGTCCTTCGCGCTCGCAGCGGACGTGACGCTGGAAGTGCGGGAACCCTGGATCAGGGAGGCGCCGCCGGCGACCAGTGTACTGGCTGCCTATATGATCATCCACAACGAGGGTGACTCCCCGGCCGAAATCACGTCCATCACGAGTCCTGAATTTGACCACACCGAGCTGCACCGCACGATGGTCGAATCCGGTGTCGCGAGGATGATCCCTGTGGAGAAGCTCCAGATTCCCGCCGGAAGCGAGATCTCCCTGGAGCCTGGCGGTATGCATCTGATGCTGTTCAACCCGCGGCGCTTGCTCCGTGAAGGCGATAGCGTGACCCTTGTCATCCATCGCGCCGACGGGTTTTGTAACACCTATACGATACCCGTGATACGCGCGGCCGCTGATGCCGGCCATCAACACCAGTAGACCCGTCAGCCATCCTCGAACCGATGCCCTTTTGCAACCTCAGCGATTGGCTGAAATCCTGGCCGCTGGCCGTCCTTCCGCATCATCTGCTTTCCCGGCTGGTGCGCTCCGCCACGCGCTGGCGGGTACGCTGGTGGAAAAATCTGCTCATCAACCGGTTCATCCGGCATTTCGACGTGGACATGTCGGAGGCGGCGGAAACATCCCCCGCGCACTATCCGGATTTCAACAGCTTCTTTACGCGGGCCCTGAAACCCGGCGTCCGTCCGCAACCCGGGCAACTCCGGGCTATCGCCAGCCCGGTGGATGGCCGTATCAGCCAGATCGGGCGCATCTCTGACGGGCGCCTGTTTCAGGCGAAGGGCCGGGACTTTTCCCTGGTTGATCTGCTGGGTGGAGACACCGGCCGGTCTGCCGGCTTCCAGGAGGGGGAGTTTGCGACGCTGTACCTTGCACCGCGCGATTACCATCGCGTTCACATGCCGTGCGATGCGCGGCTGACCGAGACCGTCTATATTCCCGGCCGCCTCTTCAGCGTCGCGCCCCATACCACGCGGACCATTCCCGGACTATTCACCCGGAATGAACGCCTGGCCGCGCTGTTCGAAACCCCTGCGGGGCCGATGGCCATGGTGCTGGTCGGCGCCATTTTCGTGGCTTGCATGGAAACCGTCTGGGAAGGCGTCATTCGACCTGCCGGCAGAGGGATCCGGGTCCGGAGATTTCCCGGCGAGGGCGGCCTGCAGCGGCGGTTCACCCGCGGCGATGAGATCGGCCGGTTCAACATGGGCTCGACCGTCATTCTGCTGTACGGACCGGGCCAGGCGCAATGGAACCCGGACCTATCAGCCGACCAGTCGGTACGAATTGGCCAGACTCTGGGGAGTATTTCCTCGGGTCCCTGACCCTCCGCCTTTCCTGTTAACCTTTTTTCCGGTTCCGCGTTAGCAATATATGCATCACCAAGGAACTGCGACCATGCTTCTTCGAAGCTCAATTCTCACCGCTCTGCAGGCCTCAGGCTTGTCGTTCAAACATTCCCCTCCGGCCGCGGCAGGCGATGACTACTTCCCGTACTCCTACCAGGGAAGAGACTGGGGACACGAATACCACCGCAAGCATTACTGCGCATGGTCAAGTTGCCGTCACTACCCTGACGGCCGTCGCCAGTACTACGGGCATCGAAATGGGCATGATTACGGCCTTTACAAACAGCGGGGTTATTACGGTTATCCGGTACTCCCTGACAGAAACAGACATGACTATGGCAGGCATGATGATGACAATCAGGCAAAATCCCCTAACGGAATTGGTTATACTGGGCATCGGTAATGCCTCGGCTCGCCAATCTGCAGGGCAGATCGCTCTGGCGGGGCCTGCCCGCGGCGCGCTGACGGGCAGCGTCACTATGATGCTTGCCGTGTCAGCCATTGACGTAATGGATGCCATAACGAACACGGGATTCGCCTTGCAGGCCAACAGTCAGAGCAATCAGGAATTGGATAAATTCTTCGCCAGTCACGGGGATAATGCCTACTATGTTGCCTATGCGGCGTTGTGGCACCATGAAACCGCCATGGATGTGGTTCAGGACAGCATGCTGCGGCTGGTCGAATATTACCGGGACAAGCCCCCCGGACAATGGCCTGCGCTGTTCCGAACCATCCTGAACAGCCGGATAAACGACGTCAGGCGCAGGCGTCTCATCGAACAGGGAAAACACAAGCTGGTTTCGTTCACCGGCCTGTTTCGCAAGGACCATGAAGACCCCAACAGCATGGAAGAGGCCGATCTTCCGGCCGACGAACGGGACGATGACATAACGGCGCCCGAAGTCGAGATGGTCGCCGCCCAACTGCGGCAAAAGGTGTCCGAAGCCTTACAATATCTGTCGGAGCGGCAACGGCAGGTCTTCGTGCTCAGGGAATGGCGCGGCATGACGACCCAGGAAACGGCCTTGACGCTCGGCTGCTCGGAAAACAGCGTGAAACAGCATCACTTTCGCGCACTGCGCGAACTACGCAAACTTCTGGCGGAGGTATGGGACTATGCATGAACAAGCACATCCTGATACAGAATTGCTTGACCGCTTGCGTGCCGGCCTGCTGGATGACAACATCGACGCCAAGGCGCGGCTGGAAAACCACCTTGCCGCCTGTCCGCGATGCCGCGGCCAGTTGCACGCCTGGGAGCATCTGGGCCTGGATGCGCTGGGAGCATGGCCGGTACCGGAGGGCAAACTCTCCGCCGGCCTGAAACAGGCCCGCCAGCGCGCCATGACAGCCGGCCGGCATCGCCGTATCCTCGGATACCCGGTGCTCGCGACTGCCGCCATGCTGCTCATCGCCGTGTCGGCCGGACTCTGGACGCTGCGCCATGAGTTCATGGACACGCCGCAAATGGCGGCCCGGACCACCGAGGAAGTCCCGGATCTCTATGAAGACCTCGATTTCTATCTGTGGATGGCCAACCAAGGCGACGACAAGATGCATGAAGAGAACGGCAACGGCGATTCCAAGGCGGAACAGAACCTGAGCCATGAAACCGAAATTTCCCGCCATTGCCATCCTGCTGTTCGGGGTCTTGACCACCGTGTTGGTTCCGAGCGTGGGGCTGTCCAGGGATCGCGGCAATGGCGACGATCAACAGGCGCAATCGACCCGTGAGGGGGGTGTACCTTGGGGCGCCCTGTCCGGTGATGAACAGACAACATTGAAGGATCATCACCGCAACTGGACGGGTTATTCGCCGGCGGAGCAGAAAAAACTGCGCCAGGGCGCCCGCCGCTACCTCGAACTTCCCCCCGGGGAACGCGACGCCGTCAAACGCAAGCAGCAGCAGTACCAGAACATGTCGCCCCAGGAACGCCAGCAGTTGCGCGAGAAATACCGCAAGCAACGGGACTGATACGGATACGCTTCCGGGTTGTCCGGCCACCGGTGCATACCGCCAGGGTGGCTACTCTGCTATTCTTTGCGGCCTTTCATTAGCAGGCTCGCCTTCATCGGGTCAGAACACCATGCAGCCCATGCTGAATATCGCGGTCCGCGCGGCCCGCAGCGCCGGCAATATCATCATCCGGAACCTGGACCGGGTGGATCAGTTGTCGGTCCAGGCCAAGGAGTGCAATGACTTCGTCAGCGAGGTCGACCGCCAGGCCGAGCAGGAAATTATCCATATCCTGCGTAAGGCGTACCCTGGCCACGGGATCCTCGCCGAAGAAAGCGGTGCACGACCAGGCGACGGGTATGAATGGGTCATCGACCCACTGGATGGCACCACCAACTACCTGCACGGCTTCCCGCAGTTTGCGGTTTCCATCGCCCTGCGGCACAAGGGCCGTCTCGAACAGGCCGTGATCTACGACCCGCTCAGGCAGGAACTGTTTACCGCCTCGCGCGGCGCCGGCTCACATCTGAATGACCGCCGCATCCGCGTCGCCTCACGGCGCACGCTCGATGGCGCATTGCTGGGGACCGGTTTCCCCATCAAGCAACAGCAGCATCTGGAAGCCTACCTCGGGATGTTCAGGGCATTGTTCCCGCAGACGGCGGGTATCCGCAGGGCCGGTTCGGCCGCACTGGACCTTGCCTATGTCGCGTGCGGACGCCTGGATGGTTTCTGGGAAATCGGCCTGAGCGTCTGGGACACGGCGGCCGGTGTGCTGCTGATACAGGAGGCCGGCGGCCTGTCGGGTGATTTGTCCGGCGGGCACGAGCATCTCGAAAAAGGCAATATCGTCGCCGCGAATCCAAAGCTCTTTCCCGCTGATTCTCAAAGCCATACGCCCCTACGTAAGCGGCACACTTGCCGGCGATTCACGTACGGAATAATCAACCAGAGCGGCAGGGAAAATACGCGGGAAATACGCCATGCGGCCGGGTTTACAGCCGCAGGGTCGATACCACTCCCGCTCAGGGAATGGCGGTTACGGCAGGTTGTCGAGCTGCGCGCCTTCCTTCTTAGCCGGCATCATGTCTTTGCGCGATATGCCGAGCCACATGACTATCGGGCTTGCCACCAGCACCGAGGAATAAATGCCGAACAGGATGCCGATGGTCAGGGCCAGCGCAAAGTAATGCAGCGTCTCGCCACCGAAGACCAGCATGGATAACACGGCAAGCTGCGTGCAGCCGTGCGTAATAACGGTGCGCGACATCGTTCGGGTAATCGCGTTATCGATGATCTGCGGTATGCTGGCCGCGCGCATCTTGCGGAAATTCTCCCGGATCCGGTCGAACACCACCACCGATTCGTTCACCGAGTAGCCGAGAATGGCGAGTACCGCCGCCAGCACCGTGAGCGAGAAATCCCACTGAAAAAAAGCGAAGACAACCGAGGATGATGACCACGTCATGCAGGTTGGCAATGATCGCCGCAATACCGAACTTCCACTCGAAGCGGAACCAGAGATACACCACGATGCCGATGGACACGAACAGCAGCGCCAGGCCGCCATTCTCGACCAGCTCGCGGCCGACCTGCGGCCCGATAAACTCGGTACGCCGCAGCTGCGCCGCGGTGTCGGCGCGGTGCAGGACCTCCATCACCGCTTCGGCCAGCTTGGCGCCGCCCGCATCCGCCTTGGCCGGCAGGCGGATCAGCACGTCGCGCGAGCCGCCGAAGTTCTGCACCGTGACGTCGGCGTAGCCGCTCTGCTCCACCAGCGAGCGGATCTTCTGCAGATCGGCGGTCTGCGGGTAACTCACCTCCATCACCGTGCCTCCGGTGAAGTCCACGCCGAAGTTGAGCCCCTTGGTCACCAGAAAAAATACCGCGAGCAGAAACGTGATCATGGAGATCACGTTGAACACCAGCGCATGGCGCATGAACGGGA
Organism: uncultured Gammaproteobacteria bacterium; assembly: GCA_963773065.1. Lineage (GTDB taxonomy): Bacteria > Pseudomonadota > Gammaproteobacteria > UBA9214 > UBA9214 > CAVQCA01. The sequence goes on from CAVYZN010000005.1 coordinate 73,331, forward strand.
TGTCTTTTCGTATCTTGAAGAATTCCATGGCGTGCTTATCTCAGCGTCGGATTTTTAAGTTCATGTCGCACTGCGGCTCGAATGCCATTGGGTGTTGCCGATGGCAAGCCGCTCGAGCTTACGACGGCCTCCGTAGATCAGATTCACCATGGCGCGCGACACCATGACCCCGCTGAACATGGAGGTAACGATGCCCAGGCACAGCACGACGGCAAAACCGCGCACCGCTCCGCTGCCGAACATGAGCAGCGCGAGCCCCGCGATCAGCATGGTGATATTCGAGTCGAGAATAGTGCCGAAGGCACGTTCATACCCGGCTTGGATGCTCGCCTGCGGCGTGTTGCCGTTGCGCAGTTCCTCGCGGATACGCTCGTTGATCAGCACGTTGACATCGATCGCCATGCCCACGGTAAGCGCGATGGCGGCCATGCCGGGCAGCGTCAGGGTCGCCTGCAGCATCGACAGCAGCGCGATCAGCAGAACCACGTTGATGCCCAGCGCGATAACCGCAGTCACACCGAAGACCAGATAGTAAATGATCATGAACACGGCGATCGCCGCGAAACCGATCCATGTGGAATGAAAGCCGCGCTGGATGTTCTCGGCGCCGAGGCTCGGGCCGACGGTGCGTTCCTCGATAATCTGGATCGGGGCCGCCAGAGCGCCGGAACGCAGGATCAGCGCCAGATCATGCGCCTCCTGCGGGCTGTCGAGACCGGTGGTCTGGAAGCGCTTGCTGAAGACGTCTCTGATGGTTGCCACACTGACCACCTCTTCCACCTTCTTCGTGGACCTGACCGGCTGCCCGTCGACCAGGTTGGTTTCCGTCTTGTTTTCGATGAACACCACCGCCATGGGCTTGCCAACATTTTCCTTGGTAAACGCCAGCATCTTGCGCGCACCCTTGGCATCGAGCATGACGGTGACATTCGGGGTACCCGTTTGCGAGTCGAATCCGGAGCTGGCGTTGACGATCTGATCGCCGGTCACGATCACCGACTTTTTCAGCAGGACCGGCTTCCCGTCTCGATGATGATAAATCTGCGAACCCGCCGGCACCTGCCCGGCCAGTGCGCGCTCCAGATCATGCTCGACGTCGACGGCGCGATATTCGAGCGTTGCCGTGGCGCCAAGTATGCGTTTGGCCCGGGCGGTATCCTGCACGCCGGGCAATTGGACCACCACACGCGAAGACCCCTGCTGCTGAATGATGGGTTCGGCCACACCCAGTTCGTTGACGCGGTTACGCAGTGTCAGGATATTCTGCTGCAGGGCAAACGTGCGGATCTCCTTGATCTCGCGTTCACTCGGCTTGACGAACAAGCCGTAGTTGCCGTTTTCCACCGCCAGTTCATCGCGCACCAGGTCCGGTAACTCCTTGCGGATCAGTGAAACGACGCTGTCCCGGTCTTCGGCGCTGCGGAACATGACGCGCACGCCAGCGTTCTCCGTGCGGATCTGGGTATAGTGTATCTTTTGCTCGCGCAGCAGCGAGCGTAAATCCCCGGCATAGCGCTCGATGGCCTGTTTGACCGCGGCGTCCATATCCACTTCCATCAGGAAATACACGCCACCGCGCAGATCCAGACCGAGATACATGGGCAGGGCGTTCAGCGACTGCAGCCATTGCGGCGTAGAGGGCGCGAGGTTCAGCGCCACCACGAACTGCGTACCCAGATCGGCCTTGATGAAATCCACCGCCTTCAACTGCACCTCGGTGGAGTTTAAGCGCACCAGAATCTGCTGATCGTCCGATTCGATACTCTTGTAGGCGATTCCGGCCGCTTTCAGCGTATTCACCACCCGCTCAGGGACTCCCGCCTCCAGCTTGCCGGCGCGTGCATTGGTTATCTGCAGCGACGGATCCTCGCCGTAGAGATTGGGCAGTGCATAAACGATACTGATGAGAAGAATGGCGATGATCAGGAGGTTCTTCCACAGAGGGTACTGATTAATCATGTTGTGATTTCCTTGTTACGGGATATTACGATTCCTTGATCGTACCCTTGGGCATCAGGTTGGCGATGGCCTGGCGCTGTACCTTGACCTTCATACCCTCGCCGAGTTCCAGCTCCACGAAATTATCACCGACACCGGTGATGCGCCCGAGCAAGCCGCCATTGGTAACGACTTCATCACCCTTGGCCAGCGTCTCGACCAACTTTTTATGTTCCTTGGCCTTTTTGCTCTGCGGCCGGATCAGCAGGAAATAAAACACCACGAAGATGAAGATCAGCGGTAGAAAACTGACCAGCGGATCCGCCTGTCCCTGGGGGGCAGCCTGCGCCCAGGCATCAGCAATGGAAAAACTCATGACCGTTGTTTAACTCCCGTGAATAGTCTTGATTGGGTTTCTGGAAATAGCCTGCCGGACAGTAACACAGGCCGGGCCATGGCCAGCGGCCGGTTATTATGGCACAGCCGGTGGCGTTTCGCCCCGTTCGACATAAAAATGCCGAACGAAGGCGTCCAGCGCCTGCGTCTCGATGGCGCGGCGAATTCCGGCCATGAGATCCTGGTAATAGGTCAGGTTGTGCAGCGTGTTCAGGCGGGCGCCAAGGATCTCGCCGCACCTGTCCAGATGGTGCAAATAGGCCCGGCTGTAGTGGCGGCAGGTGTAGCATCGGCAGTCCGCATCCAGCGGCCTGATATCGGTGCGATAGCGGCTGTTGCGGATACGAATGACGCCCGTTCGCGCGAACAGGTGGCCATTGCGGGCATTGCGGGTGGGCAGTACGCAGTCGAACATATCGACTCCGAAACGGACGGCGGTGACGATATCCTCCGGCTTGCCGACACCCATCAGGTAACGCGGCGCGGTGACTGGCAGGCGCGGCATGATACCCGCCAGCACGGCATTGCGTTCCTCAAGGGTCTCGCCGACGGACAAACCCCCGAGGGCATAGCCATCGAAGCCGGTTTCCATGAGCCCCGCCAGGGACTCCTCCCGCAATCCCCCGTACATTCCCCCCTGGACGATGCCGAACAAGGCTGCCGGGTTATCACCATGGGCGATCCGGCTGCGCCGCGCCCAGCGCAGTGAAAGCTCCATGGATACGCGCGCCTCATGTTCAGATGCGGGATAGGGCGTGCACTCGTCGAACACCATGACGATATCGGCGCCGAGGGCGCGCTGTATCCGCATGGATTCTTCCGGCCCCAGGTACACCCTGTCGCCATTCACCGGGGAACGGAAGGTCACGCCCCGTTCGCTAATATCGCGCAGGGTATCGAGGCTGTAGACCTGGAATCCTCCGGAATCCGTCAGTATCGGGGCATCCCAGTGCATGAAATCATGCAATGTGCCCAGCCGGTTGATGACCTCGATTCCCGGGCGCAGCATCAGGTGAAAGGTATTGCCGAGGATGATCTGCGCGCCGGTTGCGCGCACCTCCTCCGGCGTCATGGCCTTGACCGTGCCATAGGTGCCGACCGGCATGAAAGCCGGGGTATCCACTGCACCGCGTTCGCAGATCAGGCGGCCGCGACGCGCCTGCCCATCCGTGCTGTCCAGTAAGAATTTCATCGGGCATGCCGCACCGTCATGCCGCAACCCGGCTGTTGATGAACATCGCATCGCCGTAGCTGAAGAACCGGTAGCCCGCTCCGACCGCATGCCGGTAGGCCTTCATCACGGTCTCGTAACCGGCGAAGGCACAGACGAGCATCAGCAGGGTCGACTCCGGCAGGTGAAAGTTCGTCAGCAGCGCATCGATGATCCTGAAACGGTAACCCGGCGTGATGAAGAGGTTGGTATCGCCGCGGTAGGGCGAGATATCGCCATCCCGGGATGCCGACTCGAGCGCGCGCACGACGGTCGTGCCTACCGCCACGACCCGCCCGCCCCGTCGACGGGTTGCCGCTATCCTCCGGCAGGTGGCCGCACCGACCTCGCAATATTCATGATGCATGACGTGCCTGTCGATGTCATCGACGCGCACCGGCTGAAAGGTGCCGGCGCCGACATGCAGGGTCACATGGGCGCGTTCGACCCCGCGCGTCTCCAGTCGCCGCATGATGTCGGCATCGAAGTGCAGGCCGGCCGTGGGTGCCGCCACCGCCCCCGGAACACGCGCATAGATGGTCTGGTAACGTTCCCGGTCAGCCGGTTCGTCCGCCCTTTTTATATACGGCGGCAATGGCATGTGTCCAAACCTCTCCAGCAGACTCAGCACGCTGGAGGCGCCGGAAAATTCCAGTAGAAACAGGTCCCCGTCCCTGCCGGTGATTTGTGCCTTGATGTGACCCTCAAGCGACAGGAAGGCGCCGGTTCGGGGCGTCTTGCCGGCTCGCAGATGCGCCAGGGCGCTGTGTGGCCCGGTGATGCGTTCCACCAGCACCTCCACCCTGCCGCCGGTCGGCTTGCTGCCAAACAGGCGCGCCGGTATCACCCGGGTATCGTTGAATACCAGCAGGTCACCCGGCGCGAGCAGCTCGGGCAGACAGGCAAACTGGCGGTCATGCAGGGAGGCATCGCCGGGATCAAGACACAGCAGACGGCTGGCGCTGCGGATCGCACAGGGGTGCGAGGCGATGAGTTCCCCGGGCAGATCATAGTGAAAATCGCTGCGTTGCATGGCGCGCGATGTTATCACACAGACCAAACAGACGGCTTGCCCGCAAGCGGGGATTGCTTATACTAGCGTCCTCATGCCGGGATGGCGGAACTGGTAGACGCGCCAGACTCAAAATCTGGTGGGGGTAACCTCGTGCGAGTTCGATTCTCGCTCTCGGCACCACGATCGAGTCTGACGGGAATATTTCTTCATTGACAAGCGGTTCGAGAACAACAATGACAGGTTCCATTCCATCGCCGGCCTTTATTCCTGGCACACTTTGCCGCGCCTCTGGCACGATTTGCTAGCAAGGATCATCCATGTCAGGAACACGCTTCACTCTGGAAGTTCAACCCCGTATCCCGAAACCACTGAGACGTCTGGATGAACTTGCCAATAATCTCCTGTACAGCTGGGACCGGCAGGTACGCAGGCTGTTCACGCGGCTAGACCAGGATCTGTGGGGTTCCTGCGGCCATAACCCAAAAACATTCCTGCGCCGCGTCTCCCAGAAACGCCTGGAAGAAGCCGCCGATGACCGGGTATTCATGGAGGATTTCAACCGCGTCCTTTCCGCCTACGATAGCTACCTGGGCCAGGGAACCCATCCCCTCATCCAGGGCTATCTCGATCCCGAGCAGGACCTGATCGCCTATTTTTGCGCTGAATTCGGCTTTCATGAAAGCCTGCCCATCTATTCCGGCGGTCTGGGCATCCTGGCAGGCGATTACTGCAAGGCCGCCAGCGATCTCGGCATTCCGTTTGTCGCGGTCGGCATACTTTACCGGCAGGGTTATTTCACCCAAACCATCGATGCGCATGGCAATCAGCTCGCCCATTATCAGCCCACCGACTTCAGCGCACTCCCGCTTACCCAGGTCAACGATGGCAGCGGCAAGCCCCTGCGCGTGGCCGTCGATCTGAGCGGGCGCAAGGTGTATCTGAATGTCTGGCAGGCAAGGGCCGGTCATATCACCCTGTACCTGCTCGACAGCGATCTGGAGGAAAACCACGAGCATGACCGCATCATCACCCACCAGCTCTACGGTGGCGACAAGAACACGCGCATACAGCAGGAAATCGTCCTGGGTATCGGTGGCGTGCGGGCATTGCGGGCGATCGGCGTGCAACCGACGGTCTGGCACATCAACGAGGGACACTCCGCCTTCCAGATACTCGAGCGCTGCCGCGAGTGCGTACAGCAGGGACAGGATTTTTCCACGGCGCTTGAAGTCGTCGCCGCCGGCACGGTATTCACCACGCACACGCCCGTCGCCGCCGGCCACGATATCTTCGATCACGGCCTGGTAAGCCATTATTTCAGGGATTACATCCCGGAACTGGGTGTCGAGATGTATCGTCTGCTGGAGCTGGGCGCCACCCCCGGCAACCCGGGCAGTTTCAACCAGACCGCCTTCGCGCTGCGCGGTTCCAGGTACCATAACGGGGTAAGCCGCGTCCATGGCGGCGTCGCCTCCGAGATGGAGGGCTACATCTGGCCGCAGGTGCCGCATGCGGAGAACCCGATCGGTTATGTCACCAATGGCGTTCATCTGCCCACGTTTCTGTCGCACGAATGGTCCAACCTTTACGACATGCGCTTTGGGCGCGCCTGGCGTGATGAACTGCTCAACGGCGAGTACTGGGATCTGGTCGATGAAATTCCCGACCACAGCTACTGGAGCCTGCGCCAGTCGCTGAAAAGCGACCTGCACGAGAACATCCTGCGGCGCGCCCTGCGGCAATTCAGGCGCAATGGTTGCAGTGAGGCGCTGATGGAACGCCTGACGCGTTTGCTGCTCCCGGGGGAATCCGATATCCTGACGATCGGATTTGCCAGGCGCTTTGCCACCTACAAGCGGGCAACCCTGCTGTTTTCGGATCCCCCCAGGCTGAAACGGCTGCTCAACAACCCGGAACAGCCGGTACTGCTGCTGTTCGCCGGCAAGGCGCACCCGCATGACGTGCCCGGTCAGGAACTGATACGCAAGATACACGAGTTTTCACTCGACCCCGACTTCATCGGCAGAATCATCCTGCTGGAAGGCTATGACATGGCACTGGCGCGCAAACTCGTCACGGGTGTCGATGTCTGGCTGAACACGCCGGAATATCCGCTGGAAGCCAGCGGCACGTCGGGACAGAAAGCGGCGATGAATGGCGTCATCAACCTCAGCGTGCTGGATGGCTGGTGGGCCGAGGGCTACAACGGTGAAAACGGCTGGGCCATCACACCGCACGCCCCCAATTTCGACGCCGTCTATCGCAACCACGAGGAGGCAAACGACCTGCTGGACCTGCTCGATAAACAGGTCATACCGATGTACTACGACCGTAATAGCCAGGGCTACTCGGAAAACTGGGTCAGGATGTCCAAGGCCTCGATGAAATCGTGCATTCCTAGGTTCAACGCACAACGTATGGTTCGCGACTACATACACAAGTACTACGCGCCCGCCAGCCGTCAGAGCAGGCTCTACTGCGCCGACAATTACAAGGGCGCCAGCGAACTCGCGCAATGGAAGGCGCGTGTCAACCGTTCCTGGCCCGCCGTCTCCCTGCGGCGTATCGATGACGCGGCTAACTCCATCATGTCAGGTGACAGCCTCAACATCCGGGTGGCTGCGGTATTGGGCGAATTAACCGCGGGAGATGTCATCATCGAATGCGTTATCGGAACCGAGAACGAACACGGCCTCTTCATGGAGCGCGAACGCATCCCCTTCGAATCCGCCGGGAACAATGACAGGGGCGAAGCACTATTCGAACTCAACCTCATCCCGCCGCTTTCCGGATTGCAGTTCTACAAGTTGCGCATCTATCCGTACCACCGGCTGCTGTGCCACCGCTTCGAGACCGGACGTATCATCTGGCTGTAATGGCCGGCAGGGGCAGGCGACGGCTTTAGTTACGGGTGCGGCCGTAAAGCCGGACTAGCTGGCGCAGGCGCCCGGTGAGATCATCCGGCACCTGTTCCCAATCGAATCGCCAGTTCCAGTTGTTCCCGATCGTGCCGGGCGTGTTCATGCGGTGCTCGCTTCCCAGTTCCAGGATATCCTGCATCGGCAGGATCGCCAACTTGGCAACGGAGGCCAGCGCTGCACGTATCAGAGGCCACGGCATCCGCTCCGAGGGATCGCCCAGATACTCATTAACCGCTCGCCGTTGCGCATCGTCACACTTCAGGTACCAGCCCAGCGTGGTGTCGTTATCATGCGTCCCGGTATAGACAACCGACTGTTGCACGTGATTGTGCGGCAGGTAGGGATTGTCCGCCCCCCCGCTGAAGGCAAACTGGAGTATCTTCATCCCCGGTAATGCGAACCTGGCGCGCAGCGCATCGACTTCGGGGGTTATGACACCCAGGTCCTCCGCGACCAGGGGGAGTTGTCCGAATTCCTGTTGCAACCGCGCGAACAATGCCTCACCGGGCGCCGCCACCCATCGGCCATGAATGGCCGTTTCCGCCGCGGCGGGGATCTCCCAGTATTTTTCAAACCCACGGAAGTGATCCAACCGGATAATATCGAACAATTCCAGTTGTGAGCGCAATCGCTCCAGCCACCAGCGATAATCATCCGCCATGATCCGCTCCCACCGATAGAGCGGATTCCCCCAGCGCTGCCCCGTCGCGGAGAAATAGTCGGGCGGCACGCCGGCCACGACATCGGGTTTTCCCGTCGCGTCCAGTGAAAAGAGGTCGCGATGGGCCCAGATATCGGCGCTGTCATGGGCGACAAAAATCGGTATATCGCCGAATAACGCGATGCCGTGTTGATGCGCATAATCGCGCACCGCACGCCATTGCGAGAAAAATACGAACTGTTCAAAACAGACCTGTTGCAGGGCCTCTCCCTGCGTGTCGCGGAACGCCAGCAACGCGGTGGCATCCCGGTCGCGCAGCGGTGCTGGCCAATCAATCCAGGAGGCCTCACCCTGTGACTGCCTGATGGACTGGAACAGGGCGTAATCATCCAGCCAGGCGGCATGTTGCCGCTTGAATTCGGCGAACGTCTTGCGGTCCCCTTCGTGCGCATGGCGTTCAAAACCCTTCCTGGCCTGCTCGAGGGCGGTATGCGAACGTTTCTCGCCCTGCTCCAGCCAGCCACGGGCGACCAGTTCATCGGTACAGATCAGTTCGACATTGCCGGCGTGTACGGACATGCACTGATAGGGCGAACGGCCGTTGTGTGTCGGACCCAGCGGCAGGGTCTGCCACACGCTGAAGCCGCACTGTGTAAGAAAGTCGATAAAACGCAATGCCTTTGCCCCCAGGCAGCCGCCGGAGTGGCTGTCGGGCAATGAGGTGGGGTGCAAAAGCAGCCCCGCACGGCGCTCTTTCAATGGATAGGCCAAGGGAGGGGATCGGGTCTGTTCAGCTTGGTTGATCTTCCACAGTGTATTGCATGCCGCCATCGCAGGGCGTTTTCCGGCCCGGGTGGCTGCCGGAATCCGCGTCTTCAGGCGGCATATCGACAGCGGCGCATCATGCTACCCGGCGTTAGGTTCCGCGGCTGGCGCATCTGCCGGCAAATACCGGCGTTCAGGCGTCTGTCAGCGGACAAAGTGGAATTCCTGGCCGAGCATTTCCGGCGTCACCAGCACCACGCCGTTGGGGGTGAGGTAAAAACGGGCTTCATCCTCTTTGTGATTCTCACCGATCACCATGCCGTCCGGTATCTCGCAGCCCTTGTCGATCACGGCGCGCTTGATGCGACAGTTGCGACCGATGCGGACGTTGGGGAGCGCGACGACATCCTGGAGCACGGTATACGACTTGACCCGGACATTGGAAAAAAGCAAGGAGTGGCGCACCGTGGCGCCTGAAATCAGGCAACCGCCGGATACCATGGAGTCCACCGCCATCCCCCGCCGGTCATCATCGTTAAATACAAATTTCGCCGGCGGCAACTGCTCCTGGTAGGTCCAGATGGGCCATTCTTCATCGTACAGGTTGAGTTCCGGCAGTACCCCGATCAATTCCAGGTTGGCTTCCCAAAAGGCATCGACCGTACCGACATCCCGCCAGTACGCGCTCTGTCCACTCTGCGACTCCCTGTAGGGGTAACTGAAAACGCGGTATTTCTTGATCATGCTGGGGATAATGTCATGGCCGAAGTCATGCGTGGAATAGGTCTCGTCGGCGTCCTTGATCAACTGTTCGAACAGGAAATGTGTGTTGAAGATATATATTCCCATGGAAGCCAGCGCCATGTCGGATGATCCTGGCATCGGGTGTGGTGCGGCCGGCTTCTCGTTGAATTCAATAACACGGCCGCCTTCCTCTATCGACATGACGCCGAAGGACTTGGCCTGTTCGAGCGGGACCTCGATACAGCCTACGGTCATATCCGCTCCCCGTTCGACGTGGTGTGCGATCATGGGCCCGTAATCCATCTTGTAGACGTGGTCACCCGCCAGGATCAGGACATATTCAGGCTTGTGTGTGCGGATGATATCCAGGTTCTGGTAAACGGCATCCGCCGTGCCGGCATACCACGAGGGCTCAATGCGCTGCTGCGCGGGCAGCAGCTCGATGAACTCGCCGAATTCGCCACGCAGAAATCCCCAGCCCTGCTGAATATGCTGGATGAGGGAATGCGCCTTGTATTGGGTGATCACGCCGATCATGCGTATACCCGAGTTCATGCAGTTGGAAAGCGGGAAATCAATGATGCGAAATTTGCCACCAAAAGGAACCGCCGGTTTGGCGCGCCACTGGGTCAGTTGCCGCAAGCGGGAACCGCGTCCTCCGGCCAGTACCAGCGCCAGTGTATTGCGTGTCAAACGGCTGACAAATCGATGAGTCTGCTTCATTGCTTGTGCGTAATTGTTTTGATCGGCGGTTTGAAATCAAACCTTCCGGGGTTGATGATTCGACAAAGCCGATATTGTATGGTTAAGCACATTGCCTGTATAGTTGCACGGCATTCTTTGTAAGCATTAATTCTGGTCGTACGACCTCTATACTCCGTGGCCTCGCACAGTTGACCGATGGTGCAATCAGATTCGGAAGTTCACCCCTATCCCAAACTCTCCGCGGAGCTTCAACGCCTGCTGGATGCACGTCACCACGACCCCTTCAGTGTTCTGGGTCGCCACTACTCCAAAGGTCAGGATATCATCCGTGTGTTCATCCCGTATGCCGCCTGGGTACGCACCGTGGAAACCGGGGCGTCCCTGGAACGTATCGCCAATACGGACCTGTTCGAATGGCAAGGGCAAGCCGGCAGCCTGCCTGAACGCTATCGGCTGATATGGCAGGACCGCTACGGGGTGGAGCATGTCGCCTATGACCCCTACTGCTTTCCCCCGCAGATTTCGGACTTCGACATCCACCTGTTCGGAGAAGGCAAACACTGGCACATCTACCGCATCCTGGGGGCTCACCGTAAACAGGCGGACGGCATCCATGGCGTGCTGTTCGCCGTCTGGGCCCCATCGGCGGAGCGCGTCAGCGTCGTCGGTGATTTCAACGGCTGGGACGGGCGCGCGCACCCGATGCGTGCGCGTGGCGGCAGCGGCATCTGGGAGCTGTTTATACCCGGGCTGGACAGCGGCCAACCCTATAAATACGAAATACGCTGCCGGGATGATGGGAAACTCTTATTGAAAACAGATCCCTATGGACAACAATTTGAGCGGCGCCCAGCCACGGCCTCGCTCATACCCAAAGACGTCAGCTATGAGTGGCATGACAAACCTTGGCTGGAAAACAGGAGCCGGAGTGACTGGCGCCACAATCCCATCTGCATCTACGAAGTGCACCTGGGATCCTGGAAACGCGATGAACACGGTCATTTCCTGAATTACCGGACCCTGGCGCGGGAACTTGTCGAATATGTCGGGCTAACCGGGTTTACCCATATTGAACTGCTGCCCATCACGGAGCATCCCCTGGATGCTTCCTGGGGTTACCAGACGACGGGTTATTTCGCGCCGACCAGCCGGTTCGGCAGCCCGGACGATTTCCGCTACTTCGTCGATCTCTGCCATCAGAACAACATCGGCGTCCTGCTGGATTGGGTCCCGGCCCACTTCCCCAGGGACAGCTTCGGTCTGGCCCGATTCGATGGCAGCGCCCTGTATGAGCATCAGGACCCGCGCCGCGGTGAACATGCCGACTGGGGCACGCTGATCTACAACTACGGCCGCAATGAAGTCAGGAACTTTCTGCTGTCGAGCGCCATCTACTGGCTGGAGGAATTCCATCTCGACGGCTTACGGGTCGACGCGGTGGCCTCCATGCTGTATCACGACTATTCACGTGATAACGATCAATGGCTGCCAAACATCTATGGGGGACGGGAGAATCTCGAGGCCGTCACTTTCCTGCGCGAACTGAACACGGTCACCCACAGCGCCTATCCGGGCACGATCGTGATAGCCGAGGAATCAACCGCATGGCCCGGCGTCAGCCGTCCGGTGAACTTGGGCGGCCTGGGTTTCAGCATGAAATGGAACCTCGGCTGGATGCATGATTCGCTGAACTACATGCAACATGACCCGGTGCACCGGAAATATCACCACAACGACCTGACCTTCGGTCTGCTGTACGCCTTCACGGAAAACTTTGTCCTGCCCTTCTCGCACGATGAAGTGGTGCATGGCAAACAGTCCATGCTCTACAAGCAATCGGGCGACGATTGGCAGCAGTTCGCCAACCTGCGCCTGCTGTACACCTACATGTACACCTCCCCAGGCAAGAAACTGCTGTTCATGGGCAATGAAATAGCCCAGGGACGGGAGTGGAATTTTGATGCAAGCATCGAGTGGCATCTGCTCGATTACGAATACCACCGCGGCGTACAGAAACTGGTCAGCGACCTGAACCGGCTCTACAGGGAGATCCCGGCGTTGCACCGCTACGACTTCGTGTCGGAGGGTTTCGACTGGATCGACTGCAATGCGGCCGAACAGTCCACGCTCAGTTACATCCGCAGGGATGGCGAGGATGTCATCGTAGTCACGCTCAATTTCACGCCCATACCGCGTCATCAATACCGCATCGGCGTACCGGCGGCGGGCAATTACCAGGAACGTTTCAATTCGGACTCGGGTTACTATGGTGGTTCAGACCTTGGCAACCGCGGCCAGGTACATGCGGAACCCGTGCCCTGGGATGGTTATCCCTATTCCATCGCCCTGACTCTTCCACCCCTGGCAGGCATCGTTCTTCAGTACAGCAAGTACGCGCCTGACCCCAGGCCCAGCGCCCCCGCCTGATCCGAACGGGAAACACCGGGGTGCTGCCTATCCTGGTCAATCAGGCTAAAATGTTTATTTATGGGCACGACGCGTCAACCCGCCGTAGCAGGCTCCTTCTATCCCGCCGATCCGCGCAGGCTGCGCGCCATGCTGGAGGACTTGCTGAGGGAGGCCCGTACTGACCAGCCGGCGCCCAAGGCCATGATCGTGCCGCATGCCGGCTACATCTATTCAGGCCCGGTTGCCGCGACCGGCTATGCACGCCTGCTCAATTCAGCGGACAACTATACGCGCGTCGTGCTGCTCGGGCCGGCCCACCGCGTGGCATTCCCGGGCCTGTCAGTCACCAGTGACACCTCCTTCGCCACGCCACTCGGCGAGGTGCCTGTCGATGAGGAGGCAATCTGCAAGCTTACTGGCCTGCCACAGGTAAAAATTCATAACGAGGCACAACGCCTCGAACACAGCCTGGAAGTACACCTGCCGTTTCTACAGGTCACGCTTGAAAACTTTACGCTGGTTCCACTCCTCGTCGGCGATGCCACCGCCGAGGAGGTATGCGAGGTGCTGGAACTGACGGCGTCTGATCCCTACAGCCTGGTAATCGTCAGTTCGGACCTCAGTCATTACCACGATTACCAGACGGCCATGCGCCTGGATAAAAACACATCACGCCACATCGAAGCGCTGGATTACGCGGACATCGGGTATGGACATGCCTGCGGGCGTAACCCTGTCAGCGGTCTGCTGCTCTACGCGAAACATCACGGACTGAAGGCCGAGACCCTCGATCTACGCAACTCGGGAGACACCGCGGGTCCGCGTGACCAGGTGGTGGGATATGGCACTTATGTTTTTGACTGAGGATCGGCGGGAGTTCTCGTCGACAGTACAGGATCTACTCCTGCGCATTGCACTTGCATCCATCCAGTCCGGGCTCGAAACCAGACGGCCGGTGGCCATGAGGAACGAGGATTATCCTGGCATATTGTCAGACAGACGTTCAAGTTTTGTCACGCTGCAGGTGGGGGATAGGCTGCGCGGCTGCATCGGCTCGCTTGAGCCCTGGACGACCCTTGCCGAGGATGTCAGTCGCAATGCCTTTGCGGCAGCTTTCAGGGACACGCGCTTCCGGCCCTTGCAGGCAGAGGAGCTTTCCACACTGTCCGTACAGGTTTCCATCTTAAGCAAACCGGAGATACTTAACGTCGACTCTGAAGCGTCATTGCTGGTGAAGGTCAGACCGGGAATCGACGGCCTCATACTGCAGGAACATGCCCGAAGGGGTACTTTTCTGCCCTCCGTATGGAATTCATTACCGGAACCGGCCCAGTTTCTCGATCACCTCAAACTCAAGGCAGGTCTTCCCATTGACTATTGGTCGGAATCGATCAAGGTTTGGCGATATACCACCGAGTCATTCGCCGCGACCGTACCCTCGATAAGGGAAAAAGATTGAGATTATCTGGCGGAAATACCGAAGTAGGCAAATACCAGCGTCACCACCAGCATCGCCAGAAGAAATATGCGCAGCGGCTGTCTTGGTTTATTGTCCGTACCAAGTCGGTTATGGGGTAGGTAATTCAACAGATTATATTTGAAGAATTCGGCGTTGCTGTCCAAGCGACGTCGATCCGGTGAATTGCGCCTTTCTTCGGGGGGTGCTTGCAGGCATTTCCCCTGCCGCCCCCGGCGTTCCTCCAGACGTTCGTCCACCTTCATGCGCGCCACCACCAGTGCCTGGTAATCCTCCCAACTGGACAGTTGCAGCAGTTCCTCAGGGAACAGGTCCGGGTAATCTCCAACCGGTCGCCACCTTATACGGTCCTGACTCAGTTCATCCTTCAGCCCGATGCGCCCGAGCAGGATATAGCGCGCGACGTTTTCATCCGTGAAGGGGCCCCGAACGGTACCATTACGGCGAGCATACCACCGGTTGCCGTTATTCGAATGCGCCATGGCCATAGCGACAGTCTGCCTTGTTACCGTTCGATGTCAGTCCTTGAGCCACTCTTCCATGCGTGCCCGCAGACGAATCAGCGCCTGGCCATGAATCTGGCATACCCGTGACTCACTTACACCTAGAATCTCGCCGATTTCACGCAGATTGAGTTCTTCGTCGTAGTAGAGCGCCATGACCAGCCGTTCGCGTTCCGGCAGTCCCTTGATCGCCTTGGCCAGGCCCTGCTTGAAATCATCATTCTGCAGATTATCGAGAGGCTGGTTCAACTGGCGGTCGGAGCCACGAAACCCTCCTCGCCCAAGGTCCCGGGATCATCAAAACTGAAGATGCGGCAGCCGGTCGCATCCTGGAGAATCTTGTGGTACTCGTCCAGGCCGATTCCCATCGCTTCCGCTACTTCAACATCACGCGCATCGCGGCCTTTCTCATTCTCTATTTTGCGCACCGCCTCGGCGACCTCGCGCGCCTTCCGATGCACGGACCGGGGGGTCCAATCGGTTCGACGGATTTCATCAAGCATGGCTCCGCGTATCCTGATGCCCGCGTAGGTCTCGAAACTGGCCCCCTGTTCCGGGTCAAAGTTCCTGGATGCTTCAATCAAGCCGATCATACCGGCCTGAATCAGATCGTCAGCCTGGACACTCGGAGGCAAGCGGCTCAGCAGGTGAAACGCAATGCGTTTGACCAGCGGTTCGTGCGACGTGATCAGATCGTTTTTATTGCGATGCAGTTTCACTTCAGCGGTGACTGTATTACCCTTCATGACCTTACCTCCATCTCGACGTTGTTTCGGTGAAGCAAGCGTTCGATGAAAAATTCAAGGTGGCCCCGCAGGCTATGCTGGCGTGGCCAGTTAGCCACCCGCCTCGACTTACATCTTATGTAGTCCTAATTAACAGGCAACAAATGTACCAATACTGGAATTGTTCCTGCTTGGACATCAAAAGGCATCATAACGTACTGTATTTAAAGAGCTATGAACTACATTGAAGGCTCATTCAAAGAACCATGTACTGCGTCATATTTCTGACTTCATGAGGATGAGTCGTGCGTTTGTGCCATGAAATTTTTGTACCATGAAATTAATGAGCAGATTTCATGAATTGCCTTTGAACCATTACACGCGACTGACGCCGAGAAGAAAGTGGGCTGTAGCTGAAGGCTGTCAGATATCAAGAGCAGGAAAGGCTGTGCCCTGTGAACTGAACGTATGCTGCCGTGGTTATAGGTTTTCGATACCGCGAACGGCAATCGAATGCAGGCCCGTTACGCCAGGGGGGAGGATGATGCCTTTGCCAGCCAGCTGGCGAAGTGTTCTTTGGGTAGCGGATGACTGACATGGAAACCCTGTGCTGAATCACAGCCTAGATTATTCAGCATGTCCCAGGCCAAGACGCTTTCAACACCTTCGGCCACAACCTTGTAGCCAAGGTTGTGGCCCAGATCGATGATCGAGCGCACAATGGCGATATCCTGGTTGTCGAAGGCAACATCGATGATGAATGACTGATCAATCTTGAGTGTGTGGATAGGCAGCCGTTTCAGGTAGGACAGGGATGAATAGCCGGTACCGAAATCGTCAATCGCAGTACTCACACCGAAATCGGATAACCTGGCCAGTACATCTGCAGCCCGCTCCAGGTCGAGCATCAAGGTTGCTTCGGTAATCTCGATCTCGAGATTCTCCCCGCTGATCCCCGCTTCCTGCAGAGCCCATTTGATCTTGTCCACCAGTCGCGGGCTCTGAAAGGATCGTGCAGAGACATTCACGGAGACCGGGACCGTGGTCCCGTTGTATGCCCATTGTTTGCACTGCTGCAGTGCCGTAACCAGAACCCAGTCAGTTATCGGGGATATCATCCCCAGCTGTTCGGCAACGGGGATGATGCGCTTGGGAAACACGGTTCCTTCCAGGGGGTGCTGCCAGCGCAGTAATGCCTCGGCGCCGGTAATCAGCGATGTCCGCAGATCCACCTGTGGCTGGTAGTGCAGCACAAATTCATTGTTATCGAGCGCACTCTGGATCTGGCCCGAATAGCGCAGCTGTTCGGCCGGACTGACATCGCTTACCGGGTCGAAATACTGATAGGGCAAACTGTTTCGCTTGGCGCGATACATCGCGCTCTCTGCGTTGGTAAGCAACGCCTCCTCGTTCGCGCCATGGTCGGGGAAACAGGCCACACCTATTGTTATGCTGACACACAGCTGTTTGTCCGAACAGGAGAATGGCATATCGAAACAATCAAGCACCTGGGTGATCACGCGTTCCGAGGCGGTTCTGGCGTCATTAACGGGTGAGAGGAGAATACCGAACTGATCGCCACCGAGGCGGGCCAGGGAGTCCGATTCGCGCACGACAGATCTGAGACGATCGGCAATCTCCTGCAGCAGCAGATCGCCGATATCGCGTCCCAGTGTATCGTTGTACATCTTGAAATGGTTGATATCGAGGGAAATCACCGCGACCTGTGATCCAGGCACTCGTCGTGAGGACGCCAATGCCAAATTCAAGTGATCGGCCCACAGCGTCCGATTCGGCAAATGCGTCAAGCTGTCTGTCGTGCTCAACTGCTCAAGCCGTTTGCGTTCACTGATGGCATGATTGATATCTTCAAGCAGACAGTGGATCTTAACCGGGCGGCCACGCTGATTCAGGGACGGATACAGCGACAATCGATACCAGTGTTCAAATGCATCATCCAGGGATATCCGTATTTCACTGGCAGAGGTATTGCCGTTGACCGCTTCCTGCCATGCCGTCAGCAGCAACTGCTGGTCCTCGGCATGCGTGTTTTGCAAAAATGGAAATGGTGCCTCTATCCCTTCTGGATAAAGTGCGTGTAATGGATAATTGGCATACTGAACCCGGTTACTCTTGATATCCACACTCCAGAGCAATTGCGGCAGTTCTGACAGGAGGTTCTCGATACTCGCATGCTGTTGGCATACGTGGGCCAATTCTCCACGCGCCTCGTCCAGCGAGGCGTTCCAATACCCCTCGGATATCAGGCCGATATCACGCAACGACAGTTTCACAATGACGGATTCCAGCCGGTTTCGATCCGCAGTGCTAATATCCTGTTCAGCCACTAGATTACGAAGGAAATCCATTAACAGTAGGTATGCGCCCGTGACCCAGACCGGCTTGATCCCTCTTGCGTAGCGTGTCTCGCCCTCGCGAATCAGTTCCATTTCACGTTTCCCATCCTCCTGGACAGAAAAGAGTTTGAGCATGAAAGTGAGTTCTTCACGAATCGTGTCGCTGACATCGCCACCCTCACGCTCATCCGCATAGAGAACATCAGCGATATCGGGATTATCGAAGAGGTAGTTGTAATAGACCTCGGCAAATCGTGCTGTGCCCGCAGCAACAATTTCCCGGTATTGACTCAGAAATGCCAGATCATCATTAGAAATATGAAGAACATATTTATATTCCTTCACATGAAGGTCTGGTCTGGATTGCTGATCAGGATCACCAGCACATCCACTTCCGCTCCCCCGTCGACTATTCTTGTTTTTCTCTGCCATCTGGTTTGTTGCTTTATTATTTAGTGCCAATTAATTGGCATATGTATTTGAAGGCACATGCGGACTGGCAGGACACGTGCCCAAATATTGTTTAATAAATACATGCCAACCCGCTATCTCACAGAAAGCTGTTGCGGGTGTATTTCTGTATAGAAATGTGCAATGGAATAGATAGCCCCATTGATTATTATTCTATTAAGCGGAATCTATCACAGTCGAAGGTACGTATAAAGACTGATTGGGCATAATACATGGGGAAAGGAATCCATAGATCAGAAATTCTGCATGCAAAACCGCAAAATGATCCCGGAGTTATGACATGGCGGCGACTCTTTGCAATCCATATTTCCGCAATTTCTCTACCAGAGTGGTACGACGCATGCCCAAACGTTTTGCCGCATGGGCGACCACGCCGCCGGTATCATTCAATGCTTGCTTGATGTAATTAATCTCCAGGGTACTGAGGTGTTCCTTCAGATTCAAACCGTCGCGAGGCAGGCGTGGATCGAGATCGTCAGAAGTAACTGGAGTACCGACTAGCGCCTCTCCAATCAGTTCCATATCAATTTCTTCATCAAGTTTGAACTTTTCGGGTAAGTCACCGGCTTCCACGACCCCGTAGGGATGCAGGATGGCCAGGCGTTCTATCAGGTTTGCAAGTTCACGGACATTTCCTGGCCACGTGTACTGACAGAGGGTATAGATTGCACCGGGTGATAATCTGACCGAACCACGTCTTTCATGCTCGATGCGTCGTACCAACTCATTGACGAGAAGAGGGATATCCTCTAGCCGCACACGTAATGGCGGCATTTCTATCGGAAAAACGTTTAGTCGATAGTACAGGTCTTCACGAAATCCACCGTCTCTGATTGCCGATTCGAGATCCCGATGCGTTGCCGCAATTATTCTCACATTTGTTGTAAGGCTTGTATTGGACCCAACCCGTTCGAATGTTCTTTCCTGCAACACCCTCAATATCTTGACCTGCATAGCAAGGCTCATGTCACCGATTTCATCAAGAAACAGCGTGCCACCCTCGGCCATTCCAAAGCGTCCTTCGCGCGCGGTGATAGCTCCGGTGAAAGCGCCCTTTTCGTGACCGAATAGCTCGGATTCCAGCAAATCAGCAGGAATTGCCCCACAATTCACTGGTACAAACGGTTTGCCACGACGCGCGGAGTGGTAATGAAGATTTCTTGCAACAACTTCCTTGCCTGTCCCCGACTCACCGAGGATAAGTACATTCGCCTCACTGTCAGCAACCTGTTCAATCATTTTTCTGACGTGCTGAATTGCACGGCTGCTCCCTACCAGGCTGCGAAAGAGATCAACCGGCCGATGAGTTGTTTCGGACAGGCGATGCGATTCGGCATAAACCTCCGCCCGATGGATCGCACTCGTCAATTGTGCGTAATTGGGAGGAATATCGAGACGACCGAGAATGCAGGATCCTGAATCGATTGTGACGGTTGGCTCTCTACCCTTCTGACTCAGCAGATAGATGGGAAGATTCTCATTGAACTGATGGATCTCGTTAAGCAACATGCCAAGCCTGTTGTCTGCATGACACGATCCCACCATCACGGCCAGGATATCGGGAGCATCCTGTACCGACTGTTCCCATAGCAAACAATCATGTACAACAATCGGTGAATAGTTGATGAACTTGAGAATTGCACACAGTTCCTTTGCATTCTCCGGATCAGCCTCAATTATCAGAACCTTGGGATCATTTAGCATTTGTTTTACCTAAGGAATTATCTGGCCTGCCGATTATTCTAAATTCTTGACGATATTTAAAGTTTTTTTCACTTTCTCTCAATCGAGCTACCTAGCGGTTTAAAATAAAGTCAAATTACCGTCATATCCACACCGGAAATCGGTAATGATTTAAAATCAACAGATGTACAGGATCCACTGATTGCGTTCATATTTACATTTACGCATGATGAGCATTATATCAGCCCCGAAAAAAAATACTCCCTCGCCTGAATCATTTATTCAGGTTACGTCATTGTGTCGGGCACCCCCTGAAAGGCTGACTTCTACACGCCGACTTTCATCTGCCCTCAACCCTCATACTCCTCCGGGATTGCAAATACTGACCGGACCATCACTTCATCTAGACACCCAGTACGCGCAAATTACCCTTGAGTCCAAAATTCACAATGGAAACCATACAGCACAAACCTAGGTCGGTCACTTGAAAAAAGTCGAGGGTACTTACCATGTTGATCTGCCACATGCGGCAGTCCATAAATAGCGAGCGAATAAACATTGGTGTGATCGCGACCGACTGAGTCAACTTCGAAACCTGAAACTCTGGAATGCCGAAGCGTTTTTGGATTGGCACTTTGTGCGCATAGCCACAAAAATTCGTTAAACTACGAAAATCAACAGACGATAACCTAGCATGTGTCATGGATGAACAAACAAAGACTTGGAACCAAATTCGAAAAGCCCACGAAAGATAACCTGGACACAATATGTTCAATAAGTTGCCTAATTCTCCTGAAATTGATGATCGCCGAATCAATATCATTCGCACACAACTTGATGAAGATATCTATGTCGTGAATAGCCGTCAGATTGCGGACAAAATAATTGACATCGAGCTTGCACTTTCAAATTCAAAGAAACCATCCAATTGCTGATATGCACCATGGTCCCGATTGCCCTGACCTGTGATAGTACTCCGAATTAACCATCATATTTCGCATCGACCTTGCCGTACGTATGGAAGTAATATCCGTGTCGATGCTAGAATCTATCGTTCTATTGATTCCTTAGCCAGTATTATTTACGAATCACCGGGGCCGTAGCTCAGCTGGGAGAGCGTCGCGTTCGCAATGCGAAGGTCGGGAGTTCGATCCTCCTCGGCTCCACCAAAATTAATGGCCAGACTGAATCTGGCCATTTGATTTATACGGAGCCACTGTCCCGGTAGCTCAGTGGATAGAGCAAGCGCCTCCTAAGCGCTAGGTCGGAGGTTCGATTCCTCTCCGGGACGCCATATATACGGGGTTTCAACGCACGGATATCCATTACACAGTTACGTTTCCATTGACTAGGTGATGCAGGGGTAGTAAAGAACTAGGCAAGAGTGCTTTCACCATCGGCCGGTTTCGTCAGGCTGAACATCCATAACAGCAAACTCGATAATATCCTTACACCATGATGAGGTTACACCATCCCATGGCTGTCAGGCAGTCTCTCGACTCACAGTATCGACCTATACGGACACAACCGGCACCTAATGTGCAATGGGGTTTTAGTGCTGCACCATACCCACGCAAGCAATAGCCAAAAAGTATTTCACTTGTTATCGTTTTAGCCATATCCGTCTTATATAACCTGTCTTAATATAACCTGATCAGATTTGCCATCATGCTGACTTGTAGATATCGATCCATAGTCTTCTTTCTCTTCCATGTACTGATCGCCAGTATCTCCGGTTGCGGGATTCTAGGAGACACACATGTCGTGAACGCTGATGCCGCCTCGTCCCCACACCAGGTCGATGTCTACTTCGTAACTGACCGCACACCAGATGCCGACAGCCGCACGTATTTCGGGGTTGAACGGGGTGAGATCAGCTACGGAATAACTCACGTTGGCATACCCCCCGGCCATCTGATGGGCCGGCAGGAAGAGCCGTCTCTATTCAAGTTCGAGTCCTCGGCCGATGAACATAAACACATCAAGGTTCGCGACGTCATGACGCTGACCAGGGATGACTTCCTCCGGCGCCTCACCCTGGCCGTTGCCGGGTCACCCGGTGGCAAGATCATGATTTTTGTCCATGGCTACAATGTTGAGTTTCCCGAGGCTAGTCGTGTTGTGGCGCAATTTGCCAATGACCTCAAGTTCACTGGTCCCGTCATACTGTTCAGTTGGCCATCGCAAGGCAGTCTGACCGGCTACACCGTGGACGAAACCAACGCGGAATGGGCACAGGCCGACTTTGTCCAGTTGCTTACTACGCTGCTCGATACCATTCCGGCACAGAACATTTATCTGGTCGGCCACAGCATGGGCAACCGGGTCATTGGACGAGCCATGACATCCCTTGCAAGCGACCGCCCGGATGGTGATCTCATCGTATTCCGCGAAATTGTCATGATCGCGCCCGACATCGATACCGATGTTTTCCGTCTGGATATGGCGCCGCGCCTTGCGCGTACTGGGATCCACGTGACGGTCTATGCCTCGTCCAACGATCGTGCGCTGATGGCTTCAAAGGCATTCCACGGCTATCCGCGTGCCGGTGAAACCGGGGAGGGACTGGTCGTGGTGAACGGGGTGGAAACGGTGGATGCCAGTGATGTCTACGGTGGACTGTTGGGGCATTCCTACTTTGCCGAAGACCGGCGCATCATGGAAGATATCTTTGCACTTCTGCAAACCGGCCAGCATGCCGATAATCGTTTCGGTCTAAAAGCCGTGGACACCAATGGCTTACGCTACTGGACCTTCCGAAAATAGCCATGTCATTCACTGATTGACACATTGATTACAGTGAGGGTGTGTACTGGAGGTACGTGGACATGAGAGAAGAGCAAAGGCATGGCATGACATTTATGCAAGAGTGCGTGCAATTACAATCATCCGGTTAAATCCTTTCAGATAAGGCGATTATCTCATGCGAATACCTCCCTTTCACCTGGCCATCAAGGTAAGCGATATCGCCGAAGCACGTGATTTCTACGGGGGATTGCTGGGTTGCGAGGAAGGACGCAGCGCAGACACCTGGGTTGATTTCAATTTTTACGGACATCAACTGGTCTGCCATCTTTGCACACCTGTGCTGACCGAGGATAGCGACAGAATACACTTCAACCCGGTAGACGGGCATACTGTTCCAGTTCCACATTTTGGTGTCGTGCTGGATATGGCACAATGGAACCAACTGGCCGAAAGACTCAAAGAAAACGGCATGCATTTCGTCATAGAACCGTACCTAAGATTCAAGGGTCTTCCGGGCGAACAAGCCACGATGTTTTTCCTGGATCCAAGCGGCAACGCATTAGAATTCAAGGCGTTTAAAGATATCGATTCCCAGTTGTTCAATAAATAATGAGGATGCTGTAAGAAATCGTGGACCCTTATCGGTATCCCTCTGTTCCTGCCGCTTTCCCATCCCTGATCCCCTGAAAATCGTTGCGTCAAAAACCGACTGACACGTACTTGCAACTGTTTCACACCATATCGCTTCTCCATAAACAAGGGTCTATAGTGAAATTGTCGATTCAATTCATGGTGTCTGTCATGTTCTACTAACATTTTCGATCTGCAACCCGTCATCAATCGGAGATATCGGGAAACCGGTGATTGCAGGTGTAACACTATGCGCTATGCGATTTATCTACTGATCGTCATGAACTGTGTCTATTTCACCTGGCATGTCTTCCAGGATGTACCGGAAAACAGAGTCATCCGTGTTCCATCCCCCTCGCCACCGGATATCAGGCAGCTGGTGACCATTCAGGAAAAAAATGCGCGACAGTCATCTGAAGTAACCAGGCGCATCGAAGAGATAACCGTAACGCAACCGCCTGGCGCGGAAATGCCGCTGTTCTGTCAAGCCCTCGGCCCGTTTGCAACGGAGTCGGAACTGAAGGTAATCGAAAATCGCCTTAACAAGCTTGGGTTGGCAACCAAGCCGCGTACCCGATACAGTCAGGAACGGATTGGTTACACCGTCTTGTTGCCGGCCATGGAATATGAAGAGGCATTGCAGATCAAGCGCAGGCTGGATCAGGAAAATATCACGCCCAATTTTATCGACAAGCATAATGTGATCTCTCTCGGGAGCTTCAGGGAGAAGTCACAAGCAGAAAAAAGGTTCATGAGTGCTCTTGCGCTCGGGCTGGATCCACACCTTGAACCAAGCTATGCCAAGCGCAGCACCTACTGGCTGGAGTTCCAGGAGCAAAATAACAAGAAAGCCGGTTTAGAAGGATACATGAGCAAGCACCCCGATCTGCGATTGGAAGAAATTGCCTGTGAGTAAGAGAAGATGTGTCATCTCTTGCCGTCAGGACATCACTGTTTCCATGTCTTCTATATTCCCTTCGACACGGCCTTATTTGTTTGATTGGAACGACAAGAAGATTGGCGTGATTAGATGCATACATCAGTCCGGTTAAACCTTTCGCCGCGCTTCCACCACGTTGGGCAATTGTCCGATTTGCGTGAGTACACGGCTCAACTGATTTATGTTCGCAATCTCCATCGTCAGATTCATACGTGCAATACCATCACGCTTGTCAGTCAATGTGTTCACGCCGGTTAGATTGATCTTTTCATTGGCCAGCACGGCTGTTATGTCGCGCAGCAGCCCTGAACGGTCATAGGCTTGCACGAAGAGTTCCACGGTGTAACCTGCCTCCGACGGTACACCCCATTCCACCTCGATAAGGCGCTTCAGGTCCTCGCCATCCATGCGCAGGATATTGCTACAGTCCCGGCGGTGGATCGTGACTCCGCGCCCGCGGGTGATGTAGCCCACGATGGGATCATTGGGTACCGGGTGGCAGCACCTGGCAGTGCTGGTCAACAGGTTGCCGACCCCCAGAATCCTGAAACCTTCAGGCACGGAAGGCGGTTTCCGGGTTTTGACCCGTGCCTTCTCGGCGGTAGCAGGTTCCGGCCTTGGCACCAGTTCATTGACCGCGTTGGCCAGTTGACTGGTGTTGATGTCACCGCGGCCAAGCGCATCCAGAAAATCGTCCACCTGCTTGTGCTTGAACCATCCGGCGAGCTTCTCGACCGGCAGGCCGGTAATGCCAAGACGATGCAATTCACGGTCAAGCAGGCTACGCCCGGCGCTGATGTTGTGCTCGACGTCCTGACGCTTGAACCATTGGCGCACGCGCGATCTGGCGCGCGATGTCTTCAGGTAACCCTGGTGCGGATTCATCCAATCGCGACTGGGCATCCCCTGCTTGGTCGTCAGCACCTCGACCTGCTCGCCATTCTGTAGCTGGTAGGTCAGCGGGACGATGCGTCCGTTGACCTTGGCGCCCCGGCAGCGGTGTCCGATCTCCGTATGTACGGCGTAGGCGAAATCGAGCGGTGTTGATCCCTGGGGCAGATCGATGATCCTGCCTTGCGGTGTCAGCACATAGATCCGTTCCTGGAATGCCTCGGATTTGAAGCGGTCGACGAAATCATTGGCGGTACTCTCCTCATCACGCCACTCCAGCAACTGCCGCAGCCAGGCAATCTTTTCCTCATAACCGGGATCGAAACTGCCGCCTTCCTTGTAACGCCAGTGGGCCGCCACACCGAGTTCCGCGTGGCGGTGCATTTTCTCGGTGCGGATCTGCACTTCCAGGGTGCGTCCTTCCGGTCCAATCACGGCGGTATGCAGGGAGCGGTACAGATTCTCCTTGGGATTGGCGATGTAATCGTCGAATTCCCTGGCGATATGACGCCAGAGACCATGGACGACACCAAGGGCGCCGTAACAGTCGCGTTCTTCTTTCACCAGGATACGCACCGCCCGCATGTCGAAGATCTGGTCGAAATCGAGATGCTTGCGTTGCATCTTGCGCCAGATACTGTAAAGATGTTTCGGCCGGCCGCTGACCACAGCCTCGATACCGGCTTGTTTCAGCTCTGTGGTCAGGCGCTCGATGACGCGCTTGATATAGTCCTCTCGATTGGTGCGTTTCTCATCGAGCTGCGTAGCCAGTTCCTTGTATACCTCGGGTTCGAGGTAACGCAGTGACAGGTCCTCGAGTTCCCACTTGATCTGCCAGATGCCCAGACGATTGGCGAGTGGCGCATAGATATCCAGGGTCTCCCGGGCGATGCGGCGCCGGCGATCTTCGTCCAGGTGTCTCAAGGTGCGCATGTTGTGCAGACGGTCCGCCAGCTTGATCAGCACCACCCGCACATCCTCGGCCATGGCCAGCAGCAACTTGCGCAGGCTCTCGGCCTGTGAATGCTCCTTGCCCCCTTCCTGACCAAGTTCCCGGAATTCGCCGATCCGCTCCATCTTGGTGACACCATCCACCAGGCGGGCGATCACCGGACCAAACTCCCTCTCGACATCATCCAGCGTGATATCCGTATCCTCGATCACGTCATGCAGCATGGCCGCGGCGATGGTTTCGTAGTCCAGCTTGAGGTCGTTGAGAATTTCGGCCACGGCCAGCGCGTGGTGGTAATAGGGTTCCCCGGAGGCGCGTTGCTGTCCCTGGTGCGCCTCGATGGCCCATTGCGCCGCGTTCAAAAGCACTTGCCTTTCAACCGCTGGATGACGATCCAGCAGGGCAAGCAACCTTGGGTCCGACTCCGCGCTCACTGCCGCAGATTTGTCACCCTCTGGTTTCCTCGACACTTTCATAACGTTGCCCATCACGCGGATAAATTTGTTAATGCATTTAGCTATAAAATATCACTAACGCCTGGAACAAGTGGATAAAACTCCGACTTGCGCCTTCGCAGTCGTGCACTGATCACGATTTTCCACAGAACACAGAGTAAATCCAAACGTCAGTGCCATGAGTCTCATAGGGTGATGATTTTTCAATTCAGGTATCAGGCAGTATAACGTCAGCGACTTGCGATAGTGTCGAAATCATTTACATGATTGATTACCTAAGTAACCGAAGTTATGTATCTGTAATACCTATATAAAATAGTATTTCTGAGCAATTGATAATGTCGAATTTCCTTTCAGATCGATACTAGGTATTATTACGTATACGTTGATAAGTTATTGTTTTCACGTATGTATAAATATTGGCGTGGGTATTGCTTAAGTTAAGTGGCAAAACTACGTCGTCAGTGGTTGCAAGCCAATAATCAAGCCACTGACGAATTAGTACAAAAGAATTAATTAATAATTGTTGAATTTACGGAGACTACATAATGAGACCAACTACGCCAGTAAAGGCGGCGACAGCCGTGCTGTTGGCAGCGGGAATATTCGGTGCATCAGCCGCGAACGCTGCCTCTGTTAGTTATTTTCTGGATCAGACAAATACCGACCCGCCATTCAGTGATGGTACCAATTACCTGATTGTCACCATTGACGATAATCAGGCTGGTGGACTAATTAGATTTACCGTTGATGCGATTGACGCTCAGTTTAATAAACTTACAAGTTTTGGTATTCAGAACTTCGCATTCAACATCACGGTGATTCGACCGTTTTACCCGATGGCCCCAATGCCGCATGGATCCTGCCGGCCAATTGGAGCGCACACGGTAGCACCGCCACCCCAAACGGCTGACGGTTTCGGCCAATTTGAAGTGGAATTGAGTACCTCTGGTGCGGCTGACCGTCAGGACCCTCTGGTCTTTTCGATCGATGTGGCCGGCGACACTATCAATTCTTATTTTGCACCGTCTACGGGGGGTGCCGTTCAAGGTAACGCTTGGTTTGCGGCCCATGTGGCGGGTTTCACGACAGGCCTTGGAGAAGGTGGTTGTACACCAATCAACGGTACCACTTGCAAGGAAGTTACCAGTGCCTGGTTTGGTGGGGGTAATGGTGAATAATTCCCACCAAATGCAGTTCCCCTCCCGGCAGCCGTCTGGCTGTTCGGTTCCGGTTTGGTTGGTATGATCGGTATCGCGCGCAGGAGAAAGACTGGCTAAATCCGGTCAATCCATTCCAATAACCAATAACAATTAATTCAAAGGGGATGCCTCGGCATCCCTTTATTTTTTCTCCAAAATTTGACGAAAAGATATTAAGAGACATCACCACCCCCTGAACAGGGATGATCGACAGCACGGTCTATGTCGTGGAATCCGGAAACTTCGAATTCATCCACAACCATTTGGCCTATGCCTTGATCGAAGATATCAAGAAAGACACTTGAGCCGGGCGCCTTCCGGCGCTAACCAACTTAGCGGATTCGCCCTAGATTTTCGTGATTTTTCGCGTACCGCTTCGCACAAGTGATTGATCGGTATGTAGGCTCTTGGGAGGGATCGCCCGAAAACCGCTGTAGTGCAGACCTGGCTTGTTCCCCGCGGCAAAACGGTGTGGATAATGGGGTGCCATGTTTCTGCGTGCGAGCACCGCAAGAAGGATGGCAAGACGCACCGCTACTGGAGCGTCGTCGAGAATCGACGCCTCGCCAATGGGCGCGTGCTGCAACGGCACGTGCTGTACCTGGGCGAGATCACCGATTCCCAGGAGCGTGCGTGGCGCCGTTCGATCGAGGTGTTGGACGAGCGTGAGGGCACAGCGCGCACGCTCGCACTGCTTCCCGAGGATCGCTGTGAGGGGCTGAGCGAGGATGCCGCGGTGGTGCGGCTGTGCCTGTCGCAACTGCGATTGTGCCGGCCGCGGCAGTGGGGCGCGGTGTGGTTGGCGTGGCGGCTTTGGCAGCAGTTGGGGCTCGATGCGTTCTGGGGGGTGCGGTTGAGCAAGAGCCGCAAGGGGACGCGCTGGGATCAGGTGCTGTTCGTGCTGGTCGCCTATCGGCTGCTCGCCCCGGGCAGCGAGTGGCGACTGCACCGGGAGTGGTTGAGCGTAGCGCGCTCGCCGATTTGCTCGGAGCCGACGCGAGGCTTGCCGACATCCACACGCTCTATGCGTGTCACGACCGCTTGCTCGCGCACAAGACGGCGGTGTTTGATCATCTGGTGCGCCGCTGGCGCGATCTGTTCAACGTCGAATTCGACGTGCTGCTCTATGACCTGACCAGCACCTACTTCGAAGCCAATCCGCCGTTCGATGACGACGACAAGCGCAGATTCGGCTACTCGCGCGACAAGCGCTCGGACTGCGTGCAGGTTGTCATCGCGCTGGTGGTGACGCCCGAAGGCCTGCCGCTGGCCTACGAGGTGCTACCGGGCAACACTGCCGACAAAACCACCTTGCGCGACTTTCTCGATCGCATCGAACGCCAGTACGGCAAGGCGCGACGCGTGTGGGTGATGGATCGCGGCATCCCGACGGAGGAGACGCTCGCACAGATGCGCCACTGCGATCCGCCGGTGTACTACCTGGTCGGCACGCCCAAGGGCCGCTTGTCGAAGCTGGAGAAGGAGCTGCTCTTCAAACCTGGCACGAGGCGCGGCCCGGCGTGCAGGTGAAGCTCCTCGCACAGGAGGGCGAGATGTACGTCTTCGCCCAAAGCCATGACCGGATCGCGAAAGAGCGCGCGATGCGCACCCGCCAGCTCAAGCGCTTGTGGGCGCGACTGAAGCAGCTCTCGACGATGAAGCTCAGCCGCGAGGCGCTGCTGATGAAACTGGGCGCGGCACGCAGCCAGTCGCCCTCGGCGTGGCGCCTGGTTGAGGTGCAGGTTCACGAACACGAGGGCGCCTTCACCTACGCGCTGCGCCGCGACAAGCTGCGCGCACGGCGTCGCCGCGAAGGCCGCTATCTGCTGCGCACCAATCTCACCGGGAGCGACCCTGCCGAACTGTGGCGTTACTACATCCAGCTCGTGCAGGTCGAAGAGGCGTTCAAGACTCTCAAGGGCGATCTCGCCATCCGCCCGATCTTCCATCAGCAGGAGAGCCGCATCGAGGCGCACGTCTTTATCGCCTTCCTGGCCTACTGCCTGCACGCGACATTGACGCAGCAGCTACGCCCGCACGCGCGCGGACTGACCGCGCGCAGCGTGCTCGAGAAGTTTGCCGCTGTGCAGATGATCGATGTGCGCATCCCCACGACCGATGGACGCGAAGTCGTGCTGACGCGCTACACCGAGCCCGAGCGTGATCTGAAGCTGCTGCTCGATCGCCTGCGCATCGAACTGCCGGCCCAACCACCGCCCCGGATCACCACGGCTCAGGCCGAGACAGCCGTCCGCGTGTAGTGCAGACTTTCGAGGGTCCGTTCATATGGATCAATGAGTTGGCGCGCCCGACACGCTGAATCCGCTAAGTTGGGCTAATCCCCACCAAAGACCTGAACCACCCGCATAGCATCCCTGCGGGTCCGTGTTTTGTGCTGTTGTTTACAGTATTGCATGCGTCTCCGTCGTTTTGTGACGCAGTACTCAGTTTTGAATCAACCTTCCAGGCAAGTTAACGATATAGATGGAGTAGGGACTCCATATTCTTTCCCTGTAGCAACCTCAAGGAGTAATCAGCATGCGCTACAAACACCTTCTCCGGCTGGCGGTTGGGACACTGATCACCTGTATCCTACTTGCTTTCGGTGCCGCGGCAGTGGCGCGCAACAACCAATGGGCCGAGGGCCACATCCTGGTTAAACCCAGAGCGCATGTCAGCGCCGGACAGTTTTCAGAAATGCTTGGCCGTTTTGGCGCCCAAAGTGTGGGCAAAATTCGTGCGCTTGAAGTCCATGTGGTAAAGGTCCCACCTCAGGCCGAACAGGCAATGGTAGAAGCCCTGTCACATAATCCCAATGTCGAGTTCGCCGAGGTGGACGCCCTGCATACCCCTGGTGAAACGACGGCAAATGACACGTATTTCGGAAACGCCTGGCATCTCGATACCATGAATGCCCCCTTGGCCTGGGATCAATCTAAGGGCGACGGCATCGTGGTCGCCGTGCTGGATAGCGGCGTCGATCCGAATCATCCGGACCTGCAGGGACAGTTGGTGCCGGGCAGAAACATCTACGACGGCAATGATAACACCGCAGATGTCTATGGACATGGCACAAACGTTGCCGGTGTCATCGCCGCCGACAGCAATAATGGCATCGGAGTCACATCACTGGCTTGGAATGCCAAGATCATGCCGGTGCGCATTAGCCAGTTAAACGGCTCAGCCTATTCCAGCACCATCGCCAGTGGACTGACTTGGGCCGCCGACCATGGCGCCAAAGTCGCCAACATCAGCTATGCGATTTCAGGCAGCAGTACCGTCATTACCGCCGCGCAATACATGCGCGGCAAGGGTGGAGTTGTCTGCTCTTCCGCCGGCAATGACGGAACCAATCTTTCAACTTTACCCACGGATGCCATCATCACCGTCTCGGCAACGGATTCGGGCGACAACCTCGCCAGTTGGTCGAGCTATGGTAATGTTGTCGATGTGGCTGCTCCCGGTGTCAACATCTGGACTACCCTTAACGGCGGCGGTTACGGACCGGTCAGCGGCACATCGTTTTCAAGCCCCGCCACAGCGGCCGTCGTGGCGCTCGTCATGGCCCGTAACCCCGCTCTCAGCCCTGCCCAAGTGGATGGCATCATTATGAATGCCAGCCTTGATCTGGGCACACCCGGCAAGGATGTCTATTTCGGGTATGGACGGGTAGATGCGGCGGCGGCTGTCTCAGCAGGCGGATCGAGTCCAGCACCCGATACCGAGCCACCGACGGTATCGATCACCAACCCGACCGGTGGTGGCTACGTTTCAGGAACTGTCCCTATCGCGGCGGTCGCTGCGGATAATAAGGGAGTAACCAGAGTCGATTTCTATATCGATGGCACCCGGGTCAGCAGTGATACATCTGCCCCCTACTCACTTAACTGGAACTCAACTGGTCATGCGAATGGCACGGCACAACTGCTTGCACGCGCCTACGACAGCGCCAACAATGAGGGTGTGTCACAGACCGTGTCTATCATCGTGGACAATCAGGCTACTGTTACGGACACCGTGCCACCAACGGTTACCATTCTGAGCCCTAATACAACCACCGTGTCGGGCACCGTGCAGATCAGTGTTGCCGCATCCGACAACGTGGCTGTGGCACTGCTCCAATGCTATGTGGACAACAAGCTCATGGGGACAACAAATGCATCCAGCCTCAGCTGCAGTTGGAGCACGCGTAAGGTCGCGCCAGGATTACATACCATCAGCGCCAAGGCGGTAGATACATCAGCCAATGCAGCCACGACCGCAATCCAAGTGAATGTTGGCACGTCATCTAAGGGCGGATCGGGCAGACACTGACCGAGTTCCGGTGTTGTTAAGGGTTGTCAGATGACTGCCCCCAGCAGCAGGTATATCAGCGTACGCGAGCAGTTAAATGACCCCCGGCAAAGCCCGGGGTTTATTGGGTGAGCGCCTCAAAGGCGCTGATAACCCCGTGAGCCGCCTGAAGGCGGCAAACTACTCCACCCAACTTCATCTGATCGTATCGTTCATCTTCGGCTTCCTGATAGCGAATGTACGCCCGCACCATCGCCGCAGATGGACGACTGCATTGATGCAGGCGGTAGGTCGACGCAGTAAGCCAAAGCCGAGGGCTTCGCGGTCACGTGCCCGCTCGCCCCGGATGCATCACGACTCCTATCCGGTTTTTATTCATCGCCCCGCCGCTTCGGATTGGGCTTCCTCCAGACCCTGTCTCGCGGCGACGCCCTTGCCCTTCTCCTTCAGCTCTGCGTATACCTGGTCATAGGACTTACACCTATGAAGTAACACACCATGCGAGGCGCACACGCTTGGAACAAGCGGATAAAACTTCGAATTGCGCTTTCGCAGCCGTGCAATGATCACGATCTTTCCAGAGAACACAGGGTAAATACTAACGTCAGTGCCATGACTCTACATGGGTAATGATTTTTCAATTCAGTCATCAGGCAGTATAACGTCAGCGATTTGTGATAGTGTCGAAATCATTTACATGATTGATTACTTAAGTAACAGAAGTTATGTATCTGTAATACCTATATAAATAGAATCCTCGGCAATTGATCATGTCGAATTTCCTTTCAGATCGCTACTAGGTATCTTTACGTATGCATTGATAAGTTATTGTTTTTCATATGGAGATAATTACTGGCATGGGTATTGCCTAATATATTTAGGAAAACTACGTAATTAGTGGTCGCAAACCAATATTCAAACCACTGATGAACTAGAGAAAAGAAAAAAATGGTGTTTTTACGGAGTTCACATAATGCGTATACCACGTCTGCTCGGTGCGGCAAGCGCCTGTGCAATTAGTTTAGCTGTCGTTACATCTATCAATGCGGCTCCGGTTTATACCGGCACCTACGTTGATATGTATCTGAAGCAAAATACCTTTCCGCCCGATCTATCGGAGGATAAGGTTTATCTCGATGCGGATACAGCGACCACAATTACCGGTCACGTTGGCTCCCAGACTGGGACACCACTGGTCAGCTTTTCATCAACGACCGACACACTTGTTGCGAACAACGGGTTTTCGAGCATTAAATCGGTTAATGGGAATATTAACAACATTACGATTACTGCCCCAGGATATTGGTTTGAAGACCTGATTTTCAGCGTGATGTTGTCGAATGGTAATTCTGATCTATCTGTTACGGCCGAAAACAATTCAGGGGGAACTGATGTCAATACTGCCTGGACATTAGGAAATGGCGAAAATCGTATTTTAGTGCTCGCTAAAGGTGACAATTTGATGCAATCAGTTACAGTTGACTCTTTATCCGGTTTTAACGCGCTTGGTGGTCTAAATCAGTTCAAGCAAACTGAAATTTCCGGATTGACAGTTGTCCCAGCGGCTGTCCCAGTGCCTAACGCCATCTGGTTGTTCGGTTCAGGACTGCTTGGCATGGCCGCGGTAGCGCGCAGGAAAATGCCCGGCTAAAAAACCCTGTTTCTCTGATTCAGCAACAACAAGAAAACAATTTTCGTTGTTTTGTGTTTGGTGGGGGGGGGGGGGGGGGGGGGGGGGGGGGGGGGGGGGGGGGGGGGTGGGGGGGGGGTGGGGGGGGGGGGGGGGGGGGGGGGGGGGGGGGGGGGGGGGGGGGGGGGTGTGGGGGGGGGGGGGGTGGGGTGTGGGGGGGGGTGTGGGGGGGGTGGGGGAGTGTGGTGGGGGGGGGGGGGGTGGGGTGGGGGGGGGTGGTGGGGGGTGGAGGGGGGGGGGGGGGGGTGGGTTGTGTTTTGTGTTGGTTGGTTGGGTGGGTTTGTTGTGGTGGTGTAATGTGTTGGTTAGAATAAAAAATTAAAAAAAAAAAAAAACTCAAAGAGGATGCAACTGCATCCTCTTTCTTTTTCCAGCGGTCCCGACAATGCTATTGTCTGGGATCCCCCCACTTCGTGACAATTCCCAGAAGAACGGAACACCTGTGGTACTTGCCAACTGTCAAGGAAAATCCTCTTTAGATATCCCGATTGGTACGCATGCACGTCCCGCATTTTGGCGGGATGAGGGGAAGCCGAGAGCAACTAGATACGGACAATCACTGCTGAAGTCGCTTATGACACCTTTCTGATTCCGTGTTCTTCCGCGTGTTCCGTGGCGATTACGAGTTTAGTTATAGCCAATCTGAATACCCCTTCACATATCACGCTTCACCTTAACCAAATATCCCGCTCAATCGTCATGGTTCACGGGGTGCCTGAGGCAAATCAGGCCGAGTGCGGGTTCAACTCGGGGAGTTCCGTCTTTGCACGGTGTGGATTGCGCCGGCGATGCGAGAACAACCGCGGACGCAACTGGTTCCTGAAATCGCTCTTCCAGGCATTGAAGTCCAGTGGCCGTGCACCGTAGATCGCGCTATCCAATGATTGGACCAGGGCACGGAGTTTGGCCGGTTCGGCCTGCGGGTTGACCTCGATGAGTTTCTCCACGATTTGCGGCAATGGCGTATATGGCGCGATCTTGAGATGCTGGCAGATGCGGTTCTTGAACTGCACGCACCATTCCCGGGGACTGTCCTCCTGTTCGATACAGCGTGTGCACATCCAAAGCTTGATCGGTAGGGGCATGAATAGCACGAGACCCATGCGCAGTTTTCGCAGGTACTTAATAACATTCAATCGCTGCATGGCGGCATGTGATGCGGCCATCGTCCGCCCCTTCACCGTAACCAACGCGGTCACAGTTGCCGCCACGGCGGTTTTGAGAATCGGGCGTGTGCGCGCCCAGTTACCCAACCAGTAACCCACGATCATCCCCAGGGTAATCAGCAAGGGAAACCAGAAGAAGATGGAGTATCCACTGCCGCTGACTGCGCGTGCGGCATTTGCACTAATCCCGCTGCTCGGCAAGGCTTCAGGCTGATCGGACTGGCCGGCGATTTCGACGGTGTTCGAATCGACGTCCCACCACGCAACCCCGAGTTGGGGTAACCGTATCCAGCCATCCTTGAGGGGTATCAGGGTGTAGGTTTCCTTGCGGCTACCGATCAGGTAGGCCCCGTCATTTGAAATGCCATTTTTGGTCGTGGTCGATTCGCGATATACGCGGAAATCGTCGCTCACAAGTTGCTGTTCGAGCGTGGGCAGTTGGTCGCCGAGAGCCCCCTTGGCTTCCAGCTCAAGGGTCAGGGTTACCGGGGTGCCCTCCTTGACGCGTTGTTCATTCGACAACTGCGCTTTCAATTTCAAATCATTCAACGGCAGCCAGGGTTTCACGGTCGGCTCTGCCGGCTGCACCCGGAGGGTAATAGGTTTGATGGAGGCTATCGTGAACGCCTCGTCGACACCTGCAGCCGGTGGCATACCCGGCATGACATTCCATTGCGTGTTACTGGCCGCTTGTGTTCCCTTGAAGCTGATGACAGGTATCACGATTTCACCCGAGCGCAGTGGTGTCAGCTTGAAATGGTAGGTATTGACGATTTCTCGGTTAGCGCTGTATTTGTCCGTGCGCATACTCGCAACAGGGCCATCCACTTTCTGCAGCACGGCTCCTTCTATGTACGGCAGGATCGGGTTCAGCGTCATGAGATTATCACTGCTGACCACGCGCACGGCGTAAACGATATTCTGCTGTTCAAAAGGCGAAGTCTCGCTGACTTCTACCTCGACATTCGGTTGGCCGGCCGCGGCGGTCGCGGGTGTTTGTCCGGCGTATGGTGCATAGGCCTGCGGTGGCAGCATCGGGTTAAGCGCGCCTGGCCAACCGGTGTTGGGCGCTCCGCCGAGATAATATCCGCTGTCGGCACCGTTATTCATGGTCTGGTAACTGTAGCTGTAACTGTAGCCATTGCTGCCGCTGGCGGAGTTGTTCTCGACCTGAAGGCCGGGCTTGTATGCTCCGATATTGCCCCATGGACGATTTGTGGTGGTGCGAGAAGACTTTCCGCCGCCTTGATTACCGCTAGTGCTGAAACTGAAGGAGAAACTACTGGCCGTCTGGGTGACGCCGGAGAGGAAACTTGTCAGCAGACAGATGAGACAGAATCGGGACATTTTCATACGATACATAATATTACCCTGTTGCCGTGATTGTGCATGTCGGATCAGGCATTAACATGCGCGGAATTATTAGAATGCCCCACGTAGCATGATATAGCACAGAACACTACTTTTACCATGGTCTCGTTTCCATCACCATTCGTCCACGGCGATCCAATTCCTGCCGTTCCTCGATCATGAACTGGTTTTTCAACAAATAGGTCGGATCACCTTCAATCTGCTCCAGCAATTGATCCATCATGATCATTGAGATATCGGACCCTGGTTTGCCGTTTTCATCGGGTATGCCGGCAGGCTTTTCCGCATTCTTTCCACCAGGACCGGTCCCCAACTGGTCAAATCGGTCCACGGCCTGGCTTGCCTTGGTATCCTTTTCAGTGATTTCGCCGGGAGACCTGCCTGAGCCGGCTGACTGCTCGGACCCGCTACCCGCTTCCTGCTGGTCGCGTTTCTTATCGCCTCCCGCAGCATCTTTATCTTCGTCCTTCCCACCGCCGCCCATCTCCAGCCCGACATCCCCTAGACTACCATTCTTTTCATCGGGTTTCACACCGCCATCACCCGAGTCCTTTTGTTTATCCTGGCCACCCGCCTTGGACTCCAGTTGCTGTTTTTCACCTCCGGACTCTCCCTCGGGTTTCTCCTCTTTACCCGCCTGACTTTCTGGCTTTGATTTTTCAGCGGATTGGCCCTTGGATTCCTGCTCCGGGTTAGCCGATTCCTCCTTGGCATCCTCCTCCTTTCCCTTGTTTCCCTTTAATTTCTGGTCCTTTTCGCTGGATTCACCCATGGATTCTTGCTTGCCGGCGTTGCCACTGGTTTCCTCGCCCTTGTCTCCGGATTTGCCTTGAGTGTCCTTTTTGTCCGACGCACCCTTTGATTCCTTGTCCTGCTTACCCGATGCTCCCTCGGAATCCTGTTTGTCAGACTGGCCTTTTGACTCCTGATCCTGTTTCCCGGATTCACCCTTCGATTCCTGGTCACCGGACTGTTGTTTGGATTCCTTCTGCTGGTCGCCGGACTTCTGTTCCTTGGACTCCTGCTGCTGGTCGCCGGATTTCTGTTCCTTGGATTCCTGCTGCTGGTCGCCGGACTTCTGTTCCTTGGACTCCTTCTGCTGGTCGCCGGACTTCTGTTCCTTGGACTCCTTCTGCTGGTCGCCGGACTTCTGTTCCTTGGACTCCTTCTGCTGGTCGCCGGACTTCTGTTCCTTGGATTCCTTCTGCTGGTCGCCGGATTTCTGTTCCTTGGACTCCTTCTGCTGGTCGCCGGATTTCTGCTCCTTGGATTCCTTCTGCTGGTCGCCGGACTTCTGTTCCTTGGATTCCTTCTGCTGGTCGCCGGACTTCTGCTCCTTAGATTTCTGTTCCTCGGACTTCTTTTCTTCAGATTTCTGCTTATCTTCTGGCTGGTCCTTTTTTTCCTCAACCATCTCCTCGGTCTTGGTCTCCTCGACCATTTTCTTCGCTAGCCCCAGATTGTGCAGCGTGTCTTCATCATTGGCGCGCAACGTCAGCGACTGTTCGTAGGCTTCGATCGCGCCAGGGTAATCACTTTGCTTGAAACGGGTATTGCCGAGGTTGTAGAGGGCATCCGCCTTGACATCCTCACGCTTGACGCTGGCAAATGCTTCACCGGCATCCTTATAACGGCCTGCACGGTAAAGTGCGACGCCGCGCCGGTAAGCATCGGAAAAACCGCTCGCCGCAGCCGCGTAGTCACCCTCTTCATAGTTTTTGGCAGCTTCCTGCTCGGGGGTTTTGAACAGGGCGGCACCGGCCGTCATTGGTACGCCCAGCGCTGCCAGCAGG
Source organism: uncultured Gammaproteobacteria bacterium (assembly GCA_963773065.1). Classification (GTDB taxonomy): domain Bacteria; phylum Pseudomonadota; class Gammaproteobacteria; order UBA9214; family UBA9214; genus CAVQCA01. The sequence continues at coordinate 111,442 of CAVYZN010000005.1, forward strand.
AGCCACACTGTACCGCCCCGCAACAGCTTCCAACGGTAGGCCATGTGCTGATCGGATCCTGGTCTTCGCATCATTTTGTTCGCCGGTAACTTGGAAGCGTCCGCCGGAACTGCGGCAACAGCAACAGCACTGCCAGTCCGGCCAGGAGGTAGAAACGTTCATTCCAGACCCGGGTGCGTTCGTCCCGTTCCGTGTTGGGCAAGCGCCGCCGCCTTCACCTGGGCGAGGATATCGCGGGTATCACTATCCCGGTAATCCGCCCTCTCGTATATCCCGCCACCGGCCGATGCGAGTGCTTTCAGTTCCGGTTCGTTCAGTGCGGATATTACCGGTTGACCGTTTCCTGGCCGTTAGCCAGGGATTATCGTTAGCCGGGACGGCACCGCCTTCCGGGGTACCGACACCCAACACATGCACGCGCACCCCGGCGTCAGCGAAGGATCGCACCCGTTCTTCCAGTCCCGCTTCATCAAAATCCCCATCGGTGATGATCAGCAGCGAGTTGACACTTTCCGCCGGCTGGCCGGCAATAAGTTCCTTCGCCCGGTCAAGTGCAAACGAAAGCCGGCTTCCCTGGAGCTGCACCAGCCGGGTATCGAGCGCGGACAATACCCGGCGTATGCCATTCATGTCTTCCGTGATCGGTGATACCACATGCGCAACCGATGCGAAGGCAATCAATCCCACACGTATGCCCCGGTTCTGGTTAAGGATGTCTTCGAGTTCCTGACGTGCACGCGCCAGCCGCGTGGGCTTAACATCCGTCACGTTCCATGGAACGCGAAATATCGAACAACACCAGAAGATTGGTGCCCGGCTTGAACAACTGCACATCCGTGAAATCCCAGCGTGGACCCGCCATGGCCAGCACCATCAAGGTCCAAATACCCGTCCAGCGTGCAAAACGTTTCCAGCGCGTCCGTGGTGAGGTCTCCGTGCGACCGAGGAGATAGGGCATCAGATGGGCATCGGCATAGTTGCGTATCCGTTCATTCCTGCCAAGGCCGGGAAGAATCAGCAGCCAGAGGGCAACCGGGATGCAGAGCAGCAGGGCCCATAGCCAGGCGGGCTCCGAGAAATGGAAGGATGCGAGAAAGCCTCATCCATGCGCGCGTGCCCTGAACCAGGTCCTGGGTATGCCATCCGGGAACAGGCCAAGCACCAGCAGGACAAACAGCGCCACGCCCAGTGGCCAGCGATAGAGCGGGCTGGGAATCATGACGCTGCGCGATTCTGCCTTGGTTTTTTCCAGCGTATCGATGCGTTGATAAATCTTTCTCCAGCGCATCGGTATCCGTGGCTCGGAAGTAGGCGCCGCCGGTCATGTCCGCAAGTTCAGTCAACAATTCCTCGTCGATTTCCATCTTTTGCTCGGTCATCCGGCCGTCTTCGATGAATGGCACCAGTCCCTTGCTGCCCACGCCTATCGTGTAGATACGGATTCCTTCCTTGGCGGCCAGTTGCCCGGCCAAGCGGGGCGGTAGGCTGCCCGCGGTGTTTTCACCATCGGTAAGCAGGATCATGACTCTCGATCCCTCCGGGCGTTCCCGCAATTTTTTTACAGCCAGGCCAACGCCATCACCGATTGCCGTGGCGTCGCCGGCCATGCCTGAGACGATGCTGTCTACCAGTGCATGCACTGCACTGACGTCCAGTGTCATCGGTGAGAACACAAATGCCTGACCGCCGAAAACTACCATCCCGATGCGATCCCCCTGCCGGGCCTGTATAAAACGTCCGATCACGCCCTTGACCACCGCCATGCGTGTGACCTGCCGGCCATTGACGCTAAAATCCAGGGCCTCCATGGACCGCGAGGTATCGATAACCAGCATCAGGTCATAGCCTTCGGTACGCACCTCTGAATAGGGTTCCAGCCACTCCGGGCGCATCAGGGCGAGGATCAAGGCGACCCATAGCAGGGCCAGCATGATGGTCTTCTGCAAGCTGCCCGTATGGGTAAGGGATCGGGCCGACAAAAAAGTTGACGCCAACCGGCCAAGCGCCGGGTGCAGCAAGGTAGTGCCCTCACCCTGGCTGTAGTAATCGGATGGCTTGTGACGGCGCGGCCAGAACTTCCAGACGAGCAGCGGGAGCGGCAATAACAGGGCAAGCCACGGCCAATGAAAACTAAACATGGCCAGACCCGGTTTTGCCAAGTATGCCGACCCGGACCGTCCGGATACGAGTCCGCACACCCATGCCCTTGCGCGTCGGTTGTGTAGCATCAATCCAGCGCGTTGCCGCGCGTATCAGCAACGCCAGCTCCTTGCGTTCAACCTCCATGGACGGCGGCATGTATGGCGCCTTCAGCAGCACCTGGCCGCGTTCTTCCCAGTCAAAGCCGCTGGTATCCTTCTCCGCAAGCCAGTGCAGCCAGGTTTCCCCCGTCAATCCGGCGGCAACGCGGCGGCCACTGCGCGCCATCGCGATGCGCCGCAGAAGTTCCGATAACCGTCCCGCCACTTCCCGGGGATTTTCCCTCAGCAATGCCTTGCGCAAAGCATTGAGTTTGCGACGGGCATCGCTGCGCCAGCCCAACCACGGTCCATGGCGTACCAGCCAGTATCCAATGACGATAACCACCGGGACAAGAGCGAGAGCGGCAATGACGTACCACCAACCCGGAGCCGGTGGCCACCAAGGAACCCCATCAAGGCCATGGATATCACGCAGGGTTCCCGAAAATGATTTCATCATGTCTACACCCTGCCTCCCGCGTAACGCCGCAAGCCTTCAGTCAATACATAATGCACATCGGCGTCTGTGCTGACGGGAATAAAACCGATCCCGAGCCGGTAAGCCATCTGTTGGACCTCATTGCGACGCAATTCCCAATCGTCGCGAAATGCCTGCCGGCCCCGTTCATTATCCGTATCCACTTCCAGCAACTCGCCAACGGCATTGGAGAAAATGACGGATCCCATGGCGGGAAGGTCGCTATCGGCAGGATCATCGATTGGCAGTAACAGTACATCATGGCGCTGACGCAGACTTCCCAGTGTGCGTTCCAGGCCGATCGAGACCTGGTTGATGGCGGCAATGACAAAGATCAACGACCCGGTCGTGCTGCCGGAATCCAGATGCTGCAGCGCGGCAATTATTCGGGTGTCATCGATCTCGCCATGCTCGGCCGGTTTTGTCAGTGCTCGTAACAGACGCCACAGACCGCGCCGCCCCGGGGTCGCCCGGAAATACTGGGTACCCATGGCCGGATTACCGAAGAGCACGCCACCAACCCGATCCTGCTGTTTGCTCGCGGCCCAGCCAATCAGCGCTGCGGTGCGCGCCGCCTGGATGGATTTGAAGGTGCCGCGGGTGCCAAAACTCATGTGCGGTCCGGTGTCGACGCACAGCATGACGTTGCGCTGCCGTTCTTCGCGAAACACCTTGAGATGCGGCCTGCCGGTGCGGGCCGTGACCAGCCAGTCCATGTTGCGGATATCGTCACCTTCCCGATACTCGCGCACTTCCTCGAAGTCCAGCCCGGTACCGCGGAAAACCGAAGAATAAAGGCCGGCGAAGGTCGAATTGACAAGATGATGCGCGGCGACACCCAGCGTCACGCGCCTGATGGCGAAGTTCTAGCAGGTCATCGAGCCGTGGATAGAGAATCATTATTGGTCACAGGCCCGGATTAAGCGGAAAAGGTACAACAATAGACACACCCGAACGGGCTACTGCTGAATGCATCACGGAATTGCAACGACCTCCAGCAGTCGTCTGATGAAATCGCTGGTTGTTACCCCTTCCGCCTCGCCTTCAAAGGTCAACAGTATGCGGTGTCGCAGGACATCAGGCGCCACTGACTGGATATGATGGGGGGCAACGAATTCGTCGCCATCGAGCCATGCCCTGGCGCGCGCGCAACGCGCCAGAGCAATGGTTGCACGCGGTGAAGCGCCAAAGCGGCACCAGCGTTTGAGATCGGCATCGTAGGCACCCGGCTTACGGCTGGCTTGCACGAGATCCACGATGTAATTGTTCAACTTGGGATCGAGGTAGAGTTTTGTGGCATCCTCCCGCACTTTGAAGAGCTCCTCCTGGGATAATACCCTGGCAGGTGGTTCAGGCGATTTCAGCAGTTGTTTACTGTCGAGTTCGAGGATGGCCAGTTCTTCATCCCGATTCGGGTAATCCACCCAGACGTGCATCAGGAAGCGGTCCAGTTGGGCTTCCGGCAAGTGATAAGTGCCTTCCTGCTCGATCGGATTCTGTGTTGCCAGCACCATAAACAGTCTGGGCATGGTATAGGTATGCAGGCCCACAGTTACCTGATATTCACCCATGGCCTCAAGCAGCGCCGACTGTACCTTCGCCGGTGCCCGGTTCACTTCATCGGCAAGCAGGATATTGTGAAAAAGCGGCCCGGGACGAAACTCGAATTCACCCTTTTCATGACGGTAGATATCGGTTCCTATCAGGTCGGATGGTAACAGATCCGGTGTGAACTGAATGCGGTGAAAATTGCCTTCGATGGCTTCCGCCAATGATTTTACCGCTGTCGTCTTCGCCAGACCGGGCATGCCCTCCACCAGAAGATGTCCCTGGCTCAACAGGCAGATGAGCATGCTGTCAACGAGATCGCGCTGTCCGATAACCCGTGAGGCGAGGTGGGCACGGACACTGTCTAGTACCGAGGGATCGATGTGGCGGTTAATCGCCTGGCTGCTGACGTTCAACAATGCACTGGTCTCCTGGACACTTCGGTATTCAATCCCGAAGATAATCAGTTTATAACCCGCCTTATGTTATCCCGATTTACAGATGATGTTTACGGATTTCAAACTGAATGGGGTACAGTCGGACTGTCGATTTAATTGATAATGATACATTTATAAACTTAATATTCATTTATTACAAGCGATGTCCGATTGATCTGAATCAATATTCCCAGACGTTTCTGACAATCTTGTCATGCTGAGAGTGTCGGATGGGAATGCGGACCTGGCCTTGTTCGCAGGCCTATTGACAGCTTTATCGATGCCTCGAAACGAAGGGGAGTTTCTGACTTATTCAGGTTTACTCTGTTTTTCCGGGGGTTGGGTATGCCCCAGAGGTATCGCCAGATACACCGACGATTTCTGAACTGAAACCGCGTATCGGCTTTGTTTGCCTGCCTGAAGGGTCAGTAAAGGTGTCGTTCAGCTTCTGTATGTAATCGTTGGCCTCGGCGATGACGCGATGCAGGCGTTTACGGGTGGACTTGCCCCAGCCAACGGGATTGGTGGCAAAGATACTGTGCCATCCCCGCGTATTGTAGTGAAACGCAGTCCTCAGCCGTTCGTATTCCAGACCCGGTGCAAATTCTGTCGCAATGAATCTTAAAACCCTACGCGCCGCCAGTTTCCGGATCTTGAAATGCAGGTAGACCAGCACCATGGCGATCATGGCCAGCGCGAACCTGCTCCAGACCATGGTACCGGTCGAACCATGCCATTCGGCCGGGCACGGACCAGCGCCAGCCATCGCGCAAACCAAGCCAGCGGGTTGACAACACGGCAACCACCAGAAATGCCCCGAGAAGGACGCCGTCACCCCACAGGACCAGTCGCCGCCAGCGCGCTTTGTAGTCCCGCAGCCATGGTATGACCTTTTCTTCGATATGGTGCGCCATTTTTTCAAGCGAGCCGATGATCCGGTAGGCGCGTTCGACGCCGACACGCTGGATCCTGTCATGGATTTCGACGAGATCATGATCACGCTTGGACTCGTAGCGCTTGCGGATCGCCTCATCCGCGATGGTTACGGCGACATCGGGATTGTAGATACTGTAAAAGCGTCCTGCCGTCAGGCCCTCCTGGGCCAGGGCGCGTTGCCAGGCACCGATAACCTCTTCCGGGTTGTCCTCGCGTGCGGTGGTATCCATCTGATTCAGGATATAGACGAACTTGGTCGCGTCCGGACGATGTATGGTGTTGCCCACCAGATGCGCCAGGGTGTCACGCATCGCCCCCGGTTCAGGATGACGCGCATCGAAAAACACCAGTACCAGATCCGAGAGGTCGACAATGTGATCGGTAAGTCGCAGTGTTGCCGTACGCTGGGAATCGGCATCGAAGCCCGGTGAGTCAATGATGATCCTGCCCCGCAATCTCTCACTCGGACATGTCTTTAGCTGAAGATAGCTGTCCACGCGACGCCCTTCACCGATCGCGACTTTTTCGAGTTCGTTACTGATCTGGTAGAAAGGAAAACGCGGATCCGCATCCAACGCCACACCGGGCAGTGACTGTGACGGGTGTTCACCCCCGAAACAGATCACCGTAAATTTGTCATCTACAGCCTGATTCCCAGTCTGCTGTAATCTGGCGCCAAGAAAGTGATTGATAAAAGTTGATTTGCCTGCCGAGAAGGTCCCCAGCACCGAGATCATGGGCCACCAGGAAATCTGGGTAGCGAAGGACTGTTCGGTGTCCAGCATGCCGAGTGTATGTCCCGCCTGGTCGAGGTGGCGATAGCTCTCGACGGCCGAGACCAGCACCGGATTCTCCTTCTTCAGGTGCTGTTCCAGGCTTTTCAGCCGTTGCTTGATGGTCTTACCTGCGCCGGTCATTGACGGTTCCTGCAGCTAACCATCGGCGTGATTCGGGGAGTCGGCAAAGGCGGAAACGAAAACCGATAGAAGAAAATCGTGGCAGAGTTATCTGCAAGGCTAGGGTAGTATGCTGCTCATCACGTTCATGGGACCTGTCGCCGTGTGTACGTTACGGCTCATGTTGCCGAGGTCATTACGCATCTGGTACATGGGCACCGTCATGACGGTCATGGACCTGTTGATGCTGTCCATCGTTTTCACCATGTTGTTCATGGTTACGGACTCGGTACCCCACATCCGTCGCGATGGCATCCAGATTGTCCGAAATGACGGCCACATTACCGGAGACGACATTCATTTTGTCGGCAACGTTTTCCAGTGAAACAACCACGGTCTCCATGCTCCTCGCCAGCCGGCCAACGTCATTGGTTAACGTGTAGATGAGATAAAAGCCATAGGAAGCCAGCACGATGAAGGCCAGCAGCGAGGGATAGACCACCAGTTCCCAACGACGTGCACTGGCTTCAAAGTTGCGCGCAAACTTGTCGATACAGACGGCCAGATCCTGAGGAATGGCGTTATTGCCAGCGCTGGCAGCCGTTATACCCGATAGCCTGCTTTTCCTGCATTTCCCGTCCCTCGCTTTAGTAATCAATGCCGCTTGCGAGGCAGTATAAAGGAAACAAGGGGCGATGGCGCTCTTGACATTTGCCAGAGAGATCGGCTCTAGAATGCCCCCGTGGCGCCCCGATTCATGATATCCAGTATGCTGTCCTTGATCGCAATGGCTTCTTCCTGCAACCCCTTCGGCATGACCTTACCACCGTGGATCATCATGTCCATATTGAGTGTATAGAGCCAGAGTTTGCCTTGCTTATCTTCGATTAACGATATCCGGCAAGGCAAATAGGCCGAGAAGGCGACCGAATAATCAATCATGTGGGCAGCCGTCAAGGGATTGCAGAACATGTAAATCTTGAGAAAATGCTGCGGTTGACCCGTCATGGCCTCCACCTGTTCTGAAAGTGGCAGTTCACCGACATTTTTTAGATTGTGTTCATTGGCGACAAAATGCAAGGTCTGTTCGACATCCTTCCAACTTAGACCCTCCTTGACCGGAACCTTCCAGATGGTTGCTTCAGCGGCGTTAGCGGTCTCGATCAGCTTCTTGGCCATATCGAGATAGACCGCCGGTGCTTTTTCATCAAACGAACGGAGATTAACCAGGCCATCGCCCAGCTGTGTTGCCATGTATATCATGCCGGTGACCAGCAGCAGTCCAATCAAGGCAAGCAGGTTCCAAATAAATCTGAACATTTCTTTCTCTTGAAAATATAACCGAGTATCAGCGATTCTCAGAGGTCGTCGCCGACGTAATGAGCTTTTCCAGTTCCTCGGCCTGCGATCCATTCAGCCCGCGGATCACATTAACCAAGTCACGCGCCGGCTGAATACGTCCTTCCCTGACGAGCCGGATTCCGGCCTCGTAATACGCCGCAGCCGCCTCTTCCCAACGCCCCTGTGTAAAAAACATATTTCCCAGTTCTCCATACCCATCCGGATTCTGAGGTTCGAGTTCCGCCAGATTACGGTAGTTTTTCTCGGCAGCGTCATAGTTGTGCAACCAGAATGCCTCACGTGCGGCGGCCAGAATTTCATAGGGTTTTACCGGTGTGGCGCTGCTCTGGGTCGATTGTTCAGCGGTCGTATCGGTAGCCCGCGCTCCAGCGGTTGAAGCGGCGGCTGCTTCCTCCGTGTTCGTAGCGGATTCTTGAGGGAGCGGTGCGCCGGGGTATGGTTCTGGCGTGCCGGTGGGAGCTTGCGTCCCGGTTTGCGGCGCCGTCACTCCCGGATGCCTCGGGTTCAGAGACTGTATCCGCACCCGCGGATGCCGGTTCTGCACCAGGACCGGGGCCTGCGACTCCGGCCTTTGGCCCAGCCGGCGTTTCGGAAGATGGAACGGGGACGGGTACGACTTCTGTACCAGTGGCCCCGCTGGCCTCACCACGGCTTGCGGTTACCCTCTCGCCCGGCATGGGCTCTTCTGCGGCGGGGGGAGGCGCAATCCCTGCAACCGGTTGCTGACTTTCAACACCGGCTTTGGATGCCCCCGCCGTCGCTTCCACGGCAGGAGCCGCCGGAACTGCAGCCACGGATTCATCAACGGGCGCCGTCGATGCCGTTCCAACCGGTTCGCCAGGAGCCGTTTCCTGTGTTGGTGCCATATCACCTTTAACGTTACCCTGCGTATCACCGGCGCCCGCGACTCTCTCGGATTCCGGCACCAGAAAATCGGGAAGCTCAAGGTCAGGGAACAGTTCACCGCGATAGATAAATCCGATGCCCAGTAATAGGACGACGACAATCGCAAAACCGTGACTCACAATGCGCGCAAGGTTGTTCATCATGCTTACTCCTGCTCAATAACTCTGATTATGATTGCCCGGCCATGTCGGGATACAGCGCTTTTGCCAACGTCCTGAACTCCTGCGCCGCCTTGCTCCGCGGCCACATCTCGAACACTGTCAGCCCTTCACTCAGTGAACGGCGAAATCCTGTTCTCAGGCGCAGTCGTTGTGGCAGAACGACATCAATCCCCGGCAACATGCGCAAAGCCGCTTCTGTTTCGTGCGTTTCACGGATGGATTTGTTTGTGTCAGCCCGGTTGACGAACGCCATCGTTCGCTGCGTACCGCTGGCCTTCATGGCCTCGAGGTCAGGTCCAATGATATGCAGGAAGCGCTGGGTTGCCCAGACGTCGGCCTGACTCGGGGGGACCGGTATCAGAATACGGTCCGCTGCGGTCAGGGCTTCTTTCATGGCCGCCAGATTTGCCGCGCCGACATCGATGAGAACCTCATAGCCGGCATGGGATAGCAGTTGCTCCTTGAGCACGGCCCGCACGGAGTGGATCGTCAGATCGGGTTTGTATTCCATCTCTCTGCGCAGCATCGCCAGATCACTGAAGGTGCACTGTGGGTCGAGATCGTAACCGATGACTGAACGGTTATTTTTTTCCAGCCAGACTGCCAGGTTGAAGGCCACCGTACTCTTGCCGGAGCCGCCTTTAAGATTCGCAATAATAGTAATCATGCACTCGCTCTTGATCCCCGCGACGGGGTAGACCGTAAATCGAGCAACGGGACTAGATAACGACTAAATTTCATTCGTCAAGACTGTATGACGCGGATCAACGGTTGTTTCCCTGCCCTCTGCTCCGGAGCACCACCTTGCGGGATGCTCATTTCCTTGTAGCCAGGCGGCACGCTAAACAAATCTGCCGGTTGCTTGCCAATCCTGATATTGCGTAATTCGCTGACAAACCCTCCCGGCCGCTCTTCGCGGATATTTATCTTCAGCTCGGGATCAAACCACTGGTAGGCGACACTGCTCTGGTCACCGGGACGTGTGGCTGTCATTTCCCATTTCTCGGTATTGCGGCCGTTCAGTGTTTCCCTGCCTACCAGACGCATTTCCATGGTTGCTCCGTCCGGAAAGGTTTGACGAACCGGGATATGACGCTCCTGATCCAACCAGATAAGCATCTGGCTGGATTGCTCCTGGGCCGTACTCTTCAACTCCCATTTTTCCGCTGGCCGTCCATTGATGGCCTCGACGCCGATCTTGTTACAGCTAAGGTTCTGCATACCCGCGCATGGGTTTGCATCCTTCGCGGCAGTTTCCGGCATCATTTCTCCCGGACCCGCCTTGTGTTCCATATAGGTTTGTTGCTCGGGATCGAGCATATAGGCCGCCTGTTGCTTCATGTCGATAATCTGGACCATCGCCTCGTCGCTAACGGTGACCTCGGTGCGCACTTGTTCGTTGCCTATGTAAATCTTCCCCTGCTGGGATTCTTGCTGCGGCATTGATTGAATAAAATCAGCGGAGAATTCGACCTGATTCTGTCCGGCAACGGCCGAGGCGGATGTAAACAGCAACAATAGCAATGAAGAGAGAATCTGGAATCGCATTTTTCAAACGTGACCTTGATGAATTAACTTATGGAAACAGATTGATCAAATAAAAAACGAGCCAACACATCCCTGTGGAGGCTCGTCGGAATTACCTACGGGGTTATTGGCTGGCACCCGATGTTGCTGGTTGGGCGGGTGCGGGTGCAGCCGCCGGGGCACCGTAACCATACGGAGCACCATAGGCACCGGGATAACCGCCATAGCCGCCATAGCCAGGCCACCCCAGCCACCACCATAACCCGGATAGCCACCATAGCCATAGCCGGGATAACCGTAGCCGCCATAGCCATAGCCATAGCCATTACCATAACCACGCCCACGCCCATAACCACTACCATGGCCGCCACCGCTCATGCTGAAGTCGAAATCACCGGAGCCGTCACCCCAGCCGTCACCCGAGCCGTCATTACCCCAGCCATTACTCCAGGGACCACCACCGCCCCATGGACCCCAGGCCTGAGCTGCCGTGAAAGGAATCGCCATGGCGCCGGCAATGGCGGTGGCACACAACGTTTTGGTCAGTTTATTCATATCTACTACCTCATCATGTTGTTTTGTTTGCAATGTATATTACAAACTTGGCTCCCTAGTGTCCTGCAATCATCAACGGAGGGAGACTCCCGTAGCTGATTCAACAATCAACCGACTTCCGCCGGTTGAAATGAAGACGTTACTTCAGATACCTGTCGGTGACTTGTATTAGACCCCGTTAGAGCCGGATAGGAGCATTACCCTTACCAACCATAAACCGGCGGGATCATTTCCGGGTAAACGTTATATATTCCGCCGCCCCCACCCGGAACCCCCAGCGATGGGTCAACTAGGCCATAACCATAACCACCATAACCGCCATAACCGCCATAACCGCCATAGCCTGGCCATCCTCCGTAGGGGATTGTAGCAGGTCGTTGTTCCTGAGGTGTCGCGCTTTTTTGCTTTTTTTCCGGGGTCGGGAATGCACCCCAGGGACGTTGTTGGTATTGATACTGTGGCTCAGTCTGATAGGGCTGAGACGGGTTTTGCGACTGGCCAGGCTGGGACCAGGGCGACGGTTCCTGGGATGAGTGCTGTGTCATTTGCGGTTGTTGATAAATACCAGTGTAATACGGTTGTTGCGATTGCCCCGCCGGTTGTGGCGACGGTACCGGCACAGGGACATAGACCGTCTGCGGCGGCAGGTATTTTGAACGCGGATACCACTCCTTGACGATCGGTTGCTGGGCCTGTGGTTCCTTTCCCACGCCGCTCGCAGTCGCATCCTCCCTCTCTTGATCATCACCGCAGGAGGCGACTAGGTAACAAATACATATCATTGCAATCCATATGACCAGGGTTTTTGAGCGTGGGTGACTCTGCATCCCCATGGCGATTATGTGTGCGTTTACTGTGCACCGCTGCCACGACGATAAAGCTGGTCAGGTGACGGCGGTACTATCCTGCCGTTATATAAAGGCGGTGGTGGGACTTCATCTTCACTGCGCTGCCCGGGTGAGTTATACCAGGGTGAGGGCGCATAGCCATTAACGCGAATCGCCTGAGGGCGGGTAACCATATGAACCCGTATAATCCTGGACCGGTGCGGCCCAGCTCTGGTTATAGCCTTGCGATCGGTAGTACCCGGGGGAGATTTATCGCCAGAGGGCTCGTTTCCGGTATACGCGCCGGGTGCCATTGGTCGTGCCGGTGTACCAGCAGACGGTGGGGCGCCCATGAAATCACCCGGCAGTTCCTCACTCTGGGCCCGGGGTGTATCAAGGCCGCTCCCAAATGGGATCCTCAGATCCTCTTGACCCGGTATCCGGGGATCGACGTTGACGGACTGATAAGGGCCGGGCGGCGGCGGCGCGGATACAATGGCCCAGTCATTACTGTAGCTATAGGAGGATGATTGTGTTCCCGTATCACCCGGCGGCTGATCTTCAGCAACGACATCGGTTAACACCAAGCTGCCTGCGATTGCCAGAAACACACCAAGACAGTGAATTGAGATAGCACCATGGTGTTTCATTGTTAATTCCTTTCAGTTATCTGCTGTATCCAGTATGGATCCGAGTATGTATCCGGTGATCTTCAGCCCAAACCGAATATTTACTTGAGATCTTGTTTGAGACGAATACCACGACGTTTCCGCACAATACCCTCACCTTCCGTGTCATCCGCTATTTCAGATGAGGTCATGGCACTTTCATCAGCCTCCTCGCCTGAATGGTCAACATCATCGGCGAACACCGCCTCAGGAGCGGAGCCGCTTCCAGCCACAGTCTCAGCCACAACAGGATCGGATGTGGGAACTGGTGCGCCCCTCCCGTGCGGTGCCGGCGCTTTTTCACCTGCAGGCTGCAGTGATGCAGCCGTGCTCGTCGCGGCATCCGCCGCACCGGCGGCTGGGGCGGGTCGCGGCGGCGGTGGTTGGCGCGGGGGCGGGGGCGTTCCCCCGCGTGGCGGCGGAGGCGTGCCACCCGCACCCGGTGAAGGTTGCCGCGGTGGCGGAGGCGCTGCACCACGACGGTGACCAGACTTGCCCAGGATCGCCTTGAAACCCATGCCGAGCATGGTGAAGATGGCCCGGATGATGTAGAACAGCCAGGTAAAGACCGAGATGATCCCACCGTACAGGCGCATCCACAGCGGCGTACCAGCCGGGGCGGCCGTTTCATTCGAAACCTGTTCGATGCGTTGGTATGCTGGACTGATGCCGATCGTTCCGTCATCGGCGGTTTCGATATAGAACTGCTTGCGGGCGCTGATACAACCAAGCGGGACAACCAGCACGGCCATACAGGTGGCCACGCCGGCGCCAAACAGCGTACTGATTGCAAGGCCACTGAAGATCGGATCATGTAATATCGCGAATGCGCCGACCATCACGGTCAGGGTGGTGATAAGGATGGGCCGCATGCGGACTTCCGCACCGTGGATGGCCGCTTCCCTGACATCTTTTCCTTTGGCCACCTCGATCTTGACGAATTCCACAATCAGGATCGATTGCCGCACGATGATGCCGCCCAAGGCGATCATGCCGATCATCGATGTTGCCGTGAATTCCGCGCCCATGATCCAGTGCCCTGGTATGATACCGAGCAGGGTCAACGGGATCGGCGACATGATCAAACCGGCGAGGGTGAAATTCTTGAACTCCCAGACTATCAGGGCATAAATCAGCACCAGGGCCGCCATGAATGCACCGCCCATGTCGCGGAAGGTTTCGTACGTCACCGTCCACTCCCCGCTCCACTCATAGCCGGAGTGGTTATCATCCTTGGGAGCGCCAAACAGGTTCCACGGCATGGTCACCATTTTCACGCCATCCGGTGCGGTGTAGTCCTTGACGAGATCCTCGATGCCGAGCATGCCGTAAATCGGCGCGCCCAGACGGCCCTCCATCTCGCCTATCACGTACTCGACCCCGCGCAGGTCCTTGGAGTAGATGATGGGGTCTTCAGGCTGCTTGATGAACTGGCCCAGCTCGGAGAGGGGCAACGTCTTGCCGTCGTTTGTCGGTACCGGCAGATCTCCCAAACGCGTTATTTGTGACCGGATGGAAAGCGGAACCTGGATCACGATATAGGTCGGTTCCAGCACCGTTTCGCGTTTAACATCCCCCAACTTGAAGTTGCCCATGGCCATGGTAAGCGTATTGTTGATGGTGTCGACCGAGATACCGCGGCGCACGGCCTTTTCGGTATCGACCTCGAAGCGCCAGTATTCGTAGGGTTCAGCCATGTAGTTGTCGACATCGACGACATTCTCGACCTTCCCGAACATGGCCGTCATGTCGGCGGCCACCTTGCGCCGTGTTTCAGCATCCGGCCCATGGACTTCGGCAACCACCGTCTGCAGCACCGGCGGCCCCGGCGGCATCTCGACCACCGCGATACGCGCTCCCATCGATTCCGCCAAGGGAGTCAAGCGGTGGCGCGCGTCCACGGCAAGTTGATGACTGGTACGCTCGCGTTCATTCTTGTTCTTGATCATGACCAGCAAATCACCATCCCAGGAACGTTGGCGCAAGTAGTAATGACGCACCATGCCGTTGAAATTGAACGGCTGGGCGGTCCCGGCATACGTCTGCACCGCAGTGACTTCCGGTATGTTGCGCACCTCCTCGGCCAGCGCCCTGACGACATTGGCGGTTACCGGCATCGCCGTTCCTTCCGGCATGTTGACGATCACGGAAAATTCCGGCTTGTTATCAAACGGCAGCATCTTTACGACAACGGTCTGGGTATAAAAGAGCACGCACAACCCGGCCGTTAGTCCGATGATGCTGAACAGAAACGCGAAGCCCAGAAAGCGGTTTTCAATCAGTGGGGTGATGATGGGGCGGTAAAATCGCCTGATTTTTGCGTGCGTCTTCTGTTCCTTTTTCATCGCCTTTTCCAGAGACGCCATCCGGGGTGCGACCTTGACCGCCAACCAGGGCGTAAAGATAAAGGCCGCGAGCAGCGAGAAGAACATGGCAGAGGAACCCAGCACCGGAATGGGCCGCATATAGGGTCCCATGAGACCACTCACCCAACCCATGGGTAAGAGCGCCGAGATAATGGTAAAGGTGGCCAGGATGGTCGGATTGCCGACTTCCCGGACCGCATCGACGGCGATGGCGACGCTGGTCTTGCCCCTCTCCAGCCAGTGACGAAAGATATTCTCGATGACCACGGCAGCATCATCCACCAGGATGCCAATCGAGAAGATCAGGGCAAAAAGGCTGACGCGATCGATGGTGTAATCCACCATCATTGCCCACCAGATCGTGACCAGGATGACAACGGGAATCACGGTAATGACAACGAAAGCGGCACGAAAACCCAAGCCGTACAGACACAACAGTGAGACGAAAACCGCCGCCTCGAGCATGGCCTCCAGCAGTTCGTTGACCTTGTCATTGGCTGTCTTGCCGTAATTTCGGGTAATCTCCACATGAACGTTCGCGGGAATCAGATCCCCCTTGAGATCCTCGATCTTCTCCAGCAGCCGATTGGCCACCACCACGCCATTGGTTTTTTCCTTCTTGGCGATGGCGATGGTAACGGCCGGGGCGCCATCGGCCGCGGGGTTCTCTCCCGCGTAGGCCGGTCCTGTGTAGTGCGCAACCATCTGGGTCGGATCCGCCGGTTCGTGTGCTACCCGAGCCACATCGCGAACGTAAACCGGTGCGCCATTGCGCACGCCCACGACCAGACGCTCGATATCGGAAGCCGTCTTCAGGAAGGCCCCGGTGCGCACCGCCAAGGCGGTACCACCGGTTTCGACACCGCCCGCTGTCTTCTCCGCATTGGCCGTGCGTATGGTTTCGGCGACCTGCGGCAGACTAATGCCAAAGCCGGAAAGACGCTCAGGCAATACCTCTACCTTGAGCTGATCCTCGCGCCCTCCAACAACAAAGCCCTTGCCGGCATCCGGTACCTCGCCAAGGCGTTGCAGCAAATCCAGGGCCAGTGTTCGCAATGAACCGTCATCGAGATCCTCGGACCACAGGGTGAGCGCTACGACAGGTACATCATCAACCGCGACCGGCTTGACCAGCGGCATGGAGACATCAGGTGGAATCTTGTCTAGATTGGATTGCAGCTTGTCATGCACCTTGACAATCGATTTCCCCATGTCCTCGTTGACATAGAAGCGCACGGTTACCATGGCGCGGCCGCGTTCGGTCGCCGTGTAGGTATGCTCAACGCCGGGGATTTCTTTCATGATCCGTTCCAGCGGTTCGGTAACCAGGCTGGCGACCTGTTGGGCCGAGGCCCCGGGATACTGGACGAAGACATCCACCATCGGGACGGATATTTGAGGATCTTCCTGGCGGGGAGTGAAAAACAAACCCATCAAACCAACAAGCAACGCGGCAATCAGCAACATCGGCGTGACAGGGGACGTAATAAAGAGACGTGCTGTTCTGCCGGCGATACCCAGTGATTTGGCATCATGCGGTTTGGAGATTTCTTGTTGTTCAGCCATATATTAATCCCGCCTTTTTTATGTTTTCTCTTATGATAATAGACAAGCCTGCTGACCAGTCAATCTCCCCGCCCTTGCTCCGGTCAGGCATAGCTGATTACATTTCAGTAGCAGTACCATTTTGCCATACGCAATTGCTGCCCTGTCAGATGCAATTCAATCCGTGGAGTTGTGCCTCCTTTGTCAGCTCCCGGATGCCCCCACAACGACTCGGTCACCGGCCTTTATACCCGAAAGTATCGCTATTCCGTCAATCCCGACTTCATCACCGGTGCGTACCAGCCGCAATTCACGTTTGTTATCCTGGTTCAACACATAAACACCCGGCAAGCTGCCTTTCCACACCAGCGCATTCTTGGGAACCACGGGCAATTCATGTACCTGGGCGTTGATATCGTTGATGATGACTTCGGCATACATGCCTGCCCCGCCGGGCGCACCTTGCGGCAGATCAAATTTGACCGTCACGGTATGCCGGTCCGGATCCGCCATCGGGAAAATCTGCGCCACCCGTGCTTGCAGACTGACATCACCGACATCCAGTTTGGCCGGGACAACCATGCCCTTACTCACGCCGGGCATGAGACGTGCGGGTACCTCGACCTGGATTTGCAACTGGGAGGTATCCGCGAACATGAGCAGCGGCATACCCGGTTGCACTGGATCACCCACTTCGACCAGTTTTTTGGTGATCACACCATCAAATGGCGCGATGGATTTTGTATCGCGAAGCTTGGTATCGATCTCTTCGATCTTGGCGCGCGCGCTTACCAGTTGATTGCGCGCCTGCTCGACCTGAGTGCTGTACGAATAGAGATCAGCGCCCCGTTCAACGCGCGGGGAGCCAGAGCCAAACATGCTGTTCATCGGGTTACTGAAATTGCGCATCAACGAACCCATGCCGCCGCATCATGTCATTCGACTGGCCGCCATAGGGTGAAATCCATTCCCTGGAATACTGGACGCCGGCATTACGAAGCGCCGCCTCGGCATTGGCCAAATTTGCAAACGCCGCACGGCGCTGGGCCAGCAATTCGTCGTCAGTGATCGTCAGCAGGAGCGCGCCTGCCTCGAAGCTGTCACCCTCTTCACCGGAGATACTATCGATACGTCCAGGCAATTGCGCCGACAAGGTGGCTTCCTTGAAAGGGACAACGGTGCCGCCCAGGCTGACGGTACCGCCAACCGCAACACTGGGTACGGTTATCACCGTGTCCGGCTGAGTTTCCGCGCAGATGCCGAAACCCACCAGAGAGGAACACAAAAAGCCGATAGTTGTAATTTTTCTGATTAACATGGGTTAATCCTCAAACACGTAAAATAAATGGGCAGGTTCGTCTAAAATACCGGCGCTGTCATTGACAGCGCCTTCCTGACCTACTGATCAATTTTAATTAGGAACGAATCCTTAGACAGATTTCTTATTTCGATTTGGCGGTAAGGAAACACGCTTGCCGTTTATCCACACATCAAATCCAGTTACTTATTACTTATTCATGCAACAGTTTCAAGCCCGTCCCATCACGGTAAAACTTTTGATGAAGGGACCAGCCATACGTGGATCCTTGATCATGGCACCGTAGTCACCCACGTTGAATTTCAGCTTGCGGGAGGTATAGGCCATACCTAGCCCCATCATACCCGGTGGTTTGGCAAGCCACTTGTTCCAGTTGTCAAACGATGCTCGCAGATCCCAGTTAAGCGTCTCTCCATTGTAGGTTCCGGCGGTGACGGCCTTGCCGTTTTGAACATTCAATACGCCGCGCGGCTGATCCTCGCCATCAAAGCCATAACCGATTACTGAATTGAAATTGATTTTTGCAAGGGCATCCGCTAATTCCGGCTCTGCATTCCACTGACTCATGAAACTCTTCATCCATTCATCGGAAAATAGATCCGCCATTTTTTTGTCTCCTCCAGGTTAATCGGGTTCATAGTCAGAAAGTCCATGGTAATTATTAAATCAGACATGATTGCGTAAGAAATCATGTTCTTTAATAACTGTCGTAAACATAGCAAAACTGATTCATAAAATACAGAAAAACAACACCCTGCTGACTGTAGGCTCGTCTGATGCCCAACTTTCATGGCGATCCAGATTTTTAATTCAGGTTTGTTGGCACCATGAAATAACAATGCAGTATTTCTGAATATTTGAAACTAGCTACATGTTGATCGCTAAATCATTTATGCCGATTGTCGATAAAGCTGGGACCTGAAACAGCTTCATGCTTTTGTTATATGGAACTGTTTATTAAGGTTTTATTGATTGAGCATAAACTGTTGCCCGCGACGCATACCAACCAAGCCAATCACGGCATGCCGCCGCGAATCCCTTTTTTATTAATTATATAACTCAGTTGGTTATTTATGCATACGGCAGGCTTTGTTAAGGGGCAAACTCTACAGGCTTCCCGCTATCCAGCCGTAATCGCCTGATCACGTCATGATGAATTAACATCATGAACATGCATGACAACATGGCCATCGAACGGCGGCGTAAAAAACGGCGACATTTCTCATTGCAATCATTCCTTGGGGCGCTATTCACGTTACGTCGTCGCCGGTCACGGCGTATCGACGATCAGTCAAACAGCTATATCGATTGGTATGAACCCTGGCCACTCGTTGCCAGCCTGGTCATCATTCTCTTGTCCTGCCTGGATGCCTTCCTGACACTGGTCCTTTTGAATCATGGCGCCGTAGAACTGAACATCCTGATGGACTGGTTGATCAAAAAGGACATACGCACCTTTGCCGCGGCAAAAATCGCCGTCACCAGTATGGCGTTGATCGTTCTGGTGATGCATTTCAACTTCCGTATTTATCGAGTGCTTACCGTTCGTTACCTGATGTACGTTCTGATGCCGCTTTACGCGCTGTTGATCGCGCACGAAATCAGCCTGCTTAGCGTGTTACATCCATAGATATAAGATAGAGATATCCAGGGCTTGCGGGGCACCCTACCTGGCATCTGCGGAGGCCATGGCGGTCATGTTGACGATTCCACGCACGGAAACGGCGTTACTGAGTATGTGCACCGGAAGACGGGAACCAATGAGTATCGGACCCACATCGACGGCATTGCCAAGACGCTTCATCACGCCAAGCGCGATACCCGCCGCCGCGAGATTCGGCATAACCAGGAGGTTTGCCGGCGCGCCGTGATCAGATTCAGGCGCGCCAGTCTCGCCATGCGAAGACAGTGCAACTTCAATACCCACCTCACCAGTCACCTCCAGACCCGGTGCCCGACTTTTCAGGATCTCGATGGCCGATGTGGCACGCTGCTGATCTCCTTTATCGCGACTGCCGCCTTCCGCGTGAGACAGTAATGCAACCCTTGGCCTGATACCAAAACGTTCTACGACCTTCGCGGCCATCAATACAACGTCCGCCAGGTGCTCCGGCGCAGGCATGATCGCGATCTGGGTATCGGTGATAAACAGCGGGCCCAGGCGCGTTATCACCAGGTTCACGGTAGATAGGTTACGGGAATTCTCGCCGCAGCCTATGAGGTTGCGGATGTAATTCAGATGCATGTTGAAATCACCGTTGACACCGCATATCACGCCGTCAACCAGGCCGCGGCGCAGGCGCACGGCAGACAGAACGGTGCCATTGGTGTGCACAAGCTGTTTTACTGCATCGGATGTTATCCCGGTTCCGGCAAGCCAGTCGCGGGCGCATAGCCAGTCCTGTTCCAACTGGTTGCTCTCACCCTGATCCACGATCTCGAAATCCTGGTCTGGTCGCAGACGCATGCCAAGGTTACCGAGTTTTTCCTCGATCCGGTCACGATGGCCAACCAGCACGGGGCGGCACAGGTCTTCATCCACGATAACCTGCAGCGCCTGCAGGACGCGGGAGGATTCACCCTCCGCGAACAGGATGCGGCGCGGATGCTGGCGCACCAGATCAAAGATGGGACGCATTAGCGTGCTGGTTCTGAACCGGTAGTCCTGCAGCTTGCGCCGGTAGGCGACCAAATCATGGATGGGACGCCTGGCCACACCGCTGTCCATGGCCGCGCGGGCGACGCTCACGGCAATGCGGCTCATGAGGCGCCGGTCAAAGGGCTTGGGCAACAGGTACGTCGGACCAAAGCGGAAGGTCTCGCCGCGGTAAGCCGCGGTGACGCTATCGGAGGTTTCTTCGAGCGTCAGGTCGGCCAACGCTTTCACGCAGGCAAGCTTCATTTCATGGTTGATGGTAGTGGCGCCTACATCCAGCGCGCCGCGAAACAGGAAGGGAAAGCACAATACATTGTTGACCTGGTTTGGGTAGTCAGACCGCCCTGTTGCCATGAGCACATCATCACGCGCGGCGTGGGCAACTTCCGGCAGGATTTCCGGATCCGGATTAGCCAGTGCCAGAATAAACGGACGCTCGGCCATCTGCTTGACCTCTTCGGCGCCCATGACACCGGGGCCGGACAGGCCGAGGAAAACATCCGCGCCTACTATGGCTTCCCGCAAGGTCCTACGGCCGGTCGCCCGCAAATACCTTGACTTGTACGGGTCATTCGTTCCTTCCCGACCCTCGTAAAGGACCCCCTTGCGATCACAGACGAAGACATTGTCCTTCTTCAACCCCATCGAGACCAGCAGATCCAGGCAGGCCATGGCGGCCGCACCGGCACCCGAGCAGACCAGTTTGACATCCCCGATTTGCTTCCCGGCCACCCGCAATCCATTGCGGATGGCCGCCGCGACGACAATCGCCGTGCCGTGCTGGTCATCATGGAAAACCGGGATATCCAGACGTTCGATCAGTTTCCGCTCGATTTCAAAACACTCCGGGGCCTTGATGTCCTCCAGGTTGATACCGCCAAAGGTCGGCGCCAGCGCCGCGACGACATCGACAAATTTGTCCGGATCGCTGGCATCGAGTTCCAGGTCGAAGACATCGATATCCGCAAAGGTCTTGAACAGGGCGGCCTTGCCTTCCATCACCGGCTTGGCGGCATAGGGCCCGATGTTCCCCAGACCGAGCACCGCCGTGCCGTTGGTTATCACCGCCACCAGATTTCCACGGGCCGTGTAATCCCTTATGGTGTCGATATCATCGACAATAGCCTCACAGACCGCCGCAACCCCAGGGGTGTAGGCGAGTGACAGATCATGCTGCGTGAGCATGCGCTTGGTCGTCTCGACAGAGATCTTGCCGGCAACGGGATGCCGGTGGTATTCGAGCGCGGTCTTTTTAAGATCAGTACTCATCTGCTCCTTGGATACCCTCGGTGGCCTGGCAAGATTTCCGTTTACCGGGGGAAGCGCCGGCACGGAGGCCAGCATTCAACAGGTGTGGATTTTCCGTTAAATAAAAGATACTGCAATATCATTCTTCCGGATATACGGCTTTTCGATGGTGCGGTGGGTTGAGCGCTGTTATACGATTGGCATCCGCACAATTCTTGTTAAAAGACCTTGCGAAGGCGATAAATTCCCTGGCTGGCATCCCTTTCGAGTAGTACCATCCTTGCCCGAAATCGACGCCGCGCGCGCGCAGATAATCTGCCTGCTCGCCGGTTTCGATCCCTTCGGCAATGATGCGCAGTTCAAGCCGCTTGGCCATGTCGATGATCGAGTCGATCAGCCCGGCGGTCAGCGCATCCGTACCGATGGCATCCACGAAGGTCTTGTCTATTTTCAGAAAATCCAGCGGGAATGAGCTGATATAACTCAGGCTGGAATAGCCGGTGCCGAAATCATCCAGCGCGATATGTGAACCGCGCTCGCGCAGCCGCGTCATGACATCCCTGGCATTGCCGCTGTCCTTTTTTATGAGGCCCCGCTCGGTAATCTCATAAATGATCTGGTTTGGCGGTATGGTGCTGTATCCGAACACGTGAGCGGTGGTTCTGAGTATCCTGTCCGACTCGAAATGGCAGGGGCTGAGATTGATCGCGATGTGGAACGATCGTTCCTCCTCGAGAAACGCTTCCATCTCCCGCCGGATCTGCCTCATCAGCCATTCCGTCATCGGCTCGATCAGATCCAGTGTCTTCCGCCAGCGGAATGAACAGATCCGGCCGGACCCGTTTGCCGCCGGGCTGGCGCCAGCTTATCAGCGCCTCGGCGCCAACGCAGCGGCCTGACTGGAGATTTATGACCGGCTGGTAATTGATCTCGAATTCATTCTTCTGCAGACTGCGCTCGAGCTCTCCCTGCAGGGACAGACGCCGGCGGAAAATCCCCAGAACGAGAATGACCAGCAGAACCGAGGTGGCGGCCCCGATGGCTCCGAGTATCCATGACATTCTTATCCAGTCATGCAGTATCCAGGTATCGGACGCGGCGGCCACCGCGTAAATCCCGGGATATCCCTCCAGTTCGACGGCAAACAGCGTGCGTTCAATGCCGTCCTTGAACTGTGCCCGAAGTTGCGTTGAGCCAGCGGCAACCTCCGCCGTGGACTCCACCATCTCCATTTCCGGTACGTTACCGTTCCAGGCATAAAGGTGGGCGTCCTCGCGCCGCATCAGTACGGCAAACCCATGTTCGCCCAGATCCGCACCCAGGCGTCCGATCAGCACACTGGGGTGTAGCAATGCACCAATCTCCGGTCCGTTTTCCCATTTGCGCAGCGCCACGAGTCCATAGCGTTTCATGAGTTTGATCTGCAGCGGGCCGATGAGCCGGAACCCGGATTCCGGCGGCGGAAGTTCCGGCTCCACCGGAGGCTTGACCGGCCCCCAACTGGTGCATACCAGTTTGCGGTCGGGACGCATGATGCCGATGTCGCTGATTTCAGGTATGTCATAGGCCATGGTGTTCATCGCACTGACGTCTGCGGCGGAACAGTCATACGAGAGGTCGTACAGGGCAATCAGCCCCTGATCCACATCCTGCAGGATCTTCGAGGTGTCCGCGGCGATGGTCTGCGAGATGGACCGCAGCTTGGTCTCGGCAGACTCTACCGTGGTCTGGTAAGCCAGCCATATCGCCAGGCTCACCGGCGCCGCTCCGGCGGCAACGGCAACCAGCGGGGTAAAAAAGATGATCAGCTTGCGTCGCATCAAAATGGACGTCTACCCTTGGCCGTTATTATAACCGCAATGCTGGTGCAAACGGCGGACAAGCGCCCGGCACGGACTGGGTTCATGCCAGCGTTCGGCAGACAGCGGGAACAGCCATCCCGGATCAATTCGAAACGCCACCCCGCGCGGGAAACCTGGCCAGCATGAACATGACCATATCATTAAGGCGGTCCTGGCGTTCTTCCCTGGATATCTTGAGATCCGCGTAACCCTGCAACGCGCTGCGCCAGGCCGTTCGCCCGGTCTTCGCGTCGATAATGTCGATAACCAGCGTACCCTTCTCATAGCGGCCGGCATCCGGTGCCGGGAGGCTCAGGCTGGGCTGTATGCCGTAGCGATCATTGATCTCCTGGTCCGACAGGGCATCATTCAGGACCACGGTGTAACCAACCCGGAGATCACCCAGGCTGGCCCTCCAGGTATATTCGTAGCCCTTCTTGCGCAGCGAATTGATGATGGCATTCTCCAGGGCGTCCTTGTCCGGGGCTTTATCCTGGTGCGGATCGCTGTGTATCTCCCGCATACCCCGCGCCCAGGTGAAAGTTGCCGCTGACGATACATCGGTCATCGTATCTTTCGTTGATACCACAGTGAACGGCATGGGTTGGGCGCGGATAGTCTTGGTCATGGCCGCCTTCTGCTGGCCGCATCCCGACAACAGCAGCGCAAGCACCAGGAAGGAAAGGAAAGATACGCATGACTTGCGCTTACTCATTAGTGACTCCTTCTATGTCGAAACTCCTGCTGTTGGCGAGCAACCCTCGCACAACCAATCCTCTAGCCCTATATCGTCAACCTCATGTCGGGCGTTGATCCAGCTCGCTGATCCCTGGCTGCTTTTCCAACGGACCACGACCACAGGTTTCCTGCTTCGCCCTGTGGTCGCTACCGCTTTTGCTCCTTCTCATTTTCAGCCTCGATCTTTTTCGCGAGTTTCACGCAACCACCGCCCTGATTGTCATGATCATCAAGGCTCGCCCATAACTTTTCACCCAGGATTGCAGGTAGTGCCACCATGGGCATCACGGGCATCAGCACCAGGGAACCCAGGCTGGTGACCGCCGCCTTGACGGGCAGCGCCGTGACCGCGGGGTCGCGTATCGGCCCTTTGATATGGACCGGAGCCAGTTCCGAGAACAGACGCTTTTTCTGTTTCGGCAACAGCGTCATGTCCAGCGTTTCGTCCCCGAGATCCAGCGTAGCCGTCCCCGTGAGAGTCAAGGTCGGGCCATCCGCCGCCAGCAGATTGCTGGTAGCGACGCCATCACGGATATCAAACGCCGCCATGACACAGTCCAATTGGCATAAGGGTCTCTGCGCGTGGTCGCACTCACCACCCAGCCAAACACATCGAGGGCGAGGTACTCCACGTATTTACGCGGCACCCTGGCATTCTCCAGTCCGAGGCTGAATTTTCCGTCAAGACTGGATAGCAGCGCATGCGGGGTATCGCCGCCGGCGCTGACATCAATCTGCAGATTCACATAGCCCTCCACCGGCACTTCCTTCTGGAGCTGCGCCAGCACCGGCCCCAGCATCAGGTCATTACCGGTCACCTTGAGGGAAATAACGGGCCTTTGCCGCGCATCGATCTCCAGGTCCAGTGTCGATGGGCCACCCTCGAATTCCAGCTTCACGGGTGATGCGCGCAGCACCCCGTTTGCCAGATTGATCCTGGCATCCAGACGCTCGAATCTAAGCTCCGTGCCCGCGACGGCGTGCACGGTGACGGTCAGGTCCAGATCCAGGGTCTGTAACGGCTTCAGATTCAGTGGCCGTCGGCTGAACAGGAATTTTTTCCCCGCAGGTTCCGCGGGAACGCCGGCGGTGTTAACGTTATCCGCCCGTTTACCCAAGCCAAAATCCCCGAGATGCATTACCGGAATGTCGAGAGTGCCCGTGAGTCTGGGCTTGTCTCCCGCCAGTGATCCGGTCACCCGGGTTGCACTCGTGGTGGCGCCCACGGTGTTGCTTGCTTCATAGTCCAGATATCCCTTGCTGATCCTGAGATGTCCCTGACCTCTATAGGGGGAGAAGCCGGACAAGCCGAACCCCAGCGCCTTGCCGAGCGCGGGTACGTCAGCAATTTCCAGCATTGTGCTGACCTGCCCCTGGTCTCGATTGAGCAGGTCGTCAAGAACGCCCGCCGCCTTGAGCTGAAACAGCCCAGTCTGAGCCGAGACTATAGAGAATTTATCCAGTCCCCAGCTACCGTCGACGTCCGACGCCGTCACACTGCCCTCCAACCGGCCGAGGTCATCTGACGGCGGCTCTTGGTAAAAAGCGGCGATCAGGCCGGCGGTGGCGACATCAAACCCGAGATCCATGGTGGTGCTGCGTCGTCTGAATTCCGTGCGTATCGTTCCGTTTGCCCGCAGGGTGGGTTGAGCCGGGTTGCCGGTGTACAGTTTCAATGATTCGATCGACACGCTGGACATACCGCCCCTCACCCGCGCCCAGGCTTGAACCGCGCCCAGCTCCGGCAGCTTGAGGTTGAAATACTTGTTCAGGTAAGTGCTTTTTGCCGCCTGGAGATCCAGTGCAAGGTTGAATCCGGACGCTTTCGCCGTACGGGAAAACGGTATGACATCGACCACACCCTTTGCCGTCACGCGTAGCTGTTCGGGTCTGCCGATATTCAGGTTAAGGTCATTGAGGCTGATGCCATCCCGATAAGGGACCAGCCGGGCGGTCGCCTTGACGCGTCCGAGTTCCGGGATGTCATTACTGTCCTGTGCGATCAGGGTGGTCAGCGCCCTGGTGGTGGGTGAGTCAAGCGAGAGTTTCAGCTCAGTGGGTCGTGCAGGGCGTTTTTGAATCGTTCTGTGGATATCCGCACTCCCGCTGAGGTCGATTTCGATACCCGAACGGGTCGTTGCCTTTGCCTTGAGATCCTCGACCCGGTATTGGCCGTCCCTGGCGCGTACCGTCCCTTCGGCCGCGAGTGTTTTCAGTTTGTTGTGTTGGTCGAACAGCAGCCAGGATGTCACGGCGGGATTGCTGGATTGGCCGCTGACCCGCAGTTCCAGTTGCTCCATGGTCAGGAGATCCTCTATCTCCCCGGTCACGCTCAGATCGAGTTCGCCGGGGCGCTGCAGGCGGGCGCTGATTTGCTCCAATCGCGGCCTGTCATAATCGCCACGCAACCGCATCTGCGCACTCACCGCGCCCAGGGCCGGCGCCCTGTCATTCCAGAGCCTGAGCGTCTTGGAAAGTTCAGGGTCAGTGAGGGTCAGGTGACAGGTCGAGGCCTGCACCTTCGAGAGGCCGGGTTATCTGGCCATCGAGATGGGACTCCAGCGTGCCACTCGTGATGTCCAGACGCACCGAATACGGTTGTTCGGCCTGGATGAGCTGTACCAGGGAATCCAGACGGCCATTGATGCTGAAGTGGCGGTCCTCGATCAGGCCATCACCCTGAATACCGAGCGGCCCGCTGTTGTTGACGTCATCGACGATCAGTTCAAGCAGGGCGAGCGTGTGTGATTTGTCGGGGTCCGATTCGCGATAGATCGAAATACAGGTTATGCAGTCTGGCTTCTTCGATGACAAAGGTCGGGAATGAAATGCCGCTGAAGTTAATTCCGCCATCATTCGCTCCCTCCCGCACTTCCAGGTGTACATCGCCGAGCGTCAGATGCCTTACCCACAGAATTCCGCTCAACAGTGAGTCGAGCCGGACACGCGTTTGGAACTCACCGATCCCTAAGGTATAGCTGCCATCGTTCGCCCGCAGGCTGACCTCACCGGCTGACAGCGACGCCTCCCTGGCCAGGTGCAGCGCAAACGCTCCCTTGATCTGCAGGCTGGCATCCAGGAATTTATCGGCCGCCCACACCAGGGCAGCGCGGTAGTCCTCGTCATCGAGGACCAACAGCGCACCGCCCACCATCACGGCCAGGCCCGACACCATGCCGAGCAGGCCCACTACCAGGCGTAACAACCACCTCATGTGGGTTCCTTTTTTGTTATCCGTACCCATCTGGTCACGTTACCTGCTTCGCTCGCCAATCTACCTGTTATGCCGCGGCTGCCGGAGAGCCATCGTGCACTCATCCGCCATTCATTCCGGAAGCCGCAGCCATTATCTCCTTACCGCGGCAATCTGCCTACCGTTCCCACCGCAGTGCTGTCAACCGCGTCAAGGAGAATGCTACGGACCATGGACCAGCATCGCTTACACGGTAAACAGTGTGACATTGACAACCCCGATTGAAAGGCCAAAGATTCGGGCATCACAAGTATTCCGGGACGCACAGCCGGCATCACCGACCACCCTTACCCACACACCCGGGCAGGTCAATGAATAATCCAGACCCCCTGCCCCCGCTGCTCGCTTATGATGGCGACTGCGGGTTTTGTGCCTACTGGGTGCGCTACTGGCAGCGCCTCACCGGCGCTCGCGTGCGCTACGCGCCGTTCCAGGAGGTGGTCGCCGATCACCCCGAGGTGCCGGCTGAGGCGTTCGTCCGCGCCATCCAGCTCTTCGATCCGGACGGAACACGTTACAGCGCCGCGGAGGCGGCGTTCCGGGTGCTGGCACGGGCGCCCGGCAGGGGCGCGGGCCTGTGGCTGTATCGCCGCTTGCCGGGATTCGCCTGGCTGGCGGAGCACGCCTATGCCTTGATCGCACGCCACCGCAGCGCGGCCTACCGTTGTTCGCGGCTGCTGTGGGGCGAGGAGCGCCACCCGCCGACCTATCGCCTGGTGAGCTGGCTGTTCCTGCGTCTGCTTAGTCTGGTATACCTCGCGGGATTCGTGTCGATTGCCAGCCAGATCCTGGGGTTGGTCGGCAGTGACGGCATCCTGCCGCTGCCGCGCTATTTGAGCGTGATGGCCGCACTGTATGGCCCGGAGCGCTACTGGTTCGTGCCGACGCTGTTCTGGATCAACGACTCGGACACGGCGCTGATAGCCGGCTGCCTCATGGGAGCCGCCGCGTCCCTGCTCGTCCTGCTCGACGTGCTGACACGGCCGATGCTGGTGTTCGCGTATGTGCTGTATCTGTCGCTGTGGTTAGCCCTGCCGGTGTTCGGCTATATCCAGTCCGATGCCCTGCTGCTCGAGGTGGGGTTCCTCGCGATCTTCCTCACCGGCGGCTCGCGCATCGTCATCTGGCTGTACCGCTGGCTGCTGTTCCGTTTCATGCTGTTCTCCGGCCTGATCAAGCTGCTCACCCACGATCAGAACTGGGCACACCTCACGGCGCTCGACTTCCATTACGAGACGCAGCCCCTGCCGACGCCGCTGGCCTGGTATGCGCATCAGTTACCCGAGTGGTTCCAGCAACTCTCGGTGCTGGCGATGTTCGGGATCGAAGTGGGGCTGCCGTGGCTGATTTTCATGCCGCGGCGCCTGCGTATTGTAGCGGCCGGGGGCTTTCTCGTGCTGCAGATCGCCATCTCGCTGACCGGCAACTACCACTTCCTGAACCTGCTCACGATATTCCTGTGCCTGTTCCTGTTCGAAGACCGGCCGCTCGCCGAACGGGTGCCATCATGGTTGGCGGCACGTGCGCATTACCGCTTTCCCGCACCGGGCCGCCTGGCGACGGCCGGCGCCGCCGCACTGGCGGCAATTCTGGTGGTGTCCAGTCTCACGCAGACCTGGGAGCGGCTCGAACGGAGAACCCCGCCCGAACCGCTCGCGACGCTTGCGACGACGGCATCACGTTTCGGCGTGTCAAATTTTTACGGGTTCTTCGGCGTGATGAGTACCACGCGACGCGAGATCGTCGTGGAGGGCTCCATGGATGGCGAACTCTGGCACGCCTACGAGTTCCGGTACAAGCCCGGTGACGTGCGCCGCTGCCTGCGCTGGAGCGTCCCTCACCAGCCGCGCCTCGACTGGGAAATGTGGTTCGCCGCCGGTGAGTCTCCCGACCAGAACCCCTGGTTCGGAGATCTGCTGCACAAGCTCCTGGAGGGTTCTCCGCGGGTGCTGGAGCTGCTCGCCTCCAATCCGTTTCCGGATCATCCTCCGACCTATGTGCGCGGCATGTTGTATCGCTACCGTTTCACCACCCGCGGGGAAAGGGCCGCGACGGGCGACTGCTGGGTACGCGAGCCGCTGCATCCCTATACTCCGCCGCTGCGCCTCGACAGTTGGGCGCTTCCCTGAGCGGTGAGCGTACCGGTCAGGCCGGCGCATGCCCGGTGCAGTGATGGCCATCCGCCGATGTGAGACGGTATCCTATTCAGGCAGCGTGCAAGGGAGCTTCACGGTGCGCGCGCAAACGAGGACCGCCGGGTAATCCGAGTAGACCATGCTTTCCATGAAAAACACCCCGCCAGGGGGTGGGACTCCTGCCCGGTGTCCCCCAGCCCCGTTGCTGCGCTTCCTGCTCGTGCTCATCGCCTGTGCCACGCCGGCCTTGCATGCCGGAGTAAGCTTCCAGTTGAATGCACAGGACACCCAGTGGCTGTTATCCCATCCCAGCGTGATGCGCCGCGGCGCCGATTCCTCCTGGCCGCCGTTTGAATTCGTGGACAGCGCGGGCGCCTATGCCGGCATGTGCCAGGACTATGCCGATCTGGTCGCCAAACGGCTGCATCTCGTGTTCGATGTTATCCCCGGCCTGGGCTGGAACGAGGTCCTGGCGCGGCTTAAGTCGCGCGACCTGGATGTGATCACCTGTCTGCTGGAGACGCCGGAACGGGACGGCTACATGGCGTTCAGCAAACCGTTCACGAACATACCCTCGGTCATCTTTACGCGCTCGGATTACCCCTACATCAACGGCCTGCAAAACCTGCTGGGAAAGAAAGTGGCGATGGTGCAGGGCTACGCCGTCACTGATTTTCTGACCAGGGAATACCCGGAAGTCACGCCCGTCTTCGTTGCCACCCCGCTCGATGCGCTGCAGGCCGTGTCCCTGGGCAATGCCGATGCCTTCGTGGAAACACTCGCGGTGGGCGTCTATTTCATCCACAAGCAAGGCCTGGCAAACATCAAGGTCGCGGCACCGGCCAAGGTTCCGGCGGTGGAGATCCGTTTCGGCCTGCGCAAGGATTGGCAGCCATTGGCGGCGATCATCGACCAGGTGCTGGACACGATCACACCGCAGGAACACACCGACATCCTGCAGCGCTGGGTTACCGTCGAGTATGACCCGGTCATCGATTACTCGCTGTTGTGGAAGGTCGGCGGCACGCTGAGCGTGCTGCTGGCGCTTGCCGGCCTGTGGATCCGGCAAGTGCATAAACAGAAACTCGCGCTGCAGGCGAGCGAGGCGCGGCTGATCGCCCAGCACGATGCGCTCAAACAACTGACGGAGGACCTCGAGACCTACAGCAAACGCATCGCCAATGAATTGAACATGGCCCGTGAAACCCAGGCGGTGCTGTTGCCGGACATGACCACATTGCGCGCGATCTCCGATCTGCACGGCCTGCATGTGGATTCCCGCTTCAAGCCGAGCTCCGAGCTGGGCGGCGACTTCTGGGGGCTGAAAAGCGTCGATGAGCACCGGGTCGCCATCCTGATGGTGGATTTCTCCGGCCACGGCATCAACGCGGCCCTGAACACCTTCAGACTGCACGCCCTGCTGGAGAGTGAAAAATACCTGGAACACAACCCCGCGGCCTATCTCAACAGCATGAACGCGCGGCTGTCCCCGCTGCTGCCGGCGGGACAGTATGCCACCATGTTCTACGGCGTCATCGATCATGCGAGGGACCTGCTGACCTATGCGGGCGCGGCAACGCCCAGCCCGCTGGTATTTCCACCGGACCGCGACAAGCCATTGATCGGCAGCGGTGTAGGTTTCCCGCTCGGTATGTTCGATGATTCCCGCTATGAGAACCGTGAGATGCCGTTTCCGCTGGGCGCCTCACTGCTGCTCTACAGCGACGCGGTGACCGAGGGCAAGACGCGGCGGGGAGAACGACTGGGAGAAACTGGACTGATCGATATGGCCAGTAAATGCCTCAGAACCACCCAGCGTGAAACACTGGTCGTGGCGTTGACGGGAGAACTGGATGAAATCCTCAACCAGCCACTGGCGGACGACTTGACCATCGTGTGCGCCACCCGCTCGGTCGGCTTCACCCTGCCGTTACCGGGGATGATGGATATGAAGTGAACCATGACATCGGGGCAGCAGGCTGGATCGGGTTGCATCGTTAATTATGAAGTGCGGCTATACTTGCGGATGACATTGAATCGATTTTAAGGAATCCATAAAACGCAAGCCGATGGCAATTCCTGCGGACACGGACACCCAACAGGCGAGCGTGGGCTACAGCCGGCCGGCGGCTGACTGCCTGCTGATACAGCTTGCCGGCGGCTGGACGCTCAAGGGGGGGATTCCCGACATCGACGAATTCAGCCGGCAGATCGCCGGCAACGCGAATATCCGTCACATCCGTTTCGACGGCCGCGGCATCACCCAATGGGACACCTGTCTGCTGGCCTTCCTTACCCGTATCATCGAGCAGGCCAAACAACGGGAAATGGCGCCGGACCTTGGCGGCCTGCCCGAAGGGGTACACCGCCTGCTTGATCTGGCCGCGGCGGTCCCTCCGAAGCAAGACACGGGCCGCCATCTCGAACCGGCGCCGCTGCTCGCGCGGATCGGCGCCATCACCCTCGATCAACTGCGCGGGGCGCCTGAAATGGCGCGCTTCACGGGCGAGATCACGCTGTCCTTTGGCCGGCTGCTGCGCGGCAAGGCGCGCTTCCGCCGCGCGGACCTGATGCTGATCATCCAGGACGTCGGACCGCAGGCCCTGCCCATTGTTTCCCTGATCAGCTTTCTGGTCGGTCTCATCGTCGCCTACATGGGCGCCGTGCAACTGGCGCAGTTCGGCGCCCAGATCTATATCGCGAACCTGGTAAGCATCGGCATGGTCCGCGAAATGGGCGCCCTGATGACCGGCATCATCATGGCCGGTCGCACCGGCGCCGCGTTTGCCGCCCAGCTCGGCACCATGCAGGTCAACGAGGAAATCGACGCCTTCAGGACGCTCGGCATATCACCCATGGACTTCCTCGTCATGCCGCGCCTGCTCGCGCTGATTTTCGTCATGCCGCTGCTCACGCTCTATTCGGACCTGGTGGGCATGCTGGCCGGCCTGTTCGTCGCCAACACGGCCTTCGATATCGGCACCTTCGAGTATTACCACCAGACGGTACACTCCCTGGACTTGACCCAGTTCGCCGTGGGCGTCGGCAAGGGCACGACCTACGGCATCCTGATCGCCTTCGCCGGTTGCCTGCGCGGCATGCAGTGCGGGCGCAGCGCGCAGGCCGTGGGAGAGGCCACAACCTCCGCCGTGGTCACGAGCATCCTGTTCATCGTCATCGCGGCGTCCGTGCTCACGATCATTTTTCAGAAACTGGGCATTTGACATGGGCCCTGTCGTTAATCAGCCCATCCCGCCCGAAGCGCATATCACGGTGCGGGACCTCACCATGGCCTATGGCGACTTTGTCATCCAGCATGATCTGAACTTCACCGTGCGCCGCGGTGACATTTTCATCATCATGGGCGGTAGCGGCTGCGGCAAGAGCACCCTGCTGCGCCACCTCGTCGGCCTCAAGCCGCCGGCCAAGGGGCAGGTGTACTTCGACGGACTCAGCTTCTGGGAAGCCGAACCGCAGGAACAGGAGTCCATCAAGCGCGGCTTCGGCATGCTGTTTCAGAGCGGCGCGCTGTGGAGTTCGCTGACTCTGGCGGAAAACGTCGCGCTGCCGCTGGGTGAATACACGGACCTCAACCCCGCCGAGATCGGCGAGGTCGTGTCGCTCAAGCTGGCGCTGGTCGGCCTCGCCGGATTCGAGGAGTTCTATCCCGCCGAGATCAGCGGCGGCATGCAGAAGCGGGCCGGGCTGGCGCGCGCCATGGCGCTGGATCCCGATGTCCTGTTTTTCGACGAGCCTTCGGCGGGACTCGATCCCATCAGCTCCCGGCGACTCGATGATCTGATCCTGGAACTGCGCGCAAGCCTGGGCGCCACGATCGTCGTGGTGTCCCACGAACTTGCCAGCATCTTCACCATAGGCAACAACTCGGTATTTCTCGATCCCGAGACCAGGACCATGATCGCCAGCGGCGACCCGAACAAACTGCGCCAGGAATGCCCCGACCCCAAGGTGCGCAGTTTTCTCAATCGAGGTGAAACATGAGCAAACGCGCAAATCCAACGGTTATCGGCGCCTTTGTCATCGGCGCCTTTGTCCTTGCCGTCGCGGCGGTCCTGCTGCTCAGCAGCGGCGGGCTGTTCGTGGAAAAACCGCGCTTCGTGCTGTATTTCAAGGAATCGGTCAAGGGATTGGATGTCGGCTCGCCGGTTAATTTCCGCGGCGTCAATGTCGGCACGGTAACCAACATCCAGTTGATCATGGGCGTATCCGAGTCGGACATCAGGATACCGGTCATAATCGAAATCAATCCCGCGAACTTCCTTCGAAGTGAGCAGATGGTCAAACAGATGACCGGCGGCACAAACGAGAAACTCGCTAAACTGATCGATGCCGGCCTGCGCGCGCAGCTTCAGTTGCAGAGCCTGCTGACCGGTCAACTGTTTATCCAACTGGATTTCAATCCCGGCACGCCGGTGGAGCTGGTAGGTGACGAGAGATACCCGGAGATTCCGACGGTTCCCACACCCACAGAAAAGATCACGAGGAAACTGGAGGACTTTCCGGTTGACAAGGTCATGAATAATATTCTTGCCACATCGGAAGGCCTCACCAAGCTGGTCAACTCACCGGAACTCCATCAATCTCTCCTCTCTCTCAACGAGACCCTGGAGAACATCGACCGGCTCGTGAAGTCGCCGGAACTGCAGAAATCCATTGCGTCGCTGCACGCCGCGCTCGATGATCTGGGAACGTTCGCGCGTCATGCTGACAATCAGGTTGAGCCGCTGACTGCAAAAATGCATGCCGCACTGGATGCAACCCGCGATGCCATGATACAGGCGCGCGACACGCTGGCATCGGCGCAGCACCTGGCGAGCGACGAGAAGCTGCTCTATGCAATCGACAATGCGCTCGCGGAAATCACCAGCGCCGCGCGCTCGGTGCGCGACCTCACCGATTTCCTCGAACGCCAGCCACAGTCCATTTTGAGGGGCAAGATAATTCCCGGAGGAAATTGATGCGTAACCTGATTGCGGTCCACCTTATCGGTGTCGCGCTGGCGGTGCTCGCCGGATGCGCCACTTTTACACCCTCGCGGTTTTATATCCTGAGCCCCGTGCCGGCCGATATGGCAGTTCGGGCAACCGGCCGCGAAGCGGCGATCGGCGTCGGCCCAATCAATTTACCGGAGTATCTAAATCGTCCCCAGATCGCCGTGCGCAACGGCGCCTATGAACTGCTCTACAGCGAGACCCACCGCTGGGCCGAAGCGCTGCAGGCCAACTTCACCGATGTCCTCGCGGAGAACCTGGCGCTGTTAATCCCGACGAATCAGGTCGCCATCTACCCGTGGGGACGCGCGACGATGATCGACTACCAGGTAATGGCGGAGGTCTCGCGTTTCGATGCCGACGCGAATGGCAACGTGACGCTCTCCGCAAGCTGGAAGCTGGTCGGGGGTGAAAACCGGGAAGTCATCGCGATGAAAAAATCGACTTTTACGGAAGCCGCCGGGGGGAGTGATTACGAGCAGATCGTCGCGGCCCAGAGCCGCGCGCTCGCCGCGCTGAGCCGGGAGATAGCCGGGGCGGTCAGGACGGCGGCCGCCCGCTGAGGCCGGAGGCCGCGACGCGGAGCGTCATATCGGTTCCAATAAGACCGATGAAAAAGGGCCGCCGTGCGGCAGCCCTCGTTACGGTTGCGCTTGTTTGTGATCTCAGAAAGAATAAGTGACGGCAACCAGCGCCTTGACCTGATTTTCATTCCCCGCCTGCTTGACGAGCGGGCTATCCTCGGCGTCGTTCAGCATACGGGTGTAATTGATGACGCCTGCCAGCCCCCAGGTCTGGTTGAACTTGTAGAGGCCAATGAGGCTCAGGCCGGTGTCCTTGAAACCGCTGCCGGCCTTGTAGGTCGGAAACCCGCTGCGCGCCGCATTATTGCCGTCCACGCCGAAATAGGTTTCCATGTAATCGTCGCTGGCCCAGGTCATGTGGGCTCCGAGCGCCAGCTTGAAACGCTCATCGACCGGAATGGCGTAGTTACCGTTGAGATACCAGACATCGCCGCTGTGTTCATCCGAGACATCCGTGACATAGGTCGTGCTAAGCGACAGGCGATCCGCCTTCCAGCCCAGAAAGGCGCCCGCTTCCGTGGCCGCATCGACATCCCTCATGCTGGTCGACCCGGTTATTGTCCACATCATTGCGCTCCATGCGGTATTGCAGCACCGGGCCCAGCTCCCACCCGGTATCCTTGGTCAGGACGTTCAGCTCGAGACGCGCCGCGCTTTCCGCGTTCGCGGTGCCGCCGAGGGAGATATAGCGGCCGCTGGCCCAGTTGTAGCGGCCAAACGGCGCTATGGTCCCCTTGTTCGTGTCGGAACCTTCGTAGTCCGGGACCGAGCCCACACCGAGGCCGATGAAGCCGTTGCCCTGCTGGCCCGCTTCATCCGCAATCTCCGAGTAGGCGAATGCGCTTGAAGTTGCGACTGTGCCGGCCAGCAACAGAATGCCGGCGGTGATTAATTGCTTCCGCTCCATGATGAACTCCATCGTTAACTGCCTTGATGGCGGCAGCGCGGAGTATAGGTTAATTCCTGGCATCACACCAGCAGGCTTCCGGCCATACTCATGCCTTGCGCGGACTAAAGCCGTCAGATGCCTCGAACCCGCCATACGTGCGTGCGCCTTTGCGCGTCGAAACCGGTGTTTATCGTCGGAAACAAGTTAAGATATCCGTCCATTACCCGCGGGCAGGTATTGAATGAAACAGCTTATCCACCAGGCATGGCTTACGGCCCTGCTTATTCTGCCGAGCGCATTCCATCAAGCCCATGCGGTGGATAGCGCCACGTCCACGTTTCGCCTGACCGATTCCGTAACCGAGAAAACCCTCCAGGCGAGTATCAAGGAAGTTGAAGCAACAACTGATCTGGATGCCGCGAGCAGAACCCGGCTGATCGAGCTGTATCGCGGTGCCCTCGCCTATCTGGAACAGGCAAGTTCCTACACCGCGACCGGCAAGGCTTTCCGGGATTCCAGAGAATCCGCGCCGGCCAGGGCCAGAGCCATCCGTGAAGAACTCGAGAAACAGCAACAATCGGGCGGCGATGTCAGCATGAGTGTGGAGGAGAGATCCCCGCTTGCCGAGGTCGATCAGGCCTTATTAAAGGAAAAGGCCAATTTTGCCGCGCTAGAGGCCACATTGTCCGACCTGCAGGATCGCCTGCTCGGTGAAATGGACCGGCCGAATTTGTTACGGCAACGACTCACCGAGGCAAAACACCGCCTGGACCAGATTGCCAACGAACTCATGCTGGCGGTCGCCGCGGATGAATTACCCCGTCTGGCCGAGGCGAAGCACTGGCTGCTGCGGAGCGAGAGCATGGCTCTCGGCGCCGAGATCAAGATGCTCGACCAGGAATTGCTGAGCGCGCCGATGCGCCTCGAACAGCTCGAGGCCGAAAGAGACGAGGCGACAAACAACCTTAAACGCATGCACACCCGGATCCAACTGCTCGAGAACATGCTGAGCGGCAGGCGGGTTGCCGAAGCGGAACAAGCCAGGATGCAAGCCGAGGAAGCGAAACGCGAGTCCAGGGGAAAGCATCCATTGGTCCAGGAAATGGCGCAGAAGAACGAGGTGCTGAGTGAAGAACTCGGTTCACTGGCAAGCAGCATCGAACAAGTGAGCGCCGAAAATGATACGGTAAACAAGCAGGCACAGATGTTCGGCAATGAATCCCGCAGCACCCGGCAGAAAGTCGAGCTGGCGGGACTGAGTCAGGCGCTGGGACCGGTGTTGTTCGAGCAGCAGCGTGAACTGCCCAACCCGAGGCTGTTTCACAAGCAGGCCAAGGCGCGTGAGCAGAAAATCACCGCGGCGGGTCTGCGCCTGATTCAGTACGATGAGGAGCGCCAGGAGCTGGGGAGCACCGCTGATTATCTCGACGTGCTGACGTCCGGTCTCGCGCGGGAGCAGGCGCAGGGTATCCGCGGCGAGCTCGAGACTCTCGCCGCAAACAGGAAAGCGCTCCTTAATCAGGCCATCACACTCGACCAGGCGTACCTGCGCGCCCTGGGAGAACTTGAATTCGCCCAACGTCAGTTGCTCAATACGGTCGAGGACTATCGTTTATTCATCAGCGAGAATCTGCTCTGGGTGCGCAGCGCCCCCGCGCCCGACGGGAACACCCTGCGCGAAATACCGGGCCAGTTCATGCAACTGATGTCGCCAGGGCAATGGCGGGATGCCCTCTACCTCCTGGGCTCCAGGGCGACGGACGCCCCCCTCGCCTTCACGCTGCCCCTGGCGCTCTCCGGCATACTCCTGTTGGTATCGGGAAACCTCCGCG
Organism: uncultured Gammaproteobacteria bacterium; assembly: GCA_963773065.1. Classification (GTDB taxonomy): domain Bacteria; phylum Pseudomonadota; class Gammaproteobacteria; order UBA9214; family UBA9214; genus CAVQCA01. Next base: position 149,400 of record CAVYZN010000005.1, read on the forward strand.
GCCGGCTCCGCGCGACCGGCAATCAGGTGGGCAAACCCCGCACCGACAAATACCGCTATTCATTCCAGGCACTGCTGCTGACGCTGCTGCTGGCAATTCCGTGGCCGCTCCTGCTGGGCGTCTCGGGCTGGCAACTGGGGGATGATCTTGGCGCCACGGATTTCACCAAGGGGATTTCACATGCGCTGCTGTGGGTGGCGCCCGCGCTTTTTTACCTGCAGACGTTCCGCCTGCTCTGCATTCCAGGCGGTCTGGCGGAGGCCCACTTCCGCTGGCCCGAGCAGAGCCTGAAGATGCTGCGACAGCAACTCAACCGCTTGACGCTCACCTTCCTGCCGGCGGTATTCCTCGCCGTGCTGACACTGGAACTGAAAACGCTGCCAACCGGCGCGGGTATCGAACGCCTAGCCTTCGTGCTGGTATTGTCCGCGCTGGCCCTGTTTTTCTATCGTCTGTTCGCGCCCGGACAGGGCGCACTGCAGCCCTACATGGCACGCAAACACGCGAGCCTGTTTGCCCGTTTGCGCCATCTCTGGCTGGTGATGAGTGTGGCGATACCCCTGGCCCTGGCGGGCTTGACCATCGTCGGCTACCACTACACGGCGGGCATCCTGACGGACAACCTTATCCAGACCATGTGGCTGATCCTGTTGCTCGTCATCGGTCATCAGATGGTGGTCCGCTGGTTGCTGCTGATGCGTCGCCGACTGGCTTTCAAGGCGGCGGTCGAACGGCGCGAAGCGGCGCGTGCCGCGGCGCAGGCCAGGGAAACGGCGGTGCCCGGTGGGGAGGGCATTACGGATATCGTGGAAGAACCGGTAATCGACCTGGTCGCCCTGAGTGATGAGAGCCACAAGCTGCTTAACATCGCCATGGTGCTAACCGGGATAATCGGCGTCTGGATCATCTGGTCGGATGTTTTGCCGGCGTTTGCCTATCTGGATAAAATCACGCTCTGGCACCGCCCCGGCGTCATCAACGGGGAGGCGCAACAAATCCCCCTCACGCTGGCGGATGCGGCGCTCGCCATCATCCTGGCCATCGGCACTGTCGTCGCGACAAAACGCTTTCCCGCCCTTCTTGAGATCGTCCTCCTGCAGCAACTCGATATGACGCCGGGTGGCCGTTACGCCGCCACCACCCTGTCGCGTTATTTCATCGCGGGTGCGGGTACGCTGCTGGTCGTCGGTATGCTCGGCGGCAGTTGGAGCCAGGTTCAATGGCTGATCGCGGCCCTGGGCGTGGGTATCGGGTTCGGCCTGCAGGAGATCGTGGCCAATTTCATCAGTGGTCTTATCATCCTGTTCGAGCGGCCCATCCGGGTCGGTGATTACGTGAGCGTCGGGGACACCGACGGTCACGTAACCCGTATCCAGATTCGCGCCACCACGATCCAGACCGTGGATCGCAAGGAACTGCTGGTGCCCAACAAGGAATTCATCACCGGCCGGCTGCTTAACTGGTCGCTTTCCGATCAGGTAACCCGCCTCGTCATTACCGTCGGCGTCGCTTACGGCAGCGATGTGGACCGGGCGATGGCCTTGATGACCGAGGCGGCACGGGAAAACGCGCGGGTACTCCCGGAACCCCTCCCCTTCACCGCTTTCGAGGGCTTCGGTGACAATTCCCTGAACCTGACACTGCGCTGCTTCATCGATTCGCTGGACTATCGCCTGCCCGCGATCAGTGAATTACATCAGGCCATCAACCGGAAATTCACCGCGGCCGGCATCCTCATCGCCTACCCGCAGCGGGATCTGCATCTGGATACCACACGCGCCCTCGACATACGCATCCGGCACGATGGCGGAACCCCGGATGCGGGTGAAACAGGCGGCTAACCCGGAAATCACACCGAATATCGACCGCGTTGTTTCGCTGGCAGCTCGTCATTCTCGCTAACGAGCAACAGCGCCAAGTCCTCGGCCGACAAGGGTTGACTGAACTGAAAGCCTTGCCCCTCGTCACATTGCTGAGTCTGGAGGAACGCGAGCTGCTCGGGCGTTTCCACGCCCTCGGCAATGACCCGCTGCTTGAGGTTTCTCCCCATTCCGATCACTGCGCTGACGATGGTTGCGGCATCTGCATCGGTGGCGATGTCGCGCACGAAGGATTGGTCGATCTTCAGGGTGTCGATCGGGAAGCGCTTCAGATAACTCAGGCTCGAATAGCCCGTCCCGAAGTCATCGATGGCAAGCTGCACCCCCATGGCCTTGAGTGCTACAAGCACCGACGCCGAGGACTCGGCGTCATGCATGAGGATGCTTTCGGTCAGCTCCAGTTGAAGATAGCGCGGCGCCAGGCCGGTCTCCTTCAGGATCAGGGCAACGCCTTCGAGAAAACTCTTGTGCCTGAACTCCACCGCGGAAATGTTGACCGCCACGGGCACGGCGCGCAGGCCCGAATCCAGCCAGGACTGGACTTGCCTGCAGGCTTCGCGCAGCACCCATTGGCCGATCGGCACGATGAGGCCGCACTCTTCCGCGATCGTCACGAACTGCTTCGGGTAGATGAGTCCGAGATCCGGATCCCGCCAGCGGATGAGCGCCTCGGTACCGGTCATCGCGCCTGAAGCAAGATCGATCTGTGGCTGGTAATGCAGCAGGAACTCTCCCTGCTTCAGGGCGCGGCGCAGACTGCTTTCGACGAACAGCCGGCGGACCGCGCGGGTGTTCATGTCGGCCCTGAAGAACTGGTAGTTGTTGCGTCCGCTTGCCTTGGCGTGATACATCGCCGTGTCCGCGCTCTGCATCACGGTGTCCACATCGACGCCGTCATCCGGATAGACGCTGATGCCGATGCTCAAGGTGACATGGAGTTCGTGTCCGCCGATGAGGTGCGGCACGGCGAGCGCGGCGCGCAACTTTTCGGCAACGTGGGCCGCATCTTGCGGCCGCTCGATTTCAGCCAGCAGTATCACGAACTCGTCACCGCCCTGGCGGCATACCGTGTCCGTGGCGCGCACGCACGCCGACAAGCGGTCCCCAACTGACTGTAGCAGTTGGTCGCCGATCGCATGCCCGAGAGAGTCGTTGATGTGTCTTGAAGTAATCCAGGTCAAGGAACAACAGCGCGACTTGCTTGCGGTGCCGGTTGGCCAGTCCGATCGCCTGGGAGAGCCGCTCCGTCAGCAGCGCCCGATTGGGCAAACCGGTGAGAAAATCGTGCTGGGCCAGATGGGACAGCTTCAGCGTCATGGCCCGCGATTGGCTGACGTCGTGGAAGACGAGCACCGCGCCGGCGACCCTGCCGTCCCGGTTGTGGATGGGGGCGGCGGAATCCTCGATCGCGAACTCGAACCCATCGCGGCGAACCAGCACACAATCCGCGGCCAGCCCCACGGTCCTGTTCTCCTCGATGGCGCGCAGCGCCGGACTCGCGGCGGCCTGGCGTGTCGTGCCGTCGATGATCCTGAACACTTCCGAAAGCGGCCGGCCCAACGCGTCCTCACGAGACCAGCCGGTCATCGCCTCCGCCACCAGATTCAGATAGGTCACGTTGCCCAGGAGGTCGGTGGTCAGCACCGCGTCACCGATGGAGTTGAGCGTGACCTGGGCGCGCTCCTTTTCCTCGAACAAGGCCTCTTCCGCCGCTCGCAACACGAACTCCGTCGATTTGCGCGCGGTGATGTCCTCAACCGTCTGCATATGACCGTGCGGTTCCATCCCGTCGCGCATGATCGGCGCTGTTGATGCGCGTCCACACGACGCTCTTGTCACCCCGCAGAAAGCGGAACTCCGTCTGGAATGGCGCCTGACCACGCGCTGCCTCGCGCCACTCGGCTAAGGACACGCTGGCGATCCTCCGGGTGGATCGCCATACTCCAGTTCGTGCCCAGCGTCTGTTCGAAGGTCAGCCCCGATATCTTGTGATACGCCGCGTTGGTATAGATGCAACTGCCCTGTGCATCGGAGACGAAGATGCCGAGCGGAGAGGTATCGCTCATCGCACGGAAGCGCGCCTCACTGTTCCGCCTCGCGTCCTGGGCAGCCTTGCGTTCGATGACGTAACGCAGGGCACGTGGCAACCAGTGGGCGTCGACATGGTCTTTGGCGAGATAGTCATGCGCGCCGCGCCGCACGGCCTGGCGCGCGGTTTCTTCATCGCCCGCCGCGCTCAGGACCAGGATCAGGGCATTCGGCGCAGCCTGGAACACCTGATCGAACGCTGCGATGCCTTGGCCGTCGGGCAGCGCAAGGTCAAGCAAGATCACCTCGAACCCTTCTCTGCCCAGTCGATCGAGCGCATCGGGGAGTCGCCTCACCCATTCGACACGGAATGTGTTGACTCCCGTGGGGCTGTCTCCCGTGCCCGCAAGCGCCTCCTGGATCAGTCTGGCATCGGTGGGATCGTCCTCGACGAGCAGCACGGTGGTCGGGGTATCGTTCATGGCATGGGCGTTCGTGGGGATAGCGTTGATCCAAGCAGGCGGATCGTCGCTGTACTCGCGGCTGCTTTCCCGATGGTGTGGCGCGGCCCATCCGTACGACGTTGCCGCATCGACGGCGGTTGCCGCCACGCTTCCCCCTTCATTCTCCCAGTCGTCCAGGGCTGTCTTATGCCGCCCTTTTTGTTTGTTGCGAAGGCGCACAACCATAGGCGAGGCGGAGACGGAAGCGACCGCAGCGCCCCCAATCGGCACAAGTGGCGGGATGAAGCGTCTATAGCTCGTCATGCATGGGGTCCTTTCAAGAAAGCGCCTGCCTCGGCGACCCTGGTGCCGTGCGCAGCGCAGCGCCGCTCACAGCGTGGTCGCGTCTGAAGGGACGCTTCGGACGGTAGACCTTGGTGCGCTCTTCAAAGCGCTGAATCTGCTGCTCGGTTTCGTCCTTCGTGATGCCGTAGACTTCCTGGATCTTGCCCGCCAACTCGATGCGCTTGCCGGCAATCACGTCGAGGTGATCGTCGGTGAAGTTGCCCCACCGTGCTTTCACCTTGCCCTTGAACTGCTTCCAGTTGCCTGCAACGATATCCCAGTTCATATCAAACCCCTTTTGTCAGGAACCCGACTGACGGTATTGCCAATCGAGCATCCTTCGTCCCAGCCGGCCTCTCGCCGCTTGCGCACTTCGCGCAGCGACAGGCCGGACTAAAGTCATGGAAACTCCGGATGTAAGTGCAAGGTTAGTCGCCTGATCAAGCGCAGTCGGTACGGTGGCGTACATAGGTCCACACTCATCCACGGCCGACCACGTCGGTAATGGCCCTGGCGCGGGCATCAGGGAGTTCGCAGCGCCGCTGCAGACCTTTTGAGTGGTGGAGCGGCCTTGTTTACGGGGAACAACAGAAACCGGGCTCTGTGTATGGCAGCGTACAGACGGTTTCCCTCGTTTGAGTCACATTATGCATAAGGACATGGCGATGACCGCCGAGATCAATGGTAGTCGCCATGCAGTCTGGCAAGGGGCCATTGACTCGAAGGAATGGCTGGTGAAACAGTCTGAAGACGGGTGCCGGCACGCCGAGGAAAGCAGCAATGGCCTGCGAGAGTTTCCGGACGCTGCGCCGCTACGACTCACTGTAAGGAGGCGTGAAATGACGTTAGGAACCATTCTGCTGATCATTCTGGTTTATGCTGCTGATCGGTGCCAATCGCGGCCCCGGTGGTGGTAGAGGGGATCTGAATTATGCTTGAACTCAATGCCTTCCTTAATGGTGCAATGCTCAGACGGGAAAACCGAGCATATCGTGGGAGCGCTGGTGTTAGTGAAGGGTGTCGCGAAGGCTGTTTCAGACCGGCTTTTCGTGATCAAGAGACGGGTGCGGTCTACTTGTCACGCTATCCAAACGGCCATGTCGCACCCATCCATACGCTGGAGGGCCTGCCAGAGGAAGTGGTCGCTGCACGATACGCAAACGGAGCAGTCGCGAAAGCGAAAAATACGTTGATTTCCGGCTTTCTGAAAGGCGGCGCCTTTTACACAAGACAGGAAGCCGCGGCTCAAAGTTGACGCTAAGTGGCGTGATTAGAAAAGTGCATAACATCCAGATAGCTGCACACAATTTGAAGCGACCCCAGAGGGCGTCACTAACGAAATGAAGGCTTTAACTATGAGACGACCTAGCTGGGGCACGATAATGATCGGCCGGTTCCACTTTTCGCTTGTCGTACTGATGGTCGCGATCCTCGGCGGATGCGCGTCGCCTTCCGCCGGGTTCAGATTTTTCAAAAACTGTTTCCTCGGCGCTGGCCCATCCGGAGGAGACCCGGCTTGGCCGACAGTTTGAAAATGCGGCGCACGAACATAATGGCAACTCCGGATTTCGCATCATTCCGGTAGGCGCCGACGGGTTCCTGACCCGAATGCAAATGATCAATGCAGCGGAACGAACGCTCGACCTTCAATATTTCATTTTTCGCGGTGACGAAACCGGCCGGCAGCTTACCGACGCTGTGTTGCATGCGGCCGATCGCGGTGTGCGGGTGCGGGTGCTGGTCGACGATGGCGATACCTTGGACGGCGACGAGCAGATTGCACTGCTTGAAGCGCATACTTCCGTCGAAATCCGAATATTCAACCCATTCGCGTATCGCGGTCATATTTCGCTATTCAGAACCACTGAGTTCATGTTCAACGCCTCCCGGCTCGACTACAGAATGCACAATAAACTGCTCGTCGTAGACAATGCAATAGCGCTCATAGGCGGACGTAATATCGGTGATCAATACTTTCAGATCGACCCCGAGTCACAAGTCGCCGACGACGATATATTTGTCGCTGGTCCTATCGCGCAACAGATCTCGGCGACCTTCGACGAGTTCTGGAACAACGCCCTGTCGATCCCGGTCGAGGCGCTTTCAGGTGGAAAGCCGACCCATGCTGACTTAAGCGAGCATCGCGAGGAATTGAACGAAGAACACCAGCAGTTGAAGGCGGACGATATTGACTATGTGAAGCGGGTTGCGACCGGCGAGCCATTTGACGGGATCATCTCCGGCCGCTTGCCCCTGATCTGGGCGCACGCGCAGCTTATCTGCGACAGCCCCGACAAGAAGAAAGTGGAAAACAACGCGATGGTGGGTAGGCTAATGCACCGGGCGGTGGCCAAAGCCACTGTCGCCGTGCAGTCTGAGTTGCTGATGGTCACGCCCTACCTGATACCGGGCGACGAAGGAATGCAGATGTTCAAAGACCTGCGCAAACGCAACGTACGTGTCCGCGTCCTGACCAACTCACTCGAATCATCGACGGTGTTGCTGGCGCAGGCCGGCTACATGCATTATCGGGTGCCCCTGCTTGAGAATGGCGTGGAGCTCTATGAGATCCGCTCACTTCTGGGTAACGCCAGAGGCAGCGGTGAAACGACGACAATATCGCGCTATGGGAATTATTCCCTGCACGCGAAACTGTTTGTATTTGACCGCCAGAAGCTGTTTATAGGTTCTATGAACTTCGATCAACGATCAATGCATCTCAACACCGAGATTGGCTTGATCATTGACAGTCCCGCGCTTGCTCAACAGATTGCCGCGCGTTTCGATGCCATGGTGCAGCCGGTGAATTCCTACCGGCTGGCATTGCGTCCGAACTCCGCGGGGGCAGCACCAAGTTTGGTGTGGCTCACTCAGGAAGGCGCCAAAGCCATTGAGTACGACACGGAACCGGCCCGGAGTGGCTGGCAAAGACTCAAGGTCAATATTTTATCGCTACTGCCACTGGATAAGGAACTATGAACCTACGTTTGACAATGGGTACGGTACTGATGCTGGGACTCTTTCTGGTGCCTGTTGCGCGCGCGGAGACCCCGACAAATGTGCAGATCGAAGTCAATTTTCTGCTTGGCTATATCGAGGGGTCCGGATGTGAGTTTTATCGCAACGGCACCTGGCACGATTCGAAAGCGGCGCAAGTGCATTTACGCGACAAGTACAAATGGTTAGTGGCAAGAAATCTGATTAATACCACCGAAGACTTTATTGAAAGGGCTGCCACAGAAAGCAGTTTTAGCGGTCTACCGTATCAGGTGAGGTGTAATGGCGGCGCAACGTTGACGAGTAACCAATGGCTGCGCGAGGAACTTACGTACTTACGTACTTACGGACATTTATAACACGATTTCGTGACAGGATATGAACCCCTTGAGCTGACTGGGGGATGTTTCCAGCAGGAGAGCCACTGTTGGCGGCAGGCGCGAATTCCAATGAGACCGTGCCGAGTGTGGACAATGTGCGCGAGCGAAATAATCACCAGGAGGTGAATCATGTTTTATGAAATACTCACCCATATAATCCGTGGAATTAATTATGGGAGTCAGTCCAATAATAATGGTACACAACAACACGCCATGCATTACGAGTAGCCTGAACGCAAATGAAGATTACACTCAAAATATTTCGATCATTCTCAGCCGGGATTCGGTCCGTGACATTAGCTTTCGGTTTGATCGTGCCGCTACTCGCTTTCGCAGAGCTCTCAAATGAATCGCTGCTCGGCCCTGGCCTACGCTTGCAGCCGGCATACGACGGCTCTGCTTCTCAACACGGAGAGTTGGTTCCGGTTGTAAGATACTTCGGTCATCCCTTGTTCGTGCGATCCACCCAGGGCGTGCTCGAGGGCGGTGTCAGGATGCAGATTGCGCCGGGGCTCCATGCCGGCGCGCAACTTGCCTACGAGCCAGGGCGCAGTCAGAGCGAATCCGATTTCCTCAAGAATCACAGCGTCTCGAATGTTGACCGAGGGGCGTCGGTCGGCGCGCAACTCGAATGGGATCACAAGTTCGGCCCCATGCCGATCACACTGCTCTCGCGCGCGCGGCAGGATATCGACTCCGATCGCGGCGCTCAAGTTGACTTCCGCCTCAGCGCAGGTTTATACCGTAGCGGTCGCCTCGCCATGGGCGTATTTACGCAGGAGACGTGGGCGAACACGAAGTCGACCGGCTCTTTCTACGACATTACGCCGCAGCAGTCTGTCGCCACGGGCTTGCCGGTGTTCCGTGCAGGAAGCGGATGGTTGTTTGCAAGCTTCGGTGTCCTCTGGTCGGTCGACCTGAACCGGGATTGGGTTGTGGTTGGCAGCGCGGAGTCGCGGCACCTGCTTGGCGACGCCTCGCATAGTCCACTTGCGGAGCGCGAGTCAAATTACTATGCGAGCGCTGGCCTAGCCTATCGTTTTTGAAGCGCTCGTCGAACGGTCCAGTGCAATCAAGCGCACTGACGTGGTGCATTACGAAGGGATAAATGGTCGACTTGATCGCAGAGTCGATCCCCAACTCGACGAAGCACGCCGTCGAATCAAAACCGGTATCATGGCTGCGCAATGGTGACGAGTAACCAATGGCTGCGCGAGGAACTTGCGCGTTTTAGAACATTCAAATAAAAGGCCGGCCCCGGTTCTGTTGGAACCGGGGCCGGCCCGCATAGGCTTTAGCTACGCGCTGAACGCATCTGAATTAGCAGGGTATCTGCTTTGAACCAGAATCCTAATAATTCTTTCTGATTACAAGATTGCTCGTGACCGAAGTTACGCCTTCGGTCTTACGCGCAATTGAAACAGCCTTGTCCGCTTCTGCCTGGGTTCCGACATTGCCGCTCAAAACCACCGCGCCATTGCTGTCGGTATCGACTTGAATATGCATGAGACTGCTCATCTTTTCGTCGGCCAGCTTGGCCTTGACTTTGGTTGTTATTACCGAGTCCTTGACGAATGTCATGGGTTGCGTACGGTCCGAGTCTGAGTCTTCAGCGAGGGCCGCAACAGGGGCCAGCAAGGTACCGATGACGAAACAGGTTGTCGCGAGTTTGATTTTCATGGTCTATCCTTAATTGAGTGAGGTGGGAATCACGAATTATCCGGCAATTATTTAAAAGGGTCTGTTCGCTGTCACACATAGCAAGGCGGAAATGTTTGACGCGAGCCAACACGGGCTAGATTTCTGTCCCGGCCTGTTCCATGATTCGTTCCCGGGAGGATGGAGAGGATAATCCGGCAGGTCAGTGCAGGAGCGCATTCCGCACTTGCATTGACATTGGCATTCTGACGCCCTTGCGCTACGTCTTCGCCATCACACCACAAGCGGGGTGATGGGCATAAATACCCTCGCGACACTGAGGAGGTATGAGCCGGGATAGGCGTTACGCCAATGCCTTAGTGATCATGGCCATCGTTGTAATCGTTGCCGCGGTGATCGTTCTGGTCTCCACGATGATCATCACTGTGCTCGTCACGGCGGTCATTTTGGCAATCACGATGATGTTCCTGGTAACGCGGAACGTACTCGCGCTTGTACCAGTCGTCCTGCACAAACAAGACTCGCTCGCCGCAGGCGTTGTATTCGCGGCAGTGTTTGCGCCAGTTTTTGGCCTGGCCCGGCGGTACGCGCAGATAGACCGGCGGGCGATTCGTCGGTACCTGCTCGATTGCTATCGGATGACGATAGATGACTTGCGGCTGCGGATAGTCACCGAAGTCGAGGCGACCATAGAAGTCAGGTTGGCCAAGGCTAGAGGTACCACGGTTATCGCCCGCGAGTGCCACAGCGGTGGCGGCGGCCAGTGCTGCCGCGAATAGTAAACGTTTCATGTTGGATCTCCTGTGGTTATCGAACCACCCATGTCATTGGGGCAATGCCCCGGATTCGATCGGTTTCCGGCGGGAATACAATGCATTGGTAACATGCATTTCGAAGCCCCTACCTCGGCGTCCATGACGCAGTGCGCGACGCAGCGCCGCGCACTGCATGGTCGGGTCGGGAGGAACGCTTCGGACGTTAGACCTTGGTGCGCTCTTCAAAGCGCTTGATCTGCTGCTCGGTTTCGTCCTTCGTGATACCGTAGACCTCCTGGATCTTGCCCGCTAGCTGATCGCGCTTGCCGGCAATCACGTCGAGGTGATCGTCGGTGAGCTTGCCCCACTGTGATTTCACCTTGCCCTTGAACTGCTTCCAGTTGCCTTCAACGATATTCCAGTCCATATCAAACTCCTTTTGTCAGGAACCCGACTGGCGGAATCGCCAATCGAGCATCCTTTGTCGAAACCGGCCTCTCGTCACTTGTGTACTTCGCGCACTGACAGGCCGGACTAATTTCATGGGAACTCCGGATACAAGTGCAAGGTTAGTCGCATCATCAAGCGCAGTCGGTACGGTGGAACACATAAGGCCACACTCATCACGGCCGACCACGTCGGTAATGGCCCTGGCGCGGGCATCAGGGAGTTCGCAGCGCCGCTGCAGTCCCTGGGAGCGGGGGGAATTCCCTCGTCTACGGCGAGCAGAAGCCGGGCTCGGTACGCGGTGGCGTACGGACGTAGGATTAGTTGATTCTGTCCCACATCACGTTGCATTTTGCCTTTGCCGCAGCCTTGAGCAATTCGATCAGAGGCAAGGCGCGGTGCGAGAGACTTACGGCAGATTCGCCGTCCTCTCCTTCCGGAGACTCTTCCATCTCCGGCGACTGCTTGTCTGCCTCGACCGCAGCCTCCAGACGCTCCAGCGCCGCTTGGACATCTGCTGCAATGAGAGCGCTGGGCACCGTACCACTGTGTCCCATCAGTTTGAGCAGTCGGGCCGCCACGTCGCCGAACATCGTTATGTCCGCGTAGGCAGGGCAGGAAAAAGTTACCAGCATAATCACTTCCTCTCTGATGCTCGTGCTATCGGCAGCCGCCTCGCGTCTGCGGCCTTTCCCGTCCGCCCAAGGTGCGCGGACCAAAAAATTGCGCCTGCATTACCGTGCCCGCCGTAGTTGTGGCCGCCGATCATGGGTGCGACGCAGCCGTAGCGCATCGTGAGGTAGAAAAGGCCGCCCCAAACATAAGCCAGGTGAGGCTTTTCAAGCTTCTTGCATCCGTCGTTTAACTCCTATTTGTCCCGTTGTGTCACGTCCCTTACTGCCGCGCGCCCGCGACTTGCCCTGGCGTCACGCCGTGAGGTTCGCGCAGACCCGCTGCAGAAGTGCCCGTACTTCCTTTCCAAGAGCATGCACTTCAGGTTTGTCAACCAACTGCAACACGGCCTCGGGATCCATGAACGCAACCGTTATGGTTCCATCGGTTTCTTCGCGCACGACCACGTTGCACGGTAGTAACAAACCGATATCGGGGTCAGCCTCGATCGCGCGGTGTGCAAGCGGTGGATTGCATGCGCCGAGTATGCGATACGGCAGACGTTCGATATTGAGCTTGGCTTTCAGCGTCGCTTTGACATCGATATCGGTGAGCACGCCGAATCCTTCCTTTTTCAGGGCCTCTGTGACTTTCTCGACGGCCGTATCGAACGGCAACTTTAGCTGTGTGCTGAATCCGTACATAAATCGACTCCTGATCAAGTGGCGGAACGACAGGTTTGGCGCTGCGGTTCCGATGTAGCCGAGGCTTGCCGTGAGCACGTGGCAACACGTCTTCGATTGCCTGCGTTAGCGTGGCTTCCGGCGGTCCGGCAGCCTACCTCACTACTTCTTGTTCCCGTTCTTCAATAGATAGACCATTTCTTCAGTCTCAGCAACCGTGCGTTGATGGCCACAATCACCGTGCTCGCGGCCATCAGCACCGCACCCAGGGCGGGCGAGAGCAACGCGCCCCAGGCGTACAGCGCGCCGGCCGCCAGCGGAATGGCGACGACGTTGTAGCCCGTGGCCCAGATCAAGTTCTGAATCATCTTCCGATAGGTGGCGCGGGAAAGCTCTACGATGGCCACGACATCCAGCGGATTACTCCGCACCAGAATCACGTCGGCGGTTTCCACCGCCACATCGGAACCGGCGCCAATGGCGATGCCCACGTCCGCCTGTGCCGGGGCGTCGTTCACACCATCACCGGTCATGGCCACCAACACGCCCCGGGATTGAACTTCTTCCACTTTGGCGGCTTTGTCCTGGGGCAGGACTTCGGCGAAGAATTCATCCAGCCCGGCCTGGTCCGAGACCCATTTGGCCGTCGCCTTGTTATCGCCAGTGAGCATCATGCAGCGGATGTTCAACGACTTCAAGGCATCGATGGCTTGCTTCGCCTCAGGCCGGACAACGTCGGCCAGGGCGATCGCGCCTTGCAACTTCCCGTCACACGAAGACAAACACGACCGTCTTGCCCTGGGCTTGCAGGGGCTCGATACGCTCGTCGGTGAGGTCGATATTCTGTTCGAGCAGGTAGCCGGGGCTAACCACTTTAATGTCTTTGCCCTCGACCCGGCCTTCGGCGCCTTTGCCTGGAATGCTTTTGAAGTTTTCAACGAGCAGCTTCTTATCCGAAGAATCGGCGATAGCCTTGGCGATGGGATGTTCGGAATTCGCGTCCACGGCGGCCGCGTACTGGCGCAGCGTTTCTTCGTCGATGTCCTGCGCAAGCACCAGGGTGTCGGTCACACCAAAGCGACCCTCGGTCAGCGTACCGGTCTTGTCAAAAATGATGGCCTACGGCGAGTAGAAACCGGGTTCAGTGTGCGGTGGCGTACAGACGGTAGCCATCGTTTGAGTCACATTACGCTCTAGGACATGGCGATGACTGCCGAGATCAACGGTGGTCGCCATGCAGTCTGGCAAAGGGCCATTGCCTCGAAGGATCACTGGTGAAACAGTCGGAAGACGGGTACCACGCGCCGGAGAAAGCAGCAATGGCCTGCGAGAGTTTCCCCGGTCGCTGCGCCGCCACGACTCACTATTAGGAGAGATGAAATGACATTAGGAACCATTCTGCTAATCATTCTGGTTTTGCTTCTGGTCGGCGTGATTCCAACCTGGCCCCACAGCCGGGGATGGGGTTACGGTCCCAGCGGTGGTATTGGGCTGGTGTTGGTGATCCTGCTCGTTCTGTTGTTGCTGGGCAAGATATAGCGCGTTGCCCCGGTTTTCCTGCCGGCGGGCACTCAACGGACAGCGAAACCCGAATTACCGTGTTAACAACGCAACGAAGGTCGCCCGCTTGACTCACAGTCAATGAAAGGACAGGAAATGTTGCATTATACCGCAGTAATTTTCGTCAACGCGCTAATCGCTAATCGTGGGACTGATACGTCGTAAGTGACCGTGGAACCTCGGCCTCTCGCCGTATTCAGGCGATGGGATGGATGCGTCGATGACAGCTTTGGCAGCCGAGTCGATTTGAGGTGAGCAGTTGTTATTACCCCTCGACCCGGGGAGCAAAAGTATGCGGCCTGCAAAGGCCAAATCCTGATTTAATTCGAATACCATAAATTTCTGAAGTACTGCACAAAGGAGATGACTGTATGGATAGAGCCAAAACCCTAACTGTTATCATTCTAGGGCTGTTGCTATCAGCCGGCATATGCGCCCATGCCGGGGAAGAGGAACTCTGTGCCCCCTTCCTGAATGGCAAGGTGGAGCAGTCGCGGGTTGACTCCATGCGGGCCGCGGCCAAGGGTGGCCATCTCTACCGTATCCAGCCTGATACCTCGAGGGTGGGCTTCTGCGTGGACAGCGAGCTTGCGCGAGTCAAGGCCGAGTTCAAGGCTTTCCAGGGCGGGATGACCTTGTGGCCGGATCACTCGGTTGACAAGGAACAGGCGATGGTTCTGGTCAAAACTGCGAGTCTGGATACCGGTGGCTCCATGATCGAGTACCTGCTGAAAGGCGAACGTTTCTTCGATGTGGCGAACTACCCTGAAATTCTGTTCGTCAGTACGGGTTTCACATGGACGAGCGAGACCACGGGCACGATGAAGGGTGATCTCACGCTGCATGGAGTCACCCGGCCGGTGACATTCAACGTCACGCTGTTGCCGATCAGGAATACGGACGAGAAGAATGCCGGTAAGGTTCTGGTCAAGGCCGGTACCACGATACACCGGTCAGACTATGGCATGGATACGCTATCACGGGTAGTCAACGACGACGTTGAACTGTGCATGAGAGTGGAGGCGGTGAGGTATCACGGCTAATGGGACTACCAGGATATTCTGCAGGGCTTTATGCCTGAGATTATGAGAATTTGTTTCCCCCGGACTATAGATTAAGGGGAATGATCCAAGGCGAGGTCATGTGTAATCATCAGTGGGGATTCAATCACTATGGGTCTTAACAAACATTGGCATTCTATTATTGCGGACCACAGGGTGACCGATTCCGGCGACCCACCAGAGCAGGTGAGTGCCTGCTCTGTACTCTCCCCTTGAACTTCTCCATCTTTCTATGAATCCGCCAACAGTTGATCTACACTGATTAAGAATTCTCAAATAAAGGAGAGCGTTATGGTCGGTGTTTTAGTGGTGGTTATTTTAGTCCTTCTGATTGTTTTTCTGGTAAAGCGCGTGTAGGGGCCCTGGGTCCCGTCCCTGACGTCATCGGGTGACGGGACCGGCAGGAGAACCCGGCGCGACACGCTTCATCACGAAGTGGAATCTTCCATGCAGCTTGAGGTTCATCATCTTTCCAAAGTCTATAAAGAAAACAGAGGGCTCCTTGCCACCGGCTTTAACGTCGACCAGGGGGAGCTGATTGCGGTGGTGGGACACAACGGCGCCGGTAAATCGACCCTTTTAAAAATGCTGGGCGGCTGGCTGGTTCCCGATGGTGGGGAGGTCCGGGTCGATGGGATCGATCTCAAAAACAGACGGGCCCTCGTGAGGAAGATCGGGTTCGTTCCCGAAACGCCGAATCTCTTCGATTTCTTTTCGGTCGAATACAACCTCGCCCTCTTTGCCCGCCTTTTCCAAATCCCCTTTTCGCGGATCGAAGAAACGTTGAAGGAATTTAACCTCCTCCCGTTTCGTCATAATAAAGTGCAGGTCTTGTCGAAAGGATTGAAGCAGCGGGTCAGCATCGGACGCTCCCTCCTCGCCGATCCACCGCTCCTTCTCTTTGATGAGCCGACTTCGGGGCTCGATTTCGAAATGACGAAGGAGATTTACCATCTGCTGAAAAAAATACATGCTTTAGGAAAGACGATACTTTTTACCTCTCATCGGCCTGAGGAGATCAAAACCCTCGCCACCCGGATCATGGTCCTCCATCAAGGAGCCCTCGTCTTCGACGGTCTTCCCACGGAATATTTCGAGTCGCACATTCATCAGAATCTCTACTCATGATCAGAAACGTCGTGATATTGACCTTCAACGATCTAGCGATTGCATTTAAAAACAAGACCCTCTACCTGATCCTCTTTATCCCCCTGTTTGTTTTCGTATCACTGAAGCTGGTCGACGGGAACGAACCGAATGTTCAGAAGATAAAAATCGGGCTGCTTGAAAAGGGAAACTATCCTCCCGCGATGATTCAAAGCCTCCAATCGGCCGATCGCGCCTTTGCGGTTTCCTGGCTTCCGAACGAAGAGGAAGGGAAGCGGTGGTTGAAGGAGAGGAACGGCGACGGCATTCTGGTCCCGTCCGGGAAGGAGAGCTGAAGGCTGCGCCCTGATCGTTTTAGCAAAAGCCTCGTTCCAAACGGTGGCCATCGTCGAAAGTGTTTCCGAGCTGCAGCGGGCGCTGGAGGGAAAAAGCAAAAACTGGATTTCGGAGATCCGCTCCCTTCAGGAGAGCGGGCTTCAAAGACAGATGCTGCCGACCTGGATTTTAATGCTGGTACTGCTGGTCGGTTTCATCGTCCTTCCGGCGCAGGTGGCCGAAGAAAAAGAAAAGAAGCTCCTCCTCGGGCTGTTGCAAACGCCGATTCGTGAGGTGGAGTGGCTGCTCGCCAAGGTATGTTTGGGGATGATATTAATCGGCGTCGCGGCGCTCTTCCTTCATCTGCTGATGAAGTTTGATTTTGCTCTCGGCGGCGGCTTGAACTATCTTGCCTTTCTGATGGCGGGCGGGTTCTGTTTCAGCGCCTTCGGAATTTTCGTCGGTTTTTTATGCCGGACCCAGGCGAGTGCGAGAACATTGGGGGTCCTTTTTTATCTCCCACATCTTCTCCCTTCCGCGCTCTCCGATTTTTCCCAAAAATTGAACAGTGTGGCGCCGTTGCTCCCCTCCTACCAATTTTACCGACCGATTAAATCGATTCTTCTGGAAGGGGCCGGCGTCTCCGATTTTCCTCTGGAATTGATCTCTCTTTTCGGGGTTGGACTCTTCACCTCTTTCTTATCCTATCGGTTAATGAAAAAACGGTGGCTGATGTAGGGTTCCAGCGCTTCCTTCGGGTAAGGGAGAGTGGTGGTAATCCTATAGCCATGTCATACTCTTTTCGGTTTCCATGCGTACGCTCGATACGTAAGCAATACACATACTATCACTGGCACGCGATCGCTATAAACTAAACGAAGACCGGAAGAAACGCAGCACTTCAGCTTCGATCATCGGTGGCCTCCGCCAGTCGTGCTGCCCAGGCGGCGGCGCCCACCGCTGTCTGAATCCCGTCCTGGCGGATCTCGATCATGACACTGGGCAATCCGCGACCCTCGCCGTGCACCGGGATTGTGTAGTCGACATCATCTTCAATTGGGTAAGGCTCGTTGTCCCCGACGGTGAATTCCCCGCTGTGAGCGAGCACCTCGATCATCAGCACGGCGAGTCGCTGGTCGCGCCCATGGGAGACGCCAATGTGCCAGGGTCGCGGCCGGCCGTTCAGGACCGGCGTGAAGCTGTGAATGCTGAGTAACAGACTCGGCCGCTGGGTACGGCCATCGAGCAGCCGATCGATGGCGCCGTGGTAAGGCCGGAACAGCGCATTGATGCGGCTCTCTCTTTCCCTGGACGACAGCCCGCGGTTGCCCGGGACGGGCACGCCGCCACTTTGTTCGGCAATGGATTCCGCGTTGCGAAGCGGTCGATTGCAATCGATGACGAGACGCGAGTAGCCGCTCAACACCAGGGGTGCATCGAGAAGAGATGAAAGCCGGCGCGCCACGTCGGCCGCACCCGGGTCCCAGCCGATATGATCGGCCAACTGGACGGCGTCGAGGCCAAGGGTGCCGAGCCGTTGGGGGACTCTGTTGGAGGCGTGATCGCAGACGAGCACGGCGCTGCTGCGCCCGTCGGCATTGATCAACTCGACGGAGTGGCGGCTCATCGGACCCCAGCAACGACACTGTCGATACGCCAGTATCAGAATCCATCAACGCGGTCCTGTTCGCGATGCGCTACGCTTGCGCAGGGTACGCATCAGCACCGGCGGACTGACCCCTCACTTCATCCGTCCACACCTTGAAGCTCTTGAGCACATTCGGACCGAAGGTGTTACTGATCGGCACATCCGCCGCATCCCGGCCCTGGGCGATCAACACGCGCCCGACCCGCGGGATGTTGTTGCGCGGATCAAAGGTATGCCAGCGGCCGCCAAGATAGGCCTCGAACCAGGCGGAGAAGTCCATGGGATCCGCCGAGGCAGGGACCCCGATGTCACCCAGGTAGCCCGTGCAGTAACGCGCTGGAATATTCATGCAGCGACAGAAGGCGATCGCGAGGTGGGTGTAGTCGCGACACACGCCCATGCGCTCATTAAAGGCTTCGAGGGCGGTCTTGGTCGCCCGGGCATGCTGGTAGCCAAAGGCAAGATGCCCATGGACGAAATCGCAGATTGCCTTGACGCGCGGCCACCCGGGGGTCGTCTGCCCGAAGAGAGCCCAGGCAGTCTCGGAAAGCCGATCGGTTTCGCAGTAGCGGCTCCCGAGCAGAAACACAAGCGTCTCCGCCGGCAAATCCTCCACGGCATGCTGCGGGGCGAAGGGGTCGACCCCGTCCGCCAGCCCGCTATCGTTGATGAGCGCATCGGTGGAGATCCGGATATCACCCGGCGGCGCGACGATACGGCTGCACCAATTGCCGAAGCCGTCGCGGTAGGCGGTGATCGGGGTCGGCGGGCTGGTGATGATGTGGTCTGCGATGACGAGATCGGAGACGCGGGTGAAATGGATGTTCAGCATCAGAATCATGGGTGTCGACTGCGGACACTCGTAGACTAACTCGTATCCGACCCGGATCTGCATCCTGAACCCCCTCGAATACAGTACCACTACAGACTTGGGCTGATCACCTCGACATCAACGAGTGATGCGGGCGATCAGCCTGGCGCCCGACGGATTTCTCGCCCTTGTGCTACCTGGCTGAAGCCGGCGGGCCACCCGCGGGCCTGCTGCAACAGAACGTCCTGCTATCAGTGCGATCAGAAAGAATCAGGGAGTCAGCCTGTTGTACAGAACGTGACCCCCTGATTTTCTCGGCAAGCCCTTCGCTACCGCGAAGTCCACTCAGACCTCGGTCCCACCCGGACCGCCCATCTGCCTGGACCACCCTCGGCGGACCGCCCATTCCACCGGGACCACCCTGGGGACCACCCATTCCACTCGGACCACCCTGGGGACCACCCATCATCCCACCCGGACCACCCATTCCACCGGGACCACCCTGGGGTCCACCCATCATCCGCCCGGACCACCCATTCCACCGGGACCACCCTGGGGACCGCCCATTCCACCCGGACCACCCTGGGGACCGCCCATTCCACCGGGACCACCCTGGGGACCGCCCATCCACCGCCTGGGGACCGCCCATTCCACCGGGACCACCCTGGGGACCGCCCATCATGACCACCCTGGGGACCACCCATTCCACCGGGACCACCCTGGGGTCCACCCATCCATCCACCTGGGGTCCACCCATTCCACCGGGACCACCCTGGGGACCACCCATTCCATCGGACCACCCTGGGGACCACCCATTCCACCCGGACCACCCTGGGGACCACCCATTCACCACCGGGACCACCCTGGGGACCACCCATTCCACCGGGACCACCCTGGGGACCGCCCATTCCACCACGGACCACCCTGGGGACCGCCCATTCCACCGGGACCACCCTGGGGACCGCCCATCATGCCGCCCTGGGGTCCGCCCATTCCACCCGGGACCGCCCTGGGGACCACCCATCATGCCGCCCGGGGACCACCCATTCCACCGGGACCGCCCTGGGGACCACCCATCATGCACCGGACCACCACCGGGACCGCCCATCATGCCGCGCATCATCTTCATATTTTCCTGCATGGTCTGCATGTGCTCCTGCATCAGCTTCTGGCGTTCCTTCGGGTCAGTTGTCGCCCGGAGTTTTTCCATCTGCTGCTGCATGACTTTCATGTTCTCCTGCATCTGGGACATTTGTTTGTCCATGTCCATGCTCTTCGCCGGCCCGGCGGGCGCGGATATTTCCTGCGCTGATACGACAGGCGCAGCCAGGGCGCAGGCAACGATTGCGGTAGCTAGTATTGAGGTTTTCATAGTGGTCTTTCCTTATTAAGGTTGAATAAAATCATGTTTCCGTTACTGGCGACTACTGGTAGCCAGGGCTTGCCGTGAGCTCAAGGCAACACATCCACGCTGGCCTGCGTTGCCGTGGCTTCCGACGGTCCGGCTGCTAACCATGCTTTTTTCCGAAGATGACCGAGAAAAGCACGACGTCTAGTACGACGACAAACAAGGTAGGAAGCAACATCCAACTGATTCCGCCCGTGCTCCCGCTCCCCATCATTTTGCCATCCATCATTGTCCCGGTCACCATTCCGTCACCAAAGATCAACATCAGTAAGGCTACGACGACAAACGCGATGACAAGGGCTTTCTTGGTTGTAGTGTCCATGATATGAGTTTCCTTTGAGAGGGTAAATATCAAGCGCGATTCCCTCCGTAGAATGGATGGCGCAATAGCCATGACTTGCAACGTTCCGGTTACGCCGCTGGTCCAGTGCTCACTGACGGAGCCCACATGACCAATTGCGAGAGTATCTTTATACAGGCAAACATTTTCACCGTCCGTACGTTACCGCACGGAATGCCTTTATGGCCTGTTGTCTCGTCAAATCCACAACCTGAGGGCACATCACTGTGCTTGATCGGGTTGGATTAGAAAAACGGGTCTGCGAGTGTTATCAAGCCTCATCAGTAAAGAAAGCGGACCTCCGCCAAGTAGGGTTAAGAAGAACCGGTTGTAAAAGCCCAGTATAGAACATTTTCTGAACTGTGTGCGGCACCGCACTTATCGCCTGTTTCAG
>CAVYZN010000006.1:0-265469 GCA_963773065.1 uncultured Gammaproteobacteria bacterium
GCCGTCAACGTGGGTTGCTCTGCGATGCAGTGCCGAAATCCGAAATGGTCGTGAATCTCTGCGTTTCTTGGAACGGCGTTTCATGCACTACGCAAGGCTGCACCTAACAATGTGCGTGCAATGGCCTTTTGCCCGCACCCTTGCATGCGAAGGTGCTTCCCGTTCGTGGATCCAACCCGTACCTGTGTAGCACGGCGCGTTACTCGGTTGTTTGAACTTCATGTACTTGATGCCTGGTGACCATGCCTTTGCGCACTATAAGAGTGCGTTTGTAGGTCTAGACTGACTTGCTGTTCTAGGTTACGATCACAAACCTTCTTCTTTGTATTACGCTGTGCTGGTAATTCAATTGTAACGAAACTCCGGTAACATAATCCCACGAGGTCCCGTAACCCATCGACTCTGCCGGTTAACTTAGAACGCTTGACGTTAGCGAATGGAGAATAGAATGCACAACTGCATTAAAAGATTCACAACAATGGCCACAATGTTTCTTATGGTATTTATGGCAATTGATTGTTTCAGTGCCCCGGCGGTAATCAACGGTTTTGAATTCCGGGCGACAGATCTATGGCGCCGTACGCTGGAGGAATTTTGATAATTTTGCCGGTGACAACGAAATGCAAATGGGCCTGATTCCGATGAGCCGCCGAATGATACCTTCAACAAAGGTGATTATGCTGGCCTACCGGCAGTTTGACGTATGTTAAAGTGATTTATGACGGCAACACGACCCTGACAACCCAGGTTGGATCTGCCCCTACGGTGGTTACATATACTCTCGCATAAAAACCACTCGATCCGGTGAACTATTTAGAGATTGATCGATGCAACTTAATGTGTCGCCGTAAATTCAACACCATCCAGCTCAATGGGGCGAGTCTGGAGTTTCGGGTTTCCTTCCGGATATGAATCTTGCAGTGTTATATTATCGACAAGTAGCCGGCTTATCCTAGAAGGTTATATCCAGTTTACAAATTACCAGTCGGCATTCGATCAGTCGCTGATACAAATTAGTTTTGGAAATTATGTGCCATCCGCTGCGGACGCGCCGGTCGTATCCAACGTGGCTGCTATTCCTGTCCCGGTATTATTAAACGGGACCGCGACGGTGACGGCGACTGTCGACGACTCGGGGCATGGCAACAATCTGATCAGCGGCGCCGAGTACAGCCTGAACGGCGGCCCATGGACCGCGATGGCCGCACAAGACGGCACATTTGATTCCATCAGCGAAGATGTCGAGGCGACATTTACGGCATCACAGACCGGAAGCAACGAGGTCTGCGTGCGCGGAACTGACACACTCAACAATGTAAGTAACCCACAATGTCAGACTTTCGCTGTGACATACCAATTTGATGGATTCTTCGAACCCATCGACAACCTGATGATGAACGTATCAAAAGCCGGGCAAGCCGTGCCTGTGAAGTGGCGACTGACCGACAACAATGGGGCCCCGATCGCGGATCCGGCCAGTTTTGCTGGACTGTGGTCTTACCCGATCAGTTGTATCGATGCAAGTTCACTGGCGAGCGATGCGGTGGAAGAATATGCCGCCGGTAGCAGCGGCCTGCAATACAACGGGGACGGCTACTGGCAATTCAACTGGAAAACGCCCAAGAGTTATGCGAATCAGTGCTTCGCAATGTATGTGCTGTTTGACAGCGGTATAGCTTCTCCGGTGGCCACCTTCAAATTCAGAAAGTGACGGGGGGGCCGGGGCCGGTATTGGCAGCTTACGCGCGGACGGCGTGGGCGCCTACTCTGGCTACCCAGTCGGGTGCAGGGGCGGGTTTCAAACCCGCCCCCCCAATGGCGAAACGCCGGAGGCGGGACAAGTAATGACAGCAAGGGGCGGACCTCGATCTCGCCGTTAGCATAGACCGACCCAACTGCCAACCGGAAAGTCAAAGGGCACACGGTTATCATGCCACTTCCTTGAGCGGCTGGCAGACGTGATTAGATCCTGTTCTTCCCTACCACAGAAGTCCAGCCCGGTCCAGGCGAAGACGACCTCGTAGAGCCTGTGTGGCGAATTCCTGTTCATGCAGCAATGGGGGGCTGAAAAAGTCCGTTGCAGTGTGATGCCCATGAATAGTTGCTGAGTTTTGTGCGTAGAGGTTTGTGATCACCGCTAATGACCGCCGACGTCTCTCCGCCTAGCGATTGATGAACCCGGTCTCGGTTGTAGTATTGCCTGAAGTCCGCGAGCTTTCTCTCCAAGTCAACAGCATTCCAGAATAAAGTGTGGTCAAGGTATTCACGATGAATCGTTACAATCAGTCGCTCAACGAAGGGATGCGATAGCGGTGTATACGGCACGGTCTTACTCACCTCGACCCCGAGGATTCGCAAGATCGCTCGCTATTGGCGATTCCGGAATAACGGGTCATCGTCAGAGCTGAGATAGTGTGGAACACCCTGGGTCCAGATAGCTATGTTGAATAGGCGACACAGGGCAACACCATCGACATCGCCAGCATGGACGCCAACGGCGTCCTGGGTACTGGTGCTGAGCGCTTCGGCAGCAGGAAAAGAACGAATGTTATGACCTCGTTGGCCGTCTGCGGAGGGATGTGCGCTGGGCCGGTCGCGACCGGGGGAATCACGCCCGCGTCGTTGGTGTATCGCGGGGTGTTCACCGCTCCGAGGCGATGGACCCGAGGCTCGAACTGCAGGGAGACACGACTACAGGGATGGAGGAGGTAGGGTAACGCAAGAGCAGTTACCGAGGAGGTAGGGCAAAGCTTCCGCATGACCCACATAGATGTGGGAAATGCAGACAGTGCAGGAGCAACTGTCTACACTGCTCCCTGCCTCGCATGCATCCCTGCCGGCGAGGCAGGGAGCAGTTGCCGAGGACGTCAGGTGGTAACCGACAATTGATGCCAGAAATTCCTCATCGTTCCGTGTTATTCCGTTGCCATGATTCCATGCATGCACGATGCACGCCATGTCTCACGTCTGCAGATAGTGATCGATCATCCCCAGCACCGTCGCCAGCGCGCCGCGGTTCTGCTCGACCGCTATCCGGCCCTGGTCGCCCACCCGGTGGCGTTCACCGCTATCCTGCAGCCAGCAGCGGACGGTATCCTGCAGCTCCGCCGTATTCGCCACCTGGCGGCAGGCACCGGCCTTGAGCAGCAACCGGCAGATCCCGGAAAAATTGGACACGTGCGGGCCGGTCACCACCGGTATACCCAAGGCGGCCGGTTCCAGCATGTTATGCCCGCCGGCATCAACCAGGCTGCCGCCCACGAAGGCGACATCCGCGGCGGCATAAAACAGCAGCAATTCGCCCATTGAATCGCCGATGAAAACGGCGGTATCCGGCGCGCAGGCCAGGCGCTCGCTGCGCAACACACAGCGGTAGCCGCGGTGGCGGCACAGCTCGACGACGCCGGCAAATCGCTCCGGATGGCGGGGGACCAGCACCAGCAGACAGTCGCTGATTGTCTTGCGAAGCTCCCTGTATACGTCGAGGATCAGCTCGTCTTCACCCTCGTGGGTGCTGCCGGCGATCCACACGGGGCGCCCCACGCCCCAATCCAGGCGCACCAGCGCGGCCTTTTCATGCAGACCGGGTGGTATGTGCAGTTCGAATTTCAGGTTGCCCGACACCTTGATCCTGTCGGGATCGGCGCCCAGCGACCGGAAGTGTTCCGCATCCAGCGGCGTCCGGGCCATGATCTGTGTGACGTCCTCAAGCGTCTTGCCGATCAGCTTGCGGAACCGCCGGTAGCCGGCCAGCGACGTTTCCAGAGGCGTGCATTGACCAGCAACAGCGGAATGTTCTTCCTGCGGCAGGCCCGGAAGAGGTTCGGCCACAGCTCGGTTTCCATGACGATGGCCAGTCGCGGGCGGACGCGATCGATAAAACGCGCCACCACATCGGGCAGATCATACGGGGCATAGACGTGCGCGACCTCGCCATCAAACAGTTCCGCTACATGCGCCGCGCCGGTTGGAGTAACTGTCGTCATGAGGAGGAATACTCCGGGTACTGGTCAAGCAGCGCCCGGATCATGGATTCGGCCGCCTGTACCTCGCCCACCGACACGGCGTGTATCCAAATGACTCGCTCGCCCACGGCGGGATGGATAGCGCCGAAGCGTTCCGCCCAGCACTGCCGATAATCCGGATAACGCAGGCAGCGCCAGACCAGGCGCAGCAGCACCAGCGGCGCCAGCAGGTATAACAGGGCGGTGTAGAGCGTTCTCAAGATGGGTCGGTGTGAGCGGCAACGATGGCGCGAACCGCATTTCCCGTGCCGCCGCGCCCGCCGTTATCCATGTTCACTCAGCCACTTCATATACAGCGGGACGCCCTCCTCGACGGAACGGAACGGTGTCTCGTATCCCGCCGCGCGCAGGGCCGTCAGATCGGCCTGCGTATGACTCTGGTAATGGCCGCGCAGGTGGTCCGGAAAGGGAATGTATTCGATCTCGCCCCGGCCGTACCAGCCGATCACCGCGTTGGCTACGTCATTAAAGCTGTGGGAGGATCCGGTGCCGAGATTGAAAATCCCGGATTTATCGGGATGGTCGAGGAACCAGAGATTGACGTCCACAACGTCGTCCACGTACACAAAATCACGGCGCTGCTCGCCATCGGCGTAGCCGTCACAGCCCTTGAACAGGCGCGCTTGCCCGGCAGTGTCGAGCTGCCTGCTCAAATGCCAGGCCACGCTGGCCATGCCGCCCTTGTGCTGTTCCCGGGGTCCGTACACATTGAAGTAGCGGAAACCCGCAATCTGGCTCCTCGCCATGGGCAGGATCCGCCGCACATGCTGGTCGAACAGGAATTTGGAATACCCGTAGACGTTGAGCGGGGCCTCGTATTCGCGGGATTCGCCGAACACATCGCCGCCTCCATACACCGCCGCCGATGAGGCGTAGAGAAACGCCGCCTCATGCTCAAGGCAGAACTGCAACAGCCGCCGGGAATACGCGTAGTTGTTTTTCATGAGGTAGCGGCCATCCCGCTCCGTGGTGCTGGTACAGGCGCCCTGGTGAAAAACCGCCTCGACCGGGACACCCGGCCCCGCGCAATCCTGCGGCGTCGCGATGAAATCATCCTTGTCGATGAAATCGAGAATCTCGCAGTCGACAAGATTGCGGGATTTCGCGCCGTCCGTCAGATCATCCACCACCAGAATATCCTCGCGGCCCCGCGCGTTGAGCCCCTTGACGATATTGCTGCCGATGAACCCGGCCCCACCCGTGACGATGATCATTTAGTTTTGGCTGATGTATTTGTCAGAAACATATATTCACCGCAAAGACGCAAAGTACACAAAGGATAAATCTAATGAAACATCTATCAAACAATAAGTGGTCGGAATAATGCCGCTGTATTACCTATGTGTGAATTTGTTATTTATTCGATTCTCTGCGTTCTTTGCGTCTTTGCGGTGAAAACCGTATTTTCTTACGACTTTCGCGATTCCCGCTGCCGGATGGTCTCGATCAGCGCGCTGGTCGAGCAGCCGTCCTCATAGCCCAGCACCACGACCTCGCCGCCATTCCTGCTCACGCAGTCGAAACCGGCGATCTGCTCCGGGCGGTAATCACCGCCCTTGACCAGCACGTCGGGGCCGATCTCGCCGATCAGCCGCTCCGGCGTATCCTCCGAAAACGGAACAACCCAGTCAACGCTCTCCAGGCCGGCCAGCACCGCCATGCGCCGTGCCAGCGGGTTCAACGGGCGGCCGTTCCCCTTGAGCCGGGTGACGGAGGCATCGTCATTCACGGCGACGATCAGCCGGTCACCCAGGCGCCTCGCCTCACGCAGACAGGCGACGTGGCCCGCATGCAGGAGATCGAAGCAGCCGTTGGTCATGACGATCCGTTCGCCGCGCGCGCGGGCATTCGCGACCGCGGCCAGCAGTTGTTCCCGGCTCAAATCCCCGTAACCGGCGCGCTGCGCCCGCTGCGCGCCGCGGCGCAATTCGGACACGCTGACGTTGGCCGTGCCGAGCTTGCCCACCACGATGCCGGCGGCCAGATTAGACAGCGCGGTCGCTACCGGCAGGTCGGCGCCCGCGGCCAGCGCGGCGGCCAGCACCGCGATGACCGTGTCACCCGCGCCCGTCACATCGAAGACCTCGCGCGCCTCGGCCGGCAGGTACAGCGGCGCTTCATCCCGGCGCAACAGGGTCATGCCCTGCTCGCCGCGCGTCACCAGCAGGGCGTCGATCGCGTAGCGGGCAAGCAGGGCGCAGCCGCGCTCGCACAGCGTCCGTTCATCGGCGCACGGCCCTGCCGCGAGCTCGAATTCCGCCAGGTTGGGGGTAATGACGCTCGCGCCCCGGTAACGCGAGAAATCGGGCGCCTTGGGATCGATGAGGACCGGCTTGCCCGCCTGCCGCGCCGCCGCGATCAGCCCGCCGACCTGCGCCAGTGTTCCCTTGCCGTAATCCGAGAGCACCACGACATCACAGCCGGCGAGCCCCTGGCGAAACTCGCGCAGCAGGCGCTCGGTGTCGATGTCCTGGAAACGGTCTTCGAAATCCAGGCGGATCAGTTGCTGATGACGGCTGATCACCCGCAACTTGGTCACCGTGGGGGCATGCGGGAGTTTCTGGAAACGGCATTCAATACCGGCTGCGGCGAGTTGCGCCTCGAGCGAGGCGGCGGCCTCGTCCTCGCCGGTCACCCCGAGCAGTCGGGTGCGGGCGCCGAGCGCCGCGGTATTGAGCGCCACGTTGGCGGCTCCACCGGGTCGTTCCTCGGTCTTTCCGACATGCACCACCGGCACCGGCGCTTCCGGTGAGATTCTGGAGGTGGTGCCATGCCAGTAACGGTCCAGCATGACATCCCCGACGATCAAAACCCGCCCCTGGTCAAAGGAAGGGATAGGCAGCTTCATGACAGCATCAACCCGGCGCCTCAGTGATTGCGGCAATAATAGCACAGGCCTTTCATGCCATAATTACGGCCATCCCATCCGCAAGGACCCGACATCAGCCGGTAAACACCATGCCCGCACTGAGCGAAGCCTGCCGGTCCGAACGCCGCGCCCGCTACCGCCCGCGCCACGGGATCACCTGGCTGGCGGCTGGACTGCTGTGGTGCGTAACCCGGCTGCCCTATGCCTGGCAACTGGCCATCGGGCGGGGTCTGGGACATCTCATCCGGCTGCTGGCGAGGGAGCGCCGGCACATTGCCCTGACCAATCTCAGCCTGTGCTTCCCGGCGCTCTCCGAGAGCGAGCGCCAGCGACTGCTGGATGCCCACTTCGCCTCGCTCGGCATCGCGCTGGTCGAAACGGCGCTCGGCTGGTGGGGGTCCGAACGCCGGCTCAGAGGCCTGGTGACGGTCAACGGGCTCGAGCATCTTGAGGCCGCCCTGTGCCGGGGCCGGGGCGCCATCCTGCTCAGCGCCCATTTCACCACCCTGGAGATCGGCGGCCGGCTGTTGTCGCTGCATGCGCCCTTTCACGTGCTCTACCGCTCCCACAAGAATCCGGTCGTCGAGACCCTGCAGCGGGCGGCGCGCCGCCGGTTGTTCGAAAAGGCCATTCCGCGCGATGATCTGCGCGCGATGCTGGAAAGTCTGAAACAGAACCGGCCGGTGTGGTATGCCCCCGACCAGGATTTCGGCAGCGCCAACAGCGTGTTCGTGCCCTTCTTCGGCATACCCGCCGCCACCCTGACCGCGACCTCGCGCCTCGCCCGGGTCAGCGGCGCGCCGGTGGTGCCCTTCTTTCCGCGGCGCCTGCCCGGCGCGCGCGGCTATGAACTCACCCTGCTCCCGGCGCTGGAGGGCTTCCCGGGCGAAGACATCGAACGAGACACGCGCCGCCTCATGGCCCTCGTCGAGGAACGCATCCGGCAACAGCCGGAACAGTACCTGTGGGTGCACCGGCGTTTCAAAACCCGCCCGCCGGGCGAACCACCCGTGTATGGCGGCTAGTCCATGTTCACCGCAAAGACGCAAAGAACGCAAAGTGAGACATACATAAAAACGGCTACAGCAATCGGCGGTTTTGCGCCGAGCCTTCAGGCCAACCATCATGGCATTCATGAATGAAAATATTTCCTTTGCGTACTTGGCGTCTTTGCGGTGAGTAATTCCGTTAGTCAAACCAGCGTCCCCATTTCCAACCACCCTGATCCGGTGCGCCATATCCTGCTGGTGACGCTCAGCAACATCGGCGATGCGCTGATGACCACGCCGGTCATGGAGGCGCTGCACGGGAAGCATCCCCAGGCGATGATGGACATCGTCGCCGATCCACGCTCCAGCGAATTGTTCGCGCACTGCCCCTACCTGCACCGCGTGATACATCGCGACAAGTCGCAGGGCTGGCGGGGCAGCCTCGCCCTGGTGCGGGAACTCCGGCGTTCGCCGACTATGACCTGATCGTCGATCTGCGCACGGACGGACTGGCCTGGCTGCTGCGCGCCCGCCGGCGTCTGACCCGCCGGGGCGCCCGCCGGTCACAGGGACATGCGGTGGAACGCCACATGAGCGTCATCCGGCGGCACACGGAAAATGCCGGGATCCCGCCCACCCGCATCTGGCTTACCGAGCTAGAACAGGAATTCGCAAATCAGGCGCTCGCCGGTCTGCCCGGCCGGCGCTGGCTGGGCCTGGGCACAGGCGCGCGCTGGGAACCCAAGCGCTGGCCGCCCGGCCATTTCCGGGAACTGGTGGCAAGCCGTCGGGAGGCATTCGATGCCGTCGTGCTGCTCGGCGGTCGCGCCGATGAGGGCATATGCCGGGCGATCGCCGACGGCCTCTCCCTGCCCTGCCTCGACCTCGCCGGCAGAACCGGCCTGCTCGAAGCGGCGGCGGTGCTCGCGCGCATGCAGCTCTTCATCGGCAACGATTCCGGGCTCGGACATCTCGCCGCCGCGGCCGGCATCCCCACACTGACGCTGTTCGGCCCCGGCGAGCCGGCGCGCTATCGCCCGTGGAATCCCCGGGGACGCTGGCTGCAGAGCCCGACACGGCGCATCACCGACCTGCATGTCTCACGGGTCGCGGAAGAACTCACTGCCCTGCTGCGGGAATCAGAGACCTCTGCGGGCTAAAGCCGTCCATCCGCCGCGAGGCGCGCGAGCACCTGCCCGGGCGTCAGTTCACTCAGGCAGCGGTGACCAAACCCGGGGGGACAGACCGGCCGGTGGCAGGGGCTGCAGGGTACCGGGTTGAGCAGCACCCGCTCCGCCTGTCCCAGGCCGTGACTGCGCCGCCAGTCGGTTGGCCCGAACAGGGCATACACCGGCAGCGGGGACGCCGACAGGACATGCATGGGGGCGGAGTCATTGACGACGGCAAACTCGGCCCGGCGCCCCAGCGCCGCCAGTTCCACGAGGCTGAATTCGCCCGTGGCGTCCGTCCCGGCCTGCCGGGCGAGCCGCCGGTTCAGGGTGCTGTCCTCATCGGCGCCGATCCAGATCACGGCAAAGCCCCGGTCCTCAAGCGCGGCGGCCAGGGCCGCGTAGTGCGCCTCCTCCCAGCGCTTGGAAGGCCAGCGCTCGCTGGACCCGGCGTGCAGCAACACCCGCCGGCGCTGCGCCAGGCCATGGCGTTCCAGCCAGGCAACCACCTTCGCCTCGGCCGCGGCCGTTGCCGGCAGCCACGCCCGCGGCGGGGCGGGATCGATTCCGGCCGCCTCCAGCAGGCGGTTCAACTCCTCGAAGGCGTGGCCTGCCTCGCCGCCGGGCATGGGTGCATGCGTATAGGCAAACCCCGGCCGGCGGCCGATGCGCTGGCGGGCGCCCGAACACCGGGTCATGAGGCGGCTGCGCAGCGACCCCTGCAGGTCGAACACCACGGCGAACCGGCTCCGGCGCAGCCAGGCCAGCACGCGCCACATCTCGGCAAAGCCGCGCCGCCGGAAGGCAACCACGTCCAGTCCGGGAAGTCCCCGGACCAGTCCGGCAGAGTCCGGGGCCGTCAGCAGGGTCACGCGCGCCTCCGGATAGGCCGCGACGATGGCCCGGATATGGGGCGTGGCCAGCACCACATCGCCGAGGGCGCCCAGCTTGATGATGAGAATGCGGTTACCGCCAGCCACGGCCGTTACGCTTAGCGATACTACGTTGACCAAAATGCCGATCGAATGGCCGAGGAATCGAAGAACGCAGAGAGTACAAGCTGTGAAAACGTGCCTGAACGCTCGACGAAAGCACACGTTCGTCCAGTGGTAATTCACGTACTGTCGCCACGAGAGTGATTTACTCGACATTTTCAGCGTTTCAGCTTCACATGTTCATCCGTGTGCTTCCGGTAGGCTCATGATTTCGATGCCAGACGGGTTCCATAGGTCAGGGTCAACGCCGGTACTCGGCCATTTCCTGGTACACATCGAGCGTGGCTGACAGCATCTTCTCCAGCGTGTAGAGACGGTTGACCGCCGGACGCGGGGCAGTGGCATACCATTCGGCCAGTCGCCCGCGGATCGCCGCGACGTCACCGACCGCCACGGCGCCCTCGGGAAACAGCGCCGCGAGCTGCTCGCCGACCCCGCCGTGCGCATAAGCGGCCACCGGGCGGCCGAGGCTCAGGGCTTCGGTGACGGTCCGCCCAAAGGCCTCGGGATGCCGCGCCAGGGAAACCACCGCGCCGGAGATGGCCAGGATCTCGCGCAGGTCATCGCGGTAACCGGTCAGGGTGATTGCATCCTCCAGGCCGGCCGCCGCGATCCGGCGCCGGCATTCAGCCATAAAGCCGGCTTCCCGGCCCGCCGGAATGGCGCCGACGATCAGGCCGTGCACCGGGATGCCTGTCTGTTTCAGACCCCGAACGACGGCAATGAAATCCGGCACCCCCTTGCGGTGCGTCAGGCGCCCGGGCAGCGTGACGACATAGCGATCCCGCGTTCGGGGGTATTGACGGTACCAGCCCGCCAGCCATCCCGGGGCCGGGGTATAACCGGCGGGGTACTCGGCGGTATCCACGCCGCGGTGAATGACGGCTACCCGCTCCGGCGCCACCCCGGGGTAATTGGCGAGTATGTAGTCACGCGCGGCTTCGGATACCGCGATGATTTGTTCGCCTCTCGTCATGACGGCACTGTAGGGACTGACCGAATACAGACCGTGCACCGTGGTGAGGAAACGCGGCCGGCGTTCGGGGGGCAGGCCGCGCCAGGCGAGCCACGCCACCCAGGCCGGCAGGCGGGAGCGGGCATGCAGGATGGCGACGTTTTCCTCGATCAGCAGCCGCCGGAGACGCCCGACCCAGCGCAGCGTCAGCGGCGACTTGCGGCCGATCGGCCAGGCGATATGCCGGGAGCCGGCCGCCTCCAGCCGGGCGACGTGGCGACCGGCGGCGGAAATCACCAGCGACCGGTGCCCCCGTTGCGCCAGGGCCGCGGCGACTTCCAGGGTGCCGCGCTCAACGCCGCCGCCATCGAGCGCCGGCAACACCTGGACGACCGTCAGGGTTGGCTTGATGATGCCCCCCACTGCTCGCAGATCCACCGGGCGCAACGGTTGGCCTCGTCGAAGACCTGCTCCGGCCGGCGCAAGGGTGTACCGGCCTGCCAGTCGCTGAAGCGGGTCACCTGCCCCGCGACCGCCAGCCGCCGGATGCCCTCGACCACCCGGCTGGCGCCGCGCGCGGGCACTTCCAGAACACCCGTGGCAACCCCGGCGGTCAATGCCTCGTAGATCATGGACACGCTGTCTTCGCTCACCCAGGCGCACAGAGAGCGTCCCAGCTGCTCCGCGAGCCGGTGCCCTGAAGCATCCTCCCGCCACGGCATCAGCGTAACCTGCGTGTCGGCGGGCAACACCTGCTGCCTGACCCGACTGGCAAAACCGGCCGGTGTCCGCCGCGACGTGGCCAGTATCCAGTCGCGCAGGGGTGAGCCGTGAAGTATACGGGCGATCTGCGCGGCCACCGCCTCGTGCCGCCAGGCATGATGTCTCGAGGGGCCGCCGACCAGGATCATCCCCTGTGCGTCGTTCCTGTCCCGTCTCCCGCTGCACCCGGTTCAGGCTGCCGCGGGTGACCAGGATATTCGGCGCCGGCTTCGGCCGGTCATGGTCGGGGATGAGGCAAAGATCGAACAGGGCCCGGGGCAGACCGGGCGACATGATGACGACGGCCTTGCCCCGGCGGGCGCGCCGCGCCGAGAGCAGCGGCAGGTGCGTGCGGCGACCCGCCCCCACCAGGAGCCAGGGATCGGGCAGCCGGGAACCCGCGGCGTAACGGCCGCCGATCAGGTCGCGCCAGTTCGCGGAATGTTCCGCTACCGGGACGGCATGGACATCCACCGCCAGGCGCCGGCCGAGCGCCTCGACCAGTCCGAGGCTCTGGTTGTCATGCCCCGGCTTGCCGTCGCTGAAACGCCACACCACCCGTGGCTGCCCGGGACGGCGGTACAGACTGACGTCCCCGGCGGGGGCCGTGATCAGTCCTTCAGCGTGTAGTCGGCGCCGCAATAGGGACACTTGGCCTGTCCGGTCTGCTCGATGGCGAGATAAACCCGCGGATGCGAGTCCCACAGGCTCATGCCTTCCATCGGACAATGCAGCGGCAGATCGGCCCGGCTCACCGTGTAATGATTTTCGGCACTCGGCTCAATCAGCCGGTTCTCCCGCGCCGTGGCGGCGGTATTCGGATTCGGCACGCAGGACCCCCATAAATATAGTGACTGAACTGGAAAAGTTACGATGCTCGGTACACGGTGATGGGCGATTATAGCCCACCTCCCCGTATCCAAGGCAGTTCAACAGGCGCCACCGGGCGCCGGGACCAGAGGCTGTTTTTCAAGCCGGCTGTAGTACCATCAACCCCGTGACCAGCGACTCGATACCCGCCGCCCGCCGCGCCATCCCCGCCGTCGCGCGCACCGGAGCGCTGCCGCGATGAACGGCAAGGATCTTTATCTGCGCCTGCTCGGGTATGTCCTTCCCTACCGGGGAATGTTCGCCCTGTCCCTGCTCGCCACCGTGGTCTTTGCCGCGACGGAGCCGGCCATGCCGGCCTTGATGAAACCGCTGCTGGATGAGACCTTCGTCGCCCGGGATACCTCGGCGATGATCCGGCTGCCGCTGTTGCTGCTCCTGCTGTTCCTGGTGCGGGGTGCGGCCGGCTTCACCGGCAACACGGGCATGCAGTGGGTGGCCACGCGGGTGGTGATGGATCTGCGCACGGCGATGTTCGACCGGCTGCTGACGCTGCCGGTTTACTACTTCGACAATCACTCCTCCGGCAACCTCATCGCCAGGCATACCTTCCATGTGCAGCGTGTGATGGAGGCGGCGACCAGCGTGGTGGTGACGCTGATCAAGGACAGCCTGATCGTCATCGGGCTGCTGGCCTGGGCGATCTACATCAACTGGCAACTCTCGCTGATCCTACTCGCCATCATGCCGCCCACGGCCTGGGTGATCCGCCTCGTCAGCCGGCGCCTGAGAAAACTGAGCCGCTCCCTGCAGGACACGGTGGGCGAACTCACGCGCGTACTGCAGGAAACCTTCGGCAGCAGCCGCGAAATCAAGATTTTCGGCGGCGCCGACTACGAAAAGCACCGCTTTCGGGAATTCAACGACCGCATCCGCCGCTACCACGTGAAGGCTAGCCGCCGTCTCGGAGGCCAATGTCCCGCTCGTGCAACTGCTCACCGTCGCCGCGATGGCGCTGGTCATTTACCTTGCCGCCCTGCAATCGCAGGCCGGGGAGATCACCGTGGGCGAGTTCGTCTCGCTGATCGGCGCGCTCGCCCTGCTGTCCTCACCGATCAAGCGCCTGACCAAAATCAACGTCCAGTTGCAATCGGGGCTGGCCGCCGCGGAGAGCGTGTTTGCCCTCATCGACGAAGCCGCGGAACAGGACGGCGGGAAAACACCGGTTGCGCGGGCGCGCGGCGACATCGAGTTTCACGACGTCGGCTTTACCCACAAGAACAGCCATGCGGCGGTGCTGCATGACATCAATCTGCGACATCGCGCGCCGGAGAGACGGTCGCGCTGGTCGGCCCGTCCGGCGGCGGGAAGACCACGCTCGCCAGCCTGCTGCCGCGGTTCTATCTCCCGACCAGCGGCAGCATCCGGCTCGACGGCATCGATATCCAGGAGCTGCGGCTGGCTGACCTGCGGCGACAGATCGCCTATGTCGGACAGCACATCATGCTGTTCAACGACACCGTGGCGGCGAATATCGCCTACGGCGCCCAGGGCGGCGCGACCCGGGAAACCATCGCGGCGGCGGCCGATAAGGCCCATGTGCTTGAATTCACCGGCAGGTTGCCGCAGGGCCTGGACACCCTGATCGGCGAGAACGGCATTCGCCTCTCGGCCGGGCAGCGCCAGCGCATCGCCATCGCGCGCGCGCTGATCAAGGACACGCCCATCCTGATTCTCGACGAGGCCACGTCCGCCCTGGACAGCGAATCCGAGAAGATCGTGCAGCTTGCGCTCGACGCCCTGCGCCGGGGCAGGACATCGCTGGTCATCGCGCACCGGCTCTCGACCATCGAGAACGCGGACCGTATCGTGGTGTTGCAGGGGGGACGCATCGCGGAGACCGGCACGCATGCGCAACTGCTGCGGTGCCAACGGCGTATATGCCCGCCTCTACCGCCTGCAAACCTCCCGGCGGCCGTGAATCATCCTGCGACGTTTACCAATGGCCACGGGAAAGTAAGAAGTGAGAAGTGAAGAGTGAGAAAACACGCTCAGCGGCGATTCAGTACATGAATCACCGCTGCAAGCGTGTTATTCTCACTTCTCACTTTCACTTCTTACTTCTCACTCTCACTTCTCACTTCTCATTCTCACTTTTCCGTGTTCTTCCGTGGCCATGCCTCAGACCAGCGTCAGCCAGTCCTGGTGCCGGTCGAGACGGCCATGCACGAGATCAAAGTACAGCGATTGCAGGCGCTGCGTCAGCGGGCCGCGGCTGCCGTGGCCGATGGTGCGGTTATCGACCTCGCGGATCGGCGTCACCTCGGCGGCCGTACCGGTAAAGAACGCCTCATCGGCCAGATACACCTCATCGCGCGTGATGCGCTTCTCGCGCACCGCGAGCCCCTCTTCGCCGGCCAGCCGGATGATGGTGTCGCGCGTGATGCCCTCCAGGGCGGAGGTCATATCCGGCGTATAGAGCACGCCGTCGCGCACGATGAAGATGTTCTCGCCGCTGCCTTCCGCGACGAAGCCGTCCACGTCGAGCAGCATGGCCTCGTCATAGCCGCAGCTCAGGGCCTCGTTCAGGGCCAGCATGGAGTTCATGTAATTGCCGTTGGCCTTGGCCTTGCACATGGTGATGTTGACGTGATGGCGCGTAAATGAGGAGGTCTTGATGCGTATCCCCTTCTCCATGTTCTCCGCCCCCAGGTAGGCGCCCCATTCCCAGGCCGCCACGATGGCATGCACCTTGAGATTGTCGGCCCGCAGTCCCATGCCTTCCGCGCCATAAAAGAACAGGGGACGGATATAGGCCGATTGCAGGCCATTCTCCCTCACCACCGTCCGGTGCGCCGCGTTGATGGTCTCGGGATCGTAGGGCACCGCCATGCGGGTGATATGGGCCGAGCCGAACAGGCGGCGGGTATGCTGCTGCAGGCGGAAGATCGCCGTACCCTGGTCGGCCTTGTAGGCGCGCACCCCCTCGAACACCCCCATGCCGTAATGCAGGGTATGCGTGAGCACATGCGTCTGCGCCTCGCGCCAGGGCACGAGTTTGCCGTCCATCCAGATGACACCGTCACGGTCAGCCATCGACATGCTGCTGTCTCCTGAAAATCATAAAGTGAGAAGTGAGAAAGTAAGAAGTGAAATAGCGTGAGTAAAGGTAATTGATGACCCCTCTCGCCTTTCATCGATCACATCTCACTTCTTACTTCTTCACTTCTTACTTCTTACTTCTTACTTTTTACTTTTCACTTTTCACTTTCACAAGGTCCCAGATAGCGGTCCCAGATGCGCGCCACGGCCTCCCGGTGCGAGACCAGCTCGTCATTTCCGACCACCGGGGGTTGTTCCTGCAACGCAAGGTGATTGATGCGGCGCCGGATTGCGAAGTAGGCGGCCGTCAACTGCGTGGCTTCCTCCCCGGAGATCAATCCGGCGCGGGAACATGTTTCCAGCAGCCTGAGGTTGTCGGTATACCTGAGCAGTTCCGGGTGTTCACTGGACCAGAGCAAGACGCCCCATTGAACCATAAATTCAACATCAACGATACCGCCGCGGCCCTGCTTGAGATCAAACCGATGCGCATCGGACTTGTCGAGCTCATGGCGCATGCGCCGGCGCATCTCGCAGACTTCATGGCTCAGTTTCGCTGCTTCCCGCGGGCGGGCGAGCACCCCGGCGCGGATGCGTTCAAACTGGCGCGCGATATCCGCGTCACCGGCCACCACCCGGGCGCGCACCAGGGCCTGGTTTTCCCAGGTCCAGGCACTTCTGCGCTGGTAATCCGCGAATGCCTCCAGGCTGCTGACCAGCAGTCCGGAGGCCCCGTTCGGGCGCAGGCGCATGTCCACCTCGTAGAGGATGCCGGCCGAGGTGAAGGTATTCATGATGTGGATGATGCGCTGGCTCAAGCGGGTGAAGAACTCGTTGTCGTGCAGCACCCGTGGCCCGGCGGTGTGCTGCTCGTCACCCCTGCTGTCATGCAGGAACACCAGGTCGAGATCCGAGCCGTAGCCAAGCTCGTAACCGCCCAGCTTGCCATAGCCAAGGATCGCGAAATGGGACTTTAGCCATTTGCCCTGCCACCGGTACCCGGGCGGGCCGTAACGGCGCACGAGATGGTCCCAAGCCAGCCGCAGTACCCGTTCCAGCACCACCTCCGCGATATCCGTGAGGTGATTGGCGATATCCGCCACCGGCCGCTGGGAAACGATGTCCGCGGCGGCCACGTGCAGCACGGCGGCCTGCTGGAACTGGCGCAGGCGGTCCATCTGCTGTTCCAGGTCATCGGCCGCGATGCCGGCGAGGCGTATGTCCAGCACCCCTTCGAGGCCCGCCTTGTCGAGCGGATCATAGAGGCTGCGAGTATCCAGCAGTTCATCCAGCAATATCGGATGCTGCGCGAGCTGGGAAGCCACCCAGGTGCTGCTGGAACACAAGCGCACCAGTTGGGAGAGTGCCTGGGGGTTCTCGACCAGGAGGGAAAGATAAGTCGTACGCCCGGCGATGGCTTCCAGGAGATCACCGATGCTTTTCAGGGCCTGCCCGGGATGCGACTGCGTGGCGGCCTCCTTCAGCAGCATGGGCATGAGCTGGTCGAGGCGCTGGCTCCCCTGCTCCCCGAGAAAACGCAATGCCGGTCCCTCGCGGAAACCATCCAGCCAGCGCAGGATCTCCGCGGCATCCTCGTAACCCGCCCGGGTCAGTACACCTGGCCGCCTCCTCCTCATCCAGATCGCGGGTCCAGACACCCGCCTGGTCCGGGGTCTTCATCCTGGTTCGCCGCCGTAACCCTCGCGGCGGGTGCGGCAAACACCTGCTCGAAGTGTCCCTGTACCGCGCGCCGGTGCCCGTCCAGCACACGCGCGAACGGCTCCCAGTCCGCGTAACCCATGGCGTAAGCCAGCCGCAACCTGCCGAGCTCGTCTTCGGGCAACTCATGCACCTGCTGATCGGCAAAGGCCTGCAGGCGGTTCTCCACGCGCCGCAGGAAGACCATACGCCTCGGCAAGCTGCGCGGTCACCGGCGCGGGCAGATAACCCAGCACCGCCAGGGCATCCAGCACGGCCAGGACACCGCGTTGTTGCAACAGCACCTGGCGCCCGCCGCGCACCAGCTGAAAGGCCTGCGCAATAAACTCGATCTCGCGGATGCCGCCGGGACCGAGCTTGATATCGTCGCTGCATCGCTTGCGCTCCACCTCGCGCGCGATTTGCTCCTTCAGGTTGCGCAGCGACGCAAAGGCGCCGAAGTCGAGGTAACGCCGGTAACACAAAGGGCTTGAGCAGCGTCATGAGGTCGTTTGCGGCGCGTTGCGGACCGGCGACGGGCCGCGCCTTGATCATGGCATAGCGTTCCCACTCGCGCCCCTGCAATTGGTAATAATCGGCCATGGCGTCAAAACTGGCGACCAGCGGACCGCTGTCGCCGTAGGGGCGCAGCCGCATGTCGACACGAAACACGAAACCCCGCCCATCGGCATGATCAAGCACGTGGATCAGTTGCCGCCCGACCCGCGTGTAGAATTCCTCCGCGCTGAGCACGCGATGCCGCCAGTGCGACTCCTCGTCCGGGTGGGCAAAAATCAGGTCGATGTCGGAGGAGAAATTGAGCTCTCCTGCCCCCAGCTTCCCCATCCCCAGCACGATCAGCGCGGGTGAGAATTTTTTATCCGGCCCGGCATACTGCCGCACGGCCCACTGATTCAACCGCTCAAGTGCGCCGGCGATACAGGCATCGGCCAGCGCCGAGAGGTCGGCGAGTACCGCATCGAGACCGTCCCATCCGGCGAGGTCGCGCCAGGCAATGCGCACCATCTCGCGCCGGCGAAATTCACGCAAGGCGACACCCAGCGCCGTTTCCTCATCAACACCACGCATGGCCCGACCCAGCTTGCGCGCATAGTCACCGGCGGAGTAATCCGCCAGCAGGTCACCCGCTGGACAGCAGATCATGCAGCAGCGAGGGATCGCGGATACAGGCGCTGGAGACGAATTCGCTGCAGGCCCAGACCCGCCGCAGGCTGGCTGCAAAATCGGGATGCCGCGGCGGCGCCAGCCCTGCTTCCGTGGCAGCGGCGGCGTAGGATTCCCAGGCATCGTTCAGCGGTTCCCGTAGCGCCGCCGGCAATTCGGTGTGGCGCCGATTGATGGCCATCGGCGTGTGTGCATGGCTGGGCATAGTGGCCGTTAAGGTAAATCTCCTGCGTTGCCGACAGTTCGACGTCACCCGTGATTATATACAAGCCCAGGGGGACTTTATGGAACTAAATAGCCACAGGTCGCGTGAGGGCACGACTGCAGGGATGCACGACTACAGGGATGTAGGAGGTAGGGTAACGCAGGGAGCAGTTACCGAGGAGGTAGGGCAATGCAGGAGCAATTGCCGAGGAAGCCGGAAGCGACCTGGCTATTCATTTTTTTTGTCTCACAGCAAAAAAGGCCCCGCCTTGGCAGGCGGGGCCTTTTTTATTACTGCCTTAAGTCGTAAGACCGGCTTACATCATGCCGCCCATGCCGCCCATGCCGCCCATATCGGGCGCGCCATGGCCGTGCTCTTCCTTCGGCCTCTCGGCCACCATCGCCTCGGTGGTGATGATCAGACCGGCCACGGAAGCCGCGTTCTGCAGGGCAAAACGCGTCACCTTGGTGGGATCGAGGATACCCATCTCGATCATGTCGCCGTACTCGCCCGTCGCGGCGTTGTAGCCATAGTTACCCTTCTTGCTGGCAACGGCGTTCAGGATCACCGCGGCATCCTCACCGGCGTTGGTGCAGATCTGGCGCAGCGGTTCTTCCATGGCGCGCAGCGCGATCTGGATCCCCATGTTCTGGTCCGGATTGGCACCCTTGAGGTCGCCGATCATCGCCTTGGCGCGGATAAGCGCCACGCCGCCGCCGGGAACCACGCCTTCCTCCACGGCCGCGCGGGTGGAATGCAGGGCATCCTCGACACGCGCCTTCTTCTCCTTCATCTCGACTTCGGTCGCGGCACCCACCTTGATCACGGCGACGCCGCCGGCCAGCTTGGCCATGCGTTCCTGCAGCTTCTCCTTGTCGTAATCGGAAGAGGAATCCTCGATCTGGGCACGGATCTGCTGCACGCGGGCCTCGATGTCTTTCTTGTTTCCGGCGCCGTCGATGATGGTGGTGTTTTCCTTGGTGATCACGACGCGCTTGGCGTTGCCCAGGTCATTCAGGGAGGCCTTTTCCAGCGACAGGCCGACTTCCTCGGATATCACCTGGCCACCGGTCAGGATCGCGATATCCTGCAGCATGGCCTTGCGGCGGTCGCCGAATCCGGGCGCCTTGACGGCGCACACCTTGACGATACCGCGGATGCTGTTGACCACCAGGGTGGCCAGCGCCTCGCCTTCCACGTCCTCGGCGACGATCAGCAGCGGTTTGCCGGACTTCGCCACGGCTTCCAGCACCGGCAAGAAGGTCGCGGATGTTGGAGATCTTCTTGTCGTGGACCAGGATGTAGGGGTCCTCGATCTCGGCCGACATGTTCTCCTGGTTGTTGATGAAATAGGGAGACAGATAACCGCGGTCGAACTGCATGCCTTCCACGACATCCAGCTCGTTCTCCAGGGAGGAGCCCTCTTCGACCGTGATGACGCCTTCCTTGCCCACCTTCTCCATGGCATCGGCGATGATTTTGCCGATCGACTCGTCGGCGTTGGCGGAAATGGTGCCGACCTGGGCGATGGCCTTGCTGTCCGTGCAGGGTGCGGAAAGATCCTGCAGCTTGGCGACGACTTCGGTCACCGCCTTGTCGATACCGCGCTTCAGGTCCATCGGATTCATGCCGGCCGCGACGGACTTCATGCCCTCGCGCACCATGGCTTGGGCCAGCACCGTTGCGGTCGTGGTGCCGTCGCCGGCGACGTCGGAGGTCTTGGAAGCCACTTCCTTGACCATCTGCGCGCCCATGTTCTCGAACTTGTCTTCCAGTTCGATTTCCTTGGCGACGGACACGCCGTCCTTGGTCACCGTCGGGGCGCCAAAGGCCTTGTCCAACACCACATTGCGGCCTTTCGGACCCAGGGTGATCTTTACCGCGTTTGCCAGGATATTAATACCGGCCACCATGCGATGGCGTGCATCATCACCAAATTTGACATCTTTTGCCGTCATGACTTGTTCCTCTCAGATTCTGTGATTACCAATCGCTGCGATCAGCCGACGATGACGCCCATGATGTCGTCTTCACGCATCACAAGCAGTTCCTGGCCATTGACCTTGACTTCGGTACCGGAGTACTTGCCGAACAGGACCTTGTCACCCACCTTCACATCCAGCGGGATGAGATCACCATTATCGAGCCGCTTACCGTTACCAACCGCAATAACTTCTCCACGGATAGGCTTTTCTGCAGCGGAATCAGGAATCACGATCCCACCCGGCGAGGTGGATTCTTCTTCCATGCGCTTCAGGACCACGCGATCATGCAAGGGACGTATGTTCATCTGGACTTCTCCTCAAGTCGTGCCTTTACTCAATTTGGACCAAACATGACGAGCACGTATTGTTAGCACTCGTCTTTGGTGAGTGCCAATATAGCAGCTAATGCCACACTGTCAAGACAATCGTGGCGTAATTTCGCGGCCAGCGTCCAGTCAAGGCGCCCGCGAATGTTCCCCTCACTCGTCCTCGCGGTGGAATTCCCCCTCCAGCGTTCGTGGCCCCCGGCCGGAGGAAGGTCCGGTGGAGCCGGAGCTGGGAGATGGCGCTGACGGTAATATGCTGCATGGCCCATGATGCCAGCGCACGCCGCGAGGCGGGTATCAGGCAGATGAAACCCGCCAGATCGGTGAGGAATCCGGGCGATGAGCAACAACAGGGCGCCGACCAGCAGGATCACCCCTTCCAGCAATTCAACGGCCGGGATCTCGCCGCGCGCGAGGGTCACTCTGCAGGCTCTGCAGGGTCGCATAACCCTGATGACGCGCCAGCGCGGCGCCTACGGCCGAGGTCAGGATAACCAGCAGAACCGTCGGCAAGGCGCCGATCCAGCCCCCGACGACGATCAGGAAATAGATTTCCGCCAGGGGGACACCCAGAAACAACAGGAACAACACCGGGAAAGGCGCCATCGAGCGCACCATAACCGAATAGCGGCGAAAGGGGAAATTGCCACTACGGGTGAGAAGTGAGAAGTAAAGAAGTAAGAAGTAATGAAGTGATAAGTGAAATACAGACTCGGAACATCGTAAACGTGTGCAGACTGTGGTCATTTTCTTCTCACTTCTTACTTCTTACTTTTCACTTTATCCCCATCCGTCAGGTATATTCACTGACATGACGAATGATCCGCAGATCGTCCTGTGCACCGTGCCGGATGAAGCCACGGCGCGGCTGATCGCCTCGGCACTGGTAGCGGAACAACTGGCCGCCTGCGTCAATATCGTCCCGGGCATCACGTCGGTTTATCGCTGGAAAGGCGCCATCGAAACCACGCGGAGTTGCTGTTGATCATCAAGACAACCGCGGCGGTTTATACCAGCGTCTGCAGAACAGGATCCGCGCCCTGCATCCCTACGAACTTCCCGAGGTCATTGCAGTCACAATTGATCACGGTTTGCCAGACTATCTCGCATGGATAAAAACTCACTCGAGTGAAGCCCTGGAACACTCTGAAGCTGCTTGTCGCCCTGCTCGGACTGGTTACGCTCGCCGCCTTTGCGCTTGACTCGTTGAGCAGGATCTGTTGAAACCGGACCAGGCGTTTCGCTTCTCGGCCGGCATCGAGACCCTCCACGGTGCGGGTCACCTGGGATATCGCCGACGGTTAC
Source organism: uncultured Gammaproteobacteria bacterium (assembly GCA_963773065.1). Classification (GTDB taxonomy): domain Bacteria; phylum Pseudomonadota; class Gammaproteobacteria; order UBA9214; family UBA9214; genus CAVQCA01. Next base: position 22,399 of record CAVYZN010000006.1, read on the forward strand.
TACCTGTACCGTGACCGCATACGTTTCAGCACCGATACTCCCGGGATTGAACTCGGCGAGGCCGCACTTCCCGCCGGCGAGATCAAGGATGACGAGTTCTTTGGCAGGCTCACGATATATCGCAAGCAGGCGGTGGTCACCATCCCCTTTACCCGATCGCCCGATGCGCCCGCGCATCCTGAGTCTATCCGCGGTTTCGCAGGGCTGCGCCGATATCGGCGTATGTTTCCCACCCCATACCCAGGTCGCGGAACTGGATCTGCCGCGCCGTCCTCCGCCGGTCGAACGGCGCCATCGACCGCACTGGAAACGCTGGGCGACAAGCTTGGACTGGGCCGGCGGCGAGAAAATTTCTCGAACCGGATGAGGCCTTCCGGGTCAGCGTCACCGCCGAACAACCCGACCTCCTGCTGGTCCGCTGGGACATCGCCGACGGCTATTACCTGTACCGTGACAAGCTCAAGGTCGCAGTTGGCCGAAGGCGGGAACGTCAGTCCTCGGTTCTCCGGTCCTGCCGCCCGGGGAGACGAAGCATGATGAGTTCTTCGGGGACGTGCAGATCTTCCATCAAGAAGCCGAAATGCGCGTGCCGCTGCAACGCACCTCGCCAGTGATGCCGCGGACATCACCCTGCAGGTGACCTACCAGGGCTGCGCGGAAGCCGGCATCTGTTATCCCCCGATCAAGAAGACGCTGCCGGTTACGCTGGCGGCCGTTGACGCGGACGGCGGCGCGCGGCGAGCGCAGCGCCTGCCGGGGGCGGGCAGAAGGCCGTCCGTGGCCCCGCCCTCAGCCTCCGGCGTCACTTCAAGGCAGGACGACATCGCGCGCGTCCTTCGGGAAGGCAGCGCGGGCTGGATCGTGCTGTTTTTCTTCGCCGCCGGCATGCTGCTCGCGTTCACCGCCTGCATGTACCCGATGATACCGATACTCTCCAGCATCATCGTCGGCCAGGGGGCAGCATCACCACGGCCGGGGCCTTCTCGCTTTCCCTGGTTTATGTTGAAGCCATGGCGGCGACCTATGCCCTCATCGGCGTGATCTCCGCCCAGGTCGGCGCCGGGGTGCAGGCTTTTTTCCAGAACCCCTGGATACTCACCCTGTTCGCGCTGATCTTCGTGACGCTGGCGCTCTCCATGTTCGGATTCTTCAACCTGCATCTGCCCGCCTCCTGGCAGGCGAAACTCAGCAAGGCCAGCCATCGCCAGAAGGGGCGGGACGCTGTTCGGGGTGGCGGTGATGGGCGTATTGTCGGCCCTGATCGTCGGCCCCTGCGCCGGACCGGTGCTGATCGGCGCCCTGCTCTATAGCAGCCAGACGGGCGATTACCTCACCGGGGCGCTCGCCATGTTCGCGCTGGGCAATGGCATGGGCGCCCCGCTGCTGGTCATCTGTACCTCGGGCGGCAAGCTGCTGCCGAAGGCCGGCGCCTGGATGGTAACCGTCAAGGCCGTCTTCGGGGTCGTGCTGCTGGGTGTCGCCATCCTGATGCTGGAGCGCATCCTGCCCGGCCCCGTCACGCTCGTACTCTGGGCCCTGCTGCTGATCATCCCGGCCGTCTACATGGGCGCACTGGAGCAGCTCCCGGCCGGCGTATCCGGCTGGCGCCGCTTCTGGAAGGGTCTGGGTATCGCCATGCTCGTCTACGGCGTGGTCCTGATGCTGGGCGCCGCCACCGGCGCACGCGACCCGTTCAATCCGCTGCGCAACATCACCTCTGGCATCACCGCCGTGGACGGCGGGAAGCACGCATCGCAACACCTGCCCTTTCAGCGCATCAAGAGCATCGAGGATTTCAATACCGCGTTGCAGGAAAGCGCCCGGCTGGGAAAACCGGTGATGCTGGATTTCTACGCCGACTGGTGCACGTACTGCATCAAGATGGAGGACTACACCTTCTCCGACGACCGGGTCCAAAAGGCGCTGGCCGGTTTGACGCTGCTGCAGGCGGATGTCACCGCCAATGACGCCACGGACCTTGCCCTGCTGAATTACTTCAAACTGTTCGCGCCACCCGCCATCCTGTTCTTCGGGGCGGATGGCGGGGAACGGCCCGACTACCGCCTGGTCGGCTATCTCGGCGTGGATGAGTTCCTGGTGCACCTGAAGGGCGCGCTGGGGGAAGTGAGAAGTGAGAAGTGAGAAGTGAGAAGTGAGAAGTGAGAAGTGAGAAGTGAGAAGTGAGAAGTGAGAAGTGAGAAGTGAGAAGTGAGAAGTGAGAAGTGAGAAGTGAGAAGTGAGAAGTGAGAAGTGAGAAGTGAGAAGCAGGATGATCGCCTGCTCCGGTCAGAAGTCAACTCTTATCTTGTAACTTCTCACGTTTTACTTCTTACTTTTTTACTTCTCACTTTCATTTAGGCTTGATGTCGAACTTGCGCAGCAGGTCATACATGGTGGGGCGGCTGATGCCCAGCAGGTCCGCCGCCAGCGACACCTTGCCGCGCACATGGTTCAGGGCGCGCATGATCGCCATGGCGATCGGTGCGGTCACGAATCTCGCGCAGATTGAACGTCGCCAGTTCCTCCGGGCTGCTGCCGCCAAGTTCCAGGTCACGCGCGCCGATCTGCTGGTGTTCGGCCATGATCACGGCGCGTTTCACGCGGTTTTCGAGTTCCCGCACATTACCCGGCCAGGCATAGTTCTCGATGGCCGCCATGGCGTCCTTGCTGAACCGGTAGCCCTTCTTCCCCTGCTGCTTGCTGATCCGTTCCAGGAATACCCTGGCGAGCAGCAGCGCGTCCCCTTCCCGATCGCGCAGCGAGGGAATCGTGATCGATAACTCACTGATCCGGTAATAAAGGTCATCCCGGAATCCGCCGGAGCGGATCAGTTCATGCAGATCCTTGTGAGTGGCGCAGATCACGCGCACATCGACCGGAATCTCCTTGCGCCCGCCCACCCGCTCGACGACGCGCTCCTGCAGGAAACGCAGCAGCTTGGCCTGCAACGGCAAGGGCATATCGCCGACCTCATCCAGGAACAGGGCGCCGCCCGCAGGCCGTTTCGATCTTGCCCGGGGTCTGTTTGGCGGCGCCGGTGAACGCGCCCTTCTCATAGCCGAACAGCTCGCTCTCGAGCAGGGTCTCGGGGATGGCGGCGCAATTGATGGCGACGAAACGCTTGTCCCGGCGGCTGCTCAGGCCATGCAGGGATCTCGCCAGCAGTTCCTTGCCGGTACCCGACTCGCCCAGCACCAGCACCGTGGCATCCGTCGGCGCGACCTTCTCCACCGTCCGGCACACCTGCAACATGGCATCACTGCCCGTAATGACGCCCTCGATGGGCGATTCCATCTGCTTGATGCTCAGGCGGCGGTTTTCCTCTTCCAGCTGGTAGAGCTGATAGGCCCGGTTGACGATCAGCTCCAGCATATCGGCGTCAATCGGCTTGTAGAAGAAATCATAGGCGCCCATGGCCACCGAGCGGGTTGCATGCTCCCGGTCATTGTTGCCGGTTACCACGATGACCTTGGTGTGGGGCGCCTTGAGGAGAATTTCCTCCAGCAGCCTAAACCCTTCACTGGTGCCGTCCGCATCCGGCGGCAAACCGAGGTCCAGGGTAACCACGGCGGGCAGGTGCCGCTCAATTTCGGCCAGCGCGGTTTCCCGGTCGCCGGCAATCAGGACTTCGTAGTTCTCGAAACACCAGCGCAACTGGGTCTGCAGCCCGGGGTCATCTTCAATGACCAGCAATTTCCTTGAAGTTGTTTCCATCGAGAATATATATCGTGATTTTGCGAACTCAACTTTACGGCATTTTCATCGACATCGCTAATCGGCAAACGAACCCGGAAGGTGGTGCCTTGCCCGACCCGGCTGATGACCTCGATATCGCCGCCGAGCTTGTGGATGTAATCGCGGGACTCATACACACCGATCCCCATGCCGGACTTGCCCTTGGTACTGTCAAACGGGCGGAACAGGCGCTCCTTGATGAATTCCTTGTCCATACCCGTTCCCGTGTCCTGGACCTCGACGATCGCGGAATCGGAACGGCGGAACAGGCGAACGATGATCCGGCCATCATCGGGGGTCGCATCCTGGGCGTTGCGGATCAGATGGCCAATGATGGCTGCAAACCGGTCGCGGTCGGCTTGCAGCATGATGTCTTCCGCCTGACAGTCCAGCGAGGGCACGGGTTTGCCGTTGGACATCGTCCTGACCACATCGCCAAGTACGGCGGAGAGATCGATATATTCCGCCTCCTGGGCCTGTATGGTATCGCTGCGCAGATGGGCCAGCAGCCGGTTCATTTTCTGGACGGAGTTGTCTACCGTGTTGATCGCATCCTCCATGAACGGGGATTGTTCCTGTGCTTGGCGGCATTGGTCACCACGAGTGACAGCTGCGCGATCAGATTCTTGAGGTCGTGCATGACGTAGGCGGTGAGGCGGTTGCAGGCCTCGAACTGCTGCGCCTCGGCCAGCGCACGCGAAGCCTCCAACTGCGCCAGGTGGACGGCCGCCTGCCGCCCGGCGGTTTTTATCAGGTCGGAGTCTTCCCAGTTGAAATGGAGCTGGGCGGGCGAACGCGCCAGGACAATGAACCCGATGAGGCGATCATGGACAATCAGCGGCACCACCAGCCAGGCGCGCGGCATCCGCTCCAGCCATTCGGGAATCGGCGATGTTGTTATAGAGTTCCGGATCACGCTCATACTCATCGAGATCAATCAGCCACTCGCGCGCCGCCATGAATTGCATCAGTGGATGGTCTTTACGTATGGCGGCCTCGTCCGATAACCTCCATCTGCCAACTGGCAACCGGTACATACTGGTCCGTCATCTGGCGCATCCACAACGCACCGCCCGGGCTGTCGATGATCTCCGCCAGCGAATAGATGGCTCGTTCACGCAGCCGCTCATTCGGCTGTCCGGAAGAGAGTGTGTGGATAAAGCGCAGCCATTCGTCACGATAATCGTATTTATAGTGGAAGAAATGCTTGTTGATAAGCACCCTGAGATTGGCCCGCACCCGCCCCGAGAACAGCAACACCAGGAGCACGAGCACGGCGCCGAACAGGAAGATGACCTGGACTACGGTACTCCACTCGCCGCCATAGCTGCGGATGTAGTACCCGCCCAGGCCCATGGCCAGCAGATACAGGCCGGTACCGAGCAAGGCCGTGGTGTGAAACACCATGCGGCGGGAAACGAAAATATCCAGCAAAAGCCGGGGGTCGCGCGCGACCGCAACCGCGAGCACCGGAACGGCCATTGCATTGACGAAGCCCCGCGCCTCCCAGAGGCTGGCATCCAGGTTCTGCAACAGCAACGCATTGGCGTAGAGATAGAAATCGTAGGCGAAAATGACGCCGAGACCGATGCACAGGTATTTGACGGCGCGGCGGGACTCGACGTGGGCATTGCGCATGATCTGCTCCACCATGACCAGTCCGGCAATGGCCATGAGGAGAAATCCCGCATACAACAGGTCGATACCCAGAATATTGGTGGCATAGGGCCCCGCAAAGATCCGGTAGACCACCATCATGATCAGCAGCGCGGTATAACTTGCCACCATCGACGTCGATTTGTGAAAACGCCGGCTGGCCAGCTTGGTGTCGGTGACGGCTGACAACATCACGTAACCGAGAAACAGCAGCCAGGCAAAGCTGCGCAGCGGCTCGATGAGGTAGGAAAAGAAGGCCACGTCGTAATAAACCGAAAATGCCGACATGCCGAGCCAGACCGTGCTGGCAATCGAGGCAAACTTGAGGGCATTTTTCCGCGACCGGCCCTGCTGACCCGTCAGCAGCACAAGCGATAGGACCAGAAACAGGAAGGCCCCGGTGGAGAAACTGATTACGCCGGTGTTAATCACAAGATCCTACCACACCGCTGAGAGAGGTGAGGTGAGAAGTGAGAAGTAAGAGGTAAAGTGAGAAGTGAGAAGTGAGAAGTGAAATGCTAATGCGTGCAGCTGAAACTGGCTCCCAGTCCAATAAATTCTCGTGGATGCGGCAACACCAACCATTGACCTGCACTAAGCTCCAGCCATCACTTCTCAAATATCACACATTCCGTAACCATCCCTGATTTCGTTATCCGGTGACCTGCCTGTCCACTCTTCACTTTCACTCCTCACTTCTCACTTCTCACTTCTTACTTCTCACTTCTCACGTATTCACTTCAACTCCGCCAGCGCCTTGCGGGCTTCGTCAACGCCGGTATAGTTGTACTTTTCACCCACCGCCTTTGACAGGTAGTCCCGCGCGGCCTGTTTGTTCCCCTGCTTCAGGTAGGCCATACCCAGGTGATAGTTGAACACCGGCACGTCAGGCGCCTTCTCGACCACGCCGGTCAATACCTTTACCGCTTCGGTATACTCACCCAGCCGGTAGTGAACCCAGCCCAGCGTGTCCAGCAGGGCGGGCTGATCCGTGGCCGCCAGCTTGTCGGCCAGTTCCTTTGCCTTCTTCAGGCTCTGCTCGTCGTCGCGGTGGTCCGCCAGCAAGGCGGCCAGGTTGTTGATCGCGAGTACATTGCCCGGGCTCTTCTCCAGGAACTGCTCATAGGTCGAGATGGCCTCATCATAGCGTCCTTGCTGCTCGCGTATTTGCGCATAACCCAGCACATAACGGGGATTATCCGGCGAACTGACCACGCCCTTCTGGAGGATCTCCGCCGCCTTGGCGAGATCACCCTGGCCGGCGGACAGACCAGCCAGGCCCAGCGTCAGGCGCTCATCATTCGGCAACACGGCAAGGCCGTCCTTGTAAGCCTGCTCGGCGCCCGGCCGTGTTACCCGCCTGAGCCCTTGCCTGCGCAAGCTGGACGTAAACGACGCTGCTGTTCGGATTGACTCCCAGTTGTTTGCTGAATTCGGCCTCGGCCAGGGAATATTCCTTCTTGGCCATGTAGGCCACGCCCAGCAGATCATGTGCGGCCTTGTGCGCGGGATCTTTTTCGAGAATCGCCTTGAGTCGTGCAACCGCCGCATCGGCATTACCCATGGCGATTTGCGTATTGACCAGTTCGGTCAGCGTCAGGATGGAATCAGGTTCACGCGCAAGGGCCTCTTCAAACGCGGCCAACGCCTCGGCATATTTCTTCTGCTCTTTATACAATCGTCCCTTGCCAAAGGCCCCGATGCCGGTCTCGGGGGATGCCTGTTCGAGCTTCGTCAGCACCTCCTCGACTTCGGCCGCATGCCCCTGCCGGGCCAGGATCTCCGCCTTGGCCCGGAGTGCAGGCACGGAGGCGGGATTCGCCGTCAGTATCGTTTCGATCTGCTCCAGCGCCGCTTCCATTGCCCCGGTATTGGCGAGGTACTGCGCCAGACGCAGGCGGGTATCCACATCCCCCGGCTTGACCTCGACGGCCTTGGAAAGGGTCTCCAGCGCCAGTTCCTTCTGGCCACTGGCATCGTGGGCCGCCGCCAGCAGGGTCAGCACCTCGACCGAATCCGGCTGATCCTTCAGCACCGCGCGGAAGGCCGCCACGGCGCCCGCATAGTCCTTCTCCTGCATGGCGACACGGCCCTGCAGGGACAGAGCCTGAGTGTCCTTCGGATTTTCCTTCAACACCTCCGCGATCAGCGTCTTGGCCTCGTCCGGCTTGCCCTGCTGCAGTTTCAGGGCCGCCTGGGCATCCCTGGCCTTAAGTCCATCAGGCTCCATGCCCTGCTTCTCGATGATGCGCCGGTAAACGTCTTCCGCCTTGTCCTGCTGTTCCGACTGGAGGAACAGACGGGCCAGGGCAAATTGCAGTTCGGTCAGTTTGGGTTTGGCCGCAATCGCCGTCTCGAGTTCGGCGATCGCTTTTTCCTTGCCGACTTTGTTGGTAAAGAAATCAGCCAACAGCAGGTAGCGTTGTGCGTCCTCGGGATCCGCCGCGATGGCGGCGCGCAAGACCGCCTCGGCCTTTTCCGCCTGGTCAGTCTGCGCGTAGTAGGAAGCCAGGGTTACGCGGTATCTCAATTCGTCCGGATGGCTGCTGACGAGACCCGTCATGATCGCTTCGGCCTTGGCGTTATCCTTGCGCTGCAGGTAGGTCTGGGCGAGCCGCAGCTTCAACGCGACATCGTCGGGATTCGCCGTGACAGCCGCCTCGAGCAAACGGACGGCGTCATCCGCTTTGTCCTGTTTTTCATATATGGCCGCGAGCAGCATCGACGCGCCGGCATGGCCGGTGTTTGCCTTCAGCACCTGCTGCAGCAGGGTAGCGGCTTCATCCAGCTTTTCCTGCCGCGCCAGGAGCGAGGCGCGTAACACCTGAGCATCCGCATTGGCGGGCTCACGCTTGAGAACCTCGTCCACCTGCTCGGCGGATTTATCCAGATCGCCGGCCAGCAGGTAGAAGCGGCCCAGGTGGATACGGGCGTCGATCAGCTCGGGATCCAGTTCCACCGCCTTGCTGTAAAAGCCGAAGGCCTGGCGCAAATCCTGGCCCTGCTCGGCAATCCGTCCCAGGTAGTAATACGGCGCCGCCGTCTTGGGGTCGATCTGGAGGACATTCTTGAATTCCACGGCGGCTTTTTCGTAATTTTCCTCCGCGAAAAAAGTCTTGCCGCGTTCGAGGTATTTTGCCTTGCGTTCCTCGGCGCCACCGCAACCGGCCACTATGGCGGCTATCAGTAGAACAACCGCCGGTAAGCTGAGATTCTTGTTGAGAACGGACATTACCTACTCCCAGTTAATGCGCCTCGTTCGAGGCCCAGACACCCATTAGATTATTAACTTTAACCCATTGATTCTGAAAACGGTAGGAGGCGAAGGACTGCGGTAAACATTAAATAGCCACGGAATCACACGGAACTACACGGAAGTGCGAAATCAAACTCAGACGCTCAGTTTAAAACCGCCACTTCCTCGTTTAGCGCACTCGTGCCCGAGCGGTTTTTCACCCCTCACTTCTTACTTCTCACTTTTTCCGTGTATTTCCGTGTGCTTCCGTGGCCATCCGTCTTTTTGGAACCCTCACGCCACATGTTCCAGGAACCACTCATACGTCGTCCTTACTCCCGCTTCCAGGGGAATCGCGGCGCGCCAGCCCAGACCATTGATTCGGGACACATCCACCAGCTTGCGCGGCGTACCGTCCGGCTTGCCGGGGTCGTAGACAATTTTCCCGGTAAAACCCACAACTCTGCTTATTAATTCAGCGAGTTCGGCGATCGACAGATCCTCGCCCACCCCGATATTCACTATCTCCTCGCCGTCATAGTTTTGCATGAGAAACAGACAGGCCGCCGCGCAATCATCCACGTGCAGGAACTCGCGCAAGGGCGTGCCGGTCCCCCAGACCGTTACCGTCGGCGCCCGGCTTATCCTGGCCTCATGGAACTTGCGGATCAGGGCCGGCATGACATGCGAGGATTCCAGATCAAAGTTGTCTTCCGGTCCGTAGAGATTGGTCGGCATGGCCGAGATGAACCTGGCGCCGTATTGCCGCCGGCAGGCCTGGCACAGCTTGATGCCGGCGATTTTCGCCACCGCGTACCACTCGTTGGTCGTCTCCAGCGGCCCGGTCAGGAGATACTCCTCCTTCAACGGCTGCGGCGCCATCTTGGGGTAGATGCAGGTGCTGCCCAGAAACAGCAGTTTCTTCACCCCGGACTGCCTGGCCGATTCAATGACGTTCGCCTCGATCATCAGGTTCTGGTAAAGGAAGTCCGCCGGGTAGGTATTGTTCGCCAGGATCCCACCCACCCGGGCCGCCGCCAGGAACACATACTCCGGCCGCTCCCGGTCGAAAAATTCCCTGACCGCCGCCTGCTCGCGCAGATCGACCTCCCTGCTGGTCGCGGTCACCAGATTGTCATACCCCTCCTGCCGCAGCCGCCGGACGATGGCCGACCCCACCAGACCACGGTGACCCGCAATGTATATCTTTGAATTTTTATCCATGTTGAATAAGTGAGAAGTAAGAAGTAAAAAGTGAAAAACGTGATGGTCTGATGATTGACAATTTTTCGGTAATTAATGAAGTGTGAACACAGGCTTATTCAATTCCCCTGGATACTTGTTGCCTTAATCCAATGATCAATGCTCTCACATGATTGATGAAGGACAATAAATCCGTTACTTCTGCATACCTGAGTCTTGAAGCTATAATCAGTTGTGTTTCCAACTCCGCCAATGACCCCAGAGATATGCCTAGAAAATTACAGAACTCCTTCTTTCCATTTCTGGCAGCACCTTCACTCAAATTGCTTGGCACCGATACAGCAGCCCGGCGAACTTGAGATGTCAATCCGTATAATTCATTCCCCGGAAACCCTGCACTCACTTTATAGACTTCTTCAACCAACAGTATTGCCTGTTTCCAGGCTTGCAGATCCTTGTGATTCATAACCCCTCCCTGGGTTCACGTTTCACCTGCCACATCATTACTCCTCACTCCTCACTTCTCACTTCTACTTCTCACTTCTTACTTCTTACTTTTTATTCTTACTCATGATAATCAAACGTCCTGTAGCCTTCGCGCTTGCACAACTCATCCCGCTCGGCGATCTTGAGATCCTCGCGCACCATCTCCGAGACCATGTCATGCAGCGAAATCTCGGCCTGCCAGCCCAGCTTATGCTTTGCTTTCGAAGGATCACCCAGCAGGGTTTCCACCTCCGTCGGACGGAAATAGCGTGAATCCACCTCCACCAGGACGCGGCCGGTCTCGACGTCGATACCTTTTTCAGCCACCCCGGCGCCTTCCCAGATGATGGATATGCCGACCTCCGACAACGCCGCCTCGACAAACTGGCGCACCGAATACTGCCTGCCGGTAGCGATCACGAAATCATCCGGTTCAGCCTGTTGCAACATCAGCCACTGCGCCTTCACATAGTCCTTCGCATGGCCCCAGTCACGCCTTGAATCCAGATTGCCGAGGAAGAGCTTGTCCTGCAGGCCGAGCTTGATGCGCGCCACCGCCCGGGTGATCTTGCGCGTCACGAAGGTCTCGCCGCGGATCGGGGACTCGTGGTTGAACAGAATGCCGTTGCAGGCATAGATGCCGTAAGCCTCGCGGTAATTGACACAGATCCAGTAGGAATAAACCTTGGCCGCCGCATAGGGGCTTCTGGGATAGAACGGCGTGGTTTCCTTCTGGGGAACCTCCTGCACCTTGCCGAACATCTCGCTGGTGGAGGCCTGGTAGAAGCGCGTCTTTTTCTCCAGCCCGAGGATGCGGATCGCCTCCAGCAGCCGCAGCGTGCCCAGGGCGTCGGCATTCGCGGTGTATTCAGCGGTTTCGAAGGAGACCGCCACATGGCTTTGGGCCGCGAGGTTATAGATCTCGTCCGGCTGCACCTGCTGAATGATGCGTATCAGGTTGGTGGCATCGGTCAGGTCGCCGTAGTGCAGTACAAAGCGCTGGTCGGGGTCGTGCGGGTCGCGGTAAAGATGGTCGATGCGGTCCGTGTTGAACGAGGAAGCCCGGCGCTTGATGCCGTGGACGCTATAGCCCTTGTTAAGCAGCAGTTCCGCCAGATAGGCGCCATCCTGACCGGTGATACCGGTTATCAGGGCCACTTTCGCGGGGTTGGATCGTTTGCTCATAAGCTCATTCCATCAGTATTGGAAACAAGAGGGTGTCCGAAATCATGCAAACCCGGCCATGCACCAGATGTAGGGTGCGCCGTGCGCACCATTTGTCTCGTAACAACCCCTGCTACGGTACGCACGGCGCACCCTACATCGATACAAACTCTTTCAGGAGTTCACACAAAATTTTCGGTCATCCCGCGCATACCAATCACCAGCAGTGAGAACAATACCGAAACGGTGAAGAAATTCCAGCGATGATTCATCCTGCTCAGAATCAACTCAGCCCCATAAAACAGGATGATGGTCTTCAGGGCAACCGCAGTCATGCTTGCATCCACCATACCATTATTGGCCAATACGGCAAGCGCCAGCACCGCCAGTACAATCAGGAAATCCATCGGCGTGACATTGAAACTCCCTCCATCGGCATAGCGGATGGACAGGGCGATGCCCGTCAGGAACACTCCAAAAAAGGCGTAGGTGACCGGATCACTCCCGGTCAAATAGACCGGCTGGTAGGTATTCGTCAGGTACACGATAAAAACGATTGCGACATAGACGAGCAGGCGCAGCGGCAGAAACGGTAGTTGAAATCCGGCCAGCAGACGCACGAGCAACAGGACAAACAGGGCCGTGGCAGTCAGGGTGAAATCACGCGGAATACTGGTGGCGATGAAAGCCCCCGCCACCATGAACATCGAGATGCTAGCGAACACCAGGCCATAGGCCACGGACAGCAAGCGGGGGCTGTGTCTGGCTGAATGTAAAAAACCCTCCAGGGAAGCCTTTTCATCCTCCTTGCGAATACGCCAGCCGCTACGCTCGGCCGCAAAAAGAAAACTGAATACGGCTGCCACCACAACAGCATAGATTCCCAGTATCAGAGCATCCGATTCATACGGCATGAGCACCGCACAGAATACCAGCAGCGCCTGCACCGAATAGACCACCACCACGGATTCGTAGTGCTGGAACCCGAGATCCAGCAGACGATGATGAATGTGGTTCTTGGTCGCCCGGAACCAGTTCATTCTGTGGTATATCCGCTGCGCGAAGACGGCGATGATATCCGCGATCGGCAGACCCAGCAGGAGCGCGGGCAATGCCGGGCTCAGCGCGGGGTTGACCTGCTGCGTCAGCAACACGGCCAGGAACCCGAGCGTATAGCCCAGAAACTGGCTGCCCCCATCCCCCATGAAAATCCGCGCGGGATGGGTGTTGAATCGCATGAATCCGAACAGACCGCCGATCGTGGTAAGCGCCATCATGGTGACCGTCGTCCCGCCGGCGAGATAGGAAAGATAGACGATACCCCCGAGACTCAGCATCGACTCGCCACCCGCCAGGCCATCCAGCCCGTCGGAGTGATTGATGGCATTGATCATGCCAACCATCGCGAAAACCGTAAAGGGCCGACCGATTGATCCGGATACCGGCTCACCCCCCATGAACGGCAGATGGGTAATGAATACGTCACCGTAGTAAACGACCGCGAGCACGGCGATAAACTGGCCGATGAACTTCACGTAATGGCCCTGTTCCCTGCAGTCATCCATGACACCGAACCCGAACAACACCAACGCGCCGAATATATAGGCTTGCAGTGACTGGTCAAGCGGCAACAGCAGAACAACGGGCAGTAGCGTACCGAGCACGATGCCCACGCCACCGACGCGGGGGATCGGAATCGCATGCACCTTGCGCAAGTCCGGCTTGTCCATCATCCCGAGCCTGGGAGCAAGGCGTACCATGATGGGTATCACCACCATGCTGATCGCCAGCGCGACCATCAGCGGCAGGATCAGGGTCAGCGGACTTCCGCTGACAACCGACGTTGCACCGGCCAGATCGTCCAGATGAAGGTCGATGACGGGTTCGTTTAATTGATCAATCACGGAGAACATCAATTGAGCCTGTTGTAGGGTGCGCCATGCGCACCGTCTGGTGCCCGCAACCGTTTCCATGCTGCTGCGATGATGCATCAATATTTATAAGGCAAGCGCCTATTACATCACCCTTTGCGCAGAGAAGATTCGGATTAAGGAACAAAAAAGGCAATCCAGCCATTCGATACCCTGTAGCCTCCCGTCACCTGGCTACTCGGGTATATATTCGGAAAGATAAGGATTGACCACTTTTACGAATTCGACCAGTCTGCCATCGGCAGCCGCCAGATCGTCGCCGGGATCGATGAAGGCGGTCAGACGCACCAGCGCTCCATCCGTACGATTCCTGGTCATGGCATCCCAGAGCAGATACCACTTGACCAGCCATTCATTGGTAATATTACGACCCCGTTGCTGGAACCAGTAATAAACAAGCTGGGTAGAGTCACCTTTTTTTATCAACAAACGGTTCACTTCCAACGGCTTGCCGTTGATCTCGACACCATCGATGGCGCGGACGGTATGGTCCTTGATCAGCCACCCGCCACCGGGGATACAGGAACGCGGTGAATGCGCCGAGGCGCCCGAGCGCTGCGACGCATAGTACGCAATGTAGAAATTTACCATCCCACCTTCGCGATTGTGGTAATCAGAAAGCAGGTAGTCGTCTAACTTCAAGGCGTCAAGATAGATGCTTTCCAACTGTCCTGGTCGCCCTTCCCAGCCCGCAATCACTCGCGGGAAGCCATCGAAACCGGCTCGTTCAGGAATCTGCTCGGAGCGTCCCGTCACGGCGACGGTTGCAGCCGTTCCAGCGCCGAGCAGCAACAACGCGATCGATAGCCGGAGCAGTTACCCGTCGATGGCGGTGCTGGGCGCCAGATTGCCTTTCCGGGAAATCAAAGCCGAAAATCTCCCCAAACGACTTCCTATCAGATCCCAGTCGCGACAGCACCCAAATCTCGACGAGCAACAGGCCGACGCATCCCATGAACACGACCCAGCCCTCGAAATAGTGCAGGAATCCCTCCGCCTGTTTGGGACCGCCGTATTCGACCAGCACGCCGATCACACCGATTCGGAAGCTGTTCATGAACACCGTAATCGGAATGCTCGACAAGACAACCACGAAACGCTTCCAGACCGCATCCCGGTAGAAATACGCCGCGATGATGGAGAGGGAAACCAGCGGGAACAGGTAGCGCAAGCCGCTGCAGGCCTCGACAACCTGCAATTTGTAGGTACCGAGATCGATGACATTGCCTTCCAGAAACACGCTGATCCCGAACAACCGGATCACCTCCACACCGATCTGCGAGGATATAAGCTGCAACTGCGAGGATAAATTGTTGTACAGGAAGGGCGGCAGGGGAACCATCAGAAACAACAGCAACAGGGGGACCAGAATCACCCGGAACGCTTTCCAGCCCATGAGACTGTAAGCGCCCCCCATGAGTGAAAGCAGAAACCCATATTGGGTAACCGAATGCAGGGTACTGAGCTGTCCGGCAAATAAAACGAGCAGCCCACCCAGCAGCAACGCCACACCGACCCAGGAACCGCTGAAATCGAGCTGTGAAAGCTTATCCTTGCGCTGCCAGACGAGAAATGCGGCGATGAACGGGATCATGAACCCATAACCGTATTCTTCGCTGCCCTCCCACCGCTGAATCATGCTCACCAGCGAGGGATAGGCGGCCGCGACGAGCAGCCCCCCTCCTGCGAGGAGGAGACCCCAGATCAGCGGGCCGGATTTCAAATAGGTGGTATTACCTTGATCAGCGGCATAGACATATATATAAGGAAACAATTTCCCGAGATCGGGAATATCCCGAATACCAGTGGTTTGAAATTAGTTGACTTTACGTGGATGACGTCACAATCGAAACTTGATCGGCTGGCCGGGGCATTCACTATACCAGCCGGTCACATCGGCAGCCAAGCAAAAACAAGCTGCACAACCCAACGTTATCAGTGCGTTACCTTGACGTTCGTCGAGCATCCGGTGCAACACCGTCTGCTTCGACCAATGCTCCACCGCGAAGGCGCGGCCGGCCAATCCCAACCGCCGGCGCTCCTCGGGCGAGCGTCCAAGGCGTTCAACCGCAGCCAGAAAGGCCTGTTGATCACCGGGCATCACGACCTGCCCGCAACCACTCACCACCTCCGCAACCTGCGACCCCGCTCGCGCCGTGGCGATCACCGGCCGGCCACTCGCCAGCATCGCGGTGAGTTTTGACGGCATCACCAGATCTTCGGCATCGGCGCGCTGTGGCAGCAATATCATTGCAGCTACTTATCAATGCAGGCTTTCTTCAAAAAAAGCACACTAAAATTTTGAGTAGGAGGTTTGGCCATCGAACGACCATCGAATGCCACAAAATCCTTAGACTGAAGAAACTCGGGAATCCGGGCATCTTTATACCCGTCGAGATATACAGCTTTGATTCTGCCCGCTTGAAAAAAGCCCCTCGCTCCCTGCAGCACTTGCCATTCGTGTCCCTCAACATCAATCTTCATTACAATTGAGTTCCCTGCTATATCAAAGCTATCGAGTCGCTTTACGGGGACGTCTACAGTCCAATCTGGGTCTTGAAAATCTGATGCATCCTGCAAGCTACCAAAGACGCCTGATACAGCTCCCTTGGCGAATCGCATACTACCGTCATAGTCCGACAGGCCGATGCATTCAATAATTGTCGCGTTACCTTTCAGCGTTTTTCGCAATCTCTTTGCGGTTTCCGGATTCGCCTCAAATGCATAGAATCTGATAGAAGGAAAAACGTGCTGTATTCTTCCGATAATGCCGGAATAGAGACCAACATTCGCTCCTATATCGATGAATGTGTCACCGCGCTCAAGAATCAGCGCCAGATTAATTATTGAAGCAATCTCATCACGGAATACTATGTTTGATCTCGAATTCTTGGCGGCTCTTACATAGCCAATCTCCGATATCGTATTGACACATAGCTTACTGCCCGCGATTTCAATTTCTACTTCCTCTTCCTGCAAGAATAATCTGGTAAGCCAGAGACGCAATCGCGGGTTGCGCAAGAACAATCGCCATATGAGCCAAGTTATGAATTTATTCTTGTAAATGTTCATTCGAGGTCTCCTTTGCATTTCGACGTCGCAAGGCCGTATGGCTTCGGTGAAGCCAAGCGAGTCGTCAGTTACGCTTTATCGGCAGTAAACGCGAACGGGTATTGCCTGGTGACAAAATTCGGCATCTTGCTTCAGACCATCAATCACTTACTGCGAATAACCAATCCGATTGTGCGCACCTTCCTGGACGCCGTCCCCTCGCGGTAAAGCATTCCGTTTCTTCGATCGATCCCTCATAGCGCACCGCATTGGCAACATCGATGAGCACATCCCGCAGCAACTCGTTGCGGCACCACTGTTGAAAACGGCGATGCACTGTTTTGTGGGTGCTTGCTACCAGGTCGACTGGGTGGACGACGTTCCTCCGGAAAATGTTCCCGAATACATTCCCAGTGTTCATCGCTCTGGCGTAGCACAGAGCCGGGGTCATACGAGATTTTATTCATTTCGTAATTTTGAGATGATAAGTTTTTAGTAACTGACAAGTTTTAAGATTAAGAATTTTCAAAGGGATTTTTATATAAACCGAATCTCTGCTTTAGGATGTAGTAAAAAAACGGGGTATCATCCACCAGATATCTTTTCCAAAGTCTTTTAGGTTCTTTCATTAACCGATAAAACCATTCGAGGCCTAGCTTTTGATATCGCTTCAGGGGCACGCTTGATATTCCCGGCTTCAAAGTCAATGGTTGCGCCTAACGCCATAAAAAGTTTGATATTTGTAAATCTGTCTTTGTATTTGAAAATCCATTTTTCTTGTTTCGGTGCACCAACACCCACAACTAATACAGTCGCATCTGTTTGGTTAATTTTCTCAATGATTTCCGCACATTCCGATTCGCTATTTTCAAAACCAAACGATGGAGAATGTGCACCAACAATAATTGGTCTTCCTGTTCTCTTCATTTATTTTTATCATTGCTTCGTCGAGCAACACCAGGTGCAGCTCCTAGCAAGAATATCTTTATCAGTGGATTCGATTTGTGATGACTGCAATATAGAGGGAAAAAAGAAGAGCCAGGAATTACTTCCTTTAGCGGGTTCCCTAAAAATTTAGCACTTAAAAATAGAAGCTTACTGTCGCAAACCACCCAATCGGCATTTAGGTAAATATGGTAGAATTCTTTATCTTTTTGTAGCTTGATAAGATGATCGACATTGGGAGTTATCAATACTCCATCAATAAGCTGATCAAGTAATTCCTTAACGCTAATCGAATGTATCTTAATATTTAAGATTGAGACTGATTTATGCATTCTAAGAGGAAGAACTTGTATGGCTTTTCTACATAATCTAAAGCAGATTGGCATTTCATTAAAACTTTAACCAGTCAAATGTGGTCGAATTGTCATTTTTGATTATTTTCGATATCAGACTAAATGACGAGTTACCTTGCCAGTAAAGGTATTTAGTCATCGATAATAACCACATATCAGCTACGCTATCGTAGAATAATTGTTCCTTTTGATCTTCCTCAAAATACCAATAAGCCCATTTGTGTATTCCTCCATGATCAATTTTTGGAATACGCTTCTCAAAGAACAGCATTCTGTCTTGGAAGGTGTTTTTTAGTTTATCAATTAAATCGATATTGTCTGAGCACAAAAATAGTTTTTACCTGTGAGATCTTCTCCAACTCAGATTTCAATTTTTTAATCAATCTATCTAATTGAGATTTCGGTTTCTTATCCGTATATCTGATATGAACGCCAATAACATTAGAAAAGTCATTCTCGGTAGCATACTGCTTAAACTGCTGATAGTAGATGTCTTTCAGTTGAACATAATTCAGTAGATTAGAAATTCGGCATAAAGGTCTAAAATCAGCAAATACGACAATATCCTGATCAAGCCATTTTGGAAGTGCAGCACCTAATGGAAAATTGTCTCCTTTAAGGATATCCCGAACCGCTCCCCAATATCCCTTTTTGTCATTAACTCTTTGGAAAGACTGCAATCCAACCACGTAGCCAAGTTTATAGCGGAATATCAAACCCATCCCAACTTTATACGGAGGGTAGTTGGCAATCGAAGGCGTACATGCATAATAATTTTTTAATAGTGCATTTGTAATATCTTCTTTATGAAGTATTCGCGGAAATGTAGAAGCCCCATTATCTATCGCTTTTAAAATTTCATCGGGCGCATCAACATATGCTACATTTTTTAATTCAAAATATTTAAAGAAAATATTAACTCCAGTTGGGCCAAACATCCCATCGCACCAATCCAGATATATGGTTCGTTGCGTTTTTTTTGCATAGGAAATCGCTTTCATCAAGGAAATGAAGCGATTTCCTATACCGCCAACTCCTTTTACTATTAGATATTTTTCAGCTTCATCTTTCATTTTTACTCTTCTTACTCGCACATTACATGTGCAGTCTTCTGCTCGATGCGCCGGGTCTCGTCCAGGGCCCTGGAGGCGTGGGCGATCACATGGAACTTGTCGAAGGTGATCCGGGCATTGGGAAGACTCTCGGCGCAGCCCTTGATGAAGGCCGGCGACATGTCGATGCTGACCGAGTCGATGGCATCAATGTCGGCACCATGGGCCCGGAGATCCTCGGCGAGCCGCCGGATCGCCTCGGCCTCACGGCCTTCGGTGACGAACAGCACCGCGCGGCGCTCGGCGTCGGCGGCCAGGGTGACATAGTCGTGGCCGCGGGCTCGCGAGGTCTCGTCGATGGCCAGGCGGGTGACCTCGGAGAAGTCGGCCTCGGCCAGCGCGAGATCGACATAGCGCCCGCAAATCGCCGCCACCCGATGCCAGCTCTCGCCGGTGAGACGTGCCACCGCCGCAAACGGCATCTCGCGCGCCAACATCAGCACAAGTGCCTCAAAGAGCAGCGTGAAGCCCGAGAGCTTCCCGGTCCAGCCCGGCTATTTTTCTATTTGAGAAAGTTCCCGTTTTTTAATCAACATAGCAGGGTTGCCCCTTACAACAGTCCATGGTTCAACATTTTTAAAAACAGCAGACCTGGCACCTACAACCGCTCCCTGGCCTATATTAACTCCAGGTCCAATAAAGGCATCAGCTGCAACCCAAACTTGATCAGCAATAAATATAGGCTGTAAAACCAACCTGTGTTTAGGATCAGAAATATCGTGACTTGAAGCACAGAGATAGGTTTTTTGAGATATTGTTGTGTGAGCGCCAATCGTTATTTTCCCTTGATTGTAACAATCAACTTCAGGACCTAAAGTAGAATAAGTTCCCATTTCCAAATTCCAGGGAGCCCATATTTTGGCCGTTGCATAAATATATACATGCGGTGCTAATTTGGCGCCAAAAAGTCGAAGTATTGAATTTCTCCAGCTCGTAAAAAGCCCGAGATTGAATGGACGGAACAGAATCCAATAACAAAGATTCCAAATAACTCGGCCGATCTTATTTTTCGTACTAAATCGAAAATCGTATTTGGATAAGTCAACAGATGTTTCCATGTAATTATTCCAAGAATGAAATCTTGTTTTAGTTTTGCTTCGCGATAAGATCTTGATAGAGTCGTTGCATATTTTTAGTGACCGACTGGATATCGTCCCTTTTCTTCACTAATCGATGGCCATTTTGCCGCATAATTGCGTATAGGCAATATAAACCTTGCTGCAATCGTTCTATGAGTTGAGGATCGTCCTCAAGGTAAGGGAAATGGAAAGCAAGCACTGAAGTCGACAGGTGTCAGACTACAACATTACTATTGGAGGAAATCTGTGCCGCATGTCTCCGTCCTCCTAGCATGTACTTCGACTATAAATCTTAACCAGACCTCCTCCCTGCGAATCATTCGAAGGCCTTAAATTCATGCCACCAATAAGAAGGGAACGGCATCTCAGAGGATCCCGCGGTTCTGCATAGACCTGATTTTGATATACATGGTCTGGAAAATGTTCGACAGCAATGAAACTGCCGCCCGCTTCGAGGTATAGCGCGAGGCAAAACATTCCCGCGTCTTGCCGCGCATGCGCTCGCGCTGCACTGGATCCAAGCTAAGCCAGCGATTGAACATTGCTACGCAGCCCTCGACCGTGTCCTCATCCGCAATACCCGCTCCGTCAGCGACGATGTCCGCCCAGATGTTGACCGATCTGGAGATCAGCACGGGGACACCGACGGATAGCGATTCTACCACGGCGATGCCAAAATTCTCCTGGTGTGAGGGCAACACAAACGCCTCGGCGCATTGCAGCGCCCCCCACTTGTCGTCCCCCATGCAGCATGCCGGTCCAATAGATGCATTCATCGACGCCCAAACGCCGGCTCAATGCCTTGAGCTCACCGGCATAGCCGCCATCGGCCGGCCCGGCCATGATCAGGCGCATGCGCCGCGTATCCCAGTCACCCGAATCGCGCAGCCTCGCCACCGACTTGATGAGGATGTCCGGCCCCTTTTTCGGATGCACCCGGCCGAGAAATACAAACCGTCGAAAGTCCTGCAATGCGGGGTGCCTTTCCAGAAAGGCGGTCCCGTAGTCACGCCCGGGATCCTGGGCGCCCGGTGTGCCGTAGTTGACCACGATTTCGTTACAGTCGTAGAGCCAGAATGAATCCCGCGCGAGCATCCGTTCCTCCTCGCAGGTGAACATCACTCCGCGAGCATCGCGCAGGACGGGATAGACCGCCCAGGGCCAGAAGAGCCACTTCTTCACGTGCTTTAAAGGGTAGCGGTATTTGAACCACGGATCGAGCATACCATGGGTGTAGACGAAATAAGGCACGCCCGTTTCGCGCAGCGCGCGCCATGTGCCGAAGCAGTTGTAGCCCCAGATGCCATTCACCACCACACAGTCATAGTTGCGGGCGTTGGCGCGTAGCCACGGCACAAACCTGGGTGAGTAACCATAGCGCGTAAAAGCCGGCCCCATGGCATGCACGGTGTACGGAAACTCCCGCACCCATCTGCTGGCCGGATCGTCCAACGTAAGGAGTTCGATCCGGTGGCCATAGTTCTTATTGATCCGGGATAGCTGCCTGACGCCCTCGATAGGGCCACCCGAAGCCGGGTCCACTGACGCGATCGAATGGAGTATCCGCAACTGCATGCATCAACGCCCGTCGATGCGCGAACACGTCGGGCATTCGTTCTGGGGTGTGGCACGATAGGTTAGAAGCTGATCCATGGATATCCAGCGTCCGTCACTCCCCTGCAGCGCCCCGCAGCCATGGCAGACATTGAGCAATGACCGCATGGCATCCATCCGCCGACGATGCGCCTCCAGTGTGCGCTTGAACAACAAGACGAAAATACCGGAAACCAGATAAACTACACCGCGGACAACGCCGTCGTAATAGCGTATCCACTCCTCGCTGTATTCCTGTCCCGACAAAGCGTTGGACCATATCCACAAACACACGGCCAAAGTGACGCCAACTGCGGTCCCTTTCCAGCCGAAATCCCAGGACAGCGACGCCACTGGAATCATGTAGAGGGGAAACAGTCCAAATTCATAGCCCAGCGTGATCTGGCCCAAGAAGACCCACAGGAACCACGTCAAGGGTATCAGGACGCGCATGACGAATTTGGACACGGATAAGGGCCGTATATTCACACTTCTTCTTCAGAGAGGTCGTTTTGTGGAAGGTGGGTTCAATTCGTTAGGGAAACCACATCACTGCTGTCCCGTTAACCAAATCAAAAAAGGCTTAAATCACAGTCAACATTCACCGAACGTATGATACGAAGCAAACGCATGAAAAAACAGACTTCTAGCTGTCAGCCGCTAGGTTCTAGAAACTAGCAATTACGGCCTTCTGTCCCATTTGTCCGATAAAGGTAATGTCCCAACACCACCAGGCTCCACAGACGGGTCCAGTGGAGCTTTCGGTCCGCAAATCCCCTGCATAGCCGATCAATCACCCGTTCGCTAACCAAACGACAGCTTTTTAGATGGACGATGCCGTGGTTCACGAAGTCGGCCAGAGGCCCGCGCATCCAGGCATCCATCGGTAGCGCAAATCCCATTTTTCGGCGCTGGTAAACCTCCGGCGGCAACAGATCGCGACAAGCCTCGACCAGCAGACCCTTCACGCCTCCAAACCGTCGCTTCTCGGCAGCGGGCAAACCCAGCACGTATTCGGCGAGTTCATGATCCAGCAGCGGCACGCGGAGTTCCAGACTCACCGCCATGCTGACTTGGTCCGAATCGCGGAGCAGCATGTCCGCCATGTAGTGGCTCAACTCGGCCCAACTTACCCGCGCAAATTCGTCCGCTAGGTCCCACGACGGATCCGCCGGATAAGGCGGTACAGGCAGTCCGGCTTCCCGCAAGAGACGGTTGGTCCAAAACGACCGCCGCCACGCCACAATGGGCGCGATTCCCCCCGCCGGCAATTCCGCCAGCCGCCGGCCATTGGCCCCCGCCAGGCGCAGCGGCTCCCGCAGGACCGCAGGCACCCGTGCCAGCCAGCGCAACCGGCCGATTTCCCCAAAAATCGGATAGCCCCCAAACAGCTCATCTCCGCCGAGACCGGACAGCGCGACCTTGATCCCTGCCTCGGCCACCTTACGGCTGATGATGTAGGTGTTTATCGCGTCAACCGAGGGCAGGTCCAACACCTGCACGCAATCCAGTACCAGTTGCTGTACTTCGGCGTGATCCAACTGCACGCGCTGGTGACGGGTGCCGTAGCGACGAGCGATTTGCTCGGCGATGGCGGTCTCGTCGAACCCCGCCTCGGCAAAACCCAGTGAAAACGTGCGCAAGGCACCGGCCGCCGCCTGCGCGGCCAGCGCCGTGACAATTGACGAATCGATACCGCCGCTCAAGAAGCTGGCCACGGGCACATCCGCCAGCAGGTGCTCTCTCACCGCCTGCTCAAGCAGGGCTCGCACCCGTTGGGTCGTGCTGTCTCCAGTTTTTACGGGCACATTACGCTCCTTGGACAAAGCTGGCGTCCAGTAGCGCCACTGCCGAATCCGACCTTCGGCCGACACCTCCATGGTGTGGGCGGGCGGTAAGCTCGACACCCCGGCGTGCAGCAATGAGGTCCCCGCACACGCGCCGGAACGCACATAAGCAGCCAGCCCCAAGGAGGAAACCGTGCCGCGCAAATCGGCCGGGAAAGCCCTCACCTCGGAGGCGACCAGCAACTGCGAATCGGTCTGCACGTAATAGAACGGTTTGATGCCAAACCGGTCCCGCGCCATCATCAACCCGCCGGTGCGGGCATCATACAGCACAAAGGCGAACATCCCTTTCAATCGGCTCAGCATCCCAGCTCCCCATTGCCGGTAGGAGGCCAGTAACGTCTCCGTATCGCTGTGTCCCCGCCAGGCCCCGCCCAGCTCTCGGCGCAATGCCAGATGATTGTAGATTTCCCCGTTGAAGACGATGACATTGCCCGTCTCCGGATCGCACATGGGCTGAGCCCCGTTGCCACTGAGGTCTAGAATGGCCAGCCGTACAAACCCGAACCACATTCGGTCGTCGGCCGAACGCCACTCGCCACGGTCGTCCGGCCCACGATGTGCCATGCACGCCGGCTCCATCCGCCCGGCTTCTCCCTTGAAATTAAACCATGCCAGTATGCCGCACATTTTATTGGTTACATAAGCCTCTGCTACTACCTGCTAGCCTCTGGAAACTAGCGACTAGCGCCTTGCAACTGGGGTATTTGGCCGCCCATCTCCCTTTCCTTGAGTACGATGAAGTATTCGTAGATGGCTTGCAGCATCGCCATCGCATAGGTGCAGCCGGTGCGGCCATCCAAGATCGCACCACGCACAAGCAGCATGTAGAAAAACTTGAGCAAGGGGTGGCCAGGCTGGAGAGTATTGGAGGTCTGCATTCTTGTGTCCAAACCTGCTGAACCACGAGTGCCTCGGAAGATAGTCCTTCAGTTATTTTTACCCGTTAACGGTAATTGACATAATATTCAGGTGATTATGGATTGTCTATCTGACTTGGTCCCTCAGTAGGGTCCGAGAGGTTCGCAGGTGACAGTCATCAACAGACTGAGCAGACAGGATTTTTATCATATTTTGTAGTGTACTATTATCCATAGTCCGAATCCTTCATTTTAGTTGTTGGCCGCCTAACGAATAGCGTTTATCCACCACGCAGATTACAGTAAGTCGAATCGCATCGTGCGAATAGTAAAAAAACATCTCATCTGGAGCGCTTTGTTGCTCGTGCTTGCGACCATCAACGGTGAAATAGTCGCTCGATATTACCTTGGATTAGGCACACCCCCACTTTACATTCCGCACCCAAGAATTGAGTACATGTTAAAACCAAACCAGGACCTATATAGGTTTGGCAATCACTTCATCGTCAATCAATATGGAATGAGGACAGAACCTTTTGCTAGTCAAAAAGGAAATGGCGAATTTAGGATCATGGTTTTTGGAGATTCTGTGCTAAATGGCGGGAGTCAAACAGATCAAGTTGCGTTGGCAACAACCATATTGAAAGACAGGCTCAGTGAAGCAAATGATAAAAATGTGGTTGTTGGAAACATATCGGCAAGTAGCTGGGGGCCTGGCAATTGGCTCGCATATGCTAAAGAGTATGGGTTCTTTGGAGCCGACATCATTGCTTTAGTTATTTCAAGCCATGATTATGCCGACAACCCTACTTTCCAAGCCTTAGACAAGAACACTTACCCAACCGAAAAGCCCATTTCGGCCCTTCTTGAAGGAACCACAAGATACTTGCCTCGTTATCTGACACAGCTAGGCGCTGACAACAAGAACACAACTGAACTTGACCGATTTGCAGCAGAAGCTAATGAACAAGATGCGCAAAAAGGGCTTAGTGATTTGAGACGCTTTCTGGAACTAGCTAAGAGCAATACAGCCAAACTTTTGGTACTTCAACACTGGGAGAAATCAGAAATTGAAAGTGGTTCTGCTAATCCCGGGAACCAACGTATCAGGATAGTTTGCGAACAAATGGGGATTTCTCCCATATCGTTAGAGCCCTATTTCCATCGGTCAATCGAAAGTGGAATCAATCCCTATCGCGACAACATTCACCCTAACCAGGTGGGACAGCGACTGATTGCCGAAGCAATCCTCGCTAATATGCCTAAGGAGCCTATGATATATGAACTTAAGTGAAGCGACGCTGTAGAATACGCTGCGCTCCCTGAAAATAGCGCGCAACATGCTCGAGGTAGAACCATTGCAGCGGCGAAGCGCGCCAATAGCGGCGATTGACAAAGAGCACGTCGCTGTTATGTACACGCGAAAACACGACGCACGCGAAGCCAAGTGCGATCAGTCGACATTTTGTCTCAGCGACACGCGCGCTACACCGAAGTTCGTCGATAAAATCATGGAACTCGACAGTGATCTGCGGGATCGCTTGCAGCGCGGAATCGCTGAGCGAGGCGAGCACTTCGAACTCGGCGCCTTCGATGTCCAGCTTCAGCAAGTCTATGCTGGTGATGCCGGCTCGCTGCTTGATGGTTTCCAGCGTGCAGCCGCTCACAATCACGGCGTTGCTGCCAGGACGGCTATCTTGCGCAAGGTGACTAGCTTCGGGATTGGGGTCTATGGTAAACGACACTTGGCCGTCTGCGCCCGCGATAGCGCAGTTCAGTTTCTCGATGCCCTCACCGCTTGCCATGCGCTTGAACAACTCCGGATTGGCTTCGACAGCGAGACAACGACAGCCATAGGAGCGGTGCACTCCTTGAGAGAACTCGCCCAAGTGGGCGCCGAGGTCGATCACGACTGAGTTTGGTCCGAGCATGTCGGCCAGGAAATTGGTGCCCGCGTATTCTGACTAGGCCGCTTTTGGGCCTCGGCTGTCCGTCCATTCGTACTCACTCTTTCAAAGCGCCCTTGGCGCACCGCGTTGCCAGGGCCCAGTCTATCCGTCTCGTGCATCGCCACAAACCGAGCGGCACGAGGTTGGAATGAGGCGGCGTCACCCCCTTGAATAGACAATGATAGGACAAGAAATCGTCATGTGCAGCTTCTCGGGCAGAATCTACGCCGCGCAGCGTCCAGATGGTCGTATCGCCGATCGACTGAGTGCTCGCCTTTCTGAGCCGAGTATAAGAATAATAAACGCCATCTTTCCCCAAGTCCACGGCAAGTTCACAGGCAGCGAACAGCCATTTGCCCCTCATGATGACCACGTAATCGTACAGAGTTCGCCGCGAGCGCCGGAAATCCATCATCCCCACCTCGACTTTCCGGCCAATCCTGCCATCAGACCAACTGATCGTAAGCGCAAAATAAACCGCACTCTGTTTGCTTTTTGACAACAGCAGCATGCCCTCACCGAGCAGCTTGACGCACACCGCCTTTTGAGGCTTACAATCCTCTAGCAATGGTCACTGCCCGGTTCAGTCCACACGCACCCCGATGCGATTCGATCAGTGCAACGGATAAACGCTATTCGTAAGCTTCCATTGATAACAATGTTAAATATCATGAAATTACTCGTCCGTAAGTTGATGCCCCATTTTCTCCTTAAGCACTATAATCGCTTTAAGCGGCTTAAGGAACAAAGACAGAACCGCAATAAAACCACCGAAGAAGTATTTACAGAGATTTACGAAAAGAATAAATGGGGCGGCTCGCAAGGAGAATTCTGTTCTGGCTCCGGAACATCCAATGAACAGATTGTTTCTGCTTACATCTCTCTGGTTACCGAAAAAGCATCCAGTGAAAACTTTTTTGGTTTGACTTTTGTTGACCTTGGTTGCGGAGATTTCCGCGTAGGCAAACGATTGCTCCCACTATGCTCAAGCTATATTGGTGTCGATATAGTCAAGCCGCTTATACAAAGAAATCAGGAGATATATGGTAATGCGTTCACACAGTTCATTCACTTAGACATCGTGGAGGATGAATTACCAAATGGTGATGTATGTTTTGTCCGACAAGTATTGCAACACTTGTCCAACCAACAGATAACTGCCGTTCTCCATAAGCTTAAAAAGTATAAGTGGGTGTTTATCACAGAACACTACCCGACTGACAATGATGCGATAAAGCCAAACATAGATAAAATCCACGGGGGCGATGTTAGAGTGTACGCCAACTCTGGCGTCTATCTTACAATACCTCCTTTTGAATTGCCTATTTATGAACTGAAAGAGGTATTAGAAGTTCCCGGGGTTGGATTGGGAAAAGGAAATGATCCTGGAGTAATACGTACATTCCTTTACAAACCCAGAGGCTAACCCACTGACTCATTCATGCAGCGCAAACAAGTTCAGTGGGCGCCGGTTATTTCCCCAACTGAGTCTCATATCCACGTCGACTAAGTAATTGACTAACAGGTTTCGGCAAACCATAGGCCATGACGTGAATGTTGCCATTGTCGACAAATAAAGCCTGCTCGTTGAGTTGCCGGTCTTCTTGCAAAAACGTATTCATTAGCACACCCGCTGTAATTTTCCCGAGTGGGACATCGATCGATTTGCTGTTGTACAGAAATACTCGCGTTTTATCGGCCATTATGGACGCAGCCGAGGCCCCCCCTTTCTCGAATACACATCCTTCGCAAGTAGACTCATCTGGAAGCATGGCAACATTATTCTTACCCGCGCGAAAATAACTATTGACGAAATAAGTTGGCTTGTCACTGCTGATAACGGGAGATCCCCCGTTATTGATAAAATCGGTATTCGCGAAAACCGCGGAAAAATTATTTTTCATCGACACCGCAGATTCAGTATTGTCCCTGAATGCACAGTCGATAAATGCATTCAGATTATCTTCTCGCCTTGCCTGCAAATCAATACCTCGGCCAGACTCCACAAATTGGCAACGATAGAAGACATTCTTGTCCATATAGGACATGCCTGGGGCATCACCGCTGATATATAAGGGATTGACACGCTGCTTTACCCCAGCCTCCGCGCATCGGATGAAATTCACATTATCAATAAAATTGTTATCCCAGCCATAGATACCATCAATAAATATCCCTGAATCCGACATATCTCGGAACGTAACATGAGACAGATATACAAGATTGAACTGAGCACCTGCACCCGCACCGGCAACATCATGGTGTATACCATTTCGCCCGCCTTGTAATGTAAGGTCTGCCAGAGTAAATGCGGTAGAAGCAGTCTTTTTAATGTGTTCATCGCTGACAATCATGTCGATATTCGGGTTCTTCGCTATGATGGCGGTTCGTGTGGCTCCCTCTCCGATGATGCCCTGACCAGAACGGAGTCTGATCGGTTTCGTTATGTAATAGATTCCTGCAGGCACCCGCGCGATTCCCTGGGTATCAACCAAGCCCTGTAGATAACCGGAACTATCGGGTCTACTATCTATACCTACTTTCCAGTCCGGCCCTGCAGGATCGGGAATCGGAGCAAGAACAGGCCTGCTCCAGGAGCTGACTGGGAGTTCGTGGTTGACAAACATTCTCTGTAGCTCGGCTATGTCATCCGCAGCGAGGTTCTGCTGACCTAGATTGACTCCGCGTACCAGCACCTCAGGTTCCGAATCCGTAAAGGCCTTGACGCTGAAGGAATCATGCGCGAGAACACTAATGCTCAGGTTCTGAATATTGGATAAAAAATATCGTCTTACTTGAGATTGAAGGGTTACCGTAGGATCACCAACCCGACTGATTTTAGTTCCAAAGATCTGCGCTTCATCCGCACCTGCATCCAGGTAATGACCAATACCACTCTTTGCATCGCCCCCGCTCGCCGCCATCAGACGCAATGTGCCCGTATTAGTGACGGTCATCATCGCAGGATTCTTTGCTTGCTTGGACCAATTCCACGACTCGGCATCGAGACCGGCAAATGTCACATCGTCCTGGCCGTCGACGATAACCCCATCCCCAAGTGGCGTCAGGATATTGAGCCACAGAAAGACATTGGCACCAGAAAGTCGTTTAGCATCGCCACGCATCTGAATTGCAGGGTATGATGAGTGGGTCATTACGCGAATAAATCGGTTGTTTCTTAGATATCCTCTTTGTCTTGTGTCGATGTTGAGCTGCGTATTCGAAATGTCGACAAAGAGATTGTCTTCGAGCTTCGCATCCTTGATAGTTACCGGCCCGGTGATGCGGCGAAAGCAGTTACCTCGAGTAACCTTCTCGGATGCTAAAAAGCTAATCCCATCCGTGTCGACTCCCTGTAAAACAACACCCGTTGCACCATCCGCAACGACTACCCGGCCGATTTTAGACCCGGAAATTCCATACAGCTCCTGACCACTCGACAATGTAATCGGACCACCGCCCGCTGCGTAGTTACCATGCGGCTCCAGCCTTACTTTCCGATGCTGATTTAGCATAGACTGGATTTCACCAGCCCGCGTGACCGGTAGCGGATACGCGTCGCGAGGAAGCGCATCGCCACTCCCGTCAAGGCACGGTTCATTAATAGGATTATTTAGATCAAGCGCATAAGCCGGAAGAAGGAAAGCGGCGCAGATCGTAAAGATCACCACGATCACGAGTGATCTCAGCAGCCTGTTACGTTCCTTCAATTCATAACAGCACATAAGTTTTATTCCTATCGCACATTCACCCACGTCGGCAGGCAAATGATTACTCTAAAATTCAGTGGTGTCATAGGATAAATACCTAATCACTCTAAGTAATCTTGAAATTTTGGTTGAATGAAACAAAAGCGGCGGCGGCCAGTATGCATTCAGATATCAAGATAGCGTAACCGGCACCCTTCAATCCGAAACCCATTAATAAAATCCAACCCAATAGTAGCGAAAATGCCGAAATAGCAAGGAAGGACAATGCAAATCGGATATGCTTGTTAATGGCCATCTGAGCATCCCAGAAGGGCTTCCCTAGAATATGTATTGAAGCCGACACTGTGAGCCCCATGAATAACTGCGTGTTATGTTCAAGTGCCTTGTTAACCCACAAATCAATGGCAGTTTCACCCAGAAAATATTCTGATATTGCCGACAATACGCTCACGACAGCAGCGAATTGCAACATTTTGATAACAAGCGCTTTGGCCTTTCCTATGTCATTAGCACCAAAGGC
Source organism: uncultured Gammaproteobacteria bacterium (assembly GCA_963773065.1). Taxonomy (GTDB): domain Bacteria; phylum Pseudomonadota; class Gammaproteobacteria; order UBA9214; family UBA9214; genus CAVQCA01. The sequence goes on from CAVYZN010000006.1 coordinate 52,828, forward strand.
ATACGATAATTCTGGCCAGACCGCACTATTGACTGCGGTTGCAAGTTGAATTGGCACTCGCGTGAAGGTTCTATAGACGCTGAACACCGCCACCGCAGCGGAACCTATCATGCTTCCGATAAGCAAAATAAATCCCTGTATTGTAAAAGACAAGCCTAGCGTGAAAGACATGGACGCCAATGAGGGGCGTAGCAACATTCTTATTGTCTCCATGCTGGCATAGCGAATACCAAAGCGCAGAGATGAGCCGCTTCTACTGAGGGTCAGCCACAAACTGAGGTTGCCCAGCAGCCTTACCAAAAGAAAGGTCAACGCGACTTCAACAACCTTACCACCATTTAGCGCGACAAGTGCTGCCGCGGCCCACTCCAGTAATCGGATCAAATTGGCTGCTGCAACAGAGAACGGATATCTCTTTAGGGCTCTGAAGGGCATAGCCAAAATGCCAGTCTGCATACTTGAGGCAACGTGTGTAAATAAAAGCAAGAGGGTGACATTTAATTTCGCACCGGTGATTTTTGTTAAGCCAAGAAGTTTGCCTGGCTCTGTAAACCAGACAATAAGCACCACGGTAACTAATATGATACTGGACAAAGATGTGACCATGACCCAGGTACTCTGATAAATTGTTTGCATTTGCTGGATTTCGCCCTTTTCTGCAATCAGAGCCAGGGTGTTTGCAGCAACAAGGGTCAGCCCGATATCGCTTAACACTAGGTAGGCCGGAACGGCCGACAGAGTAATCCATTCACCATATAGCTCTATACCCCAGGCATGGATCAGTATGGGAACACTGGCAAGCTGAATTAGCAATGTAACTACCTGGCCGAATCCATTAGCACCGATGCCGTGGATGATTCTGCGTTTTGTGCTCATAACACCAGATTCACCATGGGACGGATTCTGTAGTTCAATTTTTAATGGCGACTGAAATAAAGTTCTGACTGAATATTTCGTTCGTTACGCCACTTTCAACCATCATATATGTTCGTAATCCATTCCTTAGCAGACGCCACAGCACACCCCGCAAGAAACCCTTTAGCCCATGAGTGACGGGAACATCTTCGTAACATTCAACTTCTGAGAAACCGACCGCCAGCGAGAGCTGCCGTATCGAGTCCTGTGTAAAGGCCGATTGGTGTGTCAGGTCGCCATAACGTACTCGACCAAATAATGGGGATGAAGCATTTGGCTGATGCGAGATCCAACGCCCACCCGCGGACAAGGCCCTGCAGACTTCATCTGCAAATGCCAAGAGCTCATCCATTGTCAGATGTTCAATAACATCGACTGTAATAATCGCGTCCAGATTACCATCAGGTTCAGACCTTAATGCCCCAAACAAGTCGCTTTGAGCAACGTCCTGTATCCCGAGCTGCCATGCTCCAGATACTTGCTCAGGTGATATATCCACGCCTCGCATATTTACGTATCCCGCCTCCCGCGCGTAATACACCAAGGCGCCATACCCGCAACCTAATTCGAGAATACGGGCATAACGATCGGCCGGGAAATGGTTATTCACAAGGGCGCGCAAAAATGGCGCTCTTATTCGTAGTCGGTTGCCAAGATCGACACCGCTAAGATGCGACTGCACATAACTGTCATAGAGTCGCTTTCTATAGTCTGAACCCATACCCATATACCTATGCCAAGGTAATCAGATTGTAATCTGCTACACAGCTACTGATACACCTGTTAGCTTCGCGTATACACCGGCATAGCCGTCAATCATATTCTGTTTTGTGAACCTGGCCGCATTAGCGATAGCATCTTCACCGCCGCCACCCCCTTCAACAATAGACTGCGCAATTCGCCTAGCGGCTTCAGTAGGGTTTTTCGGATCAATGTACACAGCACAGCTTCCCCCGGTCTCCGTCATTGGGGGGCGTACCGAGGTGTACACAGGGCATCCGCAGGCATGCGCCTCTATAACAGGCCATCCAAAGCCTTCGTAGAGTGACGGGAAAAGCAAACCTCTTGCCATGGAATATAGCGCTCGCAACTCCTCATTGCCGATGTCGGTAAGTTCGATTACGCGTTCTGTCATATTATGCATACTGATATAACCGAGCATTTCTTCCGTCCATGGCTTGCCAACAAGAACGAGACTTAGATGCGATGTCTCGGGGTACTGCAGTAATTCCAGGAAGATTCGCAATACCCCCATGCGATTCTTGTACCAGTGGTTACCCCCGACATGCAGCAAGAATTCGCTATCAGGCATCACTCCGCACTCCGACAAGATATGAATCGCCTGCCTGTAATTCATGGGTGAATAAGGATAATTCAGACCATTGTATATAACGAAGACTTGCGCAGGATTTATTCCAACCAGTCTCAGCACATCATTCCTGGTCGCCTCCGACACACACGCTATATATGGAGATTTTCTCAGTCCACGTAATATCATCCGCTGATAAATCCGCCCACTCCACCCCGTCATATTCTCTGGATAATCACCCAGTGCGCTGCGAATAGCGAGTAAATCATGGCATGTAACCAAGGTCGGCTTTGCACTCACCGTAGTGGCATAGACTGCGTTTGAATGATCACAGATATGCACGACATCGGCCCACTTGACCAGTCTCCGCAAGTTATGAGGGAACAACAGAAGCTTGTCTATATATCCTAGCCATTTTCTCAGCGGCGAGTGATCAGACACAAAACGTGAAAACACTACCTCAGGCTGAACTACCCGCACATCAATGCCGCGCTCCGCCAGACCCTTTTCAAGAACTTGGCAAAAGCGCGACATACTTTCTTGTTTATCAGCCGCATAATTCCCTACAAGGAGAACCTTCATAAATTAGACTCACTACTGTAACGCGAGGAGCCCGCCGATATTGCCCAGTGTGTATTCGCCGCCTCTATGCGTTCGCAAAAGCCCTTTCACGCGAGGGAATTGCGGTATATTTCTACTAACTGTTGCACGTATCCGTCCCATCCGTATAACGATTGCATCTTCATTGCACCATCCTTTCCCATACGGGCTGCTTTTTCACGATCTTTGTAAAGCACCTCCAGTTTCTCCGCTATGGTTTCCGGTGACCTTATAGGAACCACATAGCCTGTTACGTCATCCTCGATAAGTTCCGCCGCACCGTTGTTGGTTGTTGTAATAACAGGCAGTCCGCTTGCCATGGCTTCGCCGCAAACTAGGCTAAACCCGTCCTCCAGTGTCGGTAGAACGAACACAGTCGACTCATTTAAATAATGGTTAAGCCTTTCATTCGGCACGAACGGTATATGCGTGAACAGTCCATCGTAAGACTTCATCATCCCATTCATTTCGGGATCCAACCGTCCAATCAGGAGAAGTTCTCCGTCCCCAATAGCCAGACGTTTCCATGCCTCAAGCAAATCCACTTGCCCTTTTCGGATACTGTTTGCTGCAACACAGATCACACGGAATTTCTTTCCTTCACCACGCGTGGTATTTTCTTTCATCGAAAAGCGAGACAAATTAACCCCAAAGGGGAGCACATCGATCTTACCCTCGTCAAATCCTTTCTCGACAAATGTACGCTTCACAAAATCCGAAGCCACAAGAAACCGATCACACATCTCGAATTCTTCAAGCATTCGTCTCTGCGCCGGGGATCTCTCCAGTCTCTTCCGTATCCTTAGTCGCTCGTATTCCGAATTAAGAACTTCATTCTGGAAATCAGGGTGAGCATTTACCGGTTCGCCGATAACGAGAGAGCCGTCGGAATGGGCGCGGCGTATCATGCGTCTTCCACCTCCATGGAGCATGAGATGCAGAAGGTCACACGGTGACCAAAAGGCAAGCGACGCGGACTCCCATAATTGCCTATATAGCGGACTTAACGCTTCCAGACCAGGCACCCATGACATACGCAAATGTGCATGGAGTAGATATTCTTTTATCCATACATTTACCAACTTCTCCGCCGGGATGCCCAACGCTTTTTCACCCGTGGAAATCCTATGCGCATAATAAAAGCGATTCAGAACACCTAGCCGATACAGATAGGGCACGACGTTGTGATAATGAAACCGACCACTCACCGCCAGATTAACTCTCATTGTTGATTTTCTCGCACGCCAAAACGACAAAGATTGATTGAGGCCATAAGCAAACCCGCAAACAGCCAAGCGTAGCCGCAGATTGTGCCATGACCCGAAATCTGCCCGTAAAAGATCACTACACCCACATAGCCAAATAACAATACAGGCATGGGGTTACCAGAACGCCGGGCCGCCCACAGTGACTTCGTTCCCAGCACAATCGTCAGCATCACCCGAAACAATATAAATAACACGGCAAGCATGGGGCCCATGTCGACAAAATGCCTCGACCAGTCTGTTTCGGCAAGACGAAGCGGTATCGTGCCTGCGACAGTAACGCCCAATATGGTACCCGCATTGCCTGCTAAACCCATGCCATAACCGAAGAGTGGTACCTGTCCGACAAGACGGAGAAAATCATATACCTCATAGAGCGCACGACCGAAGACACCGAAGTGCCCAAACATGCGACTTTCGGATGCAACGCCTTCAAACCACCGTGCTATAAATGCAGCGAATGCCTCTGGATATACCACGGGATATAAGGTCACCACACATATAACAAGCAATATAGGCAGCACTATCGCCCGGCGGGAAACCCTCCCTCTCAATACTACCCCAGCAACCAAACAGCTTAGAACAACAATACCCGAATGGATAAACATCCCGCGGTTAATACTAAAGGCCAGGCAAGTTAGGGTCGCAACCGCACCAAAAGCAAGCATGATATTTGAAATAGGTCTCTGTTTAGCCGGAACAAGCCAGAGAACCAGAGCCATGCATAAACTGCTAGCAACTAGATGCCATGGGCCCACTGCTGCAGTGAATGTCCCATTTGGCCGAATATGCCCGAGTGAACCACGTAGTCCCCTAAATTGCAAAGACTCATCACTTGCTATACCGGCATTAATAATCGAGTCTGGCGACGAAGCGAATTGTACTGCAATAAGAAATGCCATTGGAATGATAACAATGAGCGTCTGCCTGAATAGGCGATAGATATCTTCCCATCTAAATTGTTCCCCGATCAGGAATGCGAGTGGTATGTATAGAAAATAGTTTCTCCATCCATAGACCGCTAATAACATCATTATTCTGCCACTACTCCCCAGCAACAACTGAATAACTATCCATACAATTGCCAGCAAGGAAATCAGATATGCAAAAAGCAGCAACGGCCTCGATCTAGGCCACATTCCATTGGCTAGTGCCACAAAATATATATAGAGGACAAAGGGGTCTCTGATGAAGTACAGGTACTGGGCATATTGCGGCCACACCCATTTACGCAGTACGCCTTCGAAGATCAATAGCCAATAGACTAGAAACACGAGCCTGACGAGGCGGCGGCGAACGCGCTCTTTAGGCGAGATACCTTCTCTTGGCTTTGACGTTACAGCGAGTGTATTCGGCTTAACAGCCGATACATAACTACTTCTCTTTTGCCTTTCCAATACTGCGATGTGCTTGTTTGTCATGACTACATGCCATTCTTATTTGAATACCCGCCCATGGCACGGGTACTCAACCTGACTACTTCTAAGGTTTAAATCGAGGTGTGAAACCAATTGCATTACGCTGCACATCCGTGACAGCAGGGTACAGAGTAATCTGCCGATGAAGTAGCGACTAGTACAATGACTAATACAATCACGACTTGATCCTGTCGATTCCTATACGTTCAGTGCCCTGATATAACTACTGAGCACACCCGAAACCGGACGCATGTCCATTGCGGAGAACGCTTTTCGTATTGGCAAAGGGTTGCCGGGTTTTCGGCAATTTCACTTTTTCACGCTTCGTGTGCTATGCAAGTAACAAACATAACCACGTCGATGAATCGCTAAGTCCAACGGGCTCCCAGTGAATCAAGCAGAGACTCCAGTCCTTTATCGATGCCAACCACTGATTCCCAACTCAATATCTCCCTGGCCAGGTCAACTGATGATGATGAATTCCTGATGTCACCAGGGCGTTCGCTCTCATACCTTGGCTTGAATTCTGTATTGGTGATTCGGCACATGGAGGCGAGCAATCCGTTGAGTGATATTTCCCGACCCGTTGCGATATTGATAATCCTGCCAGCGGCCCTGTCTACGGTAGCGGCCTTTATATTCGCCGCCACCACATCCGATACAAACACGAAATCCCGGGTCTGCCCGCCATCCCCGTAGATGACCGGCTGCTCGCCCTTCTTCAGCCGGTCCGCGAAGATCGAAATGACACCGGAATACGGTGAACCCGGATCCTGCCGCGGGCCATAGACATTGAAATAGCGCAGGCACACGGTTTCGAGTCCGTGCAGGTGAGTATACATCCGGCAGGCGTATTCCGAGGCGAGTTTGTCGACGGCGTACGGTGACAGGGGTTTGAGGGGCATATCTTCGCGTTTCGGCAGTTCCGGGAGATCGCCGTAGACCGCCGCGGAGGATGCGATTACCACTCGCCTGGCGCCCTGCCGGCGCGCGGCCTCAAGCACATTCAATGTGCCCTGGTAGTTGGTGCGCTGGCTGCCCAGCGGGTCCTGGATGGTTTTGGGAACCGAGGCGATGGCCGCTTCGTGGAATACGAGTTCAACGTCTTTCATTGCCTTGTTGACGACGTCGAAGCTGCCGACATCTCCGGTAATGATTTCGAGGTCGGCGGATTCAGGAAGGTTCTCCCGTTTTCCGGTGGAGTAGTCATCGAGTACGCGTACCCGGTACCCATCGGCCAGCAGGCGGTCGACGATGTGGGATCCGATGAATCCGGCGCCGCCGGTGACCAGGGCTAATGTTTTCATATGAGTCCGTGAGTTAGATGTTACAGACAATCAGTTTGCAATTGAGTTGGGGAGTTAAATACTACCTTTTGGTCTTCAAAGTCACTGATTGTTATCCCCTCACCCTAACCCTTTTATGCCCGTTGTCGTTTGGGTGCTCCCGGTGGGAGAGGGTATATTTGGATACCGCTTTGCAGGGAGTGGTGACTATCCGGGCCGTCCGGACCTACCGCCCCACGCAGGTGTAATCGAACCCAAGGCTCGTCAGGTGCGCCTTCTCGTAGACGTTGCGCAGATCGATGAAGGCGTTGCCCTGCATGAGATTCTTCAGCCGGTCAAAATCCAGACCCCGGTACTCATTCCATTCCGTCATCAGGATAACGGCATCGGCGCCGGTTATCGCTTCATAGACGTCATTATAATAGCTGACGTCTCCGGGCAGCAGCTTCTTCGCCTCCTCCATGCCCTGCGGGTCATGGGCATGGATCACGGCTCCCTTGTCGATCAGGTTGGGAAGAATCGCGAGCACGGGTGCATCGCGCATGTCATCGGTTTCGGGCTTGAAGGTCAGGCCGAGTACGGCAATCGTCTTGCCTGAGACGCTGCCGCCCAGCGCCTTGCGTATTTTCTTTATCATCAGCGCCTTTTGCGCCGCATTGACTTCCACCGCGGCCTCGACGATACGGCAGGGCGTGCCATGTTCCTGGGCGATGCGAATCAGGGCGGTGGTGTCCTTGGGAAAACAGGAGCCGCCATAGCCGGGACCGGCGTGCAGGAATTTGTTGCCGATGCGTTTGTCCATCCCCATGCCCTTGGCGACCGCATGCACGTCCGCCCCGACGTTTTCGCACAGGTTGGCGATCTCGTTGATGAAGCTGATCTTGGTGGCCAGAAAGGCATTCGATGCATACTTGATCAGTTCCGCGCTTTCCAGGTCGGTGACCATGATCGGCGCCTCGATCAGGTTGAGGGGGCGGTAGAGCTCGCGCAACAGGTTTTCGGCCCGCTCGCTTTCCACGCCCAATACCACCCGGTCGGGGCGCATGAAGTCGCCGATCGCCGCGCCCTCGCGCAGGAATTCCGGGTTGGAGGCGACATCGAAGTCGGCCGCCGGATTTTCCTTGCGAACGATGCGGGCGACATGGCGCGCGGTTCCCACCGGCACGGTGGATTTATCCACGATGACGGTATAACCGGACAGGTGCCTCGCTATCTGCTTGGCCGCCTCATACACATACGCCAGATCCGCATAGCCGTCGCCGCGGCGCGTGGGTGTGCCGACCGCGATAAACACCAGGTCGGCTGCTCCGACCGAATCACACGCGGTAGTGAACTTCAAGCGACCCGCCGCCACATTACGCGCCACGAGGCTTTCGAGACCCGGCTCGTAGATGGGCATCTCGCCCGCATTCAGGCGATCGATCTTGGTTTGATCGAGATCGATGCAGTTCACATTGGCGCCGAACTCGGAAAAACAGGCGCCTGATACCAGGCCAACATAGCCGGAACCGATCATGACGACGTTCATTATTTGTTCACCTTTTCCTGCATGTTACATTTATTAATGGCCACGGAAACATCCGGAAAGTAAAAAGTGAGAAGTGAAAGTAAAGTGAAAGGTAATAGGAAAGAAGCGTGTGTGATACGGAGCATGCGCCGTATTCAACCTGCGTATCAAGCACCCGTTCTGCTTATCACTTTTTACTTCTCACTTTTTACTTTCCGTGGGTTCCGTGGATTCCGTGGCCATACAGAGTGAGGCGATATTATTCACCGTTGCCGCCGAAATTCACAGCCCGCCATCTCAACCGTATTGCCGTTCGTAGTAATGGCGGTAATCGCCGCTGCGCACCCGGTCGCACCAGTCACGGTGCTTGAGATACCAGCGGAGGGTTTGGTCGATGCCGCCGCGGAAATCATGCCGCGGCTCCCAGCCCAGTTCCCGTCTGATCTTCGCGGCGTCGATGGCATAACGCCGGTCATGGCCGGGACGGTCCTTCACGAAGGTGATCAGGTCGCGGTAGTCAGTCTGACCCGGCTGGAATTCATTCAAGCGGTCGCAGACCAGGTTGACGATATCGAGGTTGCGCCACTCGTTGCCGCCGCCGATGTTGTAGACCTCGCCCGGAACGCCCCGCTCGATCACCGCCTCGATGCCGCGGCAGTGGTCTTCGACATACAGCCAGTCGCGCACGTTGAGGCCATCGCCGTAGACCGGGATCGGCCGGCCTTCGAGCGCATTGAGGATCACCAGCGGGATCAGCTTCTCGGGAAACTGGTACGGCCCGTAGTTGTTGGAGCAGTTGGTGGTCAGCACCGGCAGGCCCCAGGTGTGGTGATAGGCGCGCACCAGGTGGTCGGCGGCCGCCTTGGAGGCCGAGTAGGGGCTGTTGGGCGCATAGGCGCGCGATTCCGTAAACGCCGGTTCATTTGCCGCCAGGCTGCCGTAGACCTCGTCGGTGGAAACATGCAGGAAACGCTGGCCTTGCAAGCCATCCGGCCAGGCTTCCCGGGCCGCCTCCAGCAGGGTGAACGTGCCCTGCACGTTGGTTCTTATGAAGGCCTCGGGTCCCAGGATCGAGCGGTCGACATGGGATTCGGCGGCGAAATTGACCACCGTGTCGATGGCTTCCTCGGCAAACAGCCCGGCGACGCATGCCCGGTCGGTGATGTCCCCGTGCACGAACCGGTAGCCCGGTGCCGCCTCGACGTCCGCCAGGTTCTCCGGGTTGCCGGCATAGGTCAGCGCATCCAGGTTGACGACCCGGTCATCCGGGATGCCGGGCAATCCAGTAGCGGATGAAATTGGACCCGATAAAACCGGAACCGCCGGTTACCAGCAGTCTGCGCATGCCTGCAACTCCTTCAGCATCCTGTCGAGACTATCACGCCAGTGCGGGATGGGTGCCGTCAGACAGGGATCTGGATTTTACGGGTATCCAGGACGGAATAGCCGGCCGCCGGGCCGGAGTCGGGATACCCGGATGTCGGAATGGCCTCGACGGTATTTGTTTCCAGTGTAAATCCGGCCTCGGTTGCACCGGCAATGATGGCGGTTGCAAACCCGTGCCAGGAGGTACTGCCGGCATTGGTGTAATGATACGTGCCGCGAGCCCGGTTCTGAACCAGGGTCCTGATGGCCCCGGCGATATCACGCGCCCAGGTAGGTGAGCCGAGCTGGTCATTCACCACCCTCAGCGGCTTGCCCTCTCTGGCGACCCTGAGGATGGTTTTCACGAAATTATGGCCATGGACGCCGTACACCCAGGCGGTGCGCAGAATGGTTGCTTCGGGCAAAGCGGTCCGAACGGCCTGTTCGCCTTCCCATTTGCTGCGCCCGTAAACGCCGAGCGGATCGGGCTTCGTCTTCTTCACGATAGGGCCGCGACTGCTTGCCATCGAACACGAAATCGGTCGAAACCTGCAGCACGTTTCCGCCATAGTCGGCGACCGCCTCGGCCAGTCGAGCGGCGCTGTCACGGTTGATGACAAACGCCTGCTCCACCTCAGACTCCGCCCGATCCACTTGCGTGTAGGCGGCACAGTTGATGACCCAGTCCGCCTGAAAACGCCGCACCCTGTCGGCAACCTGTCCCGGGTTCAGAAAGTCCAGTTCCTGACGCACCGGCGCAATGACCTCGTGCCCTGATTGAGAGAACACCCTGAGCACCTCGAAACCGAACTGGCCGGTTGATCCGGTGACCAGTATCCGCATCAGTCCGCCGGGTAACGGGGAAGATGGTCATCGCTGTCCTTCAGGCGCGGATAGCGGCGATCCTTGTCAGACAGCACTATAGTCCGGCATTCGAAGCGATGCCGGCCATTCGATACCGATATCCGAGATCGTCCCAGGCAATACCGTACTCATCGCCCGGTGCATAGAAATCGGTACATTTATACAACACATCCGCCTGCTCGCTTAACACGCAGAAGCCATGCGCGAAGCCCGGCGGGATATAGATTTGTTTCCGGTTCTCTTCCGAGAACACGACGCCGGCCCAGGCGCCGAAAAATGGCGAACCCTTGCGGATATCGACCGCCACGTCGAGCACCTCGCCGGTCACCACGCGCACCAGTTTTCCCTGCGGATGCTTGAGCTGGTAATGCAGGCCGCGCAGCACACCGCGCGCCGAACGGGAATGGTTGTCCTGGACAAAGGTTTCCGGCAGCCCCTGCGACCGGAATTTCCCGGCATGGAATGTTTCCATGAAGAAACCACGCGGATCCCGGAAGATGTCCGGCTCGATCAGCAATACTTCCGGGTGATCGGTCGCCGTCACTTTCATCAGGAATAATTTGTCCTGATTCAGGATATCCAGCAGATATTTGCCATAACCGCTGTTTTGCAGCGAGGCCGCGAGTTGTTCCAGCCGGGCGGCATCGATATACCCCATGCGATAGCGATCTCCTCGACACAGGAGATTTACCTTGAGCCCCTGGCGCTGTTCGATCGCCTCGACGAAGGTCGCCGCCTGCAGCAGGGACTCATGCGTGCCGGTGTCCAGCCAGGCGGTGCCGCGCCCGAGCAGTTCAACCTTCAGCGTCATTCTGTTCCAGATAGGCCCGGTTGACATCGGTAATTTCCAGCTCGCCCCGCGCCGACGGTGTTAACCCCTCGGCGATGCCAACCACTGCGGGTCGTAAAAATACAGGCCGGTCACGGCGTAATTCGAGCGCGGCCGATACCGGCTTTTCTTCGATGCCAACCACATGGCCTTCACGATTGAATTCCACCACACCATAGCGCTGCGGTTCACGCACCCGGTAGGCAAACACCGTGGCGCCCTGGGTCAGATTACCGCGCGCTGCAACACCTTAGCCAGGCCGTGACCATAAAAGATATTGTCGCCGAGTATCAGACAGGAGGGTTGCCCATCGATGAACTCCTTCCCGATGATGAACGCCTGCGCAAGCCCACCGGGCGTGGGCTGTACGGCATAGTGAAGATCAAGCCCGAGCCGGCTGCCATCGCCGAGGAGAATGCCGAAAGGCCGGCAGATCCTGCGGGGTGGATGATCACCAGGATTTCCCGAATCCCGGCCAGCATGAGCATCGAGAGCGGGTAGTAGATCAGCGGCTTGTCATAGACCGGCATGAGCTGCTTGCTGACCGCCAGCGTCAGGGGATAGAAGACGCGAACCGCTGCCGCCCGCCAGGATGAATACCTTTCAATTCAGAACATCTACCGCCTTGCATAAATGCGTATATCAGAAATCACTACAAGCTTAACGGGTGCAGCCGTGTCACCGAAATATATCATTCAACCTGGTGCAAACCGTGGTTGCCTGATGCATGCCGTGCGCATCGGCGCACCCTACGCTTACCAATCACTCTTTCACTTCTCACTTTTTACTTTCCGTGCCTTCCGTGGTTTCCGTGGCCATTTAATCGTCTAACAGCCGCTCCTAGGGTTCATCCTCCGCCGGCTGGTCATCGCCGAGGTCGAGATAACCCTCGCGCAGCAGGTACAGCATGATCACCTGCGCGGCCTGCATCGGGCTTTTATTGGCGGTGTCGATGCGTATCTCCGGTTTCTCCGGCACTTCGTAGGGGTCGCTGATGCCGGTGAACTCGGGGATGATGCCCTTGCGCGCTTTCGCGTACAGTCCCTTCCGGTCACGGCTCTCGCACACTTCGAGCGAGGTGGCGACATGAATCTCGATGAAGGCGCCGTGCTGCTCGATCAGCTCGCGCACCTCGCGGCGCATGGCGGTGTAGGGGGCGATCGGCGCGCACAGCGCGATGCCGCCGTTTTTCGTGATCTCGCTGGCCACAAAACCGATGCGGCGCACGTTGATATTGCGATGCTCCCTGGAAAAGCCCAGCTCGCTGGAGAGGTTGATGCGCACCACGTCGCCATCCAGCAGGGTAACCGGGCGTTTGCCGTCTTCGATGAACTTGGCATACATGATCTTGGCCAGGGTCGATTTGCCGGAACCCGACAGGCCGGTAAAAAACAGCGTGAGGCCTTTCCTGCTGCGCGGCGGATAGACCTTGCGCAACTGGGTAATCACCTCGGGATAGGAATACCACGCGGGGACTTCGAGATTGTGCTCCAGGCAATGTTTGAGATCCCGGTCGCTAAACTGCACGCCTGCCTTGCGCTGCGCGACGAGCTCATCCCAGGTCACGAACGCCTCCCGCTCGGGCGAGTAACTGCGCTCGCGGATCGGCACCATGCGGATGGCGAGTTCATGCTGGTATTTCTCCATCATTTCCTGGGCCGCATAGCGCGGATAGAAACGTTCTCCCTCCTGGCCCATGCTGCGGGGAGCCGCATGTCCCGGACCGACGATCATGTGCGAGCAGCCGTAGTTCTGCCGGATGACCGCGTTCAGCAGCACTTCGCGCGGCCCCGCCATGCGCACCGCGGCGGGCAGCAGCGAGAGGATGGCCATGTTGTGCGGATAGTGATGTCGGATGGCCTGGTAACAATGCACCCTGGCGTAGTAGTGCAGATCACCCGGCTTGGTCATGCCGACGGCAGGGTGCAGCAGGATATTGGCCTGTGCCTCGATGGCGGCCTGCAGGGTGATCTCACGGTGCAGGCGGTGCATGGGTTTGGAGGTGTGGAATCCGACGACGTTCTGCCAGCCCATCTTGATGAACAGGCGCCGCAGTTCCTCGGGGGTATGGCGCAAGATCTCGAAATCAAAATGGGCGGGCATCTGTATGCCTTCGAGTGACGCCTCCAAGGTAGATGTCATGGACCTGTTCAAAGAGATAACGGACTCCCGGATGTTCCACACTGGTCGTGCCATAAATCTCCCCCGCCTCGCGCTTCTTGTCCGGCTGCCACTTGTCCTCCACGGTAAGCACCGCCAGCATGAATCCCTCGACGTCGCGCAGCGCCACCTTGCCGCCAGGTTCGATCTTTTCCGCCTGCTTGGCCGGCACGTCCAGTGTTATGGGGATGGACCACAGGTTGCCGTCCGGGAAGGTGCAGATTATCGATGACGGATTCATACGCCGCACGCCCCATGAAGCCGCGCAGCGGCGAGAGACCGCCATTGAGCAGCAACTCAAGGTCGCACTCCTGGCGCCGGTTGAGCGTGATGGAGGCATAGTCACCGGACTCGGCCTTTATCGCCTCCGCCCGATCCGGATCGACCAGTAAATTACACAATTCACCGCCATGCGGTGCAATCAGATGTTCCATCGTCATTGTTCCATTTCCTCGGTGCGCAAGCCCCGGCTCTCAATTTTTCAGAGCGCCATGAAAACTTTGGTTACATCGTAGTTTCACCGACCTTGGGTTAAGTAGTGTAGCGACGGACCCAACAGAATCAAAGCCTTGAAAAGTATTCCCGGGTATTTCAAATCTCAATAATTATCCGCCGCGCCCGTGTATCCCGGCCAGCCGGGAGTTCTGCGCAGCCCCTCCTCCAGCAGAACCCGCGGCCGCCAGCCGATTGCGGCCTGCAGCGCCGTGTGGTCACAGACCCAGTCCCTATGGCGCAGCTCGCGCAGTTTCTCCGGAGTGAGCATGGGGGCATAACCGAACAGGCGGCTTGCCCGGCGATTCAGATGCGCCGGGATATCGAGCGCCCAGGCGGGTATGCGCAGCAGCGTGTACCGGGTGCCGGCACACTCGCGCAACGGTAGCCGCGATCTCGGGCCAGTCATAACCCCCCTCCCGTCCGTCATCGAGAGTATAAACACCGTTAGCGGCATGCCCGCATTGTATCCAGGTAATAACGGCAGCCGCCAGATCATCGACAAACAGCAGGGAGAAGCGCGCATCGCGTGCACCGGGAACCGGTGCGATGCCTCTGGCCATGGCGCGGAACAGCGGTAACAGCTCCCTGTCACCGGGCCCATAGACGGCGGGCGGCCGCAGGGCGATCCAGGCTACCCGGCGTGCTTCGTTGATCAGCACCTGTTCGCCCCTGAACTTGCTGGCGGCATAAAACGACAGCTGCGGTTCGCGCGCGGCCAGGGACGACAGGGATAGCAGACGGGGCGGCGTGTCCTGGGACTCCAGGACCAGCAGCAGCCGCATCACACCTTCGACATTGACACGGTCAAATTGATCCTGCGTCGCGCCGCGGACCGCGCCTGCGCAGTGCACCACGACGTCCGCACCCAGGATCAGGGATTCGAGGGACGCCGTATCCTCAAGACTGCCAAACACCAGGTCGAAATCGCCGGCCTGCAAGGGTCCTGCCTTTTTCATCGAGCGAACCAGCGCGCGCACCCGGTAGCCTGCCGCGATGAGCTGCCTGGCGATGGTTTGACCGATAAATCCCGTCGCGCCGGTGATGGCAACTGTCTGTGTCATGGGGGCAGCATCGCCATGCGTGGTAATTGGCCTCGGGTCCGCGCGGCGCGATTGCGGCAACAGGCCGCTTTTCCGTGTGCTTCCGTGGTTGATGACCGGGTCAAAAAAATAACCGGCCTGGGCCGGTTATTGTTGGATATCAACACGCCCTGCTCTTTGTCAGGCAGATTGCTGTTTCAGCACAACGCCCATATCCGCGAGTTTAGGCACGGGCAACTTGAGTCGCACCGGGTCATGGCGTTCAATGAACTGCTGGCGCGCCTTGGAGCGTGACAGCTTGCCGGAGGAGGTGCGCGGCAGGGTGTGGGACGGCACCAGTTCGATATAGGTGTCGATACCCAGTTCAAGGTGAACCAGCCGGCTCAGGCGATTGACCAGGCTGGTGCGCCGATCGAGATCGGAATCACGACACTGTACCACCAGCACACACAGCTCTTCGTACTTCCGGACCCGGCACCGAGAACGCCAGCGCATCGCCGATGTTGACTTCCGGCTGCTGTTCGGCCAAGTACTCGAGATCCTGCGGCCAGATATTGCGGCCATTGATGATAATGCTGTCCTTCTTGCGGCCGGTGATAATCAGCTTGCCATCCACGCTGTAACCGATGTCACCGGTATTGAGCCAGCCATCCCCGGACAATGCCGCGGCCGTTTCTTCGGGCGCATTGAAATAGCCCGACATGACGCTGGGACCGCGGACAAAGATGGTTCCGCTGCGACGGTCCGGCAATACCGCCCCGTCATCGTTGCGGATTTCAACTTCATATTCCGGTAATGGCTTGCCGCATTCCACAAAGCAACGGGGCCGTCCGGGATTCTCCAGCGCATGGATCGGCAGCGCTTCCTGGCAATTCGAATGGTGATCGCCGTCGACGCAATCCGTGGTGTGACCCTGGAACAGCGGCGCAAAGCTGACCGCCAGCGAGCATTCCGCCATGCCGTAACAGGCGAGAAAAGCCTTGTCATTGAAACCGGCAGGCGCCAGTGCCTCGGCAAAACGCACCAGTGTTTCCGAGCGGATCATTTCCGCGCCAACACCTGCCACACGCCAGTTGCTGAGGTCATACTTGCCGGCTTCGCCAGGACGCAGGCGGCGCGTGCACAGCTCGTAGCCGAAGGGCGGGCTGAACGAGATGGTCGCCTTGGTCAGGGTCATCAGGTTAAGCCACTGACGCGGCCGCATGGCGAACTCACGGGTATCCAGGTAATCGACCGACGTTTGCGCCGCCACTGGAACCAGCACCAGTCCCACGAGACCCATGTCATGGTAGAACGGCAGCCAGGAGAAACAGCGGTCGCCGGGGCCCATCTTGACGCCATGGCGGATAATGCCGGCCAGGTTACTCATGACCGAACGCTGTTCAATAACAACACCACGCGGGAAACGGGTACTGCCCGAGGTGTATTGGATATAAGCGATGTCACCCGGTTCGGACGGCTGAAATTCGATGGCCATCTCGGGAAGGTCGTCGAAGGCCTGGGGATCACCGATCAGGCGCAGGCCCAACCCCTGCCCCGCTTCCTCGAGGAAGGACAGGTAGCCGGTTGGGGCCATGGCAATCTCGGCCTGGCTGCTTTCCAGCAAGCCACGCAACTGGGTCACAAACGTGGCATGCCCGCCCAGCTTGATGGAGGCCGGTAGCGCCACGGGCACCAGGCCACCGTATTGACAGGCAAAAAAGAACCGCAGGAAGTCCGGATTGGTTTCGGCAACCAGTGCGACACGGTCGCCTTTCTGCAAACCCATACCGAGCAGCTTGCGCGCCAGCAGCCGAGCCTCTGTACGCAGTTGCGTGTAGGGTAACGCAGCATAGAGCTCGCCCCTGCCCGTGTAGAAATTCGCGCCGGTATTACCCTGCGCCGCATAATCCAGGGCAGCGGTAAGCGTTGCGAAATCAGCGGCACGAAACGGCAGGTCGTGCAAAGTTGGTGTCGATTCTGTCAGCAAAACAGATTCTTCCCTTGTCGGATATTAATAACCAGTGGCCCTGTTCTGTACTGCTGCTGGCATGAGCCGAATTAAACGCGTTAATTTACCGTATTTGCCGATCTATCTTTGAATTTGTTGCAGATAAATCTCGTCTGAATTCGTTACCCTGAATGCCCGCGCCAGTTAGCCAAAAACGTAGCAGAAACACAACGCTAGTAACCAATTCAGCCACAACCCGGTATATAAGCAGGCGCTATGATGCCTAAAAAACACGTAAAACACAAGACCTTTTTAATGTTTCTCAACCTTGAGCATGAAAATTCCCTATTGTTGCTAATCAACAACAATAATGACTTATCAGGTCAGAAATGCATGCTGATCATGTTGAAATACAACCACACGGTTACTTCCGAGTCGCCAAAGCTCAAACTGCCAGTTGAGAGGCAGGAATTATGCCAGCTACAGTATTCCAGTCAAATCCACGCTTTTTTTCATGTTTGGTGGCTTCCGATATGACAGTTACGCACCAGCCCAGTGCATCCCACCGCCGGGAGCACCACAATTGCACATTAATGAAACCGGTTTTCCTGCTCATCCCCAGGTAAACGGGCATGGGATCGCAATCCTGGAATCATCAAGCGTCACAAGGGATTTCACCGGTACCGTTGTGGCGTGCTTCCTGTATGATCATTCACGCTCATGATTAATGAGAAACAGTATCCGCCTTAATGGACACCCCAAGCACCACAGGAATTCATCTCGAAGCGGTATCCGGCCGCAGGCAATTGGATGAGTTTATTGGGCTTCCCTGGACGATTTACCGGAGCGATCCAAACTGGGTGCCCCCGCTGTTATTCGAGCAGAAACAACGCCTGACTGCCCATAACCCCTTCTTCAAACATGCCCGCTGGCAGGCCTGGACCGCCCGGTACAACGGCCGCCTCGTCGGGCGCATCAGCGCCCAGATCGATCGGCTCTACCATGACCGGCACGGCCAGAAGGTCGGTTATTTCGGCATGCTGGAAGCCGAAGACAATACTGAACTGTTCGCCACCCTTCTGCGTACCGCTGAAAAGTGGCTGCGTGATCAGGGCATGCAGCGGGTAAGCGGCCCATTCAACCTGTCGATCAACGAGGAATGCGGACTGCTGACCGATGGCTTCGATACGCCGCCCTATATCATGATGGGTCACGCACGACCCTACTATGCTCGGCAGGTCGAGGCGGCCGGCTACGCCAAGGCCAAGGATTTACTGGCCTACCACATCGCCGCGGACTTCGAAGCGCCGCATATCATGACTCGGCTGGCTGAAAAGGCGGCACGCCGGGTCAGTGTGCGCGGATTACGGCGCAAACAACTCAGGCAGGAACTGGAGATCCTGCGCGACATCTTCAACGACGCCTGGTTCAACAATTGGAGTTTCGTGCCCTTTACCGAGGCCGAATTCGCGGATATCGGCGAAATGCTGACACTGCTCGTCGATGACGACTTCGTGCAGATCGCCGAGATCAACGACCGCCCGGTGGCGATGATCGTCGCTTTGCCAAACATCAACGAGATCATCCGGGATCTGAATGGACGTCTGCTGCCATTCGGCTGGCTCAAGCTGCTGTGGCGCCTGAAGGTCCGCTATCCGACCACGGCGCGCGTCCCACTGATGGGCGTTCGCCGGGAATACCAGCACACCCCGCTGGGCCCGGCACTGGCCTTCATGGTCATCGACGCCGTCCGCCAGGGAGTGATCCGGCGCGGCATCCGCGCCGTCGAATTATCCTGGATACTTGAAGACAATGACGGCATGCGCAACATCATTGAAACCATCGGTGGCAGCGTCTACAAGCGTTACCGCATCTATGAAAAAGACCTCTGACTGAACCATGCCAGACAAGGACCGGCAAAAATCCTATACCGCGATTGTTCTGGCCGGCGAACGCAGCCCCGGAGACCCGCTGGTGGAACACGCCAGCGCCTGCTGCAAGGCCATGGTCGAGATTGACGGTACCCCGATGATTCTCAGGGTATTGGCGGCCCTCGACAGCGCCACGCATGTCGACAAGTGCATCCTCTCCGGTCCGATGCATGACCAAATGGCGGCCGAATCCCCCGTCACCCTGCTGATCGAAGCGGGAATCGTCGATTGGTGCGAACCCCGGCCGACGCCCAGCACCAGCGCCTACAGCAGCGATGCAGCGCATCCCCGACGACATACCCGTGCTGGTGACCACCGCCGACCACCCCTTGCTCACCGCCGAAATCGTCGACCGCTTCTGTGGCCAGAGCCTGACGCGCGGCGTCGATGCGACAGTGGGGCTGGCGCCTTATGAACTGGTGAAAGCGGCGTTTCCGGACATGAAAAAAACGGTCCTGCGATTCAGGGACGGGGAGTATTGCGGCTGCAACCTGTTTGCCTTCCTGACCACGGAGGGCCGGCGCATGGCCGATTACTGGCGCCGGGTGGAAACACAGCGCAAGAATCCGATCAAGATCATCCGGATACTCGGCTGGGGCGCCGTGATCAAGTACCTGCTGGGTTGGCTGACACTGCACGGCGCGATCGAAACCCTGTCACGGCGTCTGCATCTCAACCTCGGTGCGGTGATCCTGCCTTACGCTGAAGCGGCGATCGATATCGATTCGGTTGCCGACCACGCTATCGTGTCGGAGAAACTCTCGCGGCACCCGAAGCCGTAGGGTTTGCCGTATGC
Source organism: uncultured Gammaproteobacteria bacterium (assembly GCA_963773065.1). GTDB lineage: Bacteria > Pseudomonadota > Gammaproteobacteria > UBA9214 > UBA9214 > CAVQCA01. The sequence continues at coordinate 72,538 of CAVYZN010000006.1, forward strand.
ACGCGCGCATAATGGCCACGTAAAACACGGAAATAATTAAAAAGGACAACGAAGTAATGCCTCATCGGACAGGAGGGGATGGGCGGGAATATTGGCCGCCTGGAGGAAGCCGGCGAGCGATCTCCACACGGCTCACCGTTTCAGCGACAAACATAGCCTTTTCGGCTGAATAACCGCGCACCTCAAGCTCAATCTGCCATACTGCGCCTGACTCGCGCACCCGGTAGATGTGGTACTGCGCCGCATGGCCTGTTCTAAGTCCGATGGATGATGCCGAAGGAATGCCGAACACCGGCACATGCGTGCCGGGGATCTCGATCCGGCTCTGCACCGAACGGTGCCGGTGTCCGTGCAACACCAGTTCCGCGCCCTGCCTGGCGATCACGGCGCATAACTGTGCCGCATCCGTCAGCCGCTTGCGCCATTTTTCTTCGCCGGGGACCGGCGGATGATGCAGCAATACCACCCGGAACAGGCCTTGCCGCCCGGTCTGTTCCAGCAGCGCATCCAGTCTTTGCAACTGGCTGGCGCCGAGACGGCCCGTTGCCAGCAGCGGCGGGGAGGGCCGCGCGCTGGACAGTCCGATGAAGGCTACGGGGCCGCGCACACGCAGGGCGGGAAAGACGGTCTCGGCCGTATCCGCCCGCACCCCGCCGAGCGCTTCATCCGCTACCAGGTAGGGCTCCCAAAGCGATAATCCGAGCGTCCAGGGAACAGACACATAGGCATCATGGTTACCCGGCACGACCGTCACCGCGCGCGGACTGCCGAGCGATTCCAGCCAGGTCCGCGCCTGGCGAAATTCATCGGGCAGCGCGATATGGGTGAGGTCGCCGGTGATCACCAAGTGCTCGGGACGGGTCTGGCCAAGGTCCCGCCGCAGGGCCTCCAGCACCTCGCCGCGGTGTTCGGCCCGGCGCCGCCGGCGCCAGGACAGGTAACCCAGCAGGCGTTTGTTGGCCAGCTCCCGCCACCTAACCCCGTCCAGCGTAGACAGGTGAGGATCGGATAATTGAGCAAATGTCAGTGTATTCTCCATCGCTTGATAATCTGCTCGTTTGCTTGCCGTTGCCTGGGCGGTAAACTCATGTCAGACGACTACCTCATGAACAGCACCGAGCCTGCCACCCGAACACCCGACACCGCCGCCGCTGACCTGTCATGCAAGGACGGACGTTCAATCGGCCTGATCAGCAACCCCAACAGCGGGCGCAACCGCAAACAACTGCAGGCCATTGAGCGCATTGTCGCAAATCATCCCCGGATTCACCATTACCCTACCCCCGCCCTGGATGATCTTCCCGTGGCCATGACCGCGCTGGCGAATCAACCCGTAGGGATATTGGCCATCAACGGCGGCGACGGCACCGTGGCCCGGGTGCTCACCCACCTGCTGGAGCATGCTCCGTTTGAGCGGCTGCCGCTGATCGCCCTGCTGCCCGGCGGCACCACCAACATGACTGCGGGCGACGTTGGCCTGCGCGGCAGCCTGCCCGGGGCGGTAGCGCGACTTTGCCGCTGGGCCGACGACAGCGGCGATGAGCACCGCTTGCTGCGCCGTCCGATCTTGCGGGTAGAGACGGGTGCCGGGCAGCCCGCGGCGTGCGGCATGTTTTTCGGCACCGGCGCGATCATCCATGGCATCGACTACTGCCGGGCCAGCATACACACGAAAGGGGTCAGCAACGAAATCGGCCCGGGCCTGGCCATGGCCAGGACGTTTTGGGGCATCATGCGGCGCGACCGGCGTTTTGCCCGGCCGGTAGCCGTATCCGTGGCGCTCGACGCCGCGCCGCCGGCGCCGGCGCAAGACATGCTCATTCTGCTTGTCAGCAGCCTGGAGAGGCTGTTCCTTGGCATGCGGCCCTATTGGGGAGAGGAGAATGGACCACTGCACGTCAGCATGATCCGCGCCGGCGCGGACCGCCTGCTCCGCACTCTGCCCGCGCTGCTGCGCGGCAAGCCGGGCCGCCATGCCGGCGTGACTGCGCGGGTATCAAAGCCACAACGTCGAGCGCGTCCGCCTGATGCTGGACGGACCCTACACGCTCGACGGCGAAATCTACCAGGCCAGCCGCGCCACGGGGCCGGTGACGATCACCAATGGTGGTACCGTTACCTTCGTCCGCGTGTAAACGGCATTCGTGTCACCAGAAGCCGCAGTCAATCATTTAATGCAGCAATGAATCATCCCGGCGCAGCAACAACCCCCGTCACCCACCCCGCGCCGCCGGATTCACCGGCGCTGCGCGCCCTGGTTGATGCCCTGCTCCAGCGCCATGGCGATGCGGTCAACGCAATCCTGTTTTACGGCTCCTGCCTGCGCAGCGGCGATCTCTTCGACGGCCTGGTTGACCTCTATCTGATCGTCGACGGCTACACGGCCTTCTACCCGCGCAAGACCCGGGCGCTGGCCAACTGGCTGCTGCCGCCCAATGTGTTTTATACCGAGATCGAGCGTGACGGGACGGGTGGTGCGCGCCAAGTACGCCGTGCTCTCGAGCGCCGACCTGCGCAACGGCACCTCGCGGCGCTGGTTTCACTCCTACCTGTGGGGCCGTTTCACCCAACCCACCGCCCTGGCGTGGTGCCGTGATGAGGCCGCCCGCCGCCAGGTCAATGCGAGCCTGGCGAACGCCCGGCGCACCTTTCTGGAACGGGTGCTGCCGCGGTTGCCCGCCGCCGGCCGGGTGTGCGATCTCTGGCGGCTGGGCCTGCAATTGAGCTATGGAGCGGAACTGCGGGCGGAATCCACGGGGCGCCCGGGTGAACTGACGGAGGCGGCACTGGACTACTATGCCGCGGCGACCCGTGAAGCCGCCGCGTCGCTGCGTTACCCGCTGACCCTTGAGGGTGACGGCGCCGCCATGCGCTATCATGCCGCAGTGCCGGCTCTCAGCCGCGGGCTGAGCCGGCCCGGCTGGGCGCTGCGCACCGCGCAGGGCAAGCTGCTGTCGGTCTTGCGCCTGCTCAAGGCCCTGTTCACCTTCGAAGGCGGGCTCGATTACCTCGCCTGGAAACTGGAGCGCCATTCCGGGCAGCGGGTTGAAATTCCCTCCCGCGTGCGGCGCTATCCGCTGATCTTTATCTGGGGTCTTTTCTACCGTCTCTACCGGCGTGGTATATTTCGCTGATTTTTCTGTTCAACGCAACTCACCGCAGTGACGCAGAGAATTCAAGGAAATAGATGTCCTTTGAAATTCTTCTCTGCGTCTTTGCGGTGAAATTCTTCTTTGAAAAACAGATTTCAGCCATTCTGGCAAGGAAGGATCGATGAGTATCACAGAGCGCCTTCGCAAGGCCCGCCGGAAAATCACCTGGAAGAGCGGCAAGTCATGATTCATGGCATGAGCCGCCTGATTGCCAGGCAGTCACTGATCGGCGCCAACCGGTGTTCGATAAAACGATAGTCCTTCCCTAAGTACCGCGGAGCAGACGAGACCAAATGTACACAATCCCCGAAACCCGTCACACATGCCGGAGAAATGCCCACGATACGCAAAAAGAAACGCGAGATGTCTCGTTTCGCTGCTGTTCTTCCTGTCCCGCAAGCAGAAACTCGCCCTCGATCACTGGCTGCGCGGCCGCAAGGAATACAAGGAAGTCCGCAAGAGCGGACTACGTCATCGTCTCACCGCCCAAATGCGGGCGCACCTGGTTGCGCCTGATGCTGTCCCGTTTCTTCCAGATTCGCTACGGGCTGCCCGAGGGTGAGTTGCTGGGCTACGACAATTACCACAAAATGAATCCGGCCATACCCCGGATACGTTTCACGCACGACCGCTACATCCGGGACTACACGAAAAACCGTGATTCCAAGCGCGACTTTTATCACAAGAACGTGATTCTGCTGGTGCGTGACCCGCGCGATGTGGCGGTCTCGAACTATTTCCAATGGATCAATACCGTCAACCCCTACAAGAAGCAGTTGCTGAATCTCCCCGAGCATCCGGAGGATGTCCCGCTATTTGAATATGCGATGACGCGCCAATTCGGCATACCACGCACCGTTGACTTTCTCAATGCCTGGGCAGGCGAACTCGAAAAGATCCGGAACACATCTGCTGATCCGTTACGAGGACATGCGCGCGGAACCGGCACGCTTACTCGGGAACATTCTGGACTTCATGGGCATTCAGGCATCCGCGCAAGAGATCGACCAGGTAGTGGATCAGAGACCTCCTTCGAGAACATGAAAAAGCTCGAGCAGGATCAGACGATCACATCGGGCAGCCGCCGCCTGATGGTAAAGGATCCGAACAACCCGGATGCCTACAAGGTGCGGCGCGGCAAGGTCGGCGGCTATACGGACTACTTCAGCGATCGGGAAATCAGGGACATCGACCGGCTCATCGCGACGCTGCCACCCGTGTACGGCTATGCACCCGATGCCGGGCCGGTACACGAATAGCAATGCCGGGGCGACCGCCGATGAGTTGCAGCAGATGGCCATGAAATTTCTCCAATCATTCCGGACCTGGCGCCACAAACGGCGCTGGGCGCGCCGGAATATCTATCAACAGCGCAATGCCGATGCCATCGTGGTATCGCACACCAAGAGTGGCCGCACCTGGCTGCGCATCATGATTTCCTACCTCTATCATCTTGAATATGGCACACCCGCCACCGAGATCATCGCTTTTGACAACCTGCATGCGCTGAATCCGGCCATCCCGCGCCTCTATTTTAACCGTGACACCAGGGTACCGACCTTCGCGCAGGGTAGAACTTTTAGTACAGATGGCGAATGACATGAAGGTATTGTTTCTGGTGCGTGACCCGCGTGATGTCGCCGTGTCATTCTATTTCCACGTCATCAATCGCGCATCCGACCGGGAGTTGATCCGTAAGGGAATACCGCCGCAAGCGAGATCATTATCGCTGTATGATTTCGTGGTCGATCGCGATCTGGGCATTCCCCGTATCGTCAGTCACTTCAATCGCTGGCACGACGAAATGCAAACCATGCCGCATACCATGGTTATGAAGTATGAAGACATGCGCGCCGAACCCGTAACCACACTGGGTCAGGCCATGCGCTTTCTTGACCGCGATTTCAGTCACGAAAACCTGGCAAAGGCGGTGGAATTCGCCTCATTCGACAACCTTGCGCGCAAGGAGAAAAGCGGGTTTTTCCAATCCGGCCGCATGCGTCCGATCAACCCGCGGTGACACCGGCTCCTTCAAGGTCCGGCGGGGCAAGGTCGGCGGTTACCGGGATTACTTTACGGCGCAACAGAATGAGACCATCGACGCCCTGGTACGGGAGCAGTTGCATCCCTGCTATGGATATACCTGAGCTTAGACACCGCGCGCTCGTATACTGACCCTCACAGGTAGTGCCACGGTCCGGTCGGCTTGCCGAAACACGCCGGTATACGTCCCTGTAGGCTCGTGTGCCGCCGTCCTGGCGGCACACGTTTTCGGCAAGCCGACCGGACCGTGGCACTCCAGCGCGGCCAATGAAGACCGTGGCATGAGACACATGAGACCCTGCCGCCTGTGCATCCGTGAGCCATGGGCCATGTTGACGGGCTGACGGACTAGCCCCTATAGTTTCCGCGACTTCCTTACCTGGCATGTTCCTTACCCCATGCGTCTACTCCTGACTCTGCTGAGGGCTTACCCCTGGCGGACCGCTTTCGCCCTGGTTTCCATACTCTTCGCGGGTATCGCCGATGGTGTAAGCATCTCCGCCCTGTTGCCCTTGCTCAATCTCGTTACCCGCGGGAATTACAGGGAAGGCTGCCGCGATACTCACTGCATCGCCAGGCAGGCACCCGTGTCGAGGCAATGATCCTCAACGGGCTGTCATACCTCGGCCTGGAAGCCACACTTGGGGTATTGCTCGTCCTCGTCGTATTGGCCGTTCTTGTGAAAAGCATGCTCTTGCTCCTGGCCAATAACCACGTAGGCTATTCCGCGGCCCACATCACCACCGAACTGCGCCTCGCCCTGTTACGGGCCGTGCTCGCCACAAGCTGGGAGTATTTCCTGCATCAACCGATTGGAAAGCTCGCCAACTCCATGGCCACCGAGGCAAACCGCTCCGCGCAGTCGTACATATTCGGCGTCACCATGCTGGCAATGCTGTTCCAGGCACTGGTGTACATGGCAATTGCACTGGCCGTCTCCTGGAAGGCGACGCTGACCGCACTGGGGATCGGACTCGTCATACTCGCTGTCTCCACATCTGCTGGTGAGAATGTCCAGGAGCGCCGGAAATCGCCAGACCAAAGTCTATAAATCATTGATTTCCCGCCTGACGGATACCTGCAGTCGGTCAAGTCACTCAAGGCAATGGCGCGGGAGGACCTGGCGGATACCGTGTTGAGCGCGGAAACGGCGAAGTTGAACCGGCCCTGCAAACGATGTGTTCAGCCGGGAATTACTGGATGCCGTCCAGAGCCCCTTGACTGCCATGGTCATCGCAATGGGTATCTACTCGCGCTGCACATATGGGCATGCCTTCGCCGCGGTTCTGGTGCTGGTGATACTCCTGGCCCGCGTGCTCGGACAAATGGGCAAGGTACAAAAACAGTATCAGAAGCTGGTCACCAACGAGAGCGCCTTCTGGTCTTACGTCACGCCATCAACATGCCGAGCAGGCCCGGGAGGTCGGCACGGGAACCGAAAGCCGAAGCTCGAGTCGGGCATCAGGTTCGGAACGGTATCCTTCGCCTATGGCGAGAAGACGGTATTGCAGAAGGTGTCGATGAGGATACCGGCCAAGTCCCTGACGACGATTATCGGGTCCTCCGGCGCCGGCAAGACCACCCTGGTCGATCTGGTGATCGGGCTCTACCAGCCCGATGGCGGGACGGTATATCTGGACGACATGCCATTGACGTCGGATCGATCTCAAGCTATGGCGGCAAAAAATAGGCTATGTACCCCAGGAACAGCTCCTGCTTCACGACAGTATCCTGACCAATGTCACCTTCGGCGATCCGCAACTCACCGAAGCGGACGCGGAGTATGCCTTGAGGGCGGCGGGACGCCTGGGAATTCGTCAGCGAACTACCGGATGGCATGCAGAGCAACGTGGGAGAACGCGGCGCCAAACTTTCCGGCGGACAACGGCAGCGCATCATGATCGCCCGCGCCCTGGCGCACCGGCCATCGGTGTTGATACTGGATGAACCGACGAGCGCGCTGGATCCGGCACAGCGAGTCGATCATCAGCGATACCTTGCGCCAATTACGCGACAATTACACGATACTCGCCATCTCTCATCAGCCGGCGCTGGCAAAATCGGCCGATGTGATATACCGGCTGCAGGATGGTCAATTGCATCAGACTTCGTGAGTGCGGCCCATCCGGCGAACACTGCCGGCAAAAAGCCATGGCCGTGAGCTGCTTCGCCACCCTGTGATGTGAGTCGCGCGATAGCAGGACATTTCGCACCCATGCCGAAGCAAAGATGGCGATCCTCGAGTTCATCGAGGTATGGTACAAACCACATCGGCGGCATTCATCCCTTGATTATCAATCACGGATCAACTATGAAAGATGACACCAAACCGGCGGCCTTGGGAACAAGTACTAACCTTTCCACTGAAACGGGTCAAGCCCACCCGGCAGAGCCGGGGGGTTTACCTAACGGAAATTACCGGGAGTAAATTTGGACAGCCGGAGGCTAGCGCCGAGAGGGCGAGACACATCGAAGGGCCGAGCAATCAACTGCCGACACGGGGATATTCAGTCCTGGGCAGGCCATCCATTGGCTATCTTTACGCAACAACTTACCATGACACTCTTTGCTTGGTTTAAATCACAATTGAGGCGCCGCCAGCTTCTCAAATATAGCCCAGTTTACCGAGATCGACATCAAAGTCTTCCGCGAGATGCCGGTTGGACTCACTGTACAATGACACAATACTCGTCCTTTGCCGGCTATCCAGTTCAAAACTGAATTTCCTGAACGGTACTCGCTTCAAAACAATCCGCAGCCACCTTGGAAAACTCGCGATCTTCCAATTGTGCCGATGCAGTTTGTCGAGCAAGTACTCGTTGGCCGTAATGTGATACCCACTGCCCGAAAACGATCGAGGTTTGGTATTGAATGATCCTCTGGCAAGGCACTGCTGCGACCTGTGTGCGTCAATACCGAGATACTCCGACAATCGCTGTGTAAATCGATCACGGTCGCCGACAAATTCCTCGAATGTGAACAGGGTGACCATCTCCTTCCCGAATAGTGTTCTGTAGAAGGCAGCGACCTCGTTGTAAAACAGTGTGGCGAAATAACCCTCTCGCGGGTGCTCAAGTGAGGCATCAACGAAGCGACGAAAGTCATCAGGAACACGGGAAACTGAGTCAAAAAAGTACGACGGAATAATATCGACCTGCCGTCTGATCGTGAGCATGACGCAAACATCATAATCGGCGCTGACGGGCTCAGCGAATACTTGTCGGATGCGTTCTGCGGTGCGCCCGATATCATGATCACCATAGCGGGTGGGGCGCAGAAAGTCCTCATGTGAAAGCATCATGTTACGGCCATTCTCCTGCTTTGCCACGAGACCGGCGAAAGTTTCCTGTAACTGAGGCAGCGCTCGCTCGAATTGCACCGAGTCTAGTTTCAGTATCTGCTTTTCGAGAGCCAGTAGATCACCGGTAAGCGGCTTGCCCAGATAGCAAAGATCGGGGTGTCGCTTAAAAAGCTGCTTTTGCAACGTGGTGGTTGCCGTCTTCGGATAGCCGACATGCAGGAAAAATTTCTTGCGGGTTTCCATGCCCGGTTAGCCTATTGCAACGTGATGACAGCCGTGATCAAAGGGATCCATGCCGTTTGAATCGACGAAGGTTGGCAATGTGTGCGAAAAAAGTGAACATCTTCGTAAATTCCAGCGCGTTTTCAAGCCGGGGGGCAGATTAAACCTGAACTACCAAGTATATGGCAGGGATTAGACAATAATCAGACAGCCGCAGCAAGCCCACTGCAGATGCTCTCGAACCGCTCGCGTACCATGATATTCTTGCCCACATCGAGTACGACACCACCATTTATAACTCCACGTCATTGACCTTGCCGGCCTGCAGCCAGGTGCGCCTGCACCCGGGACAGGAGACGATCAGCCAATCGGTACGCCGGAACTTGTACGAGCGACTGGCCTTTCTGCGTGACTTGAGCGGCACAAGTTCTCGATAAGACGCTGCGGGCAGGTCTTCAGGTTTCAGGGGCAGGCCACCGCGGGTACGGGAAGCCGGTATACGCGGTATCAGGAAAACACCGGTACTCTGGACGCCAGCTGGAATGTGGCGCGGTCCAGACGCGGCATTTCGTTAAGGTAAGTGGTATCACGCCTCAGTACCACATTGTTTTCTGAACGCAGCTTGCGGTTCCCGCGAATCATGTGAGACACCCGTTCGAAGGGTTGACCACTGCCGAGCCGCTCCCCGATGGCGTCGAAGTCCAGCCCCAGGCACTCACCCACTGGGCGCAACGCCGCATGCGGGTTGCTGCAGATATCCTCGTAACTGACACGCACGGCTTTTGCGCCGAGTTGCTCCTCCAGTCGGGAATACTGCCTGACCTGCCACACCCAGTGACGCGAAACCGCGGCGACCCGACGTAACCGCTTCCAGCGGGACGTCCCCAGAACTCCGATCCGGAGATCCTTACGGATCCGGGAATACACAACAGCCCGGCCATCCCTGACAACATGGACCAAGTACAGGTCGATGCCGTCGATGGACTGCAGCAGTTGCGCATAGCCCACGTTGTGGGTGACATCGCCGATAAACGGCCTGCCTGACATGACGCTTATCAATTCGTACAGTCGCGGCAACTTTTCGCTGTCAGGCCAGTCCTGGACCGGCTTGTACCGGTGACGTATTTCCAGCCAGAAGGGACAGTCAGCGGCCGGGACGCCGCAGGAACAGACATTGGCCGCTCCAAACATGACGCCGTGCGGAAATTCACGCAGCTTTCCGGTAGAGAAAATATCCGGGTGCTGGCCAAGCATCATATTGAAGATAGTCGTACCGCCATGTGCGGCACCGGCAATCAAGACAACTTTGTGTTTGGACATTGGGCGCAAACGAAGACAACCGAACCTGTCAGGGGTCTACATGATAACCGAAAGTCACACTAAGGGGTTTCGCCTTTTTTATTCATGCAATTACGCGGGCTAACAGCTTATAATCACTCGCCTTGCGATTCATGATACAGACTGTCGCGGGGCAAGCATCATCAACCGACCACCCGGCGGCGGGCTGCCGGAGACACTGCAAGCCGGTTTCATGACCGACACCAAGGGATAGCGGGACGGACATTGTGCTATGCTCCGCGCTGGCAACACGGGTTCATATCACGCGCAGATTCCACAGCATGTATTTCAACTTCGACAATCTCGAGTTCCGCTACGAGCCCTACCCCATCGGCATCTCCAGGCCGCTCATGAAACCGGAGGTCTACCGGGAGTTCCTGGACAACTACCCGGAAAAGGAATGGTTCAAGTACATGGCCAAGCTCGGGCACAAGTATTCCCTGTCAGAGCACTTCGATGCGAAGAAATTCTATCGCTTTCTGCGTGGCAACCCGCTCTGGAACGACTTCAACACGTGGATCAAGAGCCGCGACTTCGTCAGCCGGGTCCTCGATGCGCTGGCCGAGCGCTCGCTCGATCTGGGCTATGACCCGGACATGTCGGTCGCCAGGCAGTTTCGCAAGCGGCTGACGCATTGGGGACGCATGAGCTGCAGCGGTGCGCGGCTGCGATCGCGCTTCGAGTTTTCCATGCTGCCGGCGGATGGCGGCCATATCCTGCCGCACACCGATTCGCCCAACAAGATCGTCACCCTGATCATCTCCATGGTCGGTGACGGCGAATGGGACCCCGCCTACGGCGGCGGCACCGACGTCAACCGGCACAAGGACATCAGCCACAATTTCAACTGGACCAACGAGCAGGGCCGGTTTGAAGACATGGAGGTCGTCGATACCTTCGAATTCAGCCCCAACCAGGCGGTGATGTTCATCAAGACCTTCAACTCCTGGCACTCCGTGCGGCCCATGACCGGCAAGGGCTCAGCGGCCATGCGCAGAACGCTGACCATCAATATCGAAGCCTTTGCCTGAATCGACCGCCTACTGCCCGCCGTTGAGGGAGCCGCGCCGGGAACTGATGCATGCCCACCTTATTGATCCTCGGTTCAAAACCCGATCCCGCCCTGCCGCCGGCCGCGAGTTTCGATGCCGTGGCCTGCGCCAACGCCTCCGGCTACTCCGCGGACCGCCACGGCCTGCCGGTACCGGCGCTTACCGCCATATCGGCGGTGCTGACCTCGGGCATCGGGTCCGGCAAACAGAGCCTGGAAGCCCTGCGCGGATTGCGCACCGAGGCGCTCTACCGGGTGCCGCAATTCGACAAGCCCCGAAAGACTGTGGAAGAAAATAAAAACCCTGCCGGTCGCCATCAAGACCTCGCCGGTTTTTTTCAAGTTCCGACTCAGACAGGCGGATTACCACTGGAACAGCTTCATCAGCCGCGACGTGGCCTTTTACCAGGCGTTGATCGGTACGCTGTGCCGGAATGATCCGGAGATAATGGCGCTGGTGTCGGAAAAAAAACCGTCTACCGGCGTGATCACCCTCCTGCTCGGCATGTCACTCGGCCGCTATGACCGCTACATCATGAGCGGTTTCAATTTCGAGCTCACCCATGCCTATGCGGATAATCCCGAGATCCGCCAGCGAGGCACCACGCTGAGCCGCCACACGCCAACGGATTTGCAGGTGCTGCGCCGCCTCGCGCACCTCCATGGCACTATCTTCACGACGGAAACGGCGGTCAACTTACAGGCCGGAATCCCCTTCCTGTGAGACGGCCGTTCAAGGCCGGGGCCGCGCCGCGCAATGCGCACCGGCATTGAGGCAACGCCGCCGGCCGAATATAATCCCCTCTCCGGTTATCCGCCTGGCAAGGCATCCTTACCATGAAAGACCACGCCGTCTTCATCCAGACCAACCACAAGCAGATCGTCGGCGCTCTGGTGGCCGAGTATGCGTTGCGGCGCAATTCACGGCACGCCGACGCCTTCGATGTGCGGATCATGCACACCCGGGATTACCCGTTTTTCGCCGCCCGCGAAGGCCAGCTCTACCTGCGCGACGGCGTCAAGCGCCCGTGGCTCAACGATGACCTGCAATCCTTCACGCCGACGCGCTTCCTGCCGCCTGATCTGATGGGCTACCGGGGCCGCGCGGTGGTCATCGATCCGGACATCTTCGCCATCGCCGACATCTGGGAATTACTAACGCGCGACATGAGGGCAAGGCCATCCTGTGCCGCCGCCGCGCCGGACCCAAGGGTCTGGTGGACCGCTGCCTGGCCAGCAGCGTCATGCTGCTCGACTGCGCCAAACTCACCCACTGGCGTGTGGAGGAAGCGTTCAACGAACTGTTCGAATTCCGGCGCGACTATCAGCCCTGGATCTGCCTGCGCCTGGAGGACCGCGACACCATCGGTCTTTTTGAAGACGAATGGAACGACTTCGACCGGCTCACCGCGAAAACCAGAATGCTGCATGTCACGCGGCGGCGCACCCAGCCGTGGAAGGCCGGGCTGCCCATCGACTGGCGCCCGGCGGAGCGCTTCCGCCTGTTCCCCCCGTGGCCTGGCTGATGCGCGCCCGCCGCCGCCTGTTCGGTGAATACGGCCTGCTCGGCAACTACCGGGAACATCCGGACCTGAACCAGACCCGCCTGTTCTTCGGGCTGCTGAAGGAATGCCTCGACCGGGGCATCGTGACCGAGGCGATGTTGCGCGAGGAAATGCGCCAGAATCACGTGCGCCACGATGCCTTCCAGGTGCTCGCGCGCACCCCCGACCTGGCCCCTCCCGGCCAGCCACCACTCAAACTCTCGGCGGCCTGAATTCCGCGCCTTCAGGTCCAGTGAAGCCGTACCCCCGTATCAGTACCCGATGATCCGTCAGATTCCTGACGGCGTCGAACGCCGCCCTACTTGACCGGGATCATTCATGCGATTTATGCCCCGGGTGAACGGTGTAACAGACGATGCGGAAATTATAAAAGAGCGCCTGGAGACCGTGCCGGATGTGCATATCAATAAGATAACCTTTGGTTTATTATAAACTGTTAATATACTTGCGACGCCCATTGGCGCCGAACGGCTAAAAATGCTCGACCTGTCAGTCATCATCGCGACATACAACCGCCGGCGCACCGTGGAATACATACTTCGGGCGCTGGAGAGGCAGTCGCTGCCCGGCATGCTGACAGTTCCGGCAGCAGGGTTTTGGGCAAGCCCTGCCACTGTGACTGGCCGGAAATACCTCAAGGGAATATGACAAATTGAGCAATACCGACGACAGGCGGATAAATCTCTGCCTCGCCTCACCCTTATTTTACCCCACCTATGGCGGCTCGCAGCTGCGTTTTCTCCGTTATCTGCCTGGCTTCAGGGAGCGCGGTATCGATGTGCGGATTGTTTCGGGAACGCCGACTGTCGAGGATGTGACTGCGGGCGACAGCGCCGAGACCTGGAGCCGCTATCCTGCAGGCGCCGTCCTGCCGGTGGAAATTGTCAATGGTGCGCCCGTGACGCGCGTGCGGTTGCCCGATAGTGGCGGACTGCGCCGCTCCTTACATTACCTGCGAACCCTGTACCGTCACTGCAGGTTGCACAGGCCGGACGTGCTGCAGCTCTTTGGAACCCTGAGATACAACGCGGTACCCTGGCTGTGGCGCCTGCGCGCAATGGGCATTCCCTCGGTTTATGCCGTCACCATCACCTCGAAGCTGTGCAACCAGCACAAGTCACCGCTGCGCCGCTGGCTGACGATGCGCAAGCTACGCAACCGCGCCCTGTTCAATGCGCTTGACTGCATCATCGTCAACAACGCCAAGATGCGCGAGTTGATGCGGGAGATGGGGGTCACAAGCCGTATCGAGGTCATCCGCAACGGCGTGAACCTGCAGCGCTTCCACCCGGCTGAAAACCGGCAGGATTTCACGCGGATCCGGGAAGCACTGGGTATTGCCCGGGGGGAACTGATGGTGACCACCGTGGGCGCCGTGATGCCCCGCAAGGGGAGCGACCTGTTGCTGGAAGCCTGGAATCGCGTGCTCGAAAGCATGCCCGGTGTGCACCTGGTATTTGTCGGGCCACGCAAGGACCTTCAGGATCCCGGCCTGGGGGATTACAGGGCGCGGCTGGAGCAATTGATCGGCGACTCGGGCGCTCCCGGGCAGGTGCATTTCACCGGCCTGGTCGATAATGTTGAATCCTATCTGCATGCGTCCGATGTCTTTGTGCTGCCGTCCCAGCGCGAAGGCATGCCGAACTGCGTCCTGGAGGCCATGGCCTGCGGCGTCCCGGTGATTATCACGCCTTTCTTCGGCCTGTCCGACGACTTGGGCAAGCCGGGCGAGCATTATCTGCTGGCCGATTTCAGCCCCGATTCGCTGGCGGAGGAGCTGCGCAGGCTGCTGCGGGACCCCGGTCTGCGCCAGCGTCTGGCGGATGCGGCCCTGCAGTGGATCAGGCAGACCATGGACCAGCAAGCCAGCCTCGACCGGTACGCCTCCCTGTATAAAGAGCTTGCCCGCAAGTACAAGTAGATCTGTGAGTTCTGAAGGTTCTGCCATAGTGAGCGAAAACTCCTGCCATATCGCCATTCTACTGAAATCCCTGCGGGGCGGCGGAGCGGAGCGCGTGCTGCTGACACTGGCGGCCGAATTCGCAAGGCGGGGACACCGTGTCGAGCTGCTCCTGGGGCAAATGCACGGTCCGCTAAAGAAGGCGCTTCCCGGGGGCGTCGAAGTGCGCGAACTCGAGGTGTGTTCGCTGCCGCGTCTCGTCCCTGCGCTCGCACGGCTGCCGCGGCAGGACTGGGCAGGGTCAGTCGCAATGCTGCTGAAGAAGGTCCCGAAAATCGTTCGCACGCTGCCGGCACTGGAAGGCTATCTCAGGGAGCGGCGCCCCAATGTCCTGCTTTCTACGCTGCCCAAGGCCAACATCGTGGCAGCCTGGGCCCGCCGACTCGCGGCGACCGACACTGCGCTGGTGTTGCGGGAAGCAAACCAGTTTTCCGTGGCGCTGAATCCGGACAACAAATTCGACCGGCTGCTGCCGAAGCTTGCGCGCCGCTGGTACTGGGAGGCGGACGGCATCATTGCCGTTTCGGAGGGGGTGCGCGCGGATCTGGCCGCTACCCTGGCAATTCCGGCCGGCGAGATCGTGCCGATACTCAATCCCGTCGACGCTGTCGCGTATACGGGACCCTGTGCCAGCAGAGACCGGCGGAAGCGGACGAATGGCCGCCCGCGGAGCCGTTCGTGCTGGCGGTCGGCAAGCTGACGCCACAAAAGGACTACGATACCCTGCTCAGGGCGTTTGCGCGGGTCCGCGAAAAGCACCCTGTGCGTCTCGTCATCCTGGGCGAAGGCCAGGAAGAGGGCAGGCTGCGGTCACTGGCTGCAGAGCTGGGCATTGCCGAACAGGTGCAACTGCCGGGGCACGTCGACAATCCCTATGCCTATATGCGGCAGGCAAGTATGTTCGTGCTGTCGTCGGCCTGGGAGGGCTGCCCCAATGTGCTGCTCGAGGCGCTGGCCTGCGGAAGCCCCGTTGTGAGTACCGACTGCCCCAGTGGTCCGAAAGAGATACTCGCGAATGGCAAATACGGTAAACTGGTGCCGGTCCGCGACGAGGCGGCGCTGGCGTCAGCAATGGAGGCAGTCCTCGATGGCGACGCAATACGATACTCGCCCGCGACTGCTCTCGGGGATTACACCATCGAACGGGTTGCGGACCGCTACCTGGAGGTGTTCGAACGCGCCATGGCCGGACAGTCTTCCAGGAGAATACGCCGATAATTGTCAACCGCTTTCTCAACAGAAAACTCGCCCCCTCTCGAACGCAGAAAGTCCTTATCCTTCGGAGCGTCCAGCGTCCTGCAGATAGCATCGGCTAACTTGCATGCATCACCAACCGGTACCAGCTCTCCGTATTTGCCATTGTCCAGGATTTCGGCAGGGCCGCTGGGGCAATCCGTACTCACAACCTGGCAGCCACATAGCAGCGCCTCGACCAGTACATTACCAAAACCCTCATAATCGGACGATAAAACAAACACGGCCGCCCTGTTGAGATAGGCAAACGGATTATCGACAAAACCCGGCATATCGAAATCAGGTTCCACACCAAGACGCCTGGCTTGCGCAATCAATGCCTGCCGAAGGCATCGTTGTTTATCCGACGTTACATTACCGCCCAGCAAAACAAGGCGTACATCGCGTTGCTGCCTTACCTTGGCAAATGCATCCAGCAACAGCGGAAAGTTTTTCTCTGCGGCAAAACGACCCATCCCGAGAATGACCGGTGCGCCATCTGCCCCGAACCAGGGATGGTCCGGCACCGCCTCGCATAAAACACGTATATCCCGGGTCGCTATGGGATTATAGACACTGGTTACCCGTTCCCGAAGCAGACCAAGATATTCACTAACATCCTTTTCCGCACCCCGGGAAACGGCAATAACTACATCTGCCTGATGGTAATACCTGCGGATCATGGTCAACCAGTAGTTATCAAGCATCTCATTCTCTTCTTTAGCCATTCGGCTCTGGGCGGAATAATTCACATGCACACCGACAGCGATGCGTGTAGCCCCGCCGCGGCTCCGTCCAGCCAGAACGGCATTGATGTTTGATTTCGGCAAGGCAGACAGCAGCGCTTGCGGTTGACGCGCCTTGAGATATTTGATAATTGCCGTCAGGGACTTGAAGGTACCGGGAAGCTTGCCCGTGCTGGCGAACATCGCCAGAACGGGCTTTACGCAGCCAGGGTCGACAAAAAATGCAGCAACCACGCCGCGCAATGACGACGTAGCCCTGAGTTGGACCAGATTGACATTGGGTGGTATCCGGTCCTTCAGTTCCCCTTTCATTTTGCAGACCAGGAGGTCCACGACATAGCCTGCGGAGGCAAAACCACTCGCCAGGTTCAGAATCACTCTCTCGGCACCACCCCCCGAGAGGTTATCCAGTAGAAAGGCAATACGCACTGGCTGTGTATTTTGGGCGGTCAACTGCCGGCTACTCTCCGCTAAATCTGTCCATTACGAGAGCTGACAGTGCATCCCTGTTTGGTAGTGTCAGGAATATTTCGCAGCCACACGGGTCCCGGGCAGGTCGAGATCCCGCAGCAAATACATTTTGAGGCAGTGTTTCGTTCCTCATTGGATATCGGCAGTGATCTTTATTGTGGAGTGGGGTTAGCGTGAATATGCCGTGTTCTCTCCTGTATCATGCTCGCTACCCGTATCTGTATCCGCCAGCCTCCTGGATGGCGTTTGATAACTGATCAACAGTGCCAATGGAAACCAGAAGAGCATCCATTGATCCCGTGGTCGCGAAATAAGGCTATTAACGCCTGTCTGCATGACCAATACGCAAAACACCAGTATAGCGAGAATAGTGAAGTTTCCAGTCTCTTTGCCGAGGCGATGGGCGTGCCACAAGGCGCTGCCAATCAGCAGCAGTAGTAATCCCATCCCGATTATGCCGCCTTGCCAGAGTGCCTGGAGAAATGCATTATGTCCGATCCCGAAATCACTTCCATCGACAAGATAACTCATCGGAGTAATCAGTCCCTGGCCAAAAAACGGTGCTTGCCGGATATCCACGAGCATGGCCTGCCAGATCAAGGGCCGTATACCCGCTCCACGGGTCCATGCCATTTCCAGCGGATTCGGGAATATGGCGATCAGTAACACCAGTGCGCAGGCTGTCATTATGGCGACCCATGTCTTGTTATGCTTCTCGCCAATAAAGGCAAGAAGGAACAGGGCTGCGAACAGGGACGCGAAGGCGGTTCGGCTTTGACCAAACCAGATAAGACAGATGAAGCAGAGTACCGCCAGTGTGTACAAGACTCGCGCATATTTCATTTCTGCCTTCAGCCCGTAGCCCGTTGCCAGCAGGGCAAATACGCCAAGTACATTGGCGTATTCATTAACGTTGGTCAGGGACCCTATACCCTCTGCCCGGGCCGTCGGGACGCTATGGGTGTGATAAGAGGCGATCAGGGAGGCCACGGCTGCAACGGCTGCAACGGCTGCAACGGCAATGCAAACGCGGAGCATGTGGTGGAAACCGGTTGGAAAACGAGTGCGCAGTACGTGGGTAACCGCAAAAAAGGTCAGCAGGTAAAATGATATGGTCAGCATCTGTCCAAACCGGTAAAGTTCGAACGGGCTACTCCATGCGGCTGTCGTAAGCATATACAGCATGTACAAGATCGCTATCTTGAATACGGGGTGGTGTCGTGTCTCCCTCAGGCCATCCCCGAGCACAAGAATTCCGGGAATGACAACTGCTTTGGCGTAGAACCTGTAGTGGTCGTTGTAGTCGGGGAACAGGTAGTAGCCGATGGTGAATAAGAAGTAAGTAAACAATAGCACCCAGAGCATCAGCGGCTTCACTCGTTGGTAGATGCTGGATGCAGATATCTTCATTGCGTGCATGGCATGCGGATAATATGTTCAATATCCCCATGCGTAAAGCGTGCCGGGCGAGAAGTCCCGTTCTTTCCATTTTACCACCACTTCCAACCCCACCGCGAAAAGAACCGGGCTGCAGAAGTAACAAACATGGCAATATGCCTGCCCCCCTTTCTGGCTGCATTCCCGCCACTGTGGGTAATACATATTGAGGGTACATAGGCAATGCTTGCAATACCTTTCATTCGCATACACATGTCGAAATCTTCAAAATACAGGAAGTAACGTTCATCGAAACCACCCAGCCTTTTCAGTACCTCGGTACGCCGCAGATCGCAGCCTCGGCCCTCCCGCCTTCGCCAAGCCGATCATCCACCGGCCTCGTATACAGTGTTCCCCTGTTCCCCCGAGTTCCGACCCGTTCGAGACCCTTTCCCCGTCTCGGGAAGTCCCGACAACCGGGCCCGACAACCGCCTCTGTAGATCGAAAAACCCGTTGAATCGCCTACAACCCAGGGCCATGCAGATTGCAATCCCTCCGGTGCGGGGTATAGGCGTAGCGTGCAGAGACCGCTCGTTGGGCAGGTCAAGAATCCGGATAGGTGAATCAAACCGGGTCAGCCGCCGAGTCAGGGCTGCGGATAGCAGGTCTATCATCCCAGCTACAACTACAACAAGCATCTTGATGACAATCCTATGGCATGTTCACAATGCGTGGGCCCACATATCACTGACATCGACAAGCGCATCATGGGCCAGTCACGCCACCAGTATGACCACGATGGCGGCCCGTCTCAGCCAGTGCACGAATATACTCGGATGCACCGCGGCCGTGATCGCCGTCGAATCGAACAACATGCGACAACTTACCTGTGCTCCATGTGCAAGCCTGTCCCGCAGGGTATCGTCGGTCAGGATACGCCGCATGGCTGCAGCGAGCGCGTCGGCAGACCGTGGCTCCACCAACAGACCTGTCTCACCATCCACGATCGCATCCACCAAGCCAACAATACGTGTTCCTATTGTGGGAACACCCATGGCGGCCGCCTCGACCACAATAGTACCAAAGCCTTCCCGATAACTCGGCAGACAGAGGACATCCGCTATGGCCAGTACTCGCTCGGGTTCATCTGTGAAGCCCACATAATGCACGCTCGATTTTGAGCGCATTCTACAACAACAAGTGTGTCGCTACTCTCGTGAAGCATTTCGGCCATCCTGTCCCCGAAATGCACTCGACTGACGCGACAGCCGATAAGCCCCGGCACGTCCTGCGGCTGAGAAACGCCACAGTGATTTAACGGCGCTATAGGGCTGGCTGCTGCGCCCGCCAGCCCCGCGCCTACCGGGGTGGGCTCCTCGCCTCGGCCTGAGGCCTTCCATGGCTCGTCAAGTGAGATCGCAACAAGCACAGGATTACCGTTTGGCAATCATTTGACCGGCAAAATCACGCGCTGGTGACCAATACCTTCATATGTGGAAGTATTCCAGCAGCTTGGCCGGGTACTTGGAGAGAATCTTCAGCATGTTAGTTTTGATGCTATTTTCCCTGCAGGCGCGAAGAACTTCCCGATTAAGCAGGAGAGTGTTGCGCCAGCCACCTGTGCTGATGCCGCCGGTTCGCATCCGCACCAGCACTTCCGGAAGATGGCGGTAACGCAGCGTGTTTTTTCCGAAGGCACGGGCAACGAACTCAAAATCGCCTGCGATGCGGTAGTCCGTGCGAAACGCCCCGATCCGTTGGAACAAATCCCTTCGCACAAACATCGCTGGATGGGCTGGCATCCAACCCCATTTGATGCGTTCTGGTCGAAAACGCGCTGAAGAATAACGACGTAAAGTGCAGCCTGATTCTCCGAACGGAAAAACACCACATCACCGAACAGGGCGTCTAGGTGCTCACGCTCCATAACCTCAGCCACCGCAGCGAGAACGTTCTGATGGGCATAGACATCGTCGGCATTGAGGAATCCGATCACATCCCCGCTGGCCAGTGCAATACCCTTGTTCATCGCATCGTAGATGCCATGATCAGGCTCGGAGACGAACTTGCTTACGCACCTCCCGTGCCGCGCCACAACATCCTGAGTGCCATCAGTGGATGCCCCGTCCACTACGATGTACTCCACCTCGTCATGGTTCTGCGCGGACACCGAACGCAGGGTGTCTTCAATGGTTTGCGCGCTGTTATGGCAAACCGTGATTATAGAAAATCTCATAACATTGAATCTTTCGGTTCAAGTGCGCGGTCATGACACATTTTTCCGGCGCCTGTTCAAGAAATGATGAAGGCCGCGCAGAAGCAGATTCCTGGCTAGACGCCAGCGCCAAGTAATTTTTTGCATGACGGGTGCGCCAACCGAGGGACTTAGGTTGCTTCCATGACGGCGATAAGCGATGAGCGGCTGGTCGATGTAATGAGTCTTGCCGAAAATTTCATTGACCAAACCAAACCACATATCGTGCATCGGCACATCATCAGGAATGGGTAAAAAACGATCCAGCATCGATCGCCGAAAAGCCATAGTGCAGCCGAGATATTTGTTCTTGAGCAGGTTGGGTAAAACACCCGCGACAAAGCGCCCACGCTGCGCAAAAAAAGACTGGGCAACGACGCAACCCGACTCGTCAATGATCTGGGATCGCTGACCACAAGCGTTATTTCCGGGTTTAACGAAAACACTGCGATGATTTTGTCCACCTTTCCTGGCAACCACAGATCATCCTGATCGCTCAGAAACACAATGTCACCCTGTGCTAGCCTCAAGCCCTTCTCAAACGTAGCCAAAACGCCCAGATTTTTCTCATTGCGATGCACATGCAGCCTGGTGTCAGACAAACTGCGCAACAGTTTTTCCGATTCGTCTTGCGAGGCATCATCCACAATCACAAGTTCATCATCCTCCCGCAACTGCGTCAGGATGGAATGCATTTGAGGTAGAAGATGAGCTGCGCCATTGTAAACGGCCATGCAGACGGATATTTTCATTTCCATGACCTACGCGGCACGTCGATCGAAAAACCGGGCCAGCCTTTCACTCCCCCAGGAAGGAAAGTCGCGACTCTGATCGCTGCTCGCCGTCCGAGCATCCAATGACCCCACGGCAACCATTGCGATCATTACGACTGACATACCAATGGGATTAGTCAGGAAAGGGTTAGTGAAACTCACCACATACACAAAAGCAGCTGCCATGAAATAGGGCATAGCAAGAGACCGGCGCTCCGCATCGCGGATAACGCGCATTCGCCAAGCCAAATAAACGGCCGGCAGAAACCAGAAGATAATTCCTGCTATACCCTGCTTAATAAAACACATTGGGTACGACATCTCGATGATCTGTCGGCCAAAAACATCAGCACCAAAACCTCGTCCGAACAGCACCGTTATTACACCTGCCATTGCCTTTGGCGCACCTGCCATTGCCTTTGGCGCATCTGCCATTGCTTTTGACGCATCTACCATTGCCTTTAGATCATTCATGCGTATCGCATTCGATTGCGCTGCAGACGGTAACGCCTCATTGATGCTTACAGCACCCATAACACCCGCAAGCAGAAATCCAGCCGCAAGCGCTGTTCCTTTGAGCCGATCGTCAGGGCCACCCGTGTAAAAAAACGCCCACGCCGCCAAAACCATAAAAACAGCCAGCCACATGCCGCGCGTCATGGTCAGCGCAATCGTCAGCAACAGCATCAGCACCGCGCCACTCCAGTTCCGATTTTTTTCTACTATGAAAAAAAACACCCCAACGCCAACATACAACTCCGCCTTGAAGAAAAATGTGGTGCCCCCCCGAAACAGGAATTCAGCCTCAGCCGTATGGGCAGGGTTCAGCCAATCGTACATTTGCACGGTTGTCAGAAAACCAAATTTCCAGATCGCCATAACGATCAGATACAAGATTGCGAGGGACAAGGCTGAGAACTTCAAGAGCCTGCCAACGAGCAACACATCATTCACACTACGCACGGTGATAGCGAAAAACGGCAACAGCAAGAAATAGGCAAGCGGCTTGAAATCTTTGAGCGCCGCCAAGACAGGTTGATTCTCCAGAGTCGAGATGAATGCGGAAACACCACTCAGGGCAACAAATACCCCAGTCAAGAAAACAAACTCGCGTGGTGTTTTTTCCCGAAGCAAAAGAGCCACCGCCGTATACGCCAACCCAAGACCGAACAACACCATGCGCGGAGAAACCAAGCCGGTATCGAACAATCTGCCGCCACCGCCCAAGCTCACTTCAAGAATGATGAGCATCAACAATATTCTTCCGAGAGTCGCGGGGGGGGCGTGAGAAACATTATTTTTCCGCTCTTACTGCAAGGGTCGAACGATTCAAACGCAGATGCCTTACCAAGGTGGCTAAAGTGGGAGAGAATAGTCTGCGTCTATCAGGCAAAACAAACATCTTGATCGCACGCATAAAGAGTCTGAAATCGTAAATCAGGTTTTCTATCGGCGACTTGCAACATCGATAAAACTGACTTTCCGCCAACAAAATGTTTTTGTATCGGGCAACCGGCATACTCCCCATGCTTCTAACCGATAGCTCATGTGGCAACTCGGCATCCAACACATGAACCAGATATCCCGCACGATGTAGTCGATTGAAAAGCCAGTGATCCAAATAATCCAGCCAGAATTCAGGATTAAACCCCCCCATCTCGCGAACCGCAGAAATTCGCAACAACGTGCCCGAGTTAAGCGCCACGATTTCCCATGGAGCGATACCGCTCAATGTTTTATCGACAGGTGAACCACCCCCCCCACAAAACCCGCGCCGGAGAAATTATTTTATTTTCCGCCACTAGCTTTGGTGCCAAAGCCGCGCACCGTCGATTACCAGCCAACTCGCGCAGACTGCGCCAGAGCGTTGTCAGGTAGTCCGGGTCAATCACGGTGTCCTGATCCAACAGCAACAACCACTCATTTCCCTCTTTTTCGGCCATGTTCAAAGCCGCATTGTATGCCGCAACCAAGCCGCCATTGGCAGGGTCATGAATGCATGAAAACGGTATAGGCGGGGTGTCCGGCACAGCCGATTGAGACGGGCTGTTGTCATAAATCAGGAGCCTGAACTGGCATGCTAATCCCGACGCATTCAGCGCCTGGAAAAACGATACCATGGCCAGGTTGTAGGGAAGCCTCTATCTGATATAAAACCAGAACAACTAAAATCGGCGGTCTAGCTATTGTCACACCGTTGCCGTCATACCTTCCCCCAGCTGAGCACAATGGGTTACTTCCGGCAGACAAGTACCGCCTCCTCTCCGCCATGTTGGCTGGACAATAAAACAAGCCGCCACCCCAAGCCCAGTGCTTTCACATGGCTGAGGATGTGGCGAACTGGGGCGACTCGCCCACCCATGACATGTTTTTGGCCTGCGGCCAGCTCTGTGGAGGCTAGGTCTTGGTAGACAAAACCATTCATGGACGTGAACGTTTCAACAACGGCATAATCTGCGCGACCCGCGATGCTGGCCAGCGACTTGGGCGTAAATATTTGCAAATGGCGCGGGGGGTCCAGCGAACGCCAGTTTCGCCCATAATGTCTATGCACCGGCGAATCTGCGTTCGGCGTAAGCGCAACCACAACGCCTCCCTTTTTGAGAATTCTGCGGCATTCGACCAGCAATTCAACGGGCGATGGAACATGCTCAATCACATGACTCATCACCACCGCATCAAAGCTTTCATCGGCAAAGGCCTGTGCGAACAATTGCCCATGACGCACATCCAGCCCTTTGCTTCTGGCATGGCTGACAGCACCCTCGTCAAAATCCAGGCCCGTCACATGCCAGCCCTTTTGTTGCATCAATTGCAGCGCAGCGCCGCTGCCACAACCGATTTCCAGCAAGCGGCCACTAGGTTTTGCATGAAGGTGGAAAACGCTGGATTCCAGACTGTCTCTCCAGACCGGATGCAAATAGGCAGCTAAGCCCAGCAGTTTATCTACCCAGGATGACGAGAGGGGTTTATACCCATAATGGGCATGAAGATACTCAGCCGACCCGGCTCAGCAGCTCCCGCAAAGGGTTGCCGGGGGGAGGGGGCGAAGCGGTCTGGTGAGTGTAATAACTAGCGTAAAGCTTGGGCAGGTCGGCTTCCGCAGGCATCGGGTCAAGCCACAGTGTACCACAGTCCGGGTTGTTGCACTTGCTCATACCCCACGCGCCCGGCACATTAAAAACCGGGTCGGTCAGTCCTCGATATAACGAGCTGCCCGGTGATCCGCAGACGGGACAAACAGGGCAGGGGCGGGTTTGGATTACGTTGTTTTGCATGGCTGTATGGAATAGCGATCAGGTTCGAAGAAAACGTCACGCCACTTTTTGGATTGCGGTTTTTTCATTGAGCGTGACTGAGAAATAATAGCCTGTGATGATGAGCGCAAGAATCGCCAGGCCGGTAAAAATCAGCTTCCCGGTCATTTCATTCAGCGTCATTCCGATAGCAAACAGGGCTAACGGCGTTACGAGCAGCGGGAATATCTGTCTGCTGGCAGCGGCTATATTACCGGCCAGACGATGCGCCACCAGTGTCAGCAGCGCTGCATCCATGGCGGCTCGCAACAGCCAGGCGATGGCTACACCCGTAATGCCGAAACTATCCATCAGCCCATACATCAGAGCAAGGTACACGGGCAGCTCCAGCAGGTGCAGCTTGGCCGTGATATCTGCACGCCCGATTCCCTGAATGAATGCGAACGGCACATGGGCATAGCTGTTCAGGAAAACACCTATGGCGAGCCATTGCAAAACGGCGGCACTCTTTTGTGCAAAGTCCACACCCAGCCACAGATGCAGCCCCTCGTCAGCAAAAACCACCAGCACCAGTACGATGGGTGACAGGATTCCCAGGATGGCGCGCCCCCCCATTGAATACAGGGTTGCCGCATGACCCGATCCACTAGCTTTTGCCGCAGCAAAAGTCGGGAAAAGTACCGCCACCACGGCTGCCGGTATGGCCAAAAGCCGGGTGACCATTTCATAGGGCGTCACGTAGTAAGCCACAGCTGAAATGGTCAAAACCGCTCCGATGACGAAACGATCCATGTACACCATGAGCGGCCCGATGATGTTGGACACAGTCATCCAGCCACCGAAACTCAACAGCCCTCTGATTTCTGACCGTGCTATGCCTATATGCGCTCGCAACGAGGGGTAAGCGTGAAAACAGGCCGCCGCATGCAAGGTCAGAAAGAGGGTGCGAACAGCCAACAACCCGGCGCAGACATACGCCATACTTTTCGAATAGGGAAGAATGGCAAGGGGAACCAGGAAGAGCATCGAGCCCATCGGGATACGCAGGGCGTTGATCAAGTCGAAACGCTGCAACGCAGTAAGTATCCCGGCCAGACCGGCACTTAAAACTACCGCTGGGATGGCCGCCGCCAGCAGGGTAAACGCATCAATGGTTTCTTCCCTAAATGCCTCGGGCATGTTCAATACGGAAGTGACAAACCAGGGCGTCAGGGTGGTAACGATAACCGCCCCAATCAATGACACGACGAGCATTATCAACAGGCCCGTCCAGGCTAATCTGGAGACATCCCGCGCAGAAGATATACCCAGCCGTTCGGCTATCGACTGGGTAATCGCCCGCCCGATTCCCATGTCAAACAGGCTGAAATAGCCAATGATCGCCCAAGCCAGCGTCAGCACCCCAAACCGCTCAACACCGAAGCCCCGCACAATCAGCGGTATTGCGATCAGCCCGACCAATAACGGGAGGCCAAAGCCTGCGAGGTTGATCAGCGAATTTTTAGCGAGATCTTTGCGCGACAAAAGATTCACGTTTATTCACTCTTGTCCAAAATAGCAAATGACGCTGAGTCATCCTGGGGTGTAATGTAGAAATGCACCGCCAAACGGACTTTTATCTCGGCACAGCCCAGGGTCGCCTCTTCCCACACAGGCTACTTTTCAACCTGATTATACCCATCCTCGTAGCGCACGCTGTCGCCCTCACCCTGAGACCTGCCCGGTCCGCCTCGCGCGTGCTCATCTGCACGATGAGCTGCCGGTGCAGCCATAGACTCGCGAACATCTCTACCAAAGAGGCATTGTGGATCTGATGCGGACTCACGCCACACCCTCAACACCGATCATCAACATCCTGGAACCGCACAATATCATCCTCCCCCAGATACCCGCCCGACTGGACCTCGATGATCTCGAGCGGGATGGTTCCCGGATTTTCCAGGCGATGTTTCGCTCCCAGCGAGATGTAGGTCGACTGGCTCTCGCCAGTATCCGTGCCGAAACCTGTCACAATTCTTCGATTCAACAACGCCATGCCCACCACGTTATTCATGCAGTGCATCCATATATTCCACTATCGAAATGGCAAATGCTCGGAAATCCTGCAACCGCTTCTTGCAGATCCCGTAAACAATGGTCCAGTCGATTACTTGATAGTTATGTACCGCGATGTTGCGGAACCCCACCGCATTTTTCATGCTTACTGTCAGTTCATTCGGTATCACGCCAATTGCCGCCAGCACATCGAACACACCGGACATGGTATCTGGGACCGGCCGTTCGGATTCGGCGACCACATGGGATGCAATGTCTAC
The DNA here is from genome assembly GCA_963773065.1 of uncultured Gammaproteobacteria bacterium. Classification (GTDB taxonomy): domain Bacteria; phylum Pseudomonadota; class Gammaproteobacteria; order UBA9214; family UBA9214; genus CAVQCA01. The sequence goes on from CAVYZN010000006.1 coordinate 99,597, forward strand.
GCTCAGTTGTACTGCGCGGGTGATATTCAGCGCGACGATGTCCTGCAAGTCCGGGTCTGTGAGCAATGTCTGGATGGATTCAGGGCATTTTACTTCTATTCTGCGAACACAGACGCGCAGCGACTCCAGTTTTTCTTCTATCAGACGCCGATCCATGCTTTTCTCCGTGCCGCGATGATACGGTCCCGATAGGGCATGAAATCAGCTGCGTTGAAGAGCATCTTTTTGATCAGCTCAGCGTACAACCGGTTGTCCGTTTTATAAATTCTTTTACCCTTGGTGAGCACTTCCTGCAAAAGCAATCCGCCTGTCGACTGCAAATCCACCAAGTCTATCGGGCGCGAGCTCAACTGCGCCAGTTCCTCGATCAACGTCTGTTTCTCGCCGGCTTCGAGCGGCCGGTCGGCGGCAACCGCCAAGTCGAGGTCACTGTCGGGCTTCGCCTGTCCGCGGCTGATCGAGCCGAACAGGATGCCCAACTTGATTTGTGGGTGCCGGCTGAGTTGCTGTTCGATTTGCTGTTCAAGGTTCATGGTAGGCAAGCACCTCAGGACTTGACGCGGTCATACACATCCGCAAACCGCACAAAATCATCCTCACCCAGATACCGCCGCGCTCGATGGCGGCCTGGAAGATGGTCATGTCGCGGGGATGACATGGTCGGCGGGCATGGCGACCATGACCGCATCGGGGTCTTTCTCCAGTAGGTACAGGGCGGCGATGGTCAGAGCGGCGGCGCGGTATTGCGTCCTTCCGGCTCGAGCAGGATGGCTCCGGCCTTGTGTCCGAGGTCATGGATCTGTTCGGCGACCAGGAAACGGTGTTCTTCGTTGCAGACGAGGATCGGCGCCTGCACGTCGGGGAGTTCGGTCAGGCGCGGCACGGTTTCCTGCAGCAGCGTGCGCTCGCCGAACAGCGGCAACAGCGGTTTGGGATAGTGTTCGCGCGACATAGGCTACAACCGGCTGCCTGCTCCGCCGGTGTGGACTACAGGGTAAATCGTCATTGTTTGGTGTCCCCGGGTTACGTATTTGGTCTGGCGCCAATGCCTTCCGTCGGATGGGGCGATTATACGGTAACTCTGAGGATTTCATAGGGTTCTGTTGGCATGCCGGCAGCCTGCGAACTGCCTGCAAGCGATTGTGTCCATGAAAAAAACGGCGGCCACAACAATACTCATGGCCGCCGTGACTCGTAACTGACAAGTTACTGTTTTGCGGGCATTTCAGCTTGTCCGAAACTGATCAGACCCTTGTTCTTCTCCAACAGACTATCCCCGATACCCTTGACCGTGGTCAGATCCTGGGGGCTGCGGTACGGCCCGTTTTGCTCGCGATAAGCAACGATGGCCGCGGCCTTCTGAGGCCCAACGCCTTGCAGAGACTCCGATAGCTGCTCGGCTGTCAGTTAAAGCTCATCAAGGAGAATATTCTGGCTGCGGAGCAGATCGCACCCTATGCGCCGCTGGAAATCAAGCGCGCCGACTTGGAGAGTGAACCGGTCTCGCGCATACTGAAGCGCCTTAAGGCAACCGGCAAACTGATACTCGAGGGGATGCGCTGGCCAATCAACAGAGCCAGTTCGATGAAACTCAATAGCTTGCACAACGGGGGTATTATGACTGCTTATCTAGATTCAACGCACTGCCAAAGCGCTGAATCAGTGTGACGGCGCCGGTGTAGGCCGTCTTGCGGCTAAACCCGGCTTTCTTGATCAGATGCGTGGCGATAGTGTGGTAGACAATGCCAGCCGGCAACGGCAACATGAATCGCATCCTTGCAAGTTCGTCTTGAATGTCAGACTAGACATCATGTATTGACCTGTCCTCCTCAATTGTGGCTCTGAGCCACGGGGTGTATTGTTCCAACCTCAGCTTAATCCACGTCGCTTGAGGTCGGGCAGGTCAATACATGATGTCAATTGCAATGTCATGGGGTTACTGCAGCAAATAGGCCCGACGGAGATGGATCGATATTGATTCACGAAGTACACTATATATCATTATCTTTTCACGATGTTACAACATCTGCATACTCACCCGTCCCCGCCTTGACTGACTCCAAGCTTTTACCGTCACGCTTTTCCATGAAAATTTTCGGTCGTTGGCCTCAACCAGACCGGCACAACGATACTTGGCGCCTGTCTCCGCCATTGGGGCTTCAGGCACATTTCGTTCTATGAAAGCACCTATGCCATGTGGGAAAAGGCGGATACAGAAGACGCTGCTCGCACGGGCTTCCCGATTTCAACGTTTCGAAGACTGGCTATGCGCATTGTGCTACCGCGAACTTGATGAGGTATTCCCGGGTTCCAGGTACTTACTCACTCGCACGCGTTCTTCTCCAGATTCCTGGTTTCAAATCCTGTGCGCGCATGGTGGCCGCACCGGGCCCACCCGCTTATGTGAAGTTGTCTATGGCCATACGATGCCCCACCGTTACCGGGATGAGCAGATCCAGTTTTACGAGAGCCATCTGCAAGAGGTCCGACACTACTTTCGCAACCATCTACATGACCTTCTGGATGTTTGCCGGGAAGAGGAGGATGACTGGAAGGCGCTTGCGAACTTCCTTGGCACCGCGGTACCCGCCACTCCCTTTCCTCATGCGTAACAACAATCCCTCTGGTAACAGGGAAAGATACCTCGTCACGGGGTGTACCGGCTTCATCGGCCGTCATATCGTTCGCGCATTGCAGGAGAACGGGAGCGAGATCCGGGGACTTAGCCGACAACCGCCGCTTGATCCTGAAAACCCTTCAATAGACCTGTTCCAGGGTGATCTGTCCCGACCCGATACCTTGCAAGGCGCCGCGGAAAATATCGATATCATCATCCACGCGGCAGGTCATGCCCATGCCGCCGCCACCGGCCCGTCCGGGATACACAATCAAGTTACGCTGGAGGGCACCCGCCACCTGCTGGCCGAGGCCGAGAAGCGCGGCGTACAGCGCTTCATCTTCATCAGCAGCGTCAAGGCCATGCCCGAACCCGGGACAGGCTGTCTGGACGAGACGGCAACGGGCCTGCCGGAAGACGAATACGGGCTGTCACGACGCCGGGCCGAGGAACTGGTCCTGGAGGCGGGACGTCGCACCGGCATGCACGTCAGCATCCTGCGGCCGGCCCTGGTCTATGGCCCGGGATGCAAGGGCAACCTGGCCAGCATGCTGCGCTGGATCGACAGGGGCCTGTTCCCGCCGGTCCCCGATACCGGCAATCGCCGGTCGATGGTGGATGTCCGCGACCTGGTGCGGGCGGTCATGCTTGCCGCCGAAAAAGAGGCCGCCGCGGGCAAGACATACCTCATCACCGACGGGGAGGACTATACCACGAGGCGGATTTACACCGCGATGTGCACGGCGCTGGGTAAATCCGTGCCAAAATGGTCAGTGCCTGTTCCCGCGCTGAGGGCCATGGGCAGGGTCGGGGACGCTTTTGAGGCGGTGCTGGGCCGCCCGGCGCCCTATAACAGCATGACATGTTCAAGATTGCTCGATTCAGCCTGCTACCGGTCCGTGCATGCCGCATCAAGCCTCGGGTTTCATCCTGTATATAAACTGGAGGATGCGTTGCCCGCTATGGTGGAAGCCTACCGTCAGCAGGCGACCCGTCAAAGCATAAATCGAGATGCTGCCCGCGATCATCCTAACTTTTGTCGTTGCCGCCCTGCTCGCCTGGTTACTGACCCGGGCCCGTGGTCACTGGCGGGTACTCGATATACCGAATGAGCGTTCCCTGCATACGCAGCCGACACCTCGCACCGGCGGTGTTGCGATACTGGCGGGTGCGGGTGCCGGCATGGTTATGGCCTGGCATCAGGGCTACACCATAGTGGATGCCGCAATGCTGACGGCTATACTGACGCTGGCGCTGGTTGCACTGGTCGATGACCGTCACGACCTGGGTGCCGGTGTGCGACTGCTCGTGCAAGCCGCTGTTGTTGCAGTGCTGTTGTATTTTAACCGGCAGCCCGACATGCCTGTCATGCTGTTGCCCTTCGCCCTGCTGTTCCTGGTCTGGATGATCAATCTGTACAATTTCATGGACGGCATGGACGGTTTTGCAGCCGGGATGGCCGGCATCGGTTTTGGGACTTACGCCTTGCTGGCCTGGCAGGCAGGTCACATGGAGTTGGCGCTGGGCTGTGCCGTAATCGCGGCCGCTGCCGTCTGGTTTCCTGCTGTTGAATTTCCCGCCTGCCAGGCTGTTTATGGGGGACAGCGGCTCAACCGTGTTCGGCCTGCTGGCCGGAATCGTCATCCTGCAGGCGCATGTTGAGGGTATTCTGCCTCTCTGGCTGGGCATCCTGGTGTTTTCCCCCTTTATCGTGGATGCCAGCATTACCCTGACTGCCCGTGTACTCCGTGGCGAGCGTTTCTGGAGCCTCATAAAACTCACTATTATCAGAGGGTTGTGCAGCTCGGCTGGGGACACAGGCGGACCACGCTGGCAGAATACGGCCTGATGATGGCGTGCAGCGGCACCGCCATTGCCGCCGCCGGCATGACAATTCATGCCCAAGGATTCATAATCGCCGCCTGGTCAGTAATATACGCCGTTCTGATGCGCCTGATCCGCGGTGCCGAACGTCGCAAGGAACGCAAGCATGAGACTTTACGGCCGGCTCCGTAGCCCCTTAGTTGCCTTCATCCATGACCTGTTCATGGTCCCGACTGCGTGGTTCGCCGCTTACTGGCTGCGATTCAATTTCTCTGTGATCCCGGCTGAGTATCTTACCGAGGCATGGCTCTGGCTGCCGCTACTTGTGATGACACAGGCCGGCGCGTTTGTATATTTCGGGCTCTACCGTGGCGACTGGCGGTTTGCCTCCATGCCGGACCTGGTGCGTATCATCAAGGCCGTCTCGGTGGGGACGCTCATCTGCCTGGCGGTCATTTTCCTGCTGACACGACTGAGCGCCATCCCCAGAGCGGTATTTCCCGCTTACTGGTTGCTCTTGATCGTGGCCCTGGGGACCCCGCGGTTTTTCTATCGCTGGTTCAAGGACCGGAAGTTCTATCTCGGAAGCGGGAAACGCGTACTCATCGTCGGTGCCGGCCGCGCCGGGGAAATGCTGGCCCGGGATCTGCTGCGTGACCCGGAACGCAACCTGGAACCCATCGGCTTTGTCGATGACAAGAGACGCAAACTGGGAGCCGAGATCCACGGCATCCGGGTGCTTGGCAACTGCGCGCAGATACCCGAACTGATAGAGAAGCTGGAAATTGACCTCATCCTGATTGCCATACCCTCCGCACGCTCCCGGCAGTTGCGGCGCATAGTGGAATATTGCGAGGCTTCTAACACCCCGTTTCGGGCTATCCCGTGCATGCAGGACCTGGTGGCCGGCCGCGTTAGCATCGATACCTTGCGGGAATTATCGATTGAAGACCTGCTGGGCAGGGACGCGGTCACACTTGACCAGCGGGCAATCAGCGCCGAACTCTCTGGGAAGATGTGTACTGATCAGTGGCGCCGGCGGATCAATCGGTACTGAATTATGCCGTCAGGTGGCCCGGCTGGTCCCGGCAAGACTGCTGTTGCTGGAAAACTGCGAATTCAATTTGTTTCGCATCGAAAATGAACTGCGGCAGTCGTTCCCCCATCTGGATATCCAGGCAAAGCTCTGCGATGTGGCGGATACGGCCGCGGTCGAAACGCTGTTCGAGCGCTACCACCCGGATATTGTCTATCACGCCGCCGCCTACAAACATGTACCGATGCTGGAATCCCAGGTACGCGAGGCCATCCAGAATAATGTCTGCGGCACCCGGGTCATGGCACTTGCCGCAGACCGTAACGGTTGTGATGCCTTTGTGCTGATATCGACAGACAAGGCAGTCAATCCCGCCAACATCATGGGGGCCAGCAAGCGGATCGCGGAAATCTTCTGCCAGAATTTCAACCAGCATTCATCAACGCGATTTATCACTGTCCGTTTCGGCAATGTACTCGGCTCGGATGGCAGCGTCGTTCCCCTCTTCAAGGCGCAGATCGAAGCCGGTGGCCCGGTGACCGTGACCCACCCGGAAATGACCCGCTATTTCATGACTATCCCCGAGGCCTGCCAGTTGATACTGCAGGCCGAGTCCATGGGCAGCGGCGGTGAGATTTACGTGCTGGATATGGGCGAGCCGGTCAGTATCACCTATCTGGCAGAGCAGATGATCCGATTGTCCGGTAATGAGCCTGGCAAGGATATCGAAATCGTGTACACCGGTCTGCGGCCGGGTGAAAAACTCTTTGAAGAACTTTTTCATGAAAAGGAACGACTGGTCGGCACGCAGCACGAGAAGATTTTCCTCGCCAAACATCGAAAGATTGAGTGGGAACTACTCGACGAGACCATCAGGAATATGGACGCGGCCTGTAAGTCCTATGACGAAGAGGCCCTGTTAAAAGGCATCGCTATCCTGGTGCCTGAACTGCATCATATCGACAGGGAGTTGCCCGACAATGTGATTCAATTGGCCAGCCAGCGGAATTAGGCGGACAGAATGCCAGCCATGCAGATTGGCCTGATTGCCCGCCTGGCCGGGGCGATGTACGACCAGCGATACCTGTCGTACATCGATCACCCCCTGACCGACCCGTTCAGTCAGCGGATCTTCCAGACCGCCTGCGGCTACAATGACGCCAATGGCTTGCGCCGCGGCCCATTGCCGAGTGTGGCGGTGACAACTGGCCGCGTTATGATCCGGGCATGTCTTCCGGCGTATAAGCAGAGACCGCTCGATTGGTGGTCAGACCGGTTCAGGTCTTGTTTGTTGATTTGCCGTTGTTCCTCCACCATGCCTGAAACATCAGCAGCGACCACAGGACCATTGAATGGTTTCGCCAGTTGCATAGATGCTGGGCCCATATTTTCCTGACCGTTCACATTGAATATTCCCTGTTCTGCCAGCGTTCGTTCGGAAATCAGGTCTTCACTCCATTCTCGCAATGGGCCGCGGAGCCATGAATCAAGCGGTACGCCAAAGCCGCGTTTTGGTCGATCGATGAGTTCGAGTGGTACATGCTTTAGGAGCAAGTCCTTGAGGATTCTTTTCCCGGTGCCGTCCTGGCGATCAGAAATTCAATTGGCAGACTCCACGCGAACTCGAGTATGCGCCGGTCAAGCAGAGGGCTGCGTGCCTCGAGACTAACTGCCATGCTTGCTCGGTCCAGCTTGACGAGGATATCGTCCGGCAGATAGCCAATATAGTCAAAATGCAGCATGGCACGTACAGGATCGTCGACCCTCGCCCAGTTTGAGGGGTTTGTAAGGGCGGTATCAGGTGTGTGTGCGCCATATACAAATTCATCGCTAGCAGGCAGTGATTAAAGATATTCGCCAATATGTGCTGCGGGAACCTTGCGGCTCCAGTCGCACGCGTACTGGTATCGTTTGCCGATCTTGCGTCGCCATTTCTTTGCGTCGGCTACCGAAAACGGGTTTCGCGGAGCCAGAAGTCTCCATGCTGTATTGCCGATCAGTCTCTGCAGACTGCCATTCGCTGTGCGTAGTGACAGGGGGATGCTCGTGCAGGCGCTGCCAGCGTGCGCGGCATCTCTGATAGCGCTTGTAGCCTGCGAATGTTTCGTCACCGCCATCACCCGAGAGTACGACCTTGACATCCCAGTGAGCCAATTTGCATACAAGATAGGTAGGGACCTGTGATGGGTCAGAAAACGGCTCGTCGTAAATCGTGGGCAGGTCTTCAACGACATCCAGTGCTTGCTTTGGAGTAACATAAAGCTCATGGTGCTCCGTGCCCAGGTGTTCTGCGACACGCGCGGCATATCCGGCTTCGTTATATTCCGGTTCCGAGAAACCGATGCTGAAGGTTTTGACAGGCCTGGTGGACAGAGACTGCATCAGAGCGACTACCATGCTCGAGTCAATCCCGCCGGATAGTAAGGCGCCGATTCCACATCGGCAACCATACGGTCGGCGACAGCCTCTCGCAGCAGAATTTCCAGGTGATCCTGGCCTTGCTTGTACGATCCAGTGAATTGCGCATGTTCGCCTGCTTCGGCTACTTCTTTGGCGGACCAGAAAGCGCAGGGCTTTCTTGACCAGGGCGTTGTATCAGTGGTTACTGCAGAAAACAACCTGGCGGCATTTGGCGGAGATGTCTGTATACAGTGCCGGGGTTCGCAAACCAGCCATACTGAATATATTGTCCAACTTCGTCCATGATCGATGCTCGGATTGAAGCGGGGATGTAGTACGAGTGCCTTGGGTTCTGAACCAAACAAAAAAGTGTGGCCGAACCAGCCATAGTAAAGTGGCTTCTTGCCGACCCTGTCTCTGGCAAGTGTTAGTCGTGCTGACTGCCTGTCCCAGACAGCGAAGGCGAACATGCCTTCAAATCTCTGAATTGCGCGTTCAATACCCCATTGCTCGAATGCGGCAAGCATGACTTCTGTATCCGAATGCCCCTTGAAGGGATAACCGTAGTTTTCCAGGTCGATACGAATCGTGGCAAAGTTGTAAATTTCACCATTGAATGAAAGTACAAACCGGCCTGATGAGGAGGTCATTGGCTGGGCGCCTGTTATGGACAGGTCGATGATCGATAAGCGTCGATGTCCCAGCGCAATGCCGTGTTTTATGTCAACCCAGACACCGCTTGCATCGGGGCCGCGATGCGACAACGCGTCGGTCATGCGTGTGCACAAGCGAGCCGAACCCTCTTCGTTCAGGTGATTTCTAGGGTCCAGATAACCAACAAGTCCGCACATCTTGGCAGATTCTATGCTGTATGTTATTGCATGGATGAAAAATTACGCGGATCTAGGTGAAATTGCCAATAAACAGATATTTGAGTAGGGATGATGTATGAGTTCCCGGGATTGCGTATGCAATTGATATGTTGAATGGAGATATGACAGAACTACCGATCACGAGTGATCAATTTTGGTAAAGCCCTCATTTCTTCAATCAGGCCGTCCTTAATAGTGTATACCTTGTCAGCGATATCCATCAGGGCAGGTCGGTGGGTGATGGCGAATATGGTGATGTCATGGGACAGATTGCGGATATTCTCGCATATCTCTTTCTCGGTCCTGGTATCGAGAGCGCTGGTTACCTCGTCGAGTATCAGCAACCTTGGCTTGAGCACAAGTGCGCGGGCGATGGCGATGCGCTGGCGCTGTCCGCCAGAGAGCTTGGCACCCTGCTGTCCGGCGATACTCATGATACCCTCCGGCATGGCGTTGATGAAATCCCATGCGCCTGCCGTTTCCAGCGCCTGGCGCACGTCGTCGTCGCTGATGCTGGCATCGCCGAGCGTGAGGTTGGCATGAAGGGTGTCATGGAACAGAACCAGTTCCTGCGGGACATAGCCGATGAGGCGTCGCCAGCTTCCGAGGTCGATCTCATGCAGGGGCCTGCCGTCGACGAGTACGCTGCCTGAACTGGGCGCGTGCAGTCCCAGTATGATGTCGGCGATTGTGGTCTTGCCGGATCCAGAGGGGCCGGTCAGTACGGTGATGCTGCGCGCGGGTATTTCCATCGTGACCGAATGCAGCACTTCCTTGCTGTCGTAACTGAATTGCACGTCGCGCAGTCGGCATCCCGTTTCCAGGCTCGCAGCCGCCTTGCCGGGGTTTTTCTCGGGCATGTCTGCCGTTTCGCTGATAAGTTCCCTGACCTCGAGGTATGGCTGCTCCAGGCTAATCGCGTCCTGGTAGCTGCGCTGTAACTTGGTGACGTTGTTTGTGGTTTTTTTCAGCAGCACGCCGACGACGGCCAGGTCGATGACGGGAACATGCCACACGACGATGGCAAGATAAAACCCGATGCCAAGGATAAGCGTGACCAATATCTCCTGGCTGTTTTTCAGCCCCTCCTTGCTGATGATGTTCCGCCGCATGGCCTTCTTGAGGGAATTGGCCTTGCGTTCAAGCAGGTGGCTGAAGGTGGTCTGGCGGGTCATCGCCCTGAGCGGCTTGATGTTGATCAGGGTGTCCGTCAGAAAGATGGACAACTCACGGCCATACTTGTTTAGCCGCATGCCCGCCTTGCGGGCAACACGCACCAGCACGTGCAGACTGCCGACGACGAAGATGCCGATGGCAACTGCTGCCAGCGCAAGCGGCCACGAAACGGTCAATGCCACTATCATGTAGACCAGCGACTGGATAGCTCCGGCGATCATGGAGGCTACAAGCCGGTAGGCCTGGCTGGTCGACTCCGCCTGTCCACCGACAGCGACGGTGATCTTGCCGATCGGGTTGTGGACAAAGTAGCTCCACTGGACATTGAATATGTTTTTTATGATTTGCAGGCGCAGTCTTGTCGAAAATTCGGCGACGGCGCTGCCCACGTAGGCCATGGCAAGAAAGTTAAGCAGGGATACAAGTATCATCGTGGCAATGAAGAAAGCCAGCAGGATGCCTATGCTCATGGGCAAGCCGAGTGCATCCATAAGATCCTGGGTATATTTCATTATCGGCGATGCCTTGCCACCCTCCATCCCGGTAGCGAGAGTCAGCAACGGCACCACGCTGGTAATGCCGATTCCTTCCACAGCGCTGGCAACCAGCAGGCATGCGATGACCGCCCACGAGGTCGAGCGCTTGGCATCGAAAAACAATTTAAAGAGGGTTTGCAAAGTCTTAAAGCTTTTCTCTGGGTTTAAAGCAACATGAATGGGAGATTATATGCGTGCCATCTAATTCAGAGCTAACCACAAGTCACGGTAGTTACAAAAAACTGCACCCTATCGGAAATGACCCCGAAACTACCGTGCCTACAGTCTGTCGCGGCCATGTTGATGAATTTCGCCAATGATGAGATCCAGCATACAAGGTGGTCGCTTTCCACAATGACCGTTGTAGCCAGGAAGGGATCTTTGCAAGTCTGAAATACCAGAATCAGCTAGAATATGTGTCCCCTAGAATATGTGTCCCCTCGCACTTGGCGCGGCAATCGCGTTCGTCCGATGTCATCGCCCTTGGTGCGCAAGCTCACACGTGAATTTCAGATGATTGCCCTGCACTCTTTACGATCGATCCAACCGAAGCTGGCCGGCACGGTGGGACTTTGGAACAACTGGAAACACTACACAAATGCCTGATCCGGCGCACCGGCTGGCTGATCCGTCCTCAGGGACGTAACGCATTGTACGTGACTGCAAACGATTCTGTGCAAATGGAGTTATTGCATTACCTCGACATCCTCGATTAGGCTGCGTAGCATATGACTTGTGGCGGATTCATGCGACGAGAGGGTATATTATATTTTTCAATCTGTTGGTGCCAATTCTAATCTGAAAAAGTGGAATTACACGATTTTCGCGATATCCTGCCAGAGCGGAATGACACTTAACTTGAATCAAAATGTCGCGGGGTAGCGTTCTTTGCGTAACCCGCCCGGCGTAACGCAGCTACCCAACGCATTTTAATGAGTGCCTGACCCACCCTGCATCGATTGTGGAACTGCCACGCAAGCGCCATCCGGATCCGGCGTTTTTTGAACGGTTCCAGACGCGGCGCAAGCCAGGAGTCCAACCCCCAGGAAACCGCCCATGGATCACGCCGTCTTTATCCAGACCAACCACAAGCAGATCACCGGCGCCATCGTCGCCGAATACGCCCTGCGCCGCTATTCAAGCCACAACGACAAATTCGACGTCCGCATCATGAACACCGCGGATTATCTACTGGTTCAAGAGCCACGAGGGCCAGCTCTACCTGCGCGACGGCGTCAAGCGCACCTGGCTGAACGACGACCTGCAGTCGTTCACCCCGACGCGCTTCATGCCGCCGGAACTGATGGACTACCGGGGGCGCGCGGTGGTGATCGACCCGGACATCTTCGCCGCCAGCGATGTCTGGGACCTGCTCACGCGCGACATGCAGGGCAAGGCCATCCTGTGCCGTCCCCGCTCGAAAAAGAAGGGGATACTGGACCACTGCATGGCCACCAGCGTCATGCTGCTCGATTGCGCCCAGCTCAGCCACTGGAAGGTGCAGGAAGACTTCGAGGAAATGTTCGAGTTCCGGCGCGACTACATGGCGTGGGTCTGCCTGCGCCTGGAGGACCGCGACAGCATCGGCCTGTTCGAGAACGAGTGGAACGACCTGGACAAGTTCACCGCCGCGACCAGGATGCTGCACACCACCCGGCGCATGACCCAACCGTGGAAAACGGGGTTGCCGGTCGACTGGCGTCCGGCGGAACACTTCCGGCGCTTCCCGCCGCTGGCCTGGCTGATGCGCGCCCGCCGCCAACTGTTCGGTGAATACGCCTTTCTGGGTCACTACAAGGCCCACCCGGACCCGAACCAGGAGCGCTTCTTCTTCGGCCTGCTCAAGGAATGCCTGACCAAGGGCATCATCAGCGAGGACCTCATTCGCGAACAGATGCGCCTGAACCATGTGCGCCACGACGCCTTCGAGGTCCTGGAGCGCACGCCCGACCTGCCGCCGGCGCCGCTGCATCCCCTGTCGCAGGCCGTCGGTCAGGCGGCTAGGATCCCCCAGTAAGGTAGAGCAGAGGCACGAAGCCCAACATTCGCGACCGCTGATCACGTTGGGCTTCCGCTCGGCTCGGCGGCCTGATCTCAGCCCGTGCGGGAACTGCGCAGATCACCGAACAGGGCGCGCACCCGCGCGGCGGCGCGCTCGCCGTCCGACATCTGCATGGCGACGTTACCGGCCTTCCACTCCTGCCCGACCCAGACCGCGCGCCCGCTCGCGACCAGGCGCTCCTGGATGCGGGAGACGTCGCGGCGCATGCGCCGCGGCGCCAGCGCCATGGCGAGGTGGTGACTCAGCGGTTTGTAACGGAGATTGTGCCGGTAGGTCCAGCGTGGGCGACGGCGCTCACGGCTGTCGGCGCGCTCGGCCGGGCGATCAGACAAGTCAAAGATCGACAAGGGTTTGCCGGTGGCGGCCGCCTCGGCCAGCATCGACATGCTCTCGCCGGTCACCACCAGCCGGTCGGCCAGGGCCAGATACGCCTGATACGGGTTATCCTCGGCCGGATCCCCCCAGTGAAACGCGGAGAGCGGCGCCTCGATGGTTGCCAGAAAGGCCGCATAGGCCCTCTCCGGGGTGCGCGCGCTGTTGGTGGCCAGCACCGACCCGCCCTCTTTGCGGATGCACGCATTCAGCCACTCCGCCAGGCGCACGGCCTTCTCCGGCGTAAACACGAACGGCCCGCTGTCGCCTCCCAGCAGCACCGACCAGTAGGGTCGCGCCAGGCGCGCAAAATGTCCGCGCCAGCGGCCTGCGACCTCGTCCAGACCGGCTGGAGTAATCCGGTGCAGCGGCAGGTCGATCGGCAGGATGTTCGGCCGTTCCGGCAGGAAATACTGGGGCGTCGCGACGATCAGGTCGAAGCAGTCGAGCCTCGCCCAGGGACGCCCGACATGGACCAGCCGGGTCTGCCCGCCGGACTGGCGCCGTATCCAGCGCGCCACCGGTTCGTTGCGCCGGCCCGCGGTAATCACCAGATCGGGCCACGGCGGATCCAGCCGGCTGGAACCCGCCCGGTCGATGCCGGCCAGCGTCACGCGCAGCAGCCGGTTGCTCAGCAGTTCCCAGGGCTGGTAGACAAAACGCTTGACCTCGAACGGCCAGTGCAGGGCCTCGGCCAGCGCCACCACCTGGTTGTTGTCGCCCGCCTTGTGCCCCGTCAACAGCCACACCCGCGGCGGGGCGTGGGGTGTATGCGGCCGATCTGCGATGGCGGGAGCGTTCATGAGCGATCTTTGCGGTGAATTCGGAGCAGAAAGTCGGCTGTCCGGCAAACAGCGCCCGCACCCGCGCCAGCGCCCGCTCGAGATCCCGCAGGGGCGGCGGAACCTGGTCGGGAAAGGACTCACCCAGCCAGACGGCATGCCCGCCCTCGAGCAGACGCCGGTGCACCAGGGCGATGTCCCGGCTCAGGCGCTTCGGGCCCCAGCGCATCAACCCGCGATACAGGGAGCCGGACAGCCGGAAATCGCGCTCCCCGTCCCCTGCCATGCCGGGGATCGTCACGGGATGGTCGGCGTCGAACATGTAGACCGGCTTGCCGGTCGCGCAGGCCTCGGTCAGCATGGAGATGCTGTCGGCCGTGACGATGATGGCGTCGGCCAGCGCCAGATAGCCGTAGTAGGGATTGTTAGCATCGTCGCGCCGCCAGCGGTAAAAGTGCCTCGGGACGTCGATGCCCGCGGCCAGCGCCTCGGCCGCCGGCGCCGAGGTGCGCGCGCTGGTGGTCACCAGCAGCGAACCGCCCCGCTCCCGGGCCAGCGCGCTGGCCTGCCGCGCCAGGCGCGCGCGCCGCCTTGCGTCCCGAACGTCGTGGGCCCGCTGTCGCCCCCGGCGATCACGGCGATGCAGGGCCGAGGCAACGCCGGCAAGCCGCGGCTCCCAGCGCCGCGCCTCGGCCTGCAGGCGTTCAGCGGTCACGCGGTGCAGGGTGAGCGTGTTGTGCAGCACATTGGGCCGCTCGGGCAGGCGGTACTGCGGCGTGGTGATCACCAGGTCAAACTGTTCCAGCCGCGCCCAGGGACGCCCGATGTGCACGAGGCGGGTAAGCCCGGCGGACTGCTCGCGTATCCAGCGGCAGGCCGGCTCGTTGCGCATGCCGGCCGAGATCACCAGGTCGGGCCAGGGCGGTGTGAGCGGACTGGACCGGTCCAGCCGGATGCCGCGCAGGTGACTGGCCCGGAACAGACTCACCCGCGCGGCCGAGGGCCGGTAGTCGAGCTCCTTGACCTCGAAGGGCCAGCCCAGCGCCTCCGCCAGCGCCAGCACCTGGGAACGCTCCCCCGCCCGGTAACCGGTCACGACCCACGCCCGCGGCGGCGTATCCCGTCCGCTCAGGCGCGGCGCGGGGGAAAATTCTGCATTGACTGGCATTCGATTGATAGACACTCCCCCGGCGGCAGGCATGGCAGACCCGCCGGAGTCCAAGTACAATCCGCGGTTTGCAAACCGGGCGGTCAAACTAGCGATGCACGAAGCGCCCCGACTGGCCCTCGAATATACCGGATTCTAACCGCTCCATGCCCGCTTACAACGAATTCATTACCCGTATCCGCAATATCCTTCAGCCCTTCGTCAAGCCGGGCCTGGCGCTCACCGAAGACAGCGAACTGGTGGCCGAACTCGGCCTGACCTCGCTGCAGGTGATGATGATGATCGAGCAGATCGAGGATGATTTCGATATCTCCGTGCCCCTCAACATCCTGCCGGATATCCGCACCCTGGGCGATCTCGCCCGGCAACTGGAAAAACTGCTGCCTTGACGCCATGAGCCTGTTCGACAAATTCAAGCCGATCATGGATGTCCGCGCCGAGCTGGAAACCCTCGGCATCATGCCGTTTGGCGCCGTCACCGAGAAGATCCTCTCGGCCACGGAAGGCATCGTCAACGGGCACCGGGTCATCCTCGCCGGCACCAACAACTACTTGGGCCTGACCTTCGACCCGGAATGCATCGCGGCCGCCAAGGCCGCCATCGAGTCACAGGGCACCGGCACCACGGGTTCGCGCATGGCCAACGGGACCTTCGCCGAACACGTACTGCTGGAGCAGGAACTGGCGGCTTTTTTCGGACGCCGCCACGCCATCGTCTTCACCACCGGCTACGCCGCCACCAGCGGCATGTGCGCCACCCTGGCCGGCCCGGGCGACATGATCGTGCTCGACGCCGACAGCCACGCCAGCATCTATGACGGGGTGCGCCTGAGCGGCGCCGAATACGTGCGCTTCCGTCACAACGACGTGGCCGACCTGGAAAAGCGCCTGCGCCGCCTCGGCGCGCGCCTGTCGAACACGCTGATCATCGTCGAGGGCATCTACAGCATGCTGGGCGATTGCGCGCCGCTGCGGGAGATCGCGGCGCTCAAGCGCCGCTATGGCGGCATGCTGCTGGTGGACGAGGCGCATTCGATGGGCATGCTGGGCGAGCACGGGCGCGGCCTTTCGGAACAGGCCGGCGTGGAGGACGACGTCGACTTCATCGCCGGCACCTTCAGCAAGAGCCTGGGCGCCATCGGCGGATTCTGCGTCAGCAACCATCCGCAACTGGATGCCGTGCGCTTCGCCACCCGCTCCTACATCTTCACGGCCTCGCCCTCGCCCTCGGTCATCGCCTCGACCCGCACCGCGCTGCGCCTCCTGCAGGAGCGCCCGCAACTGCGCGAGCGGCTGTGGCAGAACTCCCAACGCCTGTATGACGGGCTTATGGCGCTCGGCTTCCGCATCAGCCCCCAGGTGAGCCCCGTGGTCGCCGTCACCATCGAGGACCGCCGCCAGTCCATCCTGTGGTGGAACCGGCTGCTGGAATCCGGCGTCTACGTCAACCTGGTCATGCCGCCCGCCTCCCCCGGCGACTACAGCCTGCTGCGCTGCAGTGTCAGCGCGGCCCATACGAGCGACCAGATCGACCGCATCCTCGCGGCCTTCGCCGCCTTGCGCGCTTCCCCCACGAGCGGATCGTAACCATGGACAAACTCTCAATCCGCGGCAACGGGCCCCTGCGCGGCGAGGTCCGCATCTCGGGCGCCAAGAACGCGGCCCTGCCGGTGCTGGCCGCGTCCCTGCTCACGGCGGGCAGCATGCGCATCGGCAACGTCCCGCGGCTGCGCGACATCAGCACCATGACGGAACTGCTGCGCACCCTCGGCACCCAGGTCGAGGCGGCCGGCGACGAGCTGGTCACCAGCACCCGTCAGGTCCACTCGGTGCGCGCGCCGTACCAACTGGTCAAGACCATGCGCGCCTCCATCCTGGTGCTGGGACCGCTGCTCGCGCGCTTCGGGGCGGCCGAGGTGTCCCTGCCCGGCGGCTGCGCCATCGGTTCGCGCCCGGTCAACCTGCATATCCAGGGGCTGAAGGCGATGGGCGCCGCCATCACCATCGAGGACGGTTATATCAAGGCGCATACCACGGGCCTGCACGGCGCCCGGATCGTCTTCGATCTCGTCTCGGTCACCGGCACGGAGAACCTGATGATGGCCGCCACCCTCGCCAGCGGCGCCACGGTACTGGAGAACGCCGCGCGCGAACCGGAGATCGTCGATCTGGCCAACTGCCTCAACGCCATGGGCGCGCGCATCAAAAACGCCGGCCAGGCCACCATCACCATCGAAGGCGTCGCCGAATTGCACGGCGCGAGCCACCGCATCATCCCCGACCGGATCGAAACCGGCACCTTCCTGGTGGCCGCCGCGGCAAGCGGCGGCAGGGTGCGGCTGCTGGACACCGCGCCGGCCCTGCTGGACGTGGTCGTGGACAAGCTGCGCGAAGCCGGCGCCGCTGTCAGCAGCGGCGCCGACTGGATCGAGCTCGACATGCAGGGCCGGCGCGCCCGCGCGGTCAGCGTCGTGACGGCGCCCTATCCCGCCTTCCCCACCGACATGCAGGCCCAGTTCGTGGCGCTCAATGCCGGCGCCGAGGGGCTTGCCACGGTCAAGGAGACCATTTTCGAGAACCGCTTCATGCATGTGCAGGAACTGCAGCGCATGGGGGCCGATATCGAACTGCAGGGCAAAACCGCCATCATCCGCGGTAGCGATAAGCTGCGCGGCGCGCCCGTCATGGCCACCGACCTGCGCGCCTCGGCCGGCCTCGTCATCGCCGCACTGGCCGCCGACGGTGAGACCACGATCGACCGCATCTACCATCTCGACCGCGGCTATGATGGCATCGAGACCAAGCTGGCCCGGCTCGGCGCCGCTATTCGACGTGTACCGGGCGAGGCCCGCCGCGCGGAAGAGCGCAAGGCCCGCAAGATCGGCTGATACCGCTCGACGCGGATATTTTTACTAGGAAAATCTCTGAACACGCCTCATCTCCGCGAAGGCATCATCCCTGTGAAAGCGGGCGTGCTGGGGATCCAGTAACTCACGTGATCCTGCGAGTTCACGACTGGATTCCCGCTTGCGCAGAGGAACTGACAGGTATTAATCGCAGGGCTCAATGAATGTATTCGGCACCGATGACCGCTCAATCCTGGCAGCCGGCGGCGCACCAGCCGCCGCCCACACCCGATGAGATCCATGTCTGGCGCATCGATCTTGCCGCCGGCACCGGATCGCCGGCCGGCGCGACGGTGCTCTCCCCCGACGAACGGGAACGCGCCGCTCGTCTGCTGTGCGAACACAAACGCGCCCAATTCATCGCCGGGCGCAGCGCGCTGCGGCGGCTGCTCGGCCATTACCTCGGCGCGGCGCCGCAGACGCTAACCTTCCGCTACGGCCCGCGCGGCAAACCCGCCCTGGCTACCGGAGCGGCGCACAGGACGCTGCAATTCAATTTCAGCAACTCGCGGGATCTGGGGCTGCTCGCCGTCGCGACCGCGCGCGAAATCGGCATCGACCTCGAGTACCGCCACCGCGGCATCAGTGTGGCGCCGCTCGCGCGGCATATCCTGTCCCCGGGCGAGGCCGCCGCTTTCCAACGTCTCCCGCCGCAGCGGCACAAGCAGGCGCTGCTCGCGACCTGGACGCGCAAGGAAGCCTACGTCAAGGCCCTGGGTGTCGGACTCGCGCGGTCATTGAAGCAGCTTCTCGACAGGGGTTGCCGGCGAAGACGATTACCGCCCGGCTGCAACTGGAGGATGCCAACGGAGAACCGCGGATCTGGACGTTCGCCCCGCTCGCCGTGCATCCCGATTACCTCGCCTGCCTGGCGGCCCCGGGCAGCGACTGGACACTGCGCTGCTTCGACTGGCGGCCGGCGCTGAACCCACGGCAGCCGTAACCCTGACGGACAATCGGGATTGCCCAACCCGGGTCCTGCCCGCTATCCCGTCTATAATAAAAATCAATCCCGGGGATCGGGAGGAGGATCGCCATGGCTCAAGACATGCTGCTGGTCGCCACGCGCAAGGGCGCGTTCATTTATCACGGGGATGCCACGCGGGAGAACTGGCGCGTGTCCGGGCCGCATTTCCTCGGCGCCATCGTCCACCATGCCGTGCTCGACCCGCGCGACGGCACGACCCTGCTGCTCGCCGCGCGCACCGGCCATCTCGGACCCACCGTGTACCGCTCCCGGGATCGGGGCGCGACCTGGAAGGAGGCGCCGCGGCCCCCGGCCTTCGCGCGCAGCGAGGACCCGGCGTTCGCGCGCAGCGTGGATCATGTGTTCTGGCTCACCCCCGGCCATCCGGACGAGCCCGGTGTGTGGTATGCCGGCACCTCGCCCGCCGGCCTGTTCCGCTCCGGGGACGGCGGCGACACCTGGCAGGAGGTGGAGGGCTTCAACCGGGGCTATTTCCCGCGGATCCGAGACCAGGTGGGCGATGTGCCCGGCGGTTCGCTCCTGCATTCCATCTGCATCGACCCGCGGGACCGGCGCCACCTCTATATCGGTATTTCCAGCGGCGGCGTGTTCGAGACCGGCGACGGCGGCGAGACCTGGCGCCCGCTCAACAAAGGGGTGGCCGCCTATTTCCTGCCCGATCCCGAGGCCGAGCTGGGACACGATCCCCACTGTGTGGCCCTGCATCCCCTCGCCCCGGACCGGCTCTATCAGCAGAACCATTGCGGCATCTACCGGCTGGACCGGCCGGGTGAAACCTGGCGGCGCATCGGCGCGGCCATGCCCGGGGAGATCGGCGACATCGGCTTTCCCGTGGTGCTTCATCCGCGCGATCCGGACACCGTCTGGGTGTTCCCCATGGACGGCACCGAAGCCTGGCCCCGCACCTCGCCCGGCGGCCGCCCCGCCGCCTACCGCACGCGCGACGGCGGCGCGAGCTGGGAGCGCCAGGACCGGGGGATGCCGGGCGAGCAGGCGTGGTGGACAGTCAAGCGCCAGTCCTTCTGCGCGGACGCGGCCGATCCGCTGGGGCTTTATTTCGGCACCACCAGCGGCGAGCTGTGGGCGAGCCTGGATGAGGGTGATTCGTGGCGGCGCATCGCCGGGCACCTGCCGGAAATCTACGCCGTCGTGGCGGCCTGACGCATGAAGGTCATCATCCCGAGCCCCCTCTACGCCTACACCGGCGGCGCCCGCGAGGTAGCGGCCGAAGGCGCGACCCTGGACGAGCTGGTGAATCACCTGGAGGCCCGCTATCCGGGGCTGCGCTTTCGCATCGTGGACGAACAGGGCGCGATCCGCCCCCATATCCGCTTCTTCGTCAACGGCCAGAGCGCGTCGTCCCTGACCCGAGCGCTTGCGCCACACGATGACGTGCTGATCGTCGCCGCCCTGAGCGGCGGCTGACCGGAGCGGTTTGCCGCGGGCGCGGTTCGCGACCTCTGCCCGGCGTTTCGGTGCGCGCGCCGCAGGCACGGCAACGCGGGAATGGCTGGCCGCGGCGTGGCGGTCGAACTCAAAGCCCAACTGCTATAGCCGCTTGACGATCTCACGGTAACGAAAGCCTGCCAATCTTCCCATTTAGCCGCTCACCACCAGCGGGTAATGGACATGGTGATAGCCAGCTTTCCGTCCGGGCATCTCCTGGGACCCATGCCGAAGGGGATGAGGTTGCCCCGGTAGAGCGATGTCAGCAGGAGCGTCTCGGTCGCCACGCGTAAACCTAATTAACAGAGCCTGAGGCTCAGCCATCAAGCAAGAAGGTGTTACTACTCTGACTGTTTTTTAAGTTCCAGCAAATCAATAACAAAGATAAGCCCGGCATTGGGTGGGACAACATCCTGTACCCCCTTGGCCCCGTATCCAAGTTCGGCAGGAACTTTTACCAGACGCTTGCCGCCCGGCCTCATCCCGATGACACCCTCGTTCCAGCCCTGCATGACCCTATCGGTACCGATGACAAATGAAACCGGGTCACCGCGGCCACGCGTATTGTAGAGTTCCCTACCTTTGCCACCGTTGTCATCCAGCCAGCCGACGAAATGCATGGTCGCCACGTCCCCGACTTCCGCACGCTCACCCGCACCCGGGCTCAGGTCCTGGTACTGGACACCCTTACCGGTCGTGGTGAAGGTGCCTGCGGCGAACAAGCCACCTGCCATCGAGCAGGCCAGCAGGAGCAATGTCGTTGTACGAATCAGTATATTCATCGCATCCAAACCCCTTAAATCACGACCCGGTTGACTCGATCACAGTCAGTTCGCGCATTGCGGGTCACTGCCGCCCAGCGCGGTCCTGCACCACTCGGTATCGGCCAGCAAGGCATGGCCCGCCTTGCTGGGGTGAAAGCAGTCACCATTATTGACGTGTTCCGAACCGAACTTGACGTCATAGATATCGACATAGCGGGCGTTCGGCAGCGCGCCGGACTGCCGGTATTCCTCCAGCACATCACGCAGTATCGGGTTATAGGTGTCCCGGATGATCCGGTGAAACTGTTTCCGCCGCCGGCAGTCGGACCGTCTCCCGGATAATCATTGTCCGGGTCGTTGCGGGAGGCGCTGCTGGCGCAGTCGTCATTGGGGTTGTCCAGCAGGTTCTGGCACGGCACAAAGGGCCATTTAAATACCCTGCACACGAAATCACCGCGCTTGGCATTCCAGAGCCAGTAAATCGCCGGAATGCCGGACACGTGGATTTGCGCCAGTCGGGTCGCCTCGCTGGAGGCGAGCACATCAAGGCCGGCCCGATACTGTGTTTCGAACAAGCCCGGGTCGGTCATGGCTGAAAGGCTGTCCGCGCAGACGTCATTATTCCCCAGCAACATCGTGACCATCCCGGCAGCACCCGATGGCGTCTGCGACACGGCCGAGACGACGTCCTGCGCCTGCGAGGAAAAGTCGGCCATGACGGCGCCGCTGACCGCCTGGTTGAACGTCGGGTCACGGCCGGCATTGTTCTCGTAGTAGCCATCCGGGGCGATGACTTCATAGCGCTCGTTAAACGCATTCACGACGTCGCCGCCGTCATAACCGGTCGACCAGACCGTCTCGTGATGCGCCTGACCGATCGTTCCATTCGCGGCCTCGCCCTCGCCGATGGAGTCCCCGATGTTGAACTGGTTGGCCGGGGGCGCTGGAACGGAAAACACGAGGCCGCCCAGGACGAGACGGGTAATGACCACCACATCGCCCAGATCGAAAACGCCGTTGGGCTGCGGGGTCCCATCCACCAACGGCGCCACGTCACCGTGCTGTTGCTGCTCGGTCGTCAGCGTGCGGCTGCCGAGCGCCGCCTGGATGGCCCAGAGCACATCAGCCGCGTTGACTTCGCCATCGATATTGATATCGCCGTCGTTGGAAACCGCGACCCCGGGAACCGGCGTCAGACCGAGAGTACACAGCAAAAGCAAAAGACTCGTTACCTTTCTCATTATTGATGCCCGGTTGCAAGCCCGATTAATGGATGTGAAGACCTGCACCCTTTATTTGCCTCGCAGCGTGATGCCTCTTTTCATCATTATCTGCAACAAGCACGGAGATGTGAAGCAGGAAATGCGCCGGCCGGCATAAACGTCCAGCATTCATGCATATTGACCGCCAGGCCGCCACCGCGCGGTTTCTTTGTATTTGATATTCAAATCAACGCCGATTTATTGCACGCACAAGACCGGGTTCATAAATTAGATTATTTCCGTCCCCATTTTTCCGTTCCGAAAAACGTGGTCTGTCCCTGAGGTTTTCTGATTACTCGAGCGGGATGCGTTCCTTGTTTCGGGCAAGCCACTCCGCGAAGGTCTGAAGCGACGGGTTCAGCGCACGGGCGATGTCAACGTTGCGGGCGCCGCAGAAGATGTCATTGAAGTCGCGCTTGAACTGAAACATGTTGCCCAGGTCCTCGGCGCCGGGAAAACCGAAACCGCGATAGACCTCGGGAGACACGGCGTTGTAGCGCACCGCTTGACCAAGCGCCTCGCCGAGTACGGCGGCCATCTCCTCGCCGGTCAAGTGTTCACCGGCGATACCCACGGTCTTGCCGAGGTACTCGCGGCCTTTCTTGAAAATTCCGTAGGCACACCGGCCGATGTCCTCGGCGGCGATGCCCGGGAGCTTCTTGCCGTCCATGGGCAGGGTGATGGCGAGCTTGCCGTCCGCGCCTCTCTTGGGACCCATGCCGAAGTGGATGAAGTTGTCCCAGTAGAACGAGGTCAGCAGGAACGTCGTCGGCACGCCACGGTCGGTGAATAGCCGGTTGGCCTCCCCCTTGGCGTCGAAGTGCGGCACCTTGTACTTGCCCATCAGCGTGGGCATGCGCTCGTCGCCGAGGGGCACCCAGTCGCGCGTGTCTTCGAGGGTGGACCAGATGACGTGCTCCAGGCCTGACTCCTTCGCCGCCTCGGCCATGTTGGCCGCCTGGGCCAGTTCCCTCTCCGGCGAGAAGTGTTCCCAGAAGTTCGTGACGCAGTAGGCCCCGTAGGTGCCGCGGAACGCGCGCTTCAGGCTCTCGAGGTCGTCAAGGTCCGCCTCGACGACCTCCGCCCCGAGACGGGCGAGTGCGGCGGCCTTTTCCGAACGGGCATCCCGCGTCAGGGCGCGGACCCGGAACGGGCCGTCCGGGTCATTCAGGATGGCGCGGGCCAATCCGCCGCCCTGGGCGCCGGTGGCGCCCACGACAGCGATCGTCTTTTTCGTAGCCATGAAATCCTCCTCGTTGGACGTGAGTGAACTTGGGGAGCCTGGACAGTATGACTTCCGCATGAAGCGGCTAACCCCCGCCTCAATCAATAGCAGGTTAGCATGTAGCGACCAGCGCCACAGCGTACACTGTAAAGGTTTGGGAATCCCTGATTACGCCTGTCATTCCCGATGGAGTTGACGCGGTTATGGTCGATTATCGCGATTATCACTAGGGCAGCAGACCATGGACAAAATGCATAATCCCCCGCATCCGGGTGAAGTTCTGAAAGACGGCGTCTTCGTCGACACCGGTGTCACGGTCACGGCAGCGGCCAAGGCGCTGGGAGTGACGCGCGCGGCATTGTCGCGCGTGCTGAACGGCAAGGCCGCCGTCAGCGCCGATATGGCCTTGCGCCTCTCGCAGTGGTTGAACACCGGCCCGGAAGTCTGGCTCAACATGCAGGCCGCCTATGACTTGTGGCAGGCCAGGCAGAAGCCTCGCCCGAAGATCAAACCGTTGCACCGTGCCGCGTAGTGTCAGAAACGTGGTCTGAGGGGAAAAGGGGGAAAAGGGGACATTCTGGTTTAGGGGAAAAGGGGACATTCTGGTTTACGACCCGTGGCGGAGAAATGGGAGAAATGGGGACATTCTGGTTTACGACCCGTATTGCTGACAGGCGCGGATCGATATCGAAAAACCAGAATGTCCCCATTATTCCCTCCGGCAAGCCCGAAAGACCTGCTAAACCAGACAGAAAAAACGTGGTCTGCCTGATGTCTTGTAGGGGAAAAGGGGACATTCTGGTTTACGACCCGTGTTGCTGACAGGCGCGGATCGATATCGAAAAACCAGAATGTCCCCATTACCCACTCCTGTGCGTGGTAATCATAAACAGATTGAATTAGCTCTGCGATTGTTTTTGCATCTTTGTCGCTGCTCATCTCAGTAGTAGAGCCTCATGAGAATGGCACTTAATTAAGGATCAGTGAGGGACGTAGCATAGTCTAATGGTTTGAAACGGAAAGAGAAGGTTGGCTGGGACTGGTAAGATGTTTGTTGCGAAACATCGACCCCACCAGCCCTGAGGCCAACCTTCATGAGTCACTGTAACCGTCCGTTGCTGTCACAACAACGTCGTCTTGCCAAACAGGTTCAGAAAATCGATGCCGATCATTTCTTCAACCTGCTTACCGGCCCGCAGTTACTGGAGGCGGTGGAGGCGCAGCTCCCCGAGCACCGGGAACGGCACTATCCACCGACGCTGACGTTATCGATGTTTTTAGGGCAAGTCATGAGTGCCGACGGCTCCTGTCAGAACACGGTGAATGAAGCGCTGGTCAATCGCCTGCTGAGCGGGATGTCTGTGGGCAGCGCCAACACCGGCGGCTATTGCATCGCGCGCCAGCGCTTGCCGCAGGAGATGGTGAGCACGCTGGCCCGCCAAACCGGGGCGTTGCTTGGCGTGTACACGCCCACGGGGTGGTTGTGGGGCGGGCGGCACGTGAAACTGGTGGATGGCACGACGGTATCGATGCCGGACACCGAGGAGAATCAGGCGCGCTTTCCCCAACCGGGGGGACAAGCCCCTGGCGTGGGCTTTCCGCTGGCGCGGCTGGTCGGGGTGATTTCCCTGTCCAACGGCGCGGTGCTCGATGCCGCCATGGGGCCGTACCAGGGTAAGGGCACGGGTGAACATGGTCTGTTTCGAGGTCTCAAGGGGGCGTTTGTCGAAGGCGATATCATGCTGGCCGACAGCTATTATTGCAGTTATTTCCTGATCGCCGACCTGCAGGGGCGCGGGGTGGACGTGCTGTTCGAGCAGCATGGCGCGCGCCATACGGATTTTCGCCGGGGAGAGCAACTTGGCGCACGGGATCATTTGGTGCAGTGGTCCCGGCCTGCCCGGCCGGAGTGGATGAGCCGGGAGGAATACCACAGCTATCCGAAGCAGATCACGGTGCGCGAAGCGAACATCGGCAAGAAAGTGCTGGTGACCACCCTGCTCTCGCCACGCAAAACCGCCAAGGCCGAGCTGGAAGCGTTGTTCCTGCAGCGCTGGCATGTGGAGCTGGATCTGCGCAACATCAAGACCACCCTCGGCATGGAAGCGTTAAGTTGCAAGAGCCCAGCGATGTGCGAGAAGGAAATGTGGGTCTACCTCCTGGCGTACAACTTGATTCGGCTGCTGATGGCCGAGGCTGCGCTGCAGGCCAAGGTGGCGCCGCGCCAGTTGAGCTTCAAACATACGCTGCAGATTTGGGTGGCCTGGAGTCAACGGCAGTTTCTCTCAAGCACCAAAGAAGACACGGCGACCTTGTTCCTGCTCATTGCCCAAATACGGGTAGGAGAACGACCCGGCCGGGTTGAACCGCGGGCGGTCAAGCGCAGGCCCAAGCCTTATCCACACTTGAACAAACCTCGCTGGAAAGCCCGTCAGGACATCAGAAAACATGGGCATGCAAGGAAGCTTGAGCTTAATTAAGTGCCATTCGAGCCTCATGATAATTCCATTGCGATAAGCATTCCGTCATGCCCAACGACAATTAGAGGGCTTAAAAATCGGGTCTGTCTTTCGACTTTTCGGTCATGTTTAAACATCGACCTTCTTGAATTCAGTAGGTTGTCTCCGTATAGCATGGCCTAAAAGGAAAAACAAACACAGCTCAAGGCTGTCGTTGAAGATCGTTTCGGTTTCTACGGTTATCGACTCAATCTTTTCCAGGGCCACTGCCTTTATCCCGGCCGGCACTGGAAATGCCGGGCCTGTTCGATGCCGGCCATGTTCGTGAGCACCCGATTAGTCGCCCGGCACAAGCAAGCTCGCTCCTACAGGAGGAATCTCGATGATTCGAGGTCAATTTTTAGAGTGGGGTATTGCGCTGACTTGCATTTTTCGGCATGGCTTCCGACAGCGGGTTCGCGCAGCACGGCCGCTACAACGCCGCTCTCATTCCTTGTCCACCGTGACGTTGAGATCGATCGCCTGCGCCAGTCCGGATTCGCCGGTCAGGCTGAAATAGCGGGAGAGTTCGTAGGTGAACTTCATCTTCCAGGCCTCGTTGAAGAAGCCGTAGAGGTACTCCACGTGGATCTTCGAGGTGAGTTGCTTGACGACGCTCACCATGCTCTCGCCTTCCGCGGCGCCGGACTCGACGCCGAGGTCCACGCCGAGCGCCTGGGTGATCTCCTTCGAGAGAGGGTTGCTGACGCCGAGCCCCGCGGCGGCGGCGATTGCCTGCGATTCGGTACTGCTGGTGGACGAGAGCGGCTTGCCGGTCAGGAGATAGGACATGGCCTCGGCCTCCGACATCACCGGATCGGAGTAGACCTGCGCGAGCGGCGACTTAAGCGTGCCCGTGATCATGATGCCGGCCACGACATCGCCGGAGGTGCGGGTGGCGCGGATGTCGAGCGCCGGATCATCCAGGGGTCCGGCGAACAGCAGCCGGCCCTTTTCGATGACGAGCTTCTGGCCATAGCCTTCATAGGTCCCCTTTTTCAGCTTCAGCACGCCATCGCCGACGATATCGCCCGTCGCCAGGCTGCGCAGCCGCAGGCTCCCACCGAGATTCGTGGCCAACCCCAGCCCCTGGAAGCGCACGGCATCGCCGAGCTTCACATTGACGTCGATGACGAGCGCCGTCTTGCCCGCGCCGCGCTCCCCCGGCGGCACCGGGCCGTGGTCGCCGACGATCACCTGATCATCCGACACCCGCACCACGTTCTCGGGCAATTGCTTCACCTCGATCCTCGCCGTGGGGATGCCGACGTTGCCCTTGAGTTCGACACGGCGGGTGTCGCCGCTCAGCGTGAGCGCCGGGTCGGCCGTCACGTACGCCTCCGGCAGGCGCGCCACGCCGAACTCCCGGCCCTCGATGTCCAGGCGGAAGGGCCAGTGCGCCTGGCTAGGGGAAATGGGGACATTCTGGTTTACGACCCGTGTTGCTGACAGGCGCGGATATCGAAAAACCAGAATGTCCCCATTATTCCCAGTGCTTCTATTAGATTGGCTCTTGCCTCTGCAATGGAATCGCCCTGGCTTGCTACGTCAAGCTCCGGGCAAAGTGATACATAGCCATCGCCTTCCCTTTCGATGATTGCCGTTAGTTGCTTAACCATAATGATTTCCTCATATTTGATTTGAGTGGCCGAACGCTCGGATGCTGGGACAGCGGCGCCTCAGCGACAACGTTGCCTGGAATCCGTTGATACTCTGATTGGTGCTTCCTCCGCGATTTTCGGGCTTCGACAGGCATGCCCTCGTAAGCTTCCCCGTGTGTCGAAGTACGCGTCATCTCGGCGTCAGTGAACATGGGTACAAATACAGATGAGGGGCAGAGTAAATTTTTCCAGATATAAGCGGGAACGTGCTGAGACCCGATTTTTTTGGATGGTTCTTTGAAAGACAGATAGGATTTCTCACCATTTTTCTGGCTTGATAATTTTACGAAATTCTTCCGCCTTTTTTAGTGCTCTTTGGATTTCCTCTTGTGACGGTCTATTTTCATTCTCTCCTGCCTCAATTGCTTCACGCAACAACTGTGCAACCCTAAATTTTACGTATGTAGCTTCTGCCAAAGATTTATCGCCCGATGATTCCGCAAACGCTTTAAGCCAGAGACCCTCTCGAATTTCTCCGACCTTTATTTCATGAGCCACCACTTCATAAAGGCGTTCTTCAAGAGCCAGCAACTCATTAGAGTGATCTTCTGATCGTGTCATGGTATTTGTGTAATTCGTGAGCTATTAGCCTAATTTTCTGTCATTCCCATAAATTTATCATCGTTCTTGAACTGCTGATCTCATGAGCTAAATGCAGCGAATTTCAATCAGCCAATATCGTTGTTCATAATTCGTCATCGCCATCAAACCTGTTCTCGTAACCGGGCAGGTTTCTCAACCCAAGTTCGTCTGTGTCAAATTCTTTATCCCTGTTATCGATAATCTTGGTATCTACAACAACACCCTCCACAATTTTTAGATGCATTTCTTCTTCGTGAACAGAACCGAACCCCATGTGTACGTAATGCAATAATTTTCCTCTCGGAATCCTTATGACACCGGAAAACCAATCCGCCAAGATAGGGGTCTCCGTGCGCATCTTGTATATCCCCTTTATTGAAACGAGATAGAACTTTCCGTTTTTAATTTCCCATGTTCCTATATATCGCCGCCAGCATGCCGTAGAAAATACGCTGAATTCCTCGCGCCTAGCATTCATTGCTTCCCGTGCCTCAGGCGACGACTCTTCCCTTGCCCTGGCTGCCATTGCACGAAGATCCTCGTATAACGCGTTAAACTCATTATTATCGAGCTTTCTGATCCTTGTATCATTTTCTGGTAATGACGGACAGAACGCCATTCCTGTCCATTCGCCATCTAATATCAAGTTTTCATTCAATTGCGCTGTCATAGATTGGTTCCACAATTATCGTGATTCAGAGGGACAATATATCGCCACCCAGTGAGTCAAGATAAATACGTATACTGTCCACGGTATTCTATTCGGTATTCGGATACGCCGCATGAATAACATCGAGGCTTGCGTTGCGCGATACTTGAAAGTTGTCGTAATACTTCTTATTTTCTTCATGAAAAGCGTCATTCGGGTCAGGCCCAGCTACCCGCCGTCTTGCCAGCGCCTCATATGCGAAAGAATCCGTTGTTCAGCCTTTATACGTATCCGTTCCTCAATTCGTTCGGAATAGGCATCAAGATTCGCCTGCGCATCCGCATCACCATTATTTGCCGCTAGACTCAACCATACATAGGCTTCAATGAGATCGTTCTCTCCACCTGGCCCCGTAACATACAGATAGCCCAACATTGTTTGCGCCGGTACAAAATTCTGCTCGGCAGCGCGGTGATACCATGTCTTAGCGATGCTTGTATCTCTCGGGACACCATGCCCCTCTTGGTACATTCCGCCGAGATGGTACTGTGCAAGGGGGTCTGATAAGTCTGCTGCCCTTCGAAAATATATCACGGCTTCCTCGAAATTCTGTGGCTCGCCCAATCCGCGCAACAGGTTCATACCCAGATTAACCGATGCGCTGATGCTTCCCCCTGCCACTGCCAGGCGAAACCACCTGCATGCCTCGGCATAGTCTTGGGGCACACCCTCACCGCGGTTGTATCGTATGGCAAGACTGTTTTGTGCTTCTACATGACCTTGCTCCGCTGCAAGGCGAAGCCATTTGCAGGCTTGTTTGTAATCTGGATCTCCAAGAAGAACGCGAGATGGTGATCCCACTTGACCTTGAACGTACATACCACCCAACTCGAACTGTGCTTCGGGATTGCCAGCTTTTGCCTTATGAACAATTAGGTCGAACTGAATCTCTGACTCAGGTGAATCAAATGTTGGTCGGTTTCTCAACATGACTCCTATGTGGGCTACGCACTCCATAAGCCGCGCGCGGTCAGCGAGTCGGTTGCATGGACATGTTGGGCATTGTGATGTTTCTTACATAAAGGCGCTCCGCAACGTTTCGAACGTGTGAAACACAGTTAAACGCTTGCTCACGAGCATTATTTGGAATTATCACCGTTATATTGTTTCTTTTCCTTGGGTGCATGACATCATTGCCGGAATCAACCACATACTCCATTTGTTCGCGAATGTCCGGCAACACCGCTGAAACCAAAGACGTCAATATGTTGAGACGCTTTGGCGATTTCTTCCCACCATCCTCTGAGTACGCGTCGATGCCTATGCTGCTATGTCTATCGAGTATCATATACTCCAGCAACGAACGAGAGAGCGACATCACGGCAAGCCAATTGCCAAATACAAAAGAGTCATATATTTCTCGGAGTCGGCTTCGAACGTGCGAGGGAAACGATGATGTTGCCTTCGGGGTTATGACTGGTTTTAGAAGGGCGAGATTCTCCAACCAAGAATCCGGGCGGTAAAAACGAGCCGCCAACAATTTAAGAGCCCTTTCATAACCCCACTCCGTAAACACAGTTCCATCAAATTCGTCCAGTATCGATTCGCATCTTTCAACGGCTGCCAGCATAAATGTTCGAACACTATCGTCTTCTGACGCATCCTCGTAGTCCGATTCTTTATTTGGAGTAGAGTCCATCGTTATCAGCCCTAGCTCTCCTAGGTCCAACACAATAGGATCGATCTGCCAGTGGAGATTCATGAGTGTGTCGAGGTTGTCCGCTAACACGTCGGAATAGAAGGTCGCAAGACCTTCAGAAACTTGCTGGATGGGCACATCCTCCTTCATTAGAGGTATTTCTAGGTGTTCCTTTACCTCCCGCAAATGAACGTACAATCGAAGAGCAAAATCGCGCAGCACAGACCGTTCTTTCTCAGAGAACAGCTTCTTGCCCCTCAACTCTGACAGGGGGACCACCTTGACAATTTCGCCGTAAATCTGCTTACAGATGGCAAGATGGTAGTTAAGCGCAGCATTTGTTGTCATTGCGAGATCACCTGGAAGGCATAGTTGGGCAGCATTACTTCCGTGGGCGGGAAATGGGGACATTCTGGTTTACGACCAGTGTTGCTGACAGGCGCGGATCGATATCGAAAAACCAGAATGTCCCCATTATTCCTACGGCATTGGTCATCCCGTCGGGTTTTTACACAGGAGTTATTCCTTGAGAGACTATGGCAAACGGCGCGCAGGCGGTCAATTGCAGGGGCGGGTTCCGAGACGATGCGCCGCGGCCACTCCGTCATTCCTTGTCGATGGTGACGTTGAGATCGATCGCCTGCTCCAGTCCCGATTCGCCGGTCAGGCTGAAATAGCGCGAGAGCTCGTAGGTGAACTTCATCTTCCAGGCCTCGTTGAAGAGGCCGTAGAGGTACTCCACGTGGAGCTTCTGGGTGAGTTGCTTGCCGACGCTCACCATGCTCTCGCCTTCCGTGGCGCCGGACTCGGTGCCCACCTCCACGCCGAGCGTCTCGGCGATCTGTTTCGCGAGGGGGTTACTCGCGCCGAGCCCCGCCGCGGCGGCGATCGCCTGCGATTCGGTGCTGCTGGTGGACGAGAGCGGCTTGCCGGTCAGGAGATAGGACATGGCCTCGGCCTCCGACATCACCGGGTCGGAGTAGACCTGCGCGAGCGGCGACTTGAGCGTGCCCGTGATCATGATGCCGGCCACGACATCGCCGGAGGTGCGGGTGGCGCGGATGTCGAGCGCCGGATCATCCAGGGGTCCGGCGAACAGCAGCCGGCCCTTTTCGATGACGAGCTTCTGGCCATAGCCTTCATAGGTCCCCTTTTTCAGCTTCAGCACGCCATCGCCGACGATATCGCCCGTCGCCAGGCTGCGCAGCCGCAGGTTCCCCCCGAGATTCGTGGCCAACCCCAGCCCCTGGAAGCGCACGGCATCGCCGAGCTTCACATTGACGTCGATGACGAGCGCCGTCTTGCCCGCGCCGCGCTCCGCCGGCGGCACCGGGCCGTTCTCGCCGACGATCACCTGATCATCCGACACCCGCACCGCGCTCTCGGGCAGTTGCTTCACCTCGATCCTCGCCGTGGGGATGCCGACGTTGCCCTTGAGTTCGACACGGCGGGTGTCGCCGCTCAGCTTGAGCGCCGGGTCGGCCGTCACGTACGCCTCCGGCAGGCGCGCCACGCCGAACTCCCGGCCCTCGATGTCCAGGCGGAAGGGCCAGTGCGCCTGCGGGTCGAGCCGCACCTCGCCCTGCAGGCTGACCGCGCCCTGGTCGGAGCGGGCCGTGCCGGACAGCGCTACCTGCTCCGTGCCGTTGCCTTGCGCGCGCAGTCCGATGTCGGTCAGCTCCAGACCGAGACCGGGAATCCGCAGCTTTCCCTGCACGAGTTCCGCGTCACCGCTCAGGCGCGGTGCGCCCACGCTGCCCTGCAGCCCGAGCTTCGCGGCGGCGGAATCCGCCCGTTGCGTTCAGTTCGGTGGAGAGGGCGTTGATGAAAGTGATGTCCGGCACCGCCAGGTCCAGTTCGCCGGCCAGCGGATAGTCGTCTATCGTTTTCCCGCGCAGTGTCACCTCGACCCTGCCCTGGGCATGTCCCTCCGCCAGGCCCACGCGAACATCCGCGCTGGCGGTTTCCCCCCCGTAGCGCGCACTCACCTCGGCGTCCCGGTAGATGCTGGTGTACGGCGATTCTTCCCCGGTGTCGATCTGCAAAGTTCCCTGCGCGGAGCGGGCCTTAAGGCGCGCCCCGATTTTGCCGTTCGAGCCGGCGGCGGCATCGGCCTCGACATCGAGCACGCCCTCGATGCGGCCGGGGGCATCGAGCAGGCCGGCCAGCGGCGCGAGCGGCAGCTCATCGAGCCGGGCCTTGGCGCGCCAGCCGCCTGCCGCCTGCCACGCGCCCTCCAGGCAGGCGCTGGCGCGCTGCGCGACCCAGCAGGCGGCGACCGGCTCCAGCCGGTTTGCGCTTAAGTCCAGCCGGACCGGCTCCCGCAGCCGCCAGTCGCCGAGTGTCTTGAGATCGAAGTCGGCTTGTGTGAGGCTGCCGCGCCAGCGCCCGCCGGCGTAGCCCCCCTGCAGCGTGACGAGCGCGCTGCCCGCCTCCTCCGCCG
Organism: uncultured Gammaproteobacteria bacterium; assembly: GCA_963773065.1. GTDB lineage: Bacteria > Pseudomonadota > Gammaproteobacteria > UBA9214 > UBA9214 > CAVQCA01. The sequence goes on from CAVYZN010000006.1 coordinate 132,565, forward strand.
CCGTGAGTTGCAGCCGGTGCCGTTCGAGCCAGCCCTGGGCATCCAGTCTCAGGCGCGAGGCGGTCTCCCCGCCGAGGCGCAGATCCGTCGCCTCGATGAAGGCCGTCGACCGCCGCGGCTCCTGTTTGTCGAGGACGGCCTGTCCCTTAAGCGCGCCGATGGCATTGTCCTGGTAACGCAGCCCCGTCCCCGACCACTCGATGCGCCCGCCGGGCTGCGCCGGGTCGCCGTGCAGCGAACCCGAGCCCTGGATGCGCCCGGCCAGACCGGGCGCGAGCAGCGCGAGGTTCGGGGCATCGACGCGGAAATCGACGTCCAGTTGCTGCCAGCCAGCCGGCCCGAGAGCGTGAGGCTGTTCTCCCCCGAACGGATGACCAGACGATCGCTCTCGACGCCGCCGGCGCGAAACGTCACGTCCCCCAGCGCGCTCACCGGCCGCTCGCGCAGCGTCCCCTCCAGCCGGGCATCCTGCAGTTGGACGCGGTAGGCATCGTCGCGGACCTCGACCAGCAGCCGGGTCTTAAGGCCGAGTTTTCCCGGCCAGTCCGGCCACCGCAGGCCCGGGTTGACGCCGCTCGCGTCGATGCCGAGGTCGATGGCGAGGCCGGCCTTCCAGTCGAGCGTGCCGGTGGCGGCGAGCCGGCCATCCAGGGCCGCGACCGCCAGTCGCTCGAACACCAGCCCGTCGGCCGTCCCGCTGCCCTGCGCCTCTACCGCGAGCGGCGGGATTTCCGCGCCCTCGAAATCGCCGGCCAGCGTGTAGCGGTAATTCGCGGGTACACCGTTCAGCGTATAACGGCCGCGTGCGCTGCGGTATTCCGCGGCGCCTTGCAGCGGCCAGCGCAGCCCGTCCCATTCGCCCTCCAGATGAGACGGCCGGGACGCCTGCCTCGAAGCGCACTTCGCCCCGCGTGGCGATGCGGAAGGGCGCGGCGAGCCGGTGATCCAGATGCAGGATATGCAGGTCACCGTCGAGCGTGGCATGTCCGGCGGCTTCCACGCCGTCGGGCAGGCGGCCGCGCCAGTCGAGCAAGGCCGCGAAGGTATAGGGGGAGTGCAAGGCGGCCCGGCCGATCAGCTCCGCCGTGACGCCTGCCGCCGTCACGCGGAAGCGGTTCACGCGCAGCCCGGAGACGGGGCCGGCATGGGCGGACAGCTCCAATTCATCGATCACGGTTTCCTGCGCGCCGATCTGCAGGACCAGGCGCCGGATGCTCAGCTCGGCGATATCGAGGGAGAGCGGCAACGCAATCCGCTCGGGCGGGGTGAACGGAGCGGCGTCGGCATCCGCGGCGGGCGCGCGGTAGACGGCATCCTCGATCGTCAGGCGGCGCAGCCGAATGCCGCCGCGCAGCAGACCGGCGGGATCGATCGCCAGTTCAACGCGGCCGAGCCTGCAGGCTGGTGTCGTCCTGCCGGTAGTCGATGCCCTCGATCACCAGGCCCGACAGCAGGCTGCCGGCGATATGCTGGATGACCAGCGTGCCGGGCGCGTAGGCCGCGGCCCGCTCGATCAGCCAGCGGCTGCCCGCGGGGCTTGCCAGGAGGGCGGTCACCAGCAGCAGGATCGCCGCCGCCAGGCCCAGCAGGACGCCGACCCCTCTCGATAAGTCCGCGCCAGCGCATCACTGTCTACAGATCCGGGCCCATGCTGAAATGGATGCGAAACAGCTCGTCGCTGTCCGTGAGCGGATGGGCGATATCGAGGCGCACCGGCCCGACCGGCGAGCGCCAGCGGATGCCGAAGCCGACGCCGGTCCGGGGATCGACATGCGTCTGGTCGAACGCGTTGCCGGAATCGGCGAAGACGGCCACCGCCCATTTATCCAGCAGCCGCCGCTCCAGCTCGACGCTGCCGACCAGCAGGTTCCTGCCGCCCACGACATCGCCCTGATCGTCCTTAGGACCGAGCGACTGGTAGGCATAGCCGCGGATGCTGTTATCGCCGCCCGCGAAGAAGCGCACCGAGGCCGGCAGTTCCTCGAAGGCGTTCATGGCGGTCATCCCAACATCGGCACGCGTTATAAACCGCAGCCGCGCCGGCAGGGACAGCACCGCCTTGGCAGTGCCGATCGCTTGCGCAAAGCTCACGCTGGAGATCACCTGCTCGGAGGCGCCGCGCAGCTTGAGACCCAGGCGCAGACCCTTGCTCGGGTAGAGCCGGTCGGCGGCCAGCACTCTCGACCAGCCCATCCCCGGCATCAGCAGCGTGGCTTTGCCCTTGTCATTGCCCACCTCGAACTCTTCATGACTCAGGGTGAGCGAGCGTTCCTTGCTCCAGCCCTGGTTCGGCACGCGATACCAGGTGACGGATGCCGCGGTGGTGTCCGATATCGATGTGTCGGTGTCTTCATGTTGGTAGCCGGTCTCGAATTTCAGCTTGTCGGTCACCGGATTCTTCAGCGGAATGGTGTAGGCGGCCGTGATTTTGGACTCCACCTTTGAGAGCGAGGTTTCCGCCGAAAACACATGCCCCTCGCGGTTGACCCGCCGGTCCTGATACCCCACGCCGATGCGCGGTCCCGTATCGGTGGCAAAGCCGATTTTGCCCGTGTAGCGGTTGCGTTTGGACGGCGTCAGCACGAGCTCGGTCGGTATCGCGCCATCCTCGGCCTCGTCGATATGGGGTTGCACGTAGGCGTTGCGGAAATAGCCGCTGCCGGTGAGTGCGCGCGTGGTCTTGGTGAGCAGGGTCGCGTCGTAGGGCTTGCCCTGCTGGTAGGCGAGAAAGCGGTCCAGCAGTTGCGGTTCGATGATGTCCTGTTCGCGCCGGATCGGCCCAAAGCGAAAGCGCGGCCCGGAGTCGTAGTGCAGGATGATGTCGGCGATCCCCCGCCCGGGATTCACGCGCAGTTGATTTTGCGTGTAGTGTCCCTTGACATAACCGCGCGTGCTGGCCAGCTCCGCGATCTGACGCTTGAGGTCGGTATAGATATCCTGGCGCAGCGGCTGCCCCGCCTGGTCCATGGCCTTCTTCACCAGCGCGTCGAAGGCGGGATCGGCGGCGGCATCTCCGCTGATGATGACATCGATGACGCCGAAGCTGACCCGCGGCCCGGGCACGATGGTGAAGGTGGCCCGCCAGCAGGCGCCCTCCGCCGTGGCCGGTTCAAACCGGCTGGCGATCGTCGCCTGGTAATAACCGAAGGCGCGCAGGGCATCGCGCGCCTCGCCGTCGGCCTGCTTGAGGCGCCCGCGCAGGCGCCACAACGGCGCATCACAGGTTTCCTTAGAGAGCGACAGGTAGGCCCTGACATTGGCGGCGACATCGCCCTTGACGCCTTCGATGGTGATCGCCGGCGCTTCGCCGCGGGGCGAGGCGGGACCGGCAGTAGAGCAGCGCCAGCAGCAGGACGAGCGCCGTGCCTCGTGGCGGTCTCCTCATGGCTGTCGCCAGACCCTAGATGCCGTTGCCTGATAACCGGCCTTCCTGCCGTATTACTCCGCCCACCCCGACCTCCACGCTATGCCGCGGGTTCAGGGTGGCTTGCCGGGACGCGGGCATCGCGCCCGATGGCGGGGCTGTTGCGGATCTGCACATTGCGCTGCAGGAAGGGGATCTCGATACCGGCCTCGCGGAACGCGGCGTCGATGGCGAGATACAGGTCGCTTTGGGTCAGCACGCGCTTGTCCACATCACGGATGTAGCAAGTCAGTGCAAAATTGAGCGCGCTGTCCCCGAAGCCGCGGAACAGCGCCCTCGGTTCAGGTATGCCGGGATAATTATTCATCACCAGGGGGTGCTTATTGGCCAGATCCACCAGGATCTGCATGACTTTGGCGGTATCCGACCCGTAGGCCACCCCCACCGGCACCACCACCCGCCCCCAGGGGTCGCTCAGCATCCAGTTGGTCACCTGTCCGGCGATCAGCTCGGAATTCGGCACGATCACATCGGCCCGGTCGAAGGTCTGGATCTGGGTGTAACGGATGCTGATCTTTTTCACATAGCCTTCCGTGTTACCGACCATGATCCAGTCGCCGATACGGATGGGGCGTTCCACCAGCAGAATCAGGCCGGAGACGAAGTTGTTGACGATATTCTGCAGGCCGAAGCCGATGCCGACCGAGAGCGCGCCGGCGATGATCGCCAGATTGGTGAATTCCACGCCGGCCACGGACAGCGCCACCAGGATGGCCAGGGAGATACCGAGATAACCCGTTGCGGTCGCCGCCGCATCGCGCGCGCCTCGATCCAGGCGGGTCTTCTTGAGCCAGTACTGCTCCAACTGGCGCTTGAACCAGCCGCTGATCGACACCATCACCGAGAAGAGGGCAATCGCCATGACCACGCGCAGGGGCGCCACGTGCAGACTGCCGATCTCGAAGCCCTCGACGACATAGTGCACCGCGGCGGCGTAGACTTTGTCCGAGTAGCCCCAGATGCGGAACAGCAGCAGGAGAAATCCGCCCCACAGCACCAGGTGGCTGATGGCCCGCAGCCATACCAGCCCCGGCACGTACTCCCCTGCTTTCAAACCGAACCGGCTCCTGAAGCGCTGTTGCCAGCGGTAACGCCCCTCGTCCATGCCGTCATAGAGTTCGTCTCATGACCCGGCCGAGCAGGAAAATGATCGCGAACAGCAGCAGGGTACTGACCAGACCGCCGATGATCAGGCCGGAGAGATTGCGGTAGCCGGCCCACTCCGCCATCAACCCGGCGAACAGCGCCAGGATGATCAGCACGCGCACCGGCGCGGTATGCCGCCATACCGGAAGTTCGCCCACCAGCCACAGCACCCAGCCGAGATTGATCACCAGCACCGTGATGAACACGGTGCGGGTGAGCAGCAGCGCCGCTTCCGGGAGCTGTTGCACCAGGATGGTGGAAAATATCAGGAAACCGATCAGCAGCAAGGATGCCAGCACGTAAAGGCGGTGGGCAAGCGCGCGGCAGACGGACTCCGGCACCGGCAGGTACAGGCTGGCCGGCGCCGGGGGTTTGAACAGGCCGCGCACCAGCACCAGGGCCAGCACGTAGAAGGTGAGGCCCAGACCGAGCAGGAGCACGTTGGGCAGCGGCTCGACGCCTAGCAGCAGCACCAGCAGCGTACCGCTGGCGACGGCCAGCGGCAGCAGCAACGGCAGATAGTGGGCCAGCGTGGCGCCGAAGGCTACCATCGCCAAGAAGATGAGATCGTCCTTGTCCGTGGGCTGGGGGAGCACGGCGAGCAGCCTGCGTTTGCTCACCTGCCCCAGGGCCGCGCCGAGCAGGACCAGGGAACCCAGCAGCACCCACTGCATACCACCGACCTGTTCCAGCCCGCGGGTATCGACCACGAAGGACTTAACGGCAGCGAGCCACTCGCTGATCTTGCCCCAGTCGCCCTTCATCAGATCGGTAAAGGTGCGGTCACGGGCCAGTATCTGCTGCTTGAAGATCCGATTCTGGTGCTCCGCGACCGTGGCCTCCAGTTCATCGCCGTTGACGCGCAGCAGGCGGCAGACGGTCAGCCGTTTTTCGATGACGCCCCTGTTCTTGTTCAGCTCGTGCCGCGCCCTGGTGACCGAGGCATCCTCCCCCGCCACCGGGCTGCCGAGTGTTTTGAGATCTTCGGCCAGCTTCGCGCTGTCCTGCTCGGCATGCTCGATACACTGCACCGCCAGCCTGCGTATGCCGTCGATATCCTTCGCCATGACCTCGAAGTCGTTGATCGCGGACGCGGTTTCGGACAGTTGCGTCTTGATCGCCTGCAGTTGCTTCTCGGCCGCCGCGATCGAGTTATCCTCGGCCGCCGCCGTCACGCACGGCAAGGCCATCCAGATCGCGAGCAGGACGCGCATCAGCATCCGGGCCGGCGCAAGCAGGGGGGTTTGCATCAACTGACCGCCGATCATGTCATCACCGCAAGTTTGGTTAACGGGTTCATGCCGCCACCGATGCTAGGCCGGTACGGCCGCGAAGGGAAGCGGGACGGCGCTGGGATTGGACGTCACCATCCCTGCCGGCGCGCACCGGATGCACATTGTAGCGCGCGGGCTACAGCCACCGTTTCCGCTTGAAATACACCAGCATGCCGATCGCGACGGCAAGCATCAGCAGCAGTGACAGCGGATAGCCGAAATACCAGCGCAACTCGGGCATCGCCCAGGGGCTGACCTGGTTGTCGCCGAAATTCATGCCATACACTCCGGCGATGAAGGTGAGCGGAATGAAGATGGTCGCGATCAGGGTCAGCACCCGCATGACCTCGTTCAGACGATTGCTCATCGCCGAGAGATAGACATCCATCAGCCCGGAGATTATGTCACGGTACATCTCGATGAGGTCGATGACCTGGATGGTGTGATCATAGCAGTCACGCAGGTAGACGCGGGTCTCGTCACTGATCATCTCCGTATCATCGCGCAGCAGCGCGTTGATCACATCACGCTGCGGCCACAGCATGCGCCGCAACATGAGCAGCTCGCGTTTGAGCCCGTGTATCGCGCTGACCGCGTACTTGTCCGGATGGTCAAGCACCTTGGATTCAAGCTTTTCCACCCGGTCTCCGAAGACTTCCAGCACGGGAAAGGCCTCGTCGATCACCAGGTCGAGCAGGCAGTACAGCAGGTAATCATCGCCCAGTGAGCGGATATGCCCGGAGGCCTGGCGCAGCCGGTGGCGCACCGGCTCAAAGCGATCGACGGCGCCGTGATGAAAGCTCACGATGAAATTCGCGCCGAAGAAGAGGCTCACCTGCTCCACGGTGACGCTGGCGGCATCACTGCAGGGCAGCGCCATGGCGATGAAGATCTGTTCATCGAAACGGTCCAGCTTGGGACGCTGTCCCGTATTCAGCACATCCTCCATGGCCAGCGGGTGCAGTCCGAACATGTCACCGAGGTTCTTGACCACAGCGGCGGTGATACAGCCCTGCACATGGATCCAGGTGGTGCTCGGCCGGCTGAGGTATTCCCGGCCGTCAGCGGCGCTCGCCAGTTCCTTTTCGGTAAATTCCGTTTCGGTATAGTCGATCAGGTGGATCCGGCAGGCGGCCGCGGCGGCAGGCGCCGCCTCCCTCAGGGTTCCCGGCGCGGTACCCGGTGGATGATACTTCTTATGGAAATGGCTCATGGTTGTGCAGTGTCCTTCGCGGCGCACGCCCGCTGCGCTATGCTATCTTATCACCGTCCCGACAGGCAGCTATTTTCCGGCAACCGCGCCCATGCAGCCGATCACCGCCTCGATGAGTCATTGCGCATAGATGAACCTGACACCCATAGGCTGGCGTGAATGGCTGTCGCTCCCGCAGCTCGGGATTACCCACCTCAAGGCGAAGGTGGATACCGGCGCGCGCACCTCGGCCCTGCATGCCTTTTACGTGGAGCCGTTCCGCGCGCAGGGCATTGAGATGGTGCGCTTCGGCATCCACCCCCTGCAGCGGCGCACGGATATCGTCATCGAGTGCACCGCGGCGGTGCTCGACCGGCGCGATGTAACGGATTCGGGCGGACATCGGGAAATGCGCTATGTGATAGAGACCCTGATGAAGCTCGGCGGCGACTCCTGGCCGCTCCAGCTTACCCTGACCAATCGCGATAGCATGCGTTTTCGCATGCTGCTGGGTCGCGCGGCGCTGGAAGACAGGTTCATGGTGGTCCCGTCCGCGTCCTATCTGCTCGGGCGGCGGCAACGGCGCGGCATGTTATAGTAGGCGCGGCAACCCAGAACAATACGATCTCCCCCCAACACCCGGCGAAACAGCAGGCAACATCGACCCACCCCTCACCAGCAAGCCCGTTTCGGGCGACGGATACCTACATACAGTCTTAAGGCGAGGCGATCATGAGGATAGCCATTCTTTCAAGGAATCGAAAACTCTATTCCACGCGCAGACTGGTCGATGCGTGCGAGGGACGCGGCCACGAGGTGCTGGTGCTCGACACCCTGAAGTGTTACATGGACATCGCCTCCATGCGTCCCAGCGTGCACTACCGGGGCGAGGAACTGCCGCCTTTCGATGCCGTCATTCCCCGCATCGGGGCTTCCATCACGTTTTACGGAACGGCCGTCGTCCGGCAGTTCGAGATGATGGGCACCTATCCGCTGAATGAATCCGTGGCCATCAGCCGCTCGCGCGACAAGCTGCGCTCCCTGCAGATTCTGGCGCGCGCCGGCATCGGGCTGCCGCTCACCGGATTCGCCAGCTCCCCGGACAGCACTCATGATCTCATCCAACTGGTGAACGGGGCCCCCCTGGTGGTCAAGCTGCTGGAAGGCACGCAGGGCCGGGGGATCGTGCTGGCCGAGACCGTCAAGGCCGCGGAAAGCCTGATCGACGCCTTTCGCGACCTGAAGGCCAATTTCCTGGTGCAGGAATTCATCAAGGAGGCGAGTGGTTCCGACATCCGCGCCTTCGTGATCGGCGACAAGGTGGTGGCCGCCATGCGGCGCACGGCCAGGGAGGGGGAGTTCCGCTCCAACCTGCATCGCGGCGGCAGCGCCACTCTGGCCAGGCTCGCCCCGGAAGAACGTTCCATCGCGATCAGGGCGGCGCGCAAGATCGGGCTGAATGTCGCCGGCGTCGATCTGTTGCGTTCCCATCGCGGACCGCTGGTGATGGAAGTCAACTCATCGCCGGGACTCGAAGGAATCGAGAAGGCGACCGGCGGGAATATCGCCAGCCTGATTGTCGAGTTCATCGAGAACAATCACAAGCCGCACCGCACCCGCACGCGCGGCAAGGGCTGAAACGCGGCGGCACGCGGAGGTGATCACCGGCATCACGGTCGCGCCTCACATGAATGCGACGTTTTCCACCAGGCTGCTCGGGTCCTTGTGTATCAGGATATCCGCCTCGGGCAGCATGGCCCTGATGTTTGCCTCCACTTCGTCGGCGATCTCATGGGCGTCGAACAGCGACAGGTCATCGTCGAGTTCCAGATGCAACTGGATGAAGATGTCATGTCCCGAGCGGCGGGTGCGCAGATCGTGAACGCCGCGCACCCGTTGCATGGGCGAGCGCGGCGCTGCGGATACGCAGGCGCTGTTCATCCGGCAATTCCCGGTCCATCAGCAACTGAAAGGCCTCGTTGCCGATATGCCAGGCGCTGTAGAGGATATAGAGCGCGATACCCAGGGCGAACAGCGCGTCGCTGCCCGGCCAGCCGTATCCCGTGAGCAGCAGGGCGGCAATGATGCTGGCATTGGTCAGCAGGTCGGTCTTGTAGTGCAGGGCATCCGCCTTGATCGCCGTCGAGCCGGTTACCTTGACCACATGGCGCTGTACCAGCAGCAATGCCAGTGTGGCAATGATCGCGAATACCATGATCCCCACCCCGACCGCCACGTCCGCCAGCGGGCGCGGATGCAACAGCCGGTCGAAGGCCTGCAGGATCAGAAACAGCGCCGAGCCGGCGATAAAGGTCGTCTGGGCCAGGCCGGCCAGGGACTCGGCCTTGCCGTGGCCAAAGCGATGCTCCCGGTCGGCGGGCATGAGCGCATAGCGCACGGCAAACAGATTGATGAGGGAAGCAGCGGCATCCATCATCGAGTCGATCAGGGAGGCCAGCAGGCTGACCGATCCGGTCATCAGCCAGGCCACCAGCTTGCCGGTGATCAGGATGCCGGCGGTTGCCACCGAGGCGTGGGTGGCGAGGCGCAGCAGCCGGGGATGATGGGAGATGTCGTTGGATTTCTGCATGACAACGGGTTGTGAGTCTTCCATGATAGTGCGCACCCTGCCCGCGCCGCGGCGCCGTCAGCCGGGCCTGCGGATCCTCGGGATCAGGCAGGCCGTATGGTATCACCGACGCCGTCACCTACTAAGGCTTTCGTCAGCGGGACCACGCTGCCGGGGCACGGTCCGGGGCGGGCTTGCCGGAACCCGCCGTGAATACGTCCCTGTAGGTCGGCGTGCCGCCGTCCGGGCGGCACACGGTTCCGGCAAGCCCGCCCCGAACCGCGCGGCATGACCCTGGATGGTCCTGGTACCTCCGTTATTTTTCCGCTGGCGATCGCCCGTCGGGACCGCCTCAGCCGTTGAGGTGCGTGCGGGTCCAGCGCACGATGTCCGGCGCGCCCATGGCGCCCGCCTGGCGCGCCAGTTCCTGTCCATGGTGAAACAGGGCCAGAGTCGGAATGCTGCGGATGCCGTAACGCGCGGCGATGGACTGCTCGATCTCGGTATTGAGCTTGGCCAGCCGCACCCGCGGCTCAAGCTGCGAGGCCGCCTGCACGAAGGCCGGCGCCATCATCTTGCAGGGTCCGCACCAGGGCGCCCAGAAATCGACCAGCACGGGGATATCGTTGCGCTCGAGCTGTTTCTGGAAATCGGCGCCGGTCAGTTCCAGCGGATGGGCGGTAAAGAGCGCCTGGTGGCATTTGCCGCACTTCGGGCCGTCACCGAGCCGCGCCCCGGGTATCCGGTTTACCGCGCCACACCCGGGGCAGACGATGTGAAGGGCATCGTTCATGGTTTGCGTTCCTCCGTTATCGACCGCCAACGGTCGCCGGCAGGCGTGTCCGCCTGCATGTCATCGGGACCCGGATTCGAATCGCCGCAGTTGGGCGCGCAGGGATTCGAGTTCATCCAGCAGGTCCAGCACCAGGGCCACACCGGCAGGATTGATGCCCAGGTCCCGCTGCAGATGCATGGCGATGCGGGCGCGTCCCAGGCTGGGGCCCGGGAAACACCATTCATCAGGTCGCGGCCCACGGGTTCCAGTATGCCTTCGTCGACCAGCTCGACGATCCGCTCGATGCGCACGGAACACGCATAACTCAGCTCATCCAGCGTCAGGGTCGTGGTTTCATCCAGGATCAATCCCGTCAGTACCGGTAGCTTCTCGTCTTGCATGGCTGCTTACACTCCCAGTCGGGATCGTGGATTGAACGCCAGTTCCTGCTGCATGGTGCGGTAGAACTCCCGGGCGGCCTCGGTTTCCGCCGGCGGCAGCGCGATCTGCAGCTCCACATACAGGTCGCCGGCCGGATTCCCCGGAATGCCGCGCCCCTTCAGGCGCAGCTTCCGGCCCGCCGCCGAACCCGCGGGTACGGTCAGGTCGACGACCCCTTCCGGCGTCGGGACCTTGACCTTGGCGCCCAGCGCCGCCTCCCAGGGCGCCAGCGGCAGGTCCAGGTAAAGATCACGCCCGTCGGCACGGTACAAACGGTGCGGCTTGAATTCCACTTCCAGATACAGGTCGCCGGCCGGCCCGCCGCCCAATCCCGGCGTGCCCTGACCGGCCAGCCGGATATGCTGGCCTTGCCTGACCCCCTTGGGGATGCGCACGCTCAGGGTGTGCTCCCGGATGCGTACATGGCCCTGCCCGTCGAGCTGCGGGGCGTGCAGGGTGATGGTGCGGGTCGCGCCGTGGTAGGCGTCCTCCAGATCGATCAGGATCCTGGCATGGTGATCCTCGCCGCGGGCGTGAAAGGTCGCGCCGCCGGGACGCCCCGCCCCGGCCCGCCCGAAGAGGGATTCGAAGAAGTCGCTGAAGGCGCCGCTGTCGGCGTAACCGCCGCTGAACTCGAAACCGGCATCCCAGTCAGGCGGCGGCCGGAATTCCTGCCCCGCCTTCCAGTTGGCGCCGAGTTGATCGTAGGCGGCGCGCTTTTCCGGATCCTTGAGCACCTCGTAGGCTTCGCCCAGTTCCTTGAACCGCGCCTCCGCATCCGGTTCCTTGCTGACATCCGGATGGTATTTGCGCGCGAGTTTGCGGTAGGCGCGCTTGATCTCGTCCTGGGTGGCATCGCGCGCCACGCCCATGATGGTGTAATAGTCTTTGAACTCCATGAGTTACTCTCGCCGCCAACCCACTCGCGCCGGCCGCGCTATCGACCGGGCAAGTATGCGAGAATAGCGGCCGGCGGACACGTACACAAGGCGCCCGCCGGCCTATCCGGAATTTGCATTGGGAGGAGATCACCGATCATGGCGAAGAGAATGTTCACGGCCGTATTGTTCACACTGACGGCGCTAGTCGCGGCGCTGCCGGGCCGGGCCGACACGACCATCCGGCTGGACGGTTCACTGAATGCGGCGAACGCCCTCATTCAGGTAAAGGACAACATGGCGCGCCTGGCGCAAGCCAGCCAGCCCGCCTACGTGCTCTATGACAAAACCCGCGACGTCGCCATTTATGTCGATACGGCCAAGCGGACCTATACCGAGATCGACCAGCAAACGCTGAAGGGATACGCCGGGATGGCATCCGCGCTGCGCGAGCAGCTGCAAATGCTGCCGCCCGCGCAACGCGCCCTGCTCGAGGAGCGCATGGGCGGCATGCTGGGCCTGCCGCAGGGCGGGTTGCCCGAGCTCGGCGAGCTGCAAACGCTCGCGCGCGGCAACCGCACCATCGCCGGCTTCCACTGCCGCTTGTACGCCCTGCTGAAAGCCCGGCAGCCCATCGGCGACGTCTGCCTGAGCTCCGCCGCCGAGGCGGGTGTTTCACCGGCCGATTTCGCCACCCTGATGGCCATGATCGATTTCCTGCGCCATGCGGCCGGCACGGCCCAGGAACTGACCGGCGGCCTGACCGAGAGCACCCGCCTGCTGCTGAGCGGATTGCCGGGGGTGCCGGTGGCGGCGCGGGATTACCAGAGCCGCCAGCAGTTCATGGTGGCCGGCGTCTCCGGCAAACCACTGGATGCCGGTCTCTTCACCGGCTACCGGGGCTACCGCCAGCAGGACCTGATGGAGGCGATAGCGCTGGGCCGTTGATCCGTCGCTCAGCCGCTGGCCCGCCGGCCCTGATGCAATACCGGGCGGTGACGCTGTAATTCCCGGCGCCGCGGCAGTTTGACGCATGATATCGCCGCCTAGAGCAGGTTGGCGTAGTCCAGCTCGATCTGCTTGAGGTTCAGGCGGTTCAGGAAATTCGAATAGCACATCCAGGCGCTCAGGGCGTTGGGGTCGGCGATCTGCGGCGGCATGAAGCGCGGCTTGGCGACGATGCCCTCCTCGACCAGTTGGGCGAGGGTGCGCATGTCGTCCAGTGTGGTCTTGCCGCAGAACAAGAGCGGAATGCGGTCGAGCATGCCCTTGCGCACGGCCAGTTGGATATAGTTGTACACCATGATGAAGCCGCGGCTGTAGGCGAGGTCCTTGGTGAAGGGTCCGCCGGTCGGCGTGCTGCCGCGGAACACGCGGGTGACCAGTGAATAACTCTCCTGATCCTCGTAGCCCTGCTCACGGAAAAACGCGAACACTTCGAGGAAATCGGCGCCGCGTTCCGCCATGTCGACGCCGTGTATCCGGTTGGTCACCTTCTTCAGCCGGTCCGGGTGCGAGGAAAAGGTGAAGATCTCGATCAGGATCGCCAGCCCCTCCTGGGTCACGGTGGCCGACGGCGGCCCCTTGCTGAGAAAGGTGCAGTAGGGCTGGCTCTCGCCGTTCAGCGTGGTGCCGATGTGGACCCAGCCCTCGTGGACCTCCAGTATCCGCAGGTCCCGTTCGCTGAACCGCGCCTCCTTGCGTATCTTCAGGTAGTCCGACCCGGCCGAGGCATCGGCGAGGATGCCATCGCTCAGTATCACCCGCACCTTGCGCTCATTGCCGGGATATACCCGGTCGAGCCGTTCCTGCAGCAGCCCCACCGCCTCCTCGCCGCTGATCGACTTAGGCTCTTCGGGCAGCAGCTTGCGATCCCGGATGTTGGCCAGGGCATCGGACATCATGACGCCGAGATCCGCGACGGTCGGGTCCCCGACGTGGAAGACATCGCTCGCCGAACCATAGAGTTCCTGCGAGAGGCGGGTGAAATCGGGCGTGCCGCGCGCCTCGAGCATGCGCACCACCATCTGATACTCGCGGCACATGCGGCGCATGATCTGGCTGACCGGATTGAACTGGCCCAGGCGGCGCACGATCTCCCGCTCCAGGTCATGGAACTCGCTGCGTTTCTCGCGCGCGTCGAACCCCAGCGGGCGGGCGTCATAGTAGCCGCGGTCGACCGGGGGCAGCGCCTTGCAGCCGGCAGCGAAGAAGGCCTGCTCGATGGTGTCGTCCCACTTGATGGCGTCGAGGATGCGGATCGGCGACTGGACCTGCACCAGCCGGTCGGACAGCTCGCGCAGGCCCTGCAGATAGGCCGATTTCTCAGGCAGCGGTTTCATGGATGGCGACATCTCGAAGTGGCATACCCCCACAATACGGATAAAGCCGGGTGATCCGCAAGCCGCATGCGCCCGATGCAGGCGGTTCAACACGGGGAGAACGGCTACACGGCGCGGGCCGGCGCAAGGGTTTTCCTCGCCTGTGCTGTGCAATGCAGAGCCTTTTCCAATGAGACAGAGACTGAACGGGGGGCGTGATTCCAACGTGGAATGAGCCTGAAGGCGGTCGGGAGTTTGGGATCATCGGAGGATGAACGTGACTCTACGTACCCAAGGACTCCAGACCCTGGAGCAACTCCGCGCCTTGTCTTCAACAATCAGTATCTTTGCGCCCGACAAAAATCAGGCTCCTTTTTCGCTCCTTGCCTCAAAGGAAATCGTAAATTCGGCTCCACCGTCCGCGCCGATATGGATGCTGCCGCCAAGCTGCTCTGCCAGAACGCAGACTAATTTCAACCCCAGTGAGTCGCTCTTCTGCACTTCGAGGCCCTCAGGAAGTCCCACGCCATCGTCACTGACGGTCAGCAGGATTTTATTCCCGGCGTCACGGCGCAAGTCGATGCGGATTTCACCTGTTTGCGTTGCACCTCTTGAAGCCGGAAAGGCATACTTCAACGCGTTTGAGACCAGTTCATTGATAATCAAAGCGCAAGTGATTGCCGTATCAATGTCCAGGGAAACGTCTTTCACAGATATTTTCGATCGAATGGCCCTGGCGGCCGCTCCATAAGAAACGAAGAGGTAGTTGGTTAGGCTTCTGATGTATTCGGGAAAGTCTATCCTTGCCAGCGACTCGGACTGATACAATTTTTCATGAATAAGCGCCATAGTGTAGATCCGGCTCTGGCTCTCTTTAAAAAGGGCGATCGCCCCCTCGTCTTTAACTTGAGGCAACTGAAGGTTGAGCATGTTCTGAATGATCTGGAGGTTATTTTTGACGCGGTGGTGTATTTCCTTAAGCAGCACTTCTTTCTCTCTCAGCGACTTTTTTACCTGTTCCTCCACCTTCTTACGCTCTTCCATCTCGTCCCGGAGCTGTGCGTTGGTTTGCTGCAATTCGTGGCGGGCGGCTTCCGTCTTCACACGCTCCCCGTTAAAGTCCTCAAGCAGGTTCAACATTGCGCTCTGCGTTCCCTCGAGCCGGGATTTTTCTCCGGAGAAGTCCTCAAGGACATTGAGCACGGCCCGCTGTGTTTCCTCAAGGCGGCCTTTCTCGCCGGTAAAGTCCTCCAGGATGTTAATGACCGCGCTTTGCGTGCCTTCAAGACTCATCTTTTCCACGGAAGAATCTTCAAATGATATTCAGGACCGCGCGCTGAGTTTTTTCGAGCTGCGCCTTCTCCTCCGAAAAGTCTTCGAGGATGTTAAGTATCGCCTTGGTATAGTCCGCGGCGCCGATCTCCGCTGTTCGTTTTGAGACCGTAAAGACCGTGTCGTTCACTGCTCGGCCCTCTCACCCGGCGTGGTCTTCCGCAGCGCATTGTTTTCTTTCCGCAGCTCTTCAATCTCTTTCTTCAATTCGATCATCTTGAGTTCGCGCCCGACAGTAAGTTTTTGGAACCGCTCCAGTTCCGACAGACGATCGAGCTCGCGGGCGCGCTGCTCTTCCCTCGCGCGCTGTTCCGCGATCTTCGACTCGGCCTCTCTTTGCGCGGTCACATCGCGCGCGGCGGCGAACACACCCAGGACCTTGCCTTGCGCGTCGCGATAAACCGAGGCGTTATAGAGCACGTTGGTGAGCCGGCCGTCTTGTGCCTGATGGTCAGCGGGTAATCAGTAACGGAGCCCTTCGCGAAGACTTGCTCGTAGCCCTTTCTGGCATTATCAGGCTCCGTGAAATAGTTTGAAAAGTCCACACCGATGAGCTTGTGGCGGGGACGCCCGTTACTTTTATCGTCGCTTCATTAACGTCCGTGATCTTGCCTTCGGTGCTGATCGTCACCAGAGGGTCGAGAGACGCCTCGATCAGACTCCGGGCATACTGGGACGCCTGCTTCTGCTCCTCCGCTGTCAGAGCGGCATCCAGCATCGGCGATTTTAACTGTTCACTCTTGCTTTTCATTACTGCTGCTCCTCCTTTGTCAAAACCTTCTGATCGCCCGTTGAATTTCAGATTTGCGCTTTTGGCTCTCGGAAGAAGTATAGGACAAATAACCACCCGTTTCTAAAAGTACACGGCCCCTGAAAACAACGGATGCCTCGCTTTTCACCCCGATTTCAGCCAAGGCCAGCCAAATGCGGACGCTCCGCCGGAAAATCCTTCACGTACACCACCATTTCGGCCCGTTGCGGCACTCGAGCCAACAAATAGCCTAACGCGTCAACAGGGGTAGCAGCAACTTGAGCGGAAAGCCGGGTTCCTTAGTCTCTTAGCCCAGGCGAATAAGCCGCCATGCGGTGGTGCCTGACTCTCGGGTGACGGATCGTTTCTGTTGCAGGGGCTTGTTCATCCAGGCGGGTCAGAATCTTCTCAATGACCACGGGTCTTCTCGGCTTTGGCCTCCTGCGTCGCCCTACCTCCTGCATCCATGCCGTCGGATACACGCGATGACGTGCATGTATGCACTAATGCCGCGGGCGCATGGATGCGCAGGAGCGGCGATCCTGACAGAGCCACCACATTCACGGCACGTCTCGATGTCGATCTCGCCTAAAGCGCCTACTGTTGGTGGAGACGCGCTTGAGCCTTTGCACCCAGGCCATAGCGGCATGACGTTCGGCGGACCAACGATAATGCCCTGGTGGTCTTGCGACTCGTCCAGTGTTTTGATCTTTTTCCTTTGCCGCGCCGGGCGGGTGTGACCTGCACACGATGCTTGCTAAGGCATCCATCTCGGCCAGCGTATGCAACTGTTCGTCGTTCATATCGATTACCATGCCTCGCATCATGATCGATACCAGTTGTCAGTTCAGATTCAAACCCCATTGAACAATGCTGATGCTTGGCAGGCAGTGTGTGTTGGCGCACTATGAAGCGCCGGCCATGCAGGAACGGTCAGTTCGGCGAACTTGCTACCGAAGACCTGGTGCGGCTGGCCGCGTCCCGAGGACGACAAATACCATTCGCAGCGACAAACAGCGAACCCGATGTTCGCGGTATCGGGGCAGGGCGTCTGAAAGCGCCGCTGTGGCGCCACTGTCCGCAGTGGTAACATGCCGGCTATATCGGAACGCATTGAGTCACTACACGTCGATATCAGCATATCCCGTCAACCCCAATCCACACGAGGATACAGCCGTGCGGTTTTTTTCAAGGCAATCATCACCGGATCACCACAGGAGGCGCTTGTGACAGACCCCATCGGGAACCATCGCCCGCCCGAACATCCGCCGGTCGAGAGCGGACGCATCGGCGTCCTGCTGGTAAACCTCGGCACCCCCGACGCCCACGACACCGCCGCCGTACGCCGCTACCTCGCCGAGTTCCTGTCCGACCGGCGCGTGATCGAACTGACACCCTGGCTGTGGCAACCGATCCTGCGCGGCATCATTCTGCGCACCCGCCCCGCGCGGGTGGCCGAGGCCTATCACAAGGTCTGGTTTAATGAGACCAACGAGTCGCCGCTGCGCTATTACACCCGCCGCCAGGCGGAACTGCTGGGCGAGCGGTTTGGCTACCACGACGGCAGACTCCTCGTCGGCTGGGCCATGCGCTACGGCAATCCCTCCATCGCGGAGCAGATCGGCGCCTTGCATAAACAGGGCTGCGAACGCATCCTCATCGCGCCACTTTATCCGCAGTACAGCGCTACCGCCACGGCCACGGTCAACGACCGGGTGTTTGAAACCCTCAAGACCATGCGCTGGCAACCCGCGCTGCGCTGCCTTCCGCCCTACTACAACCATCCGGCCTACATAGAGGCCGTGGCGCAGACGGTCGAACAACATCTGGCCGCGGACGAGCATCGCCCCGAGGTCATCCTGGCCTCATTTCACGGCCTGCCGCAGGAATATTTCGACAAGGGCGATCCCTATTACTGCCACTGCGCCAAGACCACCCGCCTGCTGCGCGAGCGGCTCGGCCTTGACGAGCAGCAATTGCGCATGACCTTCCAGTCGCGCTTTGGCCCGAAGAAATGGCTGCAACCCTACACCGCCAAGACCCTCAAGGCGCTGGCCCGCGAGGGCGTCAGGCATCTCGCCGTGGTCATGCCGGGCTTTGCCGCCGACTGCCTGGAAACCCTCGAGGAGATGGGCATGCAGAACCGCGACCTGTTCCTGGGGCACGGCGGCAACCGTTACGATGTCATTCCCTGCCTCAATGATTCAGAGATCGGGATGCACATGCTGCACACCCTAGTGGCGCAGGAACTGTCCGGCTGGATATCCACAGCGCCAAACTGATACGGCGCCAGGCAATCCAGGAATTATGCCTGGCTGATACCGCACCCAGCCTGTTCAACCAGCTTACGCAAATGTACACTGGAAAACAACCGCGAGCCTGATTGCACCGGATAAAAACGACGCCTTGTACGCGCGCTGCGGTGGTCAATGCTTCCCGGAGCATGTTCGCCCCCGACAGCTCAACGCCAATACCGTAATTGACAATCGACAGGCGGAACGACGGTAGGTCTGATTCGTGAAATTCATTCAAAACACAGGCCGCGGTGTAATGTTCTAAGGTTGTGCAGGTGCATGGAAGACAGCGCCGATGATAACCGGCAGCAGGACGGTTACCGGCTTCACGGGGGAAATGAAACTGATGATAAACAAACAACCGTTAACGATGCCAGCCGTTGTGCTGCAGGCGCCCGGGGGACCCGAGGTACTGCGCCACCAGGAGTTTCCCTTACCCGCGCTCACCCGAGACACGGACGTGCTGGTCCGGCTCAAGGCCGCCGGACTCAACCCGGTGGATGCCAAGCTGCGGCAAAACCCCGCCAGCTACTCGATGTCACTGCCGGTCGTGCTCGGCTTTGACGGCGCCGGCGTGGTCGAAACCGTCGGCAAGGCCGTGACCCGTTTCACCCCTGGCGATGAAGTCTATTTCTGCCATCCGAGTTTCGGCGGTCGCTCCGGTTGCTATGCCGCCTACACCGTCGTTCCCGAAATACTGCTGGCGCGAAAACCGGCCGGCCTGAACTTTACCGAGGCTGCGGCCATTCCCCTGGCGCTGATTACGGCGTGGGAATCCCTGTTTGCGAGGGCCAGTGTGCAGGCCCGCCAGAGGGTACTGGTACATGGCGGTGCCGGCGGGGTGGGTCACCTCGCCATCCAGCTCGCAAAACGCGCCGGGGCAAGCGTCTGCACCACCGTCAGCTCGGAAACCAAGGCATCGATCGTGGAAACACTCGGCGCGGACGAACACATCTTCTATCGTGACGAGGATTTCGCGCACGCCGTACTGCGCTGGAGCGATGGGCAAGGCGTCGATGTCGCCCTGGATACCGTCGGTGGACAAACTTTTGAGCATACCTTTGCCGCCGTGCGCTACGGCGGCCAGTTGGTCACCCTGCTGCAACCCGCGGCCACGACCAACTGGGGCATCGCCCGCCAGCGCAATCTGGGCATCGGCCTGGAACTGATGCTGTCACCGACATTCCTGGATATTTCACAGGCGCAACGTGCGCAGTCACGCATCCTTGAGGAGTGCGCGCCGCTTTTTGACAGCGGCGAACTCAAGGTCTGCGTGACGCAGACCTATCCCTTGATGGATGCGGCCGCGGCGCATCGTGAACTGGAGAGTGGCACTCAGATTGGGAAACTGGTCCTGGTGATGGACTAATTGGATGCACACGACTGCAGGGATGCAGGAGATAGGGCAATGCAGGGAGCGATTGCCGAAATCCTATGAGACGATGAATTATCAGCAACACCGCCTGGCAGAATTGCTCCCCACTGCTGAAGTATGAGGATGGCTGTTCCGACGTCCCTTAAATATTCCAGATTAGTGCCAATATATTATTGAGACAGGCACACAGTGTCGTTGATTTTGAACTATCAAGAAAGGTATGGAAATGACTGTATATGATTATGGCCTGAGAAGTTGTGCCACGTGTGCCTATTGGGGCGGGCCAAGAAAAGCCGTCAACATGAGGACTGGCGTAAATATCAACAAGTACGAGACAGGGCCGTGTGGCCACCAGAACAGACGCGGAGTAGTGTGTAGTGAAAATGCCGTTTGTCAGAATTTCTTAAGATGGTCTGCGATTAATGATCACTCGCTGCAAATAATCACGGGATAGATTCAGTCCTCCCGGCAGCTCCATTTCCATAATGCAACGTCACTACAGGCGACTGCAGGTATTGGCAAAAGGCCGTAGCGTACCTGTCAATTGAAACAATAATCCCAAATCAGGCATGTCAAGCCCTTTGAAGCACAGTGGCAAGTTATTAACATTCCTGTGAGGGGGCTGAAAAATGGCGCAGAATCCGCGTCATCCCCGCTGCCTGCGTTGTTTCTTATTGTATTAAAACATTATTTCATTTACCTAGGATGGCCACATTGGTCATCCGACGGGAATCGTGACGTAGCTGGTTCCGGGTTTCGAATAATCTATCCACATAGTTATCCACAGGTTTTTCATAGATAACTCTTTGCCATTAAAAGGAATTGCAAAGCATTCTCACTATCTCTCGACCGGCTGTACGGCAGCTGTGATATGCTTTTTACAAACCGGAACAACAACAAATGCCTAGGTAATGCCTGGCATGAACCGGAGATCACCATGCAAAACACCTTGTCCCCGCCACCGCAAGATTTTGATGAATGGTCGACTCTCGCCCGTTCAGACCCGCAAGCCTTCGAGAATTTCCGCGAGCGGATCATCAATGAGGCTATATTGCGCGCACCAGCACACAAGCAACTGCGCCTGCGCCGCCTGCAATGGAAGTTGAACCAGATCCGTAAAACCTCACGCACCCCCATGATCGCCTGCCTGCGTATGAACCGGATGCTATGGGAGGCTGTCGTCGGCGATAAAGGTCTCCTCAATTGCCTTTTCCTGCCAGACAGCTCACGGCTACGGTCTGCAGCCGCGGACAAACCTTCCGCTGTGATCCTCCCTTTCAGGCAGCCCCGATAGGGTCGGGGCAGTCCAGTCCTTCACAAAACAGGTGCTACGCTTTATGCTTCGTGCCTTGTTTTACCCTTGATAAATCGACCAATCTTCCGGTACCCGTACACATGATCACGGAACTGATTGCGGACTTGGCGGTTCGAATTCTGGAGGCCACCGGTTATCTCGGAGCCGGATTGCTGATGGCCCTGGAAAGCATGATCGCTCCGGTGCCGAGCGAGGCCGTCATGCCCTTCGTAGGGTTCCTCGTTGCCGATGGCAAATGGAGCTTCTGGCCGTCGGTCGCCGTCGCCAGCCTGGGTTCGCTCGCCGGCTCGGCGATCTCCTACGCGATGGGCTATTACGGCGGGCGTCCGTTCGTGCTCCGGGTCGGAAAATATCTCCTGCTCAATCCGCATGACCTCGAATGGACCGAGCGCTTCTTCCATGAACGCCGCGGCACCTGGACGCTCTTCTTCTGTCGCTTCATCCCGGTCGTGCGGCATGTCATCTCCATCCCGGCGGGTACGGGGCGGATGCCGTGGGCGCCGTTCCTGCTGGCCACGGGGGCGGGCGCCACGCTCTGGAATACGTTCCTGCTCCTGTGCGGCATGAAACTGCGCGAGCACTGGCACGTGGTACAACAGTACTCCCATCAGGTGGATGTCGTCGTGCTGGTGCTGCTGGCCGCGGGCGCGGCCTGGTTCTATTACTCGCGGCGACACCGCCCGGCGGCGGATGCCCTGCCCAGACGTCGGGGATGAACGAGGCGCGTCCGGCTCTTTCATGAATCGAACCGCTGGGACGCCGGGGTTTCCTGTCTTCAATTCACGTCAGGTTTTCCTGACGTCATGGCGGTGAATGATCCGGGTCTCAGCGACCCGCGCCGGACAGGGCGGCGATCTTGTGGGTCAGCAGCATGCTGGCCAGCACCGCGAGGGAAAACAGATAGATGCCGAAATGGACCGTTATATTGGCGATGGCCCCCAGTTTCACGGTGACCACGAGTATCGCCACCACGAAGACATCGAGCATCGACCACTTGCCGAGGAAGGACAGGACATGCAACTGCCGGTGCCGCCATGTGTCATCGCCATCCCGGCCCCGCAGCAGACGGTACAAGAGGTACATCTTGTAGACCGGCATCAGGATGCTGAATGAAAACACGATGATGAACAGCAGCGGTTCGCCTTCCGTTAGCAGATAAAGGATACCGGACGCCAGTGAAAACGTGTCATTGAATATGTAGAACTGGCTGAAGGTGAACATGGGCAGGACCGCGCCGACGACCAGCATGGCCGAGACGATAGCCCAGGCGAATTTGAGTCTGGTCAAGGAAGACATTCCCGGTGATTACCGAAAACTACGCTGACGTGCCTCATGCCGGGTAACTCCTTCCGTGACACGCCGTGAATACTTCCTTGTAGGCTCAACGGCCGCATCCCTGCGGCCGACGGTCACTGAAGGAGTTACCCGGCATGAAGTGGCTCTCGGGGTCGTGGCAAAATCCTGGTAGCAACGACAGGGCCGAATCGAGAGACACCAGGGTGACCGGTACTGTAGCGCTTACTGATGGTACGGCCGGCTGAGTTCATGCACCGCATCGACCATTACGCCGGCGTGTTCCGGGTTCACATCCGGGTTGATGCCGTGGCCGAGATTGAAGACATGCCCGGAGCCCTTGCCGAACATGGCAAGCACCTCGGCGACCCGCTCGCGGATGACAGCCGGCGCGGCGTACAGCACGGCCGGGTCCAGATTGCCCTGCAAGGCAACCCGGTCGCCCACGCGCTTGCGCGCCAGCGCCAGGTCGGTCGACCAGTCGATGCCGAGGGCATCCGCGCCGGTATCGGCCATCGCCTCCAGCCACTGGCAACCGCCCTTGGTAAATAGGATGACCGGGACCTTGTTTCCTTCGTATTCCCGTGTCAGGCCGGCGACGATGCGCCGCATGTACTGCAGCGAGAAGCCGGCATAGTCGCCGGGCGTCAGCACGCCGCCCCAGGTATCGAAGATCATGACGGCCTGCGCGCCGGCGGCGATCTGGGCATTGAGGTAGCCGGTCACCGAAGTTGTCACCTTTTCCAGCATGCGGTGCAGCAGCGCCGGTTCGTTGTAGAGCATGCCCTTGACGCGTGAGAAGCTCTTCGTCGAACCGCCTTCGACCATGTAGGTGGCCAGTGTCCAGGGGCTGCCGGAGAAGCCGATCAGCGGGACCCGGCCGTCGAGTTGCTTGCGGATCAGGCGAACGGCGTCTGTGACGTAACGCAGTTCCGTTTCCGGGTCGGGATTTCCCAGCGCCTGGACGTCGGCCGCGGTGCGTACCGGCTTGCGAAAGCGCGGGCCTTCCCCCTCCTCAAAATACAGACCCAGGCCCATGGCGTCCGGGATGGTGAGGATGTCGGAAAACAGGATGGCGGCATCGAGCGGATAGCGCTCGATCGGTTGCAGCGTGACTTCGCAGGCGAGCTCCGGGTTGGTGCACAGGTCCATGAAACTGCCGGCGCGTTTGCGCGTTTCACGGTATTCCGGCAGATAGCGGCCCGCCTGGCGCATCATCCACACGGGGGTGACATCGACGGGCTGGCGCAGCAGGGCGCGGATCAGACGGTCGTTTTTCAATTTGGGCATATTTTTCTACCGCAAAGGCGCAAAGAGCGCAGTAGTTATTATTACTGGCATCATCCCTTCGGGCCTTAGCTGTTTCCAGGTCCGGAGAATATACCCCGGTTGGCGCTGTCGGGCATTGCGTTAACACCGGAAAAAACAAGCCGCCTAGCACATGAGCCCGCATTGTCATGTCGGTGCGCATGGCGCACCCTGCGTATTGGTTTCCCAACGCTACCGCGGCAAATCGGACGCCCCCATTAAAAACTCATCGATGGCCCGCGCGCATTGCCGCCCTTCGCGGATGGCCCAGACCACCAGTGATTGGCCGCGGCGCATGTCGCCCGCGGCGAACACCCCGGGCCGGGATGTCTGGTAGCGGTCGGTGTCGGCCTGTACATTGCCGCGCGCATCCAGCGACACACCCAGTTCCTGCAGCATGCCTTCGCGTACGGGGTGGACAAAGCCCATGGCGAGCAGCACCAGGTCGGCCTTGAGCCGGAACTCGCTGCCGGGGTTCTCTTCCATGTTCCAGCGGCCGCTATTATCCCGGTTCCAGTTCAGCCGCACACAGTTGATGGCGGTGACCGTGCCGTTCCTGCCCTCGATGGATTTGGTGGCCACGGCCCAGTCACGCCGGGCGCCTTCTTCCTGGGAACTCGAAGTGCGCAGCTTGTTGGGCCAGTCGGGCCATGTCAGCCCCTTGTCCTCCTTATCCGGCGGGCGGGGGAGGATCTCCAACTGGGTCACGGAAAGCGCGCCCTGGCGGAACGAGGTGCCGATGCAGTCGGAGCCGGTGTCGCCGCCGCCGATCACGATGACATGCTTGTCCTTGGCGGTTATTGACTGCGCGGGGTCGATCTCGTCCCCGGCATTGCGCCGGTTCTGCTGCGGCAGGAAGGTCATGGCGAAGTGGACGCCGTCCAGGTCCCTGCCGGGTACTTCCAGATCGCGCGGCTGCTCGGCCCCGCCGGTTAGCGCCATCGCATCGAATGCATCCAGTAGTTTCCGGGTCGGCGTGGTGACGCCGATGTGTATGTTGGTGTGGAAGGTCACGCCCTCGGCGCGCATCTGCGCGATGCGCCGGTCGATGCCGTGCTTTTCCATCTTGAAGTCGGGAATGCCGTAGCGCAGCAGCCCGCCGATGCGGTCATGCTTCTCGAAGACCTCGACCTCATGCCCGACGCGCGCCAGTTGCTGGGCGCAGGCAAGCCCCGCGGGTCCGGACCCGACGACGGCGACGCGCCTGCCGGTCCTGTGTCTGGCGATCTGCGGGGTGACCCAGTTATTCTCCCAGGCCTTGTCGATGATGGCGCATTCAATGGTCTTGATCGTTACCGGGTTGTCGTCGATGTTCAGGGTGCAGGCGGCCTCGCACGGCGCGGGGCAGATGCGGCCGGTGAATTCCGGGAAGTTGTTGGTTGAATGCAGCACCGCGAGGGCTTCCCGCCACTCACCCCTGTAGACCAGATCATTCCAGTCCGGAATGAGGTTGTTGACCGGACAGCCCTGGTGACAGAAGGGTATGCCACAGTCCATGCAGCGGGCGCCTTGGCGACCTGCCTCCTTTTCATCCAGCGGGATGAGGAATTCCCGGTAATGGTTCACCCGGTCGGCGGGCGGTGCATACGAGCGGTCAACCCGTTCGAATTCCATGAATCCGGTGGGTTTGCCCATGTTCAATGTCCTCCACCGGCAGCCTGTGTCGCCGGCACCTTCGCGGCCTCCATTTCCTGCAGTGCGCGCCGGTAATCCACCGGCATCACCTTGACGAATTTCGGCAGATAGTCGTTCCAGTTGTCCAGGATATGGCGGCCGCGTGAGCTGCCGGTGTAATGCACATGCCGCTCGATCAATTGCCGCAGTCGCCTGCCGTCATGGCGGGTCATGCCATGGCGGATGTCGACCAGCCCATGCGTTTCCATATCGCCACCCTGGTGATCGAGCTGTTCCAGGGCATCGGCCTCGGCGGCGATGGGTTCAAGTTCAACCATGGCGAGGTTGCAGCGCTGCTCGAAGTCGCCGCGTTCATCCAGCACGTAGGCGATGCCGCCGCTCATGCCGGCGGCGAAGTTGCGCCCGGAATCACCGAGCACGACGACGATGCCCCTGGTCATGTATTCACAGCCGTGGTCACCGACCCCTTCGACCACCGCCGTGGCGCCCGAGTTGCGCACCGCGAACCGTTCACCGGCCACGCCGCGGAAATAGCACTCCCCGCTGATGGCGCCGTACAGGACGGTATTGCCGACTATGATGTTTTCCTCGGCGAGGATCGGAGCCTCCGCGGGCGGATAAACCACCAGCCGGCCGCCGCTCAGCCCCTTGCCGACGTAGTCGTTGCCCTCGCCGATGAGCTCGATGCTGACGCCGTGCGCGACGAAGGCGCCGAAGCTCTGGCCGGCCGTCCCGCGCAGGGTGATGCTGATGGTGTCCTCGGGCAGCCCCGCATGGCCGTAGCGGCGCGCGACTTCACCGGAGAGCATGGTGCCGACGGTCCGGTTGGTATTGCACACCGGCAGCTCGATGCGCACCGGCGTCCCGTTTTCCAGCGCCGGCCGCGCCAGCCGGATCAGTTCATTATCGAGCGCCTTGTCCAGGCCGTGGTCCTGGGTTTCGCAGTGATGAATGGCGGCGCCGGGCGCGGCGGCGGGTTTGTACAGGATGCGCGAGTAGTCGAGTCCCCGTGCCTTCCAGTGATTGATGGCATGGCGCATGCTGAGGTGCTGGGACTGGCCGATCATGTCGTCGAACTTCCGGTAGCCGAGTTTCGCCATCAGCTCGCGTATCTCCTCCGCGACGAAGAAGAAGTAATTCACCACGTGCTCCGGTTTTCCGGTAAAGCGCTGGCGCAGCACCGGGTCCTGGGTGGCGACGCCGACCGGGCAGGTGTTGAGATGGCATTTGCGCATCATGATGCAACCTTCCACGATCAGCGGCGCGGTCGCGAAACCGAACTCATCCGCGCCGAGCAGGGCGCCCACGACCACATCGCGCCCGGTGCGCATGCCGCCGTCGACCTGCACGGCGATGCGCCCGCGCAGGCCGTTCATCACCAGCGTCTGGTGGGTTTCGGCGAGCCCGATCTCCCAGGGCGAACCGGCATGCTTGATCGAGGTGAGCGGGCTCGCGCCAGTGCCCCCATCATACCCGGCGATGGTGACGTGGTCGGCGTACGCCTTGGCGACACCCGCGGCGACCGTGCCGACGCCTACCTCGGAGACCAGCTTGACGCTGATGTCGGCCTTCGGGTTGGCGTTTTTCAGGTCATGAATCAGTTGTTTCAGGTCCTCGATGGAATAGATGTCGTGATGCGGCGGCGGCGAGATGAGACCGACCCCCGGCGTCGAATGGCGCACCTGCGCGATGATCGCATCCACCTTGTGGCCGGGCAGTTGGCCGCCTTCACCGGGTTTTGCGCCCTGCGCGATCTTGATCTGGATGACGTCGGAGTTGACCAGGTACTCGGTGGTCACGCCAAAGCGTCCGGCGGCCACCTGCTTGATGGCGGAGCGCTTGGAATCGCCGTTCTCCATGGGCTTGAAACGTTCCGGCTGCTCGCCGCCCTCGCCGGTGTTGGACTTGCCGCCGATGCGGTTCATGGCAATGGCAAGGGTCGTGTGCGCCTCGTAAGAGATGGAGCCGAAGGACATCGCGCCGGTCGCGAAACGCTTGACGATTTCCTTCGCGGGTTCCACTTCCTCGAGCGGCACCGGCTGGTCCGCGAAATTGAATTCAAACAGGCCGCGCAGGGTCAGCAGGCGTTCGTTCTGCTCATTGACGAGCCGAGCGAACTCGCGATAGGTCCTGGCGTCATTGGCGCGGGTCGCATGCTGCAGCTTGGCGATGGTGTCCGGCGTCCACATGTGGTCCTCGCCGCGCAGGCGGAAGGCGTAATCGCCGCCCACATCGAGCTTGTCGTGATAGATCGGCGCATCGCCGTAGGCATCCCGGTGCCAGCGCACCGTTTCCTCGGCAATCTCCCTGAGGCCCGCGCCCTCGATGACCGTCGCCGTCCCGGTGAAATACTTGTCCACGAACTCGCTTGCCAGTCCGACGGCATCGAAGATCTGCGCGCCGCAATAGGACTGGTAGGTGGAAATGCCCATTTTGGACATGACCTTAAGCAGCCCCTTGCCGACGGATTTGATGTAGCGCTTCTGCAGTTCCTCATCGCCGAGTTTCTCCGGCAACCGTTCACGCAGCGAGGCCAGCGTTTCAAACGCGAGGTAGGGGTTGATGGCCTCGGCGCCGTAGCCGGCCAGCGTCGCGAAGTGATGCACCTCGCGCGCCGCGCCGGTTTCGACGACCAGTCCCGAGGCCGTTCGCAGGCCGGTGCGCACCAGGTAATGATGCACCGCGGCCGTGGCCAGCAGGGCCGGTATGGCGATGTGGTTCCTGTCGGCGGTGCGATCGGAGAGTATGAGGATGTTGTAGCCGTCGCGCACGGCCTGCTCGGCCTGCTGGCACAGGCCGTCAACGGCGCCTTCCATGCCGTCGGCGCCCTGTTCGGCCGGGTAACAGATATCGAGGGTGCGGGTGCGGAAGGCGCCCGCCGTATGGGTCTCGATGTGGCGGATGCGTTCGATGTCGGTGTTGGTCAGGATGGGCTGGCTCACTTCGAGGCGCCTATGTTCGCCGGCCGATTCGTGGCCCAGCAGGTTGGGCCTTGGGCCGATCAGCGACACCAGCGACATCACCAGTTCCTCGCGTATCGGATCGATCGGCGGGTTGGTGACCTGGGCAAAGTTCTGCTTGAAGTAATTAGCCAGGGGTTTGGGTTTCCTCGACAGCACCGCGATCGGATTGTCCGCGCCCATGGAGCCGATGGCCTCCTGGCCGGTGACCGCCATCGGCGTCATCAGGAACCGGATGTCTTCCTGGGTATACCCGAAGGCCTGCTGCCGGTCGAGCAGGGTGGCGGGATCCGGCGTCATGGGACTGACCACACCCGGCAGGTTTTTCAGCCGGATCTGGGTCTTGTCCAACCAGTCCTGGTAAGGGTAGCGCCCGGCAAGCTCCGCTTTCAATTCGCCATCGTCGATGATACGTCCCTGCTCCAAGTCGATGAGGAACATCTTGCCGGGTTGCAGGCGCCACTTCTTTATGATGCGTTCCTGCGGAATGTCGAGCACCCCCATTTCCGACGCCATGACCACCAGGTCGTCATCGGTGATCAGGTAACGGGCCGGGCGCAGGCCGTTGCGGTCCAGAGTGGCGCCGATCTGGCGGCCATCGGTGAAGGCAACCGCCGCCGGACCGTCCCACGGTTCCATGAGCGCGGCGTGATATTCGTAAAATGCGCGCCGCTTCTCATCCATCAAGGGATTGCCGGCCCAGGCCTCGGGGATCAGCATCATCATGGCGTGCGAGAGCGAATACCCTCCGGTAACCAGCAGTTCCAGCGCATTGTCGAAACAGGCCGAATCCGACTGCCCCTCGGCAATCAGCGGCCAGAGCTTCTGCAGATCATCGCCGAACAGTTTCGAGGATAGGGAATGGCGGCGTGCATGCATCCAGTTGATGTTGCCGCGCAGGGTGTTGATCTCGCCGTTGTGCGCGATCATGCGGAACGGGTGCGCCAGGTCCCAGGAGGGGAAGGTGTTGGTCGAGAAACGCTGGTGCACCATGGCCAGGGCCGAGATCATGTTTTCATCACGCAGGTCTGGGTAATAGCGATCCACCTGGTTTGCCAGCAACATGCCCTTGTAACACAGGGTGCGGGTAGACAGGGAAGGCACATAAAAGCATTCACTGCCCTCGTGGCCTGACTCACGCACTTCATTTTCCACCTGCTTGCGGATCACGAAGAGCTTGCGTTCAAATGCATCTCCCGCGGCGACGGTCGCGCCACGGCCGATGAAAACCTGCCGCACAAACGGTTCGACCCGCTTGACGCTTTCACCCAGGCAGACTGTTATCGGTAGGGACATCGCGCCAGCCAAGCAGAGTCTGGCCTTCCGCGTTGATGTAGCGGTTGAGGAGCGCTTCGCATTGCTTGCGTGAGGCTGAATTGCGCGGCAGGAAAAGCATGCCTACCCCGTAGTCCCCGGCTGCCGGCAACGTTATCCCCAGGGCGTCACATTCCTTGCGCAGGAAGGCATCCGGAATCTGCATGAGGATGCCGGCGCCGTCACCGGCCAGTGGATCCGCGCCGACCGCGCCGCGATGGGTCAGGTTCTCCAGTATCCGCAGGCCCTGGTGGATGATAGTGTGACTTTTTTTACCCTTGACGTTCGCGATAAACCCGACGCCACAGGCGTCATGCTCGTTGGCGGGGTCGTACAGGCCTTGTCGGGGCGGCAACGTGCCATGCTTCATTGGCAATACCCTGTTGTTGTGCGCTTTCTGTCGTTCGCAGTCATGGTATGTCGCTGCGAAGAAAAGACGCGATGTTACAATGCGTTATAAATCGAATCCGGTGTTAGCTTGCGGATGGGCGATAGTGCGCAGACCCGCGGCCAAAAGGCTAAGTAGTATAGCGCCGCATGGACGGGTGTTCAATTTGGGAACTTGCGTTATACCTTATTGTTATCAGGGGCATGCAAACCAGCCCGCGCGGGGCCACCTAGGTTTGCGCCTCAAGGAAGACGACGAGGTAGCCGCGTTTGAGCTGTTCATCGCGCACCCGGATCAGCGCCGCTTCGGCCTCCTCGCGATCAGCGTAGTGCTCCCGTTGAACGCGTCCCCTGGCGCCCTGATATCCCCATTCCCGGATCAGGGTCCAACCCTCAAGCAGATCCTCCTGCAGATGGAGATGATAGAAGCGCGGTGGGCGATCACCTTGCGGCGGAATTTGCATGTAGATTCGCACTGTGGTCGTTGGCGGAGTGTAATGTTATGTGACCACGACGTTGGCAACACTATCGGAGGAATGCACGACTGCAGACGACTCAGGGAGCAGTTGCCGAAAACATGCGCGACGGGCCGGAAATCCGCAAAATCCTATTCACAGAATCTTCAACTGGCATTCCATGGATCATGGATACCCGACAGAATGTAACCTTACGCACCGGGCGCTTTCCATTGAGCAATGTTCGAATCAGAGAACCTCATATGCCCGGGTCGAAGGTACGTTCGTATTCTGCAATGGCGTAACGGTCCGTCATGCCGGCGATATAGTCTGCCACGGCCCGCGCCCGGCCGTCTTTTCCGTGTCGCTGCTCCCTCATAGCCGTCCACTGCTGGGCCTCTGGAGGCAGCAGTCGCGGGTCATCGATGAAGGCATTAAAAAGGGCCGTAATGGTCCGTGCCGCCTTGGTCGTCATGCGATGAACACGGTAATGACGGTAGAGATTAATGCGCAGGAACCGTTTCAGTTCCAGATTCTGTTCACGCATGCCGTCGCTGAAGGCAATGAGCACCTTGTCGTACTCACGTACCGCATCGACATCGGCGGGTGCCGCTTCCTCGAGATAGCGGGTGCTGGATTCAATCAGATCGACCACCTGGCGGTTGATGATGCGTCTTACGACCTCATGGATCGTACGGCGCGGGGATAGTGCCGGGTAACTTGCGCGTACCTCGTCATATTGCTCACGGAACAAGGTGACTTCACTCAGTTCGTCCACTGTGATCAGTCCGGAACGCAGGCCGTCATCGACATCATGGCTGTTATAGGCGATTTCGTCGGCCAGGTTGGTCAACTGAGCTTCAAGCGATGGCTGGCTCATTTCCACAAATCGGCGGCCCAGTTCGCCCAGGGTCTCGGCATTTTTCCTGGAGCAGTGCTTGAGGATGCCTTCGCGGCTCTCGAAGGTAAGGTTCAGTCCAGGAAACCCGGCATAACGCTCTTCCAGTTCATCGACTACACGAAGAGACTGCAGGTTGTGTTCAAACCCACCGTAATCCTTCATGCAGGTATTCAGAGCATCCTGCCCGGCATGACCAAACGGTGTGTGACCAAGGTCATGGGCGAGGGCAATGCTCTCGGTCAGGTCTTCATTAAGGCTCAGCGCGCGTGCAATCGAACGGGCGATCTGTGCGACCTCGATGGAATGCGTTAGCCGAGTACGAAACAGATCACCCTCATGGTTGACAAACACCTGGGTTTTGTATTCCAGGCGGCGAAAGGCGGCGGAATGAATGATACGGTCGCGATCACGCTGGTACTCGCTGCGATAGGCCGGTGCGGGCTCTGGATACTGGCGGCCTCTGCTGCGAGTGCTCGTGGCGGCATAGGGTGCGAGCATCCCGCTGTGGGTTGTGGGGGGTTCGTTGCCCATGTCGGTCAGGCGGCGCGGGACAACGTTTCACTCAGCAAGGCCGTACTGAAGTCGCTGGTCACCACGGCAGTACCAATCGCCTTGAGCAGGACAAGACGCAATCCACCGTCCAGCACCTTCTTGTCCACGGCCATGAGTCTCATGAACTGCACCTCGTCCATTCCGGCCGGCGGAGATGTCGGCAGTCCAGCGCATTGCAGGAGTTTTTCAATGCGTTTTACATCTGACCTTGGCAGCCATTGGTGGCGCGCCGACAGGTCGGCCGCCATCAGCATACCGGCAGCAACGGCCTCACCATGCAGCCAGTTACCGTAACCGGTGCCGGTTTCGATGGCATGACCGAAGGTATGACCCAGGTTGAGTAATGCGCGCTGCCCGCTTTCGCGTTCATCGGCGGCAACGATTCCCGCCTTGATGGTGCAGGAACGCTCAATGGCATACGCGAGAGTCATCTTGTCGAGCGCCTTGAGTCGTTCGATATTCTGCTCCAACCAGGTGAAGAAGCCGGCATCATGGATCAGTCCGTATTTGATAGCCTCGGCCAGTCCGGCTGTAAGCTGGCGTTGATCCAGGGTGTCAAGGGTGTCGGTATCGATCAATACACAACCGGGTTGGTGGAAGGCCCCGATCATGTTTTTTCCCAAGGGGTGGTTAACGCCCGTTTTCCCGCCTACCGATGAGTCGACCTGTGCCAGGAGGGTGGTCGGTATCTGCAGAAAGGCCACGCCCCGCTGGTAACAGGCGGCGGCAAAACCGGTAATATCGCCGACCACACCCCCCCCCAGTGCCACGAGTGTGCAGCGCCGGTTGAAGCGTTGTTCCAGCAGGCCGGTAAAGACAGCGTTCAAGGTCTCAAGGCTCTTGTACTGCTCTCCGTCGGGAAGTATGACAGACGCCAGCTCGAAACCGCTCAGCAGCCGCTTTACGCAATCAAGATACAAAGGTGCTATTTTTTCATTGGTAACCACCATTACCTGCCTGCCCCTGATATGTTCGGTAACCAGTTCCGGCTTCTGCAGCAGACCCTGGCCGATATGGATCGGGTAGCTGCGCATACCAAGGTTGACTGTCAGTGTTTTCATATCCTGGGTGTCACGCCTGCATTATAAAAGCAGCATATAGGATAATGG
The DNA here is from genome assembly GCA_963773065.1 of uncultured Gammaproteobacteria bacterium. Taxonomy (GTDB): domain Bacteria; phylum Pseudomonadota; class Gammaproteobacteria; order UBA9214; family UBA9214; genus CAVQCA01. The sequence goes on from CAVYZN010000006.1 coordinate 165,566, forward strand.
GTCCGCAGGGCAAAAAACGCCAAGATTGCCACTCAGCGCAGTTTGAGCTTGCGAATGATCTGATTGACGACCCCCATGACGCGTTTGCCGTCCGTGTCGATCACAAGATCGGCGATCTCCCGGTAAAGGGGGTCACGCATCCGCATCAGATCCTCCAGACGCTGGCGCGGATTTTCTGTTTGCAGAAGTGGCCGGTTACGGTCGCGTTTGGTGCGCGCCAGCTGCTGATTTACCGAGGCGTGCAGGTAAATCACCAGACCGCGTTCCGCAAAGTGTCTGCGGTTATCCGGATCCAAAATGGCACCTCCGCCGGTGGCGAGGATGATATTGGGCAGGCAGGTAAGCTCATCGATGACGAGCCGTTCACGTTTGCGAAAGCCTTGCTCGCCTTCCAGCTCGAATATCAGCGGGATATCGACACCGGTACGGTCCTCGATTTCCCTGTCGCTGTCATAAAAGACCATCCTGAGCTGTTGGGAAAGCTGCCGGCCAATGGTGGATTTCCCGGCACCCATGGGGCCCGTCAAAAACAAACTGCCCGGCGTTTTCATGCCGGGCAGGTATGCCAGAAAGTGTGTTCGCTGGCAAGCGCCAGGAACGCTTGGTGATCAGAGGCGGAAGTTTTCCTTGACGATCTTCGGCGTGATAAAGATAAGCAGTTCGGTCTTGTTATCGGTTTTCCGGGTTGTCTTGAACAGCCAGTCAACCATCGGCAGTTCCCCGAAGAATGGCACCCGGTCCGTTTCATCCAGTCTTTCCCGTTCATAGATGCCGCCGAGAACCAGGGTTTCCCCATTGTCGACCAGCACCTGGGTGCCCACTTCTTTCGTATCAATGCTGGGAACTCCTTCGAACTCCCGGCCGACGCTGTCCTTGTTGACGTTGAGATCCATGATGATGCGGTCATCCGGGGTGATTTGCGGTGTGACTCTTAGGCTGAGCACGGCCTTCTTGAAGGACACGCTGGTGGCGCCGCTGGAGGAGGCTTCCTGATAGGGAATTTCGGTGCCTGCCTCGATGTAGGCTTCCTTCTGGTTGGAGGTCAGCACCCGGGGACTGGAAACGACTTCACCACGTCCTTCCGCCTCCATGGCATTGAGTTCCAACTGCAGCAGGTGGCTGCCCAGCTTGCCAACAGCCAGACCGATGGAGCCGGTCGGGTTGGTAACCCCGAGATCGGTGATCAGGCCTGTGATACTGCTGCCAGCCGGCACCTCAAAGGGCGTTACAGGGTCGGTAACAAGGTCGCCCGGCTGTTTTCCGCCAACAACCAGGACGTGATCATCATTAAAGTCAACCGCCTTGCTGTAGCCGAACTTCACACCGAGATCCCGCGCGAAATCATTGTTGGCGATCACGATGCGTGACTCGATCAGCACCTGCCTGACGGGGATATCCAGTTGCGCAACCAGTTTGCGGATATCCGCGAGCTTGCTTGCGGTATCCTGGATCAGCAGGGTGTTGGTACGTTCATCTATCGTTGCCGTACCGCGTTCTGAAAGCAGGGAAGTATCGGAACTCTTCAACAGCTTGGCGATATCACTGGCCTTGGCGTAATTGACCTGGATGAATTCGGAGTAGAGTGGCTCCAGTTCCTTGATTTGCTTCTGGGACTCGAGTTCAAGCTTTTCACGCGCAGCAATTTCCTCGCTGGGGGCAACCAGCATGACGTTACCGGTTTGACGCATCCCCAGACCCTTGGTTTTCAGGATCAGATCCAGCGCCTGGTCCCAAGGCACATTCTTGAGGCGCAATGTCAGGCTGCCGGTGACCGTATCACTGACCACGATGTTGATTCCGGTAAAGTCGGCGATGAGCTGAAGTACGGAACGCACCTCGATATCCTGGAAATTAAGGGACAAGCGCTCGCCTTTGTAGCCGAATTCATCTTTTTTGCGATCTTCCGCCTCTTTCTTGGTGATCGCCTTGACCTCGATGGTAAATTGGTTATCGGACTGATAGGCAAGGTAGTCATACTCACCCATGGGTGTAATGACCATGTGGACATTCTCACCTTTGGTGAAGGTATCTACGGTTTTCACTGGTGTAGCAAAATCAAGTACGTCCAGGCGGCGTTCCATTTCGCCGGGCAGTATGGCGCGATAGAAATCGACCACCACATTGCCACCTTCCTGCTTTATATCCACCGGGATGGAAGGGTCGGAAAGATTTACGATGATGCGGCCCTCACCATGCTCGCCACGCCGGAAATCGACATTCTCGATCTGTGGCCTGTAACCTCCCTTGGCGGCAGCTACCGCGGCGCTGGCGACGCTTTCTGCCTTGCCGCCACCCTGTACGGTCAGCACGACCTTGTTCCCCTCAGCATGAGCTTCGTAAGGCACCATCTCGACTAGGTTGACGACGACGCGGGTGCGCCCCTGCGCCTCGATAGTGGTTATGCTGTCTGCCATCCCGATGCCGATTTTCTGTGTGCGCTGGGTAAGTTCGTTCTTTGTGGCGGGGAAATCCAGAGCGATGCGTGCCGGGTTGTCTATGGTAAAGCTCAACGGTGACGTGGCGGTATTGCTCAACGTCAGGATGACCTGTGCCTTGTTTCCTGGAAGGCCGGCAAATTCGACTGATTTCAGCGAGTTTGTCGCGGCCTGTTCAGCCGCGTCACTAGTCGTGAGGCTGCTGCCAAGCAGTATGAGGCCTGTAAACAGCAAGAGGTTCCAGCCGCCTCTGGCCAATCTTCTTATGGTGCTGAAAAGTTGTGTTGCGTATACCACTTGTCTGCGAGAGCTATTTCCGGTCATTGCGATTCCCCCATGGGATTATTCGCTGATTGCAATGGAAGCCTGGCGTTCCATCCAGCCTCCGAGTCCATCAGGAATGATTTCCGTTAGTTCAACTTCAAATTCCGTAACCCGAGTAATCTTGCCGTGATTTTGACCCAGATAATTACCGGGCTGCACGCGATGGATGGCGTCGTCTTTGTCGAGAATCAAGGCCCAGGTCTCCTGACCCTTTTCCATTGTTCCAACCATACGCAAGCTGTCAAGCGGATACTCTTCGAGCGGTTCGGTTGGACGATCGAAGTCAGGTTTAATCCCGCTAGCACCGGTTTGCGCCACGGCGGCGGGTGGATGGGTGAAAACGGGCGGAGTAAACGGGTCGCGCAGTTCATTTGCCTGATAGGTGAAAGATTCAAAGGGTTCAAATTCGGGCAGTGGTTCTATGGATGATTTTTGCTGGCTTTTAACCTCTGCAACATAGGTCTCGAGATCAGCGGTTGGATTGTCCGAGCAGGCTGCTATTGCGCCCGCCATGGATACCATAGCCAGCCAACGCATCATGTGCTTGCAATCCCTTATCATTTTTTACCGCCCCCCTTCTTACCACCCGCCTTCTTACCACCCTCCTGAGGCCGCTCACTTTCTTCCAGGTAACGGTAGGTCTTGGCGGTCATATCCATCACAAGTAGGGAGTCGTCCGCTTTGCCCCGCTTTTTGATGCTGATATTATGCAACGTCACGATGCGGGGCAGGGCCGCAACACCGCTGACAAAATCCCCGAATTCATGGTAAGTGCCTATGACACGAATGCTGATGGGCAACTCCGCATAGAATTCCTGGGGATTCTCTGCTTGGGGTTTGAACAATTCGAATTCCAGGCCGCTAGCCAGCCCTGTTTGCGAGACATCGACCAGCAAATCCGCCACTTCAGTTTTGTTGGGCAACTGGCGCAACATGGCCCCAAAGGATTCTCGCATTTCTGTCAATTGCTGCTCGTATGCTTCTAGGTTCGCAGCCTGCTGGGCTTTCTTCTCGAAAATGATCTTCAGGGCAGCCTCTTTCTGTTCTGCTTGCTGTAGAAGCACCAACTGGTCCTTTATATGGAACCAGTAGCCCAGAAAAATCACACCACCCATGATGAACAGGATCACAACCACACGGGCAGCGGCTGGCCAGCGGGAAACGTTGGAGAGATCTAGGTCATTCAGGTTGAGATTCATGAGCCACCCTCTTTCTGACTGGCCTCGTCACTTTGGGGTTTATGTGTTTTTTGATTGCCGCGCAAACTGAAATTGGCAACACGGGTACGGCTTACTTCAGTGGTCTGGATCTGGTCCAGGCGAGGCGCGGTCAGCCACTCGGATGCATCGATATTGCGCATATAGTCAGATACCCGGGCATTTGATTGCGCGACCCCGGTCAAGTCCAAGTTTTTGTCTTTCTGAATAAATGTTTTCAGATATACGCCATCAGGCAGGGTGCGAACCAGTTCGTCCATCAGGTGTACGCTTTCCGGGCGGCTGCGCTGCAGTTCCTGAATGACATTCATACGTGCGAGCAGATCGGCTTTCATCTTTTCAAGCTCGTTGATCCTGCCAATGCGTTGGTCGAGGATCTTAATCTCACCCTGGAGGTAATCGTTGCGCTGATTCTGATTGCTCAATAAGACCGTCGACGTGGAAATGTGCCAGCAGCACAAATAGTACTGCGACAACGGCGCTGCCCCCCGCCGAAATGATAAATTCACGCTGTTTCTGCTTGCGCAGTTCTTCACGCCAGGGAAGCAGATTGATCTTTGCCATGTTAGTCGAAGCTCCTCAAGGCCAGCCCACAGGCGATCAACAGCGCAGGCGCATCATTGCTGAGTGTTTGCGGCTTTACACGCGCTGACAGCGACATGGAGGCAAAGGGGTTTGCAATGGTGGTTTCGACGCCCAGTCTTTCCTGTATCAACTCATCCACGTTGGGTATGGATGCGCTGCCGCCGGCCAGCACGACATGGTCTACCTTACTGTGAGGGCTGGATGAATAGAAAAATTGCAGGGAGCGGCTTGCCTGTTGCGCCATGGCCTCCTTGAAGGGTTCAAGCACGTCGGTGACGTAGTTTTCCGGCAATCCACCCTGACGTTTCGCCATGCCGGCTTCCTCGTAGGACAGCCCATAACGACGCATGATCTCTTCAGTCAGTTGCTTTCCGCCAAACACAGTATCTCGGGTGTAGATGCTTTTCAGATCATGCATGACATTGAGCGTGGTCATAGTTGCACCGACGTCAATGACAGCGATGGTTTTTTCTACTCCCTGATCCGGGACCTGGTCCGTAAGCAGGGCAAAGGCATTCTCGCTGGCGAATGATTCAACATCGATGATTTGAGAGATCATACCGCCAGTTTCAACCGCTGCATTGCGCATGTCGACATTTTCTCTGCGGCATGCGGCCAGGAGAACATCCACCGTGTCGGGATTTTTTTCTGAGGGTCCGACGACCTCAAAATCGAGATTTACCTCATCGAGTGGGTACGGGACGTACTGGTCGGCCTCGAACTGAAGCTGGCTTTCCATGTCGTCATCAGACAATCCGGCCGGCATGGTGATGGTTCTGGTGATTACAGCCGATCCCGCTACCGCGACCGCGGCATGTCGTGTACGCGTCCCTGAACGCTTGACCGCACGTCGTATCGCTTCACCGACGGCTTCGACGTCGGTAATATTCTTTTCGACGACGGAGTTGGGGGGGAGCGGCTCGACCGCGTAGCTTTCTACGCGGTAGCGTAAACCACTGCGACTCAGCTCCAGCAGCTTGACGGCGGTGGAACTGATGTCCAAGCCTATGAGAGGCGGTTTAGTCCGTTTGAATAGTTGCGCGAATGGCACAATATTTCCTTTCAATTACCCACTGTTGGACAGCTAAGGTAGTTCGGGGCATTAGAGAGCATTGGCAACTGTTTGTCAACCAAAGTGAGACCCTAAGTGCATTATACGGAGATAGTTATCGGACAATTTACTGGTAGGGTTGAGAAAAATTTTTCGCATTCGCCGCCTGATTCCTGTTATATGACATTCATCCAACCGATACTATGAATTCGATCACTGGTTTTCTGCGCTGACATGAATTTTACACGCCTAGTGCGATTGCTTCTTTCCGCTGTTCTTACACTGGCCATCGTCTTACTGGTTCTATCCGCAATCTTGTACGTCAAGATTGAACCACAGTTGCCCTCCATTGAACTGCTCAAGGACGTTCAGTTGCAGGTACCGCTGCGTATTTATACCAGTGACCGCAAGTTGCTTGCGGAGTTTGGAGAAAAACGGCGGACGCCGGTTCAGATAGAAAATGTGCCGCCGGCACTTGATACAAGCATTCCTTGCGGCTGAAGATGACCGCTTCTTCGAACATCCGGGTGTTGATTTTCAGGGCTTGCTGCGGGCTGGAATCGAACTGCTCCGTACGGGCGAGAAACGCCAGGGTGGTAGTACCATTACGATGCAGGTGGCGCGTAATTTCTTCCTCACCACAGAAAAGACCTATTTGCGCAAACTAACCGAAATTCTCCTTGCATTCAAGATCGAACATTCGCTCAACAAAGAGGAGATTCTGGAGCTTTACCTGAACAAGATTTTCCTGGGGCATCGTGCCTATGGCGTGGAAGCCGCGGCGCAGGTCTATTATGGCGTCGGGATCGATAAACTGACCGTTGCTCGGATGGCAATGATAGCCGCACTGCCCAAGGCGCCCTCACGTGTTAATCCGGTCAATGACCCGACGGCTGCCTTGGTACGGCGTAATTACATACTTGGCCGCATGTACAGTCTCGGGTATATCGACGCCGAGGTTTACAGAAAAGCCCTGGCGGAGGAGGATGGCGCCGAACTGCACACCGTCCAGGCGGAGGTTACGGCTCCCTACCTGGCCGAGATGGTCCGTGATGAAATGGCGATGCGCTACGGGGAGGAAGCGTATACCTCGGGGTTCGAAGTGGTGACAACAGTTGAGTCATCGCTCCAGACGGCGGCAAACCGGGCAATGCGTGATGCATTGCTGGAATATACTCGCCGGCACGGCTACCGGGGTCCGGAGGGTCATGTTGACCTCGCAGGCGTGGCTGCCGACACATGGCCGGATCTGCTTGCGGATTTTCCGGCATTGGGTGATGTGGAAGCCGGGCTGGTTACCGCCGTCGAGGACCACTCGGCGCGGGTATCCCTTCGAGATCGGCAGACGATCACCATCGAGTGGGATGGCTTGTCCTGGGCGCGTCCTTACCAGAGTGTCAATCAGTTGGGCAAATCCCCCGTAAAGGCGGCTGACGTTGTCGCCGTCGGTGACATCATAAGGATAGAAACTTCCAAGGAGGGTAAATGGCGGTTGACCCAGTTGCCGTTGGTCCAAGGCGCACTGGTTTCACTCCGGCCAGAGGATGGGGCCGTGGTCGCGCTGGTTGGTGGTTTTGATTTCAGCCTCAGCAAGTTCAATCGTGCGACACAGGCGATGCGTCAGCCCGGCTCCAGTTTCAAACCGATCATTTATTCAGCCGCGCTGGAGAAGGGATTCACCACAGCCAGCATCATCAACGACGCGCCGGTTGTATTCGATGATAACGCCCTGGAATCGACCTGGCGACCCGAGAATTTCAGTGGCAAGTTTTATGGCCCGACGCGCCTTAGGGAAGCATTATATCTTTCCCGCAATCTGGTATCGGTGCGCATCCTGCAGTCCATAGGAGCCGCCTACGCCGCGCAATACGCGGAGCGGTTCGGCTTTGAGTCCTCGCAATTGCCGAAGGATCTGACCCTGGCATTGGGCAGTGCATCGGTTACGCCGCTGCAGATGGCCCGGGCCTTCGCCGTGTTCGCCAACGGTGGTTACCTTGTGGATCCCTATTTCATACGCCGCATTCATGATGCCACGGGTGAGGTGATCTATTCGGCGAAACCTCGCGTGGTTTGTCCCGATTGTCCGCCAGGCATTGAAGGGATTCTTGATGATGGAAACAGCAACCTCAACCTCGCCCCAGCGGTTATTACCCCGCAGAACGACTGGCTGATGAATTCCATGCTACAGGATGTCATACTGCGTGGTACCGGCCGGCGCGCCAGTGAACTGGGACGCAGCGACCTGTCCGGCAAGACTGGTACCACGAATGACCAGAAAGATGCCTGGTTCTGCGGTTATAACCCGTCACTGGTAACGACGACATGGGTGGGTTTTGACAAGCTTGAACCGCTTGGTCGAGCGGAAACCGGGGGCCAGGCCGCCCTGCCGATGTGGATGGAGTACATGGGTGCGGCATTGGCCGGTGTCAAGACACAGACACGGGAACAACCGGATGGGCTTGTGACTGTGCGTATTGATCCGAAGACGGGACTGTTGGCTCGCAATGGCCAGGCAGATGCCATCTTTGAAACATTCCGGGTTGAGGATGTTCCGCAGGCCAGCGTCGACAGCCGGGCTACAGATTCTGGTTCTGGCTCAGGAAAGGGCGCCGTGGAGCAGTTGTTCTAGCCCTGACCTGGTAAGGTTGGTCTACAGAAGTTTGATACTGGCGCGAATGCCGAGGAGCGAGTGCCGAAAAGCGGCCAGTTCCGCTTCGCTCAAGTCCAACTCAATCACCCTTTCGATACCTTGACTTCCGAGTACGGCGGGCACGCCCACGGTAACATCGTGTTCCTGGTATTCACCGTCCAGTACACAGACACAGGGCAGGATTCGTTTGCGGTCATGGCTGATGGCATCGACCATGGTGGCGATTGCCGCCGCCGGGGCGTTATAGGCGCTGCTGGTTTTCCTCAGCGCCAGCACCTCGGCGCCGCCGTTGCGCGTGTGTTCGGCCACACGTTCTATAGCCGCCGTGTCCATGAAATTCGTTACCGGTATGCCGCTGATGCTGCTGAAGCGGAACAAGGGCACCATGGTGTCGTCATGGCTGCCGACTACCAGCGTCTGAATATCCTTGGAGGACAACCCGGTTTCCTGGGTAATAGCATTGGCCATGCGTGAGGCGTCGAGGACCCCGCCCTGGCCGAAGACGCGACCCCGGTCCCAGCCCGTCTGTTTCCAGACATGCCAGGTCAGCGCATCGACAGGGTTCGTGACCAGCAGCAACAAGGCGCTGGGCGCGTATCGCAGCACCTGATCGACAATGTCGTCGATAACGCTCCGATTGATCTGGAGTACATCCCTGCGTGACATGCCGGGCTTGCGCGGTGAACCGGCGGTGACTATGACCAGGTCGGAGTCAGCAATGATTGCCGGTTCGTGTCCGCCGTGGATCCGTACATCAAATTTGAAAAAAGACGCCGACTGCTGGATGTCCTTCGCCGCGCCCGCGGCGGCCCCTTCGCCTACATCCAGAAGCGCCACTTCACGGCACAGCCCTTGTTCCGCGATGACCAGGGCGGTGGTTTCACCGACGCGTCCGGCGCCACCGATGATACTTATCTTGTTCATGCTGTTCTTCATGGGCGGGTGACTCGAGTGATTATGATTTCGGTAAGTATAGACGCTGTTGATGATTAAACCTGCATGCCCTCGTACTCGCATATGCCCTCTTGAAGGGCACTCCGGCATCGGGTCGGGCAATAGACTCGCGAGTTGACGGCTGGCTGCCGAATTTGCGATCGCACACCCTGCCCCTGATTGCCTCACGTTCCCGCCATCCCTGCCACGAATGTCTGCGCAGTGTGTCCGGTTTTCCTATCGGTGTCGCCGGGCAGCCATTTAGGGATCCCCGGTCACGTCATTGCCTCCGGGGTGTTGTTCCTCCCGTGGCGAGCACGCGCAGCGCCGCCGGGTGCCGCACGTTTATTCTCAGGCCATCATGGCCGGCCTTTATCCAGCCGCGTACTTCAACGGTTTGATCTGTCAGCTTGTCCAGGTATCCGGGGGTGAAGTTCGCGAGGTCTTTCCTCACGACATGCACCGTCAGCGGCCCGGTGAGATCCAGCCAGACACTTTGACGGGTATGTCGGACCCCTGTTACCCGCCCGCGAACAATACGAAATCCCGCTATGCTCCGTTGCAGTGAGGCGCTGTCCTGTGGCTGGTAGGACGGTAGCGACCACAAGCCGCGGCCGCTGACACGGGCATTGGTTTCATGCTGCTGATAGCACTCGAGTGACCAGGTGTTGGGCGGCACGACCAGCGTGGTGGCCAGCCCCTGGTCCAGAAGTCGCACGGCTACGTTGCTGCCATCCTCAAGGAACGCATAGGCAAGCAGACGGCCATAATGATCGTGATCTTCCCTGCCGAGCTGCAGGTTCAGGAGATGATTGTGGCTATCGAGAAGGTCATTCAGGAAAGACCTGGCCTGTGTCGCGAGGGGTTGGGATGCTTGACCATGGTGGCCGATCTCCGGGGTATCGATGCCGATGAAACGCAAGCGCCGCCCGTCCGCCAGCCTGACGGTATCACCGTCGTAGACATAATCCACCTCAACCCGTTCGCTGGTCTGTCTGGCCGGGCAGTCAGTTGCATTGATGGTTGTTGAACTGCAACAGCAAAGGATAAGGGCAAACAGCCGGCGTCCAAAAGCAAAAAGGGTGCCCTGCAAGGACACCCTTTTACCGCAAAGCCTGCCGCTTGAGTAACGAGCTATTTGCTTTTTCCGTAGCGGCGGCGGAATTTGTCCACGCGACCGCCGGCATCGACGATCTTCTGCTTGCCGGTGTAAAACGGATGGCATTGTGAGCACACCTCGATAGTGAGGTCCTTGCCGACAGTTGAACGCGTGGTAATTATCGAGCCACAACTGCAGGTTACTTTAATATCCCCGTACGCGGGATGGATGTCGGATTTCATAACTACCTCGGGACTATCGGCTTTCCACCTTGCGCCGGATAGCGCAGGGCATTCGCGCAACCGCCATGAAAAGGGCGCATATAGTATGTTATAGACAGCCGGTCGGCAAGCTTCAGCTTCGCTACCCGCTGACACCCTTAGGCGGGCAGTTTGTGGCGCTGCTCGATCAGATCGAGTCGCTGCAGGCACGGGGCGATACCGCCCGGACGAGCGCTACCGAGCCAAGCGGTGATGGATATATCGAGCCTGCCGGGATTCATACCACACTTACGCGGAATATACCCCCGACGTCGCCGATGCACGGAATGACGACCGGGTCGCGGTGTTTCCCCTCACCCCACACTCACCGGCACGAGGGTCATGGTGTCGTTGCCGAAGATGTCGATGACCTTGACGGCCACGGTGTAGCGGCCCTTGTGGGTGTAGGTGTGCGGCGCGGAAATCAGTTCCAGTTCCCGGTTCCGGCGGGTGCGGAAACTCTGCCATTCGTTTTCGAAGATAAAGCCGCCGGTCCAGCGTTCCTCGTATTCCACCTGTTCGGCATCCGTAGGGTGCGCCGTGCGCACCATCACGGGTGTAGCGTCATCGCCCCCGGTGCGCGGGGCGCACCCTACATTTATCCCGGCGTCCTTCGCCACCTTGATGATCTCCTTCCGGCTCATGTAGTCGAAATCCACCGCCCAGTAGTCCACCCAGTCGGTCCAGTGCCGGGTGAGGGTCTCGCGGGTAACCACGCCCTCCTTGTCCTTGCTCACCTTGATGAGCTGGCCCTGTTCGCAGACCACCTGGCTCTTGCCGTTTTTCATGTCCGCGGCGGCGGCTTCCACCGCGCCCTGGGTGTAGTAGACGGAGAAATCCGTCAGTTCGATCTGGAGCGTGAACTTGTCCTTCTTGTCATAACGCGGCGTGGCCTCGACGAAGCTCACGTCGTGGAACACCACCTGGCCCTTGTCCACGGCGCGCTTGTCGAACACTTCCGCCGGGATGTATTTCGGCGCGAGGTCGATGCCCTTGCCCCTGGCCTCGTCGAGCGCGGCGGGGAAGAGGCCCATCTCGAACTCGAAGGCGAGCACGTCCACGCGCGAGGCGCCGCGCTTGCGGCATTCGGTGATGACCTCCTCCACGAACAGCCGGCCCACGGGCAGGTTGATCGGGCCGACCACGACCAGCCGCCCGGCGTTCTTGCCGTGGAAGAAGCTCGCGTCCTCCAGCGGCTGGGCGCGGTAGGCGCGCAGGATGAGATCGCGGAACTCGCGCTCCTTGTGCGCAAGCGCCTGTTCCTTCTGCGTACCGGTCAGGCGGCCGCCGACGTTGAGATAGGCCTGGCGCTCGTAGCGGCCGAGGTTCAGCACCTCGAAGGCGCGGAACGGCTTGCCGGATTCCTTCGATTCGCGCTGCACCTGGATCAGGCGCTTGCGCGTGGTGTGGATGGCGAACTTGCCGAGGTCGGTGCAGATCCACTTGCGGCCGAGCTTTTCCGCCACCGCCGCCGTGGTGCCGGAGCCGCAGAAGAAATCGGCGACGAGATCGCCTTCGTTGCTGCTGGCCTTGAGGATGCGTTCGAACAAGGGCTTCGGGTTTTTGCGTTGGGTAGCCAACGCGTTCATGCGCCATCGTGATTCATTGCCGGAATGTCATCCCAAATCGTTCTGAGCTGTTTGCCCTTGCCTTCGTCGAGGTAGCGCTTCTGAAGCGATTCCAGTGATGCGATACGCTATCTGCTCCAGTTGTCCATCTACTCATCGCGCAATCGTTGCATATGCCCAGACCGTCCAGCGAATTGGCGTTCGCACTATTGCGTCAATCAGAGTCTCGTTGATCCGCGGTTGTCTGTTGTATGAGGCATCTACTGTCGCTTCGTCGTAGTGTCATTGCGACTTCGTCCGTAACTTCGTGATGACGTGAAGTCAGATTTGTCGCTGTTGGAGTGAAATCAGTAGTCGGCATTTTCGCGAATTGCTCTATACTCGTTTGTCGTAGATCGCTTCCAAACAATTTCGTTGATGAAGTTTTCTGCGCCCGAAAATTTCATCGCAGCACGACGTGCATGAAGGCAATTCACCCGCCAATCGCAATGCACATAGATGCTTCCTTCGCTGTGCATCAAATCCCGCATCAGGATCAGCCGCTCGTAGATCATCGAGATGAACGAATCCGCCCCGCGCCCCCAGGTGTCGCGGTAGGCGATCTGCTCCAGCAGGTTCGGCTCCTTGTGGAAGGTCTCGCCACCGATCTCGATGTCCATGGAGAAATCGGCGCCGACGTCGAAGGGCGGGTCGATGTAGATGAGCTTCAAGCCGCCCGCGTCCTCGATCTGGCGGCGCAGCGCGCCGCTCTTCAGCGAGGAGAGGATCAGCTTGTTGTCGCCCCAGATGAGCTTGTTGGTCCAGCCCTTCAACTGGCGGCCGCGGGTGTCGAACAGCCCGAACTGCGGCGATTCCGGCGCCTCCTGGCGCGGCTCGTCCACATGCTCCAGCGACTGGAACGGCAGCACCGTGGTGCAGACCTCGCGGTTCTTGCCGTTCCACACCAGCTCCACCTCGCGCTTGTCCTCGAACAGGATGAAGCGGTATTTCTCCGGCAGCGCCTTGCCCTGCTGGATGAGCTGGATCAGGTCGCGCTTCTCGGCGTCGGAAATTTCGTAGGCGGGTTTTGTTTTGGACATGGCTCAGGTTGCAGCCAATGCTTCGGCCAGCGATTGAGTGAGTGCCGGCGCTGCTTTGCGCAGCCTGGCGTCTTCTGTGGTGAGTTTCACGCCCAGCTCGCGCGCCGCGACCAGGAAGCGGGCGTCGTAGGCGCTGATGCAGTACTTCCCGGCGAGGGTTAGCGAATCGGTGTGGTCAACCACGATTAGCCCCGGCTCGATCAACTCCCGAATGACCGAGAATGTCGCCTGCGCCCTTGCCAACGACAGTCCACGCACCCGCATCGTGGTAGCTAATACATTTGTGAACTCGATCAGTGCGTAGCTCTCGGAGCGCCAGTCGTCATCGCTGTCCTGGAGTGTGCGCGCTGCGGCGGTGTGTGGCCCTTCGAGCATCATGAATGCCAAAATGTTGGTATCAACCAGGACCAAGCGCCTACTCCTGACCGTCCGCAATGGCCGCTTCAATTTCCTCAAGGGTGATCGGCCCCCCCTTGAGCTTGAGCGGCGGTGGTAGTTTGAACTTCGATTTCTGCGTGACAACGCCCGCTTCGATCAGGCTCACAACCTCTTTCGTCACGGAACGGTGATTGCGCCGGGCCTGACGCTTGAGCAGTTCATGTAAATGATCCGGAATATTTTTTACAACAAGAGTGCTCATGGCTCACCTCAATATGGATATGGAAGGTAGCGATATGGTAGCAAATAGATACCATTATGTCAGCCCTGGAAGTCCCTGAAGGCCGTCGCCAGCCCGGCGAAGTCCGCCGGCGGATTGCGCTCATAACCCTGCTGATCCACGTACACAAACCGATACGTCGTCCCACCCTCGGCGCGGCTCGCGGCGGTGGCGTCTTCGCACCACTGGCGCAGGCGGCTCATCTTCCGCGGCAGGTCGAGTTCCTCACGGCCCTTGGTCTCGACGATCCAGACCGTGCCGTCGGTGGTCTTCACCAGAAAATCGGGAACGTAATTTGAGAGGTCACCGTCGGCCCTGACGTAGTCGATCTTGAAACCGACGGCGAGGTAGTTCTTGGCGAACGCCGCGACGTCCGGGGCGTCGTCGAGGAAGCCGGCGAAGGCCAGCTCGAAGCCGCCGGCATGCGGCTCGCCGACGATCCGGTTGAACAGCGATTTGCGCGGCGCGAGGTAGGGCCGGTTCTCGGTGCGGAACGGCCGGGTGTCGCGCAGGCGGATGCGGTCTTCGATGCGCACCGAGCCCTTGTCCTGGACGGTGAGCGCATTGATGGCGGTTTTGAACGCGTCGAATAAAACCTTGCCCGCCTCAGGCTCGGAGAGATTGCGCAGCACCACCGGGTCTTCGAGGTCCACCGGCGCGCCGGCGAACAGATGCCGCGCCATGAAATCCCGGACCTTGGGATAGAGCACGTCGTAACCGCCGACCAGGCGCAGTTCCTTCAATAGTTGCCGTGCAAAAAAAGCGACCACTGAGCGATAGTCCGCAGGACCGGTACCGTCGAGTTGAATGGTGTGATGCACCTCGGCGTCGAGCATGGTCTTGAAAACGATCTCACGGGTTTCCTCCGGCGTGAACGGCTTGAGCGGAAGCCGGGTGTTGCCGAGCGTCGCCGGATCGAGGCTTTCGAGGTCCTTGTACTCGCGATTGAAGCGCCGGCGTGAGCCTCGGCAGTTGGATATCCAGATCATCGAGGTTCTTGCCGGTGTTCTGCGTGTCCACTTCGACGACGAGCGACTCCTTGCGGCCGGCGCCCGCCCCCATCGGCACCCGCTCGAAGGTGACGCCTTCGCTCTGGATGGACTCGACGAATTCCATGAACGCCGGTGTGCCCATCACCGAGACGGTTTCGGGGACATCCGCGCCGAAATACATGCGGCGCAGGCCGCGGCCCAGGGTCTGCTCCGGCAGGATGTTGCTCTTGGCCGCGTAGGCGCGCAGACCGACGATGGTGGTGACGTTGCGCACATCCCAGCCCTCCTTGAGCATCAGCACGGAGACGATGGCCTTGTACGGACTCTCCCAGGTGTCGATCGCATTGGACTGTTTGCGCAGCCGCTCCAGTTCTTCCTTGTTCTTGGAGGAGGCGGCTTCGGAGATTTCACCGTTGTTCTTGGTGTGGATGACGAGCACCGCGCCCTGCAGCTCGGGACAGGCCGTTTCCAGCCAGGCGCCGACCTCGTCGCAGTTCCGGGTGTCGTCGACCATGACGAACAGCACGGCCTTCTTGCCCAGGGCTTCGTGTTCGGCGTAACTCTTGCGCCATTCCTCGATGCCGAGTTGCAGGTAATCCTGGTAGTGCTCGGTGAAGATCGCGCTCTTGTGTTCCTGCAGCCGCGCGCGGCTGGCGGCGTCCGGCAGCACCGGCTGCTTGACGACGTTCTGGTGGATCGCCTCGACCAGCGGATAATCCGAGACGGTCTGCACGAAGATCGCGCCGTTGTTGTGCCGGGGCGTGGCGGTCACATCCACCTGCAGGGCCAGGCGGTCATCCTTCTGCAGCAGCTTGTGGTGGATGTCCTGGATGCTCTTGAACCAGGCCATCTTCGGATCATGGATGTGGTGCGCCTCGTCGTTGAACACGGCCAGTTCGTCGATCTCGCGCACGATTTCGCCGAGATCGGTCTTGCTGTCGGTGGTCTTCCCCACGGGCCTGGGTCCGAAGGATGCGAGGAAGTAATCGCGCAGGTCGTCGTCTTCCAGTGACGGCTCGCGCACGTCGCCGAGGTAGACACGGTGGATGTTGGTGAGAAACAGATTGCCGGTTTCGCGCACCACACGCACGTCGTCCTGGATGTGCAACGTGAGCTGAAAATCGTCGCGCCAGTTGCGACCTTGATAACCGTTATCCGGCAAGATCGGATCGTTGAAAAAGATGCGCAGCCCGTCGAAGTCGGCGCGCAGCCGGTCGAGGACGATGATGTTGGGCGCGATCAGGAGAAAGTTGCGCGCCAGCGTCGAACCGGCTTCGTAGAGTTTGTGGAAATAACACCAGGCGATGAGCAGCGACAGCACCTTGGTCTTGCCCGCGCCGGTCGCCATCTTCACGACGTAGCGCGGCCAGTTCTCGTCGAACATGTTCTGGGAAACCGCGCCCGAGGCATCGAAACGCAGCAGGTCGTACTTGTCACGCACCTGGCGCACATCGTGCAGCCAGATCACTGTCTCCACCGCTTCGCGCTGCGCGAAATAATAATGGAACGGCGACAGCGTGCCGTCGGCCTGTTCGGTCAGATGTTCGGTACCAAACCACCAGTTCAACAGCGCGCGCGAGGTATCCGAAGCGCCCGCATAGCCCGCGCCCCGCCACGCCGAGACCTCGTCGCGGATCTTGGCCACCAGCGGCGGCAGCAACTTTTCATAGGCGGTGGCGCGCAGCTCTTCCGCGGCCGGAAACCAGCGCTGCTCCGGCAGCAGCTCGGCGTAGGGCGATTTCGGGAATTCAGGGTGTAATGCCATAGAAAGTTGCTTGTTGTTCTTCAGCAGGATGAGAAGTTACCAAGGCAAACTCTAGCTTTGCCTCATCGGCGCAGACGCCTCATGCCGGGTAAGTCCTGTAGTGACCGTCGGCCGCAGGGAGGCGGCCGGCGAGCGTACAGTGGACGTATTCACAGCGCGTCACGGAAGGAGTTACCCGGCAGGAGGCTTTGTTAACGTAGTCATTGATAAACCCTTTTTCACGGCCTCAACCTACCCCGCCACCGACACGGGGTCAAGGCGATGGGTCGGCGTAGGGGCCTGTGTCGGAAGTGGTTGGACGGTCTTTGCCGGCAAGCGCGGTTCTGGCCATCGTCAGCGCCCCACGCACTAGCCCAACTCGGACAGCAGTCTGTCGATCATCCCCTGCGCCTGGGAAAGATAGCCGCCGCCGAAGAGATTGAGGTGGTTCAGGACGTGGTAGAGGTTATAGAGCGTCTTGCGCACCGCGTAGCCGGCGTCGAGCGGATAGGTATCGCGGTAGGCGGCGTAGAATGTCCGGCCGAAGCCGCCGAACAGTTCCGTCATGGCGAGGTCCGCCTCGCGGTCGCCGTAGTAGACGGCAGGGTCGAAAATCACCGGCTCGCCGTCGCGCGTATACGCGTAATTGCCGGACCAGAGATCGCCGTGCAGCAGGGAGGCGGCCGGATTGATAGTCCGCGAAGAGTTGCGGTAACTCGGCGAGCAGCCGCTCGCCGCGCGCGCGCAGGCGCCCGCCGTGGCCATGGCGTTCGGCGAGGTCGAGCTGAAAGCGCAGGCGATGTTCGCGCCAGAAGGCGATCCAGTCCGGGTTCGGGGTGTTGATCTGCGGCGTGGAGCCGATGGTGTTGTCCCGCACCCAGCCGAACTGGGGTTGCGTGACCCGATGCAGGCGCGCCAGAGCCCGACCGAGAACCGCCGGGTCGCCGCTGCCGCCGAGCGCGAGGTGTTCCAGCACCAGCCAGGACGTCTGCCCGTCGACGCCCCAGCACAGCGGTTCGGGCACGCGCAAGGTATGGCTGTCCCGCAGCTCCCGCAAACCGCGCGCTTCGGCCTCGAACATTCCCACCTGTGCGGCGCCGTTGAGCTTGACGAAATAGGTCTGTCCGCCATACTGCAGGCGCACGGCCTGATTGATGCAGCCCCCGCCCACCGAACCCTGGTGCACGACGGTGGCTTTTTTCCCGGTAACCGCCGCAAGCTCGGCACCAATCGCTTCCCACAATGACATGCGTGCCATCCCTTGTCTGGAACCCGGTTATCCCTAAGCCGGCATAGCCGGAACCAAACAGGAAGAGGTATTGTACGCACGGGCTAAGCGGTGGTGGCGACGATGACACAGGCGTTGGTGGAACGGTACGCAGATCGGTTGCATGGGGTGCTCTCCTGTTACGACCGCATCGTGATGACGGGCACGTTGCCGGGGGCCTGCTATGCGCAGGGCATGACGGCGTTTTTGTACGCGAGGGGCATTCGGATTTTCGACTATCCCCGGTTTGCCGAGCCCTTGCGCGAGGCGCTCCGCGAGCGCGCGCAGGAGCTGGCGCAGTCGGCGGGGATCGAGATCGAGCATATCGCCAAAGCCCACATCCGCAAGGAAGATGTGGTCGCCAAGGTGCTTGAGCGGCGCGGCGATCATCCGGGTCTGGTGCACATCATTTCGGCGATGGAAGCCTGTCAAAGCTACAAGCCCTGGCATGACAAGGCGAGCGGCAAGACCTACCTCAAGCCCGATACGGGCAAATGCCTGCACTACTATTTTTACTTCATCGACCCGCTCGTCGGCCTGTGTTACCTGCGGGTGCCGACTTGGTGCCCGTTCAAATTGCAGTTCTATTGCAACGGCCATGGTTGGCTGGCGCAGAAGCTTAAAACCCGGCGCATCGGCTTTACCCAGGTGGACAATGCCTTTGTGCGCCTGGATGACTTCGCGCGCGCGCAACAGTTGGCCGATGCGCTTCAAGCCCGAGCAACTGCACCGCATCCTGGATCGTTACGCGCGCCAGTGCTGCCCGGTGCACGAGAGCTTCGGGCAAGGCTATCACTGGAGCCTGCTGCAGGTGGAGTACGCTACCGATCTGGTGTTCCGCTCCCAAGAGATGCTGGCGCCCCTGTATGAACAGCTCTCCCGCCAGGCGGTGCTGGGGGTGAAGGCCGAACAGATTGCCACCTTTCTCGGCAAGAAGATCACCCCGCCGCTGGCGCAGGAGATCGGCAACCGCTTTGCCACCCGCATCGAAGGGACCTGCATCAAACATCGCCTGGGCAAGGTTCAGGTGAAGATGTACGACAAATACGCCCGTGTGCTGCGCATCGAAACCACCGTCAACGACGTCTCCTTCTTCAAGCACCACCGCAAGGTGGAACATCGAGATAGACCCAGCACGCGGCAACTGGCGCCGCTGAAGAAATCCATCTACAGCCTGATCGATCTGCGCCAGATCCTCCTGGGATGCAATCGCCGCTACCTGGAGTATCTGTCCGCGCTGGACGATCACAGCGCCGGACAGCGCGCGCTCTCGCGCCTGACCGACGAGCGGTGCGAGAGCGACCGGCCGATCAAGGGCCTGAACTTCTTCAAGCGCACCGAGCAGCAACTGCTGCGGGCACTGCAACGTCCGCAGTTCAATATCCACGGTCTGCGGCGCGCCGATCTGATGGCTTTGCTGCCCCACGCCTCGGCGGCTGCGCTCTCGCGAGAGCTGAAACGGCTGCTTGCCCTCGGCGTGATCAAACGGGTCACCGGAACTTATCGTTACTACCTCACGCGCTTGGGGCGCGCCGCCATCGCCGCCGCCTGCTCGCTCACGGAATTCAGTATCGTTCCCGCTTTGGCCACTGCAAAGCAACAAACTCTTCGCCATTTCTGTCAACAGTAAAGTCATAAGAGACTATGGTACCCACAAAGAAATAAACTCACCGCAGAGACGCAAAGAACACAAAGTGTTTAATTGTTTTCGCTAAAGAATTTCTCTGCGTCCTTTGCGTCTCTGTGGTGAAATCGGTGTTTATGGATGAACACCAACTATAAGAATTACGCTCGCTAGCGCGGACTCGGGCTCAGGCGCTCGTGCAGCGGGCTGGTGCGCGGAAAATGAGCGCGCAGGAATTCCATCTGGTCGGCCAGCACGCGCCGCCCCTGCAGATAGATGTACTCCGCATGGGTCGGGGTGAACGGTACGGCCAGCAACTGCAGCGCCGCCTGTTCCGGCGTGCGGCCGGCCTTGTGGTTGTTGCAGCGCCGGCAGGCCGTAACGACGTTGTTCCAGGTATCCATGCCGCCCTGGGTGATCGGTGTGACATGGTCGCGTGACAGGTCCTTCGCCCGGAAGGTCTCGCCGCAATACAGGCACAGGTGGGAATCGCGCCGGAACAGCGCCGGGTTGTTGAGCGGCGGGACGTAGCAGTCGCGCAGCCGGCTCACGGCGTGGTTCCTGCCATAGGTCGCGATGATGGAATTAACTTCGATGATGCTGCGCCGGCCGGTGCGGGCGTTGACCCCGCCATGGACGCGGTACAAGAGCGTACCGCAGGTATAGGCCACCTGCTCCAGGTGATACAAGCGCACAGCGTCCTGGTAGCCGACCCATTCCAGCGGCATACCCGAGACATCCGTTCGCAAGACTTGATGATTCAACTCAACCATTGCCACACCCGTGGTGCCATGCCGCGCCGTTGCTGCCTGTTTTACGCAGCAGGCCGGCTGCGTCATTTATTTAACAGAATTGCCGGGAAAAGGCTACCATGAAACGATGACACCCGGTTGAAAAGGCCTCATCCCGCCCCGGACTCGTGAACCGGCACACCGCCGCGCCGGCCCTCGGCTAGGCAGGCAACACCAATATAAAGTAATATGCCCGCTCAACAATAATCCTGAATCCTGCCGGGAGCCCTGCCTGCCGATGGACGACAAACTGACTTTCCGCCGCTACCAGGACGGTGAGCACAAGCACCAGCACTGGGTTGAAGAGATCTTCAATGAAGACCGGACCTACAAATGCCCGACCTATGTGCACCGCACGCCGCCCTGCCAGGGTAGTTGCCCCTCAGGCGAGGATATCCGCGGCTGGCTGCAGATCGTGCGCGGCATCGAGAAACCGCCCGCCGGCGTGAGCTGGCAGGAATACGCCTTCCGCCGCTCCACCGACGCCAATCCCTTCCCCGCCATCATGGGCCGGGTTTGTCCGGCCCCCTGCCAGGAAGGCTGCAATCGCAACGAGGTGGAGGACTTCGTCGGTATCAATGCGGTCGAGCAGTTCATCGGCGACCATGCCCTGGCGCAGGGCTTTGCCTTCCACAAGCCTGAGCGGGAGACCGGCAAGAAGGTCGCCATCGTCGGCGGCGGCGTGGCCGGCCTGGCCGCGGCCTATCAGCTCCGGCGGCTGGGGCACGGCGTCACGGTGTTCGACGAACGGGCCGAGCTGGGCGGCATGTCGCGCTACGGCATACCGGGCTATCGCATGCCGCGCGACGTCATGGACGGCGAGATCCGGCGCATCCTCGATCTGGGCGTCGAGGTCCGGCACAACACGCGGGCCGGCCGGGACATCGGTTTCGAACAACTGGAACGGGATTACGACGCCATCCTGCTGGCGATCGGCGCGCAGCATGGCCGCACGCTGGACGTACCCGGGGGCGATGCCCCCAACTGCGTGAGCGGCGTCGCCTTCCTCGCCGCCTTCAACGAAGGGCGCATGCAATTCACGGCGGAGAAGGTCGTGGTGATCGGCGGCGGCGATACCGCGATGGACGTCATCTCGGTGGCGCGCCGGCTGGGGCATATCAAGAACGCCCGCGAAAACGACCGCCCGGAAGCCATCATTCGCAACCTGACGGCGCACGACGTCGCCACCGCGGCGCATCGCGAGGGTTCCGAAGTCCTGCTCATCTACCGCCGCCCCATCGCGAACATGCCGGCGGCGCAGCACGAGGTGGAAACCGCGGAGAAGGAAGGGGTGAAGATCCGCGGCAGTCTGGTGCCGGTCGAACTGATCCTCGGGGAGGACGGGCGCGCCCGGGCCCTGCGGGTCATCGAGGTCGACTGGACCGATGGCAAAATGACACGGCGGGAGGGTTCGGAATTCGACATCGAATGCGACCTGGTGGTCCCGGCCGTCGGCCAGTCGGGCGACCTCGAGGGGCTGGAGTCCTTCGACAACGGCCACGGCCTGATCGGCTGCGACACCTATTACCAGGTGCCGGGCAAGCCCGGCTATTTCGCCTGCGGCGATATCGTCCGCCCGCACCTGCTCACCACGGCCATCGGCCAGGCCGCCATCGCCGCCGACAGCATCGACCGCTACTTGAACCGCCAGGAGATCGACCGGCGCCCCAAGGTGGATGTGCATCACTTCAAGCTGCTGGACAAGCTGCGCGAGACCGAACTCGCGCCAGAGGAATACGGCCACGGCCCGGAATGGGGCACCGATACCGCCGGGTTCGCCGTGCACAACTACGAGGACCGCTCCCAGCAGGAGATCATCTCCCACGAGCTGCTCTACCTCGGGCACTTCCCGTTCTCACCGCGACACCTGCGCAGGGAAACCGGCGTCGGCGCCGACGAGGTGCTCGGGCATTTCGAGGAACGCTTCGACGGTCTGGCGGAAGAGGAGGCGCGGGCCGAGGCCGGGCGCTGCATGAGTTGCGGCATGTGCTTCGAGTGCGACAATTGCGTGATCTACTGTCCGCAGGATGCCGTGAAGCGCACCCCCAAGGACCAGTCCACCATGGGCCGCTACGTGTACACCGACTACGACCGCTGCATCGGCTGCCACATCTGCGCGGAAGTCTGCCCGACCGGCTACATCAACATGGGGCTGGGCGCCTGATCTGTAATAACCCAGACCTGGCAGACAACGACAGAGGTGTGCGAGTGCCGAAGGCGGGAATCGGCCAGGTCCTGTCCTACACGGACGACCAGCGAAGGGCAACTATGCAGCAATCCTATAAGTAAGCGCCATTCTGGTCTCTCCCCGATTTTATTCGGCTCCATAGAGCACGGCGGCGCGGTCGCGAAACCGCGCGAGTATGTCCTGCGTCAGCAACTGCATGAGTCCGCCCGCCACGGCCTCCAGGAGGCGCGAGCGCATCTCGATCTCGACCGTCAGGGAAGTCTTGCAGCCGCACCGTTCAGCCGGCGAAAAGCGCCAGTCGATCGCCAGGCGGCGAAACGGCCCCGAAGTGGAGTCGATGTGCAGGCGCGAGGGGCGCTGCAGCACGGCGTGCGATTCAAACCGGAAGCGCCGCAGGCCGAGGTCGATTTCCTGAAGCACGTGCAGCACATCCTGTTCCCGTGACTGGATAGTCGCGCGCGGCCAATGCGGCAGGAATTCGGGGTAGCGCTCGATGTCGGCCGCCAGGTCGAACATCTGTTCGGGCGTGTAGGGAAACCAGTGCGCCTCGCTCTGTCGTCTCATGGAAATGCCTGATGCGATTTTTTACCGCAAAGACGCCAGGAATGCCGGGGAAAACGGAACACCAACACTAAGGTTCCGCTCATTTTCGAAGGTAAACCGGGTGTATTGCCTGCGCGGATTCTGTTTAGCTAAGCACATTCTAGCAGTATCCCGTTAACAGCAGGTGTTGCGGGAACGAGCTTGCTTGTGCCCGGCGGCCGTGCCTCGGCCAATCAATCACTATAATAAGGCAGGGGGACAGACCGCGGTCGCGACCGCGGCTTCCCCGGCACGAAACCGTATTGATCAGGCAGGGGGACTGCGATGACCGGCTACCGCTATATTCGCCGCTTCCGCGAACTGGGCATCGACGACGTCCCGCTGGTCGGAGGCAAAAATGCCTCGCTCGGCGAAATGTACCGCAGCCTGTCGCAGGAAGGCGTGCGGGTGCCCAACGGCTTCGCCACCACGGCCCAGGCGTTTCGCGACTATCTGGCGCATAACGGCCTGCGCCGAGCGTATCCGCTTGGCGCTGGACAGCCTCGATGCCGGCGATGTCGATGCGCTGGCCGCGACCGGGGCGCGGATCCGCGGCTGGATCATCGACGGCGAGCTGCCCCCGCAACTGGCCGATGAGATCGGCGCCGCCTACGACGAAATGGCGCGGGAATACGGGCCGGAACCGGATATGGCCGTGCGCAGCTCCGCCACCGCGGAGGATCTCCCCGACGCCTCGTTCGCCGGGCAGCAGGAAACCTATCTCAACATTCGCGGCATCGAGCACCTGCTGCGCACCTGCAAGCGGGTGCTCGCCTCGCTCTACACCGGCCGCGCGATCCACTACCGGGTCGACAAGGGCTTCGACCACATGGGCATCGCCCTGTCGATCGGCGTCCAGAAGATGGTGCGCTCCGATCTCGGCGCAGCCGGCGTCATGTTCACCCTGGACACGGAAAGCGGATTTCGCGACGTGGTGATGATCACCGCCGCTTACGGCCTGGGTGAAAACGTGGTGCAGGGCGCGGTCAACCCGGATGAGTTCCTGGTGTTCAAGCCGACGCTCGCCACCGGCCACCGCCCGATCATCCGGCGCCACCTCGGTGAGAAGGCCATCAAGATGGTCTACACCCGGGACCCGGTGACGGCGGAGGCCACCCGCAACGTGCCGGTCAAGAAGCATGAGCGTCAGCGCTTCTCCATCACGGATGAGGAGGTGCTGCAACTCGCCCGCTACGCCGTCGCCATCGAACGCCATTACTCGCGCCACGCCGGCCAGCCGCGTCCCATGGACATCGAATGGGCCAGGGACGGCGTCAGCGGCGAACTGTTCATCGTCCAGGCCCGGCCGGAAACCGTGCATTCCCTGCGCGGCGATGCCTTTCAGGAAATCTTCACCCTGAAAGAGCGCGGCAAGGTGCTCGCCCGCGGCAGGAGCGTCGGCGCCAAGGTCGGCGCGGGGCGGGCGCGGATCATCCTCGAGGCCGCGCACATGCATGAGCTGCGCCCGGGCGAGGTGCTGGTGACGGATATCACCGACCCCGACTGGGAGCCGGTCATGAAAATCGCCAGCGCCATCGTGACCAACCGCGGCGGGCGCGTCTGCCACGCCGCCATCGTGGCGCGTGAACTGGGCATACCCGCCGTGGTCGGCGCCGGCAGCGCCACCCACGACATCCACGACGGCGGGGAGATCACGGTGTCCTGCGTCGAAGGCGAGGTCGGCTATGTCTATGAAGGCAGGCTTGCCTACACCAGCGAACGCATCGATCTCGGCGGGCTGCGCCGCCCGGCAACGAAGCTCATGCTGATCGTCGGCAACCCGGACCAGGCCCTGGAATTCGCGGCCTACCCCAACGACGGCGTCGGCCTGGCGCGCCTGGAATTCATCATCAGCAACAGCATCGGCATCCATCCGCGCGCCCTGCTCGACTATGAACGCCTGGCCCCGGAACTCAGGCGGCGGATCGCTCCGCGCATGGCCGGCTACGCCAGCCCCGAGCGCTACTACATCGACCGGCTGGCCGAAGGCGTCGGGACCATCGCGGCGGCGTTTTACCCCAAACCGGTGATCGCCCGCCTGAGCGACTTCAAGTCCAATGAATACGCGGCGCTGCTGGGCGGTGCGGACTTCGAGCCCCGCGAGGAGAACCCCATGATCGGTCTGCGCGGCGCCTCCCGTTACCACTCGAAGGAGTTCGCCGACTGTTTCGCCCTCGAATGCGCCGCGATGAAGAAGGTCCGCGAGGAGATGGGCCTGGACAACCTGGAGCTGATGATCCCCTTCGCCCGCACCGTGGAGGAGGTGCGCAAGGTGCTCGATCTGATGGCCGCTCAGGGCCTGCGACGGGGCGAGAACGGCCTGAAGATCAAGCTGATGTGCGAGATCCCCGCCAACGCGGTGCGCGCGCGGCAGTTTCTCGAACTCTGCGACGGCTACTCCATCGGCTCCAATGATCTGACCCAGTTGACCCTCGGCGTGGACCGCGATTCCGGACTGCTGACCGGTTTCGACGAGCGCGACGCGGCCGTCACGGCGCTGATGGAAATGGCGATTCAGGCCTGTCATGCCGCCGGCAAGCACATCGGCATTTGCGGGCAGGCGCCCTCCGATTTTCCCGAAATCACCCGCTGGCTGGTCTCGCAGGGCATTGACTCCATCTCGCTGAACCCGGACAGTGTTCTTAAAATGACCCAGGTGGTGCTGGACATGGAAGCCGAACAGGGGCGAAACTTCCTTTCCGGCGACGAACCAAACCGGTATAACAGCGGATCAGTCCAGTGATAACAACCGGCCATGCCCCCAAGGCCACGGCGTAACCCGGCAGGCGCGCCATTAATCACAAACACAACGAAAGAGAGAATTCCCGATGGATGACAGCTAGCTCGAAAAAAAGCCAGGATCCCGGATCAAAATTCAGCGTCGAAATCCGACCGGTGCTGCCCAAGCGCTTCGCGCGGCTTGAGGAACTGGCAAACGACCTCTACTTCAGTTGGAACCGCACGGTCCGCGGCCTGTTCTGGCACCTGGACAAGGACTGCTGGAACGCCTGTTCGCACAACCCCAAGGTGTTCCTGCGCCGGGTTCGCCAGAGCAAGATCGACGCGGCGGCCGAAGACCCGATCCTGCTGACCGAGTATCGCCACGTTCTCACGGCCTACGATACCTACAAGGAACAGCAACCCATTATCCGCATCGGCAATTACCTGGACCGGGACAAGGATCTGGTGGCGTACTTCTCGGCGGAATACGGCTTCCACGAGAGCATGCCGATCTACGCCGGCGGGCTCGGCATACTCGCCGCCGACTACTGCAAGGCCATGAGCAATCTGTGGGTGCCCTTCGTGGGCATCGGGATCCTCTACCGCCAGGGCTATTTCACCCAGCGCATCGATTGCGAAGGCGCGCAGATAGCCAACTTCCCGTACACCGATCCCCGCGACCTGCCGGTCAACCCGGCCCTGGACGGCGCCGGCAACGAGGTCTTCGTGCGTCTGGATTTCCCGGGCCGGGTCGTGGAACTGAAGGTCTGGCAGGTACGCGCCGGCCATATCCGGCTGTTTCTACTCGACAGCGACGTGCCCGCCAACAGCCCGGATGACCGCGAGTTGACCGCTCAGCTCTACGGCGGCGACCTGAACATGCGCATCCAGCAGGAAATCATCCTCGGTATCGGCGGCACCCGCGCCTTGCGGGCGCTGGGACTGCGCCCGACCGTCTGGCACATCAACGAAGGACATGCCGCCTTCCTCATCCTGGAACGCTGCAAGGAGAAGGTGCGTGACGGCATGGACTTCGACAGCGCGCTCGAACTGGTCGCCGCCAATACGGCGTTTACCACCCACACCCCGGTGCCGGCCGGCCACGATGTCTTCGATTACGATTCCATGTCCCGCTATTTCGACGCCTGCATCAAGGATCTCGGCCTGAGCCGGCAGCAGTTCATGGATCTCGGCGCCAATCCGCGCAACCCGCACGGCTTCTCCACCACCACGCTGGCGTTGCGCGGCTCGCGCTTCCGCAACGGCGTCAGCCGCATCCACGGCGGCGTGGCGGCGGAAATGGAATCCTACCTCTGGCCCGACATCCAGACTTCGGAAAACCCGATCGGCTACATCACCAACGGGGCGGACGTCGACACCTACCTGGCGCGCTCCTGGGTGGCCCTGTTCGAGATGTACATGGGGGGTGGCTGGCGCGCCAAGCTCACCGACAAGAAGTTCTGGGATGAGTTTATCGAGAGCATACCCGACCATGTCTTCATGAGCGTCCGGCAACTGCTCAAGGCGGCAGCCATCGAGGACATCCGCAACCGCGCGACCATGCAGTACGAGCGCTGCGCGCAGACGAAGTCCCTGGCGCAACGACTCGTCGCCCATCTCACGCCGCGCCACCTCAACACCCTGCTGATCGGCTTCGCCCGCCGTTTCGCCACCTACAAGCGCGCCGGCATGATCTTCAAGGATCTCGACCGCCTCGCCCGGCTGGTCAACGACCCGGAGCGTCCCGTGATCCTGGTGTTCGCCGGCAAGGCCCACCCCAACGACGTTCCCGGGCAGGCCTTGCTCAGAGATATTTTCAGGATCAGCCTGCGGCCCGAATTCCAGGGCAAGATCATCCTGCTCGAGAATTACAACCTGTCCATGACGCGCGAGCTTCTGCCCGGCGTCGATGTCTGGCTCAATACCCCGGAATACCCCCTGGAGGCCTGCGGCACCTCGGGCATGAAAGCCGCCATCAACGGCGCGATCAACCTCAGCGTACTGGATGGCTGGTGGGCGGAGGGCTATAACGGCGAGAATGGCTGGGCGATAACGCCGCATCCCGGTTTCGACTCGGAAACCCGCAACCGACTGGAATCCGAGGAGTTGATGAACATCATCGAATTCCAGGTGATCCCGGCCTATTACGCGCGCAACAGCGACGGGGAGCCGGAAGTCTGGACGAAGAAGGCGAAGGCCTCCATGAAATCCATCCTGCCGCAGTTCAACACCATCCGCATGGCGCTCGACTACCTGAACGATTCCTACGCGCCGGCGGCGCGGCAGGGACGCCGGCTGGCCGAGCAGCAATACGCGGGCGCCCGGGAACTGGCCCGCTGGAAAAAGAAGATCAGGGAGACCTGGCCCAGTGTTCGCGCCCGCCTGCCGGCGCCGCTGGCCACCTCGGTCCAGGCCGGCGAGTCCGTATCACTGGAGGTCGCGGTCCACTTGAATGGGCTCGACGCCGGTGACATCGTCGTGGAGTGCGTACTGGGCGACGAATCCGTGGCCGGGGAATTCATCGCGACGAATCGCATACCGTTCACGCTGGTCGGACAGAACCCGGAGGGTGAGACCCTGTACCACTGCGATCTCTTCGACAGCGACCAGTCCTGCCGGGTAGGCGGACTGCATCAGTTCAAGGTCAGGGTCTACCCGAGCCATGAACTGCTGAGCCATCCGTTCGAATGCGGCCGCATGCTCTGGCTCTAACGGTGTCCGTCGGCAAACACTTTCTCACCGCAGAGACGCGAAGAATGCGAAGCTGAGAATTGATTATTAATAAATAACTGTCGCGAAAGCTCACGCGACATTCACGGATTGAAACCGGACAATTCGATCCCTTCCGTGACGTTGCCGTGCAATTGTCCGGCGTCTGGGCTTAATTAGCATCCTGACCCGTCACGCGGCACGGGGTATAATGCCCGGCTCACCCGACCCATCAGCCAGGAATTGCCATGCGACCCAGTCAACGCGCCCCCGATGAATTACGCCATGTACGCATCACCCGCAACTACACCAAACATGCCGAAGGCTCCGTGCTGGTGGAATTCGGCGATACCCGGGTGTTGTGCAATGCCTCCGTCGAGGAGCGCCTGCCGCCCTTTCTCAGGGGCAAGGGGGAAGGCTGGGTCACGGCGGAATACGGCATGCTGCCGCGTTCCACCAGCAGCCGCATGAACCGCGAAGCGGCCCACGGCCGGCAGGGCGGGCGCACCCAGGAGATCCAGCGCCTGATCGGACGCTCGTTGCGCGCGGTCGTGGACATGAAGGCCCTGGGCGAGCGTTCCATCACCATCGACTGCGATGTCATACAGGCCGACGGGGGCACCCGCACGGCCAGCATCACCGGCGGCTACGTGGCGCTGGTCGACGCCGTCCAGTCGCTGCTGGACCACAAGGTCCTGAGCAGGAACCCGCTCATCGGCCGGGTCGCCTCCGTCTCGGTCGGCATTTACCAGGGCACGCCGGTGCTCGATCTCGATTACCCCGAGGATTGCGGCGCCGAAACCGACATGAATGTCGTCATGAACGACGCCGGCCAGTTCATCGAGGTGCAGGGCACGGCCGAAGGACATCCCTTCAACCATGCGGAACTCGATGCCATGCTGGCGCTGGCCCGCAAGGGCATCGAGCAACTGCTCACCGAGCAGCGCCAGGCGCTGGAGCGCTAACCCGGTGAAGCAGCTCGTGCTCGCGAGCGGCAACCCGGGCAAGGTGCGCGAGATCAATCAGTTGCTCGCCGAGATTGACCTGAATGTCGTGCCGCAAAGCGAATACGGCGTAGTCGAAGCCGAGGAAACCGGCCTGACGTTCGTCGAGAACGCCATCCTCAAGGCCCGCAACGCCGCGCTGCACACCGGTCTGCCCGCCATCGCGGACGATTCCGGCATCGAGGTGGATGCCCTGAACGGCGCGCCGGGGATTTATTCGGCGCGTTACGCCGGCGCCGGCGCGAGCGACCGGGCCAATCTGGAGAAACTGCTTGCCGACCTGGCCGGGGTGACGGAGGCGCGGCGCACCGCCCGCTTCCAGTGCCTGATGGTCTGCCTGCGGCACGCGCACGATCCCACGCCCCTGATCTGCCAGGGAACCTGGGAAGGCCGCATCCTGTTCGCGCCCCGGGGCGAGAACGGCTTCGGCTACGACCCCGTGTTCCATGTGCCCACGCACGATTGTTCCTCGGCCGAACTCCCGCCCGAGGTCAAGAATGCCCTCAGCCACCGCGGCCAGGCCCTGCGGAAACTGCTTGATGCCCTGAGAAGTAAGAAGTAAATAAAGTAAGAAGTAATAAAGTGAGAGGTGAAAAACATCATGTCAGGGAAGGATGGTAATTCACGCCTGCTGGCTATCCTTGATTGATGTAAACGCAGGATTCTTGATTTCAGCGGTCATCATCGACAACCCGAGAATTCACATGCCACCCTTCACTTCTCAACTTCATTACTTCTCACTTCTAACTTTTGACTTTTCACACTGAAATAATGTTCGAGTTCACCGCCCCGCCGCCGCTCACCCTGTACATTCACCTGCCGTGGTGCGTGCGCAAATGCCCCTATTGCGACTTCAACTCGCATGAAGTACGCGCGGCGGTTCCGGAGCAGGCGTACGTCGAGGCGTTGATCTTCGATCTCGAGCGGGACCTGCCGTTGGTGTGGGGACGCACCGTCGAGGCCATCTTCATCGGCGGCGGGACACCCAGCTTGTTTTCACCCGAGTGGATCGATCATCTGCTCGGCGCGGTACGTGCGCGCGTGCCGCTCAAGCCCGGCGCCGAGATCACGCTGGAAGCCAACCCCGGTACCGTGGACCAGGCGCGGTTCCGGGGGTTTCGCGAGGCCGGCGTCAACCGCCTCTCGCTCGGCATCCAGAGTTTTCAGCCCGGGCTGCTCGAAAACATCGGGCGCATCCACGACGACCGGCAGGCGCTCGCGGCCGTGCGCGCCGCGCAGGCCGCCGGCTTCGACAACATCAACCTCGACCTGATGTTCGGCCTGCCGGGACAGGACATCGAGGCGGCGCTGGCTGACTTGCGCATCGCCATCGAACTGCAGCCGGCGCATGTTTCCTGGTATGAACTCACCATCGAGCCCAATACCTGGTTTCATCGCCATCCGCCGTCGCGCCCCGGCGATGAGACCTTGTGGCGCATGCAGCAGGAGGGTCTCGCCCTGCTTAAGGCAGGCGGCTACCGCCGCTATGAAGTTTCCGCCTATGCCCGCGCAGGCCGGGAGTGCCGGCACAACCTGAATTACTGGCGTTTCGGCGATTACCTCGGCATCGGCGCCGGCGCGCACGGCAAGCTGACCGATACCGCACGGCAGACGGTGACGCGTCTCGCGAAGACCCGGCATCCGGCCCGCTATATGGAAAGCGCCCGGAACCGGGAACGCCTCGGCGCCGAGACGCCGTTGTCAGCGCGGGATGTGGTGCTGGAATTCGCCATGAATGCCCTGCGACTCGACGCCGGTTTCACGGTTGCCGGCTTTCGCGAGGCGACCGGACTGCCCTTCAGCGCCGCCGCTGAAGCGCTCGGCGCGTCAATCGAACGCGGCCTGCTCGAGATGAGACCAGGATGTCATCCGCGCCACGCCACGGGGCCAGCGCTACCTGGATGAGTTGCTGCAATACTGGATAGCGGAGGAACCACGGGATGCTCGAATCGGCTGAGATCGTATGCCCCTATTGCGGGGAGTGTTTTGAAACCCATGTCGACTTGAGCGGCGGCGAGCAGAATTACATCGAGGATTGTCCGGTCTGCTGCCGGCCGATTGAGTTTCACCTCGAAACGGGACTCGCCGGTGAACTCGTATCACTCACTCCCCGTCGCGACGATGACTGACGGCAATGCGCGCAGCCAAATTCTGACACCACTGAATGGCGCCACGCCTCACCGCGGCTTCCTGATACTCCGATTCGATCTGAAACCCCGTGTCGGCGTCCTGCCGCCCGGGCTGTACCCGCCGGCGTACGTACGCCGACACATCGGGATCAACGCCGTGCCTTACGCGGCCTTGAGGGTGACATGGGCCTCTTCACCGAGGATCTTGAAGATGTTGTTGAAATCCGCCTTGGCGGTTTCGACGAACACCCCGATCTCGCCCATCACGCAGACCGAATAATCGCCGGCCGCGACCGCCCATCCATGGAAGGGTGTCCACTTCATGCCGCTGATGCGGGTGAAGGTTTCCGCCTGTGTGGTACCCATCAGCGAGTTGGCGGCACACATCCTAGCAACCAGTTCGGCGATGTCTTCACTCAGTTCACCCTTGTAGCTGACGAGTTCGCCGACCGGCGTCAACTCAAAGCCTGCAACGGCACCCGACAGCCCCATCAATCTTTTGAGATTTGCCATTGTTCACCTCCTCCGGCATTGCACCGGATTCATGGCGGCGGACATACCATTAGGTACGTCCGCGCTTCTAAGTATAGTGCTTCGACGTGACGGTACTACCCTGATCGCTGCCGGGGAATTATTGCTGACGCCACTCGAAGGAGACGCTGTTTGATTCGCGATGATGGCCGCCCCACCGTTATTTCAGCGAATCTTATCCAGACTATAATACTCAACTATACAAGCCGACCTTTTGCCGCAGGCCGTTTAAACGTGAGGACACGATAATAATATGGACACTTCAGTCGAGCAGGCCCAACGAGTACGTTTCTGGAACACCGACCCGAGGGTACGCGGCATCGTGGACAATGTCGCCGATGCGGTGATCGGGATCGATGTGCGCGGCTGACATCGAGCTGTTCAACCCGGTCGCCGAACACCTGTTCGGGTATTCCGCGGCGGAGGTCATGGGCCGCAATGTCAAGCTGCTGGCGGCGCCCGAATACAGCCACCGGCACGACGAGTTCATCGCCAACTATCTCAAGACCGGTGAGCGCCACATCATCGGCATCGGCCGTGAGGTGGAAGGCCGGCGCAAGGACGGCACCACCTTCCCCATGTACCTGTCGGTGGGGGAGGTGAAAGTCGGGGGATTCCACGGCTTCATCGGCATCATCCATGACCTGACGTCGCAAAAGGCCGCCGAACAGGCGTTAAGGGGGGCACGCGCCTACCTGCAGGACATCATCGACTCCATGCCGTCCATCCTGGTCGGGGTGGATGCGGAGGGGCGCGTCACCCACTGGAATCAGGCGGCGGTCAGCGAGCAGGGAAAGACCGCCGCGCAGGCCATTGGACGCCCGCTGGCCGAGCTGTTCCCGTTTCTGGAGCGGCAGATTGGGGACGTGGGGCGGGCGATCCGGGAAGGCCAACTGGTCCGCAGCGAGCGCCTGCTCCTGCAGGACGGGGACACCAGCCGCTATATCGATGTGGTGGTCTATCCGCTCAACTCCGGTGATGGCGCCGGCGCCGTGGTGCGCATCGATGACGTTTCCGAGCGTGTGCGCATCGAGGAGACGATGGTGCAGTCGGAGAAGATGCTGTCGGTAGGAGGGCTCGCCGCCGGCATGGCGCATGAGATCAACAATCCACTGGGGATCATCGCCCAGAGCTGCCAGAATTTTGCGCGCCGGCTGTCGGACGATATTCCCCAGAACCAGGCGGTGGCGAAAGAGCTGGGGCTGGATCTGGGGCGGATGCGGACCTACCTGGAGCGCCGCGGCCTGCTGCGCTTTCTCGAGGGCATGCAGGAGGCAACCGCGCGCGCCAGCCGCATCGTGGCGGACATGCTGGCCTACAGCCGGCGCAGCACCTCGAGCTTCGTGCCCACCCGCATGACCGAGCTGGTGGAAACGGTGTTGCGCCTGGCGAGCCATGACTATGACGTAAAGAAGAGCTACGACTTCCGGCGCATCGCGATCCGCCGCGACTTCGACGCCCCGTCGGATATGGTGTTCTGCGAGCCCACGGCCATCGAGCAAGTGCTGCTGAACCTGCTCAAGAACGCCGCCCAGGCCATGTCCGCCAATCCGCGGCAGGCAGCGCCGCAAATCATCCTGCGCCTGCGCGACGAGGGCGATTGGGTGCGACTGGAGGTGGAGGACAACGGCCCGGGGATGTCCGAAGAGGTCAGCCGCCGCCTGTTCGAACCCTTCTTCACGACCAAGCCGGTGGGCGTGGGCACAGGACTCGGCCTGGCCGTGGCCTATTTCATCGTCACCGAGCAGCATCACGGCAGCCTGCGAGTTGAATCGCCGCCCGGCGGCGGTGCGCGCTTCATCCTGCGTCTGCCGCGACAGGAGGACCGCCATGGCGCCGACAGTCCTGATCGTCGATGACGAGGCACCCATCTGCGACAACCTGGCGGCCTACCTGGAAGACGACGGCCTGCGGGTGCAGGTGGCTCACTCCGGCGAGGAAGCCCTGCGACTGGTCGAGGCGGGGCTCGAGGTACAGGTGTGCATCCTGGACCTGCGCCTGCCCGGCATGGACGGCAACCAGACCGCGCTGGCGCTGCACCGCATCGCGCCCGGGATCCGCTTTCTGATCCATACGGGATCGACCGATTACACGCCCTCGCCGGATCTGGGCGGCATCGGCGTCAGCCCCGCGCACCTGTTCAACAAACCGGTGGCGGACATGTCGCGGCTGGTGCAGGCGGTACGTCTTCTGTGTCCCACCCACTGATCGCAACGACCGCGACCCCGGCCGAGACCCGGATACTGGTCGTCGACGACGACAACATGATGCGTTTCAACATCGCCGGCTATCTGGAGGACAGCGGCTATGACGTCTGTGAGGCGGTGGACGGGTCCGCCGCCATCGCGGCGGTGCGCGACCGGCCACCCGATCTGGTGCTCTGCGACCTGCGCATGCCGGGAATGGATGGGATCGACGTGATGCGGGCGTTGCACAACGGGTATCCGGAGCTACCGGTCATCGCGGTTTCGGGAACCGGCGTTTTGAACGACGCCGTGGACGCGCTGCGGGCGGGCGCGTGGGATTTCGTCGTCAAGCCGATCCTGAACATGGCGGTGCTGGAGCACGCCGTGACCGGCGCCCTGCAAAAGGCCAGGCTGATCCGGGACAACCGCCGTTACCAGCAGGATATGGAACAGGCCAACCGGACCCTGCGGGACAATCTGCAGCAGATGCGGGAAGACGCCGATGCGGCGCGCCGGATCCAGCGGCAGATCATGCCGGAGCGCGAGCTGCGCTTCGGCCCCTATGGCGTGAGCCGCTGCCTGCTGCCATCCCTGGTCATGAGCGGCGACTTCGTCGACTACTTCGCCATCGAACCCGGCCATATCGGCTTCTACCTGGCCGACGTGTCCGGCCACGGCGTTTCCTCCGCCTTCGTGACGGTGTTGCTCAAGAGCTATGTGAACCGCCAACTGGAACGCCTGGTCAAAGACGGCAACGCCATGGTGCGGGAACCACAGCACTTGTTGGCGCACCTGAATCACACCCTGCTCGACCAGCGGCTGGAAAAATATCTGACGATTTTCTACGCTGTGATCGACAGCGACAGCAACCGCCTGGATTACAGCTTCGGCGGCCATTTCCCCAGCCCGGTGCTGTTCGACGGCACGCGTGCGCGCTTTCTGCCCGGCCGGGGTCCGCCCATCGGCCTGTTCCGTGACGCCGTCTACGACGGGGATAGCCTGCCACTTCCGGAGCGTTTCACCCTGGCCCTGTTTTCCGACGGCATCCTGGAGGTGCTTCCCGAGAAATCACTGGAGCACAAGCAGGCGCGTCTGCTGAAGGCGCTGGAGGCATTGGATACCAACGCCGACGGCCTGATCGCCAGCCTGGGACTGAGCGGCGGTCAGGGCTATCCCGATGACATCACCCTGCTGCTTGCTGAAACGGGATCGCTAGTCCGCATTGATCAATGGACGCGGTGGACGCGGTAGAACGATATCAGGCATTGAGGGATTGCAAATGTTGCCGACTCGGGAAAAGACGGTGTGTTTCCGGGAAGTGCCTGTCCCTGAGAGTACCGCAGGTTAGGCATGGCGAGCGGCTCGGCACGTTATGCCAAAGACGCCGGCACCTGGGTCCTGCGGCTCGCCGGGGACGTGCGCCACCCGCTGGCTCCCGCCCTCAATGCCCTGCTGGACCAGGCCTTCGAGGACACGGCGCTCACTCACTTCGTGATCGACCTGTCCGCCACCGAGGCCATCGACAGCACCTGCCTCGGCATCCTGGCGCGCATCACCAATCACCTGTCCGGGCGCGGGCTCGGCAGGCCGGCCATCATTTCCCCCAACGCCGATGTCACCACGCTGCTGCGCGTGGTCTGTTTCGACCGCCTGTTCCACCTGGTGACGGAGTCCCCCGTTGACCCGCAACGGTTGGAGCCGGTGGCGGCGCTGGCAGTAAACGAGCGCGAGATGCTGACCCTGGTCCTGGAGGCCCACCGCCGGTTGTGTGCCATCGACGCGCGGACCCATGCGGTGTTCCAGGACGTGGTGACCGCCCTGGAGACGGAGCAGCGCGGGAACTGAATGGCGTTGTCCTTTCCCCGGATCACCCGCCGGGTTTCTCCGCGCATCCCGTTAGTCCCGGACTTATCCCTGCACGCGCCGCGGACGGTGGAGCTATGCTTGTTTATGACGCCGCTCTGGAGGAGACGGCGGCGTGACCCGATTCTCGATACGGTGTGCCGGCGTGAACGATAGCATCGCTCTGGAAGCGCGGATCCGCACCCTGGGCACTGCGCCTGCTGGAAACGGCCGCGCGGAACGTCCCGGCTGCCCGTCATGCCTGGCTGGATCGACTGATTCTGCGCGCCATCGGCGATCCCGGCTTCCGCGTGCAGACGCTGCGGTTCATCGATGTCCTGCCGACCCTGCGCGACGATGCGGAGCTGGTGCGGCACCTCAAGGACTATTTCACCGGACTGGAACTGCCCTGGCCGGAGGTGAGTGCATGGAGCCTGCGACACAG
Source organism: uncultured Gammaproteobacteria bacterium (assembly GCA_963773065.1). Taxonomy (GTDB): domain Bacteria; phylum Pseudomonadota; class Gammaproteobacteria; order UBA9214; family UBA9214; genus CAVQCA01. The sequence continues at coordinate 202,180 of CAVYZN010000006.1, forward strand.
CGATGCTCCCTGGGCGCTGCACATCGCCGCGCCGCTGCTGCGCGCCACCCTGCGCGCCCTGTCGCGGCGCTTCATGGGCGGGAGCGACATCCGCCAGGCGCGGCACACCATCGAGAGGCTGCGCCGCCGGGGCATGGGCTACACCCTGGATCTCCTCGGCGAGGCGGTCGTGAGCGAAGCGGAGGCGCAGCGCTACCAGCAGGCCTGCCTCGCGCTGCTGCAGGGACTGCCGCCGCGCGGCGATGCGGCGAGTGAAACCCACCGGCCGCAGATCTCCGTGAAGCTCACCGCGCTGTATTCGCAGTTGAGCCCGCTCGACCCCGAGGGCGGCGTGGCGGCCATCGCCGCGCGGTTGCGCCCGCTCCTTCGCGCGGCGCGCGCGCATCACGCCGGCGTGACCATCGACATGGAGCAGTACGATTTCAAGCCTATCGTGTGGCAGTGTTTCATGACGGTGCTGATGGAGCCGGAATTCCGCGACTGGCCCGACGCGGGCATCGCCGTGCAGGCCTACCTGCGGGACGCCCGCGATGACCTGCGGCAATTGATCGACTGGGCCGAACGGCGCGGCGCGCCGGTGCAGATCCGCCTGGTGCGCGGGGCGTACTGGGACTATGAGACGGTGATCGCCCGGCAGCACGGCTGGCCGGTGCCGGTGTGGGAGGACAAGGCGCAGACCGATGCGTGCTTCGAGGATTGCCTGGAAACGCTATTTGCCAATCCGCAGGTCGTGCAGGCGGCGGTGGCCAGCCACAACGTGCGCAGCCTCGCCTGCGCCATGGCGCTGGCGGAGCAGCCGGCGACTGCCGGCGGAGCGCTTCGAGTTCCAGATGCTCTACGGCATGGCGGATGAACTCAAGCAGGCGCTGGTTCAACTAGGCTATCGCCTGCGCGTCTATGTGCCCTTCGGCGAGACCCTGCCCGGCATGGCCTACCTGGTGCGCCGCCTGCTGGAAAACAGTTCCGGCCAGAGCATACTCGACAGCGGCATGGCGCCGGCCCGCCTGCAGGAGGCGAGCCTCGATCGGCCGCAACCCCCGGTCATGGCAAGCGAACCGCCGGAGCCGCGGCGCTTCCACAACCAGGCGGTGCACCGCTTCACCGCGGCCGCCGAGCGCGAGGCCTTCGCCGCGGCGCTCGTCGCGGTCCGGGAACAACTCGGCCAGGACTATCCGCTCATCATCGGCGGCCAGGCGCTGGCCGGGACCGGTGAGATCGCCTCCACCAACCCGGCGCGGCCGCAGGAAGTCATCGGGCGCGTGGCAGCGGCCGGCCGCGCGCAGGCCGATGCGGCGCTCGCCGCCGCGCGCGCCGCCTTCCCCGCCTGGAGCCGGTTGCCGGCGGGCGAACGCGCCGGCTATCTGCGCAAGGTCGCCTCTGCGCTGACCGATGAGCGCGACCAATTCGCGGCCTGGCAGGTGCTGGAGGCCGGCAAGAACTGGAGCGAGGCCGATGCCGATGTCTGCGAGGCGATCGATTTTCTCAACTACTACGCAGAGCAGGCGGAGCGCCTGGCCGAAGGTCGCAGTCGTCGCGCTCGCCGGCGAGCACAACCGCCTCGACTGGCGGCCGAAGGGCGTGGGCCTGGTCATCGCGCCCTGGAATTTCCCGCTCGCCATCTTGACCGGCATGCTGGCGGCGACGCTCGTCACCGGCAACACCGCCATCCTGAAGCCCTCCTCGCTGACGCCGGTCATCGCCGCGCGCTTCATGCGGCTGCTCGAAGCGGCCGGACTGCCGCCGGGCGTGGTGAATTTCCTGCCCGGTGCGGGCGGCGAGGTCGGCGAGTATCTCGCGGCCAGTCCCGATATCCACCTCATCGCCTTCACCGGCTCGCGCGCGGTGGGCACGCGGCTGATCGAACTCGGCGCGAAAGTGCATCCCGGCCAGGCGCACATCAAGCGCGTGATCGCGGAAATGGGCGGCAAGAACGCCATCATCATCGACGCCGATGCCGATCTGGATGCCGCCATCCCGGGCGTGCTGGCCTCCGCCTTCGGCTACCAGGGGCAGAAGTGCAGCGCGGCCTCGCGCGTGATCGTGGTCGGCGATCTGCACGACGCCTTCCTCGAACGTCTCATCGCGGCGACCCGCAGCCTGACCGTGGGCGATCCCGCGCAACCGGGCCATTTCCTGGGGCCGGTGATCGACGCCGTCGCTCAGGAGCGCATCCGCGCGGTCATCGAGGCGGGCGCGCAGCGGGCGCGGCTGGCGCTGTACGAACCGCAGGCGCTGCCGGATGAGGGTTGCTACGTCGCGCCGGCCATCTTCACCGACGTGGCGCCGAACGATGCGCTGGCGCAGGAGGAGATCTTCGGACCGGTGCTCGCGCTGCTGCGCGCCGCCGATTTCGAGGAGGCCATCGCGATCGCCAACGCCACGCCCTATGCCCTGACCGGCGGCGTGTATTCGCGCCGGCCCGCCCACCTGCGGCGCGCCCGCGAGGCCTTCCGCGTCGGCAACCTCTATCTCAACCGCAAGATCACCGGCGCCATCGTCGCGCGCCAGCCCTTCGGCGGCTTCAAACTGAGCGGCGTCGGCAGCAAGGCGGGCGGCGAGGATTATCTCAAGCAGTTCATGGACCCGGTGTGCGTCACCGAGAACACCCTGCGCCGCGGCTTCGCGCCCGATGCCGGGGAGCCCGAGCCATGAACTGGGCCGACTGGCACATCCCGCTCTCGGCGGGTCAACTGACCCTGCGGCAGGGACTGGCGAGCCTCGCCGAGGTCGGCGCGCGCCAGCAGGAGATTCCGCTCCTCATCCGCCTGATGGAGAATCCGAAATACTCGCTGCCGGGCGTGACGCTGTTTCACGGCGCGGTCGACCTCAAGGCCCACGACCGCATCCATATCCTGCTCGGCCGCGGGCTGCTGACCGAGGACGAGGCCTTCACCATCGGCTTCACCATGGGCAGCACCAAGCGCGTGAGCCGCACCGAGGAATGGCTGTTCGGCCTGATCGCCCGCCGCCTCTATCCCGTGCCCTACCGCTTCGATGACAACGCCGTGCGCATCTTCCGCGACGCCGTGCACCTCGGCGGAATTGTCCGGCTGCCGGCCGCTCGACCGGCATCGATTTCGACCCCTATCTCGACACCCCGCTGCAGGAGATCCGCGCCGCCATCGGCCTGGAGACGGATCTCCTCGCCGCCTATTACCGCATCGAAAAGGCCCGCTACCCGGACTCCGCCGCGTGCCGGCGGCTGCTGGATTGAACCCGAAGTATCGCGGGTCGGGTCAACGATGCGTAATTCGACAATGGGGTCATTGCGACGGATTTCGATACCGAAAAATATCGATAGCTGCGTTGACAAAACCTCATGCCGGGTAAGTCCTTCCGTGACACGCTGTGAATACGTCCCTGTACGCTCGCCGGCCGCATCCCTGCGGCCGACGGTCACTACAGGACTTACCCGGCATGAGGTCTCTGCGCGTATGAGGTAAAGTTGTCGCCTGCCTTGCAAGCAGCCGGCGCCAAAAACTCTCGGGATAGTTCCACAACGCTATCCTGCAAATTTTCAAATCCCTTTGGGCAAGATAATATGAGGCACCGCACCTATCGGAAATGATTGCGTCAGAACGTTTGTTAATACCCATTAGCCGTATGAAAAAAGGAAAGGAATCTTGAAGACACGGTATTACATCGATCCAGAAACAGAATTGCCGCACATCTACCGGCATAATGTTTCGGAACAGGAAGTTGAGGAGGTATTGGGGCATTCCGGCGAGGACCGTCCCGGACGTGAAGGATCACGAGTCGCAATCGGGTGCACTTCTGACGGGCGCTACTTGAGAGTAATATATGTACCGGACCCAGACCCGGATAGCGTTTTTGTCATTACAGCCTACGATCTTCATGGTAAACCACTGATCGCTTATAAGCGCCGTCATCGGAGAAAGAGGAAATGAAACAAAGTAAGTTCCCTCCAGGTTGGAACGAGAAGCGGGTTAAAGAGGTTCTCGCCCATTATGAATCGCAGACCGAGGAAGAAGCCGTAGCAGAGGATGAAGCGGCCTTTGAGGCTGTTGGCCAAACGGTAATGGAGATTCCTACTGAGCTTGTTCCAAAAGTTCGCGAACTTATCGCGAAGCACAAAGTCGCCTGAGCTGCGGCGGTAAAGGGGTCGGATACATTTTTGTAGCTGGATATGGATTGTCAAAATTGTATCCGGCCCCTTTCCGCGAAAATCGCCGCGCCGGTTATGTGAACGTTATGTTTCAAAATAAGGAATGAATCGTCGAACTGAGAGGCAGGAATCAGCCCTAGCCAGCGTAGAAACACCGGGCTTGATGATGCAGCATCAAAAGACCCAGGCTTCTCATGCCAAGGTAAAGTCGGTGAGTTTATTAGTTTATATTTGAGGTGTGAGCATTTTGCTACGCGTCTACAACACTATTACCAGACAGACAAACAATACAAACAGGGAAGCTAAATACGGACAGCTTATCAAAAGCATTCGAACATTTTGGATTTCCTCTCGGTAAAGATAAATTGCTTTCTATTTTCAAAGGTGGGGAAGGTAAGAGAGGAAAAAAGAGTGCTAAGCAGTTAAGAAATGGTTATCTTCATCAATTATCCGAAGCTGATAGATTGGAAATAATTGAAAAGCATTTAATGCTTACAAAAGAGATGAATCGTTTACTAAAGAAGAGGATAAAACCATAACAATGCAAATTCACTCGGACAATTTTCTACGCTGCGCTCCGAGGATCGCCGGTGATTTGCGGCGTTAGAGCACATGGTCTCCGTCGCTATAGAAGGCTACTTGGTGCAGGGCAAGCTTGAGGTAGCCCTGCGCGAAATCGTCGGAAACGACTGCTGGCGTGGTCGGGAAGTACGACTACCCGTCGGAAGGCGCCGATGGGACATGAGTTACGAAACGAACGGGCAAATTACGGTCGTAGAGTTTGACGGAGACGAGCATTACCGCAATACGCTCAAGATAAAGGCTGACACAGAAAAGGACCAAATCGCAACCCAGCACGGCTACCGTGTCGTCCGGATTCCCTACTGGGTTCAGCTCACGACGGACACCTTATGGCACTACTTCAATCTCAACGCGGAAATTCGCCAAGATTTTTCTCATGGCTTCATCGCGACAAAGATATTTCCTGCATCATTCTGTGAACTCGGTATAGCACGTTTCCAACGTGAGCTAACCTCTCTTCCTGCTGGCGTTCGAACCGCAGTGGTCAATTCACTCCGAGACAGATGCAGAGAGTATGGGAGTCAGTATGTCTTGCCTTCCAGCCTACAGAATGTGCTCTAACCTCTCGGTCCGATGCAAAAAAAGGGGGCGGATACATTTTTCGGAGGGACGGTAGCTGGAGATAGATTGTAGAAAATGTATCCGCCCCCTTTCTTACTGCTCCTGGCAATGTTCGCTTCGGCGCGAAATATAAATCTGTCCTCGTTTGGCTATCATACAAGCCATAAAGGGCTTCATAGAGACAGGTGAGAAGCATGTCTACCGCGAATGAGGATTTAAATAAACTGCTCGGAACAGCAACCGGAGGACAGTCTTATGAGGAACTGATTCGGGAGATGGCGTTTGATGTCATGGTCCGAAAGGTCTGCGGGATTCCGAGGATGGCCGTACAATTTCAAATGAGGAAGATGCAGCGTCGACATCCGTTCATGCGCACTGAAATAAGACCGGGCGCAATGCGCCATGTCCCTGCAACAGCGGGAGAAAATACAAGCTGTGTTGCGGACGATGACCGTCGAATTCCGCGGACAGTGTACCTGTGCCGCTCTCACTGGCGTGTGGTTGTTTCCGGAGTCTTCTGGCCGGGTCAGAGAACAATATTCGCCAATAGTAGCGTTATTCTGTGCCCGGTTTTCCCGGCCTTACTCGTGCCGCAGCGCCTCGATCGGGTCCAGGCGCGCCGCCTGGCGGGCGGGAAAATAGCCGAATACGACACCCACCGCGGCCGAGAACGAAAAGGCGAGCAGAATGATGCCCGGCTGGATCAGGAACGGGACGCCCAGCAGATGCACGCCGGCGTCCGCTCCCACCAGCCCCAGCAGGATGCCGAGCACGCCGCCAACGGAGGAAAGCACAACCGCCTCGACCAGGAACTGCAAACCGACTTCGCGCTTGAGGGCGCCGATGGCGAGCCGGATGCCGATTTCGCGCGTGCGCTCGGTGACCGAAACGAACATGACGTTCATGATGCCTATGCCGCCGACGATCAGGCTCACGGCGGCGATGGCGCTCAGCAGGCCGGTCAGAAAGTGCGCGGTCCTGGTCACGGCATCGACGACCTCCCGCATGTCGCGAACCGAAAAGTTATCGGCGCCAGCCGGATTGTGGCGGCGCTCGCGCAGCAGCCGCGTCATATCCGCCTGGACCTTGGCCGTATCCACACCATCGCGCGCCGAGACAAAAATCTGCGGCACGCCGTTATTGCCCGCGATGGTGCGATGAAACCAGCGGATCGGTACCAGGATCAGGTCATCCTGGTCCGAACCTCGCTCGATTCGCCCTTGGACACGAGCGTGCCGATAACCTCGCACGAAAATCCGCCCAGTCGCAAACGCTTGCCCAGGGGGGTGCCGGCCCCGAACAGGTCTTTGCGGACGGTGGCGCCGATGATGCAAATCGCCCGGCCCCCGCGCTCCTCCGTGTCCGTGAAACCGCGCCCCCTGTCGACTGCCAGGCGCGAACCTTGAGGAAGGACGAGGTGGTTCCCAGCACACTGGTGGTGCGGTTTCTGTCGCCGCTGATCGCCTGCAGGTTACGCGAGGCCGCGGGGGCGACGGCCGCGATGCCGGGAATCTCGCGCTCCAGTGCCACGCTGTCGGCCAGGCTGAAGGCGGGCGCGCTCGACTTCAGCCCGTGCATGCCCGTCTGCGACTGTCCGGGCTTGACCAGCAGCAGATTCGTGCCCAGCCTGGGACAGATCCGAAGTCACGCGCGCGCTGGTGCCGGTGCCGATGATCACCATCGTGATCACCGCCGCCACACCGATCACCACACCGAGCATCGTGAGTCCGGAACGCAAGGGGTTGCGCAGAATGGCCTGCAGCGCGAGACGCAGCATATCCCACAGCATCAGGCGCTCTCCCGGCGCATCTCGCCGTCGAGGCGCCCGTCCTTGAGCCGGATGGTGCGCTCCGCCCATGCCGCGATGGCGGGATCGTGGGACACCATGGCGATGGTGATACCGCGCTCGCGGTTGAGTTCCCGCAGCAGGCGCATGATTTCCTTGCTGCGCTCGGTATCGAGGTTGCCGGTGGGCTCGTCGGCAAGCAGCAGCAGCGGCGAGGTGACGATGGCGCGGGCGATGGCGACGCGCTGCTGCTGCCCCCCCGACAATTCCGCCGGCGTGTGCGACTCCCACCCCGTGAGGCCGACCGATGCCAGGGCCTCGCCGGCGAGCTTGTGGCGTTCCGGCACCGGCACTCCCCGATAGACCAGCGGCAGTTCGACGTTTTCCAGCGCGGAGGTCCGGCCGAGCAGGTTGAACCCCTGGAAGACAAAGCCCACATAATGGCGGCGCAGGCGGGCACGCTGATCGGGGGTGAGGGCGCCAACGTCCACACCCGCGAAACGGTAGGTGCCCCCGGTCGGCACATCGAGACACCCCAGGATATTCATCGCGGTGGATTTGCCGCAGCCGCTGGGGCCCATGACCGCGACAAACTCGCCGCACTCGATGCGCACATCGATGCCGCGCAGTGCCTGCACCGCCACGGGACCGAGTCCATAGACCTTGGTCACGGCATCGAAAGTCACCAGGGAAGGGAGTGCCGCGCTCACGAGGGCTTGGTGATGGTGTCGACGATGAGGCTCACGCCGGGCTCGATGCCTTCGCCATGGACCTCGGTCCAGGACCCGTCGCTGCGTCCCACCTCCACGTCGACCTGCGCGGGCGGTCCGTCGCGCAGCACCCAGACGTGCGATTGCGATCCCGGTGTCTGCGCGCGCACTTCCGCGGGAGGCGCCCGGCGGTGTTTGGAAAGAAGGGATTTCAGCAGTCCGCCCGGGCGCGGCTCCTCCTGTACCGGCGGCTCGTAGCGCAGCGCCGCGTTCGGTACGAGGATGCCGTTGCTGACCTTGCCCACGACGATCACCGCCGTCGCCGTCATGCTGGGACGCAGCAGGCGCTCGCTGTTGTCGAAGGCGAGCACCGTCTCATAGGTGACGACGCCCTGCAGGGTCTTCGCGCCATAGCGGACCTGCGTGACCTTCGCCGGGAATTTCTTGTCGGGCCAGGCATCAACCATGAAGCTCGCCTCCTGGCCGGGTTGGACCTGACCGACGTCGGCTTCGTCCACATCGACTATCAACTGCATCCTGGAGAGATCTTCGGCCAGTGTGAATAATACCGGAGTCGAGGCGGCCACCGTTTGCCTGGGCCACGCCGCACATGTCAACACGATGCCGTTGATCGGCGAAACGATCACCCCCTTGCCCAGGTCGGTCTGCTGGGTCTCGAGTGTTGTCTTGGCCTGTACGACCGCCGCGCGCGCACTCACCACGGCCGCCTTTGCCCGGAGCACAGCGGTTCGTGCATTCGCGTACTCCTGCTTGGAAGGTACCTTTCCGCCGCTCAGCTTGCGCACCTCCTGCAGGCGTGCGAGTTGACTCTCCGCGTCGCTCGCAGAGGCCTTCGCCTGCTGCACACCCGCCGTCGCCGACTCGAGCGCCGCCTTGGACTGCTGGACCATCGATTCCAGTCGCGACGTATCCAGCCTCGCCAGCACCTGCCCGGCGTGTACCACGTCATTGCAACCGGCATCAACACTGCGTATCGTGCCCGGGATTTCGCTAACGATGTCGACCTGATTGGTCGGGAATATCGTCCCGGTGGCCGTCACGGTGACGGAAAGATCGCCACGCCGGGCGTTTTCCGTCACGTAATGCACCTCTGGGTCTTCCCCGCAACCGGGAGAATCCCGATGACCGCGAATACCGCCAGCACCACGGCAGCGACCCAGATCGCGGGTCTGCGGAGACCGGCGATCCGGCCGGGTCTCATCCGCTCCCAGCACCTGCCTTATGCCGGCCAGTTGCGCCCACTCTTTACGGACTTCGTTCATCCATCACTCCTTCTCGCCCATCCGCCGCCAAGTGATTTGTACAACGCGATCAAGTCAGTCGTGATCTGTCCGTCGCTGACCGCGAGCTGATCCTGCAGTGTGAACAGCGAACGTTGCGCATTCAACACGACATCAAAGCCGGAGAGACCCGACGAGTATTGGTCTTGAGCCAGTTTCGCGGCATCAGCCGCGACTTGGGCCGCATTTGCCAGGGAAGTGTGACGGTCCTGCTCCTGGCTGAAGGAGACCAGTGCATTCTCGACTTCCTCGAGCGCGGTCAGTACCGTGGACTTGTACTTTGCAATGGCTCCCTCACGAACCGCATCCTGCGCCTTGACCTTCTCGCGCACCGCGCCGTCGTCGAAAAAAAGTTGCGAGAGTGTCGCGACGTTCGTGCTCAGCGTGAGAGTCGGGTACTCCGCCGCCTTCTGGACCCCGATGCGAGCGGTTTCGGCGGCCAGTTGACGCTCCGCCCGGCGCACGTCCGGTCTCTGGCGAAGCACGTCCGCGGGCACGCCCACGGCGATGTTCGCGGGCGGCACCGGAACGGGTTGGGGCGCATCGAGTAACTCGGCGAGCGCTCCTGGAGGCTCGCCAACCAGGACCGCCAGATGATTGCGCGCCGCCTCGAGCCCGGCCTGAAGCGCGGGCAACTGGGCCCGGGTCTGTTCGAGATTGGCCCGGGCCTGTTCGCTATCGAGCGAGGTGGTCAATCCCGCCTGTGTCCTCCAACGCGCAAGTTGCAGCAGTTCAGTCTGATTCGCGACATTCTTGTTGAGTACCGCGAGCCGCGCCTGCAACGCGCGCACCTCGACATATTTTTGCGCCACCCCGGCGGCGAGACTCACCAGTACGCCATCGTACTCCGCCTGGCTCGCCTCGAATTCTCCGGTGGCGGCCTCCACGCCGCGGCGAATACCCCCAAACAGATCAATCTCCCACCTGACATCCAGTCCTGCCTGAATGCCGGAAGTCGGGTTTGTCCCCGCCGTGTTCGTGTTGAGGCTTTCCAGCGAAGAGACGTAGGCCACGCCGCCGCGCACGGTAGGGTAAAAAGCGGCACGTGCCACCTCGCGCTGAGCGCTTGCCTGCATTATCCGTTGTTTCGCCTGCGCCAGGTCGAGATTGCCGTTGACGGCGCGCTCCTCCAGGGCGGTCAGCGTTGGATCATCCAGCACGGACCACCAGTTGGCGAGCGCTTGCGGATCAACGGGCGCCGGGTTAATCCCTGATCGAGAGGTTCATGCCAGGAGGCGGGCGTGGACAGCTCAGGTCGCACGTAGTCGGGTCCGACGGACGCACAGCCCGCTGCGATCAGGGGCACTGTGGTAAGCCACAAAGTGACCTTCATAACTCGTGCCTTCCCGGGTAGTGCGCGACTTCGCTTATGGCAAAAACGGAACGACTGCACCCTCCCGTCGCGTCAGCGGGTCACTGATCATCCCGGCTCAGGTCGCTTCATGGTGGGCTCCGTCTGCCGGTTCACCTTCGGTTCCAGCCGTTCCATCGAGCGCGATATCGGCCGCCGCCCCGGACTCGGATCGTCAGGAAATGCGTTAAGGATGGCGGTGAGGGAATTGAACCTGCTGGATACTGCCGCTTCCGCCGCTCCATCGAGAGCCGATAAAAAGGGAACAATGTCCCACGGAGTGGGCACCGGCACTTCCCTCATCCGCCATGACTCTTGTCCGATCCAGTCAATCAGATTGGATGCGGGGGTTTTTAGTTCCGGTGCCGCGCGAAAAAATCTTGCGGCCAAGAACCGCACACTCTACGCGGAGCGTTACACGATTCATGCCTTTGCCGAGGCTGCGCAAATAATTCTTCCTTGATAATGCCTTACGGGTTCCTCGCGTTAACCGGCGTGGTAGAAGTGCGGGCTAGAACAGCGGCAATTGGCCCTCACCAGGCGGCGTGAAGTGCATGCAGTCCAGCATCGGGCACCGCCGTGTAGCCGAGCCGCGCATGGGCCAGCCGGAAACGCTTGCGCAGAAGTTCGGCGTAGACGCCCGTGCCGCGCATGCGCGCGCCGAAGCGGGCGTCGTAATCCTTGCCGCCGCGGCAGTCGCGCAACCGGTTCATGACATGGTCGGCCTGGAGCGGCGCATGCGTCTTGAGCCAGTCGCGGAACATCTCCTTCAGCTCATGCGGCAGGCGCAGCAGGATGTAGCCGGCGGCGCACGCCCCGCTCGCGCGCGCCGTCTCGAGCAGTGTTTCGAGTTCTGCGTCCGTTAGCACCGGGATGAGCGGCGCGACGAGCACGGTGACGGGGATGCCCGCTTCGGACAGGGCGCGAATGGTGTCGAGGCGGCGCGCCGGCGCCGTGGCGCGCGGCTCCAGACGTCTCGCCAGCGCGCCGTCCAGGGTGGTGAGCGAGACGCACACGCTGGCCTGCCGGCGCGCCGCGGCCGGGGCGATCAGGTCGATGTCGCGCTCGATCAGGGCCGACTTGGTGACGATCGAAAACGGATGCCGCGTCTCCACCAGCACCTCGAGGATGGCGCGCGTCAGGCCCAGTTTGCGCTCGCACGGCTGGTAGGCATCGGTGTTGATGCCGACCGCGATGGGGGCGCAATGATAACCACGCGCGGCCAGTTCGCGCTTAAGCTGGGCGGGGGCATCCGGTTTGTAGAACAGCTTCGTTTCGAAATCGAGACCGGGCGAGAGCCCGAGCCAGGCGTGCGTGGGCCGCGCGAAGCAGTACGCGCAGCCATGCTCGCAGCCGCGGTAGGGATTGATGGAACGGTCGAAGCCGACGTCCGGTGAATCGTTGTAGGCGATCACCGTGCGGCTGGTGTCGATGGAGAGCGTGGTCGCCGGCGCCGGCAGCGGCGCATCGAGGTTGCCCCAGCCGTCGTCGATGTCCTCGCGCGCGGTGTCCGCGTAGCGGTTGGCCGGGTTCAGCGTGGCGCCGCGGCCCTTGTGGACATGAGGGGGAAATTTGGCGTTCATGATGAGGATGATTGTAAACCATACCTGGCATGGGCGCCGGAAGCTCCTCTCGGCAGATCCCGCGCCAGCCTGCCAGAGATGACGCATAAACTGTTGCACGACATATTCAACACAAGAAAGATCGTCGCAAAATATCCAAAGCCAAGGTAGGATAAAAACTAAATTTGCTGCGCAAGAAACAACCCAATTATTGTGAACGGGTTCACATTTTTTATGAAATGCCGTGCGGCTTTACATTGAAAGCCGTTAAATGCAATTTCATTTCATATTTTTTCACTTGGTATTACACGATGAGGACACGACCATGAACAAAAGCCTAATTTACGCCAGCATCTGTTTATGCGTAGGCGGTTTAGTCTTGAGCAACGCGGCATCGGCTAAAAATAATATTAATTCCAGTTGTCCAAATGCTGATGTTGTTTTAAGCAAACAATTCCCGAATTTCGATCTTGACCACGGGTGCGCCTATAACACTGCCGACGCTTGTGATCCGGATTTTTCAAATATCGTAGATGATCCGGTTAATGGCCTGGTCATCGCCGGCAGCAATGGCAAGAACATCATTCACGGCTCCAGCGGCCCCGATACGATTTGTGGCGGGAATGGCAGTGATGAAATCTATGGCGAAGACGGTGATGATTTGATTTACGGCGATAATGGCAAAGACTCGTTATTCGGCGGCCTGGGCAACGATGAATTGCACGGCGGTAACGGCAAGGATCATCTGTCAGGTTATGATGACGATCATAATGGAGACACAGGCTATGCGGCCGACGTAGATGATGACTCTCTTTATGGTGAGAATGGCAAGGACGATATGACCGGCGGCCCGGGGGATGACTCACTAAACGGCGGCAATGGCAAGGACACTATGGATGGTGGCGATGGCGCTGATGATGTCATAGGCGACAGAGGCAAAGATAGTTGCGTGGATAACGATGACGATACGGTTACTAACGACTGCGCAGCAACGGAACTCGAGGATGGGCCGAATCACCACTAAATTATCCGGCTGATTTATTGTTACGAGTATCTCGCAAGCACTAACGGTGAGCCATTCAACGTTCACCAGCAGGTAGCCGCTGATGCGGCTACCTGCTACCTATCAAAATAAGTTTAACCCGCTGGACAGAATTCCATCCCTGGCCGACAGCCTGGATGACGCCAGCAACTGTAGAAGGTTGAGCTGAGTTCGCGAAGTCCGATAGATTGTTCCACAATCTGGACCGGATCAACGCTTGTGCGGGTAAGACGGCTGGCGCTTCAAAAATCTCATCGGGTGTCGATGCGGGCCTCGACCCGTGATTCTGGCTATCGCCCGCGGCTGCTCTCCGCTCAGCGCTGCTTCTTCATCAGGTGCAGCAGGGTCGCGGAGCGGGCCTGCAGCAAATAGTGTTCGCCGGTGTTGAAGGTCCGGTGGTCCGGGCGCTTGCCGTCCATGAAACAGGTATCCACTTCCACCCCCCAGCGGGCGATGCCCACCTGTTCGGGCATGCGAAACGGGATCGCCTCGGAGTGGGCGTTCAACAGCAGCAGGAAGGTGTCGTCGTGTATGGCGCCGCCGTGTTCGTCCTGTTCCTCGATGGCATCGCCGTGCAGGAGCAGACCCAGGCAGCGCGCGTGATGATGGCTCCACTCCTTGTCGGTCATTTCCTTGCCGTTCGGCGTCAGCCAGGAAATGTCCTTGACGTTGGCGCCCATGATGCGGCGGCCCTGAAAGAAATGGCGCCGGCGAAACACCGGATGATCCTTTCTCAGCCGGATAATCCTGCGGCAGAATTCCAGCAACTCCCGCTCGTGCTTGCCGATGTTCCAGTTGAGCCAACTGATTTCGTTGTCCTGGCAATAGGTGTTGTTGTTGCCGCTCTTGGTGCATCCCATCTCGTCGCCGGCAAGCAGCATGGGCACGCCCTGCGAGAGCAGCAGGGTGGTGAGAAAATTGCGCTTCTGCTGTTCACGCGCGTTGATGATATTGAGGTTGGTCGTCGGGCCCTCGACGCCCATGTTCCAGCTCAGGTTGTTGTTCTCTCCGTCACGGCTCTCCTCCAGGTTTTCCAGGTTGTGCTTGTCGTTGTAACTCACCAGGTCCTGCAGCGTGAAGCCGTCGTGACAGGTCACGAAATTGATGCTGGCGTAGGGGCGGCGCCCGCTGTGGGCGTAGAGATCGCTGGAACCGGTGATGCGGTAGGCCAGTTCGCCGATCAGGCTGCCCTCGCCTTTCCAGTAGGCGCGCAGCGCATCGCGGTAACGGCTGTTCCACTCGGTCCAGCCGATGGGGAAGTTGCCGATCTGATAGCCGCCCTCGCCCAGGTCCCAGGGCTCGGCGATCAGCTTCGTCCGGGACAGCACCGGATCCTGGTGGATGATGTCCAGAAACGCGCTGTAGCGGTCGACGGCATGGACCTCGCGCGCGAGCGTGGGCGCCAGATCGAAGCGGAAGCCGTCGACGTGCATCTCCTGCACCCAGTAGCGCAGGCTGTCCGTGATCAGTTGCAGCACCCGCGGATGCATCATGTTGAGGCTGTTGCCGCAGCCGGTGTAGTCCGTGTAGTAGCGCCGGTTTTCGCCGACCAGCCGGTAATAGGCGGCGTTATCGATGCCGCGAAAACACAGGGTGGGACCCAGGTGGTTGCCCTCCGCGGTATGGTTGTAGACCACATCCAGGATGACCTCGATGCCGTTGGAGTGCAGCCGTTTCACCATCGTCTTGAACTCGCCGACCTCCCCCGTGGCCGAATAGGCGGCGTGCGGCGCGAAGTAGCCGATGCTGTTGTAGCCCCAGTAGTTGCTGAGGCCGTGCTCGACCAGGTGCCGGTCGTTGATGAAGGTATGCACGGGCATGAGTTCCACGGCCGTTACACCCAGGCGCTTGAAGTGCTCTATCACGGGTTCCGTGGCCAGGCCGGCATAGGTGCCGCGATACGGCAGGGGCACCTGCGGATGCTCTATGGTGAACCCTTTGACGTGCAGCTCGTAGATGATGGTCTCATGCCAGGGCGTATGCAGCGGCCGGTCATCGCCCCAGGTGAAAGCGCTATCGATCACCCGGGATTTCGGCACGCCATGGGCGCTGTTGCGCGGATCGGGCAGCAGATCCGCGGCCTTGTCGCCGATGGTGTAGCCGAACAGCGCATCGTTCCAGCGCACCGGGCCGGCGATGTCCCTGGCGTAGGGGTCGAGCAGCAGTTTGTTGGGATTGAAACGGTGGCCGTTGCCGGGGTCGTAGGGGCCATACACGCGGTAACCGTAGAGCTGACCGGGCCGCGCCTCCGGGAGGTAGCAATGCCAGACCTGATCGGTTTGCCACTGCATGGCGATGCGCGTGATTTCGCGCCGGCCCCGGGCATCGAAAAGACACAGCTCGACTCTTTCCGCGTGCTCGGAAAACAGGGCGAAGTTGACGCCTTCGCCATCCCAGGTGGCGCCGAGCGGATAGGCATTGCCGGGCCAGACGGCGATTGAAGCTGCGTTCATCCCCTATTTCAGTTGCAGGACGATACCGGCCAGTGGCGGCAGGGTGAGGCTGAGCGAGTGCGTCCGGTTCATCCAGGGCAGCGCCTCGGCGATCAGTGGATGGTCGCCATTGCCGAGATTGCCGCCGGCGTAAAACCCCGAGTCGGAATTGAAGATCTCCCGGTATTCGCCCGCCTGCGGAACGCCGATGCGATAGCCGGTGCGCGGAACGGGCGTCAGGTTGATGACCACGATCACGAATTCATCGTCGGATCGGCGCAGAAAACTCAGCACCGAGTTTTCCGAGTCATGGCAGTCGATCCACTCGAACCCGCGCCAGTCGAATTCATAGCGATACAGCGCGGGGGTCCGCTGATAGAGCCGGTTGAGATCCTTGACCAGGAGCTGTACGCCCTGATGGAACGGGTAATCCAGAACGTACCAATCCAGCACCTGGGTGTTGTTCCACTCCTGTCCCTGTCCGAACTCCGTTCCCATGAACAGCAGTTTCTTCCCCGGGTGGCAGAACATATAGGTATAGAGCACGCGCAGGTTGGCGAAGCGCTGCCATTCATCGCCGGGCATCTTGTTCAGCATCGACTGCTTGCCGTGCACCACCTCGTCATGCGAGAACGGCAGCAGGAAGTTTTCCGTAAAGCAATAGAGCATGCTGAAGGTCAGCAGATCCTGGTGGTAATGCCGGTGTATCGGATTCTTGCTCATGTAGGTCAGCGTGTCATTCATCCACCCCATATTCCATTTCATGTCGAAGCCGAGGCCGCCGGTCCAGGTGGGGCGGCTCACCTGCGGCCAGGAGGTCGATTCTTCCGCTATCATCAGCGTGCCGGGGTGTTCCTCATGGACCGCGATGTTGAGTTCGCGCAGAAAATCCAGCGCCTCCAGGTTCTCGCGCCCGCCATACTGGTTGGGAAGCCATTCGCCTTCCTTGCGGGAATAGTCCAGATACAGCATCGAGGCCACGGCGTCGACGCGCAGGCCGTCGATGTGCATTTCCTCCAGCCAGAAGAGCGCGCTGGAGAGGAGGAAATTCTTCACCTCGTTGCGGCCGTAATTGTAGATCAGCGTCGACCAGTCGAGGTGTTCGCCGCGGCGCGGGTCGGCGTGTTCATACAGGGGGGTGCCGTCGAAACGCGCCAGGCCGTGGGCGTCCTTGGGGAAATGCGCCGGCACCCAGTCGAGCAGCACGCCGATGCCGTGCTGATGGCAAACATCCACGAAAAAACGGAAGTCATCGGGGCTCCCGTAACGGCTGGTCGGCGCGAAATAACCGGTCGACTGATAACCCCAGGACGGATCGTAGGGATGTTCGGTGATGGGCAGCAGTTCGATGTAGGTGAAGCCCAGATCCTTCATGTACGGGACGAGTCTCCCGGCGAGTTGCCGGTAGTTGAGGAATTCCCCTTCCGGTCCGCGCTGCCAGGACCCCAGGTGCAACTCATAGACCGACATCGGGGCGTGCTGCCAGTCCACCGATGGCAGGCGTTCCATCCAGGCAAGGTCCCCCCAGGCATAGGAGGAACATTCGGATATGATCGAAGCGGTTTTTGGGCGCAGCTCGAAGGCCTGTGCATAGGGGTCGGCCTTGGTGATGATTTCGCCGCTGTGGCGGTTGCGGATCTCGTATTTGTACAGGCATCCCGGCGCGAGTTCCGGGATGAACAGCTCCCACACGCCGCTGCCGCCGCGCACGCGCATCGGGTGCCGGCGCCCGTCCCAGCGATTGAAATCGCCGATGACGCTGACGCGTTCCGCATTCGGCGCCCAGACGGCGAACAGTATGCCGGCGACTCCGCCGACCTCGTGCGGATGCGCGCCCATGAAGCGGTAAGCATGGCGGTGTCTGCCTTCCCCGAAGAGATGCAGGTCGAAATCGGTGAGCTGGGGCGGGAAGCTGTAGGGGTCGTGGGCGATATGTTCCCGGTGGCCGCTGTCCCGCCAGATCAGCCGGTAGTGATCGGGCACGGTGCCGGAGGCGCCGCGCCATTCGAACAGGTCGGTGTCGGGTATGCGCTCCAGAGGCAGGTTACCCTCGGCGATGGCGACTTCGGCCACATCCGGGAGATGGACCCTGACCAGGTCCTCGCCGTTCTCCGCGTGCTTGCCGAGCACGGCGAACGGGTCGTGGTGGCGAGCCTTGGTAATCCGTTCAAGCTCGGCCTGGAGGTCGTTTCTGTGCATGGGGGGCCCTCGCGTGCATTTCCGGTTGTTTATCGGGGGCACATTCTACACATTTGCGCCGACAGGGTCAGGTTTTGCAATGCGGCAGGGTTCGATCCTGCCGGAGCGCAACAGTCTCGGCGCAGGCGCCTTGCTTACGGACGAAGCGCTCGATCAGGCGCCGGCGCTGCGCCGGCGGACCAGGCAGGTTCAGATCTGTGAACGCGGCTGCTTTTCTTGGCTCGTGAGTGGCTTACTTTCCTTGTTCTCGTCGTGGCGGGGGATGCCCCGGAGGCGCCGCTTGCATTGAATCCAGTCTCCCGTCAGACACTCCGTCTTGCGGCAGTCGAACTCACAAACGGCGATTTCCTCCGGCACCTCGGCGGCATGGCTTATCAGCCATTGCAGCATTTTATCAAACATAGCGATATCCCCCTCTCTGCCGAGCCGCATCACGGCACGATACCCGGCACCCGTATTATTAGTTCATCATACCTGTTAGATTTTAGTACATACGCCGGCATAATCCCGCCGTGTCCTTGCCGCTACGCCAGATGCTTCCTCAGGAACACCACCTCGTCCTCGCGCCGGATCACGCTGTCGAAGCCGCGCTTGTAGAACAAGGACAACATACGCATGTTCTCCGGGTCGGTCTCGGCGACGACTTCGGCTATACCCCAGCGGGCGGCAAGTTCCAGACAGTAATCCAGCAGCAGGGCGCCCACCCCCTTTCCTTGCCAGGGATCGGGCACGATGACCGCGTACTCGGCCGTTTCATGGTTCAGATCGGTGATCAGTTGCGCGACGCCGATCAGGCGGCGCTCATTGCCCACCCGGGTCTCCACGACCAACGCCAGTTCGCGTTCATAATCGATCACGCAATGCTTGACCGCAAGCTGATGGCTGGTCTGCTTGAAGAGCGAGCGGAAACGGAAACGGATGGATTCGGGCGATGAACTGGCGATCAATTCGCGCCAGAGCGGTTCATCCTCGGGGCGGATCGGCCGCAGGGTAACCTGGGTGCCGTCGCGCAGCCGCGGCCGGCGCATGTACTGCTCCGGATAGGGCCGTATCGCCAGGTGTTCGTACGGCTCGCACGAGTCCTGACAGGCATCCGTATCGAGCACCGCCGCGGCGTCGAGCGCGACCACGCCCTCGGGTGTCGCGAGCAGCGGGTTGACATCGAATTCCCGGATCTCGGGGTAATCGGCGATCAGACAGGAGAAGCGGATCATCACCTCGATAAGGTGGTCGATGTTCACGGCAGGGCGGCCGCGATAGCCCTCCAGTATCGGCCGGCAGCGCAAGGCTTCAACCATGTTGCGCGCCAGGCGCTCGTTGAGAGGCGGCAGCCCGAGGGCATGGTCGGAATAGACCTCGGTCGCGACGCCGCCGAGGCCGACCATGATGACCGGACCGAAGGTTGGATCCTTGCTCGCGCCGAGGATCATTTCCAGCCCGTCCTTGGGACACATCATGCGCTGCAGTGTCACCCCGTCCACGCGCCCGGCGAGCTTGTGGCCGCGCACCCGCTGCAGCATGGTTTCATAGGCGTCGCGCACGGCATGCGCATCCTTGAGGTCCAGCGCCACGCCGCCGATGTCGATTTTGTGCAGGATCTCGGGGGAACGCAGTTTAAGCACCACGGGATAGCCGATCTGCCCGGCGGCTGTAACCGCCTCATCGGCGCTGTGCGCGATGAAGGTATCGCACACGGGTATGTCATAGGCCTTCAACAGGTGCTTGGCCTCGTTCTCCGACAGGGAGCCGCGCTGCCGCATGCAGGCGTGGAATCGTTTCGAGATCTTTTTCCGATGCATCGTGAAACGGATCGGCAGCTCGCGCGGCGTCTCGTACAGGCTCTCCAGATTGCGGGCATAGGTCACCAGATGCAGGAACCCACGGATGGCCTGTTCGGGGGTGGCGTGCGCCGGCACGCCGGCGTGGTTCAGATAACGGATATCCTTTCTCGCCCTGGCGCCGCCCATCCAGGCGGCAAACAGCGGCTTGCGGCCATGTTCAGCCGCCTGGACCACGACCTCGGCCACGGTCCGTGAGTCGACGCCCGGCTGACTGGCGCAGATCACCAGGATGGCGTCGATGCCGGGGTCCTGCTGCACGATATCCAGGGCCGCGGCAAACCGTTCCGCGCCGGCGGCATCCAGCAGGTCGACCGGATTGCCGTGCGACCAGTTCTCGGGCAGGACCTGATTCAACCGCGCCACGGTCTCATCGCTCAGACCCGCCAGGTGTCCCCGGTGCGAGAGCAGCGCGTCGGCGGCAATGATCGCGGGCCCGCCGGCATTGCCGATGATCGCCAGTCTGGATCCTTCCGGCAGGCGCTGGGATGCCAGGATCTCGGCGACATCGAATATGTCATCGAGTTCCGAGACCCGCACGACCCCGGCGCGCTCGAACACCGCGCTATAGACGGCATCTTCGCCGGCGATGGTGCCGGTATGGGAGAGCGCGGCCCGGGCCGATCCCTCGAAGCGGCCTGATTTATAGGCGACTATCGGTTTGGAGCACGCGAACGAGCGCGCCGCCGACATGAAGCGGCGCGCGTGCCGTATCGACTGGATGTAGAGAATGATGGCCTTGGTATTCGGGTCGGTTCTCAGATAATCGATCAGGTCGCCATAATCGACATCGAGATTGTTGCCCAGCGAGGCGAACAGTGAAAATCCGATACCCGCATCCGACGCCCAATCCAGCACCGCATTGGAAAGCGAATGGGACTGGGAGATGAATGCCAGATGTCCGGGCTTGGCGGTGGCCACCGCCTGGCTGGCATTGAGTCCGATCTCCGGAACGATGATGCCGAGCGAGTTCGGTCCGATGATGCGCATGTGTTCAAACCGGCGGGCGGCTTCGGCAATTTGCTCTTCCAGCGCTCTGCCAGGCGCATCCGCTTCGCTGAATCCGCTGGAAAGTATGACCACCCCCATGATGCCCGCCGCACCGCACTCTTGTACGACCCGGGGGACATCCCGCGCCGGCGCGCAGATGACCGCCAGGTCCGGGGTTTTGGGCAGACTGGCGAGATCCGGATAGGTAGGAACGCCGCCGACCGACTCGACGTTGAAGCTGACCGGGTAAACGATGCCGCTAAAGCCTCCGCCGAGAAGATTCGACAGCACCCGTTTGCCGGTATCCGCCGGGCCATCGTCGATCCCGATCAGGACCACCCGTCGCGGTTTGAATATCTTCTCAAGGTTACGAATGCTCACGACCGTTTATCCGTCTGCGGGTTTGGCCCGGTACCGGTCGGATCGATGGTAGTACCGATATCCGGTGAAGTCCATCCACGGTCCGACGGGTGCGGCAGCCGCCGCCGCGGGCGTCAATGATCCTTATCGACCTTGCGCGACGTTGCGGCGGCCGTGGAAACAAAGGTCTTGAGCAGGTCTTGCTGCATGTCCCTCCACAGCGCCAGGTTCCGCTCCGCCATTTCTTGCCATACCGAGGACGGGGCGGCCTGCAGCAGGCTCTCCATCTGATTCTGCAGGACCTGCTGCTGCTTGATGAAGAAATCCATGCTCTTTTCGAGATAGGCGCCCACGAACGCCTGCAGGTTATCGCCGTAGTAGCGGATCAGTTGTTCGAGCAGGCGTGTACTGAGTATCGGCTGCCCCTTTTCCTCCTGTTCGACGATGATCTGCAGCAGGATGCTGCGCGTGATATCGGCGCCGCCCTGCGCGTCGACGACGCGAAAATGCCTGCCGTCCATCACCAGTTGCCGGATATCCTCCAGCGCCACATAGCGGCTCTGCGCCGTGTCGTAGAGACGGCGATTCGCGTATTTCTTGATTACCCGCTCTTCCTCCACGGTCACCGTCCGGCACGCGCGCGTCCGTCAGCTCATGTAGTGGCCGCCGTTCACCGGAATATTGGCCCCGGTGATGAAGTCCGAATCCTCCGCCGCCAGAAAGACCACGACACGGGCGATGTCGGCCGGCCGGCCAAGCCGCGCCCTCGGTATCTGGGCGATGATCTGCTTGCGCACTTCCTCCGGCACGGCGTTGACCATCGGGGACTCGATATACCCCGGTGAGACGGTGTTGGCCGTCACGCCCTTGCGCGCCCCTTCCTGCGCCAGCGACATGGTAAAACCGTGGATGCCCGCCTTGGAGGCGGCGTAATTGCTCTGGCCGAACTGGCCTTTCTGGCCATTGATCGACGAGATGCTGATGACCCGCCCGAAACCGCGGTCCAACATGCCCTCGATGACGTTGCGCGTGGCATTGAAGACGCTGTCGAGGTTCGACTGGATCACCGCATGCCACTGCTCCGGGGTCATTTTCCGCAGGCTGGCGTCACGCGTGATGCCGGCGACATTGACCAGCACATCGACCGGTCCCACCTGCTGCTCCGCCTTTTTTACCGCCGCCGCCGTCGCCTCGAAGTCAGCGAGGTCGCAGGGCGCGACCGTGATGTCATAGCCCGCTTGCTTCTGCGCAGCCTTCCATTCCTTGGCGCTGTCCGCCTCCGCGGGCAGGCACGTCGCCACTACCCGGTGACCCGCGGCGCACAGTTGTCTGCAGATTTCCGTACCGATGGTGCCGGTACCGCCAGTAACCAATGCTACCCTCTGTGCCATGGTGTCAACTCCTGATGTCGTTCATCTTGTTCTATCCGATACCTTCAGCTAGCGCTCGACGGTGAGCGCCACGCCCTGTCCTCCGCCGATGCAGAGGGTCGCAAGCCCCTTGTGTGCTTTCCTCTTGCGCATTTCATGCAGCAGGGTGACCAGAATCCGCGCACCCGAGGCGCCGATCGGGTGCCCGAGCGCGATGGCGCCGCCGTTGACATTCACCTTGTGCGCATCCAGGCCAAGTTCACGGCCGACCGCGAGGGATACCGCGGCAAATGCCTCGTTGGCCTCGATGAGATCGAGATCGTCAATGCTCCAGCCGGCCTTCGCCAGACAGCGTTTCGTAGCGGGAACCGGTCCCATGCCCATATAGGCCGGATCGACGCCGGCATTGCTGTAAGCGACGATGGTCGCCAGGGGCTCGAGGCCGAGTTCACGTGCCGTGCGGGCCGAGGTGACCAGCACGGCGGCGGCCCCGTCATTGATGCCGGAGGAATTGCCGGGGGTTACCGTACCGTCCGGGCGAAACGCCGGCTTCAGTTTCGCCAGCGACTCGATGGTGGTGCCGTGGCGTGGAAACTCGTCGGTATCGAAAACCAGCGGTTCCTGCTTGGGGCGGGGCACTTCGACCGGAATGATTTCATCGGCGAACCGGTTGGCCTTTTGCGCCGCCTCCGCCTTGTGTTGGGATGCGGCGGAGAAGGCATCCTGGTCCTCGCGGGTGAGGTGGTAGCGATCCACCAGGTTCTCTGCGGTGCATCCCATGTGATACTCATTGAAGATGTCCCACAATCCTTCGTTGATCATGCTGTCAATCAACGGCCAGTCACCCATGCGCATGCCGGTACGGGAAGCGGGCAATACATGCGGCGCCAGATTCATGTTTTCCTGCCCGCCGGCCACGATGATCTCGGCATCACCGCAGCGTATCGCCTGGACGGCTAGCAGCACGGACTTCAAGCCGCTGCCACACACCTTGTTGATGGTCATCGCCGGAACATCGACCGGCAGTCCGGCGCCGATTGCGGCCTGGCGCGCCGGGTTCTGTCCTGCGCCCGCCGTAAGCACCTGTCCCATGATGACCTCGTCCACCCGGGCGGCGTCCACCCCGGTGCGTTCCAGCAGGGCCGCGATCACTCGCGCACCCAGGCGGCTGGCCGGAATTTCAGCAAGCGTTCCTCCGAATTTGCCTATGGCGGTTCGTACGGCATCGACAATGACTACGTCTTCCATTTATTGACCTCGTTCCGCGAAATGAGGCCGCCTTGCCCAGGGCGGCGCGCTATTGTTAGATGATAGTTCCAGGCGGCTGTTACAAGAAAACAGCCTGCCCGCTAACGGAAACAGGGTGCCTGTTCCGCAGGCAAACGTAGAATACTCCTCTCGTGCCGGTCGATGCATCCCGGCACGAGATTCAAGATTGATAATCGGGCTTTACGGCTACTTGGCCTGTGCGCCTGCCGCTTCTTGGCGGCTCCGCCGCCTTCTTGGCGGCTGCCTCCGCCTTCTTGGTGGCTGCCTCCGCCCACTCCGCGACGGCCTGCTGGGTCTCCGTCGCAATCTTCGCGAATTCCTGGGACCGATTGATCAACCGCTCGCCGAACTCGGAGACGAGTTGACCCTGCACCGTGAGCAGATCTTCCGGGCTCTCGGCACTGCCCAGGATCGTCGCCTGTTTGGTACCCAGATCGAGGTAGTCGCGGGCGACATCCAGTTGTTGACGGGCCACGCGCTCCATCGCCCGCACGGTAATTTCGTTAAGCCGCATCATCGGTTCAACCGCATTCTTGCTGAGTTTCAGCCATTCATTGAAAATTTCTTTGTTCATGGTCCTAGCCTCCTGTACGAGAACTGGGGGTACCAGTCGTGGTAATTGAATTAAAAAATCATCTCTTGCTGCATTGCAGCATAGTTCGTGTACGAATAGATGTCAAGGTATTTTGAAAAAAGTAATATATTTTCTTATGTATTATAACTAATTAATTATAAATATTTATTATATTTAAGCCCTTAATTATATCGCCTTGGGAATACTTCTATTAGTTTTTGTTGCATTGCAGTAACCTATTGCTATACTATCAGGTCATTACTCTGTTTCTCAGGAGGACACTCACATGACGGGATACGAGGATACCACCGGGGCATGGGCCAAGGTCTGGCTGGATGCGCAGAAGCAGTACCTGGATACGTGGATGCAACTGTCACAGGAGGGCAAAAACTGGGCGGGCGCCCAGGCCCCATTTACCTGGGGAGGCGCCAGTCCATGGACACAACCGATGCAGCAGTGGGCCAGGCTGATGACCCAGGCGCTGCCCCGGGAGAGCCAGGATGCCGAGCACACGACTGTTTGAACTCGGCAAAAGCTATATGAACATGGGCGAGACGTTCTGGCGCCTCCTGCAGCAGGGTAAGGCTATCGCCGGGGGCGAGATCAACTGGCAGGAGGCCATGAAAAACGCCCTCTCCGCGGCAGGCGGCGGCTTCGATCTTACCGGACAAGGCTCCGATCCGTGGTCCAGCTTTGCCACCATCTGGGGGTTGCCCTTAAACACCTGGCAACACTTCACCAGTTCCTTCTCCCCTTTCCTCGGCGAGATGGAAAAGGCGTTGCGACCCGAAGGCGTCGCGGCGCCGAGCGACATGACCAAGGCCATGCGGCAGATGCTGTCCCTGCCCCCGGTCGGCTATACCCGGGAGTGGCAGGAACAGGCGCAGGAATGGACGCAGCTTTACCTGGAGTACGCCAAGGCGATGCAGGATTTTGCGCGACTGCTTGGCAAGGTGGCGCAGCGCGCCGCCGAGTTGTTCAGCCAGAAACTGGCCGGACTCTTCAATGAGGGCAAGTCCCTCGAGGGACTGCGGGCAGCCTATAACCTGTGGATCGATTGCGGTGAAGAGGCCTATGCCGAAGTGGTGGCCACACCGGACTTCCCGCACCTGCAGGCCCAGATGGTCAACGCGCTGATGCGGCTCAAGCGCCATGAACAGGTGATGTTTGATGAGGTGATGACCGCATTGCACATGCCGAGCCGACGTGAAATGGATACCACCCACAAGCGGGTCCACGAATTGAAGCAGCAACTGCGTACCCTACAGGACGCGATGGAAAACCTCGCACCCCCGGAGGTACTGCGCGCTGAGCCCCGGGCGGCCGCAGGTAAAACGGGAAGCACCGGTCAAGAAGAAGACGGCCGCGAAACCACCCCGCAGCCAGTCGAAGCGCCGTGCCCAACCGAAAACGAAGAAGGGGTAAACCATGATGCAACTGCCATTGCAGCCCGATCAGGTCCTGAAGGACGCACTCGATTTCAACCGCAAGATCACTCGCGGCCTGCTTACCCTGCGGGAAGTGGGTGATGTCGAGGTCGGCGTCACGCCGAAAGAGGCCGTTTACCAGGAAGACAAGCTGGTTCTGTACCGGTATAAACCGACGGTGGACAAACCGGCGAAAACCCCGCTCCTGATTGTCTACGCGCTGGTCAACCGGCCCTATATGGCGGACCTGCAGGAAGACCGCTCCATCATCCGCAATCTGCTGGATCACGGTGAAGATGTCTATTTGATCGACTGGGGCTACCCGGATGGCGCAGACCGGTTCCTGGATCTCGATGACTACATCAACCGCTATATCCATCATTGCGTGCAGTACATAGGCAAGGCACACGGCCTGCGCCGGATCAATCTGCTGGGTATCTGCCAGGGAGGAACCTTCAGCCTGTGCTACACAGCCCTGCACCCCGAACGGGTGGAGAATCTGGTTACCATGGTTACCCCCGTTGATTTCCATACACCCAACAACGTCCTCAGCGAATGGGCCCGGGAGCTGGATGTCGATCAACTCGTGGATACGGTGGGCAATGTGCCGGGGGAACTGCTTAACTGGAGCTTTCTCTCACTCAAGCCGTTCAGGCTCACCGGGCAGAAGTATGCGGACATGGCCGATATCCTGGATGATCCGGAGAAACTCAGGAATTTTCTGCGCATGGAAAAATGGATCTTTGACAGTCCCGACCAGGCGGGTGAGGCATTCCGGCAGTTCATCAAATACTTCTATCAGCAGAACCGGCTGGTGACGGGTGGTCTGGAGATCGGCGGGCGCGAGGTCAGCCTCAGGCAAGTCACCGTACCGGTGCTTAACGTCTATGCCACCGAGGATCACCTGGTGCCGCCGGAATCCTCCATTGCGCTGGAAAAACATGTCGGCACCCGGGACTACACCGCGATCGCCTTCCCAGGCGGGCATATCGGCATCTACGTGAGCGCACGCTCGCAGAAAGAGGTGCCTCCGGCCATCGCGCGGTGGCTGCAGGAGCGGAGCCGCTGATTCGATTCAGTCGAGCAGGGCGGAAAGGTGGGCGAGGACGGACCGTGCCAGCGCCGGCAAGGCATAGCCGCCCTCCAGCACCGAAATGATCCGCCCCCCGGCATGGGCGTCGGCAATCGCCTTGATTTTCCGGGTGATCCAGGCGTAATCGTGCTCGGTCAGGTTGAGGCCGGCCATCTCGTCCTGCCAATGCGCGTCGAAACCCGCGGAAATGAAGATCAGCTCCGGCCTGAAGGCCTCGAGCGCGGCGAGCCATACATCGCCCACCGCCTGGCGAAAACTGCGGCTGCCAGCACCCGCCGCCAGTGGTGTTTTCACGATATGGGCGCTGGTCGCCGTAACGTCGGTGAACGGATACAAGGGATGCTGAAAACTTGAACAGAACAGCACCCGCGTTTCCTCACGGAACATGTCCTCGGTGCCGTTGCCGTGATGGACGTCAAAATCGATTATCGCGATCCGTTGCAGACGGTAGTTATCCAGGGCGTGGGCAACCCCGACCGCCACATTGTTGAATATGCAGAATCCCATGCCGCCGCCCCGCTCGGCATGATGGCCGGGCGGGCGCACACCACAGAAAGCACAGCTCGCTTCACCGCCCAGCACCAGATCAACCGCCAGCACCACTGCCCCGGCCGCGTGCAGGGCCGCGTCCAGGCTGTGCGGATTCATGGCGGTGTCGTGATCGAGCCAGACGAGATCCCGATCAGGCGCGAGCGTGAAAATGCGCTCCACATAGGCCGGATCATGCACCCGGGCAAGTTGCTCACGGGTCGCGGCGGGCGACTCGAAGCGGCGCAACGCAAATTCGAAACCGGTCTCAAGCAACCGGTCCTCGATCACCGACAGCCGAGCCGGTGACTCCGGATGCGCCTCTCCCATGTGATGCAGGCTGCACGCCGGATGGGTGATATAGGCAATCGTCATGGCGACAGGACGTGGGGCAGCGTCTTTCAGATAGATCCCACGGCATCGTCCGGTCACACCTCTCCCGGCGATGCCGCACGCTGGCTGAGGATCCCTTAAGTCATCTGGCTAACTTTCTTATTCCTCATCGCCGTGAGGCATGGCTTGCTGGCGCCATTCGCACTGATACCAGTTACCCGACAGACATTCCGTCTTCCGGCAGTCAAATTCACAAACGGCAATTTCCTCGGGAACCTCGGCCACATGTTTTATAAGCCACTGCATAAATTCACCAAACATAACCTATCCTCCGTGCCGCTACGTTCCCTGTTGTGATGCGATATCCGCTTTGTTTCTAACTATTTATCGAAATTGATTGTAGTACATAACGGGGGCTAAAAGCTCTCCGGCACGACATCTGTGTTTGCCGGCATGAGGATAACCCAGCTCTGATTTTCAGTTTCCCTCTTCAAACGCCGTAAGAGGCGCCAATACATCAGCCCCAGCGGGCGACCGGTGCACACTCCCGCTCCAGGGCTGCCCCGCCAGTGCGGGCCAGCGCTCGGAGAAGCCCGCATCCAGGATATCGAGAAACGATCGGGCGCGCGATGACAATTGCCTGCCCTTGTGCACGACCGCGCCATAGCTGCGTTGCGGGAAGTAGTCAGTGAGCGGTATAGCGGCCAGCGGCTCATCGCCGGTCAGGCAGATGCCGGTGACGATGGAGACGCCCAGGCCCAGCGCGACGAATTTCTTGATCACCTCCCAGCCGCCCGCCTCCAGCACGACCTGATAGTCAAGACCGTGCTGGTGGAACACCAGATCGACGATCCGCCACGTGCTCAGGTGCCGCGGGGGCAGAATCAGCCCGTAGGGGCTAATGTCGTCCAGGGTCACCCGGGGCTTGCGCGCCAGAGGGTGATCCGGTGCGGTGATCAGCATCGGGTCGTAGGTAAAGATGGGCATATAGGCAATATCGTCCGGGACCTCGAACATCGATCCCACGGCGAAGTCAACCTCGCCATGGCGCAGCATTTTCAACCCGTCACGACCGGTGACGTTGTGCAGGCGCAGTTTGACCTGCGGATAGCGGTCGGTGAAGCGCTTCACGTATTCCGGCAGCAGGTAGAGGATCGTCGACTCGCCGGCGGCGATATCGAGCGAACCCGAACGCACCGCGCCCAGGCGCACGGCGAAGCGGTCCGGGATCTGATCCATCGCCTCGACCACCGGCAGTGCGGTTTCAAGCAGCACCTGACCCGACTCGGTCAGCCGGATTCGCGGTCCGCGGCGCTCGAACAGCCGGCTATCCAGCGTCTCCTCCAGACCCTTGATGAGCAGCGACACCGAGGGCTGGCTCAGACACATCCGTTCCGCCGCACGAGAGATGCTGCCGCTCTGCGCGGCCAGGCAGAATGCCCGTAACTGCCTGAGGCGGTTAGGATTACAGGTGGCGTCAGAAGTTTTCATGAGAGCGTACCGGGTTAGTATTAAAAAATATAAAGATAACTATTTAAAACATAGGCTAGTTTAATAGTCAGAATTTTCATAGGTTTTTTTATAGGGTTAGTTCATTTTCTAGAGTCGGTTCGAACGATTTGAGCCGAATAATTGACACGCGGGAAGCGGGAGGCAGAGTACATGCGGCTTAACACGCTGGCCAGTGCCAGCCATGACTACGAAATCATCGCGCCGTTCGCCGGGTACGAAGCGATCCTGACGCCGCCGGCGATGTGCGTTCCTGGTCGAGCTGCACACGCGCTTCGAGGCGCGCATCGCGGAACTGCTCGCGGCGCGCCGGGAGCGCCAGGCCTGTTTTGACGCGGGCGAGCAACCCGATTTCCTCACCCACACACGCGAACTCCGCGCCGCCGACTGGCGCGTGGCGCCGATTCCGACCGACCTACGCGACCGGCGGGTCGAGATCACCGGCCCAGTCGACCGCAAGACGGTCATCAACGGGCTCAACAGCGGCGCGAAGGTCTTCATGGCAGATTTCGAGGACGCCCATGCCCCGACTTGGGCCGGCACCCTCGAGGGCCAGGTCAACCTGTTCGATGCGGTGCGCCGGACAATCCGTTATACCTCACCGATCGGCAGGGAATACCGGCTGGGCAGCAAGACCGCCACCCTGATGATGCGCCCGCGCGGCCTGCACCTGCCGGAGAAGCACTTCCGTGTCCACGGCCAGCCGATACGCGCGGCGTTGTTCGATTTCGGGCTGTTCTTCTTCCACAACGCCATGCGCCTCATCGACAGCCGGCAGCGGCCCGTATTTCTATCTGCCGAAGTTGGAAAGCCACCACGAGGCGCGGCTGTGGAATGACGTGTTCAATTTCGCCCAGGACGCGCTGCGCATTCCCCGCGGCAGCGTGCGCGCCACGGTTCTCATCGAAACCCTGCCGGCGGTATTCGAGATGGACGAAATTCTGTACGAGCTGCGTGCTCATATCGCCGGGCTCAACTGCGGACGCTGGGACTACATCTTCAGCTTCATCAAGGTGTTTCGAAACGATCCCGCGCGCGTTCTGCCGGAGCGCGCGCAGCTCGCCATGACCAACCGTTTCCTGCGCGGCTACTCGCAGCTATTGATCCGCACCTGCCACCGCCGCGGCGCCTTCGCCATGGGCGGCATGGCCGCACAGATTCCGGTCAGGGACGATGCCGCCGCGAACGCGGCGGCGCTGGCCAGGGTGCGCGCCGACAAGGAGCGCGAGGCCGCCGACGGCCACGACGGCACCTGGGTCGCACATCCCGGCCTGGTCCCGCTGGCACTCGAGGTGTTCGACCGCCATCTGCGCGGGCCGAATCAGCTCGAGCGGCTGCGCGAGGACGTGGCGGTAACGGCCACGGACCTGCTCATCGCGCCGGCCGGAACCATTACCGCCGCGGGGCTGCGTCAGAACATCGAGGTCGCCGTCCGTTACCTCGCCGCCTGGCTCGGCGGGCGCGGCTGCGTGCCCATCCACGGCTTGATGGAGGATGCCGCCACCGCCGAGATCGCGCGCGCCCAGGTGTGGCAGTGGCTCCGGCATCCACGCGGAGTCCTGACCGATGGCCGCCGGGTCACACCGCAACTCGTCCGCGGCCTGCTGGAGGAGCAGCTCGCGGCGATCCACCGCGGGGAGGACGAGGAAACGCCCGGCGCCGAACACTTGGACCAGGCCGCGGCCATCATCGGCGAGGTCATGACCCGCGACGAACTGGTCGACTTCATCACGCTGGTCGCGTACCAGCATCTGGATTGAGCACATGGGAACGGGGAACCGCAGATACAGACAGGAGCAGTCACATGGGTAAGCATAACAAGACAGCGCTCGGCCTCCGCCGCGATTGGGCCGAAGATCCACGCTGGCGGGGCGTCGCCCGGCCTTACACGGCCGAGGACGTGCTGCGGCTCAGAGGCAGCAAGCCGATCGAATACACGCTGGCCCGCGACGGCGCCGAAAAGCTGTGGCGGCTGATCGAAGAGGAGCCCTTCGTCAATGCCCTCGGCGCCGTGACCGGCAATCAGGCCATGCAGCAGGTGCGCGCCGGCCTCAAGGCGATCTACGTCTCCGGCTGGCAGGTCGCGGGCGACGCCAACGTCGCCGGCCAGATGTACCCCGACCAGTCGCTGTATCCGGCCAACTCGGTGCCGGAACTCGTGCGGCGCATCAACAACACGCTGCAGCGCGCCGACCAGATTCAGCATCTCGACGGCGGCGCTGACATCGACTGGTTCGCGCCCATCGTGGCCGACGCGGAGGCGGGGTTCGGAGGCGTGCTCAACGCGTTCGAGCTCATGAAAGCGATGATCGAGGCCGGCGCCGCCGGTGTGCACTTCGAGGACCAGCTCACCTCGGCCAAGAAGTGCGGCCACATGGGCGGCAAGGTGCTGGTGCCGACCCGGGAGGCGGTGCAGAAGCTGGTCGCGGCGCGGCTCGCGGCCGATGTTCTCGGGGTCCCGACCGTGCTGCTCGCGCGCACCGACGCCGAGGCGGGCAATTTGCTCACCTCCGACATCGACGCGCGCGACCAGCCGTTCTGCACCGGCGAGCGGACCGCGGAGGGCTACTTTCGTCTGCGCAACGGCATCGACCAGGCGATCGCGCGCGGCCTCGCCTATGCGCCTTACGCCGATCTCATCTGGTGCGAGACGGGCAAGCCCGATCTCGGTTTCGCGCGGCGTTTCGCCGAGGCCCTGCAGGCCGAGTACCCGCAGCGCCGGCTCGCCTACAACTGCTCGCCCTCGTTCAACTGGAAGAAGCACCTCGACGACGCGACGATCGCCCGGTTTCAGCGCGAACTCGCCGCCATGGGTTACCGGTTCCAGTTCATCACGCTCGCGGGCTTTCATGCTCTCAACTACAGTATGTACGAACTCGCGCACGGTTACCGCGAGCGGCAGATGGCGGCCTATGTCGAGCTGCAGGAGGCCGAATTCGCGGCCGAGGCCGACGGCTACACCGCCACGCGCCACCAGCACGAGGTCGGCACCGGCTATTTCGACGCCGTGACCCGGATCGTGGAGGGCGGGGCATCGTCGGTGACCGCGCTCACCGGTTCGACCGAGGAAGACCAGTTCGAGACGGCCATCGGCGCACGCTAGGCCATACGATCAGGGACGGACATGGATACACCGCAGACACAACAGATCGCGCGCACGATCCTCGACGGCTTCGAGCGCCATTACCGCCTGTTCCAGGAGATCACGGCGGGCGCGAAGCGGCGTTTCGAGGCGGCCGACTGGCGGACGATACAGCGGGTATCGCGCGAGCGGATCCACTATTACGACCAGCGGGTCGATGAGACGCTGGAGCTGCTGCGAAGCCGCTACTGGATCCGGGATCTCGACGAAGCCCTGTGGCGCCAGATCAAGATCGAGTACGTGCACCTGCTGCTCCAGCACAGGCAGCCGGAACTCGCCGAAACCTACTTCAACTCGGTCTTCTGCCACCTCTTCCACCGCCGCTACTACAACAACCGCCATATCTTCGTGCGTCCGGCGGTCTCGACCGAACACCTCGATCTCGAGGTGCCGACCTGGACGAGCTACTACCCCGCGCGCGCGGGCTTCTACCGGGTCTTCGTGCGGATACTGGAGGGCTGCGGCTTTTCACTGCCGTTCGAGGACCGCCGGCGCGACCTGCGCAATCTCCTGCGGGCAGTGCGCGCGCGCATCCCGGTGGATGCCGTGCCCCAGCAGAACTTCCAGGTCGCAGTGCTCGACTGCCTGTTCTTCCGCAACAAGGCCGGCTACATCATAGGCAAGGTCGTCAACGGCGCCGATGAAATCCCGTTCGCGATCCCGGTCCTCAACAACGAACACGGCGGGCTGTACGTGGACACGTTGCTCGTCGGCGAAGCGGAGCTTGCCAACCTGTTCAGCTTCGCGCGCTCGTACTTCATGGTCGACACGCCGGTGCCCTCCGTCGTGGTCGAGTTTCTGCACCGCGTACTGCCGTGCAAGACCAAGGCGGATCTGTACACCGCCATTGGCCTGCAAAAGCAGGGCAAGACGGCGTTCTACCGCGACTTCCTTCGTCATCTCGGGCACTCCAGCGACGTGTTCAGCATCGCCCCCGGCGTGCGCGGCATGGTCATGGCGGTGTTCACGCTGCCGTCCTATCCCTACGTCTTCAAGGTCATCAAGGACCACTTTCCCCCGCCCAAGGATACGACCCGCCAGGCCGTGATGGCCAAGTACCGCCTGGTCAAGGAGCACGACCGTGTCGGGCGCATGGCCGACTCGCTGGAGTATTCGGATGCGGCCTTCCCGCTGGAACGCTTCTCCGCGGCGCTGCTGCAAGAGCTCACGCAGGATGCGGCCTCCAGCATCGAGATCGACGGCGACCATCTGGTCATCAAACACCTGTACATCGAGCGTCGCATGACCCCGCTCAACGTCTTCCTCGATCGGGCCGGGGGCGAGGCGCTGCGCGCGGCCATCGACGAGTACGGCAAGGCCATCCGCGAACTGGCGGCGGCCAACATCTTCCCCGGCGACATGCTGCTCAAGAACTTCGGCGTGACCCGCCAGGGCCGGGTGGTCTTCTACGACTACGACGACATCTGCTACCTGACGGAGTGCAATTTCCGGCGCATCCCGGAACCGCCCTACCCCGAGTTCGAATTCGCGGCCGAGCCCTGGTATTCGATCGGAGCAGGCGGACGTGTTTCCCGAGGAATTCGCCACCTTCCTGCTGTCGAATCCGCGCCTGCGCGAGGCCTTCCTCGCGCGCCATGCCGATCTGCTGGATCCGCGCTGGTGGCAGGCGCGCCAGGCAGGGATCGCCGACGGCCGCTTCGAGGACGTGTTTCCGTATCCCGAGTCGCTGCGCTTTCGCACAACGCCGCGCCATCACAAGCCGCGGCTGACGGAGCCGGCGCGCGAGATCGCCTCCGCCGCGTGCGGCTAGACTGCACCACGCCGTTCCTAAACGATCAGGCGACTGGCGTGGAATTCGCCCATGGCCCACGCCATACGCCCTGCTGGGTGAACCAGCATCAGATACTATGCTGGCCAGCGGGTTCGGAACCGCTGGCCAAGCCGCCATCACCCCGGGGTATGCGAGGTCGCATCTCTCCCCATCGATTCCGCTTACCTTGACACAAGTTCAGATAGGACTATTTTCCTTCTCCTGGCGATAAGAACCAGCCCGATCAAACCGGAACCGAACAGCCATATCGCGGCCGGTATTGGGACTGCAAGAAATCAACGTTCAAAACGATGTCATTTCCAGTACCGCCGAGGTACGTAATATCAAAAGTGAAGATTTGACCTCCGAAGACCTCGTTAAATGTAGCACCCTCCGGCAGACCAAAGAATGTACCGTTGACGAGATCAGTACCATCGTTTTGGACAATGGTGAAACCATCGCCAACACTCGGCGCAAAGTCGAGGAGCAGATCAAGCAAGCCCCCAACGCCGATTTCGGCATTGAGATCGATCCCCCCATTGATTATTAACTGATCAAACTCGCTGCCCGGGTTCGTACCCATGAGTTCGATCTCGAGTGTACCGGCGGAGAACAGATTGAAGTCTCCATTAATGGTCGTACTACCCGCAACCGAGGTCGTGTTCGGCGCGACACCGGGCGCGAGCGTACCACCTTGATCAGTGAGCGTGCCGTTGAAGGTATTGACCGCCAACCGGCCACCGGTGAAGTTAAACGCCCCTTCATCGAGATTGATGATATCGGCGGTCATCAGCCCACCGGTCAGATTTACTGTTCCAGTAGCGTTAGTCCCGGTCCCAATATTGACGACGTTGACGTCTGCATTAACGTCAGTTCCCATCGAGAACGTCCCCGTGGCACTCTGACCCCGCAGCGAACGTCCGATGTTCAGCTCGTTCAGGCGCAGGTTCGCCGTGCCATCCAGCGCGTTGAGCACACCCGTGGCATCACTGGTTGCATTGTTCGACGAATTCCACCCCAGCGCCAGATTGGCCCGTGAAGTCGGCGTACCCACATTCAGCACCGAGTTGCTCCCCAGCACCAGCGTGCCATCGGCCGTCCCAGGACCAGTCACCGTGTTTTGGTAACCCAGCGTGAGACCGTTGCTCAGCACCGCCTCGAAGGTCGGATTGGTCACGCTCAGATCGAGCGTGCCACTGGCCACGCCAGCGTTACTCGTATCTTCCATGCCAATGGTCAGAGACCCCACCGGTGCCGTCGCCGAACCCAGCCTCAACGTCCCGCCAGCCGGGGTCTCGATCGTGCCCACCGCACCCGCGCCCCGGCTCAGGTATATCGAGGTCGCATCGATCGCACCCGACTGATCCCACAGCAAGGTGCCCGTCGAACTCTGACCCCGTAGCGAACGTCCGATGTTCAGCTCGTTCAGGCGCAGGTTCGCCGTGCCATCCAGCGCGTTGAGCACACCCGTGGCATCACTGGTTGCATTGTTCGACGAATTCCACCCCAGCGCCAGATTGGCCCGTGAAGTCGGCGTACCCACATTCAGCACCGAGTTGCTCCCCAGCACCAGCGTGCCATCGGCCGTCCCAGGACCAGTCACCGTGTTTTGGTAACCCAGCGTGAGACCGTTGCTCAGCACCGCCTCGAAGGTCGGATTGGTCACGCTCAGATCGAGCGTGCCACTGGCCACGCCAGCGTTACTCGTATCTTCCATGCCAATGGTCAGAGACCCCACCGGTGCCGTCGCCGAACCCAGCCTCAACGTCCCGCCAGCCGGGGTCTCGATCGTGCCCACCGCACCCGCGCCCCGGCTCAGGTATATCGAGGTCGCATCGATCGCACCCGACTGATCCCACAGCAAGGTGCCCGTCGAACTCTGACCCCGCAGCGAACGTCCGATGTTCAGCTCGTTCAGGCGCAGGTTCGCCGTGCCATCCAGCGCGTTGAGCACACCCGTGGCATCACTGGTTGCATTGTTCGACGAATTCCACCCCAGCGCCAGATTGGCCCGTGAAGTCGGCGTACCCACATTCAGCACCGAGTTGCTCCCCAGCACCAGCGTGCCATCGGCCGTCCCAGGACCAGTCACCGTGTTTTGGTAACCCAGCGTGAGACCGTTGCTCAGCACCGCCTCGAAGGTCGGATTGGTCACGCTCAGATCGAGCGTGCCACTGGCCACGCCAGCGTTACTCGTATCTTCCATGCCAATGGTCAGAGACCCCACCGGTGCCGTCGCCGAACCCAGCCTCAACGTCCCGCCAGCCGGGGTCTCGATCGTGCCCACCGCACCCGCGCCCCGGCTCAGGTATATCGAGGTCGCATCGATCGCACCCGACTGATCCCACAGCAAGGTGCCCGTCGAACTCTGACCCCGCAGCGAACGTCCGATGTTCAGCTCGTTCAGGCGCAGGTTCGCCGTGCCATCCAGCGCGTTGAGCACACCCGTGGCATCACTGGTTGCATTGTTCGACGAATTCCACCCCAGCGCCAGATTGGCCCGTGAAGTCGGCGTACCCACATTCAGCACCGAGTTGCTCCCCAGCACCAGCGTGCCATCGGCCGTCCCAGGACCAGTCACCGTGTTTTGGTAACCCAGCGTGAGACCGTTGCTCAGCACCGCCTCGAAGGTCGGATTGGTCACGCTCAGATCGAGCGTGCCACTGGCCACGCCAGCGTTACTCGTATCTTCCATGCCAATGGTCAGAGACCCCACCGGTGCCGTCGCCGAACCCAGCCTCAACGTCCCGCCAGCCGGGGTCTCGATCGTGCCCACCGCACCCGCGCCCCGGCTCAGGTATATCGAGGTCGCATCGATCGCACCCGACTGATCCCACAGCAAGGTGCCCGTCGAACTCTGACCCCGTAGCGAACGTCCGATGTTCAGCTCGTTCAGGCGCAGGTTCGCCGTGCCATCCAGCGCGTTGAGCACACCCGTGGCATCACTGGTTGCATTGTTCGACGAATTCCACCCCAGCGCCAGATTGGCCCGTGAAGTCGGCGTACCCACATTCAGCACCGAGTTGCTCCCCAGCACCAAGGTGCCATCGGCCGTGCCGGCGCTACTGGTGGTATTTTGGAACCCGAGACTGAGATATTGATCGACCTGCAGCGTGATTCCACTGTTAAGGTTGGTCGTGTGAGTACCATTGATGAGGTATTCAAGGCCGGTGATTGTGAAATTCGAATCGACGAAATTTGTACCACCCGTATCGCCGGAATTAAATGTTACCGAGTCCGTGCTCGTTGGTGCGCTACCGTCCAGCCAGTTGCCATTCGTTGACCATAAATCATCAACTGTACCCGTCCACGTATCGGCCCAGCCCACACCTGCAACAGAAAGTAAAACCAGTGATGCCACACCGACAATCAGAGACCGCTGTAAACGGTACGTAACAGTAAGTTTATTCATCGTCTTCTCCTCCCTGCGTTTGACATGGACAATTTACAGGTTCATATGCCTCCACCTGAGTCACGGCTCCCGAAGAAGCCGCTGTTTGTAATGCAGATTAATCGTTACTCTGTCTGCTTTCGCCGGGTAATGCCAAGCAAGCCAAGCAGCCCGGAACCGAGCAGCCACATGGCTGCCGGTAAGGGCACAGCCTCAACAGCGTTGGTTTGAAGTCCGTCCAGATGGTTCCATCCGTCACCTGTATTCCCAGAAAATACAAGCCGTGAGATGGGGATGTCTGATATAAAACCCGCGAAGGTGTCTTTAAAAGCGCCTACGGAACCCAGTATGTTGTCAGACGCGTCGTAAGCTGTTGCCACCAGGGTATCGCTTTGTCCATCGCCGTTCCAAAACCCGAGCGCAGTAATTTCATAACCGGGAAGTACATACAGGACAATATCATCCCATTGGTTAATGCTATTAATCCCGTTAGGGAAGTTCGCCAAATGCATTGGACCGTGCGGGGGGCCTTCGCTAAAAAGGTAAGTATTGGGGAATCCGCCTCCTGCTAACGGATCAAAACCAATCCCAAGCGTCGCTAATATCGGTATTTGCGTATCGTCTTGATAGGACTCGAAGTCCTCCAGTGACGTAGTACCCGCAGCCGCCTGCCAATCTGTTTCGGCAGACAGATCCCCGGTATACGTTACGAAACTTGCCGATGACCCGTTTGCTGCGGTAGCTAACACTACACTGCATAAGATGCCTAGCAGTTTTGGTGTTCTCATGGTTGGTTCCTCCGTAAATTCTTGATTCTTTGCTGCCAACCTGCTGTTCATTTCGATGACTCGTTATGCTTACGTTACTTAGTCATTTTCTCCTCTGGTCTTCTTCTGGCCCAAGCAGGGCGGAGTCGAACAGGTTTAGAAGGTTGGCGGGATTGCGTGAGAACCATAACTTTGTGCTGTCTACCTGACATTGACATTAGTCAAATGAAACACCGTATGGTCATTGTTATTTTCTATATATGGATAATGAATATCGTACGTACAACTACGTATTAACGCTAAATTTCCCGTCGTGTCAGGAAAAATAGAAACCCTATTTCCGCAACGAAAGTCTATGTTAAGTCTCGAACGGTACGCTACGCATGCACTCCCCCAACTTCGCAAGTCTCGAGTCACGTTGAGGAAACGCCTCTAACCGCGCATCTCACTGCCGTTCGCAACTCGATTAGCCATGCTGCTGGCGAAAGGGGGCGCGTGCTCGAATAACCCGGATTTCTCACCAACTCGATCCCCGGATTTTTCCCCGAAGCACAGTGGATACGGGATTCGCTTCGACATATCGCCCGTTCAATTCCGGTAGTGGGTCGGGAAACGCGCACTGCCCGGCTCGTGATGTCGCTGAGGAGGGTGTGTGATTGCGGATTCACCGTTTGGCTGCCCTGCCGCAACTTGTGAGTTTGGCATACGCGACTATAGTTAAATGACCCCCGGCAAAGCCGGGGGCTTATTGGGTGAGCGCCTCAAAGGCGCCGATAAACCCATGAGCCGCCTGAAGGCGGCCAACTACTCCACCAACTTCATCTGATCGTACCGCTCATCTTCGGCTTCCTGGTTGCGAATGTACGCCCGCACCATCGCCTCATCCAGCCCGACGGTGGAAACGTAGTACCCGCGTGCCCAGAAATTCTCCCCGGTGAAATTGCGCTGCCGGCCTCCGTACTTCCGCGCAATCTGGATCGCGCTCTTGCCCTTGATGTAACCCACCACATTCGATACCGCATACTTCGGCGGAATGCTGATGCACATGTGGATGTGATCCGACATCAGATGCCCCTCAACTATCTTCGATCCCTTGTGCCCAGCAAGCTCGTGCAGCATCTCACCCAGGTGCTTCCGAACAGCGCCAAAAATCCGTTTCTTCCTCCGCTTCGGAATGAATACCACATGGTACTTACAATCCCACCTCGTATGGCTAAGACTCTGGTACTCTTTCATCGGTGAACCTCCTTCTCTTGGCAGAGATCGGAGATTCACGGATGACCGCCGTATAGGTCAAACCCCGGTGAGTCCCCGGCAGAGCCGGGGGCTTACCTCATACTGAGTTAATTAGAGGATCGGGATTGCATGCGGTAACAAGGGATTGCGGGAAATCCCCCTGCAAATGCAGGGAAGGAGGCGGATTCCATGATACCCGGCCATTTCGCTTACCACGCGCCGGCAAGCGTGGAGGAAGCCATAACGTTGCTGGGCCAGTACGGTGACGAAGCCTCGGTGCTCGCCGGAGGCCACAGCCTGCTGCCGATGATGAAGCTTCGCTTCGCCGAGCCGGCCCATCTCATCGATATCAACCATATCCCGGAACTGCGCGGCATCCGGGAGGCGGGCGGCGTCATCTATATCGGGGCGATGACCACCGAGAGCGAACTGATCGCCTCGGCGCTCCTGAACGAGAAGTGCCCCCTCATCCCCGAGGCGGCGCGGCTGATCGCCGAATCCGCAGGTGCGCAATCGCGGCACGCTGGGCGGCGACGTCGCCAACGGCGATCCGAGCAATGATCATCCCGCGGTCATGATGGCGCTCGATGCCTTGCTGGTCCTGCGCGGCTCCCGGGGCGAGCGGGTGGTCGCGGCCAACGGCTTCTATCAGGGCACCTATCTCACGCAGCGGCAAGCGGATGAACTGCTGACCGAAATCCGCATCCCGACCCCGCCGCCGGGCACCGGGCAGGCCTACTGCAAACTCAAACGCAAGACCGGCGATTACGCCACGGCCGCCGCCGCCGTGGTCCTGCAGCTCGACGGCAAGCGCTGCCGCAAGGCGGGCATCGCCCTGACCAACGTGGCGCCCACGCCGCTCCGGGCCGACGCCGCGGAGCGGGTCCTGACCGGCAAGGTCATCGACGAGGCCCTCATCGAGCAGGCCGCAGTGCAGGCCATGGGCATCTGTGATCCGGCCGAGGACCTGCGGGGCGATGCCGAGTACCGCACGCACATGGCCGGGGAAATGACGCGCCGAGCGCTACGCCTGGCGCTGCAACGGGCACAGGGGAATTCGCCATGACCCGACAACATCTTGTGTTCACCCTGAACGGACGTCAGGTGGAGACGCTGGTGGAACCCCGCGAACTGCTGATCCATGTGCTGCGCGAGCAGTTGGGCCAGACCGGCTCCCACATCGGCTGCGAAACCAGCCACTGCGGCGCCTGCACGGTGGATCTCGACGGGGTCTCGGTCAAATCCTGCACCATCCTGGCGGTACAGGCCCAGGGCAGCGAGGTCATGACCGTCGAGGGTCTGGCGAAGAACGGCCAACTGCATCCCGTGCAGGAGGGTTTCATGCAGGAGCATGGCCTGCAGTGCGGCTTCTGCACGCCCGGCATGATGATGCGCGCCTACCGCCTGCTGCGGGAGAACCCGAATCCGACCGAGGCGGAGATCCGCTGGGGCATGGCCGGCAACCTGTGCCGGTGTACGGGCTATCAGAACATCATCAAGTCGGTGCAGTACGCCGCCCGGAAACTGCAATCCGCGAAAGAGGGCTAAGACCATGGCAGCGACAGCAGAAGTCATCGAGCGCGAGGCGCGGATCGGCGGTGTCGGATGCGCCCGCAAACGGAAGGAGGACCCGCGGCTGATCCGTGGCGAGGGCACCTATGTGGACGACATCAAGCTGCCCGGCATGGTCTTCGGCGACATGGTACGCAGCCCCTATGCCCACGCCCGCATCAAGTCCATCAACAAGGAGAAGGCCCTGGCGCTGCCCGGGGTGCTTGCCGTGCTCACCGCCGCCGATCTGAAGCCCCTGAAGCTGCACTGGATGCCGACGCTCGCCGGTGACGTGCAGGCGGTGCTGGCCGACGAGAAGGTGGTATTCCAGAACCAGGAGGTCGCCATGGTGATCGCCGACGACCGTTACATCGCCGCCGATGCCGTGGAGCTGGTCGAGGTCGAGTACGAGGAACTGCCGGTGATCGTCGACCCCCACAGGGCGATGGATGCCGACGCGCCGATCATACGCGAGGACCTCATCGGCAAGGACGATGTCGGCCAGGGGAAGCGCCTGCACGCCAACCACATCTTCACCTGGGAGGCGGGCGACAAAGCGGCGACGGATCGGATCTTCGCCTCCGCCGCCGTCACGGTGAAGCAGGAGATGCTGAACCCCAGGGTCCATCCCTGCCCGATCGAGACCTGCGGCTGCGTCGCCTCCTTCGACAAGGTGAAAGGCGACCTCACGGTGCACATCACCTCGCAGGCGCCGCACATCTATCGCACGGTGATCTCGCTGCTCTCGGGGCTGCCCGAGAGCAAGGTGCGGGTGATCTCGCACGACATCGGCGGCGGCTTCGGCAACAAGATCCCGGTTTACCCGGGCTACGTGGTCGCCATCGTGGGCTCGATCGTGCTCGGGCGGCCGGTCAAGTGGATCGAGGACCGGATCGAGAACCTGTCGACCACCTCGTTCGCGCGCGACTACCACGGCACGGGCGAACTGGCGGCGGACCGGGACGGCCGGATCACGGCCCTGCGCGTGAACTTCCTGGCCGATCACGGCGCGTTCAATTCCCATGTCCAGCCGACCAAGTGGCCCGCCGGCCTGGTGTCGATCTGCACCGGCTCCTACGACATCCCGACCGCCTATCTCAAGGTCGATGGCGTGTTCACCAACAAACCCCCGGGGGGCGTCGCCTACCGCTGTTCGGTGCGCGTCACCGAGGCGGTCTACCTCATCGAGCGCATGATCGACATCCTGGCGCAGAAACTCGGCATCGACAAGGCCGAGATCCGCCGGCGCAACTTCATCAAGAAGGAGCAGTTCCCCTACACCTCCGCCTTCGGCTGGCAATACGACAGCGGCGACTACCACACCGCGCTCGAGAAGGTGCTGAAGGCGGTGGATTACGAGGGCCTGCGCCGGGAGCAGGCGGAAAAGCGCGCGCGCGGGGAGTTGATGGGCATCGGCATCGCCACCTTCACGGAGATCCTCGGCGCCGGCCCCGCCAAGGCCTGCGACATTCTCGGCGTGGGCATGTTCGACAGTTGCGAGATCCGCGTCCATCCCACGGGCAGCGCCATCGCGCGGCTCGGCACCATGACGCAGGGCCAGGGCCACCTGACCACCTACGCCCAGATCATCGCCACCGAGCTCGGCATTCCCTCCGAGGATATCCAGATCGAGGAGGGCGACACCGATACCGCCCCGTATGGCCTGGGCACCTATGGCTCGCGCAGCACGCCCGTCGGCGGCGCGGCCGCGGCGGTCGCCGCGCGCAAGATCCGCGACAAGGCGCGCCGCATCGCGGCCCACCTGCTGGAGGTGAGCGAAGACGACCTAGAGTGGGACACGGACCGCTTCAAGGTGAAGGGCGTGCCGGGGCAGGAAAAGACCATGAAGGAGATCGCCTGGGCGGCCTACAACAACGTGCCCGAGGGCATGGAGATGGGGCTCGAGGCGGAGAACTACTACGATCCGCCGAACTTCACCTTTCCGTTCGGGGCCTATGTCTGCGTGCTGGACATCGACCGCTACACGGGCGAGTCCCATATCCGGCGATTCTACGCGCTCGATGACTGCGGCACCCGCATCAACCCCATGATCATCGAGGGCCAGATCCACGGCGGCCTGAACGAGGCGTTCGCGGTCGCCATGGGACAGAAGCTGGAATACGACGAAAGCGGCAACCTGCTGAGCGGAAGTTTTCTCGATTACTTCTGGCCGACCATGGTGGAGACGCCGGTGTGGGAGACCGATTACACGGTCACCCCCTCGCCCCACCATCCCATCGGCGCGAAAGGCGTCGCGGAGTCACCGCATGTCGGCGGCATCCCGTGCTTCTCCAACGCGGTCAACGACGCTTTCGCCCATCTCGGCGTCACCCATATCGACATGCCCCATACCGCCTACCGCGTCTGGAAGACCATCCATGCGCTGGGACTGGACAAGCACGCGTGACCGGCGGCGTGCCCGTTTCCGGGCCACGCCTGTGCCAAACCGGGAGATACGGCAATGCAGGTGAAGCTGGAGAAGACGATCCCGCTGCAGGCCACGGCCGGTGAGGCGTGGGTGCTGCTGCGGGATGTTTCCCGGGTCGCCGAATGCGTGCCCGGCGCGCGGGTCACGGATCAGGTGGACGCGACCCATTACCGGGGGGAGGTGCGCGTAAAGATCGGGCCGGCGGTGGCGACCTTCCAGGGCGAGTTCGAGGTCAGGAGCCTCGACGCGGGCAAGCACGAACTGCGGCTCATCGGCAAGGGCAAGGACGCCAGGGGCACCTCGACCGCCACCATGGACCTGACGGCCAGCCTGCGCGACGTCGGCGCCGGGGGAAGTGAACTGCTCGGTGTCTCCGCCGTCAGCGTGTCCGGCAAGATGGCGAGTTTCGGCGGCCGCATGCTGAACCAGGTCGCGGACCAGATTCTCGATCAGTTCGCGACCAACTTCTCGACCCGCGTGACCGCCATGGGCACGGGGGCGGCGGCGGAAAAGGCCGCCGCCAGGATCGCGAACAGTCCCGGAGAGCTCCATGCCTTCGCGCTCCTGTGGCGCGTCTTTGCCGATTTTCTGAGGAGCCTGTTTGGACGCAAGTCCGGAAAGGCCGGCTGAACCGGTGCGAGGGCGAGGCCCCGTCATGTCTTCCGCCGCCGCCATGTCCGCCGTCACGCCGTCGCCACACGCCAGTGCGAGCCGGTGCACCGTCAGGCCCGAACGGGTCCATGCCTGATATCACGGCATTTCAGCAGCGGCTCGATGCCGCCGGCTACATCGCGGACGAGAGCCTGGCCGCGACTCTGCTGCTGCTGACGGAGCTGCGCCGTCCGCTGCTCCTGGAAGGCGAGGCGGGGGTCGGCAAGACCGAGGTGGCCAAGACGCTCGCCCGGGTGTTTCGCCTGCCCCCTCATCCGCCTGCAATGCTACGAGGGCCTGGATACCAATTCCGCGGTGTACGAGTGGAACTACCAGCGTCAGTTGCTCGCCATCAAGATACAGGAAACGCAGGCGTATCCGGCGCAGGAGCGGGAGCGGCATATCTTCAGCGAGGCCTTCCTCCTCAAGCGGCCGCTGCTGCAGGCGATCACCCTGCCGGAATCACCCGTGCTGCTGGTCGACGAAATCGACCGCGCCGATGAAGAGTTCGAGGCCTACCTGCTGGAGCTGCTGTCCGACTTCCAGATCAGCATCCCCGAACTCGGCACGATCCCGGCCACGAGCATTCCCTATGTGGTGCTCACCTCCAACGGCACGCGCGAGCTGAGCGATGCCCTGCGGCGGCGCTGCCTGTACTACTATGTCGATCATCCCTCGCCCGAGAAGGAGCTGCGCATCGTCCGCCGGCATCTGCCGCAGATCGACCAGGACCTCGCCCG
Organism: uncultured Gammaproteobacteria bacterium; assembly: GCA_963773065.1. GTDB lineage: Bacteria > Pseudomonadota > Gammaproteobacteria > UBA9214 > UBA9214 > CAVQCA01. The sequence goes on from CAVYZN010000006.1 coordinate 246,800, forward strand.
GCAGATCGTCGCCTTCGTGCAGGCATTGCGCGCGCTGGAGCTGCGCAAGAGGCCGGGCATCGCCGAAACCCTGGACTGGGCGGCGGCGCTGCTGCGCCTGGATATCCGCGACCTGGCGCAGGACCCGCGGCGCATTCTCGATTCGCTCGCCTGCCTGCTGAAGACCCGGGAAGATCGCGCCGCGGTCGACGCGGACGTGATCGGGCGCGTGATCGCGGGCGCCGGATGATCCCCATGGGCGAACCCCGCGCCAACCTGAACCCGCCGCCTGCCGCGCCGGAGTCGCCGGTCGCCGCGCTGCTCGGGTTCACGGGCATGCTGCGCGACAACGGCTTTTCCCTCGGACTGCGCGAGCAGATCGACGCGCTGTCGGTCGTCAGAGCGAGCGGCATCCTGAACCTCCAGCGCCTGCGCTGGGGTCTGCGCAGCCTGCTGTGCACGACCCGCGAGGAATGGCGGCGCTTCGATCCGCTGTTCGATGCCTACTGGTTCGCGGCGAACCGCGCGCTCCGGACGCGGGCCGCGGGCGGCGGCCGCGTCGATACCCGAAGCGGGGCGGATACCGGCACGGAGCCGCGACGACAGGGCGACCGACGTCGACCGGGCCGGCGCGGGACCGGGTGTGGACGAGGCGCACGGCGCGGCGGCCCGGGGCGGCGCCAGTCCCCGGGAGGCGCCCGGCCGCCTGGATTTCCGCTTCCTCTGCGATGCCCGGCAGATGCACGAAATGGAGCGCCTCGCGGAACGGCTCGCCCGGCGCATGCGGCGCCGCCAGTTGCGCCGCCTGCGCCTCTCGCGGCAGGGGCGGCGCATCCACATGCGGCGCACCATCCGCAAGAGCCTGCGCTACGGCGGCACCCCGCTGGAACTGGCCTTCAAGCAGCGGCGCCGCCAGCGGCCGCGGCTGATCGTGCTGCTCGATGTCAGCCGCTCCATGAGCCTGTACAGCTACCTGTTCCTGCGCTTCGCGCGCGGGCTGGTCGACGCGTTCCGGGATGCCGATGCCTTCGTCTTCCACACCCGGCTGGTGCAGGTGACGCAGGCGCTGCGGGAGCGTGATACCCGCAAGCTCAAGGAGAAACTCACGCTGCTGTCGGCGGGCTGGTCGGGCGGCACCCGCATCGGGGAATGCCTGCAGGCCTTCAATCGCGATCACGGTGCGCGCCTGGTCACTTCGCGCAGCATCGTGATCATCGCGAGCGACGGCTTCGATACCGGTCCCGCGGAGGTGCTTGCCGGGCAGCTCGCCCGCATCCGGCGGCGGGCCCGGAAGATCGTCTGGCTGAACCCGCTGCTGGGACGCACGGGCTACCAGCCGCTCGCCGCCGGCATGCAGGCGGCGTTGCCCTGGATCGATGTGTTCGCGCCGGCCCACAACCTGGACAGCCTGCTGGCGCTGGAGCCCGAACTGATGAATCTGTGAGCCACGGGTGAGGGGAGATGCCATGATCGATAGCGATGCCGTGCTGGACACCGCCTACCGCCTCAAGTCGGCGGGAGTACCCTTTGCGCTCGCCACCGTCGTGCGCTGCGAGTCGCCCACCTCCGCCAAACCCGGGGCGAAGGCCGTGATCGAACCGGACGGCACGATACACGGCTGGATCGGCGGCGGCTGCGCCCAGCCGGCCGTGGTCAAGACGGCCCGACAGGCGATCGCGGACGGCCTGCCGCGCCTGATCCGCATCAGCCCGGAACGCGGCGAACCCGTCGAGAGCGGCATTGTCGAATACGGTATGAGCTGCCACAGCGGCGGAACGCTGGATATCTTCATCGACCCGGTCAACTCGCGCCCTGCCCTGGCGATCATCGGCGCCTCGGCCGCGGCGCAGGCGCTATGCGCCCTCGCGTCCCGGATGGGGTTCGCGGTGACGGCCGTCTGCCCCGGTGCAAACAGGGAACTCTTCCCGGAGGCGGAGCAAACGATCGACGGCCTCGAATCTGCCGCAGGCGTTGCGCGACCGGCGGCCCTTCGTCGTGGTCTCGACCCAGGGCCGGCGCGACGAGGAGGGACTGGAGGCGGCGCTGCGCAGCGGTGCGCCGTCCATCGCGTTCATCGCCAGCGAACGCAAGGCCGCGAAGCTCAGGCAGTACCTGCTGGAGCGCGGCCATGACGGCGCCCGGGTGGAGGCCATCGTCTCGCCCGCGGGCATCGAGATCGGCGCGGTGACGCCGGAGGAGATTGCCCTCTCGGTGCTCGCCGGCCTGGTACGGGCGCGAAGAAGCCCGGTGGAGGCGGAACCCGCCGGGGCGCAGGCGACGGCCGCGGCGGCACCGGAAACCGCCGCGCAGGCCATCGACCCGGTGTGCGGCATGTCCGTCGATATCGCCACGGCGGCGTATCGCGACCGAGCACGCCGGCCAGAGGTACTATTTCTGCTGTGCGCACTGCCAGCACAGTTTCGAGCAGGCGCCGGAGCGCTATCTGGCTGCGGCGCGGGAGACACCGTGACGAGCGTTTCGGCCATCCTGCTTGCCGCGGGCGAGTCCCGCCGCATGGGCGCAATGAACAAGCTCGCGCTCCCCGTCGAGGGCGTGCCGCTGCTGCGCCGTACGGCCCAGACCCTGCTCGCCTCGGGACTGCGGGAGGTAGTCGCCGTGCTGGGCCATGAGGCACAAATCATGCGCGGGCTGCTCGCCGGCCTGCCGCTGCGGCTCATCGAGAATCCCCGCTACCGGGAAGGACAGATGAGCTCCGTTCATTGCGGCCTCGACGCCCTGCCGGGTCCCTGCGACGGGGTGATGATCTGCCTTGCCGACCAGCCGCTGCTGACGCCGGCGGATATCGACACGCTGATCGAGGCCTTTGCGCGCCGCCCGCGGGGCGACATTCTGGTACCGACCTACGCCGGCCGGCGCGGCAATCCCATCGTGCTGGATTTTGCGCAGCGCGCCGCCATCCTCGCCGGCGAGCGCAACCTGGGCTGCCGGCACCTGATCGAGCGCATGCCGGAACGGGTGACGACCTGCGCGATGCCGGACGACCACGTGGTGTTCGATCTCGATACTCCCGGGGACTACGCGGCATTGCAGGAGCGGCTGGCGGGAGAAGGCGAGCGGCTGGCGGTTTGATGTCCGGGTGACAGGGGAAGGTGAACATGGCCAAAGAGATACTCGATGTCCTGCTGGAACTGCGCGCACAGGGGCGGCCCTGTGCGCTGGCCACGGTCGTGGAAACCCTGGGTTCGGTCTCCGCCAAGACCGGCGCCAAGGCGGTGATCGACCAGGAGGGCAGGGTCGTGGCCGGCTGGGTCGGGGGCGGTTGCGCGGAATCCACGACCTGCCAGGCCGCGCTCGAATGCCTGAAGAGCGCGAGCACCACGGTCATCGACATCGACCTCAATGACGAAGTGCTGGGTGCCGGGATGCCGTGCGGCGGCAGCATGCGCGTCTATGTCGAGCCCATATTGCCCGGGCCGGCGCTGTGGATCATGGGCCACGGGCGCGTCGCGGAGTGCCTGTGCCAACTGGGGGATCTGCTCGGCTTTCGCGTCATCGTCAACGACCCCATCGTCGACCGGGAACACTACCCGGCCGCGGCGCGCCTGATCACGGATGACATCGATTACCGGCAACTGCAGCCGGCGGCCGGCGATTACGTGGTGATCGCCACGCAGCACCGGGGGGATCATGAATCCCTCAAACAGGCGCTCTCCTCGCCCGCCGGCTACATCGCCCTGATCGCGAGCCGCAAGCGCGCCCGCCTGGTGCTGGACCACCTGCGCGAGGCCGGCTTCGAGGCGGCGGCGCTGGAACGCGTGATGGCGCCCGCCGGGCTGGACCTCGGCGCGCGCACCCCGGAAGAAATCGCCCTGTGCGTGATCGGCGAGATGGTGCTCGTCCGCCGGGGCGGCAGCGGCCTGCGCATGCGCGACACGCTGTACGGTGAACAGCGCAGAGCGCGGGCCGTGGGTCGGTAAGGCCATGCACGAAGCCGCGCACGATTACCCGCTGCCTGCCGCCGGCTTCAATCCGGAGGCCGTGCGCGCCGATTTTCCGCTGCTGGCGGAGCACGCGCGGGACGGCGCTGCGTGCTGCTGGCATGGGACGCGGTGAACGCTATACTGACCGAAGGGTCCGGTGGCCGCGGCACGCCAGCGTCCGCGGCCGGGGCCTCAACGGAGTAAGGCCATGCCCGAGTTGATCGACCCCTACGCCAGAAAGATCGAATACCTGCGGCTGTCCGTCACGGACCGGTGCGACCTGCGCTGCACCTACTGCATACCGCAGGGGTTTCACGGGTTCGAAAGCCCGCCGCACTGGCTGAGCTTCGACGAGATCGAACGCCTGGTGCGCGTTTTCGCCCGCCTGGGACTGAGGAAGATCCGGCTGACCGGCGGCGAACCGCTGACGCGCCACAACGTGGCGGAACTGGCCGCCCGGATACATGCCATCGACGGCATCGACGATCTGTCGCTCAGCACCAACGGCACCCTGCTCGCCAAATACGCCGAGTCGCTGCGTGCAGCCGGGGTGAGCCGCCTGAACGTGAGCCTGGATTCGCTGCGGCCCGAGTGCTTCGCGCGCACCGCCGGCCGCGACGCACTCGCCGAGGTGCTCGACGGCCTCGAAGCGGCCAGGGCGGCCGGGTTCGCGCCGATCAAGATCAACATGGTGGTCATGAGCGGCGTCAACGAGGACGAAGTCGACGCCATGGTCGGCTTCTGCAGGGAACGCGGGTTTGTCCTGCGCCTGATCGAGGTGATGCCGATGGGCGAGACGGGGCGCAATGCCCACTATATCGATCTGCAGCCCATCCGGCAGCGTCTGGCCGAGCGCTTCGGCCTGGTGGAGGGCCTGGTGCCCGGCGCCGGCCCCGCCCGCTACCTGCAATCCCCCGACGGGCGCTTCTCGGTCGGCTTCATCACCCCCATCTCCCGGCATTTCTGCGCGACCTGCAACCGCGTGCGCCTGGCGGTGGACGGCACCCTGTATCTTTGCCTCGGGCAAAACGACAATTACGCCTTCCGCCCGCTGCTGCGCGAGGGCGCGAGCGATGAACAACTGGCCGCCGCCGTCGTTGAGGCCATCGGGCGCAAACCGGAGCGGCACGATTTCCGGGAGCAGCCAGGGAAGATCGTCCGCTTCATGAATCTCACCGGCGGTTGATGCGAGTCTTCCCTCCTCCCCTCACTGCACGCATCGCCCTCCGCCTCCCGGCCTGTTTGGGCTGTCCCTCACCGCTTGCCTCCGGCTGACATCCAGTCGGATTGACGCTCCGCCCCGGGTGGACCAGACTGACGTTGAATGAGGTCGTATTTTCTCCGTCTGGCCACTGGAACCACCATGGGTCCCGAGCCGCATGTCTCAGCCCGATAGCGCCCATCCCTTACTTCACCGGCCGCACGCGTCTTGCGGCGTCGGGGTGCTGGTCGATCTTGAGGGACGCGCCAGTCATACCCTGGTGGCGCAGGGCCTGGAGCTGCTCGCCAATCTCGATCATCGCGGGGCGCGCGGCGCGGAGGAGAAGACCGGCGACGGGGCCGGCATGCTGCTACAGAAGCCGCATGCGCTGTTCGCCGCGCTGATTCCGGATCTGCCGCCGGCCGACCGCTATGGCGTCGCCCAGTGCTTTCTTCCGCGCGATCCCGGGCAACGCGCCGCCCTTCGGAACCTCATCGAAGCCACAGCCGAAGCCGAGGGGATGCGTCTGCTCGCCTGGCGCGACGTGCCCACCGACGACCGCGACCTGGGCGATGGCGCCCGGGCGACCGAGCCGGCGGTCGTGCAGGCTTTCTTTGCGCCCCTCGCCGCCATGACGCCGGCCGCCCTCGACACCCAGCTCTACGTGCTGCGGCGCGTGCTGGAAAAAGCCGTGGCCGCGCACGCGGCGGCGCTCGATCCGAGCCATCGTTTCTATCTCTGTTCGCTGCACCGGCGCAAGCTCGTCTATAAAGGGCTGCTGACCCCGGACCAACTGCGTACCTACTACCCGGATCTCTCCGATCCGCGGCTGGCCTCGGCGCTGGTGCTGGTGCATTCGCGCTTCTCCACCAATACCCTCGGCGCCTGGGACCTGGCCCATCCCTACCGGGCGGTGGTCCATAACGGCGAGATCAACACGCTGCGCGGCAACCTGAACTGGATGCAGGCCCGCGAGAGCGATCTGGCGTGCGCGCGGCTGGGCGCTGCTATCGACAAGATCCGCCCGGTGACGCGTGAAGGCTTGAGCGATACGGCGGTGTTCGATCAGGTGCTCGAGCTGCTGGTCGAGGCCGGTCGTCCCCTGGCGAAGGCGTTGCGCATGATGGTGCCCGAAGCCTGGGAACAGGATGCCGGGATGGCGCCGGCGCGGCGCGATTTCTACGAATATTGCTCGACCCTGATGGAGCCCTGGGACGGTCCCGCGCTGGTGGCCGCGAGCGACGGCGTTCAGGTCGCGGCTATCCTCGATCGCAATGGCCTGCGGCCCTGCCGTTACTGGATCACCCGGGACCATCGGCTGATCATGGCGAGCGAGTCCGGGGTGCTGGACGTGCCGCCCGGGGAGATCGTCGAGAAGGGCCGGCTGCGGCCCGGCCAGTTGCTGCTGGCCGACACCGCGACCCGGCGCATCGTGCCCGAAGCGGAGATCTTCGATTCCCTGACCGACCACCCCTATGGCGAGTGGCTGGCGGTCAACCGGGTGCGCCTGGCCGACCGGGCGGAAACCGCCGAGCCGTCGGCGGCGCTCGATCCACAGGCATTGCGGTCTCTGCAGCGCGCCTTCGGCGTCACCTCCGAACAACTGGACGTGATGCTGCGGCCGATGGCGGAGTCGGGCAAGGATCCGATCGGCTCCATGGGCAGCGACACGCCGCCGGCGGCGCTGTCGGCGCGCGGTCCCTCGCTGTTCGCCTATTTCAACCAGCTCTTCGCCCAGGTCTCCAATCCGCCCATCGATTTCCTGCGCGAGACCCTGGTGACCTCGCTTTCCTGTTACGTGGGGCGCCGCGGCAATCTGCTGGAGGAAACCGCGGCGCACTGCCGCCAGTTGCGTCTCGACTCACCGGTGCTCACGACGCCGCAATGGGACGCGATCCGCGGGCTGGACGTGCCCGGCCTGCGCGCTGTCTCGATCCCCATCACCTGTCCCGCCGGCGATACGCTCGCGGATGCCGTGGAGGAGCTGTGCGCGCGGGTCGACGCCGCGGTCGAGCAAGGGTTCGCGCTGCTGCTGCTCTCGGATCGCGCCATCGGCCCGGCGCGTATCGCCATACCCAGCCTGCTGGCGGTGGCCGGGGTGCATCATCACCTCATCCGCCGCGGACGCCGCACCCGGGTCGCGCTGGTGCTGGATTCGGGCGAGCCCTCGCTCGTCCATCACCTGTGCACCCTGGTCGGCTATGGCGCGGATGCCGTTCACCCCTGGCTCGCCTACGCCGGGGTAGCGCAACTGTGCGGCGAGGGCGTACTGGAAATGCCGCCCGGGAGGCGCTCGCCCGCTACCGCCACGCCCTGGAACTGGGCCTGCTCAAGGTCATGTCCAAGATGGGCATCTCCACCCTGGCGAGCTACAAGGGCGCACAGGTGTTCGAGGCGGTCGGGCTGGACCGGGAACTGGTGGAGCGTCATTTCACCGGCACCCGCGTGCACCTCCCCGGCGTGGGGCTGGAGCGGCTGGAGCGCGAACTCCGCGAGCGCCATCGCCTGGCCTTCGGCGCGCGCCCCGCGGCCAGCCTGGAGCTGGAGACCGGCGGCGAGTATGCCTGGCGCCGCGACGGCGAACGGCATCAATGGAACCCCTACACCATCGGCCGCTTGCAGCAGGCGGCGCGCAACGCCGACTGGGAGGCCTATGGCGATTTCGCCGCCGCCGTCGACGATCCCTCCACGCACCCGCAGAGCGTGCGCGGCCTGCTCGATTTCGCCACCGAATCCTGCTCGCCAGTGCCCCTGGACGAGGTGGAGCCGGTCGAGGCGATCCTGCGCCGCTTCGCGACCGGCTCCATGTCCTTCGGCTCGCTGAGCCAGGAGGCCCATGAGACCCTGGCCGTGGCGATGAATCGCCTGGGCGGGATCGCGGGCACCGGCGAGGGCGGCGAGCAGGCGGCGCGTTCGGCACCGAACGTGACGTGCAGCATGAAGCAGGTCGCGAGCGGCCGCTTCGGGGTCACCATCGAGTATCTGGCCAGCGCCCGGCAGATCGAGATCAAAATGGCGCAGGGCTCCAAGCCCGGCGAAGGCGGCGAGCTGCCGGGCGCCAAGGTCGACGCGGGCATCGCGGCGGTGCGTTTCACCACCCCGGGGGTGGGGCTGATCTCGCCGCCGCCGCATCACGACATCTACTCCATCGAGGATCTGGCGCAGCTCATACACGACCTCAAGTGCGCCAACCCGGAGGCGGAGATCCACGTCAAGCTGGTGGCGATCGGCGGCGTCGGCACCATCGCCGCCGGGGTGGCCAAGGCGCGCGCGGACGCAGTGCTGATCAGCGGTGATTCCGGCGGCACCGGCGCCTCCCTCAAGACCTCGATCAAGTCCGCCGGCAGCCCCTGGGAGCTGGGACTGGCGGAAACCCATCAGGTGCTGATGGAAAATAACCTGCGCTCGCGCATCCGGGTGCGCGCCGACGGCGGCCTCAAGACCGGACGCGACGTCGTGATCGCCGCGCTGCTCGGCGCCGAGCAGTATGGCTTCGGCACCTCGGCCCTCGTCAGCCTCGGTTGCGTCATGCTGCGCAAATGCCATTGCAACACCTGCTCGGTGGGCGTGGCGACCCAGGATCCGCGGCTGCGCGCCCGCTTCGCCGGCGAGCCGCAGCACCTGATCAATTATCTGGGGTTTGTCGCGCGCGAGGTGCGCGAACTGATGGCGCGGCTCGGCGTGCGGCGCATGGACGAGCTGATCGGCTGCCGCGACCTGCTGCGGCCGCGGCAGACGACGGCCGGTCCGTCGCTGGATCTCTCGGCGCTGCTGCGCCTGCCGCGCTCGCGGGATGCCCCGCGCCAGTGCCGGCATCAGGATCATCATCTCGACCGGGTGGCCGATCGCGCCCTGATCGAGCAGGCCCGGCCGGCCATCGAACAGCGGCGGCCGGTGCGGCTGCGGCTCGCGGTGCGCAACCGCGACCGCGCCATCGGGGCGATGCTGAGCGGGGTAGTCGCGCGGCGCCACGGCGGTCGGGGCCTGCCGGACGACTGCATACGCATCGACTGCGCCGGCTCGGCGGGCCAGAGCTTCGCGGCGTTTCTGGCCGCGGGCATCAGCCTGCACCTCGAGGGCGATGCCAATGACTACATCGGCAAGGGCCTGTCCGGCGGGCGCGTCAGCGTGCGGGCGCCGCGCGATGCCGGGTTCGATCCGGCGCGCAACGTCATCGTCGGCAACGTCGCCCTGTACGGCGCCACCGGGGGTGAGGCGTACTTCAACGGGCTCGCCGGGGAACGTTTCGCGGTCCGTAACTCGGGTGCGCTGGCGGTGGTGGAAGGGGTGGGCGACCACGCCTGCGAATACATGACCGGCGGCGCGGTGCTGGTGCTGGGACCGACGGGACGCAATTTCGGCGCCGGGATGAGCGGCGGCGAGGCCTATGTCTACGATCCCGAGGGGCGGCTCGCCGGGCGCATCAACCCGGAGACCGTCCAGCCGGAGCCGCTCTGCACTCCGCGTGATGTCGCCTTGGCGCGGCGGCTGCTGGAGAATCATGCCGGTTACACCGGGAGCCGCCTGGCCCGCGCCCTGCTGGACGACTGGGACCGTGTCGCGCGCGCCTTCGTGAAGGTCGTGCCGCCGGTCTACGCCGAAGTGGTCGACCGGAGTCTGGCGGAAGGGCGCGACATCCGGGCGCCGCTGCCGCCGCCGGCGGGGACGCGCGGGTCCCAGCTGGCCACCGCCCGTGGACTGAGCGGATGAGCGACAGCATCCCGACGGCTTCCTGCACCATCCGCGCCAGCCGATCGGCTACCGCGATCCGGCCGAGCGCGTTCAGGATTACCGCGAGGTGTATGCCGCCGATTGGGACCCGGGCCTGCTGCGCACCCAGGGGGAGCGCTGCATGGATTGCGGGACGCCGACCTGCATGGCCGGATGTCCGATCGGCAATCTCATCCCCGAGTGGAATGATCTCGTTGCCGGCGGTCGCTGGCGCGAGGCGCTGGACCGGCTGCACGCCACCAACAACTTTCCCGAGTTCACCGGCTACACCTGCCCCGCGCCCTGCGAGCCGGCCTGCACCCTGGCCGTCAACGACGCCCCCGTGACCATCAAGAGCCTGGAACGCGCCATCATCGATATGGGCTGGCGGCAAGGCTGGATTCTTCCCGAGCCGCCGCCGCGGCGTAGCGGTTTCAAGGTCGCGGTGGTCGGCAGCGGCCCGGCCGGACTGGCCTGCGCCCAGCAGCTCAACCGCGCCGGACACCGGGTGGTGGTGTTCGAGCGCGATGACGCCATCGGGGGATTGATGACCTACGGGATCCCCGACTTCAAATTCGACAAACGCAAGGTGGCGCGCCGGGTCGCCCAGCTCGCGCAGGAGGGGATCGGCTTCCGCACCGGCGTCGAGGTGGGACGCGATCCGTCCCTGGCGGAGCTGCGCGGGCGGTTCGACGCCGTGTGCCTGGCCATCGGCGCCCAGGCCCCGCGCGAGGTGGCCGTGCCGGGCCGCGCGCTGGGCGGGGTCGAGCTGGCCATGGATTTTCTCACCGCGGAGAACCGGCGGCAGGCCGGCGTTTCCGTGTCGTGGCGCATCGACGCCCGGGGGCTCGACGTCGTGATCCTGGGAGGCGGTGACACCGGCGCCGACTGCCTGGCGACCGCGCATCGCCATGGCGCCCGTTCCGCCACCCAGATCAGCATCCGCGATCGTCCGCCGGAGCGGCGCGATGCGCGCCATCCCTGGCCCTGGTTGCCGATGACCTACGCCACGACCTACGCGCTGGATGAGGGCGGGGAAGAACACTTCGGCTTGAATGCCCTGGCCTTCCTCGATGAGGACGGCGACGGCCGCGTGGACGCGGTGCTGGCCGAACGGGTGGCCTGGGGCTACGACGCCGGCGGCCGGCGCCTGGACAAGCGGGTGCTGGAATCCGCCCTCCGGATTCCGGCGCAACTGGTACTGATCGCCGTGGGATTCAGCGGGCCGCGGCTCGACGGACTGGCCGGCAGCGGCCTGGAGCTGACGCCGGGCGCGACGCTTGCCAGGGGAGCGGATTTGATGACGGCGCTGCCCGGGGTGTTCGCTGCGGGAGACGCCGCCATGGGGCAGTCCATCGTGGTCTGGGCGATCGGCGAGGGACGCGATGCCGCGCGGGCCATCGACATCTACCTGACCGGCGAATCCCGTTGCCCGGAAGCCTGCGCACGCCAAACCCGCCGCTGCCCCGGCGCTGAGCACGCGGGCTGGAGCCGGAATCTCGAGCCCCCCTCGCCCAGGTAGCGCGCGGTGCGGGCGACGCAATTGAACTCTCGCTTGATGTAGTGGGTAAAGCCGGGCGCTACCTGCTTGACAACCAGGATTGGCTTGCTGGGACGGCCGAGGACGAGTAGAACGGCGACGGCAGGGTGGGATAGGCCCGATAGATATGCCTGAAAATCTCCTCCGCCCTTTCGTTCACGTCGTCTTCAGTGTAAGCCTCCACGGGAAGCCCCGTGTCATCGCTCCACAGGTAATCCTGGATCGTGACACGCACCGCATCGCGGGTTGATTCCTTGTCGCGCCAGTGGTCGACGCGTAGCTTCTCTGCTTTCAGCCGTGCAAGTAACTCCGCCGCGACCGTCTTGATCCTTTTTATGTCAGCGGATTTCAAATCGGGTTTCTTCAGGAGGTCGAAAATCGCCAGCGACTCTTCGTCCAGTCCTTCACGAACGGCCCGGTGCTCTTCTTCATCGAGTCCCTGAACGAGCTTCAACAAGGCCTCGAAGGTCTGCTCGATGGTCACCCGGTCCTTCTCGCGGTTGTACTCGGAAACGATCTGTTCGTAGTGCTGCTGGAAGTCGGTGCGCAGGGGGTTTTGTTGCAGCAGTCGTTGCAGCCGTTGCTCCACGGCCTGGCGAAGGTTCTGAACGGTGGTGTGTTTTCTCGGGCTGCGCTCGAACTCCCGGCGCAGCCGGTCGAAATCGATCTTGCTGATGTCGTAGGGTGCGGGCTCCTCGCCCTGCCAATCGGGCTGCACCTCGATCGCCTCGTCCACTACCCGGTGCAGTTGCCGGATGATGTCGGTGATGTCGGCCTGCTCGCGGTCCTGCTGCAGGCTCTTGTAGACGATGTTGATCGCATCCCGATCGGACCGGTGGGCATTCACGCCCTGGACGTTGATGCACGCCTTGAACTTCTTGAACACCTCGCGGCACATCACCTCGAAGCGCTTGCGGCTCTCGTCGTTCTCGTTGGCCGCTTCCTTGCACGCGACGATGGCGGCGTTGCGCTCGAAGCCGGTCTTCTGAATGACGTCATCGAGTGCGGCGTCCCGGTCTTCGAGGAACGCCCGCACCAGGGCGATGGCCTCGGCCAGGTCGGCCAGCAACTCTTCGTCCGGCCGCGCCGGGTCGGTCTCTCCGCCCTCCCCTTCAGGCCGTGTCCCGGCGAAGGTCGCGAGCGCCTTGCGCAGGTGAGCCGTTCGGTGGGTCGCTGGCCGTGCTCCTCGACGATGCGCGCGCTCTGCACGAACATGCCGCCGGAGCCGCAGGCCGGATCCAGCACCGTGCCGCGCTCGGGGTCGAGCACGTGGGCGATCAGCGAGACCAGCGAGACGGGGGTGAAGAACTCGCCGCCGTCGTGCGCCTTCTGGTCGGCAAACTGGGTGAGGAAATATTCGTAGATGCGCCCGAAGACATCGCCAGAGACCTTCTTCAGCTCGTCGGGGTTGAGGGTGCGCAGCAACTGGCCGAGCACCTGGTTGTCCAGTTCCTGGTATTCGCCCTTGGGCAGGACGCCGCGCAGGTTCTCGTAGTCCGCCTCGATGGATTCCATCGCCTCGATGATGGCGCGGGCGCGGTCGGCGCTATCGGGCAGGGCCACGAGGTGGTCGAACTGCGCCTTGGGCCTGAGGTAAATGGCGCCCTGCTGGGAGAAGTCCTCCTTGGTCAGGGCGCGGGTCTTGCCGCCGCGGCTGGGAAGCCTGGGCTCGATCTTGGCCTTGACCGCGAGATAACGGCTGTAGGCGTGGCGCAGAAACACCAGGCCCATGACGGGCAGAAAGTATTCATTGCTGGCGTAGTTCGAGTTGGCGCGCAGGTTATCGGCGGCGCTCCAGAGGCGCTTTTCGATCGCTTCGATGTGTTCCAGCTGCGGCATGTTCTTTCTGCTGTCCTTTCTCGTTTACTCGCCTTCACTTTCCGTGTAGCGGAAAACTTCAGATACCTTCTGAATGATGCGTTCCAGGCGCCACAGCCCATTCCTACGTCACGAGATCACCGACACGTTTCGCGAGTCTCGCCCGATGCGCACTAGGTTATCAAGCCGCGGGTGGCTCAAGTTCGTTGCCGATCAGGACCATCGGCCTGCGCCACGGTCTTTTTCACCAGGCCACGCAGTTCATCGAAGACCGGCGCGGCGGGATTCGCCTGGTAGTGCTTTTGATTGCCGATGTGCTTCACCGTTACGAGGCCGCTGGATGCAAGCCGCTTGAGTTCGCGTTGCACGGCGCCGGACCCGGAACCGGTCAACTCGATCAATTCGGAGGCATAGAAACTGCGGGCGGCCTGGCCGAACAGCAGCGCCAACACCCGCTGCTGGGTGGTCGTGAACAGCGCGTCGGCCAGGCTCGTGGGCGCGGCCGGGAGGGAGGCGGCCGCCTTGCGGCGGGCCAGTCGGGAACCCCTGGTGGTCGCTGTGTTACCCATTTCGGGCATCTTAATGCCCATTTTGGGTAGATCACAAGGGCCCGGGAAACAGGAAAGATTTTGAGGTAACCGGTGACCTGCGACGCCAGATTTCCCCAACGCGCTGCGCGCTTTTTGTCTCGCTTCCGCGGGAACGACAGGCTTAATCGGAGCATCCTTTATATCCATCGCCGTGCTCTCCTGCCGGATCTCCGACTCGCGGGTAACACCGGCAATCAACCGCAGGCCTTGGCCGCCGCGGCCTGTATTTCTTCCGGGCTGAGGTCGCGGATGTGCGTGGCGATCGACCAGTGATGACCGAAGGGGTCCTCGACCTGGCCGTAACGGTCGCCCCAGAACATATCGTCGACCGGCATGGTGACCTTCGCCCCCGCGGCGACGGCACATTCGACGGTCGCGTCGACATCCTCCACATAGAGGTGGATCGTGACCGGCGAGCCGTTGAGCGACTTCGGTCCCAGCGCACCGCATCCGGGAATTCGTCGACCAGCATGACGGCCGAATCGCCGATGCGGATCATGGCATGCATGAGTTTGCCCTGCGGGCCGGGCAGCCGTGCCGACTCAACGGCGCCGAAGGCTTGCTTGTAGAACTCGATGGCATCGGCGGCTCCCCCGCACACCAGGTGCGGCGTGACCGTATGCATGCCATCGGGGATAGGATTTACTTTCCGTTGGCTCATGTTCATCTCTCCTCGTGGTTCTCGGTTCGGATCGGCGCGCAAGTACGTTCGCCGCTCCAGGTTTACGAAACGACGGGCGCGGATTCGACACGCCGTGCGAAGTCTTGCAGCTCCGGCGCACGCCGTGACGGCTACTTCGCCCCGATGCCCATGTCGCGAAAGCGTTCGACCGCGTCGCTGGGACCGAAATCCTCCAGCTCGAACAACTGGCGCACCTCGATCTCGGCAGCCGCGCCCTCGCCCACGGGGTTGGGGAAGCGTCGGGTCCATTCAAGCGCCTCTTCCCGCGACTTCACCTGGATGAGCGTGTAGCCGGCGATCAGTTCTTTCGTTTCGGCGAACGGCCCGTCGATGACGGTGCGCTTCCCGCCCGAGTACCTGATGCGCCAGCCCTTCGAGCTCGGCTGGAGCCCGGAGGCGTCGAGCAGCACCCCGGCTTTGACCAGTTCCTCGTGGTAGGTCGCCATGGCGGCGATGAGTTTCTCCTCCGGCATGACGCCCGCTTCCGAGTCACTGGTGGCTTTGACGATAATCATGAATCGCATCGTAACTTCTCCTCTTTGCGTGGATTTCGAGCAAGACCCCCGGATGGTCCCGGACGGATTTGCATTCTCACTCTAAGTGTACGACGAACGAAATCCCGCAAAATCGACACGTCGAAGATTTTTTTGCGCCGCTTTCATCAGCCAGACATGCGGGCTCCAACGGTCGCGGCTCGACCAAAAGGCCCTGGAAATATTCATGGAACTAGATCTGTTGAATTGCGTGGGTACGTCGGTGATTCGTGTGCTGGCAAGCGGGATACAGATACACTTCGGCTCCGGTATCCGTTCGGTATTCACCCCACCAGCGCCACCGCCTTGATCTGTGCCCACACATTCAAACCCGGGCGCAGGTTCAGGTTGGCGGCGGAGCGGTGGGTGATGCGCGCGACCAACGGGACTCCGCCGACGTTGAGGCGCACCAGGGCCAGCGCGGGATGGGTGTCGGCGGCGATTTGTTCGACGGTCGCGGGCAGAACGTTGAGGATGCTGCTGTCGTCGTGGGTTTCCAGCGCCAGGCTGATGTCGCGCGCCAGGATGCGCACGCGCACGCGTTGGCCGACAGGCACGCCGCTGTCGCGCACCCAGAGATGCCCCCCGGGGAAGGCGATGCGCGCCAGGTGCCAGTGCGCGTCGCGTTCGGCCATCGCGCCTTCCAGCACCACGCCGGCGTCTTCGCCGAGCCGGATGGGCAGATCGAGCCGCGCCAGAGTTTCGCCCAGCGGGCCGCTGGCGAGCACGCGGCCCTGTTCCAGCACCACCAGATGGTCCGCCAGATGCGCGACCTCATCGGGCGCGTGGCTGACGTAGAGCATGGGGATTTCCAGCTCATCGTGCAGGCGCTTCAGATAGGGCAGGATCTCCTGTTTGCGCGCGAGATCCAGCGCCGCGAGCGGTTCGTCCATGAGCAGCAGTTGCGGGCTGGTGAGCAGGGCACGGGCGATGGCGACGCGCTGGCGTTCGCCGCCCGAGAGCCGTCCGGCAGGCGCGCCATCAACGCTCCGATGCCAAGCAGATCCAGCACATGCCGCAGGTCCACCTGGCGCTGCCGGCCGGCACCCGGCGCATGCCGTATTCCAGGTTGCGGCGGATATCGAGATGCGCGAACAGGCTGGCCTCCTGGAACACATAACCCAACGGCCGGCGATGCGTGTGAGAAACACCCCCCGTGCGTCGTCCTGCCAGACTGCGCCGTTCACTTCCAGATAACCGCCGGGCGCGCGCTCCAGTCCGGCGAAGGCGCGCAGGCAGGTGGTCTTGCCGGAACCCGATACGCCGAACAGCGCGCTGACGCCGCGTCCGGGCAGTTGCAGATCCACCTCCAGACGAAGCCGGATAGGCGATGTGAAAGCGCGCATCAATGCTCAGTGCGCCGCCGGCCCGGATTCACGGTATACAGCGCCAGCAGCACCAAAAACGCGAACAGCACCATGCCCGCCGACAGCCAATGCGCCTGGGTGTATTCCAGCGCCTCGACATGGTCGTACATCTGCACGGAGACCACCCGGGTCTTCTCGGGATGTTGCCGCCGATCATCAGCACCACGCCGAATTCACCGACGGTGTGCGCGAAACCCAGGATGGTCGCTGTGAGAAAACCGGGTTTCGCGAGCGGCAGCGCCACGCTGAAGAAGGCATCCAGCGGCGCGGCGCGCAATGTCGCCGCGGCTTCCAGCGGGCGTTCGCCGATCGACTCGAAAGCATTCTGCAGCGGCTGCACCACAAACGGCATCGAATACAGCACCGAGCCCACCACCAGACCCGCGAAGGTGAACGGCAGCACGCCCAGCCCGAGCGCCTGAGTCAGTTGGCCGATCGGGCCGTTGGGACCGAGCATCACCAGGAGATAAAAACCCAGCACCGTCGGCGGCAGCACGATGGGCAACGCGACCAGCGCGCCGACCGGGCCTTTCCACGCGGAGCGCGTGCGCGAGAACCACCAGGCAACGGGCGTGCCGATCAGCAGCAGAATCAAGGTGACCACGGTGGCCAGCTTCACGGTCAGCCAGATCGCGGACAAATCGGAGACGCTGATGAGGGATTCATGGCGGTTCAGGCAGTGTAAGCGATGCGGCCTAGCCTAAACTGGAAAACAATGAGGTGGGAAATGTTTTTAACCCCAAAGCACACTAGGGAAGTAGTCTGGGTTGAACGCAGTGACAAAATCGCCGGGAGCGATTTTGGACAGCCGCAGCCTGATCCACAGGCGGAGTCCATGGATGCACTCCGCAAACCCGGGTTTCGCTGTCGCTCAACGCAGGCTACACCCTCACCCCAACCCTCTCCCGCCTCGGCGGGAGAGGGAGATTAACCCTCTCCCCGCACGCGGGGAGAGGGCTAGGGTGAGGGGGCATAAACGTAACCGAATTGGTAAAGAAATAGTAGGGCGCAAAAGGCCGAAGGCCGTAGTGCGCTGAATGCGCTGAGGCGGTGGAAAACATCTGGCGCAATTCGCTGCGCTCACGCCCTACGGAGGTAGCCGAACACAATATGACCGCCTTGGCCGCGGCTGTTGAGATAATCCACAGCGCGATGGCGGCGGCATTGTCCTTGGCCCTGGCGAGCAGCACCGCGTCCTGGCGGATCGGGCGGTGCAGAGTATCCGGGACGATCCAGGCGGAACCGCTCTGAGCTTGCCGTCCCCGCATACACCTGAAACAGCGCGACGAAACCCAGTTCAGCGTTGCCGGTGGCGATGAACTGATAGGTCTGGGCGACGTTCTCGCCCTGAACAGACTTGGGCTCGATGGCGCTCAGCAGACCGAGCTTTTCCAGCGTCTCCACGGCGGCGGCACCGTATGGCGCGAGCTTCGGCGCGGCGATGGCGAGATGCTTGAAGTCGCCGCGCTTCAACACCTCGCCATATGCATCCACCAATCGGTCCGCGCCGACCAGAGCACTAGCTTGCCGATGGCGTAGGTGAAACGGCTGCCGGGCACGGCGCCGCCCGCCTGTTCCAGTCTGGCCGGCGTTTTGTCGTCGGCGGCCAGCAGCACGTCGAACGGCGCGCCGTTTTTGATCTGGGCGTAGAACGTGCCGGTGGCGCCGAACGCCAGCACCGCCTGGTGACCGGTGGCTTTCTCGAAGTCCGCGGCGATGACTTGCATGGGCGCGGTGAAATTGGCGGCGAGGCGACACTGACTTCGCCGGCATGGGCCGTCGTTATGAAGAACAGCCAGCTCGCAAGCATGACAGTGATTAAGCGTTGCATAGAGATTTTTGGTGACTATGTAGTGTCCACAGATGGGGGTAAAGTCCACCCGTGCCTTCGCGCCCTACCCAGCCCGCCATTGACGCCAACCTCACATTGGATGCGAGGGACGCCGTCCTGTGTGAGCGGTCTGACGACTGGTACCCTAGAGTGCGAGGCCGCTCGATCTGAATGCAGTACGCCGCTCTGTAGCTCGCCACCCAAGATTGCCGACCATGGGGTGCCCGTGTCGCTATTTGAGCCGGAATTTTTTCCTTGTATATCAGTAATTAATGTTTTTAATATGCAGGGTCATCGAGCGGCATGTTTACCAGATTGTGCAGGATGCGCTCGACCGCCAGGCGGCGGTCGCCTCGATGGACCGCGTCAGATCGGCAAGACCACGCTGGCGCTGGAAATCGCCGAAGCCCGGCCCTCCCTCATCTCGACCTGGAGTCACGCGACGACCGGGACAAACCGCCGACCCTGCCTTGTTCCT
>CAVYZN010000007.1:0-46674 GCA_963773065.1 uncultured Gammaproteobacteria bacterium
AAGCATAGTGCAATCTGGCCTCAGAACTCACGCAACTCGAACAGCGCGATCGACTCCACGTGCGCGATACGCGGGAACATGTCCATGACATCCGCGGCGAGCAGCCAGTAACCGAACTCCTTGACCAGCCGGGCCGCATCGCGGGCGAGTGACCCGGGATGGCAGGAAACATAGACCACGCGAGCGAGCGGGGAGTATTTCCTGCGCCGTTTGCAACGTCAATATCTTCTATCTTCAACTGCACGCACCCGGCTGACATCGAAGGAAGTCATTATCGCACGGGTTCCCAGAACGAAATTTTAGCCCCTGTAAGCGCAGCTGCGGTGTTTGAAAAAATGATTCGTCGCCGGGATCACGGTACTCACAAAAAGCCGTTGGCGGGCTGCTTGCGGCTTATTTGAATGCCTATAATGGCGGGCATGCCGCCATCACCGAAATAGACAAAATTGCAGAAAAACCTTGTCATGTACTTTTTTCAGTTTTTTGCTGAATAGTTACATTTCGTTTTCGAAAATAATCCTGGTTGCCCACCCTATAGCTCAATGGACAAAGGTATCGTACCAATTCTTGAGCACGAGTGCTCTCATTACGATCTTATCGGCGCTCAAATATATAACTGGGCGAGCACGTTTCCGTGCCTTTGCTTTTGCAAGCAATCCGGGAGCAAGCATCTTCAGGCTTTGCTTTACAAGAGACTTCGGATTTATCCATTGAGCAAGAACCGATTTATGCCGGCTCATTTTTCCCAGTGCCTCAATTATTTTTGTCAGAGCAACTGAGTCGAGGAATTCCCAAATTCCACTGGAACGATCATTCAGCTCTTCCAGGACATAATCCCTGACCGGAGTTTCTGCGGCCAATAATATGAGCCAATCCTCGAGGTTGTCTCGCTTGGCAAAGGGAAATTGAGCTAGGTGCGGATATTCATGGAGAACCATTTTACGATAGAGCATTTTGTCGATCCGCATCGGATCGGGCACTTTGGCCAGGAAGTCGAGGATCGCGTCGTCAAGCAATACATTCCGTTGATCCAACTCGATCTGTTTGTAATAGCTGGCGGTCTGAAGGTAGCATTGGAGTCGATGTGTGAAATAGAAGAAATCCTTGGCCTGGTTGGGCGAGAGATCGCGCGCTTCGAACAAGGCTTTTTCAACAGCAGCATCCGAGGCATCACATAACTCATCATAGTGTGTTTCCCGAATTACTGAAGCAAGACCCTGCATATCACGTAAGCGGCGCAATTTCGCAAGCGCAAAAGCCCCTTCGGTCGAGGATGCAGAAAGTGACCAGCCGAAAACTTCGTCCCCACGAAGCACGCGCTCAAAACCCCAATTGCGCAGTTCAACCATGATCTGGTATTCGTGGGGATGAAACGCGGAAATATCCGAGAGTCCGTCAATCAGGTAATTGACGCGTGTGAAGTTTTCTCGATAATCTGTAATCTTGCGTTGTATGAATTTATGATTCGTATTTAAATGACGGGCGATCAAAGCAGCCACCGCCACATCCGAATCCTTATTCCCTTGACTTTCACCCCAGGTAACCGTATTTAGCTTCGTTCCATTGCCCTGGACACTTGCCAACACACCCCCGAGGATCCCACGAGAATCCACACCTCCAGACAAAAAGATGATCGTCTTATCGGGTTCCCCCATATGTTTTTGTGTGGCTGTCTTAAGTAATTGACCCAGTTCGTGCTCCAAATCAGCCTGAGAGGCTCCATCGGGCACTGACCCTGGCGAGTACCTCCAATACTTTTCCTTCACCAACCTTCCACTTTCGATTCTCAATAATTCACCACCCTGAAGCCGTCTCACTGATCTGAAGAGGGTTTGATCACCCAGCAAATAACCCTGTGCCAGGAACGTCGCGAACGCTTCCGAATCAATTTCCCTGTTCACAAGAAGACTGGCAAGCAAGACTTTCACCTCGGGTGCGAAGAGCAGTCGATCCTTGATCAGAGCATAATAGATTGGAAAAGAAGCCCTACGATCGACAATGAGGAGAGTTGTGCCGTGACCAGGCTCTGTCAGTACCGCTGAGAAAAAGCCGCGCCAATGGCAAAGCGCGGAATTCTCCGGCATTTTGTTAATAGGCACATTAGGCTCGCGTTCGAGCAATGAACCGGAGACGAATAAATGAATACCGGATTCTTTACCATCGAGGCGAATGGGCCACTCAAGCGGATTCTGCTTCGGTAAACCGACTCTGCCAACCAGCAGATTTGATGCCGTTATAGATGCCTGCTCTAACCGATCCTCCTCGTGGTGACGAAGAGCATCGGCCATTTTCGTGAAGATAATCTTTCCCTCTTCCTCTGAAGTCGACTTAGGGTTTAGATCCAAAATTCCAAACAAACCAGGCATATATTTTGCCTATCCTTTAATTATAGGAACTATAAATACCCTTTTCCGAACGGGTCAAGGGGTAATCCACGGGGACCGGGAGGACAGTAGCTCCGCCACCGCCACGAAATCCCGCCAGGTCCCACCGGGCCGGACGCGAAATCCGCTCACGTTCTGGCCGATCCCGGCGCGACAGCCAAGCACCGCTCTGCCGCTTTCTGACGAAAGTAGCCACAGGTGCAGGAGGCAAGCTGACGAGGTATGCCGACCTGCCGCAGGCGGGGACGTCTATCGAACCGGCGGACGGGTGGCGCCCGCCCTTCGGGTATCAGGCCCCTCCCCTGCGGAGCGTCCTTCTGATCAAGGTGGGCGAGAATCTTGTTGATCACCACCGGATCTTCTCGGCTTCGGCATCCTGCGTCGCCCTACCTCGTACGTCCCTGCACTCGGATGCAGGCAAGAGCCTGCCCCGCGAGCGCAGCGAGTGCTTTGGGCATGATCCTGACGCGCCACCGCAAGCGTGGCAGGTTTCGATATCGATGTCGCCTAAAGCGCCTACTTTTGGCAAACACGCGTTTCAGTCGCTGCGCCTTTATGCCCTTTGGGTGCAGGTCATGGCCGTGCAGCGTTCGACGGGCGTTTTCTCTTCCCTATCCCTATCCGAATGACGCTTGTTTCCCTTGTCAGTTTGGCCGGTGTCACCCACGCACGGTGTTTGCTGTTCGGCGCGCACACGCCAAGTCACCACATGTGATCATCTACTACCAGAGGCTTCAGCCACTTCGTTATCTCCATGACCGCTCCGATTGCTTCCGGCTGGAGCGGTAGCCGGATGGGACTCTCACCCACTGGGAAACGCCGCCTTTGCACAGCGCACTACAAAGAAGAAAATATTGAGCCAAGATTCTGTTGCCGGTCAGGATGAATTGTTCTAAAAAGGGCTTTGAGACCCCGTTATCGAGGAACGAATTATGACTGCGCCTGCCGAGGATATCCGCAAACGACTCCATGAATTGGCCGATCAATTGCCAGCCGATGCCACATGGGATGATGTCATAGAGGAGGCACGGTTTCGCCGCGCCGTCGAGGCTGGTATTGCAGCGGCCGACCGCGGTGGCTTCGCTACCGAGGATGAACTGCGAACGACTTTTGCAACCTGGGATGTCAAGATTTGAAACTCCGCTGGACGCGACCTGCGTTGGCGGATTTGATCGAGGCCCAGGGCTTCATCGCGTTGGATAACCCGCAGATCGCTCAGGAGGTGGCGCAACGCGTGTGGGATGCGGCTTCATGCTTATGCGACAACCCGAATATCGGCAGGCTTGGTCACATTTCAGGTACGCACGAATGGGTAGTCACGCGCACGCCTTATCTCGTTGTATATCGGATCAAGGATGATGCAGTGGAAATTCTCCGGGTCTGGCATACGAAACGCGATTGGCGGAATGAGTCAATTGAATGATGTTTGGATCAATGGCGTTCCTATTGATCGTGGCAACGCGACAGATGGGCGTTACCAAGCCGCGCCGCCGCCCGGCAACGGCAACATGATCGCATCCTTGCGATTTCCTCTTGCGCTTCAGACTGGCAGGCGTACAGGGTGTCGGCCAGCTTGTTGCCTGCCCCAGAACGCTAACGTGTTTCGAACAGCGCGATCGACTCCACGTGCGCGGTATGCGGGAACATGTCCATGACGCCTGCCGCCAGCAGCCGGTAACCGAACTCATCGACCAGCCGGGCCGCGTCGCGGGCGAGCGAGCCCGGATGGCAGGAAACATAGACCACGCGAGCGGGCCGGATATTCCCCACGACATCCAGCGCCGCGGCCGCCCCGCTGCGCGGCGGATCCAGCAGGATGCGCTCATAGGCCGCACCCGCCCAGGGCGCCTCGATCTGGCTCGCGGCGAGGTCGGCGAGATGAAACATCGCGTTCCCGATACCATTGCGGATGGCATTGGCGCGGGCACGCGCTACCAGGCCGGCATCGCCCTCGACCCCCACCACCTCGGCGGCATGGCGCGCGAGCGGCAGGGTAAAATTGCCCAGCCCGCAGTAGAGGTCGAGCACGCGGTGGGTGCCGTCGAGTTCCAGCAGGCGCAGCACACGCTCCACCATCTGCCGGTTGATGGCGGTATTGATCTGGGTGAAGTCGGTGGGCCTGAATTCGATTGCTATGCCCTGTGCCGGCAGGGTGTAACTCAATGCCGAATCCTCGGGCCAGAGCGGGCGCACGCTGTCCGGTCCGCCCGGCTGCAGATAGACATGGAAACCCTGGTCACGGGCAAACTGCTTCAGCCTGTCCCGGTCCGCCTCAGCCAGCGGATCGAGGTGCCGGAAGACCAGCGCCGTGACGCAATCGGTCACGGCCACTTCGACCTGGGGTATGCGTGACCTTGCCTGCAACTGGCCGATGAGACGGGCAATTTCGGGGATGCGCTCGCCGACGGACGGGTGCAGCACCTCGCAGCGCCGCAGGTCTGCCAGGTGGGAACTGTGCTTCTCGCGAAAGCCGACCAGCACGCGGCCCTTGCTACTGACATCCTTGATGCCCAGACGCGCCTTGCCGCGGTAGCCCCATAGCGGACCGCCGAGCGGCGGCAGCACCTCATCCGGGGTCACCCTGCCGATGTGTTTCAGGTTATCCAGCAGCACCCGCTGCTTGGCGCTGATCTGTTCCCCGGCTTCCAGATGTTGCAGGCTGCAGCCGCCGCACACGCCGAAATGCGGACACCTCGGTTCGACCCGGTGCGGTGACGGTTCATGCACTGCCCGGACCCGGGCCTCGTCGTAGTTGCGGTGTGTGGCCAGATAGTTGATAGCCACCGATTCACCGGGCAGGGCGCCGTCGATGAAGACGGCCTTGCCGTCAATATGCGCCACCCCGCGGCCATCATGCGCGAGTGATTCCACGCCAACCCGTTCCGCGGGGTCAGGCAGGCGCTGCGTGCGACGGTGTCTGCCCATCACTCAAAGGGAAACGAATCCAGCGAAAAGGCCGAGGCGGATCAGGCAGCCTGCCAGGCCTGGAGAAATTCCTGCAGGTGCGGCTTGTCCGCTTTCTGCAGTTCATCGCGCACCAGTTGACAGGCCTGCGCGTAGTCCGCGCCCGTCAGGTGCCCACGGACCAGCTCGAAACGCAGGTAGACCAGGTAGGTATTGAGCACATCGGTTTCACAATAATTGCGGATGCCTTCGATAGCGCCGGCCTGATAACTGTCCCACACCTGCGCGCCGCTCATGCCCATCTTGCCCGGGAACCCGAGCAGCGTGGCAATCTCGTCCAGGCGGGCGACCGCGCGCGGCTGGTAGCCGGAGAGGACATCCATCAGGTCGGTGTGGCGTTCGTGATAGCGGCTCAGATAGTTGTTCCATTTGAAATCGCGGTCATCGCCCCCGGTATCCCAGTAACGGTGCGCCGCGATACCGTGCAGCAAACTGCGGTAATGCAGGACGGGCAGGTCGAAACCGGAACCATTCCAGGAAATCAGGGTCGGCGTGTAGCGTTCGATGCCGTCGAAGAAACGCCGGATCAGCTCCCCCTCGGGCGCATCCACCTCACCCAGTGACCAGACCTTGAACCGCTCCGGCGTTTGTAACACGACGGAAATCGCCACGATGCGGTGCAGGTGATGACGCAGGAATTCCGATCCGCCGGTCTCCTGCGCCCGCAGGTGGAACATGGCCGCCGCCACATTGCGGTCATCCAGGCCATCCAGCCGGTACAGCCGCCGGCCGTTCTCCACATCGGGAACCGTTTCGATGTCAAATACAAACAGGTTCATTGTTTTCAATGATCGAGAGTCTACCGCCGATATGCGAATACGCAGGAATTATGCCGTCAATAACAGACGGCTGATGCCGGGCAAGTCCTGTAGATGACCGTCGGCCGCAGGGACGATGCACAGGGATGTGCAAGTGTCGCGTGAGGGCAGGATGCCCGGAGCGACTGCGGCCGTCGAGCTTACAGGGATGTATTCACAGCGTGTCACGGAAGGACTTGTCCGGCATAAGCTATTGGCACCGTAATACCTGGTAATTTTTCACGCTTTGCATTTTGGGGTAAAAAATCCTGGCTAGCGGTATACAGCTTATTTCTGCTTCCAGGCGCCGCTTCCGTCCATGTACCACCAGCCGCCGGGGGCATTGTCCACCCAGCGCCGGGCAAAGGTCTGGCGGATATCCGGCTCCCATTCCGGGTGCCCGTTGGCTTGCGCGATTTCCGCGTAGAGCGCGCTGCGGTCCTGGTTTTCCCTGGCCACCAGTTTTTTCACCTGATTGCGCTCCTGCAGCGGCACCAGTGTCTGGTCGCGCAGCTCGATCTCGCCATTGCGTGTCATGCCGACCGCACCCGAGGTGTAATAGGGCGCGAGCTCCCGGTGGCGTTTCTCCATATCGGCCTGGAGCTGCCGGATCGCCGGGGTGTTGACCGAAAGATCGGCCTCGGCATGGGCCACCGGAATGAACCAGTCCAGCAGGGCGTTTCCGTCAGGCAGCGGCATGGCCGGGGAGTCATTCAAGGATTGCGGTTCCGTGGTCGGCTTCTGGTCTTCGCCATAGACGTCACGGATGATTCTGTCGGCGGCCTGCTCCGCTGCCGCCGCGGGAAAATACACATTGATCGTCACACAGGCCGCGGCAAACAGCACCAGCAGCAGGGTCATCGGCAGTCGCAGGGTATTCATCGCTTGTCCTCATTCTCATGGTATCTACGGGCCTCTAACGCTAGCCCCCGGCACAGGTTAACACCATCCCGGCCCCTGATCATTGCACCACGGCGCCGGCCTCCTGCCTGGTCACCGCAACGAGCTGTGACACCAGGCTGCGCCAGTTGACGCGGCTGGCATAACCGATGACATCCAGGCGCGGCGGCAACAGGCGGCCCTTGACGATATAGTAACCGTTCGCGGCCGGCGCGACGCCACCCATTTCACAGGTCCCGTTCTCCAGGCGGCAACTGATGCCCAGTTTTTCATAGGGGAAATCCTCGAAAAAGCGCAGCATGCCGCGTGATAGGGCGCCGCCGACACCGCCCCCGCCGATACGGGAGATATTGTCCACCGCCTTCTGACTGATGCGATGACGCGAGTCATCATCCGCGGGGGTGGCGAACCAGGCATCGAAGGCTACCGGGCGCCAGGCCTCCAGATAAAGGCCATCGACGCGACCATCAAGGCGGCCTTCGATCTTGCCAAATGAGAAAGCCCGGGTCAGTGCCTCGAGGTCGATATTGTCCACCCGCGCATCGGCGCGCAACCGCGGGATCGCGGATAATGGCTGCAGCAGTTGCAGGTTGCCAAGGGTGATATCGCCGTCGAATGCCCGCACCAGCAGCATGCCCCCGACCTCCAGCTTACCGTTCGCATAATGCACGTCCGGAATGACCCCGGAAAGTTGGCCGGCGAACTCAGGCCACCCCAATGACCGGCACAGCTCGGGCAGGGAAACCGGCGTGAGGATGCCGTCGATGGCCCAGCGCCAGGGAGCATCCCCGGGATAGGCGAGTTCGAAGGCGTCGATTTGCAAACCGCCGTCCAGCACGGCGATGCGGGCGGGTTCCCGCAGGCGCAGGCTCGACGCGGTCGATTCCGTGGCGATCCGCCCCACGCCCAGCGGCACCCGGTAGAGATGCCCATCCCGCCAGTGCACCTCGGAACGCCGCGCCTCTCCCTTCGCGGCCCAGTCGACGCTGCCCTGCAAACCGTCCAGACCGTAACGGCCTTCACGGTCATCGAAGGATACATTGTCAAGATCCAGATGGATGCCGGCAAGCTGCCCCTGCCGCCACTGCATGTTCGCCTCGACGGCACCCGCCGTGTGCAAATCGGCGAGCACGGTATCGTTCAGCCAAGGCTGGAGATAGGTGTCATACAGGCCGGGGAGCCGGCCTTGCGTTATCTCGATGGTAAGCGCCTCCGGCCGGTCCGTCTGATCCAACCGGATGCGCCCCGCGGCGTGCAGCCTGACCGTGCCCGGATGTTCATAATCAAACGCGTCGACGACCAGGCGCCTGGCGCCGGGCTGCCAATCGAGTTCGGCCGTGACATGGACCGGCCGGGGATCGAGGTCGATGAATACCGGCTCGATATAGAGCTGTCCCTGGTTGGCGTCGAGGCGGCCCGAGACCCGCCAGCGATCGGCGACCCGTGTCAACCCGGCATCGAGGCGCAGCCCGAGATTCGTACCGGCGAGGCGGCCTTTTGCATCGGAGAATTCCTTCGACTGAAGACGGGCGGATACGCGGCCCGTGTGAAACTGCGCGCCTTCCCCCTGCAGCCTGGCGGTGAAATCAATCGCGCCGGGCCCCGACAGAGACGCCGGCAACGCGCCCGCAGCCGCCAGTCGCGCCGACACCGCATGCAGTTGCAGCGCGCTTCCCTGTACTGTCAGGTTCCAGGCCGCCGGACTCCAGTTCCGCCTTGGCGGATACCACGCCACCGTCCACCCGCAGATTATCCATGGCCAGCACCAGGCGGCCGGTATCAAACCGGTAGTCAAAATCGAGGCGCAGGCGCTGGGCGCCGAGGTAACCCGCGCCGAGCCGAAACTCCCCGTCGCGACAGGTGATCTTCTCCGGCGTGATCGACCCCTGCGGGCATACACCCCGCAGATCGGAAACACTGCCCAGCGGTTCGGGGAACACGGCCTTTGCCGCATCCAGCCGCAGCGCGGCCGTATTCCCGTCGAGCCAGACTAGGCGGGCCTCTACACCCTCGAGCGACCAGCCGGCGCCTTCGATGCCGCCCAGTGTGAGGCTTATCTCCTCAACGGTATGGCCGGCCGGATAGTCCCCGGCCAACAGGACCAGCCCCAGCAGAAAAGTGCTAGCCCGCCGGCGTGAGATCACCTGCTCAGTCGGGGAACAAGCCGGTGGAAAGATAGCGGTCGCCGCGATCACAGATGATGGCGACGATGACCGCATGCTCGACCTGGCGTGACACGGACAAGGCCGCCGCTACCGCACCCCCGGAGGAGATGCCGGCAAAGATGCCTTCTCTTGCCGCCAGTTCCAGCGTCGTGTGTTCGGCCTCCGCTTGGCTGACCTCGATGGTGCGATCTAAACGCGTCGCCTCGAAGATGGAGGGCAGATACTCTTTCGGCCAGCGGCGTATTCCCGGGATCGACGATCCCTCCGCCGGGGTGACGCCGACGATCTCTATCGCCGGATTCATCTCCTTCAGGTAGCGCGAGGTCCCCATGATGGTCCCGGTGGTGCCCATGGAACTGACGAAATGCGTGATAGCGCCCCGGGTATCGCGCCAGATTTCGGGGCCGGTGCCTTCATAATGGGCGAGCGGATTGTCCGGGTTGGAGAACTGGTCCAGCACCCGCCCTTCCCCCCGCGCCTGCATCTCCAGCGCCAGGTCCCGCGCGCCTTCCATGCTGGCCTGCTTGCTCACCAGGATGATCTCGGCGCCGAAGGCCTTCATCACCGCGCGCCGCTCGGCGCTCATGTGTTCGGGCATGATCAGCACCATGCGATAACCCTTGATGGCGGCCACCATGGCGAGCGCGATCCCGGTGTTGCCGCTGGTGGCCTCGATCAGGGTATCGCCCGGCCTGATCTCGCCGCGGGCCTCGGCATGCCGGATCATGCTGTACGCCGGGCGGTCCTTGACCGAACCGGCCGGATTGTCGCCTTCCAGCTTGACCAGCAGGGTATTGCCGGTGTCGCCCGGCAGGCGTTGCAGGCGCACCAGCGGGGTGTTGCCGATCGTGGACTCAAGCGTGGGGTAGCTCATGACTCAGCCGTGACGGAGTTACGTTGCGGGCTAGTATACCGAAGATGAGCAGACCACCGACAGCACGCCTCCGGGTGGCTATACCCCGGTGGTTAGACTAGTATCGGTTGCCGTATCAGAAAGGTCAGGAGACCATCCGGCATGGGCAAGCGATACACGGAGAAACCGCAACGCAGCGGCAGGCGTCATGCCTTGCTGAAACCGATAGCGGCGCTGCGCAAGCTGCTGGTTGGTTACCGCGACGGCGCCCGGTCCGGCGCTACCGGCGATGCGGATATAATCCATGACGGCGGCAGCAGGATGGCGTTCACGGCTCCGGCCCGACTGTCCGACAAACTGGCCAGTGAACTATTCGCACGGCTGCTGCTGGAACTGCCGGAGCAGCGTCGTGATCTCCTGTCGGCTTACCGGGATGACAATCTCGAACAACTGGCGAGGTCTACCCACAAGCTGCTGGGTGCGGTGGTGTACTGCGAACTCCCGGATCTGGCGGCGGCACTGCGCGAACTGGGCCAAACGCTACGATCCGGAGAAGCCGGGCAGACGGGGCCGGCCTTCGGCAAGGTCATCCGGCTGATCGATGAACTGTTGGCCGACAGTGGCTACAACGGCGACTAACCCGCAGTTTTCACCGGCCGGCGGCTTTATTAAATCCTGGTTTCATTAAATCCTGGCTTCCCGCATGAGGCGCTTCATCTCGGCCACCGCGCTGCCCAGGCCGGTGAACAGGGCGCGGGCGATGATGGCATGCCCGATATTCAGTTCGCGTATCGCCGGGATGGCGGCGATGGCCTGAACATTGTGGTAATGCAGGCCATGTCCGGCATGCACCCGCAAACCGGCGTCCACGGCCAGCCTGGCTGATTCCCGTATCCGCGTGAGTTCCGCATCCTGCTGCGCAGCGTTTGCGGCATCGGCGTAGTGCCCAGTGTGGATCTCGATGCAGGGCGCACCGGAGGCGGCGGCCGCGGCTACCTGCCGGGCATCGGCATCGATGAACAGCGACACCCGCACCCCGGCCGCCGCGAGCCGCGCACACGCTTCCCGGATGCGCGGCAACTGGCCGGCGACATCCAGGCCGCCCTCCGTGGTCAGTTCTTCCCGCCGCTCCGGAACCAGGCAGCAGTCCGCCGGCCGCAGGCGTTCGGCGAGCGCGAGCATCTCCGCGGTCACGGCCATTTCCAGGTTCATGCGCGTCTGCAGGATATCCTTCAACAGGCTGACATCGCGTTCCTGGATATGCCGCCGGTCCTCGCGCAGGTGCAGGGTAATGCTGTCGGCGCCCGCCTGCTCGGCCGCGATGGCCGCCTGCACCGGGTCCGGATAACGGGTGCCCCGCGCCTGGCGCAGGGTCGCCACGTGGTCGATATTCACACCCAGCAGAATAATCGAATCAGTCCCCATCACCCGCCGTCCGTACCATCAGCTCATGCCGTGCCGGTCCCGCCGCAGTGAATGTCGCCAGCCGCCGCGACACCTCCCGGGTCTTGAGCGGCCGCGACCCGAGATAGATCGACAGCGCCGCCCGCAGCAGGCGTTTGGCGTCACGACAGGTGAGCGGATCGGCAAGCGCCTCTTCGTGCAGGGAGAGCAGACTCGATCCGCGCAGGTAAAGCCCCGCAGCCGCGGGATTATCGCACCTGACCGGCCCCCGCTCCAGGTGGTACTCGTATGTCACATCCGGCTCGATCGGCAGGCCTGTATCCGCCGTCCGGTCAAGCAGCAGGCCATAACCCAGTTCGCGCAGCAGGCGCTTCTCGAAAATACGCAATGCCGGCTCTTCGGGGCCGGCGAGTTCCCGCAGCGCCTGTTCATAGGCCGCGAAGATTCCGGGGTGGGGATCATGGCGCGCCAGCAGCCGCAGGATCAATTCATTGAGATAGTACGCGCTCAGCAGATGCCGGCCGGCAAGCGCCACCGGTCCCTCCGGGGTATCGAGCCCGGTCAGGGTGCCCAGCTCGCCGCGCAGGCTCCATGACAGCAACAGGGGTCTGAATCCCTGCAACCGGCCATGCCAGCGCGCCCGCGCCGAGCGGGCGCCACGTGCCACCAGGCCGAGACGGCCGTGGTCCCTGGAAAACACCTCCAGCAACAGGCTGGAATCACGGTAGGGATAGTGATGCAGGATATAGGCCGGCTCGAGCGCGACCAAGCTGCGTTTGCTCACGCGGCCCTCCGGAATGCCGGGAGCGCACTCCAGGCGGCGCCAAATCGCGGCGATCCTGCCGGCCTATGCCAGGTGGTCATCGGAATAACCCAGGCTTTTCAAGGCCCGCTCATCATCCGCCCAGCCTTCCTTGACCTTCACCCAGAGCTTCAGGTTTACCTTGCTTTCCAGCATATCCTCGATCTCGATGCGGGCCTGCTGACCGATGTCGTGCAGCACGGCTCCCTGTTTCCCGATGACGATGGCCTTCTGGCTCTGGCGCTCCACCCAGATCAA
Source organism: uncultured Gammaproteobacteria bacterium (assembly GCA_963773065.1). Lineage (GTDB taxonomy): Bacteria > Pseudomonadota > Gammaproteobacteria > UBA9214 > UBA9214 > CAVQCA01. Next base: position 12,528 of record CAVYZN010000007.1, read on the forward strand.
GGCGTGGATATGAATGATATTGCCTTCATGGCGGAAATGTTCCACCTCGACGCTCAGTCCGTAGGGCAGCTCCCTGGTCAGCTTGCGGAACAGTTTTTCGCGGATGCGTTCGGCCACCAGGAAGCGTTCGCTGCGATCGGTGACCTGGTCCTCGGGAAAGAACGGCGCAAAGAACGGTAACAACGCTTCCACGCAGGTCTCCAGTTCCGCCACGTTGTCGCCCTTGTGTGCCGAGAGCGGGATGATGTGGGCAAAGGCGCGTTTGCGTGACAGGGCCTGCAAGCCCGGCAGCAACGCTTCCTTGCCGGTAATCAGGTCCACCTTGTTGACGGCCAGTATCACCGGGCATTCGAGGCGTTCCAGTTCGCTCAGCACGAGATCGTCATCGGCCGTCCAGCGCAGGCCCTCGACGAGAAACACCACGACGTCCACATCCTGGAGCGCCATGCTGGCCGTGCGATTCATCTGCCGGTTCATGGCGCGAGCGCTGTAACGGTGCAGCCCCGGCGTATCCACATAGATGAGCTGCGCGCTCTCCAGGGTCTTGATGCCGATGATGCGGTGGCGGGTGGTCTGGGGACGCCGCGAGGTGATGCTGATCTTCTGGCCGACAAGCCGGTTCAGAAGCGTCGACTTGCCCACATTGGGCCTTCCGACCAGGGCGATAAAACCGCAGCGATAATCTTGCGACGGCATGGGGCTAACCCGCGCTTTCCAGTTGTTCGAGCATCCTGGCGGCGGCCATCTGTTCGGCGTGACGGCGGCTGCTGGCGTGCCCCTGCGTGGGTGGGAAGTCGCTGTCGCTGAGCGTGCATTGCACCCGAAACGACTGGGCGTGCGCCTCACCGCTCACCTCGATGACCGCGTACTCGGGCAGCGCCATCTGGCGGGACTGCAGATATTCCTGCAGGCGTGTCTTGGCATCCTTGAGCGACTGCGGATCGGCCAGCGCCGCGAGCCGGTCCGAAAACAGCCCGAGGATGCATTGCCGGCAGACGGCAAAGCCCCCGTCGAGGTAAATCGCGCCGAAGACGGCCTCGAGGGCATCGGCCAGGATGGAATCGCGGTGATGTCCCCCGCTTTTCCGCTCGCCGGCCCCCAGTCTCAGGTAACTGCCGAAATCCAGCGTCTGCGCCAGATCGGCCAGTGACTCGCGCCGCACCAGACTGGCGCGCAGGCGGCTCAGTTCTCCTTCCCTGGCCTTCGGGTAGCGCTCGAATAATTCAGCCGCGATGACACACCCCAGCAGGGCGTCGCCGAGGAACTCCAGGCGTTCGTTGTTCCGGCCGCCGGCGCTGCAGTGAGTCAGCGCCTGCTTCAGGAAATTCGGGTTATCAAACTGGTAGCCTAGTGATTTTGCCAGTGCTTCCGGCGGATTCGTCAACGTGTGTGCACCAGGACTTCCTTATAGAAACTCATCAGCACATCGACATTGGCGAAAAGGTGCTTGCGCGATTCGTAGTCCGCGATAACCTTGAAATCCGGGCCCACCGGCTTGATGATCACCTCCTTGGGCTGGATGGTCTCGACGTAGCTGATGTCGAAGCGGCGTTCTAGCAGCCTGCGGATATCCGCGGGTGTTGCCAGGCCGGATTCCTTCTCCAGTGAGTCCAGCGTGGCCACCACCTTGTAGAATTCGAGATAGGATGGCAGCATCCTGAGCGTTAGCAGCACAAAAAATCCGATCAGCGCCAGCACGATCAGCCAGCCGATTGCCGTCATGCCGTTTTGTCGTTTCAGAGATTGCATACCGATGTCCTCGCGTCAGTCCTATTGAATTTTCCTACCGATCCGGTCCCATTCGATGCCGCCGTTGGCGCTGTCCCAGTTCATCCAGATACGAAACGCCTTGCCGACCAGGTTCTGCTCGGGCACTGGTCCCCAGTAACGGCTGTCATTACTATTATCACGATTGTCGCCCATGACGAAATACTCATTCTCCTTGACCACGTACTCGCCTTCCAGTCCCGGTGTGCGCGGCATCACCAGGATCTGGTGTTGTACGTCGCCCAGGTCTTCCCGGCGCATGCCGGCGCCCGACATGGAAACTCCCGGAGCCCTTGCCGACATAGACGCCGTCCGGCACCTGGGCGATGGGCTCGCCGTTGATGTGGAGCGTCTTGTCGTAGTAGCCGATGCGGTCGCCCGGCACGCCCACCACCCGCTTGATGTAATCAACCGAGGGATCCTTGGGATACCTGAATACGACCACGTCACCGCGCCGCGGCTCGCCGATCTCGATGATCTTCGTATTGAGCACCGGCAGGCGAATCCCGTAGGCGTACTTGTTGACGAGAATGAAATCGCCCACCAGCAGTGTCGGCATCATCGAGCCGGAAGGAATACGAAACGGCTCGACCAGGAACGAGCGCAGCAGCAGCACGGCGAGGATGACCGGAAAAAAGGATTTGCAATACTCGATCCAGGTCGGCTCCTTGAGCGCGACCGCGACCTGCTGCGATTCCGGTGATATGCCCTGCTGCTGCAGTTGCCGGGCGTTTCTGCCGCGACGCGGCGCCCAGACCAGGGCATCGACGGCCCACGCCAACCCGGTAAAAAGCGTTGCGGCAACCAGCAGGGTCGGAAAATCGAAATTCATAATCGCTATACTCGCTCAGTGGGATTACCCGGGGGACCGCCATTATAGGCATGCCGCCGGCATCATTCACTATCAACCCGCAGCACCGCAAGAAAGGCGGCCTGGGGTATTTCGATCTTGCCGAACTGTTTCATGCGTTTCTTGCCCGCTTTCTGTTTCTCGAGTAGCTTGCGCTTGCGCGTGATATCACCGCCGTAGCACTTGGCCGTGACATTCTTGCGCAGGGCCTTCACGGTGGTGCGCGCGATGATCTGGGAACCGATCGCCGCCTGGATCGCGACCTCGTACATCTGTCGTGGTATCAGCTCCTTCATCCGATCCGCCAGCGCCCGTCCGCGGTACTGGGCGACATCGCTGTGCACGACGACCGACAGGGCATCCACCCGCTCGCCGTTGATGAGTATATCAAGCTTGACTAGCGGCGCCGCCTGGAAGCGGACAAAATGATAGTCGAACGAGGCATAGCCGCGACTGACCGATTTCAGCCGGTCGAAGAAATCCATCACGATCTCGCTCATGGGAAGCTCGTAGCGCAGTGACACCTGGTTACCCAGATACTGCAGACCCTTCTGGACGCCGCGCTTTTCTATGCACAGCGTGATGACCGCACCGAGATAATCCTGGGGCAGCAGGATATTGGCCTCGATGATGGGCTCGCGGATTTCCGCGATCTGATTGACGGGCGGCAGGCTGGTTGGATTGTCGATCCGCTGGACCTCGCCCCGGGTCGTCAGTATTTCGTAGATCACCGTCGGGGCGGTGGTGATGAGGTCCAGATCATATTCGCGCTCCAGCCGTTCCTGCACGATTTCCATATGCAGCATGCCGAGGAACCCGCAGCGGAAGCCAAAGCCCAGCGCCTGCGAGGTTTCCGGTTCGTAATGCAGCGCGGCGTCATTCAGCCGCAATTTCTGCAGGGCCTCGCGCAGGTTCTCATAGTCATCCGCGCTGACCGGAAAAAGACCGGCGAATACCCGCGGTTGCACCATCATGAATCCCGGCAGTGGCGTATCGGCCGGGTAATCGGCGCGGGTGAGGGTATCGCCCACCGGCGCGCCGTCGATCTCCCTGACGCCGGCGATGACAAACCCGACGTCCCCGGCCTGCAGGGCATCGCGTTCCCTCGGTTTGGGCGTGTAGACGCCCAGTTTCTCGACCTGGAAGGTGCGACCCGTGGACATGACGCGGATCTTGTCGCGCCGGGAAAACGTGCCGTCGACGATCCTGACCAGCGAGATCACACCAACATAGTTATCAAACCAGGAATCGATGATCAGCGCCCGCAGCGGCGCCTCGGTATCGCCCTGCGGGGGCGGGATCCGCTCGATCAGCGACTCCAGCAGATCGACCACCCCCTCACCGGTCTTGGCGCTGACACGCACTGCGTCCGTTGCCTGGATGCCGATGATTTCCTCGATTTCCTGAATCACCCGCGCGGGATCGGCCGCAGGCAGGTCGATCTTGTTCAGCACCGGCACCACCTCCAGGCCCTGGTCGATGGCGGTATAGCAATTCGCAACGCTCTGCGCCTCCACTCCCTGGGCGGCATCGACGACCAGCAAGGCGCCTTCACAGGCCGCAAGGGAACGCGACACTTCATAGGAAAAATCCACATGACCGGGGGTGTCGATCAGGTTCAGGTCATAAACCTCGCCATTACGTGCCGTGTACTTGAGCGACACGCTCTGCGCCTTGATGGTAATGCCGCGCTCGCGCTCCAGATCCATGGAATCCAGCACCTGCTCGGACATTTCGCGTTCGGTAAGTCCGCCGCAGATCTGGATGAAGCGGTCCGCCAGCGTCGATTTCCCGTGGTCGATATGGGCGATGATCGAGAAATTGCGGACGTGTCGACGCGCGGTCATGAAGGGGTTTCGGCAATGGCGGCCATGGACCCGCCAGGGTTGAGGCACACCGCCGTCGTCCCCGTGGCCGGCAGGATGGGCCTGGTTGGTTTCGTTTTCGGGTTATGCTTATGAAGCAGGTAGTTAACTGACTGATTGTGCTTGAGGTTTTTTATTATACACATTCACTCTGGGCGGAGATACCCGCGCAGGCGATCGGCGTCGAGAAAATACCAGCACAGCTCGGCCACACCGGCCACCAGTACCGGGACCCGCTCACCGTATCTCTGCACCAGTATGGGGTCGTCATCCACGTCCCGCACGCGGTATCTGAAGTCCAATTCGGACTTCAGATACTCAAGATCCCGCAGCATGTCGGCGCACAGGTGGCAACCCTGACGCACGAAAACCGTCAGTTCATGCTGCAACGGCTCGCCCCCGTGGCCGACGGGAGGCGGAACTCAGCCCGCATCCGGCACCCGGATCGCGAGGAACGTGGGACTGCCCTCGCGCTGCACCAGCACGGCAACCGATTTACCGGCCGGCAAGGCATCGATCAGCCGGCGGAACTGTTCGACGTCCTTGACCGGTTCGTTATTGATGCTGAGTATGACATCACCCTTGCTGATGCCCGCCTTCGACGCCGCGCCATCGACGACGCGCTGCACCAGCACGCCGCCGTCGAGCTCAAGTTCCTGTTTCTGCTCATCGGTCAGGTCTGCCACGCTGACGCCCAGCCGGTTGGTTTTTTCAACAGGTGACTTTTCCGTCGTGGCGGTGGCAACCTCCTCGGGCAGTTCACCCAGCTTGACCTTGACCTCGACCTGCCTGCGGTCGCGGATGATGTCCACGGGAACGTCCACGCCCACTTTGGTACTGCCGACTATCGGCGGCAGGGTGGCCGATTCATTGATCGCCTTGCCATCAAATGCCACGATGACATCACCCACCTTGATGCCAGCCGCCTTGGCCGGGCTGTCGGGCAGGACCTTGGCAACCAGGGCGCCGTGCGGCTGACTCATGCCGAAGGATTCGCCCAGCTCCTTGGTGATATCCTGGATCAGCACCCCCAGCCAGCCGCGGCTGACCCGCCCGCTGGTCTTGAGCTGGTCCGCCACGTCCATGGCGACCTCGATCGGTATCGCAAAGGAAAGCCCCATGTAACCCCCGGTACGGCTGTAGATCTGCGAATTCATGCCGACCACCTCGCCATTCTGGTTGAACAACGGCCCGCCCGAATTGCCGGGGTTGATGGCGACATCCGTCTGGATGAAGGGAACATAGTTTTCACTGGGTAGACTGCGCCCCTTGGCGCTGACGATGCCGACCGTTGCCGAATAGTCGAAGCCGAACGGCGACCCGATAGCCAGCACCCATTCGCCGACCTCCAGACTGCCGGAGGAGCCGATTTTCACGACCGGCAGGTCTTTGGCATTGATTTTCACCAAAGCAACATCACTGCGTTTGTCCGAGCCGATAACCTCCGCCTGCAACTCGCGGCGATCATTGAGACGCACGATGATCTCATCGGCGTTGTTCACGACATGATAATTCGTCAGAATGTACCCGTCTTGCGAGATGATGAAACCGGAACCCAGGGACATGGCATCGTGATAGCCGTGATTGCCCGGTTCCTGGTCGAAGAAATACTTGAATAACTCGCCAAAGGGACTGCCTTCCGGCAGGTCCGGCATTTCGAGGCCTTCCGGCAATTGCGGCGCACCGGCCTTTACCTTCTGCGTGGTGCTGATGTTGACCACGGCGGAGCCGGATTCCTTGACCAGTTCGGTAAAATCGGGAAGCAGCTGTTTTGCCTGAACGCCTGGCGCGAACACCAACCAGGACAGGAACATTACCAGGATAGTCCCGGGGAACTTGCGGGTCTTGATCATTGTTAAACTCTCCATACGACATGTAGACAAGGTAAGAAAATAATTCATGGGATTGCGTAACCTGATGACCGGGCCGCTGGCTCACGGCGCAGGATGACCGGCTGATAGCGATCATCCCGGCCGGTTGCGCGACTGAAATGCTTCAACCAGCCGAGACCGGCCGCGAATCCGGCCGCCGCGCCCAGCAGGTCCGACAGATCGGCGTGGCGGGGAGCCCACCCGTCAGCGAGGCAGTGGCCGGTCAATGCGCCGATGAACAGACCCGCCAGCGGCACGGCATAAACGGCCAGTGAACCACGTACCAGGCTGGACTCCGCTATTCCGATCACCACCCGGTCGCCGACAAGCGCACCAACGCCGTTTATGACTCGCACCGGAGCCTTGCGCTGACCCAGAACACTGGCCAGGACGGAGGTGCCGCACCCCTGGCCTGCGGCGCAAGCGCCACAGGTGCTCGTGCGTAGCGTTTCAACCCAGGCGTAGCCGCCCTCGACCTTCACCACCTGGCCGTTTTCCTCAATCATTGGCGCCGTCCTGCCGGTTCTCGATGGAACGCGCCATCATTTCCACAGTCACCTCCGGGACCTCCCCGACCACCACCACCTGGTGACCGCCCACGACGGCGCCATAGGTATTCATTGCCCCCATGCTGGAGAGCCCCGTCAGGGCATCCTTGTCGGCCGAGGCCATCTCCACATAGACCGACACCGTCGCCAGCCCGTCGCTGTAGACCAAGTGTTCGGTTCCCCCGCCGCCGGGTTGCATCTGCTTGCGCTGGTAGTGCGTCAGGCTGAATCCATCCGGCAGTCGGCGCACCACCCAGCGGGGTTGACCAGGACCTGTCGAGGCATCGCCACCAATATCCTGATGATGCCAGGCATGCCCTGCTTCGCCCGGTGATGCCGGCATGGCGGCGTCGGTAACCTCCTTTCCGACCCCCATCTGGGTAAACATCACCTGCTCGATGGGGGTGCCATCCACCCCGGTAAGATCCGACTTGAGCAGCATCTTGCTGTCCTTGGCGATCCAGAAGCGATAGCCGTAGCGGTAAGCATCCCGGGGCATGATGGCGACCACCTGTGTCATGACTCCGGCCATACGGTCATCACCGATACTCTCGAAACGATAGTATTTCTCGAGTGTATCCAGGTCACGCAACACCACCGGAAATGGCTGTCGCGGCCGGCTCCGCCCCACCATAACCGATTTGCTGTCCGGCAGGATACAGGTCACCGACTGGTTATCGCGGATCACTTCCCGGGCGCTTCCCGTCAGGGAAACCAGCCGTTCCTTCTCACCTCCGCCATCGAGACGATGGATAATGCGCATGGCCTCCAGTTTGCCGTCATGAAGGTAGACGAAGGAACCGTCGTAATCGAGATTCCGCAGGGCCTCGGACATGGCGTCCAGCCATTGACGCGCCGGATTCTCCGCATGAACATCCCCTACCGCTGCAACCAGCATCAACCAGAGCAGCGGCTTCACTGCATCACTCCTGAGCGTCACGGTTCATTTCATGTCCCACGATACGCACATAGGGCAACATGCCCTGCATCCCGCGGTTTACGGCGTATTCGTTGTGGTTCACCAGGTAGATATCCAGCTTCTGATCAGCCGTATGGCGGATGGTGTTCCGGGGTTCGTCCTGGACGCGCAGATAGCGACTACCATCGGACGGGGCGCTGGCCACGGTCGCCGGCGGTGACGATCTTTCCTGCCGTGCCGACTGGAAAGTCATGACCGCCATCACCGCCACCGAGGCGGCCACCGCCAGGCCGGCGACCGGCTTGACCAGCGCGCCCAGGCGGGAATAGCGCGACATCGCCGGTTCGGCCCGCAGGCTGCTTTTTACCCGCCGGGAAAACGTCGGGTCAACCCGGTCGGGGAGATGATTCTGCAATGCATCACTGATCACCTGGTAACGCGACAGACACTGGTAGAGTTTCTCATCGCTCGCGATGCGTTTGAACAGCAGGTCGTGTTCGGACCCAATCAGTTCGTCATCAACCAGCGCAGAGAGCTGTTCATATAAATTGTCTTTCATTGTTGAATCATCCGGTAAACTATTTCAGCAGCGGTTGCAGTTTTGAATCGATGGCGTCTCTCGCCCGGAAGATTCTGGACCGCACCGTCCCGATCGGACACTCCATGGTCTGGGCAATTTCTTCATAGCTCATGCCTTCCAGTTCCCGCAGCGTAATCGCCGTGCGCAGTTCATCGGGCAATTCCTCGATGGCCTGCGTGATGGCCGCCTGGATCTCATCTTTCAACAACAGGCGCTCCGGTGTGTCCTGCTCCTTGAGACCCATGGCGCCTTCATATTGTTCCGCTTCCTGCGCATCAATATCGCCATTCGGCGGACGCCGGCCCGAGGCCACCAGGTAATTCTTCGCCGTATTGATGGCAATCCGGTAGATCCACGTATAGAACGCACTGTCACCCCGGAAACTGTTGACGGCACGGTAGGCCTTGAGAAAGGCATCCTGGGCGACATCCATGGCCTCGTCAGGGTCGCGGATATAACGATTGACCAGCTTGATGAGCTTGTGCTGGTATTTGAGGACAAGGATGTCAAATGCCGCCTTGTCACCCTTCTGTACCCGTTCAACCAGCGCCTGATCGATGTTTCTCTCGCTCATCCGGTGCTTTTCCAGCCATCCGGAATGCCTGCGCGCGCCGGATAGACAACAATGGATACAGATAGTTCGCCTTGATCGTAACAAACCTGATATCGTTCAACGACTGTCCCTGTCTGCCAGAACAAGGCTTCCGCCAACGGAATCATCGCTACCGGTCAGCGTGCCGCCGGTGACAACATTAACCATAAAACCCTTTATGCTCAAGAAATGGCGCCTGCATACAATTTTGATGTCCTAGTCATCGGGAGTGGCGGCGCCGGCTTAAGCCTCGCGCTGCGACTCCCTCCGCATCTCCGGGTTGCGGTCCTGTCCAAGAGCCGGCTGGATGAAGGGTGTACCCTGTACGCCCAGGGCGGCATTTCCGCGGTCACGCACCCCAAGGATTCCTTCGAGGCGCATATCAAGGATACGCTGATCGCGGGTGCGGGGTTAAACCGGCCGGAGGCCGTGCGTTTCGCCATTGAACGCGCTCCCGAAGCCATCCGCTGGCTGATCGACCTTGGCGTCCCCTTTACCCGGCATACCAATACGCACGGGCACCAGGATTATCACCTGACCCGCGAAGGCGGTCATTCCACGCGCCGGGTTCTGCATGCCGCGGACGCGACCGGCAGGGCCATCGAGAATACCCTGATCACGAAGGCGCGGGAACGGCCGAATATCACGCTGTTTGAACATCATATCGCCGTTGACCTGATCACCGGCGCGAAACTCGGGCGCCAGGAGAATCGCTGCCTGGGCGCCTATATCCTCAACCGGGAACTCAATCAGGTCGAGGTGTACGCGGCGCGTTGCGTCGTCCTCGCCACCGGGGGCGCGAGCAAGGTCTATCTCTACACCAGCAACCCGGATACCTCCACCGGCGACGGGATCGCCATGGCCTGGCGCGCCGGCTGCCGCGTCGCCAACCTCGAATTCAACCAGTTTCATCCCACCTGCCTGTATCACCCAAAGGCGAAATCCTTCCTGGTCACCGAGGCGGTGCGCGGCGAGGGCGGCCTGCTGCTGCTGCCGGACATGACACCTTTCATGCACCGCTTCGATGAACGCGGCGACCTGGCGCCACGGGACATCGTGGCGCGCGCCATAGACCATGAAATGAAGCGGCTCGGCCTGGAGTACGTTCTGCTCGATATCAGCCACAAGCCGGCCCCGTTCATCAGGGAGCATTTTCCGACCGTCTACGCGCGCTGCCGCGAACTCGGCTACGACATGACGCTGGAACCCATCCCGGTGGTGCCGGCGGCGCACTACACCTGCGGCGGCGTCATAACGGACCTCAAGGGATGCACCGACCTGCCCGGCCTGTACGCCATCGGCGAGGTGGCCTGCACCGGCATGCACGGCGCCAACCGGATGGCCAGCAATTCCCTGCTGGAGTGCCTGGTGTTCGCGGCATCCGCGGGCGAGGATATCGCCGCGCGCCTGGCCGCGGTACCGCAGCCGCCGCTATTACCCGCATGGGACGTGTCGCGGGTCAGGGATTCCGACGAAGAAGTCGTCGTCGAGTCACAACTGGGACGAATTGCGCCGCTGCATGTGGAACTATGTGGGGATCGTGCGCACCAGCAAGCGCCTGCAGCGCGCCGCCCGGCGCGTGGAACTGCTGCAACAGGAGATCCAGGAGTACTACAGCAATTTCACCATCTCCAACGACCTGCTGGAGCTGCGCAACCTGGCGCAGGTGGCCGAACTCATCATCCGCTCCGCGCAACTGCGCAAGGAGAGCCGCGGGCTGCACTACATCCTCGACTACCCCGAACCCGATACCGGCCATCTTCCGGCCGATACCGTCCTCACCCCCGCCCCGACCGCCGGGGGCGTGGCGGGGGCCTGAACGGGGTTCATACGATTTGGAAGGTCGGCGGCGGAGCGGCCGCCGCAAAGTCCTGGCAGCGCACCTCACTCACCCGTGCACCCGGCGGGCCGTCGGACAGCCAGCCGCACAGGGCGGCAACGGCATCGGCCGGACCACAGGCCAGCACTTCAACCCGTCCGTCGCGCAGGTTGCGCGCATAACCGGTCACTCCCAACGCCAGCGCCCGATCACGCGTCGAGGCGCGAAAACATACCCCTTGTACGTGACCGCTGACGAAACACCGTCGACATGCCATAGGGTCGCGACAGGGGCTAGCGGGAAGTGGCGGTCTGCCGCAACGGCCCGGAGACGGCCTGCGGCTTAGGCATCTGCCGCTGCTTGCGTGCCAGGAAGGCCTCGATGGCCTGCCCGGTGATCGGTCCTTCCTGGCGGGCGACCCGTTCACCCTGCGGCGAGATGATGTAGGTAGTTGGCAGGCCGAGCACCGGTCCGAGCGGCGTCACGGTGACCGGTTCCATGCTCAGCACGGGATAGCTCATGAAATGCGTGTCAACGAATTCTTTCAGGTATTCGGGGTCGACCGCTTCGAAGTTGATGCCCAGAACCACGGCGTCCTTGTCCTTGTGTTTTTCATGGAACTCGACCAAATCCGGAATTTCATCCAGGCAGGGCGGGCACCACGTCGCCCAGTAGTTAACGATCACCCATTTGCCGCGAAATTCGGACAGGGAACGGGGCTTGCCGTTGATATCGGTCAAGGTGAAATCAACCTGGTCCGCGAGCGCCGTCATCGCCATGAATACCCCTAACAGTGCTACTGCGAACCGCATGCGTTGCTCCTCCGGAAACAGGCGTTATTGTACAGAAAATTCGGACAAATCGCGCCGCATTAGGTTCCCGCCCGTAGACGGCCAGTTTCAGGCTAGAATTAAGGTCAAACAAGGCTTACCCGGCGTTCACGCAGACAGGCGTACACCCATGGCGACCATTCGCAAGCAGGACTTCATCGACAGCATCCAGGACGCGCTGCAATACATCTCCTATTACCATCCCCCGGATTTCATACAGGCGCTGTACGCGGCCTACCAGGCCGAGCAAGCGCCCGCCGCGCGCGACGCCATGGCGCAGATCCTGATCAACTCCCGCCTGTGCGCCGAGGGGCATCGTCCCGTCTGCCAGGACACCGGCATCGTCAATGTCTTTCTTGACATCGGCATGGATGTCCGCTGGGACACGGACATGAGCCTGGACGCCATGGTCAACCGCGCCGTGCACGCGGCCTACACCGACCCGCTCAATCCGCTGCGCGGTTCGATCGTCGCCGACCCCGCGGGTGAACGGCGCAACACGGGGGACAATACCCCGGCGGTCATCCACATGAATGTCGTACCCGGCGCCGTCCTCGGAATCACGGTGGCCGCCAAGGGCGGCGGGTCGGAACACAAGTCCCGCTTCGCCATGCTCAACCCCAGCGATGATCTCGTCGCGTGGGTGCTGGAGCAGGTGCCCGCCATGGGCGCCGGCTGGTGTCCGCCGGGCCTGCTGGGCATCGGCATCGGCGGGACCGCCGAGAAGGCGATGCTGCTGGCCAAGGAGGCCTTGCTGGAACCCATCACGATGCATGAACTCAAACGCCGCGGACCCTCGAACCGGCTGGAAGAACTGCGCCTGGAAATCCATGAGAAGGTCAATGCGCTGGGTATCGGCGCGCAGGGCCTGGGAGGGCTTACCACCGTGCTCGACGTCAAGATCCGCGACTACCCGACGCACGCGTCTTCGAAACCCGTGGCCATCATTCCGAACTGCGCCGCCACCCGCCATGTGCATTTTACCCTGGACGGCAGCGGCCCCGCGCGGCTCGAGCCGCCCGATCTCGATAGCTGGCCGGTCATCGCCCGTGATCCGGGCAGGTCGGCGCGCCGGGTGCGGTTGGACGGACTGGACCGGGAAGCCATCAGTCAGTGGCAACCGGGCGAGACACTGCTGATCAGCGGCAAACTGCTTACCGGCCGCGATGCGGCGCATAAACGCCTCATCGATCTGCTGGACCGGGGCGAGGCGCTGCCCGGCGGCCTCGACTTCAGGGGACGTTTCATCTACTACGTGGGACCGGTCGACCCGGTGGGTGACGAGGTGGTCGGTCCGGCCGGTCCGACCACGGCGACCCGCATGGACAAGTTTACCGAACCGCTGCTCGCCAAAACCGGCTTGCTGGGCATGATCGGCAAGGCGGAACGCGGCCCGCAGACCGTCGCGGCCATTGCCCGCTACGGGGCGGTCTACCTGATTGCGATCGGCGGCGCGGCCTACCTGGTATCCAAGGCCATCCGCGCCTCCCGGGTGGTCGCCTTCCCGGAACTGGGCATGGAGGCCGTGTATGAATTCGAGGTCCAGGACATGCCCGTCACCGTGGCCGTTGACGCCCGCGGCAACTCGATACACGAGAGCGGTCCGCGGGAATGGCGCATGCGCATCGGCAAGATCCCGGTGGTAACCCGCTAGGCACGCTTCTCACACGATGGATCGCCAAACCAGGCGAACGATCCGCGATCCATGGCAGGGTTCGGTGTAGAAGCGGCCTTGGCCGCGAAGGGTCTCCGATCAGCAGCGTTGTTCGCGGGCAAGCCCGCTCCTACAATGGGTTGCCAAACCAGCGAGGCAGACAAGGGAAGCCATGAGCACCGACATCACGATCTATCACAATCCGCGTTGCGGTAAATCCCGCGTCACCCTGGAACTGCTGCGCAAACAGGGCTACAAGCCGCATATCGTCAACTATCTCGACAACCCGCCGAGCGAGAAAGAACTCTCGTCGATACTGAAGCTGCTCGGCATGGAGCCGCGCGAACTGATGCGTAAAAAGGAAGACGAGTACACACTGGCAAGGCTCGATGACCCCAGCCTGACCCGCAAGGAGCTGATCAAGGCGCTGCACGATCATCCGCGGCTCATGGAACGGCCCATCGTCCTGGCCAACGGCAAGGCCGTCCTCGGACGGCCGCCGCTGCGCGTACTGGAGATCCTTTGACGTTCGCTGCTACCGGCAATGACCGAGATACTGGTTCTTTACTACAGCCGCTACGGCGCCACGGCCGACATGGCCCGGCGCATAGCCCGCGGTATCGAGGAAGTCCCCGGCTGTCAGGCACGGCTGCGCACCGTCCCGGCGGTCTCGACCGTGTGCGAGGCGGTTGCGGGCGACATACCCGATGACGGTCCGCCCTACGCCTCGCTGGAGGACCTGCGTGAATGCGCCGCACTGGCGCTCGGCAGTCCGACCCGCTTCGGCAACATGGCCGCACCCCTTAAGTATTTCATCGACTCGACCAGCAGCCTGTGGCTGTCCGGCGCACTGGCCGGCAAGCCCGCCGCGGTGTTCACCTCGACATCCAGCCTGCATGGCGGCCAGGAGAGCACCCTGCTCTCCATGATGCTGCCGCTGCTGCATCATGGCATGCTGCTGCTGGGCCTGCCCTATACCGAAAGCGCCCTGCTGACGACCACGAGCGGAGGGACGCCCTACGGCCCCAGCCATACCGCCGGAACGGACAGCAAGCGGCCGTTGACGGAGGATGAAAAGGATCTCTGCCGCGCCCTGGGCAGACGCCTTGCGAATACCGCGATGGCATTACGGCGATAATATCGATTGGATGACATATAGGGCGACGGCCGGAACCCGCTTTATGCCGAATCGCCGGCGAGGGCCGCTTTTACGAAGGGGATGGTGAGGCGCCGCCGCGCAACCAGCGAAGCCTGGTCCAGCCGGTCGAGCAAATCACACAGCGAGGCGAGATCGCGCGGAAAACGCCGCAGCAGAAAACGGGCGGTATCCTCCGGCAACTCCAGTCCCCGCGCCCGGGCCCGGCAAGTGACGGCGGCAAACAGCGTTTCCTCATCCAGCGGCCTGAGGACATAGGTCACCCCCCAGCCCAGGCGTGAACACAGATCCGCCAGCTCGATACGAATCTGGTCAGGCCGCCGCTCGGCCGCCACCAGCAACGTCCCGCCACTGTCGCGCATCCGGTTGAACAGATCGAACAGCCCGCGCTCCCAGTCGGCATGGCCGGCAACGGCATCCACATCATCCAGACACACGAGATCCATCTGCTCCAGTCCCTCGAGCAGGGCCGGGGAGAGCTCGAGCAGAGGCTGCAAGGGCAGGTAAACGGCCGTACGCCCGGACACGACCGCCTGCTGACAGGCCGCCTGCAGTAAATGTGTTTTGCCCAAGCCGGCCGGGCCGGCGAGGTAGATGAGGGATTCACCCCCGCCCTGTGCGGACAGGCGCAGGCTGTCGACCGCCTCCTGGTTCCGCCCGGGGAAGTAGCTCGCAAAGCGCGCGCTGTCCCTCAGCTTGAGACCTAGCGGCAATTGCGGATGTTGCATAGTGTAAGATCCCGCGCGGCTACGGCTCGCGCCGCAGCCAGGCCCTGCGTCCCCAGGTCCAGACATAATCGAGACCGCTCCAGAGCGTCGTAAACAGCACGCCGTAAATCAGCACATCCATCCAGAAGGACGGCAACTGCCGGATGGCCTGCGAGTACATGACGGCCAGCACCAGCAGTATCTGCGCGAGGGTATTCAGTTTGCTGACCATGCTGGGAGCGGCTTCCAGTTTTTCGATGCGCATGTGGTACACGATCGCGCCGGTCACGATGACCACATCTCGCAGGATCACCAGCCCGACCAGCCAGGGCGGTATCAGACCGAGCCATGCCAGGGCCACAAAACCCGATACCAGCATGAGCTTGTCGGCCAGCGGATCCAGCAGGGCGCCGAGACGGCTGGTCCAGTGATAGCGCTTGGCGAGATAGCCATCGAGGGCATCCGAGAAGCCCGCCAGCGCGAACACCAGCAGGGCACCCACGTACTGGCGGTTGAGCAGCAGCAGGACAACCGGCGGGACCAGCAGGAAACGAAAGACGGTGATGCTGTTGGGCAGATCGCTGGCCTTCACTGTCGCAGCCTGTAGGCGCCTGGCGCGCCGCCGGGGGACGGTTCCAGCACCGTGCCGATGGTGATCGTTTGCGTCAGTCCGTCCAGAGTGCCATCGAGCTGCAGCGCATACTGCAGGGTTGCGCCGTCTACCCGTTCCAGCTCCAGGCGCCTGATGGCGGCCAGCGAGGCAAGATAGTCATCGACACGTGCAAAGGCCATGAGCGTATTCACGTCCTCCACCGTGATGCTGATCATGCCGGCAACCGTACCCGGGTTCGTCACGGCAAGCCGCGCCGTCAGACGCTCGGAAACTTTATCGATGCCGGCCTGCAGCACATCGCCGAGCCGTTCGCCGTTGTCGGTCCAGGAACCGCTACCGCCGCTTTGCATGTCCCAGCGCGCAACCCAGCCCCCCGACGGGCTGCGGTTGAGGCGGCCGATCAGCACCGCCTGGGGGCTGTAGCGGGCGGAGGCGGCCTGCACCCCGTCAAAGAACCCGCCCCAGATATCGGTAAAACGAACCCGCGACTGGTCTTCCAGATCGAGCAGCGGGAACAGCAAGGGTATGCCGCGTTGCTTCGCCGCCTGCTGCAGTTCCCGGGAGGCGTCAGTGTCATCCTGCGCCGATACGATAGTGCGACTGCTGTGGTCTTCAACCGCCAGCCAGACGAGGATATCCGGCCTTTCGCTCTTTCCCCAGTAGGCCACGCCCTGCCGTGTGAGCGCCTGCTGCAGGGCCTCGCCGTCGAAGCGCACCCGCAGCATCAATTGGGGTGGCGCGCTTTCAGGCAGCGTATAGTAACGGTACTGCTGAACAAACTGTTCGGGTTTACCCAGCAAGGACTGGATCTCCGGCCGGTCCAGCACCTCACGCTGCCCGGTCACCCGCACCAGCACTTCCTCCATGGCCGTCTTCAGATACGCCGTGCGCTGGTCGGGCTGCTGGCCCGCGACCGGAACATCGGCCTCAAACAGGTTGTCCGCGGCCGGCGCGCCGCCGGGTAGCGGCAGCAGACACAGGCAGGCGGCGAGCACGGCCAGGCGCAGGCGCGCCAGCCGTGGGTATTTGTTATCCATGTACGGGTTCATTCAGGCTGCTTGCGGATGGTGCCAAGCATACGGGTATCAAGGGATTTTGACCATATCAGGCAAGGGCGCGAGACAGCCGGGCCGGGGCGGCGGCATGCGCGACCACCGGGTTTGCACCGCTTGCAGGCGAACGCTACCATTAGCCCAGCCTTCATCAGGAGTCGCTACGTGGGTGCGCAGGATAATAATACGGCCGCAGATCAGCTTTCCGCTTCATTGAGTTATCGCGATGCCGGCGTCGATATCGACGCGGGTAACCGCCTGGTCGAGCGGATCAGGCCGGCCGCGGCGCGCACGGCCCGGCCCGGGGTCCTCGCGGGACTGGGCGGTTTCGGCGCCCTGTTCGAGCTGCCCCTGGACCGCTATCGCCACCCCGTGCTGGTCTCCGGCACGGATGGCGTCGGCACCAAGCTCAAACTGGCCATCGAAACCGGTCTCCATGAGACCATCGGTATCGACCTCGTCGCCATGTGCGTCAACGATATCGTCGTGCAGGGCGCCGAACCCCTGTTCTTCCTCGATTATTACGCCACCGGCAAGCTCGATGTCGAAATCGCGACGCGCGTCATCGGCGGCATCGCACGCGGCTGTGAACTCGCCGGTGCGGCGCTGGTCGGCGGAGAAACCGCGGAAATGCCCGGCCTGTACGCCGCGGGCGATTACGACCTCGCCGGTTTCAGCGTCGGCGTCGTCGAGAAGGCGGCCATCATCGACGGCAGCCGCGTCCGGGTGGGAGACACCCTGATCGGCCTGGCCTCCTCCGGACCCCACTCCAACGGCTATTCACTGATCCGCAAGATCATCGAGCGCACGCACAGCAAGCTGGATGACGCGCTCGATGGCAAACCCCTCGCCGAGTGGCTGCTCGCCCCGACCCGGATCTACGTCAAATCGCTGCTGTCGCTGTTCAACACGGTCGAGGTCCATGCGCTCGCCCATATCACCGGTGGCGGACTGACCGAAAACCTGCCGCGGGTGATGCCCGCGGGCACCCGCGCCGCGCATCGACTC
Source organism: uncultured Gammaproteobacteria bacterium (assembly GCA_963773065.1). Taxonomy (GTDB): domain Bacteria; phylum Pseudomonadota; class Gammaproteobacteria; order UBA9214; family UBA9214; genus CAVQCA01. The sequence goes on from CAVYZN010000007.1 coordinate 30,359, forward strand.
CAATGCGTGGCAACGACCGGCCATCTTCGACTGGCTGCAGCGCCTGGGCAATGTCGATCGCGGCGAGATGTTTCGCACCTTCAACTGCGGGATCGGCATGGTGGCCTGCGTCGATGCACCCGATGCGCGCCGCGCGCTGGAACACCTCGAAGCCCAGGGCGAAACCGCCCGGGTCATCGGCCGCATCGAAGCGGGCGACGGGGAACCGGTGGTGATCCTGGAGCCATGACCGGAACCTGCCTGCCGATTCGCCGCACCGCCCCGTCATGGCCGATACCATGACCCAGCCACTGCCGGTCGTGGTCCTGATTTCAGGTCGGGGCAGCAATCTCCAATCGATCCTCGATGCGATCGCCGGCGGCGAACTGCCGGTCGAGATCAGCGCCGTGATCAGCAACCGTCCCGAGGCCCCCGGGTTGCAACGCCCCGCCCTGCTCGGCATCCGCACCATCGTCATCGATCACGCCTGCTACGCCAGCCGGGCCGCGTTCGAATCGGCCCTGCGAACGACAATCGATACCTTCGAACCGGGCCTGCTGGTACTGGCCGGTTTCATGCGGATCCTTACCCCGAATTTTGTCAACCACTACCGGGGACGCATCCTGAACATACACCCCTCGCTGCTGCCCGAGTTCCCCGGTTTGCATACCCATCGGCGGGTGCTGGATGCAGGCAAACGGGAAACCGGTGCAACGGTCCACTTCGTCACCGCGGATACGGACGGCGGCCCGGCCATCCTGCAGGCGCGCGTACCCGTTCACGCGAATGATGACGCCGAGTCGCTGGCGCAACGGGTGCTGGAACAGGAACACCGCATTCTTCCGCTGGCGATCCGCTGGTTCGCCGAGGGCCGCGTAGAGCTGAATGCCGCTGGACGGGTCATCTTCGATGGCGCCCCGCTGGAACGGCCCCGGGTGCTGCTTCCCGGTGCAAAGGAGCCGGTTTGAGCCACCGATGCCGCCACCCGCTCCTCACCTTCGCGGGCTGGCTGCTGGGGTGCGCCCTGCTGATCCCGGCATTGCAGGCGGCGTCCCTGCCGGCCTTCGCCGCGACGTTTAAGATCATGCGCGGCAGTCTGCGCCTCGGCACCACCGAAGTCTCCCTCACGGTGGAGGATAACGGCGCCTACCGCTACGAATCCCACACCTGGCCCAGCGCCTGGATATCGTGGCTGCTGAAGGAGGATTTGCGCGAATTGAGCCGGGGCGTCATGGACTACGCCGGCATCCGCCCGCATTATTACCATTACCAGCGCAGCGGGAGAAACAGCGCGCGCGCGGCCGATCTGACCTTCGACTGGAAAACCTCGACGGTCGTGAATGACGTCGATAACAGCCGCTGGGAAATGCCCATTCCGGCCGGGACGCTCGACAAGCTCGCGACCCAGCTCGGCATGATGCGCGAGCTGCAAAACGGCGCTACCGATAAGACCTTCGCCGTGGCCGACGGCGGGAAACTCAAACAGTATTCCTTCCAGATCATCGGGACGGAGACCATCGACCTGCCCGCCGGTCGCTTCGAGACGGTCAAACTCAACCAGGTGGGTCATGGTAAAAATAAACTGACCTACATCTGGTGCGCGCCGGAACTCCATTACCTGCCGGTGCGCATCTGGCAACGCAAGCAGGACCAGAGCGAGTACCAGAGCGAGCTGGAAAGCTTCAGTGAATCATTGCGCGTGGAAAAATAACACGGCTGAACGGCAGGCAATCCACAAAAGGGGAAAAGGTGTTATCACCTTCCGTTAAGCGCCAGTAGGGTCATAAAGGGTCGATTGATTTCATCGTAGTGATCAATTTGGCCATTGAATTACCGGAATCAATCGAGTCTGACCCCACGGTAGCTTGGCGATTGCGCGAGATAGGTGCAGGTGCGAATTTATTCGCACGTACTGGACGATACGGCAAACGTGCGAATAAATTCGCACCTACGGGAGATGGAAACGCAGTAATTGGGGCAGATTCATTTTTCAGGAAAATAAATCTGAGAATCACCTTTTCGATCATTTCCCGTTTTTGGTCGATCATCTCAGCGTTACATCGCTGGCAGTTGCGCAATGCTGGTAAATTCGCACCTAACGGACGGTACACTTGGCTACATACGCCAGTCGGCAAACACCCCAACAGGAACAGGTCGCGTGACAACACAGCTACTGAGTCGGATCACCGTCAATCCCGAACAATGCGGCGGATGCCCCTGTATTCGGGGTATGCGCATACGGGTGTCCGATGTGCTGGATCTGTTGGCGGCGGGTTTGACAGCCGAGCAGATTCTCGACGAGCTGCCCGATCTTGAGCCGGAGGATATTCCGGCCTGCCTGCACTATGCCGTCCGCAAACTCGATCATCCCGTGATCGCTGCGTGAAGATCTGGCTCGATGCGCAACTGTCGCCTGCGCTGGCCCCTTGGTTAACGAGTGAATTTTCTGTCGAAGCCAGCCCGGTACGCGATCTGGGATTACGTGACAGTACGGATGAGGCGATATTTTCGGCTGCCAGAAAAGCCTCGGCCATCGTCATGACCAAGGACGGGGATTTTCCGCGGCTGCTGGAACAGTTTGGCCTGCCACCACAGGTTGTCTGGATCACGTGCGGCAACACCAGCAATGCGCATTTGAATGAAATCCTGGGAAAAACACTCCCACCCGCACTGAAACTGCTTGGCGCCGACGAACCCTTGGTCGAAATCAGCGACCCCTGGTAAGCGACAGAAACTTCGCCCCTGCGGTGTGAAACCCGCCTCAGGTCTTGGGCAGCGTGACGCCTTTCTGTCCCTGGTACTTGCCGCCGCGGTCGCGGTAGGACGTCTCGCAGACCTCGTCGGCTTCGAAGAACAGCACCTGCGCGACCCCTTCGTTGGCGTAGATCTTGGCCGGCAGGGGGGTGGTGTTGGAGAACTCGAGGGTGACATGCCCTTCCCACTCGGGTTCCAGCGGCGTGACGTTCACGATGATGCCGCAGCGGGCGTAGGTCGATTTCCCCAGGCAGATGGTCAGCACATTGCGCGGGATGCGGAAATACTCGACGGTGCGCGCCAGCGCGAAGGAATTGGGCGGGATGATGCAGACATCCGCCCTGACGTCGACGAAGCTGTTGGCGTCGAAATTCTTGGGGTCGACGATGGCCGAGTTGATGTTGGTGAAGATCTTGAATTCATCGGAACAGCGGATGTCGTAGCCGTAGCTCGAGGTCCCGTAGGACACCAGCCGTCCCGCCGCGCCTTCCCGCACCTGGCCGGGCTCGAACGGCTCGATCATGCCGTGATCCCTGGCCATGCGGCGTATCCATTTGTCCGACTTGATCGACATGATTCTAATCGTCGGCCCAGTTCGACTGATTACTAGCCTTAAACCTAGTAAATAGCCCCGGAAACACGCGGAAGACACGGAATTATCCGGTGTTGTATCGTGCGTTTCCGTGGACAACGTGCGCATACGGCCGATAGCCGTAAGCGCCATTGAGTCATGCCATTGGTTCTTCAGTCGTTCTGGATCACGATCTGCGGGAAACGCGCGGCGTAGTCCTTGGTCCTGAGCGAGAGCTTGGCGGCGGTGCGCCGGGCGATCTCGCGGTAGATCTTCGCGATGCGGCTCTCCGGCTCCGCCACCACGGTGGGCTTGCCGGCGTCCGTCTCCTCGCGGATGCGCTTGTCGAGCGGCAGGCCGCCGAGGAAATCGACGTTGTACTGCTCGGCCATGCGCCGCCCGCCACCCTCGCCGAAGATGTACTCCTCGTGGCCGCATTCGCTGCAGATATGGATGCTCATGTTCTCCACGATGCCGAGCACCGGCACCTCCACCTTCTCGAACATCTTGAGTCCCTTGCGCGCGTCCAGCAGGGCGATATCCTGCGGCGTGGTGACGATGATCGCCCCGCTCACCGGCACCTGCTGGGCCAGCGTCAACTGGATATCCCCGGTACCCGGCGGCAGGTCCACCACCAGGTAGTCGAGATCCTTCCAGTTGGTGTCATGCAGCAACTGCTGCAGCGCCTGGGTCACCATCGGGCCGCGCCAGATCATCGGCGTCTCCTCGTCGATCAGGAAGCCGATGGACATCGCCTGCAGGTGATAACTGACCAGGGGTTCCAGCGACTTGCCATCCAGCGATTCCGGCTTGCCGTGCACGCCCAGCATGCGCGGCTGGCTGGGACCGTAGATATCGGCATCCAGCATGCCCACGGTGGCGCCTTCCGCCGAGAGCGCCAGCGCCAGATTGACCGCCACGGTGGATTTGCCCACCCCGCCCTTGCCCGAAGCCACGGCGATGATGTTCTTGATGTTGTCGAGGTGCTTGACGCCCTTCTGCACCGCATGGGCGGCGATCTTGGTGGACACCTTGACGGTGGCCGTGCGGATGCCGTCGATCGACTCGACCAGTTGTTTCAGCGTGCCCGAGAGTTGCTCGTGGTAACCGCTTGCCGGAAAGCCGAGCACCACCTCGACCGTGGCGGTGTCGCCGGCTACCGCGATACTTTTGATGCTTTTCGCGGACACCAGGTCGCGCTCCAGATAGGGATCCACGTAGGTGGCCAGCTTAGCTTCGATCTGGGATTGGGTTACTTCAGCCATTCGTTGACTCCTTGCGGAACGACAGGGTGCAGGCCGCCGCCGCTCTCGGGTGAAAATTGAGCGGGGATTGTACACGAACTTCCGCGGAGCGTCCCCCGCCGGAGGCGCTCGTTACCGCACCACGCGCCTCTCTATGGCATACTAGCGCGTGGATTATCTGCACAAGCAACAGGGTATTAACCGGGAAACGGCTCCATGAATCCAAGCAAGCGCACCCTGCTGGTCACCAGCGCCCTGCCCTATGCCAACGGGCCGATCCATCTGGGACATTTGGTCGAGTATATCCAGACCGACATCTGGGTGCGGTTCCAGAAGTCGCGGGGTCACGATTGCGTCTATGTGTGCGCCGACGACGCGCACGGCACGCCCATCATGCTGCGCGCGCAGCAGGAGGGCATCACCCCCGAACAACTCATCGAGCGCATGGGCCGCGAACACCGCGCCGACTTCCGTGACTTCCACATCGACTTCGACAACTATCACAGCACCCATTCCCCCGAGAACCGGGAACTCGCCGAGCGGCTTTACCGCCGGCATTTCGATGCCGGCCACATCGCCACCCGCACCATTACCCAGGCCTATGATGCCGAGAAGGAGATGTTCCTGCCGGACCGCTTCATCAAGGGCGAGTGTCCGCGCTGCGGCGCCGCCGGCCAGTACGGCGACAGTTGCGAAGTCTGCGGCGCGACCTATGCGCCGACCGAGCTCAAAAACCCGGTGTCCGTGATTTCCGGCAGCACGCCGGTGGAACGGGAATCCCTGCACTACTTCTTCAAGCTCGCGGATTTCGAGCCGCTGCTGCGCGAGTGGACCCGCGCCGGGCACGTGCAGGCGGAGGTCACCAACAAGCTCAACGAATGGTTTGATGAGGGCCTGCGGGAATGGGACATCTCCCGCGATGCGCCCTACTTCGGTTTCCCGATACCCGGCGCCACGGACAAGTATTTCTATGTCTGGCTGGACGCGCCCATCGGCTACATGGCCAGTTTCAAAAACCTGTGCGCGCGCACCGGCCGCGATTTCGACGCCTACTGGAGCAAGGACAGCACGGTGGAACTGTACCATTTCATCGGCAAGGACATCATCTACTTCCATGCCCTGTTCTGGCCGGCCATGCTGGCGGGCGCCGGCCTGCGCACCCCCACGGCCATCTTCGCGCACGGCTTCCTGACCATCGACGGCCAGAAGATGTCCAAGTCGCGCGGCACCTTCATCAAGGCGCGCACCTACCTCGACCACCTGAACCCCGAATACCTGCGCTATTACTTCGCGGCCAAGCTGGGCGGCGGCATCGATGACCTGGATCTCAACCTGGACGATTTCATCCAGCGCATCAACAGCGACCTGGTCGGCAAGGTGGTCAATATCGCCAGCCGCTGCGCCGGGTTCATCACCAAACGCTTCGGCGGCGAACTCGCGGGCAATTGCGCGGAAGCGGGGCTGTACGCGGAATTCGTCCAGGCGGGCGATGACATCGCCCGCGACTACGAGGCGCGGGAATTCAGCCAGGCGATACGCAAGATCATGGCGCTCGCCGACCGGGCCAACCAGTACATCGACCAGCACAAACCCTGGGCGCTCGCCAAACAGCCGGGGCAGGAGCAGGCGGTGCAGGCCGTCTGCAGCGTCGGCATCAATTTGTTCCGGGTGCTGGCCGCCTATCTGTCGCCGGTATTGCCGGCGATGGCCGGGCAGGTGGAGTCCTTCCTGAACATCCCGCCGCTGCGCTGGGATGCCATCGGCTCGCCGCTCACCGCGCATGCGATCAACCCGTTCCTGCCCCTGCTCACGCGCGTGGAACCGGATAAGGTGGCCGCCATGCTGGAAGATTCGAAACACAGCCTCGGCGACCGCGACACGGCCGCGCCGGCGGCGCACGCGCCGTTGCAAGCGGATCCGATCGCGGCAACCATAAACTTCGAGGATTTCGCGAAAATCGACCTGCGCATCGCCCGCATCAACAAGGCGGAACCCGTGGCCGGCGCCGACAAGCTGCTGCGCCTGGAACTCAATCTCGGCGGTGAAACCCGCAACGTCTTTGCCGGCATCAAGTCCGCCTACGCACCGGAGGCGCTCGAGGGCCGCCTGACCGTGATGGTCGCCAACCTCGCCCCGCGCCAGATGCGCTTCGGCGTATCCGAGGGCATGGTGCTCGCGGCCGGCCCCGGCGGCGGGGACCTGTGGATACTCCATCCCGATGCCGGCGCCAGCCGGGCATGCGGGTCAAGTAGCGGCGGCAGGTGCGCCCGCGCGGCAACATCGGTGACTGATATGACTGAACTCGCCCTGATCCTGGTCAGTACCGTACTGGTTAACAATTTCGTGCTGGTCAAGTTTCTTGGCCTGTGCCCGTTCATGGGCGTCTCGCGCAACGTGGAAACGGCCACCGGGATGGCGCTGGCCACCACCTTCGTCATGACCCTTTCCTCGATCTGCAGCTTCCTGGCCGATCACTACCTGCTGGAGCCGCTGGGGCTGCAATATCTGCGCACCCTCACCTTCATCCTGGTGATCGCCGCCGTCGTGCAGTTCACGGAAATGGTGGTCCACAAGACCAGCCCGCTGCTCTACAAGGTGCTGGGCATCTTTCTGCCGCTGATCACCACCAACTGCGCGGTACTGGGGGTGGCGCTGCTCAATACGCAGGAGAAGCACGGTTTCCTGCAATCGGCGGTCTACGGTTTCGGCGCCGCGGCCGGCTTCTCCCTGGTGCTGATCCTGTTCTCGGCCATGCGCGAGCGCGTTGCCGTCGCCGACGTGCCGGCGCCGTTCCGCGGTTCCGCCATCGCGCTGGTGACCGCCGGCATGATGTCGCTCGCCTTCATGGGTTTTTCCGGCCTGATCAAGGGCTGAGCGGCGCCCCGTGAACTGACCGGCCGGTTGCGTTTCCCGTCCCCATGCTGACCGCGCTGCTGACACTGGGCACCCTCGCCGCCCTGATCGGCCTGATACTGGGCTACGCGGCCATCCGTTTCCGGGTCGAAAGCGATCCGATCGTCGACCAGATCGATGCCCTGCTGCCGCAGACGCAATGCGGCCAGTGCACCTATCCCGGCTGCCGCCCCTACGCCGAAGCCATCGCGGCCGGCGAGGCCGACATCAACCAGTGTCCGCCCGGGGGCGAGAGCACCATCCAGGCGCTGGCCGATCTGCTCGGGCGCGACCCCAAACCGTTGAACCCGGAACACGGCATGCACGCCGAGAAGAGCGTCGCCATCATCCACGAAGAACTCTGCATCGGCTGCACCCTGTGCATCCAGGCCTGTCCGGTGGATGCCATCCTCGGCGCGCCCAAGCACATGCATACCGTCATCGCCGCCGAGTGCACCGGCTGCAAGCTGTGCGTCGCGCCCTGCCCGGTGGAATGCATCGAGATGGTGCCGGTGCCGCAAACCATCAACACCTGGGTCTGGCCCACGCCGGAGCACCCGCTCCACGGCGCGGGCGCGGGCGCGCTGGTGCAGGGGGCGCGCGGTTGATGCAAGCGAGCGTCGACACGACACTGGTGCGCGAGGACATCATCGATCCCCGCGATCAGCTTTACCGTTTTCACGGCGGGCTGGTCCTGCCGGGCCAGCGCGAGCCGGCGGCCTCGCTGCCCGTGCGGGTCGCGGGTATTCCGCCGCGGCTGGTGCTGCCCCTGAAACAGCACATCGGCGAAGCGGCCGACTGCCTGGTCAACCCGGGAGAGCAGGTGTTCAAGGGGCAGATGATCGCCGCACCCCGGGGCGCCATCAGCATGCCGGTGCACGCCTCCAGCTCGGGCACCGTCGTCGCCGTGGAAGACCGGCCCGTGCCCCACCCTTCGGGCCTCAAGGCGCCCTGCATCATCATCGAGACCGACGGCAGGGATGAAGGGATCGACTCGGGCGCCCCCCTCTCCGATTATCACCGCGTTCCGGCGGGGACCCTGCTCGACATCATCCGCCAGGCCGGCATCGTCGGCCTGGGCGGGGCCGGCTTCCCGACCCAGGTCAAGCTCTCGCACCGCGCGCAGGAAGGGATCGATCTGCTGCTCATCAACGGCGTCGAGTGCGAGCCTTACATCTGCTGCGACGACCGGCTTATGCAGGAGCGCGCCGGCGAGATCCTGGAGGGCGTGAGGATACTGCGGCACATCCTTAAGCCGCGTCACTGCGTCATCGCCATCGAAGACCACATGCCGGCGGCCGAGGCCGCCATGCGCGCGGCCGTGAGCGCCGCGGCGGCGGAGCCTATCCGCGTCATACGCGTGCCGGAGATCTATCCGACCGGCGGCGAGCGCCAGTTGATCAAGGTGCTGACCGGCCGCGAGGTCCCCAGCCAGGGATTTCCGGCCGACATCGGCATCATCTGCCAGAATGTCGGTACGGCCGCCGCGGTGTACCAGGCCGTGGTGCGCAACCAGCCGCTGATCGCGCGCCTCATCACGGTCACCGGGGCGGGCGTGCGGGAGCCGCGCAACCTCGAGGTCCGGATCGGCACGCCGTTCAGATACGCCGTCGAGGCCTGCGGCGGCTACAGCCGCGACGTCGACCGTCTGCTGATGGGCGGGCCGATGATGGGCTTCGCGGTGGCGACGGATGAGGTCCCCGTCATCAAGACCAGCAATTGCATCCTGGCCGTCACCCGCGAGGAGATGCCGCCGCCCGCACGCGCCCTGCCCTGCATACGCTGCGGCAAATGCACCGAGGTCTGTCCCGCCGACCTGCTGCCGCAGCAGCTCTACTGGCATGCGCGCAGCGGCAACCTGGATGCCGCGCAGGATTACAACCTGTTCGACTGCATCGAATGCGGCTGCTGCGCCACGGTGTGCCCGAGCCACATTCCGCTGGTGCAATACTACCGCCACGCCAAGGCGGAGATCTGGACCCAGGAAAAACAGAAGCAGGCGGCGGATATCGCGCGCCGGCGCCACGAGGCGCGCCTCGCGCGCCTGGAACGCACCCGGCAGGAACGGGCCGGGCGGCTCTCGGAGCGGAAGAAATCGCTCGCCGGACCGGCCGATCAGGCGGCCGACGCCAAGCAGGCGGTCATCCGGGCCGCGCTGGAGCGCGTCAGGAAGAAAAAGGAAGAGGCCGCCCAGGCGCCCAAAAACATCGATAATCTCAGCTCCGAACAGGAACAGAAGATCCGCGAGATCGACGCGCGCCGCTCCCGCGGGGAGCCATCACCGCGAGACTGACCCGCCGTGGAACTGCACAACTACAGCTCCCCGCACTTAAGCCTTCAGGGCGGCGTGACGGTCATGATGTCGCGCGTCCTGATCGCGCTCTCGCCCGGCATGGCCTGCGCCGTCTGGGTGTTCGGCTGGGGCATCATCGTCAATTGCCTCATCGCCTCCCTCGCGGCGATCGCCGCCGAGGCCGGCATGCTCGCCCTGCGCAATCGTCCGGTGGGCGCGACCCTGTACGATGGCAGCGCGCTGGTGACGGGCGTGCTGCTGGCGCTGGCCCTGCCGCCGCTCTCGCCCTGGTGGATCCCGGTGATCGGCAGCCTGTTCGCGATCGTGGTCGCCAAGCAGCTCTACGGCGGGCTCGGCTACAACCCGTTCAATCCCGCCATGGCCGGCTACGTCGTGCTGCTGATTTCCTTCCCGCTCGAACTGGCGCGCTGGTCGCCCCCCTTCGAGCCGCAGGGCCTGCTGGACACCTTAACGCTGGTGTTCACCGGCGCGCTGCCCGCCGGCGCCACCCTGGACGGGCTAACCATGGCCACCCCCCTGGACGCCGTCAAGACCCAGCTCGGCCTGAATGTCACCCTCAGCGAGCTCGCCAGCCACGGTCTGTTCGGCCATTTCGGCAGCCGGGGCTGGGAGTGGATCAATCTCGGCTACCTGATCGGCGGGCTCTGGCTCCTTCGGGTAAAGGTCATCCAGTGGCAGATCCCCGTTGCCACCCTGGCGGGACTGTTCTCGATGGCCCTGGTGTTTTACGCGGTCAACCCGGATACCTCCACCTCGCCGGCGTTCCAGCTCTTCAGCGGCGCCGCCATGCTGGGCGCCTTCTTTATCGCCACCGATCCGGTATCCGCCTGCACCACCCCGCGCGGACGGCTGATCTACGGCGCCGGCATCGGCATGCTCACCTACCTGATACGCACCTGGGGCGGTTACCCGGACGGAATGGCCTTCGCCGTGCTGCTCATGAACATGGCGGCGCCGACCCTCGACCACTACACCCAGCCGCGGGTGTTCGGCCAGCCCGGTGACTGAGCCGTGAACTATCGCAGCAGCGCCATTACCGCCGTTGTCCTCAGTCTGTTCGCCATTGCCGGGACGGCGCTGGTCGCCTATACCCATGACCAGACGCGGGAGCGGATCGCCGCGAACGAACGCGAAACGCTGCTGCGCAAGCTCGACGTCCTCATTCCCCGGGACCATTATGACAACAAACTGATCGAGGACACCCTCGAAGTCAGGGATGAGAAGCTGCTCGGCACGTCCGAACCGGTCACCGTCTATCGCGCCCGCCGGGAGGGCAAACCGGTTGCCGTGGTCATGACGCCGGTCGCGCCGGACGGTTACAGCGGTTCCATCAGTCTGCTGGTCGGCATCGGCTATGACGGCACCCTGACCGGCGTACGTGTAACCGCGCACCACGAGACACCCGGACTCGGCGATTACATCGAGGAGGAGCGCTCCGACTGGATCTACGGTTTTGACGGCAAATCCCTGGATAATCCGCCGCTGGAACGCTGGGGCGTGAAAAAGGACGGCGGGGCGTTTGACCAACTGACCGGCGCCACCATCACGCCGCGCGCGATCGTCAAGGCGGTGAGGAAAACGCTGCTATATTACCGGGAACATCGCGACGCCTTGTTTGCCGAGGCGAAGGCGCCTGTTCAGGGCACATCGACCCCGGCAGGAACGAGGGGAACAACCCCGGAGCGAGGCAACCATGAGTGATCCCGGCTAGCTTGGCGCATGACGCCAAGTCCGCCATGCCCGCATGCAGGGTGAACCCGGCCTTCTTGATCGGGTGCGCGGCCAGCGTGCGATACACAATGCCAGCATCTGGCCCATGATCGCCGGGCGGGTTCTACATTGCGCTCCGACGGCGCGCCCGCGTGTTCCAACAGCAGTGTTCGAAGATCGTTCAGCAGCAGAGGCGCGTACAGGAAGCTCGCGCTATAAATGTTGCGCACCCGCCGTTGGCCGTCGATGAGAAAAACCTTCAGCATGTGCGCGAGCGCCCCGGTCTCCCGCCCGCGGGCGTCGTGCTCCCGGATCACATACTGGCCGTAGCGATCCAAGATAGGCGCAAGCTCCGATCTGGAGGCGGTGGTGAGAAACACCCAGTCGTCCATGTCCGTGCGGCCCACCATCGCATCCGCATAGGCCCGCATCGCCTGGGGCGTGTCGTGCTCGGGGTCGAAGCTCAGGCTGATTAAGCGCACCCGTCCCGCCAGCGCCGGATCTTTGGCCACCCGCGAGGCCACTTGGCGCAGCACCTGGGTGGCCAGAGGACAGCCGCGGCTGTCGGCGCAATGGGTGTAGATGAAGCTTAGCAGTACTATTCGCCCGTCCAGGTAGTCCGACAGCTTATGCCGGCTCCCGGACGTGTCCAGCACCGCGCCGTCGGCGGCCCGCTGGATCGGCGGCAGCTCATAGCTGCCCGGCGCGGGCGGCTGGTAGCCCAGACCGGCACCGGGGTCGCCCGCACTGTCCGCTGCAAGACCCGCGGCGAGCCAGGTCCATAGCACCAGCGCGCAGGGACGCGCACCCCTTCTCAGCGCGATAGGCATCTGCCCGTCGGCCCGGGGCGGGCCTCCCACATTGGTGGGAGCGGCGCCCTCGCCGCGACGCCTCATGCTCAGCGCAACCCGGCATCCCGCAGTGCAACCTCCGCGGGCGGTGTTATGCCGTATAGGGAATAGGCACCGAAGCGCATGATGTGCGGCCGGCCGAGCTTGGCCTTGTAGAAGTCGATCGCGAACCGCGGCTTCAGCTCCTTGCCGTCCCAGTCGTAGGCCTTGAGAAATTGCTCGTTCTGATCTCCGAGCTTGTCCCAGTGCGACAGCAAAGACGAGGTGAAATACAGCCGCTTGCCGTCCCAGCTCTCCGAGACCATGTTGACCTGCGCGCCGATCGCCTTCTCGTAGATCTGCTTGGGATGGAACGGGTCGCTTACGTCGAACGCGCGCACGGTGCCATCCGAAAAGGTATCTACCCACAGGATCTTGTCGTCCGCGCTCAGGCTGATATCCACGGGCAGCGGGCTCTTGGAAGGATCGCCGATGTCGGCCACGGGCTTGGCTTGCCACTCTCCTTTATCGTCCTCGTAGATGAGCCAGATCTTGGAGCCGAGCGCGGTGCTGGTGAAGGCATAGTCGTGGAACGGGCCCCAGGAGAAGCGGATCTCCAGCGGGGCGCCCGGCACGTCCAGGACCTTCTTGGGCTTGCGCGCATGCAGATCCCACACCACCATGGTCTGGCCGAAGCGCTTCATCGCCTCCGGGTCCTTCAGCATCACGCCGATGTCCATCATGTAGTTGGACCAGCCTGTGAACGAGGACGTGAGCATCACGTTGCGCCGCGGCAGCACCCGGACGTCGTAGCCGTAGCCGTCGGCGAGCTTCTGGATCACCGCGCCTTGCGGGTTGTCATTGGTCGGCATCCAGTGGGTAGTGATGTAGTCGCCTTCGTTGTTGTATTCCACCATGGCCGTGCGCCCGCCACGGTCCTTGGCATTGGAGAGCCCGGTGATGAGCATGCGCCCAGGCAGCGCATAGAAGGTATGCGGACCCATAGCGCCGCCCGACTTCGCGACGAAGTCATCTATGGTCTTCACCAACCGCGGCTTGGCCGGGTTCGTATGCACGTCGAAGATGAAGATCTTGCTGTCGTCCAGGCCCCCGGCCCAGAAGTAGCGCCGATCATCGGTGAAGTCGCCGTGATGCGCCTCGTGCCGCCCGCCGACCGAAACGCTGCTGAGCACCTGGCCGAAGCTCTTCGAGCCGGGGCGCGCATCCACGGTCACCAGCTTGTCGGAACCGTCTCCCAGACCATCCACGCCCAGCGTCCAAACGTAGACGAAGTCCTCGTTCCCGGTAATCTTGGCCATGTACGGAGAAAGGCAGGTCTCGTCAGCCACCGATGCGGCGGGTGCAGCACTGAGCACGGCGAGCCATCCCAGCAGCAGCAAACGACGTGGGTTCAGACGAAAAAAATATGCGGGGCGCTCTATCATCGGAATCCTCCTCAACAGGTGGCATAAACAGCGCCATTGTCCCGGCGCCGGCTTTATTAGTTTGTCATTCAAGCTACAAGTATAGACGGCCAGCGTGTGAACCCGGCCTTCTTGATCTACGGTTTTGACGGCAAATCCCTGAACAATCCGCCGCTGGAACGCTGGGGCGTGAAAAAGGACGGCGGGGCGTTTGACCAACTGACCGGCGCCACCATCACCCCGCGCGCGATCGTCAAGGCGGTGAGGAAAACGCTGCTATACTACCGGGAACATCGCGACGCCCGGTACGCGGCCGGGGCAGAGGCCGCCGCCCAGGCGTCGCCCGTACAGGGTCCGTCAATTCCCGACCAGACCCACGGTAATCACTAACGCGGAGCGGCGCAGTCATGAACGATCCAAGCTACACGAAAATCATCAATGACGGCCTGTGGCACAATAACGCCGGCCTGGTGCAATTGCTCGGCCTGTGCCCCCTGCTGGCCATCACCACCTCGGCCATCAACGGCCTGGGGCTGGGACTGGCGACTACCCTGACGCTGGCCACCACCAACGTGACCGTCTCGCTGATCCGCAAACTGATCCGTCCCGAAATCCGCATTCCCGTGTTCGTGCTGCTCATCGCCTCCGTCGTCACCGTCATCGAACTGGGCATGAACGCCTGGTTCCACGATCTCTACAAGATCCTGGGTATCTTCATTCCGCTGATCGTGGTCAACTGCAACATCATCGGACGCGCCGAGGCCTTCGCCTCCAAGCACACGGTGGACCGCGCCCTGGTGGATGGCCTGGCCATCGGGTTCGGCTTCACCCTGGTCCTGGTCACCCTCGGCGCCCTGCGTGAGCTCATCGGGCACGGCACCCTGTTCGCCCAGGCCCAGCTCATGTTCGGCGAAGCCGGGCGCGCGCTCTCGCTCACCCTGATCGAGAACTACCGCGGCTTCCTGCTGGCGATACTTCCGCCCGGCGCCTTCATGGGGCTTGGACTCATGATCGCCGCCAAGAACCTCATCAACGCCCGGCGCGAACAGCGCGCCGCCGTGCGCGAACTGCCCGTCGCCCCGCCCGCCAGGCCTGACGGACCGTCAGGCAAGCCGTGAATCGCCGCAAACGCCAGGAAATCTTCGAACGCCTGCGCGCGGCCAACCCCCACCCGACCACCGAACTGGAATACGGCAATCCCTTCCAGCTCCTGGTCGCCGTGGTCCTGTCGGCCCAGTCGACCGATGCCGGGGTCAACAAGGCTACCCGCCGCCTGTTCAACAAGGTCAGAACGCCGGAGGACATGCTCGAACTGGGCGAGGACGGGCTGAAGGAGTACATCAAGACCATCGGCCTGTATAACACCAAGGCCGGCAACCTCATCAAGGCCTGCGTCCTGCTGGTGGAACGGCATGGCGGCGTGGTCCCCGAAGACCGCAAGGCGCTGGAGGCCCTGCCCGGCGTGGGGCGCAAGACCGCCAACGTCATCCTCAACACGGCCTTCGGCCAGCCGACCATCGCCGTCGATACCCACATCTTCCGCGTCGCCAACCGCACCGGCATCGCACCCGGCGAGAATGTCGCCGAGGTCGAGAACCGCCTGCTGCGCCTAGTGCCGGAGGAGTTCAGGAAGGACGCCCACCACTGGCTGATACTGCTCGGCCGTTACACCTGTATCGCGCGCAAGCCCCGTTGCCCCTCCTGCCTCATCGCGAACCTGTGCGAGTACCCGCACAAGAACCCGAGCTAGGGACCGGCCCGTTTTACGCGGGTAACCGAGCGTTTCCCTGTTACTAAGAACAACACAAGCGAGGTACGCCCTGCCGAGCGCGCAATAAAAAAGCGGCGGTCCGTCTGGACCGCCGCCGAGGAGTCATAAACTATGAAAAAAACGACCGCACAGGTATACCCTAAACCATAGGCAAAGCCGGCACAATACGGGATATTACGTATATCGCACGAGTGATACACGGCTAAAATTGACATTAGCGAGCAGCGACACTACCCGGCGGGGAGCTTGCATCGGGCGGTACTTCATGGCACCGCCGGGAAGATCGTGAAGCGCCACGCAGCAGGCAGTCAGTTCCGCCAAACGTCGGCACCGACAGCAAACAGCGCCGGTAGGCGCAAGCCTTTACTGATTCACTGCCGGGTATACGGCAAGCGAGGCGGTCACATGATAATTTGCTCAGCGCCAGCCTGGGGAACCCGGTGGCGCAGTCCAGACATAACCTGTCTCAAGTACGGCATAGCTGCTGATGACACCCTTTGCGATGAGTCTCCGCCTACATGACTGATAAAGCGCCCGTGCGATTGTCCGATAATCACCCGGCATTAGACCGCTCGCTGATCTGGATCGGGTTCCTCTTCGGGGCCGGTTTCTATGTCTTCGATGTACTGATCGATGTGTTACTGCTTCAGCAGGGAAACCTATACGATGAGATGCTGCACCCGGATGTACATGAAACATTGATGCGTTTCAGCGTCCTGCTGATGTCCGTGGCATTTGCCGTCTATGCCGGCGTTCTGCTCGCAAGAGCGCGGACTGCCGCCGGTCGCGCGCAAACGGCGGAAAAATTTCTCAAATCCATCATCGAT
>CAVYZN010000008.1:0-293751 GCA_963773065.1 uncultured Gammaproteobacteria bacterium
CAGCAGCCTCTATTTTCATTTCTGGGGCGGCCTGTTGCATGCGGGATTCGAGGAGCGCGAATATGGCAACGACTTCGCGGAATGGGTGCGGCATAGCCTGCACGATGCGGTCCTCGCCGAACGCCTGGGGGTTATCGATCCGTCCGACTTCGATAATCTGGAGCTCATGCGCCAGAGTCTCGTCGATATCATCGAGGAAAGACTGGATGACATCGAGGTGCTGACCTGGGTGCCGGTGGACCGGCAATATCAGTTCATCCGCTCCCAGATCGTGGTGTTCAACACCGACCGTTCGGCGCAGACCCCTGAGCAGCTCGCCGACATCATCCCGAGCCTGCCGGCGAGCAGTGTCTTCTATCACTTCATCGATGCACGCCAGCGTCTGCCGGATACGGAGGACGATTTTCGCGCCTGGTTGTCGGCTTGGGATGATCGCTATGGAGACCTGCGGCGGCAACTGGCCGCGATTGATCCCTATTTCACCACCCTCTACGAGCTGAGGAATCAGGTGGCCCGTGCCTTTGCCGGCTTGACGGGAGTCGGGGTCTGATGCCGGCTCTGCTCGAAGCCTACGCGGAGGTGGCCGGGACCGATATCATCGGTCATCTGCAGCAGTTGGCCGCGACCCTGCGCGGCATAACGGTCGTGCACGTCAATTCCACGCGGGTCGGCGGCGGCGTCGCCGAAATCCTGGAAAAACTGGTCCCGCTGATGCGGGAGCTAGGGATAGACGCCCGTTGGGAAGTGCTTGCCGGCGAGGGTGAATTCTATGAATGCACCAAGGGCTTCCACAATGCCTTGCAGGGCAACCGTGTGGTGATTCCCGCTCACCTATTGCAGGCTTACGAGCGGATCAATGAGCGCAACGCCGAGCAGTTGCGACCGATCCTCGAACCGGCGGATGTCGTGTTCATCCATGACCCCCAGCCCGCACCCTTGCTGCGTCTGTGCCCCGATCGCAAGGGCAAATGGGTATGGCGCTGCCACATCGATATCAGTCGCCCGGATCGCCGCGTCTGGCAGTATCTGCGGCGTTTCGTGGCCGACTACGATGCGAGCATCTTTTCACTGGCGTCGTTCGCGCAGGCACTTCCCCACCCGGAATACCTGATACCACCCAGCATCGATCCCTTGAGTGACAAAAACCGCGAGCTCGGGTACCGCCGAGATCGACGCCGTCTGCGCCCGATTCGGACTGGATCGCCAGCGGCCGCTGATTCTGCAGGTTTCCCGCTTCGACCGTTTCAAGGACCCGGTCGGCGTGATCCGCGCCTACCAGCTTGCCAAGCCGTTCGTTCCCGCGCTGCAGCTCGTGCTGGCCGGCGGCACCGCCACGGACGACCCGGAGGGCGAGGCTGTCTACCGCGAAGTCCAGGCGGCGGCCGGGGGGATCCGGATATCCATCTGCTCCTGCTGCCCCCCGATGCCCACCGCACCATCAATGCCCTGCAACGGGCGGCGGACATCGTCCTGCAGAAATCCCAGCGGGAAGGCTTCGGTCTGACCGTGACGGAAGCGTTATGGAAGGGCAAACCGGTAGTCGCGGGCGATACCGGCGGGATACGCCTGCAGGTGATCGACCACCACACCGGATTTCTCGTCAGCACGCCGGAGGGTGCCGCGCTGCGGATTCGCTATCTGCTGCATCGGCCCGAACGGTTAAGGCAGATGGGAGAGAAGGGGCAGGCGTTCGTGCGGGAGAATTTTCTTCTGACCCGGCAGGTGCGGGAGTATCTCACCGTCATGGTCGCGCTGGCGCATGGAGCGAAAGACCGTATTGATCTCGGCTAGCACGGATACGCCGTTTCGACGCGAATTTCACGGGAGAGAAGGCAGGCCGCATGAAACGCAGACATGCCATGCCTTTCGGTGCGGAGATACAATCCGACGGGCGGGTGCGCTTCCGCCTGTGGGCGCCGCGCTTGCGCGAGGTCGAGCTGTGCCTGTGCGGTGGCGCCGACGAGGCGCGATTGCGGATGGCGGTCGAGGACGACGGCTGGTTCGGCATGGTTACCGGCTTCGCCGCCGCCGGCACGCTCTATGCCTACCGCATCGACGGCGGCCAGCACGTCCCGGATCCGGCCTCGCGCTATCAACCCGATGATGTGCACGGTCCCAGCCAGGTCGTCGATCCCGAACGCTTCGACTGGCAGGATGGCCACTGGCGTGGAAGGCCATGGGAAGAGGCCGTCATTTACGAGATGCATACCGGAGCCGGCAGCGAGCAAGGCGACTTCAACGGGGTCGCGGCACGACTCGACTATCTCGTGGACCTGGGCGTCACCGTGCTCGAGCTGATGCCGCTGGCGGACTTCCCCGGGCGCCGCAACTGGGGATACGACGGTGTGCTGCCGTTTGCGCCGGATTCAAGCTACGGCCGGCCCGAGGAACTGAAGGCTCTGGTGCAGGCCGCACACGCACGCGGCCTGATGGTGTTGCTGGATGTCGTCTACAATCATTTCGGGCCCGACGGCAATTATCTGCACCTCTATGCGCCCGCGTTCTTCAGCACACGCCACGCCACGCCGTGGGGTGCGGGCATCAACTTCGATGGCGAGGCGAGCCATACCGTGCGGGAATTCTTTATCCACAATGCACTCTACTGGCTGGAGGAATACCATCTCGATGGCCTGCGTCTCGATGCGGTACACGCGATTGCAGACGAGGCAAGCCCCGACATCCTCATCGAACTCGCCGAACGGGTCCACGAAGGACCCGGCCGGGAGCGGACGATACATCTGGTGCTGGAAAACGATAATAACGCATCGCGCTACCTGGAACGGCGAACCGACGGCAGGCCACGCTGGTATCAGGCGCAATGGGACGACGATGTCCATCACGCCCTGCATGTCTTGCTAACCGGCGAGAGCGACGGGTATTACCAGGACTATGTCGATCGTCCTGCCTGGTACGCCGGCCGCGCTCTCACCGAAGGCTTCGCCTACCAGGGCGAACCCTCGCGCTACCGTGACGGCAGGCGCCGTGGCGAACCGAGCGCCGGGCTCCCGCCCACGGCCTTTGTTTCCTTCTTCCAAAACCACGACCAGGTCGGCAATCGCGCCTTCGGCGAACGCATCGACGCGCTCGCCCCGCCCGAGGCGGTGCGCGCGGCCGCCGTGGTACGGCTGCTCTCGCCCGCCCCGCCGTTGCTCTTCATGGGCGAAGAGTTCGCGGCGGCCACCCCGTTTCTGTATTTCTGCGACTTCGCGGGCGAACTGGCGCAGGCGGTAAGCGACGGCCGGCGGGCGGAGTTTGCCCGCTTCGAACGCCTTGGCGATCGGCACTCGCGGCGGCGCCTGCCGGATCCCAATGATCCTGAGACCTTTGCGTGCAGCAAGCTGGACTGGGACAGCCGGCGGTGCGGCGAACATGCCTTGCGCCTGGCGCTGTACCGGGAACTGCTGCGCCTGCGACGGGAAAAGGTCGTGCCGCGCCTGCGCGGCGTCGCGGGCAGGAAGGAGGAGGGGGGCACACGGCGGAATTCCGGGTACTCGGCGACACGGGATTCCACGTATCCTGGCGTCTGGCGGACGGATCCCTACTGCAACTGGTGGCCAACCTCGGCAAGCGCCCGCTTACCGTGCCGGATTGGGAACCGCCCTGCGGTGATATCCTCTATGTGCTACCCGCGGAACTCTCCGAAGCACTGGCGGCTAACATCCTGCCGCCGTGGTCGGTTGGAGTTTTCCTGGGATAACGC
Source organism: uncultured Gammaproteobacteria bacterium (assembly GCA_963773065.1). Classification (GTDB taxonomy): domain Bacteria; phylum Pseudomonadota; class Gammaproteobacteria; order UBA9214; family UBA9214; genus CAVQCA01. The sequence goes on from CAVYZN010000008.1 coordinate 3,701, forward strand.
CCGGTCACCGACCTGATGCCATGGCGAATCCCGACCTCGACCTCCTGTGCAAGCGCCTCGGCATCGCCGCCGACTACACCGACATCTGGGGCGCGACGCACCCGGCGTCCGATGCCACGCGGCGCGCCCTGTTACAGGCCATGGGTGTGGAGGCGGCCACAGAGGATGCCGCCAGGCAGACGCTCGAGACCCTTGAATCGGCGCGCTGGCGGCGTCACCTGCCGCCCGTGCGGGTAGCGCGCGGCGACCTGGGGCTGGTAGCGATCGACATCATGCTGCCGGCCGCCCGGGCGCAACAGTCCCTGCGCTGGCTCCTGATTCCGGAAAGCGGGGAACACCGAGATGGCGCGCTGCACCCTGCAGAGTTCGAGGTGCAGGAGCGGCGTGAGATTGACGGCGAGACCTGGGTGCGCTGCACCTTTTCCCTATCCGACTTGCCTCCCGCCGGCTATCACCGATTCGAGATCCAGGGTGAGAACCTCACCGCCGCGATGCCTCTCATCGTTGCACCCGATCGGTGTTACCAACCCGAGGCGGTCACCAACGACAATCGGGCATGGGGATTCACCGGGCCATTGTTTTGCGTGCGCTCACGGCGCAACTGGGGCATCGGAGATTTCACCGACCTCACCCGCCTGCTGGAATTCGCGTCGCGCGAAGGCGCCGGCATCGTCGGCGTGAACCCGCTGCACGCGTTGTTCCCGCACGCGCCGGATCGTGCCAGCCCGTACAGTCCTTCGAGCCGCCTGTTTCTGAATGTCCTCTATCTCGATGTGGAGGCGGTCGCCGAGTTCGCCGAAAATCCCACCGCCCGGGAGCTGGTGGAGAGCGAATCTTTCAAGGCGCGGCTGCGCGCCCTGCGCGCAGCCGAACTGGTTGATTATCCGGGTGTCGCCGCCGCCAAGCGTGAAGTGTTGGAACACCTTTACCGGCACTTCCACGATCGGCACCTGGCGCAGGGGAGCCGGCGTGCACACTGCTTTCGCGCCTGGCAGCGCGAGCAGGGTGAAGCGCTCCATCGCCATGCACTCTACGAAACATTGCAGGAACGATTTCACCGGGAGGACCCGCGGACCTGGGGCTGGCCCCTGTGGCCGGAGGCCTTCCGCGATCCGGCCTCCCCGGCGGTGACGGCCTTCGCCGAGGCAAACCGCGAGCGGGTGGAGTTCTTCCAGTATGTGCAATGGCTCGCGGAGCAGCAGCTCGACGCAGTGGGCCGGCGGGCGCTCGAGCTGCGCCTGGGAGTAGGTCTGTGCGGGGACCTGGCCATCGGCGCCGATGCCGGCGGCGCCGAGGTCTGGGCCAATCAGACGTTGTACGGCGCCGGGGCGCGCATCGGCGCGCCACCCGATGATTTCAATCTGAGGGGACAGAACTGGGGACTGCCGCCCTGGATCCCGCACCGCCTGCGCGAGGCGGCCTACGCGCCCTTCATCGCGCTGCTGCGGCGAAACATGCGCGCCGCCGGGGCGCTGCGCATCGATCATGTGATGGCGCTGCTGCGCCTCTACTGGATACCCGAGGGCAGCGCGCCCGAGGCAGGCACCTATGTGCACTACCCGCTGGATGATCTGCTCGGCATCCTGGCGCTTGAGAGCCAGCGCAACCGTTGCCTGATGATCGGCGAGGATTTGGGCACGGTGCCGGATGCGGTCCGCGACGCCCTGCGCGAGATGGGTGTGCTGGCGTATCGGCTGTTGTACTTCGAGAAGGACGCTGCCGGGAATTTCAAGGCGCCGCCAACCTATGAAAAACAGGCCGTGGTAATGGCCAGCACGCATGATCTCCCCACCCTCGCCGGCTTCTGGGCCGGCACGGATCTGGAGCAACGGCAACGGCTCGGCCTGTTCCCGTCGGCCGAGCACTATGCGCAACAGGTCATCGGGCGCTCCGAAGACCGCGCCCGTCTGCTGTTCGCCTTGCAACACGAGGGGCTCCTGCCCGAAGGGATGAGCGCCGACCCGGTCTCGGTGCCCGAGCTGACCCCGGCGCTCGCGCGGGCCATACACGGCTATCTGGCGCGTACGCCGGCGCGCCTGCTGATGATCCAGCCGCAGGACCTGCTGGGAGAGAAGGAGCAGGTGAATCTGCCCGGCACCACGAACGAGCATCCCAACTGGCGGCGCAGGCTCTCGCGGGAAATCGAGCTATGGGGTGAAGACCCCGGCATCGCATCGCTGCTGGAGGCATTGCGGGCCGAGCGCGGCGTGAGCCTCGCCCCCCCGCCGCAACCCGCCCGTGAGACGCCTCTTCTGGCTGGCGAAGTGGAGATCCCCCGCGCCACCTACCGCCTGCAACTGCACCGGGGATACACCTTCGCCGACGCCACGGCACTGGTGCCCTACCTCGCCGAACTGGGCATCAGCCACTGCTACTGTTCCCCCTATCTCAAGGCGCGGCCGGGCAGTCTGCACGGCTACGACATCATCGACCACGGTACGTTCAACCCGGAGATCGGGACAAGGGAAGACTTCGAGCGTTTCGCCGCGGCACTTGCGGCGCACCACATGGGCCACATCCTCGATATGGTGCCCAATCACATGGGCGTCATGGGGCGTGACAACAAATGGTGGCTCGATGTGCTGGAAAACGGCCCCGCCTCGCGCTACGCCGACTTCTTCGACATCGACTGGTCGCCGTTGAAACCCGCGCTGCACGACAAGGTGCTGCTGCCCGTACTCGGCGACCATTTCGGTAACGTGGTGGACCGGCGGGAACTGACGCTGGCATACGCGCCGGAAACGGGCGCTTTTTCGGTGGATTACCACGAGCACCGCTTTCCCGTCGATCCGCGGGAGTATCCCCTCATCTTGGGACTGCGCCTGGACAGCCTGGTGGCGCGACTCCCGGCCGACAGCCCATCGATCGTGCAATTCCAGAGCCTCATCACGGCCTTTGGCAACCTGCCGCCGCGCGGCGACCGCTCGGAAAACGCCGTCACCGAACGCAGCCGCGACAAGGAGCTGCTCAAGCAGCGCCTGGCCGCCCTGGTCAATCAGGACGCCGACATCAACTGGTACCTGCAGGAGCTGTTGCGTGAATTCAACGGTACGCAGGACTACCCGGCGAACACTACGCTCATGCACGCACTGCTGGAGTCCCAGGCGTACCGGCTGGCCTACTGGCGCGTCGCCTCGGATGAGATCAATTACCGGCGGTTCTTCGATATCAATGAGCTCGCCTCCCTGCGCATGGAAAACCCGCAAGTCTTCGAAGCTACCCACGCCCTGGTCATGGCGCTCATCGCGGAGGGAAAACTCCAGGGGCTGCGCATCGACCACCCCGACGGATTGTACGACCCCGCCCAGTATTTGGCGCGCCTGCAGGAGCGCATCGGGGCACCGTTGCCGGCCGACGGCGACAGTCACCAGGAAGCCGGCGAGCGTCTGCCCTTATACGTCATCGTGGAGAAGATCCTGAGTCGTGGAGAACAACTCCCCCCGGACTGGCCCGTTTATGGCACCACCGGGTATGAATTCGCGTCCCTGTGCACCGGTCTCTTCGTCAACGCCGCGGCGGCGATTACGATGGAGCGTATCTACGCGGATTTCGTCGGCGAGCGCATGGATCTGGAAGAAACCCGCTACCAATCCAAGAAGCTGATCATGAAAGCCGCGCTGGCGAGCGAGCTCAACGTGCTGGCGAACCGGCTCAACCGCATCGCCGAGGCGGACCCGCACACGCGTGACTACACCATCAATAACCTGCGCTTCGCGCTGCTGGAGACCGTGGCCTGCTTCTCGGTCTACCGCACCTACATCACGCCCGACGGGCGTTCCGTGGCCGACACCGCCCGCATCGAACAAGCGATCGCCTGCGCCAGAAAACACAGCCGCGCGGCCGACCTCACGGTATTCGAGTTCCTGCGCGAGGTCCTGCTGACGACGATCGCCGAAGGCAAGATGGAACCGTTCCGCAACCAGGTCACGCGGCTCGCCATGCAACTGCAGCAATACACCGCGCCGGTGATGGCCAAGGGCATGGAGGACACCGCCTATTACCTCTATAACCGCCTGGTCTGCCTGAACGAGGTCGGCGGCGAACCGGAGCATTTTGGCGTGTCGGTGGCCGAGTTCCACCGCGCCAATGCGCGGCGCCAGGCACGCTGGCCGCACGGCATGATCTGCACCTCGACCCACGACAGCAAACGCGCCGAAGACGTGCGCCTGCGGATCGCCGTGCTGTCGGAGATTCCGGAGCTATGGGAGCGCAACGTCCGCGCCTGGGCGGCGCTGAATAAACCGCACAAACAGCGGGTCAACGGTATACGGCTGCCCGAGCCCAACACCGAGTACCTGCTCTATCAGACGCTCGTCGGCGCCTGGCCGCTGGAACCGCTGGACGAAGCCGCACTGGCGGGATTCAGCGCGCGCATCCAGGCCTACATGCTCAAGGCAAGCCGGGAGGCCAAGCGGCACACTTCCTGGATCAACCCGGAGGCGGCGTACGAAGAGGCCTTGCAGGCCTTCGTCGCGGCCCTGCTCGATCCGGCGCGCAATGGTCGATTCATGCAGGCGTTTCTCCCCTTCAAGGAGCGCGTGGCCCGGGCCGGACTCCTGAACAGCCTGTCGCAGACCCTGCTCAAATTGACCGCACCCGGTGTGCCGGATATCTACCAAGGCGGCGAACTGTGGGACTTCAGCCTGGTGGATCCGCACAACCGGCGGCCGGTCGACTTCGACAGGCGCCGCGCGCTGCTTGGCCTGCTGCAACGGGATTTCGGCGCCGCCGACGTCTCGACCGCCAATCTGTGTCATCTGGCGGATGACATGTCAGACGGCCACATAAAGCTCTATCTGATCTGGAGGTGTCTGGGGCTGCGCCGCCGGCACCCGGCGCTCTTTCGCAATGGTGCTTATGTGCCTCTGCCAGTGCGCGGCCCGCAGGCTGCGCAGGTGTGCGCCTTCGCGCGGCATCATGCGCCCACGGCGCTCATCACGGCCGTCCCGCGCCTGCTCGCGCGACACATGGACAACGGCAAACCGTTTCCACCGGCGGTCTCGTTCTGGGATGGCACCAGCATCGAGATCCCCGCCGCGTTCGATTCCCCTGCCTATGTCAACCTGTTAACGGGCGAGGTCTTGCGGCGGACGTCGCAGACTGATCACTGGCGGCTGCCCGCAAGCGACTTGTTCGCGCACTTCCCGGTCGCACTGCTATGCACTCACCCGGCCGATATCCACGTCAGCTCCGAGGGCTGTTAGCCCGTCTTTCGCAACACCCGGCGAACCGACGAAGACCTGAATGACTTTTTGATCTTTCACTGTAGTGCAGACCTTTTGGTATCTCAGCCCGGCGCCGGCCGCAATGGGCACACCAATTACCCTGATCGCCTGTCGTGTTCAAGCACTTTCGAGCTTGCGGATGCGCACATCGGTTGACACCAGCAGTTGGCAGGCAAGGCGTGCGCGCGGATTCCTGGGCGCGTAGATCTCCAGGGCATCGACCTCGGCGCAATCGGGGGCCGGCAACGGCTCATCGGCTTCCACCTCGATCAGACAGGTCCCGCACAGGCCGCTGCGGCAGCCGAACAACAACGGCGAGTTCTGCACCGTCAGATGCAGCGACAAGCTGGCCAGATCGGGCAGATCGAGCGGCGCGAAGCGCGTGCCGGGGAACTCGATGCGGTGCAGCTTCATTGCGGCGCGGGGGGTCGAAACCGCGCCAGCGCGCGGCGGTTTTGCCTGAGGTAATGATCGAGGTTGCTGGCTCGCATCAGACGCATCTCCTTGTTCTGCGCATTGAGGTGCGCGACCCCCTCGATGAAGGCGCAATAGGAGTCGGCGGCAAGGCGGTGCGTCTCCTCGGCTGCCAGCAAGCCTTCGGATTCCTCCGTGAAACAGGCGGCCAGCATCTGCATCGCCTGGCCGTGGTCCATATCAAACACCCTCGAGCGGAACAGTTTGTAGATGACCGGAAAAGTGGCCGGCTCGTACCAGAAAATGCCGTTGACCCCGACCGAGAAGTGGAAATGATCGCGCTGGCAGCCCGCCACGCCTCGATTGACCAGCCATTTCTCGAATGCGGTCGGTTGCGGCAACGAGCGCGGAACTTCGAGCCCCACCACCCGCGAGGTGTGGAAGTGGAACGACTCGTCGAGGAAGTGGTACCAACTGATGGCCGAGGGGACGGGCGCATGGGCCTGATCCGGGTGGTTGCGATAGAACTCCCCGAGCCGGTGCTGGATCAGCTTGCCGTTGAGCGTCCGCAAGCCGCGGATCAGCAGATATTGACTGCCGAGAAACGCATTGCTGGTCGACATCAGCATGAATGCCTGTAACTGCAATCTCCGCCAGAACAGGCGCGCCGCGCCGGTGTCGGCGAACACCATCGTGTGTGCGTACAGGCTGCGCATCGGATAGGTGAACAGGCGCTCCCCGAAGAGGTGGTGCTCGACCTCTTCGCCAACCTTCTTGAAGGCGTTGATGTGCGCCCGTTCCTGCTTGGTCTCGACGTCGAGGTTGTCGCAGACCAGGCGGAAGTCTTCGAGGCTGTACATCCCGGCGCCCGCGATCTGGTTGAGGAGAATCGTGGCGATCTCCGCCGACACGATCTGCGCGTAGTACGCGACCCAGTAGAGCTGATTTAGGATGATGCGTTGCGCCGCGCTCGCCTGCTGCCAAACCTTGGTCCCCCACAGCAGCGAGAAGTGTTCCGGGTTCCAGTACTCGTCCCGGCAGTCTTCATAGCGGAACGCCGCCGCGCAGGCGTCGATCTGCGCGGTGTGGTCACGCTCGGCGTTGCGCCGCAGATTCAGCGCCAACTTGCCGCAGGTCGAGGTATCATCGAGCAGCGAGTGGGTCTGACGCTGGGCGAGGGCTGGGTGCATGGTGAACCTCCGGCGATTTCAAACGCGGCGCGGCTGGTCGAGCCTGCGACCGACCGACAGCGGGTGCAGCAGTTGGGACCAAGGGTCGGGCGCATCGGCAACCGCGTAGACCCCGGGATAGACGCTACCGGAGCGCAGGGTGCCGAACAGCCGATCCCAGACCGACAAATTGGCGCCGAAGTTGCGACACGGATCCGCCGCGTCGTGATGCCGGTGATGCAGCCGCGGGGTGATCAGCAGCCACTCGAGCGCGGACCAGTAGGGCGCCGGTGCAAGCCTGGTGTGGCGCCACAGGTCGAGACTGGCGGTCATCGATGCCGCGAGCAGGAAACCCTCCAGCGATCCCGACAGATACGCCAGCCACGGATTGACCAGCAGGTAGACGAACAGAAAGTGTGCTAACAGCGAGTTGCGCGCGGTGACCCATACGGAAAGGGTCGGCGCGGCGTGATGACAGCGATGCAGCCGCCAGAGCAGGCCGATGCGATGAAACAGCCGGTGCTGCCAGTAGTACAGGAAATCGACCCCAACCAGGCACAGCAGGAACGCCCCCCAGAAACCGAGGCCCAGTACCCCCGCGCCAGCCGGCGCCAGTCGTGGCAGCAGGCTATGGCTGACCAGGTAGCCGATGGCGGGAACCGCCGCGCCCTGCATGGCGAAACCGCTGAGGTTGATCAACCTATCCGCGCCCGTTCCCTGTCCCCGCGCGGGAACGGTCCGCAGCAGACATTCGCCGAGCGACAGCGCCAGAAACGTCAGAAACGGCAGCGTCACGATCAGCACGGCCAGGGGTTCGATCAACATGCTCAGATCCCCGCGAGTTTTCGGTGGGGATGAAGCCGCGCAGCCATGGCGAGTTGCTCGGAACTGATGTTGACTCCAATCAGGTGTTGTGGCGAAAAAAGATCGCGGCGCTCGGCGGGGCACGGTGTCGATCGGTGTATTGAGCAATAAACCATCATCGGTTATCGTAGCACCCCACCGAGTTCGATTTGGGAGCGCGAACCACGGACTTTTACGTCACGGGAGAATAGCATGTCCCTTTCATTGAGGATACTCGGGTTCGCCGTGCTGGCAGTGCTGTCGCTGGGCCTGGCGACCCCAGCGTCTGCCCAGGAAGCGCGCAGCCAGGATCACGAACAACTGCGCGCGCTGCTCAAGCTCGGCGCCGAAGCGATGTCCACCCGACAGCTCGACGCGATTGCGCCCTATCTGCATCCCGAATTCGTGCTGGTGACGGTCGACAACCGCAAGCTCAAAGGCACCGCCGAGCTCCAGCAGTACTGGAACGAGCTTTTCGACGGCGAGGCGCCCCGGCTTAAGTCGATGGAAGTGCACCCCGAGGCCGATGAATTAACGACCTTCCTCGACGAGGACTCCGGGGTTGTCTATGGCACGTCGAAAGACCGCTACACCTTCACTGACGGCGACGTGCGCGAAATGACCTCGCGCTGGAGCGCGATGGTGCAGAAGGACGGCGGAACCTGGAAGCTGGCGTCGGTGCACATATCCGCCGACCTGCTCGACAACCCGGTGCTCAATGCCGCGAAAAACCTGGGCCAGCGCATGATGATGATGGCCGGTGTCATCGGACTGGCGGTGGGGCTGGTGATCGGTTTTCTGCTGCGGCGCCGGCCGAGCTGACGCGACGCCCAGGACGGCCATGCGGCACGACGGGTACGATCTCGTCCTGCGCGGCGGCCTGGTGTTCGATGGGCGCGGCTCGCCGCCAACGCGCGCCGACGTCGCGTTGCGCGACGGGCGCATAGCCGGGATCGGTCCCGCATTAACCGGCCCGGCGAGACTCGAGGTCGATGCCCGTGGCCGCTGGATCACCCCCGGCTTCATCGACATCCACACTCATTACGATGTCGAGCTGGAAGTGGCTCCCGGTCTGCCCGAATCGGTGCGGCACGGGGTGACGTCGGTGGTGATCGGCAATTGCAGCCTGTCGTTGGCGGTGGGCCCGGCGGATGAGCTTGCCGACGTGTTCCTGCGGGTGGAGACCATGCCGGCGCCATTGGTGCGCCGTTGGCTTAAGCAGGCACATACCTGGCAGTCGCCGGCGGAGTATCTTGCGCATCTACGCTCGCTGCCGCTCGGCCCCAATGTCGCCGCGCTGGCCGGCCACAGCGCGCTGCGCCTGGCGGTGATGGGACTGCGACGCAGCCTGCACGAACAGGCAACCGACGACGAGCTGGCGCGCATGCGCAAGCTCGCCGAGCAGGCGCTGGATGCCGGTTGCATCGGCATCTCGGTCGACCTCGTGCACTGGCACAAGGTGGCCGGCATTTACGCCGGGCGTTCGGTGCCGTCGCATTATGCCAACGCGCGCGAGGTGCGGATGCTGGCCGACGTCTGCCGTCACCGCGATGCGGTGTTCCAGGTCACCCCCAATCCGCGCAATCCGCTGACATTTCTGCTGATCCTGTCGCTGGCGGTGGGCCTGTTTCGCCCGCCCCTGCGCGCCACGGTACTGTCGGCGCTCGATCTGAACGACCACCCGCAACTGTGGCGGCTGTTCCCGGCGGTGAGTTTCGTTATCAACCGCCTGCTCGGCGGCAACCTGCGCTTCCAGACGCTGACCGAGCCGTTCGCGATTTACGGCGACGGTCCGATTACCCCACTATTCGAGGAGTTCGACGCCGGCGTCGAACTCAACAACTGCACAACGCGCGGGCAACGCCGGGCCTTGTGGGACGACCCGCATTTCCACCGCCGCTTCCGCGACGACTGGCTGCGGCGCGAGCTCCGCACCTTCCACCGCGATCCCGCGCGGATGCACATCCTGTATGCGCCGGATGCGTCGCTCGCCGGCCGCACCGTCGAGGACATCGCCCGCACGCGGCAGCAGTCTGGCGTCGACGTCCTGATCGATCTGCTCGCGGCCCACGACACCGACCTGCGCTGGGTCGCCACCGGCGCCAATGAACGCACGCCCGTGCGCGAGCGCCTGGTGTCGCATCCGCACATCTTGCCCGGGTTCACCGATGCAGGCGCGCATGCGCGCAACGTGGCCTTCTTCGACGGCGCGCTGGCGTTGCTGCGGCAGGCGGTGCACCGTGGATTCATGTCGCCAGAGCGCGCCATCGAGCGCGTCACCGGCGAACCGGCACGCTGGTTCAACCTCGATGCCGGGTTGCTGCGCGTGGGCGCTGCGGCCGATCTGGTGGTGCTCGACCCTGTTGCGCTGCGAACGCCCTCGCCGGCGCCTGTCGAGATGCTCGACCCGCTGCTCGACTACGCGCCACGCCTGGTCAAGCGCGGCTCCGAGGCGGCAATTGTCGCCGTATACGTCGGTGGGACCGAGGTCGTGCGCGCTGGCGAGCCGACCGCGGCGCTCGGCAACCGCCGCACTGGCCGCGTCCTGACACCGGTCGTCACGGCGCGGGGCCGCGCCGCGGTGCTGGCGAGATACCGCGACCGGCTCGACGACGCCACCTACGACCATCCGTTCACCGACTATTGGCAGGTTTTCGTAATCAAGCACCAGGACCGCGCCAACGTGCTGCTGCATTGCCTCGCGGTGCCGATGATGTACGGCGCGCTGCCGCTGGCGTTACTGGTGAGTTGGTGGTGGTTGCTGCTGGTCCCCGCCTCGCAACTGACCGGTCTTGCAGGCCACCTGCTGTTCGAGCGTTCTCACGTGGACACGCGCGATTTCCTTTTTTCCTGGCGCGCGTCGCGCTGCCTGTCCCGTATGTTCTCACGCGTACTGACCGGCAGGTACTGGCGCGATGTGGATGCCGTGCGGGACCTCTACCGCCGTTTCGCCGAGGAACATGCATGAGTGCCGCATCGACGCGCTCGCTGCTGAAACTCCCGGCCGTCAACCGCGCCAACCTGGTGCATTACATGGTCGGCGGCTATCTCGTCTTCGACGCCTTGTACCTGGGCAGCGCAACCGTGGCGTTTCGCGCGCCCTGGGTGATCGAGCCTACGGCGATCGATAGCGCGGTGCCGTTTGTCGCCGGGTCGATCTGGGTTTACCTATCGCAGTTCCTGTTGCTTCCCTGGGCGCTGGCTTCGGCGCGCGACGACGCGGCGCGCAGCCGCGCCTTCTATTCGATGCTGCTCGCCACCTTGTTATCCGCGCTGGTATTCGCGCTGTTTCCGACTCATGTGCCGCGCCCGCCAGCGCCGTCCGAGGGTCTGCTGGGTCTTGCGTGGCAGGGCTTGCGCCTGGCCGATACGCCCAATAACGCCTGTCCCTCGCTGCACGTCTCCCTGTCCGCGCTCGCGGGCGCGCTCCTGTGGCAGCGTAAGCGGCGCCTGATCGCCGTGGCCTGGCCCGCATGTATCACCGCATCGACGTTGACCACCCACCAGCACGTCGCCTGGGACATCGCGGGCGGACTGCTGATTGCCGCGTTGGCCTGGTTCTTAATCCCGCGGCTCGTTACCTATGACCACGCGCCTCTCGCTGATCGCACCGCAGGCCGTTGAAGTCGCCGCGCTCGATGCGACCCAGCGCGAGGCGATGTACGCGCTGTACGCGCGCTACTACGATGCGGTTAGCCGCGAGCGTTTTCTCGCCGACCTCGCCGACAAACACTACACGGTACTGCTGCATGACCAGGCCGGCGTCTTACAGGGCTTCTCGACACTGGCCGAGTACCCGCGCGAATTCGACGGCAGGTCCATCGGCGTGCTGTTCTCCGGCGATACGGTAGTGGACGCGCGGCACTGGGGGCAGCAGGCGCTGACGTTTGCATGGCTGCGCCTGGCCGGCCGCCTCAAGGCACGCGCCCCGGAGCGGCCGCTGTACTGGTTTTTGATTTCCAAAGGACACCGCACCTATCGTTTCCTCACCGCCTTTGCGCGCGAGTTCTGGCCGGCGTTTGACCGGCCCACGCCGCCGCGGATGCAGGCACTGATGAATGCACTGGCCCGCGAGCGCTTCGGCGGCGACTTCGACGCGGCGGCCGGCGTGATTCGCTTCGCCGAATCGCGCGGTCATCTGCGCGAGCCGTTCGCAACGGTGAGCGAGGCGCACCGGCGATTGCCGGAGGTGGCATTTTTCCTCGCGCGCAACCCCGGCTACGCGCGCGGCGACGAGTTGGTGTGCCTGTGCGAACTGGCGGCGGAGAAGCTGCGGCCGCTGGCGCGGCGTATCTTCTGCGGCGAGGCCGGCCGGTCGGCATGAGCGAGCGGCTGTTCAATCATCCGACCGCGGTGGTTGCCGGCTGGTACTGGCTATGCCGCGCATCGCAACTGCGGCGCGGGCGTGTCAAGGCGCTGCGCCTGCTCGGGCGCGAGCTCGCCGTTTACCGCGGCGCCGACGGCCAAGTGGTGGCGCTCGACGCTTACTGCGCCCACATGGGGGCGCATCTGGCCGAGGGGCGCGTCGAAGGCAATGCCTTGCGCTGCTTTTTCCATCGCTGGCGCTACGAGGCCGACGGGCGCTGCAGCGACATCCCCTGCCTGGACGGCGGCGCACCGCCGGCGCGCGCGCGTGTACGCTCCTGGCCCACCGCCGAGAAGCACGGTCTGATCTGGGTCTGGACCGGCGAACAGGCGCCGCAAGGCGTGGCGGAGCCGCCGGAGCTCGCGGGCAGCGATTACGAATGGTACGTGGCCAACCGTTTCGAGAAAGGTTGTCACCCCAACGTGGTGCTGATCAATGCCATCGACGAACATCACTTCCGCAGCGTGCATCGTCTGCCGGGCGAGATTCTGCGGATGGAGCCGCGGGTTAAGAGCGTGGCGAACATCGACTTCCGCAATACCGGCAGCGTTCCGGCGCGGCACTGGTTTGGGCGCTTGATTGGCCGCTGCTACGCCGGCCCGCTCACTTACACCCTGAGCTACTGGTACGGAAGCATGGGCTTTGTCACCTTCGGCCCCGATTTTCTGCACCTGCATCTGATGTTCGCGCTGCGCCGGGGCGACGACGGCCGCACGATCGGCCAGGCGGTCACCTTCGCGCGGCGGCGGCGCGGACCGCTCGGCTGGCTGTTCAACCGCCTCCTGCTGCGGATCACGGCGCTGGCGGCGCGCTATTTCGCGCTCGGAGACACCCGGGTGTTCAACACCATCCGCTTCCGGCTTGCCACCCCGATCCCCGCCGACCGTGCGGTGCTCGCATTCATCGAGCATCTCGAACAGCAGCCGCGCGCCGACTGGGGCGATCCGGAACCTGCCCCACCGCGGTTACACGTCGCCCTACGTGGGGAATGAGGTGACGCAAAGAACCGCGCTGGTTACCGGTTGCTCGTCGGGCTTCGGCCTTGGCATCGCGTGCGCGCTGCGCGACCGCGGCTGGCAGGTTCTGGCCGGCGTGCGCGATCCGCAGCGCGCACCGGCTGCGCTGGCGGGTTGCGAGGTGGTGCGGCTGGACGTCGGTGACGCCGCGCAAATCGCGGCAATGGGCGCTGCGGTCGAGCGTTTGGATTGTCTGATCAACAACGCCGGCTACGCCCTTACCGGGCCGCTGGCGACGCAGGACGCGCGGCAGATGAGGACTCAGTTCGAGGTCAACCTGCTCGGCCCGGCACTGCTGATCCAGGCGCTGCTTCCGGCACTCGTTCAGGCGCGCGGGCGCGTGATCAATGTCGGATCGATCGCCGGCGACATAGGGCTGCCGCACAATGCACTGTACAGCGCATCGAAAGCGGCGCTGCACGCCCTGGGCGATGCGCTGCGGCGCGAGCTGGCCGATCACGGGGTGCAGCTTGCTACTGTAATCCCGGGCGGGTTTCGCACCCGCTTCATGGCCAACATGGTATGGGGCACCCGCGCCGCGGAACCGGGCACGGTCGAGGCGCGCCAGCTCGAGGGCTACCGGGCATTCCAGCAGCGGGTGGCCTCGCGCCCGGGCCGCGCGCCGGATGCACTGGTGCAGGCGGTTGTGCGGTTGTCCGAGTGCGTGCGCATGCCGCCGCGCGTGCGTGTCGGCAGCGACGCCCAAATCGCGCACCTGCTGCTGCGGTTGCTCCCCGCCCGTTGGTCCGACGCGCTGCTGACTCGGGTGTTTCGCAGGCAAATGCAGGCTCGCAGGCAATGAGCGACCAGTCCGCGATAAGACGTCATGCCGCGCGCTTCGCACGCCCGCCCCATGCCCAGCCGGCGCCCGACGGAGCGACGCCCCTTTGGGAGGCGGGAGCCTTCAGGCTCGACCGCGTGCCGGCATTCCGCCAGGCCAGCGCCGGCATAAAAGACGCGGTGCTGGCGGCCTGTGCGCACAACCTGTTGGCCGAGGCGTGGTGCGTCGAACAGCGCGGGATTTCCTACTGCTCGGCGATGGCGCGGCAGGCGGAGTCGAATGAGGAACGCGATATGTTCACTCGGATCGGCGCCGACGAAACCCAGCATGCCGCATGGCTCGCGCCCTGGCTGCTCCGGCCGGCGGAGACCGATCCGTTCAACCGCTTCATCGACGGCCTGCTCGAAGCGGGTACGCCGCAGACGCTGTCGTTCCTGCTGCAGGTGGTGCTCGAAGGCTTCGGTATCACGCACTACCGGTCCCTGGCGGCCGGCTGCCGCGACGCGGCGCTGGCGCAGACGTTGCGGCGCCTCGTGCTCGACGAAGCGTTGCATCATGCCGGCGGGTTGCTGGTGTTCCAGCCGGACCGGCTGACCGCAACCGAGCGCCGCTTCCTTGCCGACGGGGCCCACGCGTTCCTGCAGATGATCCGCGTCGGTCCGCGGGCCGTGGTCGGCGCGCTGGCACGGCAGATCGGTGCCTGCGCTATCGGAGAGCTGGCCGGGGTGTTCGCTGCGCTCGACAGCCAGGCGAGCGGCGCCGCCAAGCTGGCGCGGCTGCGCAAGCTGATGGCGTTGCCCGGGATGACCTGGCTGGTGGAACAGCTCGACGCGGGCGGGGCGTTCGCGCCGTGCACGCCGGCGCAATGCGCCAGGCAGTTCCTGAGCTAGACCACGTCTTTCAGGCGGTTGGCGCCGCATCCGAGGTCATCCAGAGCGGCTGACAAACGCGTGGCGCGATCGAACAAGTGCAGGAGTGCGGTGTCTTTGATGTCACCGGCCGCCATGCCATCAGCGATCAGAAAGTCGTGTACGACCCGGCGCGCATCCGCCAGCACGGTGAGCTGGGGCGCCGCCAGTTGACCCAGCGCGCGCGCCTCACGGTAGCGGTGCCCGGCCTGCAGTGCCCTATCGAGTCGCTCCGGGAGGCGAGGGTCGCGCCGGTCGGTGACCAGCCGGTAGTAGGGCGAGGTTGCCGTGACCACCGGCACCAGCAGAGCGTAGGCGTCCGGCGCGAGGAGCGACCGCAGCGCACCGGCGACCTGATCTTCGTGCAGCTTTTCGCCGACCAGGTCGCACACCGCATCAACGCGGCCGACAAACTCCAGCAGCGGCGCATCGCGCCAGTGTCCGGTCACGCGAACCCGGTCGCCGAGCCGGTAACGCAGCAACCCGCCCGCCTGGCTGATCAGCAGGGCGTAGTCACGATCAGGACAGGCTTCGTGCAGCAGGCATAGCTTGCCTTGGGCGTCCGCCAGCTCGATGAACACTTCGTCCACCAGGGGTACGCAGCCGCCTGCCTGGACCAGTGGCACCGTCACTGGCGCCTCGGTGGCCAGCAACCCCTTGCCCTGCATCAGCGCTTGCGGCAGCCGCCGTGCGAGCTGTTGCGCCGGTGCGGCCGCGGCCGCGGCGCTCCAGCAGGATACCAGCCGCAACCGCGGCCACAGTTGCGGCCAGGGGATTGGCTCGCGATTGAGCAAGCGACGGCGCGTGATTGGCAGGTGCTTGGCCAGGTGTTCACGGTACGCCTCGATGTGGTCGAGCAGCACCAGCAGGTAGGTCGGGCTCCAGATCGAGATGATTTCGAGGTCGGCGCAGCGCAGCAGCGTTCGCGCCAGGGCATCGCGGAAGCCCAGCGGATCGGCTTGGGCGCCGTGGCGGTCCGGTCCGACCAGAAACGGTGCGAGCAGCAGCCGCAGGGGGCCGCCAAGGTAATCGGCGTCGTGCCGCGCTTCACCATGAGGGCTCAGGCGCGGCGAAACGCTGATGAATACCCGGCCCGAGCGGGGACGCAACATCTGCCCCAGGAGGTCGTGCGCCCAGATAGCGAACAGGCTGCGAAACGATTCGAGGAGCGGGTCGTTGTAGGGGATCAGTTTGTTGACCCCACCGCTGCCGGAGGTCGGCTCGAAGCGACGTATGCGGCCAGGGGCCAGCACGCCATTCCCGCCGGTTCGGGCGCGGGCGATCCACGGTTCCAAGGCGGCATAGTCGACCGGCGGCAGTTTCGCCCGGAACGCGTCCACATCGTCTTCCGGGCGCAGGCCGAACTGTCGGGCATACTCGGTCGCGGCCGCAGAGTGAACGAGGCGGGCCAGGGTGCGTCGTTGCGTGGTCTCGCAAGCGCCGAGCGCCGCGGCAAATCGGGCAGCACGCGGCGCGCTCCATGCGCGCACCAGCGCCGCGCCCAGGACGCCGATCACGCGCGCACGCGCCGTCCAACGCCGATGTCGGACAATACGGGCAGTACCACGCCGGCTGCGATCGACGCGCCGGGACGGAGCCGCGAACCGGCGCCGATCTGAACGCCCCGGCCGATGCGGATGCGGCGCAAATACAATATCAGCCCGCCATTGCGCCGCTGCACCAGGTGCGCGTAACACGCCGAGCGATGACCGAAGATCACGCCGTCGCCGACCTCGAGCAGGCTGCGGTCGCTGATCTCGACTCGCGGCGTCCAGTGCACGCCGCGGCCGATGCGGCTGCCCCATAGCCGCAGCCACGCGCTGTAGATACCCGGGATCAAGCGCAGCGCCGCTTCGAGCGCAGGGAACGCCGTATACATCAGTTGAAACTGATAGGCGCCCCACCAAGGCGCGTAGCTCGCCTCATCGAGTCGGGTTCTGCCTTCCGCCAAGGGCCAGGCGAGCTGATGCAGGCGAAAACACGCCACTGGCAGCAGGTAGACGGTTGCGAGCCAGAGCAGCGCCCTTGGCACAGAGGCTGGCGCGCTGATCCAGGACGCGAACGCCAGCAACACCAGGAGCAGCCAAGCGGCCGGGAACAGCGCAAACAGTCTCGCGCGCAGGGTCATACGTAGAACTCGATCTCGCGCGACAGCGGCGGCAGAGCGCACGGGTCTTCGCCGCGCGCGATCGCCTCGCGCAGCGATTCGACACAGCGGTGGATGATGTCCGCCGGAGTATCGCGAAAATCGGCGCCGTAGCAGCGGATATTCTCCATCTGTGCAGCGAGGATCATCACATCCTGGTCGATCACGCGCTGGCCGTACCAGCGCACAAAGGGGCGCGCCAAGTCGTTAAACAGGCCGAAATTGTAGGTGAGGTCGGTGTACACGAGGGTGTCACCGCCGTCGTCGGCCCCGGTGGGCACCGACTGAGACGTGATGATAAAGGTGCGCGCGCCAATCTCGTAGGTCACACAGGTGACATTTGGCACCAGGAAGCTGTCGGTGTGCCGGATCTCGGCGCCGCGAGGATTCAGGAACCAGCGCCAGGTGCCGAGGTTGGCGCGCTCGTTACGGTAACTGACATGGACGGCGCCCTCGGCACGGGTGACGCCGGCGGCGATGCGTTCGCCTTTCGGCGAGCGGAATATCCCGGTGTGAACGAACGCGGTGTGTGGGATGTCGATGAAGTTTTCGACACAGTTGGTGACCGTGTTGATGAAGTGGTTGCGCAGCCGTATGTGGCGCCAGCCTCGCTCGCCGAAGTGGCGCATGCGCCATGGCGCAATATCGTCCGAATCGTTGCGGCTCAACCGCGCGTACACATAGCCGTCCAGCTCGCGTACCTCGGGCCGCGGCATGCGGTGGCCGTAGTCGGTCGCCGGCGCTTGTGACGGTATGTGAGTGACGCGCCCGCTGCCGTCGTAGCGCCAGCCGTGATAGGGGCAGACCAGCTCGCCGTTGAGAACGCAGCCCTTGGAGAGCGGCGCGTTGCGATGCAGGCAGCGGTCCGGCAATCCCGCCGCTCGCCCGTCGGCGTCGCGAAAAACCGCCAGCCGCTCGCCGAGCACGCGACGCGCCAGGACGCGGCCGTCGCGCAATTCGCTACTTTCGGCCAAGACGTACCAGAAGTCTTTGAAATGCATTCCGCCGGGGCACCTGTTCGTCTCGGTGGTCGCAAGAACAGGAAGGCGTGCAAATTGGGGGACGGCCGCCCGCCGCTGCCACCCTGCGCACGTTTGTTGACGCACAAGCCGGAATTGCGTCGTTCCTCCTACCCTACCGCGGGCAAGCCGCTTAAGGATAGGGAATTCAACCGCCAGAGACTGTAATCAAGCTGGCATGGTACGCCCGGCTAGTGCGCTCATCAAGGCGGTTGCACCGCCTCTTCAGCCACAAACGCGGGGTTTGCCGATAGGTCCACTCATCGACACCGCGTTGTGCGGATACAGAGCGCAAGCAGATGCGTTGCGACGCCTTCAAACGAACAAGAAGGGTATCCGGGGTCACGAGCGTCTCGATTTCATCGAGTCACCGCCGGCCACGGACCCTGGCCTTCACTGCAAACCGCCTGGGGACGCCGTGTCGGTCGAAGCAATATCGCCACGGACGTAGCGGCAGGGCGGCCGTGTGCCCATGAGGATGCGGAGGTCACGATCCCGCCCCACCGCCGCGCGAAGTGCGACTATTTCCTCACCAACCTCCGATACTGCGCCATATGCCGAATGGCCTGCTTCGGTCTTTTCATCACTTCGCACAGGAGCGCCATGTTGTAGTGACAATTCGCCATATGCGGATCGTGGTGCAATGCTTCCTCGTAGGCTTGCAGCGCTTCGTGTTTGCGATCCCTGTCCATCAGAAGAACACCGAGGTTATACCACAACAGGGCGTCGTTCCCGCACGCGGCGAGCGCCTGGCGGTAGAGGCATTCAGCTTCTTCGAGACGGCCGGCTTCGTGCAGCAACCTGCCCAGGTTGATATGGGCGCTGAGGTGGGTCGGATCGGCGGCGATGGCGCGCTGGTACGCCGCGCGCGCGGCCGCGGCGTCGTCGTTCTCCAGGACGTAGGCTTTTTCAAACCAGTCTTCGGCGTTAGCCTGTGCGTTTGGAACGGTTGGCCCGGTCCGTTCGATCACCTTCATGGAGCCATCGGCCGGATCGCCCTCGAAGGCGAGCAGGTACTGGCCGGATTCCGCCTGCCAGCGATTGTTTCGTTCCTTGACCACCACGCGATGACCGATGGCGCCGATCGCGATACCCGACAGCGGCATGGTTTCGGGCAGGTGACGGCGCAGCGCCTTGAGTGAGGCGGTGATCCGCCGGGTCGGCACCTTGGCGGCGATAAGCGCCTGCGCCGTGCGCAGGATAATCGAGATCCTGGAACGAAAACAGGTAGACCTTGCGCGGACCGCGTACCGGCGAGACGAACCCGGCCTTGATGAGCCTATGGATCGTGCTGCGCGGCAGACTCAGCAACTTCTCAACCTCGCGCATGCCGAACTGATGCATCGCGGCCGAATCCTCCCCTGTCGGGTCTACGAAATTATTCGCGCGTCTTCTTGCCGGCCTTCGGCGCCCTGGGCGACGCCTGAGCGCGCCCGGGTGGCTTGCGCGTCTCGGCGCGCGCCGGCTTAGGCGCCTTCGCGGGCGCGGCCGCCTTCTTCCCAAGGCTCGCGCGCAGCGCTTCCATGAGATCGATGATCTGCGCGCCGCCTTCGGTCGCGGCCTCGGACACGGCGATCTCCTGACCTTCCACCTTCTTCTGCACCGCCGCCTCGATGCGCTCGTGCACCTCGTCCTTGTACGCCGCGGGATCGAAGACGTCCGCGGCCTGCTGTTCGATCAGTTGCCGTGCGAGCTTCAGCTCGGCCTCCTTGACCTCGATCTTGGGGATGTCGATCTCGCCGATCGATCTGACTTCCGCGGCGTACAGCAGCTGCTGCATGACCAGGCCGTTCTCGAGCGGACGCAGCATCACGATGTATTGCTTGCCGCGCGCCGCCCAGCGGCCGAGCGCGCAACGATTCGACTCGCGCAGGGCCTTCGCCAGCAGCGCGTAGGGCTTGGCGCCGCCCTTGTCCGGTGCGAGATAGTAGGCCTTGTCGAAGTACACCGGCTCCACGGATGAGATCGGAACGAATTCGGTGATCTCCGCGGTGTGCGTGCCCGTTTCCTCGAGCGCCTTCAACTCATCGGGCGTGAATACCACGTATTGGTCCTTGGCGAATTCATATCCCTTCACCATGTCTTCGCGCGGAACGACGACCTCCTCCTTGGCGCACACATATTGCTGCTTCAGGCGCGATCCGCAATCCTTGTGCAGCAGGTTGAATGAGATCGTCGCGCTCGCCTGGGTGGCGGAATAGAGCTTCACGGGGATGGCGACGAGGCCAAACGAAACCGTCAGTGATGCAATCGATCGGGTAGCCATGGCTGTCCTCCGAATGTGTCCTGTCAACCGATGGGCGCTTGCTCAAAAATGCTGACCATTGTCTAAATTATGCGCTAGCCCTTGGCGTTGTCCAGCACGCGTTCGATGCTTTGCTTGCGGGTGAGCGCATGACGCCAGCGGTCTCCGCGCGCGGCCAGACGCTGCGCGGCATTGGTCAGCGTAAAGTCGAGCGGATGCGCCTGTTCAAGCTCTTCCCACGTCAGCGGCATCGAGACCGGCGCGCCGGGCAGGCCGCGGGGAGAATAGGCGACATTCAGCGTCTTGCCGCGGACGTTCATGGCGTAATCGATGAAGATCTTGCCGGTCCGCTTCGGGATGCTCCATTCCATGGTAATGTCCCGGGGATTTCGGCGCAGCAGATGTCGCCCCACCATCTCGCTCACCAGGCGCGCCGCATCATAGTCGAGCGTGCGCTCGATCGGCACGAACACGTGCAGGCCGGTCTTGCCGGAGGTCTTGACGATCGGTTCGAGCCCCATTCCCTGGAGCAGTTCGCGCAACCCGAAGGCGACCTCCTTGCCCTTCTCGAAGGCCACCGTGTTAAGCTCGGGCTCGGCGCCCGGTGGTTCCTTGCCGGAATAGATATACGGATCGATGTCGAAGACGACGTAGTCCGGGTAGTTGAGCACCGAACGCTCGAGTACAATGAGCGAGCTCGCATAGTCGGTGCTCCGGCTCGCCGCATCCGGTCCCAGCTTCGCGCGCGAATGCCAGACGTGAAATTCCAGTGTGCCCGCTTGTGCAAGCCAGAGCAACGTCGCGAGATTGTTGCAGATTATGTAGTCGTGCCGCTCATCCTTGTGTTCGGAGTACACGCCAACCGTCCCGGCGAACTCGGGCAGCGGCTGTTCCCAGTGCTTCTGGAAAAACCGTTCCTTGCCGATGCCCTCGGGCATGCGCACCAGGGTGAGCGGCCGATCCGCCAGATGCGGCAGCATCGCCGGCGATACCCGCGCCAGGTAGCGCAGCAGGTCGCGCTTGGTAAGTGGGGGCTGCTTCAGCGCCGCGTCCGCCGGCCAATACACGCGATCGAGATGGGTGAGCCGGATCGCATGTGCGCCAACCGCAAGGGTGAAGGAGTCCTTCGGATTGTCGAGCTGGCGCAGGACTTCGTCGACCGGCGTATTTGCCGTTGCCCCCGTATGGGTTTGCACGACGCGCCGGGAGCCGGTGCGCCGGACCCGCTTCGGTTCGACGTCGTCCCGCAACCGCAGAAACACCGGCGCGCGCAGATAGCCGTCCCGGGTCCAGTCCTGAAACTTCACTTCGACGACGGTCTCGGGCCTGATCCAGACCGTCGGATCATGCAGCGGCGGGGGCGCGGCGAATGGGCAGGCATCGGTTCGCAGTCGCTCGCAGCACGCCCGGACTCGCGCAAGCGAGTCATCATCGAAGCCCGAGCCGACGTGCCCGCAGTATTGCAGCCTGCCTCGACTCCAGTAGCCGAGCAGCAGCGCGCCCAGAGGGGCGCGCGAAGCTTTTCCTTTGGTGTAGCCACCGACAATAAATTCCGCGCTGCGCGTGGGTTTGATCTTGAGCCAAGCGGAAGAACGCCGACCGGCATCGTACTTGCTGTCCTTGCGCTTGGCCATGACGCCCTCGAAACCATGCGCGAGCGCCGCCTCGTACAGCGCCACGCCGTCCTGTACGGCATGAACGAGTTGTACGTGCGCCATCGGCAGCAGGCACTGCGCCAGGTAACGGCGGCGATCCTCGTAGGGTGCGGCACGCAGGTTGATGCCGGCGAAGTGCAACAGGTCGAAGCAGTACAATACGACCGGTAGCCTGCGGTCCGCCGCGGCGATTTCCGTTTCGCTCCGCAGCCGCGCGCGCTCCTGCAGCGCGGCGAACGACGGCACGCCTCCCGCATCGAAGGCCACGAGTTCACCGTCCAGGATCATGCCCGGCACGGCTTGCTGCGCCAGCTCCCCGACCAGCGCCGGGAAGGCGGCCGTGAGATCGAGGCCGCCGCGGCGCGACTGAAACCGCACGCCGGGCTCGTCGATGAAGACGAGCACTCGGTAACCGTCGAGCTTGGGTTCCCACAGCCAGCGAGCATCGTTGAAGGGGGCCTCGCCGGGCTTTGCCATCATGGGCACGAGCTTCGCGGGCAGGCTCTCGGTCTCGCCCGCCGGGACGAGCCGGGAAGCCGGGAGCCGCGGTACCGGGCGGCGCCTGAGATCGTCGAGCGTCAAGCCAGACAGCACCGATTGGTTCTGCGCCGTCGTGTCGATCTGCGCGGCAAACCGGTCCTTGTGTTTGATGAGAAACCAGTTCTTTTTGTCCGAACTCCGAACCAACGCGAACGAGCCCTTCAGCTTCTCGCCGCGCAGCGTGATACTGAGCTTGCCGTTCTCGAGATCCTGGCGCACCCGGCGTTGCGCCTGTTCGCGGTCATGAAGAGTGTGTTCCCGATCTTCCTCCGGCGCGTAGACGCCGCAGTCCCAGACGATCACCTCGCCGGCGCCGTACTGTCCGGGAGGAATTACCCCTTCGAAAGAGGCGTAATCGTACGGATGGTCTTCCGTCTGTACCGCCAGGCGCTTCTCGTTGGGGTCGAGCGACGGGCCTTTCGGCACCGCCCATGACTTCAGGACGCCGTCGAGCTCGAGCCGGAAGTCATAATGCAGCCGCCGCGCCGAATGTTGCTGCACGACAAAGAGCAGCGGTCCCGCGCCAGCCGCCGGCATTTGCGGCGTCGGCTCGGGGGTGGCTTTGAACGTCCGTTTGGTGGAGTATTCCTGGAGCGGCGCCGGCGTTCCCGCACGCGCAGCCGCCTGATCCGCCGGCTTTTTGCGCGGATGTCGGGGAATGGGTTTGCGCTGTAGCGAGCGGGGTGCCAAAAGTGCCTCCCTTTGTGTGGGTGTGGGTTTGGGTTGATGAGCACGCCGGCAAACGGTGCGTATAATTTGCCTCCTTTTTTCCCGCAAAGGGAAGGGAGCGGGAACGCGCTATATTTGCCCACCTACTCAGTAATTTTAGGAGCAATCGGATGCAGGTGCTAGTAGGGACAAGCGGATATTCCTTCAAGGAGTGGCGCGGCCACTTCTACCCGGAAAAGCTGCCCGCGAATGCCATGTTGCGCTATTACGCCGCGCATCTGGCCACGGTGGAGATCAACAACACGTTCTACCGCATGCCCTCGGAAACGATACTCGCGCGCTGGGTGACCGAGGTGCCCGCGCACTTCGCCTTCACGCTCAAGGCGCCACGGCGCATCACGCATGAGAAACGCCTGATCGACGCCGGACCCGAAGCCGCCGAGTTCCTGCGCCGGTCTGCAGCCCTCAAAGACAGGCTCGGCGCGCTGCTGTTCCAGTTGCCGCCGTACCTTAAGAAGGACCTGCCGCGCTTGACGGATTTCCTCGCGCTGCTGCCCGCCGGCCCGCGGGTAGCCTTCGAGTTCCGAAACGATTCCTGGCAAAGCGACGACGTCTACGAGGCCCTGCGCGCCCGCGGCGCGATGCTCTGCGTCACCGATACCGACGAGGGCGACACGCCTTTTGTCGCTACCGCCGACCACGGTTACCTGCGCCTGCGGCGCACGCACTACGACGACGCCGACCTGCGCGCCTGGCTCGACCGCATCGCCGCCCAGCCGCTGACCCGGAGCTATGTGTACTTCATGCACGAAGACGCGGCGTTGGGAACACGTTTCGCACAGCGGCTGACGGAGCTGGCGCTAGACCGCTTGCCGTGATCTCGCGCCGCCATCCGCCTCATCGCCCCGTCGCCGGCACTCAGCGTCAACCCATTCAAGGTAATCGTCCCGCGACCGACCTGCACCCAGCCCAGGCGCTGGGGTCGCAACCCGTGCGTCACGGTCTCGCCTTCTGCCACTCGCCCGGCGTAGACGTCGACGTTTTGATGTACGGTCAGTGCACCGTCGCGGCTGCCGCCACTGGCAACCAGCACGAGATCTCTTGTATAGACGTATCTTTTCCGAAAATCCAGGGGTAGTGGCCAGCCATTCGCAGTGTCGAATGTGCTTCGGAATTAAGTACACATCTATTGTGAAATTCGGTGATAATGCCGTCACGGCCGGTGCTCGCGGATACCACAAAGGCAAATGACCACCGTGCTATGCTTATGAAGCGACCACGCAACCGCCTCGAGTGTCGACGCCGTTTCATTGAGGTTAGTGAATTCACACGTTGGCTCGCCATCGAAGAGGAGGGATCGAAACCGCCATGAAGGATTACAAATACGTCATTATCGGCGGCGGCATGACCGCGGATGCGGCGGTTCGCGGTATCCGCGAGCGCGACGACAGCGGGAATATCGCCGTGCTGAGCGGTGAAAAATACCCGCCGTACGACCGTCCACCCCTGTCGAAGAAATTGTGGACCGGCAAGCCGCTCGATAGCATCTGGCGCAAGACCGAGCAGGCCAAAGCCGATCTTTTCCTGGACACGCGCGCGGTGAACGGCGACGCTACGAGGAAAACCATCACGGACCACCGCGGCGAAGTCTACCGCTACGAGAAGCTGTTGCTGGCGACGGGCGGCGTGCCGCGACGTCTGCCGTTCGCGGCTGACGGCGTCATCTACTTCCGCACGCTCGACGATTACCAGCGCCTGCGCGCGCTGGCCGATGGCAAGTCCGCATTCATCGTCATCGGCGGCGGCTTCATCGGTTCGGAGATCGCCTGCGCGCTCGCCGGCAGCGGCTGCAAAGTTACCATGGTGTTTCCCGACAGCGGCATCGGCGCGCGCATTTATCCGCCCAAATTACTCCGAATTCCTCAACGCTTATTTTCTCGATAAGGGAGTCAGCGTCCTGACCGGAGAGAAGATCCATGCCCTGGAAATGAAGGGCACAAGGTTCACTGTCAATAGCGAAAGTGGAAAGACCTTGTCCGCGGACGCGGTCGTCGCCGGCATCGGCATCGAACCCGAGGTTGGCCTGGCGAAGTCGCTCGGCCTCAAGGTTGACAACGGCATCGTGGTCGATGAACAACTGCGCACCACTCTACCCAATACTTTCGCCGCCGGCGATGTCGCCAATTTCTACAGCGCGCCTCTTGGCATGCGCCGCCGCGTCGAACACGAGGACAACGCCAATACCATGGGTGCGATGGCCGGACGCAACATGGCCGGCCAAGCGGAAAAATACGAACACCTGCCTTACTTTTATTCCGATCTGTTTGATCTGGGTTACGAAGCGGTCGGCGAATTCGGCGCCGACCTGGAGATCGTCGAAGATTGGAAGGAGCCGTTTCGCCAGGGCGTTGTGTATTATCTCAAGGCCGGGCGCGTGCGTGGCGTATTGCTGTGGAATACCTGGGGTCAGGTCGATGCCGCGCGCCGCCTGATCGGTGCCCAAGACACCATCAATGCGGCCGCGCTCATCGGGCGGATACACGCCTAGCCGTCGGCGTACCATGGCGCTTTCGCCAACGGGATAATAGCGATGTGCGTTTATGC
This sequence comes from uncultured Gammaproteobacteria bacterium, assembly GCA_963773065.1. GTDB lineage: Bacteria > Pseudomonadota > Gammaproteobacteria > UBA9214 > UBA9214 > CAVQCA01. The sequence goes on from CAVYZN010000008.1 coordinate 29,301, forward strand.
TGCCTATACTTCCACATACACATGTACGAGGCGCCGGTGAATAAACATAGCGGGACTCTTCCTTATCTGGCAGTGGGATTGGTGTGTGCCGCCGTGGGTTTGGGCGGCGCACCGCTCAACGCCGCGATGTTGAGCCAGTATTCTTTTGGGTTGTCCTGCGGCATGTCGCAGTCCGCCGCCGCTGCGACCCAGTCCCAGCCCCAGCCGGCCGGCAGCCTCGAAGGGCGTGTGGTCCGCATGGAACACGCGCCGGATGGCGGCACGCTGGTTGACATGCTGTCGCGCTTGAATGAGCTACAGCAGGAACTGCAGATCATACACGGCGAACTGGAAGTTCAGCGTCACAACGTCGGTACCCTCCAGCAGCATCAGCGGGAATTGTACGTGGACGTGAGCCGACATCTGAGCGATCTGGAAGTCGGCAAGACCGCCATGGCATCGGCTGATAATGACGACAAAGGCACACCGTCTCCGCCCAATGCTATCCCGCGACTGCCTAATGCAATACCGCAGTTGCCCAATGCGATGCCGCAACTGCCTAATGCAATACCACAGTTGCCCAATGCGATCCCGCAACTGCCTAATTCAACACCACAACTGCCCAATGCGACCCCGCGACTGCCTAATGCAATACCACAGTTGCCCAACGCCACACCTCCTGCGTCCGGGAGCAATCCGCAGATGCCCACGTTCCAACAGCCCCTAGGCGTACCCTAGGCTGGTGCCGCGAGCGGCTGCAAAGCCCAAGTCCGTAAACACGTACTTACCGCTAATGGCAGGAAAGTGTGGCGGACTGTTAGCTTTGGGTCTGTTCGTTCCCTCTCACCCTGGTTTACCCGCCGGGGCGCTCCACAGCACCGCCACCCCGATCACGGACGACAGCACCGAGGCGGCGAATACCGCGATCTTGGCGACGGCGAAATCGCCGGCGACCGGAAACGCCTGTCCGGCGATGAAGAGCGACATCGTGAATCCAATGCCGGCCAATGCGCCGGCGCCGGCGAGTTGTCGCCACGAATACGCGCCGGGTTTTTGCGCGAGACCCAGGCGGACGGCCAGGGCGGAGGCGAGGATAAATCCCAGCGGCTTACCGATGGCCAGGCCCGCCATGATCGCGAGCACGAGCATGCCGTGTCGGCTGAATACGTCGGTGGTTACGGCGACACCGGCATTCGCCAGGGCGAAGATCGGCAATACCAGATAGCTCGATCGGGGAGCGACGTTGCGCAGCAGGCGGTCCGCCGGGGATTCCAGACGATCATGGATGGCGTCCAATGCCTGCAGCGCCGGCGCAGAAGGCCCGCGGCGGAACTGCTCTCCGCTATGATGCGCTTCCGCCGTCAGAATCGAGTCGGCCTGCATCGCGAGCGTCTTGAAGTCCGGCGGCGGGCGTGTCGGTATGAGGGCGGCCAGGACGACGCCGGCCAGGGTGGCGTGCAGGCCGCCGGCATAATCGCAGGCCCACAGCGCAACACCCGCCAGGAGGTAGGGCGTCACGCGATAAATACCGGAGCGGTTCAGCAGCGCCAGCACCGCGGTGATCGCCACCGCGGCGGTGAGATACCCGAAATGCAACTCGCCGGAATAAAACACCGCCACGACGATGATGGCGCCGATGTCGTCGACGATGGCGGCCGCGGTCAGAAAGATGCGCAGCTCGACCGGCACGCGCGCTCCCATCATCGCGATCAGGGCCACCGCGAAGGCGGTGTCGGTCGCCATCGGCACGCCCCAGCCGATCGACCACGGTCCCGGCGGAATGATGAACAGATAGAGGAGCGCCGGCAGCGCCATGCCGCCGATCGCCGCGGCAATCGGCAACGCCGCCGCGCGCCGGCTGGCCAGATGACCGACCGTGAATTCGCGCTTGATCTCGAGCCCCACCACGAGAAAGAAGATCGTCAAGAACGCATCATTGACCCAATGCAGCAACGACATCCGGAAACCGGAACCGCCGAACGCGAAACCGAGATCGGTGTGCCAGAAGGTCTCGAAGCCGGCGCCTAGCCTTGAATTGGTGAGCGCGACGGCCAGGATCGAGGCCAGCAGCAGCAACACCCCGGCCGAGGGAGCCCAGCTCGCGAAGGTCAGGGCCGCCGTGCGCACCCGATGCCCGAGCGAGCCGAGCATCGCATCGGTGAAGGAGCTTTCATCCCAGGGCCCATCGTAACGGCGCCCGTTGATGAAAAAGGTCGGCGTGAAGCGCACGCCGCTGGCGCGCGCGCTGTCGATATCGAGTTCCACCCGCTTCCTGGCCCGCTCGGCGATCTCACGCGCGGCTTCGGCATCCAGCCGCGTCAGGCCGAGTGACTCCGCGACGGCGCGCAGATCGTCCTCGGTCAGCGTATTCCGAGCGCGTCATCAGCGCGACATGCGCGTCCCAGAATTGTTCGTGATTCGCGGCGGATTCCGCGAGCTCGGCCGCTGGCCGCGCAATGTCGCTGCCGATCAGCGGCCGGTGCCGGAACACATAGCGCAGGCGATCGCCAAGCTGACCGCGGACCTCCGTGATGCGCTCGTTGGCCGCGCGGCAGTGCGGACAGGCATAACTGCCGTATTCCACCAGGGTGATCGAAGCATTCATCGGTCCGAGTATATGATCCCGGACGCCGTCAACCGGACGGTCGAGACGACTGGTCGCTGCCGCGGGCGCAGGAATCTCGGTAAATTCGTCACCTAGTTGAGTGTTCATTGTGGTCAATGGGGTCAGACTCGATTGATCTCTGGTCATTCATCGATATTAACGGAAACCTGAGAGATCAATCGAGTCTGACCCCATTGAAACCTCAGTATTCCGCAAAGGCATCGTCCGGATAGCAGTAAAGCCAGTGCTCTCCGGGCTCCGCCGAGGCGATCACGGGATGCCCGCTCACCTGCGCGTGCCGGGTGGCGTGACGGTTTGGCGAACTGTCACAACACAGCGTCGCGCCGCACGTCTGGCAGGTACGCAGATGGACCCAGTTGTCGCCGATCTTGACGCACTCCTCGCACTCATGGCGTTTCTCGTGTTTGACGGTCCTGATGGCGCTGAGGTGAACGCAGGATGATTTGGATGTCATGGTTCTTCCTTTATTCGTGGAGTACCTGGTGTACGAAGGAGACCGTAATCGATCCCTCCCCGACCGCGGACGCCACCCGCTTGATATTTCCCGCCCGGACGTCGCCGGCCGCGAACACGCCGGGCACGCTCGTTTCGAGAAGGTGGGGAGAGCGGTTGAGCGGCCAATGCGCCGCGCTCAGTTCGTCCTGGGAAAGATCGGATCCCGTCTTGATGAATCCCTGCGCGTCGCGCGCGACACGCCCATCGAGCCACTGCGTGTTGGGAGCGGCGCCGGTCATCAGGAAGACGTGCCGGATGGCGTGGGTCTCGATGTTTCCGGTTTGATGGTCCCGCCAGCGCACGCGTTCGAGATGGTTGCCGCCTTCGAGGGCCGCGATCTCCGTCTGCGTATCGCAAGACGATCGCAGGGTTTCCTTCGATGCGCCGGATCAGGTAGCGCGACATGCTCTCGGCCAGCCCGCCCGTGCGGACCAGCATGTGCACGCGCCTGGCCGTTTGCGCAAGAAAGACGGCGGCCTGGCCGGCCGAGTTTCCGCCTCCCACCACGATCACCTCTTCGCCGGCGCACAACTGCGCCTCCATGAACGTCGCGCCGTAGTATACGCCCGCGCCTTCGAACCGCGTCAGGTTCTCGATCGACGGTTTGCGGTACTCGGCGCCCGTCGCGATGATGACGGTGCGCGCGGGCACGCGCGGGCCGCTCGCCGATTTCGACGGTGTAGGGTTTGCGCTCGCAGGTGAGCCGCGTGGCGCTTTGCGCGATGATCACCTGGGCTCCGAACTTCTGGGCCTGCGTGTACGCGCGGGCGGCGAGCGCCTGGCCCGATATGCCCGTCGGGAAACCGAGGTAGTTTTCGATTTTCGAGCTCGAACCGGCTTGTCCGCCCGGCGCGCTGGTCTCGATCACCAGGACGTCCAGTCCTTCCGAAGCGGCATAAACGGCCGCCGCCAAGCCCGCGGGACCGGCGCCCACGATGACCACGTCGCGCATCTGTGCCGGGTCGATCACGGCGTTGAAGCCCAGGCACTCGGCGATCTGCTGATTGGTCGGGTTGCGCAGCACCACGTCGCCGCGACAGATCAGCACGGGCACGTCCGCGGTGGAGACGTGAAACCGGTCCAGCAGCTCCTGGACGTCGGCCTCATGGTCGAGGTCGATATAGGAGTAGGGATGGCCATTGCGCGTCAGGAACTCCTTGACGCGCAGCGTCCCCGAACAATGATTCGACCCGATGAGCACGACATCACCGAAGCCGTGCGCGATCAACTCCACCCGGCGCAGGATGAAGGCGCGCAGGATGATTTCGCTCAACTCGCTGTCGGTCTGCACCAGCGTCAGCAAGTGCCCGTGATCCAGCTCGATCACCTCGCCCGACGCGCTGGCGCGCGCCAGGACGAGCGCGCGGCGGCCCGAGAGCATCTGCACCTCGCCGGTAAACTGACCCGGGCCATGGACCGCGATGAGCGTCTCGGCGCCGCCGGATGGCTGGACGATCTCGACCTGGCCTGTCGCAACCACGAAGAACGGCACGTCCACGGCACCCGCCTCGAAGAGCACTTCACCAGCCTGGACCGCTCGCCGGCGACCCTGCGCCGCGATGCGTTCCATTTGCGCCGGCGTCAGCGTCGGAAACATCTGGCCGATGCGCGCGGTCAGGGTCAGGGGTTCTGGCGTAGCGATGGTATCGGTCATGGCGATGCGTCCATCATCAATCGGTACGGTTGCGTGAGCTCAACCAATTAGGCTGCTTTATGAGCAGTTTAGACCAAAATCGTCATTGCCGATGGCTGCAACGCGGAAGCCAGCCAATGACGCAGAAATCGACAGGAGCCGAAAAAGAAGATCACGGGTTTCAGCAATGGACAATTTGTGAGGGAGCATCGTTTAATCTTCCCAACCACCGCCAAGCGCCTTGTACAGCGCGATCAGGTCCTGGCTCAGGCTGGAATCGCTCTGGACGAAGGCGGTCTCGGAGAGGTACAGCGAGCCTTGGGACTGAAGCACATTCAGGAAATCAGTTTGGCCCTCGGTATACAGCTGCGTCGCGAGTTGGACGGCCTTGCGGTTGGCAACGACGGCGTCGTTGAGCGACTTGTGGTGTTCCCATTCCTTCGCGTAGGCGATGAGCGCATTCTCCACGTCCTGCAACGCGGCGAGCACGGTCTTCTGGTAGGTGATATAGGCCTGATCGCGGAGCGCTTCCTGTACATGGACGTTGGCGACGATGCTGCCACCCTGGAAAATCGGCCAGTTCACCGACGGACCAAACGACCAGGAACGATCAGCGCCGCTGGACAGCCTGTCAGCTTGCCAGCTCAGCGAGCCGGTCAGCGAGAACTTCGGGAAGAGGTCGGCGACGGCGACGCCAATCTGCGCGGTGGCGGCGTGGAGCTGGGCTTCCGCCTGGCGGATATCCGGCCGGCGGCGCAACAGTTCCGAGGGCAGTCCGGCCGGCACCTCCGGAGGCGTCACCGGCAGCGGTCCGGTTACGGCAAGCTCGTTCAGCAAGTCGGCGGGCGGGCGCGCCAGCAGGACGCTCAACGCGTAGATGGATTGCCGGGCGGAGGTTTGCAGCGACGGGATGACCGACTCGGTGGTGGCGACTTGCGCATCGGCGTTGGCCACGTCGAGGCCGCTGACGAAACCGGCATTGAATCGCTGCCGGGTGATGTCGGCGGTGTGCCGCTGCGCCCGCAGGTTTTCCTGCGAAATCACAATCTGCTGCTGAGAGCCGCGCAGTTGCACGTAATTCAGCGCCACCTCGGCAGCGAGGCTGACCTGCACGTCACGCAGCCCTTCCTGCGCGGCGAGAATGTTCGCCTCGGTCGACTCGACGTTGCGGCGGGTGCCGCCGAAGATGTCCGCCTCCCACAGCGCGTCGAGGCCGGTCTGAAACAGATTCTGCTCGCCCGCCTGCCCTTGCCGGGAGTGGGAGCGCTGGTAGCCGGCTGAGGCATCGACCGTCGGCCAGAGACCGCCGGCGATGACGCCGCGCGTGAATCGGGCCTCACGCAACCGCGCTTCGGCGAACTGGACATCGAGGTTCGCCTTGATCGCCTCGTCCACCAGCGCGGTCAGCTTCGAGTCGTTGAACTGCTGCCACCACGCGCCCAGTTCGACCGGCGCACTGGTGACCGATGATCCCGCCCAGCCGCCGGGCATCACCGTTTGCGGGGGCTGGTAGTTCGGGCCGACGGCGCAACCGGCCAGCAGCGCGACCGACGCGAGCCACGGGGCGATGCTATTCATACCGCAGCGCCTCGATCGGATCCAGACGAGAGGCTTTCCAGGCCGGGTAATAACCGAAGACAATACCGACGGTCGCCGAGACCAGCACCGCCGCCACGATGGCGCCGATGGAGATGACGGTCGGCCAGTTCAACACCAGTTGCACCAGAAACGAACTGCCGCGGCCGACCAGAATGCCCATCGCGCCGCCAATCAGGCACAGCACGACAGCCTCGGCGAGAAATTGCCGGAGGATATCGCCCGGTTTCGCGCCGACCGCCATGCGCAAGCCGATCTCGCGCGTGCGTTCGGTGACCGAGACAAGCATGATGTTCATGATGCCCACGCCCCCGACCACCAGCGAGATCATGGCCACCGCCAGCAGCAGCTTGGTCATCAAGTCGGTCGTGGAAGACATCGCCTTGGTCATTTCGGTCATGTCCCGAATCGAGAAATCATCCGGTTCACCCGGGTGGATGTGGTGCCGTTCGTGCAGCAGGGTGACGATCTGTTGAATGGCCATCGGAATCTGGCTGCCGGAGCGCGCCGCGACGATGATCTGGTCCACGCTCGTGAAGCGCACCGGCAGCGGCGTATCGGCCTGCTGGGTGGCCGAGGGCGTCGGGTAGGGGCTTGCCTTGCCGGGATAAATCTGGCTGAGCGTGTTGACCGCGGTCGAAGCGGTGTTGGCGGTGGCGGCGCTCTGGTTGACGTTCTCCACCGAGGAGCCGGCGACGCGGTACTTGATCGTCGTCCACGGCGCGAGCACGACGTCGTCCTGGTCCATGCCCATCATGTTCGCGCCCTTGCGCTGGAGGACGCCGATGACCTTGAAAGCCACGTTCTGGATGCGCAGCTCCTGACCCACCGGCGACTGGCCGCCGAAGAGTTCGCGAACGATGGTCTGGCCGACGAGGCAGACCTTGCTGGCGTTGCGCACATCGCGATCGGTGAATGTGTCACCCTCCGCCAGGTCCGTCCAGTCGCGCACCTGCAAGTAGTCCGGCGTCGTGCCGTAGATGAACAATGGCACCCAGTTCCGGTTACCGTAAACGACTTGTGTGCGCACGCGCTCGACCGGTGCCACGCTGGCGACGGCGGGACATTCTTTTCCGATGGCCCTGGCATCCTCGGGCGTGAGCGTTTTCACGCTGCCGGCACCGAAACTGACGCCGCCGCTGGCGGCGGTGCCGGGCATGATGATCAAGTTGTTGGCGCCCATGCTGGCGATGGTGCGCTGGATCGCGGCGGAAGAACCGTTGCCGATCTCCATCATCGCAATCACCGCCGCGACGCCGATGACGATGCCCAGGGTCGTCAGCGCCGCCCGCATGATGTTGCGGCGCAGAGCGCGCAACGCCAGCTTCAAGGTGCGGAGTGATTTCATGTCGGGGCTCCGGCCGGTGCCGCCGCGCTTCCGTCCAGCGCCCGCGGGAGCGGTCGCGCCGTCTTCGATGAGTCCATCCTTGATACGGATGATCCGTTGCGCGTGTCGCGCCACCTCCGGATCGTGTGTCACGAGGATGACCGTGAGGCCCTCGCGCAGGTTGAGGTCCTGGAACATCCGGAGGATTTCCTCGCTGGTTCGGGAATCGAGGTTGCCGGTGGGCTCGTCGGCGAGCAGGATTTGCGGAGTATTCACCAGCGAACGCGCGATGGCCACGCGTTGCTGCTGGCCGCCGGACAACTGCGACGGCTGATGGTCCATCCGGTCCGCCAGCCCGACCCGCTTGAGCAATCCGGTGGCCCGTTCTTTCATCTGTCGGTCCGTGAGTGGCTCCGCGGCGTAGGACAAAGGCATCATCACGTTTTCCAGGGCGCTGGTGCGTGCCAGGAGGTTGAAACTCTGGAAGACGAAGCCGATCGTCCGATTGCGCACCCGCGCCCGTTCCGTCGCCGACAAACCGGAGATTTCCCGGCTGTCCAGCCAGTACTGGCCCGAGCTCGGGTGATCCAGACAGCCCAGCAGATGCATCAACGTACTCTTGCCGGAACCGCTGGCACCCATCAACGCCACCAGCTCACCCCGGGCGACACGCAGGGAAATGCCCTTCAACACCGGCAGATCCACTTCGCCCAGGTGGTAGGTCTTGCAAATGTCTCGCAGTTCAATCAACTCCATGATCGAACTCCGTGTGTTTCCTATTCAGGGCGCGCCTCCCGACCGGCCGCCGCCCGCCGCCACACCCTGGGCCGCATTGCCGCGGGCGCGGCCGAGTTGCGGCGTAAACGGACTGGCCCCGCCGCCGGCATCGGCGCTGGCCTGGGACGATTGCTCACCGACCACCACGTTCATCGCTTCTGACAAATCGGCGCCCGCCACTTCGGTCAGTGTGCCATCCGTCAATCCGGTTTTGACCTTGAGCGGTCGCACAAAGTTGCCCTGCGCCACCCAGAGGGTCCGCTGCGTTTCGGCAGGACCGGCCGGCGCGGTGCCGGATACCGAACCGTCGTTTTCGCGCACTGCCAGTGGCCTCGGCCGCCTGGCGAAATTCCGGCGCGATGTCATTGGCTTGAGGCTCCCAGCGCAGCGCCGCGTTGGGCACGGCAAGCACATTCTCGCGGCGGCCGCTGATGAACTGCACATTGGCCGTCAGGTACGGGAGGAGCTTGCCGTCAGCGTTGTCCGTGTTCACCACCACCGTGTACGTGACGACGTTCTGGGTCATGCTGGCGTTCAGGCGGACCTTGCCGACCTGGCCGTGGAAATCCTGGCCTGGAAATGCGTCCACGGTGAACGTGACGTCCTGGCCGGGATGGATGTTGCCGATGTCGGCTTCGTTCACCGAAACCCAGACCTGGATGCGCTTGAGGTCTTTGGCGATCAGGAACAGACTCGGCGCGTTCAGGCTGGAGACGACGGTCTGGCCGATATTGACGCGCCGGTCGATGATCACGCCCTTGACCGGCGACTTGATGGTGCAGTAGCCGAGATTGCGTCGCGCCCGATTCAACGCCGCCTGGGTCTGGGCCACTGCCGCCTGTGAGACGCCCAGATTGGCCTTGGCGACCTCGAAATTGGCCTTGTATTGATCATACGCGCTCGGCGCCAGCGCTTCGGAGGGGCCGAGTTTTTGCGCGCGTTCCCAATCCTGACGGGCCTGGTTCAACTTGGCCTGCGACTGGACCACGTTGGCCTCGGCGCTGTTCAGGTTGGCCTGGGCCTGCTGAACGTCAGCGGCGTACAAGGAATCGTCAATCTGCGCCAGCACCGTCCCTTCATCGACGACCGAGCCGTAATCGACCGGCTTGCCGTTGACGTCCGTGCCGAATTCGTTGATTTGCCCGGCCACCTGCGCGCCGACGTCCACGACTTCCTCCGGCTCCACCGTGCCGGTCGCGCCGATCGTGGCCAGCAGGTCGGCGCGCTTCACCGGGACCGTACGAAGTTTCGTGACCGGTTCACGTTCGCCGTACAGGTGCCACGCGCCCAGCCCGCCGAGCAGGGCCGCCACACCGATTGCAATCACCGTAAACCGAGATGTTCGTCGCATGTTTGTCTCCATCGTTCACACCCTGGCCGGTTCCCCGTCTGTGATACCGGCGCTGTGTCGGATACAGGGAGCATATAGAAACTACCTGGAAAACGGCTATAGCGGGTTCATTCATGGGGAATCCCGTCAGCGGCTGGCGAAAGTGCATCGCCCGGTCACCGTTAATACCGGCAGTCGTGGGGGTTGCCGTCCATGTCTGGCTGACGGTTTCGCAGCGCTTCCTCGGGTATAACGGATACGCCGACTGCACGATTTACCATGGACCGGCGCTGCTGGCGCTCGTCGCCCTGCCGGCCGGCATTGCGGTGGGGGATCTGATCGACGGGGTGATGCATCGCTAACCGAAAGGAATCCCCCGCCCGTTGCTATCCCGGTCATGGGGTGGTCGGGGATGAGATCCGATTATATGCCTCTTGGGGGCAGTGCCACCTGGCGTCCGCAAAGGGGTGAACTCAGTTGGACTCCGCCTGGGCCGTGCCGTAGCGCCAGGAGCCATCAGGTTGCAGCCAGGCCGTGCCGTAACCGTCCACCTGTTTACCGCCGACCATCGGCAACGGGGTCAGGTCTTGCATTGCAACATCATTCCTTCGTTTCATGCTCGATCGCCCGCACAGATCGACTCACCGTCGAGTAATGCACGCCGAAATGCCGGGCAATCTCTGCCATCGTATACTGCCCGGACAAATAGGCGCGCGCCAGCGCTTCGTTGCGAGGATAGCGTTTCCCGAACACCTCCAGCGGCAGGCTCAAAGGCCGGCGCTGTACCCGCGGGATTTCACCCACAGCAGGCTTTTGCTCTATCTGCGCCTGCATTTTCTTGACGAAGGCTTCCGAGCCCAGATAAATCTGCCCCTGCAATTGCGACCAAACACTCGGGAGCCGGGCGCCTTCATGGACGAAGCCCACATACTTGGCGATAGCGCTGCCGCGCCGCTGACCAAACTGCGCCAATAGCCAGTCCGTCTGCAGCCATTGGGGCGATAGCGTTTGCCCGCAGGTCGCCAGATAGCTGCTCCACGGCCAGGCTTCCAGTCGCTTCACCCTCTTTGCCCGCAGCGGGTTGAGAACGATGTAGCGCGCCAATTCCAGAAGATAGCTGTCGCGCTCGACCAGGATCGCCTGGTAGCGCCCCTGAAATACATGCCCCACCCGTGAGTGGGCGCGGTTGAAGCGCTGGGTATACACCCCGTTGAGCTGGCGCATCCCCTGCGCCAGATTCGCCCCCGGCGTTTCAATCAGGATGTGGTAGTGATTGGTCATCTGGCACCAGGAATGACATATCCAGTTGAAGCGTTCGCAGACTTGTCCGAACACGTTCAGCCACACCGCCCTGTCAGCGTCGGACAAATAAATAGCCTCGCTCCCATCGCCCCGCGAGGTGACGTGGTAAATCCCGCCGGAGAGTTCCAGCCTTAAAGGTCGCGCCATAGGACGCAAAATAGATGGGTAAATGCGTTAATGCAAGACCTGACCCCCGTTGCCCCAAGCTACACGCTGTTGCGCCACTCCGTGTCCTCGGCGTCGAACAGGCGGTTCGATTCCTCGGGACCCCAGGAGCCGGCAGTGTACGTGTGGATGAAGTCCCGCTCCTGAGCCCAGTCCTTCAGGATCGGGTCCACCACCCGCCAGGCCCATTCCACCTCATCGAACCGGATGAACAGGGTCTTGTCCCCCTCGATCACGTCCAACAGCAGGACCTCGTAGGCGTCCAGGGGTTGCTCGTCGGCGCGGCGGTAGCCAGCGTTCAGGCGCACCACGCGGGTGTTCATGTCCAGGCCCGGCTGTTTGGCGTGGATCTCCATGTGCATGCTCTCCTCCGGCTGGATGGAGAGCACGATCCAGTTGGGCTCAAGGGTCTCCAGAGGGGTCTCCCGAAAGAGCTGCTGGGGCGGGTGCCGCAGGCGGAGGGCGATGATGCTCATCGACTGCTTCAGGCGCTTGCCGGTGCGCAGGTAGAACGGCACGCCACGCCAGCGCCAGTTGTCGATGTAGAGCTTGGCACAGGCATAGGTCTCGGTGACCGAGTCGGGCTCCACCCCCGGCTCGCTCTGGTAGCCCTGGATTTGCCGGCCCTGCACGATGCCGGACGCGTATTGGGCGCGGAAGGCGTGGGCGTGCACGGCGCCCTTGGAGATCGGGCGGATGGAGCGCAACACCTTGACCTTTTCGTCGCGCAGGGCGTCAGCCTCAAGGGCCGGCGGCGGTTCCATCGCCACCAGGGTCAGCAGTTGCATGAGATGGTTCTGCAGCATGTCCCGCAGGGCACCCGCCTTGTCATAATAATCGGCGCGCTGCTCGATGCCCGCCTCCTCGGCCATGGTGATCTGCACGTGATCGACGAAGTTGCGATTCCACAGTGGCTCGATAAGGGTATTAGCGAACCGGAACACCAGCAAGTTCTGCACCGTCTCCTTGCCCAGGTAGTGGTCGATACGAAACACCTGGCTCTCGTCGAAATAGCGGTGCAGCAGCTTGTTGAGCACCTGGGCTGATTCGATGTCCTGACCGAAAGGCTTTTCCACCACGATGCGGTGCAGGCCCCGGGGCTCGGAGAGGCCCGCGTCGTCCAGGTTTTTTATCACGGGCGGGAAGTCGTTGGGCTTGATCGCCAGGTAGAACACGATGTTGGAGCACGACCCCAGCTTCGGCTTGGCCAGCAGCGCCTTGAGCCGGGCATAGGCCTCGGTGTCGTGCAGCTCGCCGCGCAGATACTCGAAGCGCGAAACGAAGTGTTCTAGTCGCTCCCCCTCGGCCTTGACCAACTGGACCAGCAGTTCCCGCACGTGAGTGCGCCAGGCCAAGTCATCCCACTCGCGCCGGCCGAAGGCGACGACGTTGAGGCCCTCCGGCAGCTTTCCGGCGAGCTCCAGCCGGTACAGCGCCGGCAGCAGCTTGTTGGAGGCCAGGTTGCCCGTGGCGCCGAAGATGACGAAGTTGCACGGGGGCAGAGGCATTTCCAGGTCGAGCATTTAAGCCTCCGTCTGCCCGTTGCCGCCTGAGTTGCAATTCGCCATACAGGTAGGCGCTCAGCCGCCTCGTCTCGAATCCGCTCTGACCGGTAGCCTCCAGCCCGGCCGGACGAAGTGGCAGGTGTAGCCATTCGGGATGCGCTCCAGATAATCCTGGTGCTCCGGCTCGGCTTCCCAGAAGTCGCCGGCAGGCGTGACTTCCGTGATAACCTTTCCTGGCCAGAGACCGGACGCTTCGACATCGGCGATGGTGTCCTCGGCGACCCGCTTCTGCTTATCGTTCGTGTAGAAGATGGCCGAGCGATAGCTTGTTCCGACATCATTGCCCTGACGGTTCACTGTCGTCGGATCGTGAATCTGGAAGAAAAACGCCAGTAGCTCCCGGTAGCTGACCTTCGAGGGATCGAAGATGATCTCGATCGCTTCGGCATGGGTGCCATGATTGCGATAAGTCGCGTTCGGCACGTCACCGCCCGTATAACCGACTCGGGTCGAAATCACGCCGTCATAGCGACGGATCAGGTCCTGCATTCCCCAGAAGCAGCCTCCGGCGAGCACCGCGCGTTCGCGTTTCATCGGATATGCTCCACTTGGTCGAGGTAAGAGCCGTAGCCTTCGGCCTCCATGTCATCACGGTGGACGAAGCGCAGCGACGCCGAGTTGATGCATTGGGCGCCGTGGATAACGCCGCGCCTGGCGCCACCCGCCGCTCACGCGGCGGCCTGGTCGGCGCGCTTGAAGAACGCGAGCAGATCCGCGTTGACCTGGTCCTTCAGGGTCGTGCACAGGCCGTGCGGGGCTCCCTGGTAGACCTTGAGCGTCGCACCCTTGACGAGCTTGGCCGACAGCCGGGCCGAGTTGGCGATCGGCACGATCTGGTCATCATCGCCGTGCAGGATCAGGGTGGGCACGTCGATCTTCTTCAGGTCCTCGGTCAGATCCGTCTCGGAGAAGGCCTTGATGCAAAAGTAGGAGCCCGGGAAGCCGCACATCATCCCCTGACGCCAGAACGACTCACGCACGCCTTCCGAGACTTTCGCGCCCGGGCGGTTGTAGCCGTAGAAAGGCAGGCTGAGATCCTTCCAGAACTGCGAGCGATCGGCGAGGACACCCGCGCGAATCTGATCGAACACCTCGATCGGCAGGCCGCCCGGATTGGCGGGCGTCTTCAGCATCAGCGGGGGGATCGCACCGATCAGTACCACCTTGGCCACCCGTTGGGTGCCGTGGCGGCCGATATAGCGGACCACTTCACCGCCTCCGGTGGAGTGCCCGATATGGATCGCATTTTTCAGGTCGAGCGTTTCGACGAGCGCCGCGAGGTCATCGGCGTAGGTGTCCAGGTCGTTGCCGTTCCAGGGCTGGCTCGAGCGCCCATGGCCGCGGCGGTCATGGGCGATGCAGCGGTAGCCCTGCGATGCGAGAAAAAACATCTGGTCCTCAAACGCGTCGGCGCTGAGCGGCCAGCCGTGGCTGAAGACGACGGGCTGTCCTTTGCCCCAGTCGTTATAGTAAATCTGGGTACCGTCTTTGGTGGTGATCGTGCTCATGGGTGTTCTCCTTTCCTCTCGTTGGAGGAGCTTGAAGTTGCCGCCCTGGCACTTGCGGCACACCTCACCGCCGGAAATCCACCGACGGTTGCCATGACGGCAGTGCCGAACAGGAAGTTGTGTAAGAAGGTATAGTCGCCTTATTTCCTAAAATCCATGGGCATTACCCAGCCATTCGCTGGGGTATCTCGTCTGCAATTGTCACGCATGCTCGCTGAGTCCCGCCGCGGCCGCCCCGGAAGTAAACATCGTCTGGACGGATATGCCTAGCACGATCATGACGATTGCGTGCTGATCGACGTCGTGAACGCTGACGGGCGGCGCGAACTCCCCACGTAGTCCGCGAAAATAGCATTTCATTGTTTGCAGAGATATTACCACCATCGAATCGCGCCGTTACCCATGATGTGGCAAGATTCTGCTCGCAAATGTGACAACCCAACCCACAGCAGCCTGGGCACTGCAGCAACTGCATAAAGCTATCCCGTCGGACCATGGTGACCGTTTTCTCATCCATCATCGCGATGGCATCTACTCGCCCCGGCTCGACCAAGCTATTACGCACATGGGGCTGCGAATATTCAGCTATCATTTGATTAAATCTCTCCGCAGCCTTCTCGCGTGAGCAGAACTACCATTGGAGGGTCTATGTCGAGAATGCGCGAGCGTGACGCCACTACCAACCGACGGAGGTAACCGATGAGCAGCACCCAGGTACGCAGTGAAAGCGCGACCGAGATCCCGAGGCCCGGGATGGTCGACATGAAGCTCGAGGTCATCGTCATCCCGGTGTCCGACGTCGATCGCGCCAAGCGCTTCTACAGCAGCTTGGGGTGGCGGCTCGATGCCGACTTCGCCACCGGTGAGGACTTCCGGGTGGTGCAGCTGACGCCTCCCGGCTCGGAGTGCTCGATCATCTTCGGCAAGGGAATCACGTCGGCCGTGCCGGGTTCAGTTCAGGGCCTGCATCTGGTCGTCTTCGACATCGAAGCCGCCCGAGCCGAGCTCGTCGACCGCGCCGTCGACGTTAGCGAGCTGTTCCACGACGTCGGCGGGGTGTTCCACCACGCCGGGGTCGAGGGACGCGTAAGCGGCCCCGATCCTGAACGCCGCAGCTACGCCTCGTTCGCCTCGTTCAGCGATCCGGACGGCAACGGCTGGCTGCTCCAAGAGGTGAAGGTACGGCTTCTCGGACGGTGACAGAGTCTGAACGACTGAGAAGGAGGACCAATCATGGACGTCGCGACTCTGACAGAGCTTCTGCGTGAGGCAGAGGAGCACCATGGCGACTACGAACCGTCCGCTCCCAAGCACCACTGGTCGGGCTGGTACGCCGCCTACATCATCGCGCGTGATCAGGGGAGGACTCCCGCCGAGGCATCCAATGATGCCGCGCTCCACATGGAAGGTGTCCGAACGTGAGCGGCGACTATGACGTCATCGTCCTCGGGGGTGGCTCGCCGGGCGAGCACTGCGCCGCCGGCTTCGCGGTAGAAGATGGAGAGGCCGTCCACTTTTACTGTACGATACGAGATATGCTGGGCCATCGCAGACTCCTTCGACTGAGCGAACACATTAAGGGACGAAATGAGTACGGCGACCAGACCGAGCCAAGTTATCCTCGGGGAGAACATGTCATTTACCCTTGGCGGCAAAAGTGCCATCAATCACGCCGAGACGCCCGACACCAGCGTGTCCAACAGTTCGGTCGTCCTCGTGTGGTGAGTAAGGTTCGCAGCTCTGCCCGGCCCACATCGGGATGAGTTCCTGTCGGCCGGACTTCTCTGCCGGGCCGGAGATATTCCGCACGAGGAAGCGTTGGAGCGGGTATGGCAGAATTTCTACGCCCGGCGCGTTCATCGTATCAAGCAACCGGTTCTTGATGCCGCGTCCGAGCCTTCCTGTGAAGCCACGAGTCAACGCCGTTTGACCCGCCTTGCCGCGGAGCAAAGCCTCGCGATACTGCGGACTCGCCCCTGACTCTTCACAGGCGAGGAACGCGGTCCCGATCTGCACGCCTTCCGCACCGAGGGCGAAAGCGGCAACGATGCCTCGGGCGTCGGCAATGCCGCCCGCCGCGACAACGGGCACCGACACAAGATCGGCGACTTGCGGCACGAGTGAGAACGTCCCAGTCAGTGAGTCCTCTGACGCGCGCAGGAACGATCCGCGATGCCCACCCGCCTCGAAACCTGAGGCGGCGATCACATCCACGTTCGCCTTTTCTAACTCGATCGCCTCATCCGGTGTGGTGGCGGTGCCGATGATCACGATGCCCTTGGCGCGACATTCGTCCAGAATGTCTTTCGGCGGGATGCCGATATATGAAACTGAACACCGGCACTTTCGCGTCGATGAGCACGCGCACCTGCTCTTCGAACTTCATCGGCGAGTACGGCGTGGTAAGACGGAAGAGTGCCGCCCAGCGACTGAATGTGCGGCGCGAGCGTTGCGAGACTTCTCTTGAACGCTGCTTCGTCCGATGTCTTCGCTCCTTCGTCCTCCATCGAGACCCAGAGGTTCATCGCGAACGGCTTATCGGTCATCGAGCGCAGTTCAGCGATGACGTCCTTGATCGCGCCCGGGGTCAGTCCGTGTGCGCCGAACGAGCCAAGGCCTCCGTAATTCGAGACAGCAGCCGTCAGCCGTTGCGACGACAAGACCGCCCAGTGGTCCTTGAATGATCGGGTACTTGATGCCGAGCTTCGCCGAGACTCTCGTGTTGGCCCACGCCGGCTGCTGTGTTGTTGGTTGCTCATCTCCTGAGGAATCCTCACGCCGGTTCAGGCTTCACTCCAGGATGACTTCCAGTTCGACCGGCGAACCGAGTGGAAGGCTCGCGACACCAAAGACAAGGCGCGAAGAGACGGTCTCTTCGCCGAAGACATCGCGAAGCAACTCCGACGCCGCATCGGCGACCTTCGGGTGCTCAGTGAACTCAGGCGTCGCGGCGACGTACACGCCGAGCCTCACGACGTGGCTCACGCGGTTCAACGAACCCAACTGCTTCTTCGCGAGCGCAAGCACATTGAGTGCGGCCGTGTACGCCGCTTCCCGGCCCGCCTTCACGTCAAGGTCTTTGCCCACGACGCCAACTACCGTAGCCGTGTGGCCCGAGGTGGCGAGCATCCCGCTCAGGAAAAGGAGGTTGCCCGTCTGAACGGCAGGCACGTACGCACCAAAAGGCGTTGGCGCATCCGGCAGATGAATGCCGAGCTTGGCGAGACGGTCCTCGGCGGTTGTTGAGTTTGTGGTCATGACGAAAGCTCCTTTCAATTACCAGCGGCCGAAATGAGCGCCGCCATCGACGTACAGGATGTCACCAGTGACCGTCGCGGCGTCGGTCAGGTACATGACCGCATCCGTGATGTCCTTGACCGTCGAAGGCCGACCCATCGGCGACAGGCTCTCCATCACGTCCTTCGGAGTCTCCCGGTGAAGCGGCGTGTAGACGACGCCCGGCGCGACGGCGTTCACGCGGATGCCGTCTTTCGCGTACTCCATCGCCAGGTGCTGGGTGATCGTTTCCAGACCGCCTTTGGTGATCATCGGCACCGCCGCCGTGACGCCCCGGATCGGGTTGCGAGCAAGGGCCGCCGTGATCGTGACGATGCTCCCGCCGGTCTTCTGCGCCAGCATTTGCTTGATGGCGAGTTGGGTGACGTACAGGAAGCCCTCGACGTTCGTCGAGACGAGCGACTTGAAGTCCTCGGCCGTGTAGTCCGTGAACGGCTTGGTGAAGAAGATGCCGGCGTTATTGACCAGTGCGTCGATCGACTTGAAGCGAGACAGCGCCGTCTCGACGATCTTGGCGGCAGTTGCCGGCTCGCCGATGTGGCCGTCCACCAGAGCGACGTGGTCGGAAGCCGCGACCTCGGTGGATTGGGTCACCTTCCGGGAATTGGCAACGACGTTGAAACCCCGTTCGACAAACCCTTTCACGATTCCCGCGCCGATCCCCTGCGAAGCTCCGGTCACGATGGCTGTCTTCCGTGGGCCGCTCATGGTTGTTTACCTCGAAAACGTCTTGTCACTAGAAAAAATTCGATGGTCAAGCGGATCAGAAATCCGCGTCCAGCACGATGCGGTAACGGGCCTTGCCTGATTCAAGTCGGGCGAAGGCCTCGTTGATATTGCTCATCGGGAAGTGCTCGGTCTGCGGCGCGACATTGTGCCGTGAAGCGAAGTCGAGCATCGTCTCGATCGCCACCGGCGAGCCGGTCGGCGAACCTGAGACGCTGCGCTGCTGCAGGATGAGCGAGAACGCCGCGACCGGGATGGGTTCCAGCACGGCACCGACGACGTGCAACCGGCCGTTGGGCGCGAGCGTGCCGATCATCGCGTCCCAATCGAGCTTCACGTTGACGGTGCTGATCAGGAGGTCGAAGCTGCCGCCGAGTTTCTTGATCGCCGCCGAGTCCTTGCTCGACACGACGTGATTCGCCCCGAAACCTTTGGCTTCATCGAACTTGCTCTCGCTCGACGTGAACGCCGTCACGTCGCACCCGTAGGCCGCCGCGAATTTGACCGCCATGTGGCCCAACCCGCCGATGCCGATGATGCCCACCCGGTCGGTCGGCTTGGCGTACATCGCCAGCGGCGCGAAGACGGTGATGCCCCCGCACAAGAGCGGCCCGGCTTCGGCGAAGTTCAGCTTTTCCGGCAGCGGGATGGCCCACGCCCAGTGCGCGCGGATGTGGGTCGCGAACCCGCCGCGATGACCGACGATGGTCGGTTGCACTTGCGGGCAAAGGTGATGGCTTCCCGACATGCACTGGTGACAGTGCATGCAGCTACCCGAGTTCCAGCCGACGCCGACGCGCTGTCCGACCTTGAGTCCCTTGGCATTCGGACCTACGGCCGTGACCCGACCGATGACCTCGTGGCCGAGAATCGCGGGGTACTGCGAAATGCCCCAGTCATTGTTCAAGACGGAGAGATCGGAGTGACACAAACCGCAGTGTTCGACAGCGACTTCAACGTCCTCGGCCCCGAGCGGTCCGAGATCAACGGTTTCGAGCACCATCGGCTGTTTCGCCGCCTTCGCAACCCATGCCTTATAATTCATCGCGTCTCCTGTTCTGAAACTTGGGCCGGATTGGACGGCGGAAGCAGACGCCGACTGTTTCTGCTTCAATCCGCTGGCTGGCTCGTTGCGGGTTTGGGTTGAATTGGCTTTAAGCGTTTCCATATCACAACCCCGTAGCAAGTATAGTTCAGGCGACGCAATGGCAACCCTTGCCAATTCAGGGCATTCAGTTTGGTATGCAGAGCGGATTTTATAAACCTAGCGTTGGGGAACACTTATGTGCGGATAGGGTTGGAAGTTCCCTTTAAGTGATCGTTTATATTAGAGGCTGCCAAATGGCGGCACACGACTCAACTCGGAAGCGTGTCAGACTGGATGGCCGGAACGCCGGAAGGTACTGAAGCTGACATTCAGGTTCAAGTGGTATCGGCTATCCTTCGACCCGAGTTGCCGATTAACTGCTAATAACTCAGGTCAGAATAGCTCTTACCGATCTTGCAGCTACCCGGGCGATAGTCTACACTCAAATTGCGGAACCAGGGTGTGCATCCGCCTAGGGTGTGCTGTTTGCACCGAAACGGGGTGGGGTTACGGCAGAGTCAGGTGCATGGCTCATGGGGCACACTAAACGACGTGTACTCGACCCATAAATCCGCCGAAAGGAGAAGACAGCGTTGTACAAGGTAAGGAGGCGATAGTGAAAATCGAATATGTGATAGCAGATACGAAAAAGGAGGTGTTGAGATGAACAGTAAAAAAATCCCGGCGATTGTGATTATTGTGGTATTGCTCGCTGTCTTGGGTACCGTGGCGATTTCCGCGCAGGACAAGTACACCTTGCAAGTGCCGAATGGGCTCGCGTTCTCTGACTTCAGGGGATACGAAGACTGGCAGGTTGTCGCCGTTAGCCAAACCGAAGCCCTTCTCAAGGTGATGGTCGCCAATCCCGCGATGATCGACGCCTACCGGGCCGGCATTCCGCGCAACGGCAAGCCTTTCCCCGACGGCTCCAAGATTGCGAAGATCGAGTGGAAACCGAAAAAGAGTACGGAGGCCCCCTTTCAGTGAGGGTGCCAGACACCTTGCAAGACATTTTCTTGATCGAGAAGGATAGCAAGAGATTCCCGAACACGAAGGGATGGGCATACGCCGCGTTTGACTATGACCCCGCGTCCGACACGTTCGCGCCCAATAAGACTGGGGTCGTCGATTGCGGCTTCGCGTGCCATACGAGAGTGAAGGCAAAAGATTACATTTTCACGGAGTACGGGAAGAGGTGAACCGGTAGCTGTCATCGACCCACTCACGCCTGGCAATCTCTTTCAGAGACTTTGCCTCACCCGACTCCAGCATAGCCAGCCAGCGGTCCCCGCGGGTAAGCGCGAGATGAAGCGAGGTCGGCGTGTCATCCCAAGGGCGTGGCTGTAAACGGCCGCCATCTGGTAGGGTCACGACTTTGCGGAGACTGCGACGTTGTCGGCTTTAGACTAATCCAATGCGAGGGCCTTGAGTTTCGCGGAGTGAACCTCGGCGCGGAGGGAAGCAATCACTTCGTTCACGCGCTTTCCGCTGCGACCGTTGACGATGACGCGAGCGCCTTCGGCAGCGAGGGCTTTAGCAATAGCGAAGCCGATGCCGGCCGTCGAACCCGTGACGAGCGAGTTTGTTTTCAAGTTGAAGGTTCATGGCTGATTCATCTTGCCGTCCAGCCGCCATCCGCCACGAGGGTGTGGCCGGTGACGAACGACGCTTTGTCCGAACACAGCCACAGCACCGCTTCGGCGATTTCCTCTGGCCGGCCCGTACGGCCAATCGGATGCAAGGCCGCAATCTGGTCGTGAGCGTCACTGCCAATGGCAGCCGTGAATCGATCGAACATCGGCGTCTCAATGCCACCGGGCGACACGGCGTTCACACGAATGCCTTGCGCCGCGTATTCGAGCGCGGCAGTTTTTGTGAGGCCAATCACGGCGTGCTTGCTGGCGACGTAAACACCCACGCCCGGAAAACCAACCAGCCCGCCGACCGACGAGTTGTTCACGATTGCGCCGCCGCCATTCTTCAACATGGCCGAAACCTCGTGTTTCATGGCGAGCAACACGCCGAGCACATTGATGTCCATCACGGCGCGATAATTTTCGACCGATTGTTCGTGCGTCTGTTTGCCGACATCGCCTTCGATGCCGGCATTGTTGAATGCCGCGTCAAGCCGACCGTAAGCGGACAACGTTTTCGCGACGAGCGCTGACACGTCGGCTTCGCTGGACACGTCAGCCTTGACGAACGTGGCTTCGCCGCCGTTCTTTTTGATGAGAGAAACAACTTCATTTCCTTCTTTTTCGCGGCGTCCGGAGACTACGACCTTTGCGCCTTCGCGGGCGAAAGCAATCGCCGTGGCCGAACCAATACCACTCGTGCCGCCTGTTACGAGCGCGATTTTATTAGCAAATGTATTCATAGCGTAAAAAAAGAATAGACGCCCTTTTCCCAGAAGTCCACGGGTAGCTCATGGGCAACCCATCGAACCCCTTCCAAGCCTCCTCCGCTGCTCCTCCCACAGTAACGGCGTCTCCGCCGCCATGGCAGCCGTCCCCCCGGAGTAATTGCCAGTCCGGCCGCTCCGCACGAATCTCAGCGTTGCGGCAGCCTTCGTACTGGCCGTAATCCCATTCGACAAGGTCGCGATCGACATCGGCTATGGCCGCGAAACCTGCCAGCTCGCAGGTCCAAGCGAAAAGGGGCCGGATACATTTCTTAGAGTACTGGGCACTTGTGCCAGGAAATGTATCCGGCCCCATTTATTGGCTTTGTCAAGGACGTTCGAGCAGGCCGCAGCAAAGTTCGTACTGGAGCACCAGCACAAAGCGCAGCATCGATGACGACATCGGACGGATCAAGCTGCTCATGCCCTGGATCGGGCAGGAGCCGATTGAGCGGCTCCACCGGGGACCCTTAGAGCCCTGGGTGGAGCACCGGCGCAAGGAAGGCGCGGCGGCTGGCACCATCAACCACGGTTTGAAGGTGGTGCGGCGGATACTGAACCTCGCGGCAGGCGAGTGGGTTGACGAGCACGGGCTGACCTGGCTCGCGGGCGCTCCGAAAATCCGGCTGCTGCCGGATACGGAAAAGCGCCAGCCCTATCCGCTCTCTTGGGAGGAGCAGGCAAAGCTGTTCCAGCACTTGCCGCCGCATCTGGCCGAGATGGCGCTGTTTGCCGTCAACACCGGCTGCCGGGATGGCGAAATCTGCCGCCTGCGGTGGGAATGGGAAGTGAAGGTTCCCGAGTTCGAGACTTCGGTGTTCATCATACCGGGACGGTATGTGAAGAACGCCGATGACCGGCTGGTGGTGCTGAACCGGATCGCCGCCTCGGTGGTGGAAGCGCGGCGGGGGAAACATCCCACGCACGTTTTTACCTTCCGGGGGAAGCCGGTCGCGCGACATGCTGAACAGTGCGTGGAGTGCGAGCGAGAGAGAAAGCAGGCCTGAAACAGGTCCGGGTGCATGATCTCAAGCATACCTTCGGTCGTCGCTTACGCGCCGCCGGGGTGAGCTTTGAAGACCGGCAGGACCTGCTCGGGCACCGGTCGGGACGGATCACCACGCACTATTCAGCCGCAGAATTATCGCGGCTGATAGAAGCGGCCAACGCGGTGTGTGAGAAAGGAAACAACTCGGCCCGAACTGGTGGTATTGCGCAGGCTCAGCAGCTCGTAGCCTCACGCAAAACTCACGCAAGGAGATTTTCGAAAGGGACGTTTGTAATGCTAAGTAGTTGATTTAATGGTGGGTCGTGAAGGATTCGAACCTTCGACCATCGGATTAAAAGTCCGGTGCTCTACCAACTGAGCTAACGACCCGGTAAGCGCTGTCGCGGATGCTGCGGGAATCCCGGTCGGGAGGATGGAATCATACTGGCCTGCGTCGAAAGCGCAAGCCCCGGGGCCCGCCGGAGCCGGGCATCAGTCCGCCGCCGGCGGGCGGTAGTAGCGGGTGGGGTCGGGAATCCCGGCCTCGCGGAATCCCCGGGCGCGCAGGCGGCAGGAATCGCACGCCCCGCAGGCGCGGCCCTCGGCGTCGGCCTGGTAGCAGGAGACGGTGAGGCTGTAATCGAGGCCCAGGCGGGCGCCCTCCTGAATGATCCCGGCCTTGCTCAGCCGGATCAGGGGGGCATGCACGTGAAAGCGCGCGCCCTCGACGCCCGCCCGGGTCGCGAGACCGGCGAGGCGCTCGAAGGCCTCGATGTACTCCGGCCGGCAGTCCGGGTAGCCGGA
Source organism: uncultured Gammaproteobacteria bacterium (assembly GCA_963773065.1). Classification (GTDB taxonomy): domain Bacteria; phylum Pseudomonadota; class Gammaproteobacteria; order UBA9214; family UBA9214; genus CAVQCA01. The sequence continues at coordinate 52,907 of CAVYZN010000008.1, forward strand.
ATAATCCACCGCATTCACCCCGATAAACAGGTCGCGCGCGCCCAGCACTTCCGCCCACCCCAGCGCCAGCGCCAGGAAGACCGTGTTGCGCGCCGGCACGTAGGTGACGGGGATGCCGGCGGCGGGCTGCTCGGGTACGGCGATCGTCATATCCGTCAGGGCGGACCCGCCGAACTGTTCGAGGCCGATACGGATGAGCCTGTGCTCCACCGCCCCGAGGGTCTGCGCGAGGCGCCGCGCCGCTCGCAGTTCCGCCTGGTGGCGCTGGCCATAGTCGAGGCTCAGGGCATGGCACGCATAGCCCTGCTCCACGGCGAGCGCGAGCACGGTCGCGGAATCCAGCCCTCCCGAGAGGAGTACGACGGCTTTTGGGTGGTCCTTGGGCATCCTATGACAGGGCTTGGTTCGGGCTCATCCGGTGAACTCTTCCATGAGCGTCGGCCGCAGGAAAACATGGATGTTCAAGTGTTGCGTGAGGAGCGGGCATGCCCGGCGCGACATGCTGATGATTAAGCATCGGCAGGTTCGCGGGCAAGCCCGCTCCTACACCCGATTTATATCGAAAAATTCGTGGTGCCCTCAGTGTCAGGAGGAAGTATCTGTCGTGTCCGCCATGGTTCACCTGCCCCGCGCATTTCCCCACAGTTGCTTGTGCAACTGCAACTGCAGGCGCACCGGCAGGCGGTCATCGAGTATCCAGTCCGCCAGTTCCGTGGCATCCTGCTGCCCGTGGCTGGGCGAGAACAGGATTTCACAGGTCGCATCCAGTTGGTAGTGGCCGATGATCTCGCGGGCCCACTGGTAATCCGCGCGATTACAGATGACGAACTTGACCTGGTCGTTCCGGCCCAGGGCGCCGAGATTCTCGTAGCGGTTGCGTTCCACCTCGCCCGATCCGGGCGTCTTCAGGTCCATGACCTTGATCACGCGCGGATCGACCTCGTCCACGGCAAGGGCGCCGCTGGTCTCGAGTGAAACCGTATAGCCGGCATCACACAGCTCCCGCAGCAATTTGAGGCAGTCCTTCTGCGCCAGCGGCTCACCGCCCGTCACGGTCACATAACGGGGCCGATACGCGGCGACTCGCGCCAGGATGTCCGAGAGCCCCAGCCACTCGCCCGCCTTGAAAGGCGTAACCGGTATCGCAATACCCGCAACGCAGGGGACACCCCGTCAGGCGGATAAAAGCCGTCGGGCACCCCGCGGTGAGCGACTCGCCCTGCAGGGAATAGAAGATTTCCGTGATCCGCAGGCGATCCTTGCCGGCATGTGGTGTTTCGTCAGCCTGCATAGTTCCAGAATTTCACCACGGAGACGCATGATGGCGGAGATTGCGACCCCGCGGTGATCCCATCGATTAGTGACCACTCTCGTTCATGCGTTGCAGACGGTCACCCGCCAGACGGGCCTCGGTGGTGCCGGGGTAGCCGGTGACCAGGGCGTTCAACTCCTTGCGCGCCGCCGCCCAATCCTGCTTTTCATAATAGATGTAGCCGATTTTCAGCCGCGCGCCCGGCAGCTTGGGACTTTGCGGATAACCCTGGACCAGCTTGCTGAATGCCGCCAAGGCGCGATCGAAATCCCGGGTGACATAATAGGTCTCGCCCAGCCAGTAATAGGCATTGTCGGTAAATCCGCTGCCCGGGTATGTCGCCAGAAACTGGTTGAAGGCGGTGGCCGCATCGGCATAACGCCCCTCCCGGAGTATCGCCAGCGCCTTTTCGTAATCGGCCTGCTCTTCCGCCGTGCTGACGGGAGGCGCCGCCGGCGCACGCACCGGTGCGGCAACCGGCGGCGGTGAAACCTCGGGTGCCGCAGCGGCCGGAGCCGGCGGGGCCGCAACAGCCGCAACCGGGGGCGCCGCCGTGGTGGTAGCAGGGGGCGCGGAGGCCGCCGCGCCGGGAGCCTGACCGGTTTCCAACTGCTGCAGGCGGCGGTCTATATCCAGATAAAGATCACGCTGCCGGCGCTGCATATCCTCCAGTTGGTGAACCTGTACCTCGATATCGCCGTGCAACTGCTGGACATCGCTCTGCAGCTTTTCAAGCTGGTTGAGCAGATCGATCAGCCCGCGGCCCTCGAGCTGGCGTTCGATGCGATCGAGCCGTTCCTGGGTCGAGAGATCACTGGCCGAGTGGACCGGAGACACCAGCGCGGCGGCAAGCACCGCCGCACCGAACACTGCCTTGTTGCCGCAGCCGCGCATGTCAGTAGCCGACGTAGACGATCTCGACACGGCGGTTCAGCCGGTAGGCCGCCTCGCTATGCCCCTCGGCCGCCGGCTTTTCCTCGCCGTAACTGACGACGCTGATCTGCTGTGCCGCGACACCCTGCAATTCAAGGGCGCGCTTTATACCCTGGGCGCGCCGGTCACCCAGGCCGATGTTGTATTCAGGCGAACCGCGCTCATCCGCGTGCCCTTCCAGGGTCACCATCTGCTCGGGGTGGGCGGACAGATAACCCGCGTGTGCGGTGATCAGTTCCTGGTCTTCCGGCAGGATAGTGTCGCTGTCGTATTCGAAGTAGATGACGCGGCGCGACAAGGGGCTGTTCGGATCGGTCAGCGAAGCGCCGGCATACGAGCCGGTACCGGCAGCCCCGCTGGTCTCCGCGCCGCCCCCCATACTGCGATCCTCGACCGCGGCGCCGCCGCCCTTTTTGGCGGCCGTGCTGCAGCCGGCCAGCACGGCAACCAGCGCCAGGGCGATAAAACTGTTCATCTGAGGTTTCATTGCTTTTTCTCCTGAGTTTGGAAAGACACACTAGTGTTGAAACAATCCTTATCTCCGCTGGTAGGGAGACCAGACCGGTTCACGGACATTTCCCGCCTGCAGCGACAGCCGCTGGCGAAAACGGCCGTCCGTGGACACGGCCGACAGCACACCCCGGTTGCCCGCCTCGGTGGCATAGATGATCATGCTGCCATTAGGCGAGAAACTGGGAGATTCATCAAGGGTCCCGTCGGTCAGCACCCGCAGCAGGCCCGAATCGAGATCGAGCACGGCGATCCGGTACGCCCCGTCCTCGCCGTGCACCATAGCAAGTTTACGGCCATCCGGCGAGTAATCCGCCCCGGCATTGTATTTGCCGTCAAACGTCAGGCGCTGCGGCTGTCCACCCGCAGGCGGCAATCCGGTATAACTGCGGGGAACCGCCGCGGTCCGAGGTGAACACGATGCTCTTGCCATCCGGCGCCCAGACCGGTTCGGTATCGATGGCGGGGCTGTTGGTCAGCCGCTTGAGGGCCTTGGAATTCAGGTCCATGACGTAGATTTCCGGGTTGCCATCCTGCGACAGAGTCAATGCCAGGCGTTGTCCGTCCGGGGCCCAGGCGGGCGCGCCGTTGATGCCCGGAAAGGAGGCCACCTTGCGCCGGGAGCCCGAGGCGACATCCTGCAGATAGATCTCCGCGGCCTTCTTCTCGAAGGTGACATAGGCGATCTGCCTGCCGTCCGCCGACCACGCCGGCGACATCAGCGGCTGGTTGGAACGCAGGATCGTCTGGGGACTATAGCCGTCCGAGTCGGCCACCAGCAGAGTATAGGATTTTGCCGCGCCCGATCCGTCCGTGGTGATATAGGCGATCTGCGTATTGAAGGCGCCCTTTTCACCGGTAAGCTGCTCGTAGATCAGATCACTGATGTGATGGGCCACCCGCCGCAAGTCGGCGCGGCTGGCCGGGAAGCTGTAGCCGATAAGCTGGTTGCTGCGAAATACATCCAGCAGTTGAAACTGGACATTGTATTGCTGCGCTCCGGCTTCGCTGACCTTGCCGATCACCATGTCATCGACATTGAGCATGCGCCAGGTCTGATACTGCACCTGGGCGATGTCGGTTGGCCGGGAGACCAGTTCGCTATCGGGCAGCGGCGCGAACCGCCCGCTGCGACTGAGGTCGGAGGAGATGATCGCGGCGACATTCTCCGGCGCCGGGCCGCCGGAACCAGACCCGCCGAAGGGGATCACGGCTATGGGTATCGCGCCTTCCATGCCCTTGGTAATTTCGATGGTAAGGTCGCTGTAAACCGGCCGCGCCAGCAGCAGTAGAAGGAGTAACAGGGGTCGTCGATAAGGTTTCACGGGTTCTCGGTTTCCTGGTTCAGTTGGGTTTAAAGATCAGACGCAGATCGCGGAAATGCTTGAACAGGGCCGCATCCGGCGGCAGCGGCAAGGGGGACGCCTTGTAGACGGCCGTCTCGACGGAGCGATCGAATACCGGATCGCCGCTGCTGCGCACGATCTCCACGCGGGCGACATCCCCGCCGGGAATCAGGCTGACCTGCACCACGCAGGACAGGCCCGCGGCGCTGCCCGGAGGACGCAGCCAACTGCGCTGAATCCGTTCCTGGATATAAGCAATGTATTCGTTCACGACGCCTTGGACGCGCCCCGCCTCCATGCGATCCTGCTCCGCGGCCAGTTGCGACTGCAGCGCCTGTTCCGACTCACGCCGCTGCGCTTCCTCCGCCTTGCGTTTCTGGTCCGACTCGGCCTTGCGCTTGGCCTCCAGATCGGCCTGACGCTTGCGCTCGGCTTCCGCCTTCTGCTTGGCCGCCTGCTCGGCTTTCTGCTTGGCCGCCTGCTCGGCCTGCTGCTTCGCCTCCAGCTCGGCCTGGCGCTTGCGTTCGGCTTCCGCTTTCTGTTTGGCCGCCTGCTCGGCTTTCTGCTTCGCTGCCTGCTCTGCCTGCTGCTTGCGCGCCGCCTCGGCCTGGCGCTGTTCCTCGGCCTGGCGTTGCTCCTCGAGCGCCGCCTGGCGCTTGGCTTCCTCGATCTTGCGCTGCTCCGCCTGCTTCTTTTCCGCCGCGGCATCCAGTTGCCGCTGATCGACCAGCTCGGCCGGTATCGGCACCTGCTGACCGGCGGGGCGGCTGATCTTGGGCGTCCAGTCGAGACTGAAAACCAGCAGCGCCAGCAGTATCAGGTGCATCAGCACCGCGTACATCACGGCGCGCGGATTCTCGCGTATGGCCTGCCACATGATGCCGCTATTCGCCTTCCGGGGGTTCGCGTAACCAGCCCCACGCTGGGCGCGCCGGCCTGCTGCAACAGCACCATGGCCGCTATCACGCTGCCATAGTCCGCCGCCTTGTCGCCTCGTACCAGCACGCTCGTGTCCTGCCGGCGGTGCAGCACCGCCGCCACGCGCTGCTTGAGGTCATCCCCGCTGATGGGCTTGCCCGGGTCATCCGCGATATTGAGATACAGGTTCCCGGCCGCGTCCACGTTGACCACCAGCGGTTCCTGCTGCTCGGGCGGCAGGGCTTCGGCGCTCGCCTCGGGCAGGTCCACCTTGACACCCTGCGTCAACAAGGGCGCCGTGATCATGAAGATAACCAGCATGACCAGCATGACGTCGATATACGGCACGACGTTGATTTCAGCCATGGGGCGTTTGCGAACTCGATGGCGTGCCATATTAGTCCATTCCCCTCGTGCCGTTAATCACTTCCGCTCACCTTAGTTTGCGCTTCAGGAACAGGCATTCAAGCGTGCGCCTGGCGTTGCAGGATGGTCGAGAATTCCTCGAGAAAATTGTCGTAGCGGTTGATCAGCCGTTCCACGTCGTTTGAATAGCGGTTGTAGGCAATCACCGCCGGTATGGCGGCGAACAGGCCCATCGCCGTGGCGATCAGGGCTTCCGCGATGCCGGGCGCCACCATCGCAAGGGTTGCCTGCTGCGCATTGCCCAGGCCGCGGAACGCATTCATGATGCCCCACACGGTGCCGAAGAGACCGACGTAGGGACTGGTCGAGCCGACCGTGGCCAGAAACGAGAGGTGCGTCTCCAGTTCGTCCGTTTCCCGTGACAGAACCACGCGCATCACCCGTTGCGCGCCTTCCACGACGGCCCGCGGTTCGACGCCGAGCTGCTTGTGCAGCCGGGCAAATTCACTGAACCCGGCATGAAAGATTCCGGCCATGCCAATGGCGTCATCTTCCTGCTTGGACACCTCGCGATACAGCGCTCCCAAATCACCACCGGACCAGAACCGGCGCTCGAATTCATCCGCGGCCAGACGCGCCTCCCGCAGCACGGCACGCCGCCTGAAGATCATGGTCCAGGACACCATCGAAACCGTCAGCAGCAACACCATCACCAGTTGCACCACGGTGCTGGCGCCTGAAATCAGGTGAAAAAATGACATGTCAGTCGACATGCGGTATCTCCTTCAAGATAAATTCGGGGATAGGCCGGGATCTGAAAGACGCCGCATCCAGGCAGGCGATCCGGATGCTCGCGGTGCACAGGGGTCCGTGGGCGTCACCGTGGCGGCTGACCACCTGTTCAAATGACAGGCTGGCGCGGCGGCGTTCCCGCAGGCGCACGCTCACTTCAAGCAGATCATTGAAACGGGCGGGTCGCAGGTATTCCAGGCTGGCGGATCTTACCGCAAACAAGATCCCTTCATCCCCAATCAATGCATCCTGTTCAAAACCCAGCCTGCGCAACCATTCCGTCCGTGCCCGCTCCATAAACCGCAGATAGTTGGCGTAATAAACCACGCCGCCGCTGTCTGTATCCTCGTAATAGACGCGTACCGTCCATTGAAAATCAGTCACCGGCAAATAGTTCCCCTCCAATGACCGCGGGCCGGCGCATGAACTCCCTGGAGACGGCGCCCGCCGGGCAATGACTGTCACCGGCACGACGGAAGTCTCCTGCCTGGCGTGTAGCTATCTGACTACCGGCCGTTCGGGAATAATTCAAGCGCATCGGCTGCGGATTGTGCGGCAGGCGGCTTGAGACCGCAATGCAGGTAGGCAGTGCGCGTCGCCATGCGCCCGCGCGGGGTGCGCATGAGGTAACCCTGCTGAATCAGGTAAGGTTCCAGCACATCCTCGATGGTGCCGCGTTCCTCCCCGATGGCGGCGGAAAGATTGTCCACGCCCACCGGGCCGCCGTCGAATTTCTCGATGATGGTCAGCAGCAATTTGCGGTCCTGGGCATCGAAGCCCTGCTTGTCCACATTCAGCATGTCCATGGCCAGCGCGGCGACCGTGGTGTTGATCCGCCCGTCCGCCTTGACCTCGGCGTAATCACGCACGCGGCGCAACAGGCGGTTGGCGATGCGCGGTGTGCCGCGCGAGCGCTGCGCCAGCTCCATCGCCCCGGCCGCGTCGATTTCGATGCCGAGTATCCCGGCGGCGCGGCGCAAGATGGTCGACAGATCCGCCGTCGTGTAGAACTCGAGCCGCTGCACGATGCCGAAACGGTCACGCAATGGCGATGTCAATAACCCGGCGCGCGTGGTGGCGCCAACCAGGGTGAAGGGAGGCAGATCCAGCTTGATGGAGCGCGCCGCCGGCCCCTCGCCGATCATGATATCGAGCTGGAAGTCTTCCATGGCCGGATAGAGGATTTCCTCGACCACCGGGCTCAGCCGATGGATCTCGTCCACGAACAGGACATCGTTGGCTTCGAGATTGGTCAGCAGGGCGGCGAGATCCCCGGGGCGCTCCAGCACCGGCCCGGCGGTATGGCGCAGGTGGACACCCATCTCGTTGGCGATGATATGCGCCAGCGTGGTCTTGCCCAGGCCCGGCGGGCCGAAGATCAGGGTGTGGTCCAGCGCCTCGCCCCGCCGACGCGCCGCCCTGATGAAAATGTCCATCTGTTCAGATACCTGCGGCTGACCCACGTAGTCCTGCAGCGATTGCGGGCGAACGCTGCGGTCGAGGATCTCATCATCCTGCGTGCCTTGCGGGGTAACCAGGCGGTCGGCTTCGATCATAGGCGCTAAGTGTCGGCTCTCCCGCGGCCCGAATCAAGCTATTGAACGCTGGCCTGCAAGGCCGTGCGTATGATCTCCTCGGAGGACAATTCCGCGGTGTCGATGGCGCGCACCATGCGGCTGGCCTCCTGTGGCTTGTAACCCAGCCCGATGAGGGCCGTGACCGCATCCTCCAGGGGAGTGGCCGGCGCACGGACGGCGCCTCCGGCCGCCTGGCCTGACGGCCTGGTCACGGCCATGGCGTCCAGCCGGTCGCGCATTTCCATGACGAGCCGCTCGGCCGTCTTCCGGCCCACCCCCGGCAGGCGCACCAGCGTCGCAATATCCGCGGCCTGGATGCAGCACGCAAAGGTGGCGGCATCCATGCCGGAAAGAATCGCCAGCGCCAGCTTGGCGCCGACGCCATTGACGCGCAGCAGATGTCGGAACAGATCCCGGTCCATGACCTTTGCAAAACCGTACAGCACGTGGGCATCCTCGCGCACGACCAGGTGGGTATGGAGCGTCGCCTCGGAACCCGTGGCCGGCAGTTCATGGAATGTCGTGAGGGTCGCTTCCAGTTCGTAGCCGACGCCCTGCACGTCGAGCAGCAGGTGCGGCGGCTGCTTGTAGAGGATCCTGCCGCGCAGCAACCCGATCATGCGGCGGGCCCCCCTGCGCAAGAGCGCAGGGCGGCGATGCGCTGGCGTGTCTGGCGGATGTGGCCATGGCAAATCGCCACGGCCAGGGCATCGGCGGCGTCGCTCGGCGGCCGCTTGCCGAGTGCGAGCAACACGCAGATCATGTGCTGGACCTGTTCCTTGCTCGCGCCGCCCTTGCCTACCACGGCCTGCTTGATCTCCCGGGCGGCGTATTCATCGACCGGCACCGTGCGGGTGACGCCGGCACAGATCGCGGCGCCCCGGGCTTGGCCCAGTTTCAGGGCGGAATCCGCGTTCTTGTTCATGAACACCCGTTCGATCGCCATTTCCTCCGGCCGGTAGTCATCGATAATCCGGCTTACCCCTTCGAAGATCATCCCCAGCCGGGCGGCGAGCGCATCGCCCTGGATACGGATACAGCCGCTCGCCACGTAACGGATCCGCTGACCGTCCTGGTCGATGATCCCGTAGCCGGTGACGCACGACCCGGGATCGATGCCGATGATCCGGGTCATGCGGCCCGATCGCCCGTTTGTGGCGCTCTGTTGAAAATCATCACCAAACTATTTTCTCATGCCTCTCGTTGAACCGGTTTTTTCACCGCAAAGACGCAAAGTTCGCAAAGAAATTCTTTAACAAAATCAATTAAGCAAGCTCTGATTAACTGAATGTATTTGTCATTGCAAGCTCAGCGCGGCAATCTGCAAGGTTGATATCCGCTCGCTTGGAGATTGCTTCGTCACTTCGTTCCTCGCAATGACGAATCAACTTGAGATTCCTTAATCAACTTTGCGACTTTGCGTCTTTGCGGTACATGACTCGGTGAATTTCCGGATTAGCCCAGTTGCGCCAGGATGTCCTCGGGGATGTCCGCATTGGAGTAGACGTTCTGCACGTCGTCGAGCTCTTCCAGCGTTTCCAGCAGGCGCACCATCTTTTCCGCGTCCTCCAGTTCCAGGGTAGTCGAGTTGGCCGAGCGCATCGTCACTTCGGCCTGACCGGTTTCCAGCCCGGCGGCCGACATGGCGTCCCGGACCGCAACGAACTGTTCCGGATCGGTCAGGACATCGATGGAACCATCGTCATAGGTGATGACGTCCTGCGCGCCGGCCTCGAGCGCGACCTCCATAATCCGGTCTTCATCGCTGCCGGGCGGATAGCTCAGCACCCCGGCCTTGGCGAACTGGTAGGCGACCGAACCGCCGGTGCCGAGGTTGCCGCCCGCCTTGGTGAAGGCATGGCGCACCTCCGCCACGGTACGGTTGCGGTTATCGGTCAGGCAATCGACCATGACGGCAATGCCGCCCGGGCCGTAACCCTCGTAACGGATTTCCTCGAAATGCTCGCCTTCCTGGGCGCCCGCACCGCGCTTGATGGCGCGCTCGATGGTGTCCTTGGTCATGTTGGCCGTGAGGGCCTTGTCCACCGCGAGGCGCAGCCGCGGGTTGGACGCCGGGTCCGGATCCCCCGCGCGCGCCGCCACGGTAATTTCACGAATCAGCTTGGTAAACAGCTTGCCGCGTTTGGCATCCTGGGCATTTTTACGGTGTTGGATATTGGCCCATTTACTGTGTCCTGCCATGTTTGCCTCACCTCATCACGTGCAATGGGCGCATTTTAGCACCGCCCGGATGGCGAGTTATAGCCGGCGCGCCGCGCGATTACCACACAGACAACCGCGCACCCACGTGACCTACGGGAAAGGCGCCTGGTCGCGATCACCCGTAGGAGCGGGCTTGCCGCAGCGGGTCTTCGAAGCAGCGCTATGTTTCCGGCAGGAAATAACAGACCTGGTCAGCCAACCGCTTCTGGACAAGCACCAGGCCGGTGTGCGTGGTACTCAGCACGCATCGGCAACCCGCCTGGAGACGAGCCCCCCACGTGCGTGGTATCCGCGATGAGCTGGCCGCGCGCCCTCAATCCGTGTTTCATGAGTTCACCACGCCGACGTTCACCCCGCTCAGCCGCCCATCAGCCGCCCGATACCCAGCGGGATGCGACCGGCGATCACACCCAGCGACTGCCATCTGCGCCCACTGAGGTCGCCGCCCAGCAGGCCCTGTTCGCAGCTGCGACCGATCAGCCAGCGCAATCACCGGCGCTGCAGACGCTGGGCGACGGCGCTGCCCCCGGCCGGCTGCCCAGCAGCACGATGCGTCCCGGTGGTCAGGCCAGGCTCGTTTGCAAGGCGTGCAGGATCACCACACCGCCCAGACTGTGGCCGACCAGATGCAAACTGGTCCCGCAGGATTTGCCGTACCCTGTGGGCAGGCGCGGGCATTGTCCCGGACGTCCGGCGCAGGGACCGGTAGTTGAACAGCCGCGGCCGGTAGCCGCAACGGCGCAGCCGCCGCGCCAGCAGCACCAGTTCCAGCCTGCTCATCCAGGATACCGTGAACGAGTACGACGGTTTCGGGCACTGTCGCGTTATCCGGTTTCATGCAGGGACGACGCGGCGGCAAGGGATACTGCATCAGTGGATTGGTACAAACCGCAGCAGCGCTTCCCGGTTGGACCAGGAAGCGGCCAGCCCGGCGGCCGCCGCGCGCGACAGCCAGCGATAGGAGCGGTGTTCGTGCGGATTCAGCCTCACCGCCGGTCGGCTGCGCATTCGACCCGGAATACATGTTCAAGGTTGGTCGCGGCATCGGGCGCGTAGCGCGCGCGCCAGGCGGGATGAAGGGTAAAGCGGATCGATGTCCGGCAGTCGACCGGCGCCGCATCAATGCCGGTTTCCTCCCGGAGTTCGCGTCGTGCGGCCTGCGGCGGCGTTCTCGCCCCAGTCCAGTGATCCCGTGACCGACTGCCAGAAATCGGCGGGTCCTGCCTTTGCAGCATCAGGACCTCGCCCATCGTGGTGTAGACGATGACCAAGACCGATTCGGGCCGTTTGTATTGCGGAGGTTCCAGAACGTCCTCACTGCCCGGACACGGAGGGAATGAAATTGTCCCTGCACCCGCGCCCGAGCGGGTTATTCACTTCTCACTTCTCACTTTTACACTTTCCCGTGGATTCGACGTACAGGGATGTACAAGTGTCGCGTGAGGCAGGAGGCCGGAAGCGACCCGTGGCCATAAATTCAAACTGGTCATGCAGAACGCAGCCGGTCAGCTCTCAAGCGTCGGCGGCTTGTGCAAGTGGATGCCCAGTTCGATCAGTTGACCGGCGGCCACGGGCGACGGGCGCCTGGGTCAGAGGACAGGCGGCCGTCTGGGTCTTGGGAAACGCCATCACTTCCCGGATCGAGGCGGCGCCGGTCATCAGCATCACCAAACGGTCGAGGCCGAAGGCGATGCCGCCATGCGGCGGACAGCCATACCTGAGCGCATCCAGCAGGAATCCAAACTTGTCGCGGGCTTCTTCATCGCCGATGCCGAGCAGCTTGAACACCACCTGCTGGATGTCGCCGCGGTGGATACGGATCGATCCGCCGCCAAGCTCCGTCCCGTTCAGCACCATATCGTAGGCCCTGGACAGGCAGGTCGCGGGATGTTCGGCCAGCCGCACGGGGTCATCGAAATTCGGCGCCGTGAAGGGATGATGCAGGGCCATCCAGCGGCTGGTCTTCTCATCCCATTCGAACATGGGGAAGTCGACCACCCACAAGGGCTTCCAGTCACCCGTCAGCATCCCAGATCATGCCCCAGCTTGACGCGCAAGGCGCCCAGCGACTCGTTGACGATGCCGGCACGGTCCGCGCCGAAGAAAATCAGGTCGCCGTCCACGACGCCGGTGCGCGCCACGATGGCCGCGACCACCGCATCGGGCAGGAACTTCAGTATCGGCGACTGTAGCCCATCGCGCCCGGCGCCGACATCGTTGACCTTGATATAGGCCAGACCCCTGGCGCCGTACTTGCCGACGTAGTGGGTGTACTCATCGATGTCCTTGCGGCTGATCGCATTGCCCCCCGGGACGCGCAGGGCCGCGACGCGCCCCCGCGGGTCATTGGCGGGGCCGGAGAACACCTTGAATTCGACGCCCTTCATGACATCGCCCAGGTCGATCAGCTCCAGCGGGATGCGCAGGTCGGGGCGATCGGTGCCGAAACGCGCCATGGCCTCGGCGTAGGTCAGGCGCGGGAAGGGATCCGGAAGGCTGACGCCCAGCACCTCGGCAAACAGCTCGCGGATCATGGTCTCCATCAGGGAGGTGATGGCATGTTCATCCATGAACGCGGTCTCGATGTCGAGCTGGGTGAACTCCGGCTGGCGGTCCGCCCGCAGGTCCTCGTCGCGGAAACAGCGCGCCATCTGGTAGTAGCGGTCCAGACCTCCCATCATCAGCAACTGTTTGAACAGTTGCGGCGACTGCGGCAGGGCGAAGAACGCGCCGGCATGGGTGCGACTCGGCACCAGATAGTCACGCGCGCCCTCGGGGGTGGAGCGCGTCAATATCGGGGTCTCGACATCGACGAAGCCGTGACTGTCCAGAAAGGCGCGCAGGGTGCGCGTGATCCGGGCGCGCAGCCGCAGTTTTTCCTGCATCTCCGGCCGCCGCAGGTCGATGTAGCGGTAGCGCAGCCGGGTCTCGTCCTGCACACCCTCTTCATCCAGTTGGAAAGGCGGCGTGTCCGCGGCATTCAACACGGCAAGCGCCTGACCCAGCACCTCGATCTGCGCCGGTCGGCAAATCCGTGTTGACCGTCCCCTCGGGCCGGTTTCTCACTCGCCCCCGCACCTGCAGAACGTATTCATTGCGCAGGCGTTCCGCGGTCGCGAAGACTTCCGGCGTATCCGGATCGAACACCACTTGCACCAGGCCGGTATGATCGCGCAGATCCACGAAAATAACGCCGCCATGGTCACGCCGACGGTGCACCCAGCCACACAGCGTGACTTCCCGCTCGAGGTGCGTGGTGTTCAGCTCGCCACAATAGATGCTGCGCATGCAATGGAATTCCTGTGAGTTTCAGGGGCGAACGCGGCATGGTACGAGGTCGCCGCAGCCGGCGCAATACGGCACCGGACCCCGGTTGCCGGCCTCAACTGCCGGCGGTTTCCTTGCTGGAGGCGCCGCCTGAGGTCGTATCCGCGCCTTTCGGTGTGCCGGTGCCTGAGGTCGTGTCGCCGCCCTTCGGTGTGCCGGTGCCGGCGGCGGCGCCGTCCTTGCTGTCCGACCCGACGACATTCTTCTTGCCGCCGGTCTTGAAATCGGTTTCATACCAGCCGCCGCCCTTCAGCCGGAAGGCCGAGGCGGAAACCAGTTTTTTCATGGCGGGTTTGCCGCATTTATGGCAGTCCGTCAAGGGCGGATCAGTGATCTTCTGCAGTGTTTCCAGATAGTGCCCGCAGGCTTCGCAACGATATTCATAGATAGGCATGTCAGGTACATCCGTCCGGTGATTCCACCTTGCCGCCAGCGACCCTGGCAACAAGCGGTAGTATTATAGCGCCCCGGCCGGGACCGGTGTCTACGCCCCGCGGTCCGGGTAAACACAACAGACAAAGGGTTTGCGCAAGGTTCCGCGGGCGGCGTGATTCTGTGACAATAGCGCATCGCACGGCCGGTCAGGAATTCATCCGACAGCACATGCATACTCACCCAACCACCCTTCCCGGCAGCGCCGGCGCGGACAGGGAAACGCTGCGCCTGCTGGCGCCGTTCCTGTGGAGGTACCGGGGCCGGGTGCTGCTCGCTCTGCTTTTCCTGGTACTGTCCAAGATCGCCAACGTCGGGATCCCGCTGGTGCTCAAACACATCGTCGATCATCTCGATGCCGCCGGGGTAAAGTCACTGGTGCTGCCGCTCCTCCTGCTGATCCTCTACGGGGTACTTAAACTCGCAAGTTCCCTGTTCAACGAATTGCGCGACTCGGTATTTGCCCGGGTGCGCCACGGCGCAACCCGCAGCGTGTCGCTCAAGGCACTGGAGCATCTGCACAAACTCTCCCTGCGCTTTCACCTGGAACGCAAGACGGGTGGCTTGTCGCGCGACATCGAGCGGGGCACGAGCAGCGTCAGTTCGCTGCTCAACTACATGGTGTTCAACCTGCTGCCCACGCTGGTGGAAATTCTCATGATCGCCGGCATCCTGCTGTTCCGCTATGACGTCTGGTTCACGCTCATCACCGTCGCCGCGGTGATTATCTATATCGTGTTCACCATGAAAATCACGGAATGGCGCATGCAGTACCGGGTCACCATGAATACGCTGGACTCCAAGGCCAGCAGCCAGGCCATCGACAGCCTGCTGAACTACGAGACCGTCAAGTACTTCGGCAATGAAGCCTATGAACTCAGGCGCTACGATGATTCCCTGCGCGGCTGGGAGGCGGCGGCGGTCAAGAGCCAGACTTCCCTGTCGGCGCTCAATTTCGGCCAGTCCGCCATCATCGCCATCGGCGTCACCCTGATCATGATCCTGGCCGCCCGCGGCGTGGTGGCCGGCACGATGACGCTGGGGGATCTGGTGCTGGTCAATGCCTTTCTGCTGCAACTGTTCATTCCGCTGAATTTCCTCGGCGTCGTCTACAGTCAGCTCAAACACGCCCTGGCCGACATGCAACTGATGTTCGCCGTGCTCGAGCGCGAACCCGAGATCACCAACCGGCCCGGCGCCCGGGAACTCGACGTCGGGGCGGCGGAAGTCCGCTTTGAACACGTCTCCTTCGCCTACGAGCAGGATCGGCCGATCCTGCATGGCGTCAGTTTCACCATACATCCCGGTCAGAAAATCGCGGTGGTCGGTCCCAGCGGCGCCGGCAAATCCACCCTGGCGCGGCTGTTGTTCCGCTTCTACGACGTCTCCGCCGGGCGCATTCTCATCAATGACACGGATATCCGCGCGGTCACCCAGGAAAGCCTGCGGCAGCGCCATCGGCATCGTTCCCCAGGACACGGTGTTGTTCAACGACACCCTGTACTACAACATCGCCTACGCCAGGCCCGGGGCGGAGCGCGCCGAAGTCGAGCAGGCCGCACGGCTGGCGAACATTCACGCGTTCATCATGTCCCTGCCCCGGGACTACGCCACCGTGGTCGGGGAACGCGGGTTGAAACTCTCCGGCGGGGAGAAGCAGCGCGTCGCCATCGCCCGCGCCATCCTGAAAAATCCGAAGATACTGTTATTCGACGAAGCCACCTCCAGCCTGGATTCCCATTCCGAACAGCAGATCCTGGATGCCCTGCGCCAGGTCGCCGCCCACCACACCACGCTGGCCATCGCCCATCGGCTGTCCACCATCGTGGATGCCGACCACATTCTGGTCATGGACGGCGGCCGGATCGTCGAGCAGGGGACCCATCAGTCCCTGCTCGATCACAAGGGTTTTTATGCCAGGTTGTGGGCGTTGCAACAGGAGGAAAAGCGGTACGAACTTCCGGCGGAGGCGGCCGCCGCGATGCTGGTGTAGCTAGCCGTGATTTCCCGGACCACAACGCAGGAACCCACCAACAGGCGGGTTCCCGGAGGCGGCAGTGACTAACTGGCTCAGAAATTCAGCCGCACGCCAGCGAAGAAGTCGGTCACATCATTGTCGCTGAACCTGCGCACCCGTGTCCGCAGCGAGTACTGTTTGTTCAGGGCGTAGACCAGGCCGAGGCTGTAACCGGTATCTTCGTAGTTATCGGTATGCACCCGCACGATGGAGGGAGTCATTTCCAGCTTCTGCAGCGCCTGAACGCGGCCGCCGAATTCCATCTCATAACCTCTTTCGCTGTTATTGTTATTGCCCGAGTTTTCATTGTCGACAAAGCTGACGGTGCCGGTTAAATCAACTTTTTCATGGACCGAATAATTGCCGCCCATCCCGATCCTGAAGGAATCGATATCGATATTATCGTTGCTACTGCCTTTCACATTATCGACCCAGAGTCGGGAATATCCGCCTTTTACATGAACATAATCACCCGCGGCGATGGACAGCTCCGTCGTGGCGCCGGAGGCATCCATCGGATCGGAGTTGATGTTTGTATAGCCGAGTTCGGCGTAGGAATAGTTGAACCCCTTGGCGCTCGTACCTTGTGAAACCGCCGCCAGCAGGACACATCCCAATGCGGCAATGAATCGACTCTTTATCACCTCGACTCCTCCTGTCTTTTGTTGTGATGCTCAAATGAATCTTGCAAGCACGGCGATACTAAGAAATAGCGGACGCCGATACAAGCACTTATCGCAACTAACCGAATATTACCGGGTGATTTTGACAGCGGCACAGCGACCGGCCAGACTTCCCGGCCAATGGACATCCTTTAGATTCACAATGACTTAGGCTAATGCAATGGACACACGAACGATCCTGATAACCGGCTGTTCTTCCGGCATAGGCCGATGCGTGGCCTGCGCCCTGAAGACGCGCGGTTACCGGGTATTCGCCACCGCCCGCAAGCGGGAGGATGTTGAATCCCTGGAAGCGGAAGGGCTGGAAAGCCTGCAACTGGATCTGACGGATTCCGGTTCAATCGCCGCGGCTGTTGGCGAAATCCTGGCGCGCACCGACGGACGCCTCTATGCCCTGTTCAACAACGGCGCCTATGGGCAGCCCGGCGCGGTCGAGGACCTGTCACGCGAGGTGCTGCGACTGCAATTCGAAACCAACCTGTTCGGCTGGCATGAGCTGACCAACCGGGTATTGCCCGTGATGCGCCGGCAGGGCTACGGGCGCATCATCCACAATAGTTCGCTGCTGGGTTTTGTCGCCCTGCCGTTTCGCGGCGCCTACACCGCCAGCAAACATGCGCTGGAAGGACTCACCGACACCC
Source organism: uncultured Gammaproteobacteria bacterium (assembly GCA_963773065.1). GTDB lineage: Bacteria > Pseudomonadota > Gammaproteobacteria > UBA9214 > UBA9214 > CAVQCA01. Next base: position 69,984 of record CAVYZN010000008.1, read on the forward strand.
TGCGACTGGAATTGCGCGGCAGCGGCATCCATGTCTCGCTGCTCGAACCGGGGCCGATCGAAAGCCATTTCCGGTCCAATGCCTTTGCCGCCTACAAACGCCATATCGATCCGCAAAAGAGCGTCCATCGCAGTCACTACAGGAAACTGGAGGAACGTTTGATCAAGGCGGGACCGGTCGCGCCGTTTACCCTGCCACCGGAAGCCGTGTTGAAAAAGGTCATCCACGCACTGGAAAGCCGCCGTCCCCGGGCGCGTTACTACGTCACCTTCCCCACCTATTTGTTCGGCGTGTTGAAGCGGCTGTTGCCACAGGATGCACTCGACAGGCTGCTGCTCAGAGTCTGACCACGCGATGTGGTCAGAGAACGCATGCGCACCAGTGGTAAACACCGGTATCACCGCGTGACGTCACGCTCGCGGCCGCAACGGTATTCACTGCAGGACTTACCGCAGAGGCTTGCAACGTAGCGCGTTTGCGAGGTGAGCCAGGCAACTTCGTATGCCGTGGGCTTCGGTGACCTGCCTCAGGCAACCGACGCCTCGGTCGTCCCTGACGTGAATACCAGCCGGTTCTGCTCCACATCCACACGTATCAGGTCACCGGGCCCGAACCGGCCGGCCAGGATCTCCTGCGCCAGCGGATTTTCCAGCTGGTTCTGGATGGCGCGTTTCAGGGGTCTTGCCCCGTACACCGGGTCGAAGCCGGCTTCACCCAGTCGATCCAGCGCGGCCTCCGTCAGCGCCAGGCCGATATCGCGTTCCCGCAGACGGGCCCGCAGGATGTCGATCTGCAGATTGGCGATGGAGCGTATTTGTTCGCGTCCCAGCGGGTGGAACACGACGACATCGTCGATGCGGTTGATGAACTCCGGCCGGAAGTGGCTGCCGACCACTTCCATCACCGCGGCTTTCATCGCCGCGTAATTTTCCTCGGCCGCTCCCGGCCGTCGTGCCTCCCGCGGCACTCGCGCGTCCCTGCGCTTCGGTCGCTCCCGGCGTCGTGCCTCCCGCGGCACTCGCGCGTCCCTGCGCTTCGCCCACCATCTCCTGGATCATCTGGCTGCCGAGGTTGGAGGTCATCACGATCACCGTGTTGCGGAAATCCACGGTGCGGCCCTGGCCGTCGGTCAGGCGGCCGTCATCCAGCACCTGCAGCAGGACGTTGAAGACATCCGGGTGCGCCTTCTCCACTTCGTCGAGCAGGATGACCGAATAGGGTTTGCGCCGCACCGCCTCGGTGAGATAACCGCCCTCCTCGTAGCCGACATAGCCGGGCGGCGCGCCGATCAGCCGGGCGACGGAATGCTTTTCCATGAACTCGGACATGTCGATGCGCACCATGGCCTCGTCGGTATCGAAGAGGAAATTGGCCAGCGCCTTGGTCAACTCGGTCTTGCCGACGCCGGTCGGGCCGAGGAACAGGAACGAGCCGTTCGGCCGGTTGGGATCGGACAGGCCGGCGCGCGTGCGCCGGATGGCGTTGGACACCACGGTGACCGCCTCGTCCTGGCCGACCACGCGCCGGCGCAGCGCCTCTTCCATGCGCAGCAGCTTCTCGCGTTCGCCTTCCAGCATCTTGGACACCGGGATGCCGGTCCACTTGGAAACCACCTCGGCGATCTCTTCATCGGTGACCTTGTTGCGCAGCAGTTGCATGTCCTGCATCTGGGCCTTGTCCGCCGCCGCGAGCTGTTTCACCAGTTCCGGGATGCGCCCGTACTGCAGCTCCGATGCGCGCGTCAGGTCGCCGGCGCGGTGCGCGGTTTCCAGCTCCAGGCGCGCCCGTTCCAGTTCCTCCTTGAGGTGATGCGCGCCCTGCACCGCCGCCTTCTCGGATTTCCAGATTTCCTCCAGGTCGGAAAATTCCCGCTGCAGTGCATTGATCTCGTTCTGCAGGGCCTCGAGCCGTTTGCGGGAAGCCTCGTCGGATTCCTTCTTGAGCGCCTCGCGCTCGATCTTGAGCTGGATCAGACGCCGCTCCAGCCGGTCCATGGCCTCCGGCTTGGAGTCGATTTCCATGCGGATGCGGCTGGCCGCCTCGTCCACCAGATCGATGGCCTTGTCGGGCAACTGGCGGTCGGTGATGTAGCGGTGGGACAGCGTGGCGGCCGCGACGATCGCCGGGTCGGTGATCTCCACGCCGTGATGCACCTCGTAGCGCTCCTTGAGCCCGCGCAGGATGGCGATGGTGTCCTCCACCGTGGGTTCGTCCACCAGCACCTTCTGGAAGCGGCGCTCCAGCGCGGCATCCTTCTCCACGTACTTGCGGTATTCATCCAGCGTGGTCGCGCCGACGCAGTGCAGTTCGCCCCGCGCCAGCGCCGGCTTCAGCATGTTGCCGGCATCCATCGCGCCCTCGGCCTTGCCGGCGCCGACCATGGTGTGCAGTTCGTCGATGAACAGGATGATCTGGCCCTCCTGCTTGGCCAGATCGTTCAGGACGGCCTTCAGGCGCTCCTCGAATTCGCCCCGGAACTTGGCGCCCGCGATCAGCGCGCCCATGTCCAGCGACAGCAGCCGCTTGCCCTTCAGCCCTTCGGGGACCTCCCCATTGATGATGCGCTGGGCCAGGCCCTCGACGATGGCGGTCTTGCCGACGCCGGGTTCGCCGATCAGCACCGGGTTGTTCTTGGTGCGCCGCTGCAATACCTGGATGGTGCGGCGAATCTCGTCGTCGCGCCCGATCACCGGGTCGAGCTTGCCCTGCTCGGCGCGTTCGGTCAGGTCGATGGTGTATTTTTCCAGCGCCTTGCGCTGGTCTTCCGCATTCGGATCATCCACCTGCTGGCCGCCCCGGAGCTTGTCGATGGCCTGCTCGATGAGGCTCCGGCTGGCGCCGGCCTTGCGCAGCAATTCACCCACGCTGCCCTTGTCCTCGAGCGCCGCCAGGATGAAGAGTTCACTGGAGATGTAGCTGTCCTTGCGTTGCTGGGCGAGCTTGTCGGTGACATTCAGCAGCCGGCCCAGTTCATTGGAGACATGCACCTCGCCGGCCGTGCCCTGGACCTGGGGCATCCTGTCCAGCAACTCGCCCAGCCGGGAGCGGAACAGGTTGACGTTGACGTCGGCCTGCGCCAGGAGATGGCGCACGGTGCCGCCCTGCTGGTCGAGCAGGGCGATCATCAGGTGCGCCGGTTCGATGAACTGGTGATCGCGCCCGACGGCCAGGCTCTGGGCATCCGCCAGCGCCAGTTGGAACTTGCTTGTCATCTTGTCCATGCGCATGGGTTGTGTCTCCGCTGATGCAGGTTATTACCCTGTTTATTGGGGGTGAATCCACCGGTTTCAAGACCCGCCGCAATTACGCCGACCACATATGCCCGTCGACATCCGCGGTGGGCTGGGATCAGTGCAGCGTCGAATGGGTAAAATAGATCACCATGACGCCGGCCGCGATCAGTATGATCTGCTGAAATGTTGCATGAGACCTCGACACGCTGGTGCAGCGTGGGGATGAGATCCGCCACCGCGATGTAGATAAAACTCGACGCGGCGACGGCCAGCACGTAGGGCAAGACGGCTTGCAGGTCCTACAGGGCATAAAAGGCCAGCAGGCCACCGATCACGGTGGTCAGGCTGGACAGAACATTGTAGAACAACGCGCTCCCGCGCCGGTAACCGCTGTGCAGGAGCAGCGCGAAGTCGCCCACCTCCTGGGGAATTTCGTGGGCCGCCACGGCCAGGCTGGTCACGATGCCCAGGTGAACGTCCGTGAGAAAGGCGCCGGCAATCAGCACGCCGTCGAGAAAGTTATGCAGACCGTCCCCAATCAGTATCAAGGTACCGGCGGAACGCTGGCGGCCATTCTCTGCGTGGATGTGGATTTCACCGGGTGTATGGACTTCACATTGATCGGCATGGCAATGCCGCCATATCACCATTTTCTCCAGCAGGAAGAACCCCAGCAGGCCGAACAGTACCGTCATGGGTATGAGGTGGGTATCGGTTATGCCCGGTGACTCGAGCGCATGCGGCAGCAGCCCCATGAAGGCCGCCCCCAGCAGGGCGCCGGTCGCGAAGCTGATCAGGTGCGGCAGCACCCGGTTGCGCAGCGGCTCCTTGAGGACCAAAAACACCGCCGCCGCCAGCACGCTCAGCACGCCGCCGACCAGGCAGAACAACACGATCCAAACGATCAGCGGCATGCGGTTATCCCGGGTTCACTTGCGGTCGGTCATGATACCTGACGGTAACAGTACCTCATATATCCTGCAGCCAGATCAGCGTCGCCATGCGGCCGGTGACTCCCTCCCGGCGGTAGGAGTAAAAGCGCACCGGGTCCTCAAAGGTGCAGAATCCGCCCCCATAGACCGCGCTGACCCCATGGCTCTGCAGGCGTTGCCGGGCGAGATGGTACAGATCGGCATGCCAGCCCCCGGCCGCTGCAGGCCGGAATGCCGCCTCTGCCGCCGGATCGTGCGTGACGAACGTCGCGCGGACTTCATCACCCACCACGTAGGCCTGCGCGCCGATGGCCGGTCCCAGCCAGGCCATCAGCTCGCCGCCCGGCACCGGCAGGGCGGCGACGGTCTGCTCGATCACCCCGGCCGCCAGGCCGCGCCATCCGGCATGCGCCGCCGCGACGGCGCGCCCGCCACGATCACACAACAACACCGGCAGACAATCGGCGGTCAGCACGGCGCAGACCACACCCGGCTCGAGGGCATAAGCGGCATCGGCCATGACCGGAGTATCGACCCCGGCGGCATCCACCACCTGCGTGCCATGCACTTGCGTGAGCCACGCCGGCATCAAAGGAAGCCGCAGCGCGCGCCCCAGATGCAGGCGGTTTGCCGCCACCGCATCGGCATCATCCCCCACGTGAGCGGCCAGATTGAGGGAGGCATAGGGCGGCCGGCTGACCCCGCCAGCACGCGTCGTGGACACGGCGCGGACCCGCTCCGGCGCCGGCCACTCGGGAATGATCCAGGCATTACTCAATCGAGTCGCCCTCGCGCCGGGCATCGGCGCGCAGGGCAGCAACGAGTAATTCCATATCGGGCGGCAACGGCGCCTGCCACGCCATCTGTTCTCCGCTTTTGGGATGCACGAGTTCCAGAAGCTGCGCATGCAGCGCCTGACGCCTGAAGTCGTGTAACACGTTCTTCAGGACATCGCCGGCGCCGCGCGGCAGGCGCAGCCGCCCGCCGTAGACCGGATCGCCGAGGACGGGACTGTGTAGATGCGCCAAATGAACCCGGATCTGGTGGGTGCGGCCGGTTTCGAGGCGCACCCGCACCAGCGTGTGGGCGCGGAAGCGCGCCACCACGCGGTAATGGGTGATCGCCTCCCTGCCGCCCGTCACCACGGCCATGCGCTTGCGATCAACCGGATGTCTGCCGATCGGCGCATCGATCCGGCCGCCGGCGGTCAACACGCCATTCACCACGGCCAGGTACTCCCGCCTGATGCGACGCGCCTGCAGTGCTTCGACCAGTTTGTTGTGGGCGCAAAGCGTGCGCGCCACGACCATCAGGCCACTGGTGTCCTTGTCGAGACGGTGCACGATCCCCGCGCGCGGCAGCGCCGCCAGTCCGGGGTCATGGTGCAACAGGGCGTTCAGCAACGTCCCGTCCGGGTTGCCGGCCGCGGGGTGCACCACCAGCCCGGGGGGCTTGTTGATCACCAGCAACTCCTCGTCTTCATGGATCAGATCGAGCGGTATCGCTTCGGGCGCGTCGACGATCTCAGCGGTGATCTCGGCATCGATGCGGACCGTATCACCGCCGTGTACGCGCTCTCTGACCTTTGGGACCCGGCTCTCCAGCGTCACCTGCCCGTCCCGTATCCATTGCTGAAGACGGCTACGCGAATAATCCGGCACCAGTTCCGCGAGCGCCTGGTCCAGGCGCTCGCCGTCGAGATGTTCCGGGATGCTGACTGAGAACCGGATGGGTTGGGACATGACAAGATGAGGTTTGGGTTATACTCTGCGGCCTGCCCGGGGCAGGTTCATACCTGGGCACGCTATTTCTGATACCCTAAGCCCATGCGTTTGTCGAGTTATTTTCCGATACTCCTGCTGCTCCTGGCCGGCGGCTGCTCTTTGTTGCCTGAACAGGTGGACAAGACCAAGGACTGGTCGGCAAGCCAGCTCTATTCCGCGGCCAAAGAGTCCCTGAATGACAAGGATTATAAAGAGGCCATCGACTATTTCGAAAAACTCGAAGCGCGTTACCCGTTCGGGACGTACGCCCAACAGGCCGAACTGGAGATCGCCTACGCCTATTACAAATACGAGGAACCCGAATCCGCCATTTCCACGGCCCAGCACTTCATCAAGATGAACCCGCGTCACCCGAATGTCGATTATGCCTGGTACATCATGGGGCTAACCAATTACAACCGCGGCAAGACGTTCATAGACCGTGTCCTGCCCCAGGACCCATCGCAACGCGACACCACAATCATGCACCAGGCCTACGACGACTTCTATCAACTGGTCAAGAACTTTCCCAACAGCAAATATGCCGGCGACTCGGCGCAGCGCCTGATACACCTGCGCAATAACATGGCGCTTTATGAAATGCACGTAGCAGACTATTACATGCGCCGTAGCGCTTATATCGCCGCCGCCAACCGCGCCGAATACGTCGTCGAGAACTATCAGCGCACGACCTCGATACCCGATGCGCTGATCATCATGGTGCGCGCCTACCGCAAGCTCGGGATGAATGAACTCGCGGATGACGCCCTGCGCGTACTGCGTCTGAACTACCCCGACAATCCCGACATTCCCGCCCTGTCGCAGGGGCTCGATCCGAAGCATAAAAAAGGTCTGTTCGGCTGGCTTTAGCTAGTGTTCATCCATAAACACCGTACTCACCGCAAAGACGCAAAGGACGCAGAGAAATATTTCAACGAAAACAATTAAACACTTTGCGTTCTTGGCGTCTTTGCGGTGAGTTTATTTCTTTATGGAGGCCACTAGCTGGTATATCCCGAGGTAATCGGGTAACGCCGGTCACGCCCGAAGGCGCGCCGGGAAATGCGTATTCCGGGTGGCGCCTGGCGGCGCTTGTATTCATTGCGGTCCACCATGCGGACAACCCGCAGCACCACATCGGCGTCGAACCCGTCGGCGACGATCTGCTCGATACTCCTGTCCTGCTCGATGTAGCGCTCCAGTATCGGGTCGAGCACGGTATACGGCGGCAGGCTGTCTTCATCCCTCTGATCCGGCGCCAGCTCGGCGGACGGCGCCCGTTCCAATACCCGTCGCGGTATGACGCCGCCGAGGCTGTTGCGGTAGTCCGCCAGCCGGTAGACCAGCAGTTTCGGCACATCCTTGATCGGCGCGAAGCCGCCGGCCATATCGCCGTACAGGGTCGCATAGCCAACGGACATCTCGCTCTTGTTGCCGGTGGTCAGCACTATCCTGCCCTTCTTGTTGGATAGCGCCATCAATATCACGCCACGACAGCGCGCCTGAATGTTCTCCTCGGTGGTATCCGCCGCCAGGCCGGCGAAGCTGGCCTCGAGGGCGGCAAGGAAGGTTTTGAAAACGGGTTCTATGGATATCTCCTGATACTCGACCCCCAGCGCCTGCGCCTCGGCACGCGCGTCTTCCAGACTGATGCCGGCGGTATAGCGTGAAGGCATCATCACCGCTTCAACCTTGTCGGCGCCCAGTGCGTCCACGGCGATCGCCAGCGTTAACGCGGAATCGACGCCACCCGACAGGCCGATCACCGCGCCGTCGAAATGATTCTTGCGGATATAGTCCCGCACACCCAGCAGCAGCACCTTGTAAATGGCCTCGGTGTTATCCAGATGCGCTGCACACTCACCGGGTATCGGCCGCACCCCGTCGGGGTCCGCCTCGAAATCGACCGGCAACAATACTTCCTCGCAGGCCGGCGCCCGGTGCGTCACCGCGCCATCCGTACTGACGACCACCGAACCCCCGTCGAATACCAGCTCATCCTGGCCGCCGACGAGATTGACGTAAACCACGGGGATGCCGGCCTCTCGGGTGCGCTGTCTCAGCAGGACCTCGCGCTCGACACCCTTGCCGGCATGGAAGGGAGAGGCATTCAGGTTGACGAGCAGGCGCGCGCCGGCGAAGGCGGCCTGCATGGCGGGACCCGTCGTCCAGATATCTTCGCAGATGGTGATACCCACGGGAACGCCATTGAGATTCACGACACAGGCGGAATCACCCGCCGAGAAGTAGCGTTTTTCGTCGAATACGCCGTAATTCGGCAACTGCTGCTTGCGGTAACTGGCGATGATTTCCCCGTCCCGGATGACGGAGGCGGCGTTGTACACCCGTCCCTCACGGCGCAATGGATGCCCGATGATGGCCACGATATGACTGATGTCCCGTTTCAGGCGCGCCATGGCCTCATCGGCATGATCGATAAAGTGCGTGCGAAACAGCAGATCCTCCGGTGGATATCCGACCAGGGCGAGTTCCGGGAACACAATCACATCAGCGGCCAGCTCATCCCGGGCATAGCGGCAGGCGGCAATGATCTTCTCGGCATTCCCATGGATATCGCCAACCAGAAAATCAAGCTGGGCCATGACGACGCGCAGACGATTCGATGATGGTTGCGTTGCTGAGGGCACGGTAGGGGTCAAAGAAGATTGTTTTCTCTGCGTCCTTTGCGTCTTTGCGGTGAACGACGATTCAGCCGTTCAGAGCGGCTGCCATGCCCGCGCCGATCTCGGCCGGCGAACGCACCACCGTGACACCCGCGGCTTGCAGCGCGGCGATCTTCGCCTCGGCCGTCCCGCTGCCGCCGCTGATGATGGCCCCGGCATGCCCCATGCGTTTACCACGCGGGGCGGTCACCCCGGCGATATAGGCGGCCACCGGTTTGCTGACATGGCCGCTGATGTAATCAGCCGCGCGTTCCTCGTCATTGCCGCCGATCTCGCCGATCAGGACGATACCGCGGGTCCGGGGATCGGCCTCGAACAACTCAAGGCACTCCACGAATCCCAGCCCGTGTATCGGGTCGCCCCCGATGCCGATGCAGGTGCTTTGCCCGAGTCCGTTGCGGGTGGTTTGAAACACGGCCTCGTAGGTCAGCGTCCCGGAACGCGAGACGATACCGATATCACCCGGCAGATGGATGTTCCCGGGCATGATGCCGATCTTGCAGGCGCCCGGCGTGATGATGCCCGGACAATTCGGCCCGATCAACCGGGATGCGGAATCCGACAACACGGCCTTGACGCGCAGCATATCGAGTACCGGAATTCCCTCGGTGATGCAGACGATGAGCCTGATACCGGCCGCCGCGGCCTCCAGGATCGCATCGGCCGCGAAGGCCGCCGGCACGTAGATCACGCTGGCATCCGCGCCGGTTTCGGCCACGGCATCGCGCACGGTATTGAAAATCGGCAAACCCAGGTGGGTCTGGCCGCCCTTGCCGGGGGTCACCCCGCCGACCAGCCGGGTGCCGTAGGCGAGCGCCTGCGTGGAGTGGAAGGTGCCCTGCGCCCCGGTAAAGCCCTGGCAGATCACCCGCGTATTTGCGTCAATCAGGATGCTCATCGGTCAGTGCCTGCAGGCACACATCAGCGCGGCTGAGCCGCGGCCACCGCCTGCCGTGCCGCCTCGGTCAGGTCCCCGGCGGTTTGTACGGCGAGGCCGGATTGGCGTATCAGCGCCAGGCCTTCGGCGGCATTGGTGCCTTCCAGACGCACCACCACGGGCACGGTTACGGCGACCTCCTTGATTGCCTGCAGGATACCTTCGGCGATGAGGTCGCAACGCACGATCCCGCCGAAGATATTGACCAGGATCGCGCGCACCCCGCCGTCACCCAGGATCAGCTTGAAGGCTTCCGCCACCCGCTCGGCGGTCGCGCCGCCGCCCACATCGAGAAAGTTGGCCGGCTCGCCCCCGTGGAGCTTGATCAGGTCCATGGTGGCCATGGCCAGCCCGGCGCCATTGACCATGCAGGCGATGTTGCCATCCAGTGCGATGTAATTCAGCCCATGCGCCCTGGCGGCATGCTCGCGCGCATCCTCCTGAGTGGCATCCTGCAGATCGGCCAGGTCCTTGTGACGAAACAGGGCATTGTCATCCAGGTCCAGCTTCGCATCCAGCGCCAGCAGTTCGCCGGTTCCGGTGACGACCAGTGGATTGATTTCGAGCAGACTGGCATCGCATTCATTCACCAGCCGGCAGGCAGCGGCCAGCAGGCTGGTAAAGGCGCCGACCTGCCTGCCCCCAAGGCCCAGTCCGAACGCGAGATTGCGGCACTGATACATCTGCAGTCCTGCCGCCGGAATGACCGTCTCGGTCAGGATGGCGCCCGGATCCCGGGCGGCCACTTCCTCGATGTCCATGCCCCCGGACGCCGAGGCCATGACCACGATGCGTTCCCGGCCGCGATCGACCAGCATGCCGAGGTAGAACTCCCGCTCCAGGGCGACGGTTTCCTCGACCAGAACGGAATTGACCGGCAGCCCGGCCGGCCCGGTTTGCCGGGTTACGAGGCGGGAGCCCAGCATGGCATCGACCGCCGCTTCCAGTTCGGCCTTACCGGCTACATGCTTCACACCGCCGGCCTTGCCGCGTCCGCCGGCATGCACCTGCGCCTTGACGATCCAGGTATCGCCACCCACGATAGCGGCAACTCGCGGCGGCATCGGCCGATGAAGCCAGCACGGCGCCGGCCGGAACCGGTATGCCATACGTTGTAAACAACCGTTTTGCCTGGTATTCGTGCAGGTGCATGCTGGCAGTGTTTCAAATAATGGGTAGTATTGTAAAGGAATCCGTGCAATGGTTGCGGCCATCCCGCCGGCGTCCGAAACACAAGGGGAGACTTATCACGGATGCCCGGCCGAATACTCCTTATCCTGATCGTCGTTGCCATTGCCATCCTGGTGGTGAGGCGTTTGATAAAATCTTCCTCCCGAGCCGTGACGCGAGGAATAAGGCCACCGGGACAGCCCGGATGGTGCAATGTGCGCAGTGCGGGTTGTACCTGCCAGAACGGGAAGCCATCAGCCATGAAGGACGATACTATTGCTCGCAGGCACATCGCCAGGATCACACAATCCTGATTCGTCCGCAGGCGCCTAACGCACATCACAGCCCAACGGTATTTACAGTAAACTCACGCCATGGATGCCATACTCGAGGACCGCATCGAGGCACAGAAGGGTCGCGATGCCCTGACCTGGAAACCGTTACGGCTCCTGACCTTCTACCGGCTGATTCTCGCCGGCATGCTGATGGTGCTGTTTTTCGGGCTTGCGGATAATTCCGCGCTGGGGGAGGCAAATCCCGCACTTTATACCCTCACCTGCACCCTCTACCTCGGATTCAGCCTGGTCGCGGGATTCATGGCGCGGCTGCGCCGGCCCGGCTATGAACTGCAAACGATCGTACAGATACTGATTGATATCCTTGCTATCACTCTCCTGATACACGCCAGCGGCGGACCGGCCAGTGGCCTGGGCATCCTGCTGATCATCACCGCGGCAACCGGCAGCCTGCTGATGCCGGGCCGCATGGCCTTCCTGTTCGCGGCCGTAGCCGCCATGGCGATCCTCTGCGAGCAAATCTACAGCACCCTGGTCATCCAACTGCCGCGGGAAGGCGGCTACACCCAGTCAGGACTGCTGGGCGCCGCCCTGTTTGCGACCGCGAGCCTTGCGTATTTAATGGCGCGCCGGATCCATGCAAGCGAGGCATTGGCGCGTCGCCGTGGCGTTGATATCGCCAACCTGGCCAAACTCAACGCCCACATCGTGCAGCGCCTGCAGGCCGGCATCCTCGTCACCGATCACCGGCATACCATACGCCTGATCAACGATACGGCACGTAAACTTCTCGATATTCCCAAGGACGGCGAGGGACGGGCGCTAGCGGAATTATCGCCCGCGCTTTATGAAAAACTGATGCAGTGGCGTAGCTTCCCGGACAAGGAAGCCGGTTTGTTGAAATCCGCTGCGAATGCAACCACCATCCTGCCACAGTTCACCTTGCTGGGTACCGCGGATGGCCTCGGCGCGCTTATTTTTCTCGAAGACACCGCCGCCTTGGCACGGCAGGCTCAGCAAATGAAACTGGCATCGCTGGGGCGCCTGACCGCCAGTATCGCCCATGAGATCAGGAACCCCCTCGGCGCCATCAGTCATGCCGCCCAGTTGTTGAACGAGTCGGATGCCCTGGACCATGAGGACCATCGCCTCATGGCGATCATCCGTGAGCATACCCGGCGCGTCAACACCGTGGTGGAGAACGTGCTCCAGCTATCCCGACCGGGCGCCTCCATCCCACAGCGGATCGCACTGCTCCCATGGCTGGAGAAATTCAGGGATGAATTCATTCACAGCGGACATTGCAGCGCCGACCAGATAGCCATCACGGTCAAGCCGAAGGATATCGAGGTATACATGGATCCAAGCCAGTTGCACCAGGTGGTGTGGAATCTGTGCCAGAATGCCTTTCACCATGTAAAACTAGCCGATCTGCCTGTTAAATTGCAGCTTATGGGTGTCCAGACGGACATCCACCATGCGCCCCACCTTGATATCATCGACAACGGAACCGGGATTGAACCGGATATGGCGGAACAGATATTCGAACCTTTTTTCACCACCAAGAGCGGCGGTACCGGGCTGGGCCTGTACATCTCCCGGGAAATCTGTGAAAGCAACCAGGCCCGCCTGAGCTACCAGCCGGCGCCTGATGGCGGCAGTTGTTTCCGCATCACCTTCCCCTATCATCAGGCTCTGCCTGTTCCCACCTTCGCACTGAAGAAACCGCTACGCTTATGAGCATCCACCTGGCGCTGGTCGTCGATGATGAACCCGATATCCGCGAACTGCTCGAACTAACCCTCGGGCGCATGAATATCGACACACGCAGCGCCGCCAACCTGCATCAGGCACGCGCCCTGCTGGAAACAGAGCACTTCGATGTCTGTCTGACCGATATGCGCCTTCCGGATGGCAACGGCATCGACCTGGTGCGCCATATCCAGCAACAGTCTCTGAATGTACCGGTCGCGGTCATCACCGCCTACGGCAACGTGGATTCGGCCGTCGAGGCGCTCAAGGCCGGCGCCTTTGATTTCATATCCAAACCGGTTGACCTGCAGGTGCTGCGCAACCTGATCGGGAGCGTATTGAAATTAACGGACGATTACACCGAACGCGACCGGCGCAGCCGTGAGACCCTGCTGGGTGATTCACAGGCCATGTGCGCCATCCGCTCCACGGTGGAGAAGCTTTCCCGCAGCCAGGCGCCGGTCTACATCAGTGGCGAGTCCGGCACCGGCAAGGAACTGGTAGCGAAGCAGATCCACACCAAGGGACCGCGCGGGGACTGCCCGTTCGTGCCCGTCAACTGCGGCGCCATTCCCACCGAACTCATGGAGAGCGAGTTCTTCGGCCATAAAAAAGGCAGCTTCACCGGAGCGTTCAGCGACAAGGATGGCTTGTTCCAGATCGCCGCCGGCGGGACCCTGTTTCTGGATGAAATCGCGGAGCTTCCGTTGCATATGCAGGTCAAGTTGTTGCGCGCCATCCAGGAGAAAGCGGTGCGCCCGGTCGGCGCCCAGCAGGAAATCCAGACCGATGTCCGCATCCTGTCGGCAACCCACAAAAATCTCGGTCAACTGGTCGAGAGCGGCCAGTTCCGGCAGGATCTCTATTACCGCCTGAACGTCATCCAGCTGCAGGTTCCGGCATTGCGGGAACGCCGCGAGGATATCCCGATGCTGGCGGAGCATTTCCTGAAACAACTGGCCAGTCGCAACGACCATGCGGCGTACCGGCTCGCCGCTGACGCCCTGCAGGCACTGTCAGATTATCATTTCCCGGGCAATGTCCGGGAACTGGAGAATATTCTCGAACGGGCCACTACCCTGTGCGAGGGCAGTTTGATTTCGGCCACCGATCTGCAATTGCCCGATACGGCAAGGGCCGATGATGACTCCCTGTCTGAGGCAGTACCGGAACCGAGGCCGGGAGCCACGCCCCTGGATACCTATATGAATACCGTAGAGAAGGAAGCCCTGCTCAAGGCGCTGGAACAAACACGCTATAACAAAACCGCCGCCGCCAAATTGCTCGGCATCACCTTTCGGGCTCTGCGCTACCGCCTCAAGAAACTCGGTCTGGAATAACTACACCGACCACCAACGGCGGAACCTGTCCCCGGCGCGAAGTGCTTGCAAGTGACGTAATACGTCACTATCTGACCAATTTTGCGTACCTCATCACAGTTTCGTTGGCAACGGATAGGAGATCTCAGGTGTCTTGCCGATGACCAGCTTAACCACGATCATCCCCCAATCAATCTGTAATTCATTGTTTTTATTGTTTACTACAATCGACTCCTTCAGACACCGACGAGAATCTGGAATACAAAAAAGTAACTGGCATGGATCCTGTATCTGAATTAACAGCCAAAGAATTCGGGCATCCGCCCGATAGCAAGGGCTACACAGGGAAGCTCCGTATCGGGCTAACAGACAGGATGTCTATCGAGATCAACAAACCACAGAGGGCATCACCATGAAACAGCAACACGGCTTTACACTGATCGAACTGATGATCGTGGTCGCAATTATCGGCATTCTGGCCGCCATCGCGATCCCGGCCTATCAGGACTACACCGTCCGCACCAAGGTCTCCGAGGGTCTGAACATGGCCGGCGCCGCCAAGCTGGCCGTCGCCGAGACCTTTGACAGTAAGGGTTATATGCCAACGGGTGGCAACGCGAGCTTCGGGTTGCCGGGTGCTGCGAGTATCGCATCGCAGTATGTCGCCCAGTCGACGTGGGAACCAGCTGGCGGGTTCATCACGATCACGTATGCGGCAACTGGCTTGGGCGGCAACCCGCCGGCCGATGGCTCAACCCTCGTGCTGTGTGCCGATCACTGCCAACTCAGGGGCGTTGGATTGGGAGTGCAACGACAGCCGCACGTTGCTGGTACTTTGCTTACCAAGTACCGGCCGTCGGAATGCCGTCCGTAATACCGCTGAGCTGAGCAGCACAAAAACGCCCCGGCAACGGGGCGTTTTTATTAATGGCATCATGTTTCCCGCGACGTCTGCCCACCGGGTGAAAATAAAATCATGGAATCCCTGCGGTCAATCCAGTGAACAAATCAGTGCAAGTCTGTCGCTCCATCGGGATATAGTTAGTACTCATGAGCAAATCTCACACCCCTACCGCTGCTACCTTGTTATTCGTGCTGATCGGTGTGCTCACAGCCGCCATCTACCTTCCGGGCCTCGCGGGCGACTACGTTTTTGATGACCTGCCGAACCTGCTGCACAACAAACGCCTGCAGATCGATTCCCTCCACATGGAATCGCTTCAGGGCGCCGCGTTCTCATCCGGCGCCGGTATACTGCGCCGGCCGGTCAGCATGGTGAGCTTTGCGCTGAACCGCTACTTCTTCGGAGTCGCCCCCTACTCCTACAAGGTGGTCAACCTGGTCATCCATTTGCTGACCGGACTCGGCCTGTTCCTGTTCAGCCGGCTGCTGGTACGCACTTACCGGCTATATCACAAGCCGGATTTGCCCGAGGCGGCCGTGGCCTGGCTGCCGGTCGTGGTCAGCGGACTGTGGCTGGTACACCCCCTGAACCTGACCTCGGTACTCTACATCGTGCAGCGCATGACCAGCCTGGCAACGCTGTTCATGGTGTGCGGGCTGTGCCTGTATGTTGCCGGCAGACACCGGATGCTTGACAACCAGCGCGGCCTGCCCTTGATCCTGACCGGTCTGCTGGTCTTTGGCGGGCTGGCGACTCTTCAGCAAGGAGAGCGGGGTCCTGCTGCCGCTGTATATGCTGGTCGTGGAAATGACACTGTTCCGCTTCAAGAGCAGCAAGGGACAATCCGACAAAACGGTGATTGCCTTCTTCCTTGCGACCGTGGCGGTCACCGGCCTGCCTGTTTCTGCTGTATCTGGCGATGCATCCCGCCGCGATTCTTGGCGGTTACAACGGCCGGGACTTTACCTTGACAGAACGGCTGCTCACCGAGTCGCGGGTGCTGGTGTTTTATCTGAAAATGATCATCATGCCCTCGATCACCGAACTGGGTCTGTATCATGATGACATTGCCATCTCGCATGGCCTGCTGGATCCGCCCGCCACACTCTACTCGCTGGCCACACTCGCGGGACTGCTGCTCGGGGCCTTGCTGTTGTTGAAGAAACGCCCGCTGGTCAGTCTCGGCATCCTCTGGTTTTTCGCCGGGCATGTGCTGGAGTCCACCATATTCCCGCTGGAGATCGCCCATGAACACCGGAATTACCTGGCCGATTACGGCATCCTTCTCGCCGCAACCATGTGCGGTTGCACAAGCGCCAATGCGCCGATTGGCTCCGGTAATCCAGGACTGCGGTACCGCTGGTGTTCTTTTTTCTGTTTTCCTCCACGACATGGCTGCGGGCCAATCAATGGTCCGACAATATCAGCCATGCCATCTACGAGGCGAGACACCACCCGGAGTCCTTCCGCGCGGTCTTCGCGGCCGGCCGTATTCATGGCCGTCTGGCGATTCAAGGCCAGCCCGGCAGCGAGGAAAAAGCCTATGCCTACCTTGACCGGGCCGGCGAACTGGACAAGATCGGCATCATGTCCGAAGTGACCAAGATCAAACTCAGCTATATCCTGGGGAATCCTGTAAAAGACTGCGTGGTTTGAGGATATACTTTACAAGCTTGCCCATTACCCGGTAACGGCTTCCGACATAATAAGCCTGCAGGAACTGGCAAGCTGTATCGGGGACAAGTGCGATGTCCCTCCCGAGACGATGGAGTCGATATTCGCCCTGGCTCTCAAGCATGAAAATGCACTACTGCTCACCATATACGGATATTACACGATCAATAAACGCGGAAATTTCCCCAAGGGATTGGAGCTGTTTAACCGTGCCGTCGAACTCAGCCCGCGGGAACCCCAGCTCTGGATCAACCTCATCAAGCTGCTGATAGTCATGCAAAGACCCGATGAAGCGGAGGAAAAGCTGATGCTGTTCATGGCAGCCGACACCCATGGCGGCAACGCGGCGGATTATCGCAGTTTACAGGAATCCATTGATGCGCTACGCAAGGCGCAATCCTCTTCCGCGCAGATCAGTACTTCAGGCGACGGTTAAATTATGGCGCGTGATATCAGCATCATCCTGCCGGCAAAGAACGAGGCCGACAGCCTGAGAAATCCTGTTACCCAAACTGCGCCAGCATTACCCAGAGGAAGAAATCATCGTTGTGAATGATGGCTCAATTGATAATACCGCTGAAATCTGCAACCAGAATCACGTCAGGGTCGTGTCGCATGTCTATTCCATGGGCAACGGCGCAGCCATCAAGACGGGGGCGCGAAACGCCTCGGGCGATATCCTGGTTTTCATGGACGCCGATGGCCAGCATGACCCCGCGGATATCAATCGCCTGATAGAGAAACTGGATGCCGGTTTTGATATGGCGGTCGGAGCGCGCCAGACAGATACCCATGCCTCCCTGGCCCGCAGGATGGGCAATTCTATATACAACAGGCTGGCATCCTGGATGACCAGTTATCCGATAGAGGATCTGACATCGGGGTTTCGTGCGGCAAGAGCGAGACACTTCAAGCGGTTTCTTTATCTACTGCCCAATAAATTCTCCTACCCGACGACAATCACGATGGCCTTCTTCCGGGCAGGCTTGCCTGTTGCCTATGTTCCGATCCAGGCCATAAACAGGCAGGGAAATAGCAAAAGCCATATCCGGTTATTTCATGACGGATTGAGGTTCTTTATTATCATCCTGAAAATCGGCGCCCTTTTTTCTCCAATGCGCTTCTTCCTGCCGATCAGTGCCCTGCTATTCCTGGCCGGCATAAGCTATTACGGCTATACCTATATCAACTGGGGCCGACTCACTAACATGAGCACAATACTTATCCTGTCGTCATTATTTACATTCCTGATCGGAATCGTTTCCGAACAAATCTCCGCACTGCATTACAAGGATATTGAGGAAACCATGCGACACACAGAAAGATAAATTGCTGTTTCTCACATTGAGGATTATGTAAAACTCCGCCGACTGTGACGATATCCGATTACCGTAATCATGCACGTCAAGACCAAACTGTCGGTTGTCATTCCCGCTTTCAGCGGACTAGATCAACTTAAACAGTGCCTGCAGGCACTGGAACATGGCGACTACCATAATTTCGACACCTTCGTGGTCGACCATGGCACGACAAATGCACTCACTACCTTGCTTAGTATGCAATATCCCAAGGTATACTTTTTGCGTGGGACTCCTGAACTGTGGTGGACTGGAGCGACAAACCTAGGAATAAGGCGTGCATTAGCTAATGGCAGTGATGCAATCATGCTGCTTAATCATGACTGCTATGTCCAGGCAGATACGATCGTCAAATTACTGCGCCATGCAGAGGACAACCCGGGCTGCGTTATAGCCCCCGAACAATTTGAAATCCGCACAAAACGGGTAATCATCGGCGCCACAAGCATTTTGACCTTTGGGCTTTCCGACAATCATTCCACCGGCATGGTGGTACAGATGCATTTACGGTTCTGACCTAATACCAACACGCTTAATAGCTGGCGGACGCGGTGTGGTTATTCCTGCCGGTATATTTCACGAGGTTGGATATTTCGACGAAAAAAGACTACCGCACTATTATGCAGATCATGACTTCTATTACCGCTGCGTGAAAGCCGGTGTCAGACTTTTCGTCTGCACCGACGCCAAGGTATGCATATAATGACGAGATGACTTCATACGCAAACAGGACTGAGAATTTATCCTATGCCGGATTCAGAAAATCATTGGCAAGCAGAAACTCTCACCGCAATCTGCGAGACTTACATGCTCTTTTTTCAAAACACTGTGCACTACGGTCATTCGCGGCTATCGGGGTGGCACTTAATCTGGCACGATATTCCATAGTTTATTTATTCAAATATTTCAGCCGAAAAATATCACTTGCCAGCTCACTACACCGGTAATTCGTTGATTCTACCGGCTCCTTCAAACTCAATCGTAGAATCAATGGTTAGAATGAGCGCTTCCATCTAATTTGCATAGCCGCTAGGAACCAAGAAATTCCTGAAGCGTGTCTCTTCTAAATACCTCCAGTTTACCGCCAGTTGTGCAGTTGGTGATCTCTCTGTCATGGGCTGTATACACCTGTCTCGCACGCCCGTACCAGACTTCACTCTCAAACAAATCTGGCAGGTGCCACTTCATTCCTCCCGCAAAATAATTCGGATCAAAGTGACTCTCATCCTTATCACCAGAGGTCACGACTTTGTTAGCCGGGCCGTTAGCCGCATAATTATGATCTGCCCCAACCAACGCGACTCGGTGGAATCCCATGTGAAACGCGAGTTGCAAGGTAACCACGGTTACTGTATGGCCCTGAAACAGGCTCATAGATACATCCTTGGCAAATTTCTGATGATTTGTACTATGCAGGAAGGTAATGTTCTTTCGTGGTTTAACGAGTTTTTTCGAGGCGGCATAGCTGTCTAAATACAGTTCAATATCGGTCTGATTGAAATACTCGGCATTTTGTTCGATTACGAACGGATTTACCGAGATAATACAATGCGGCCGGAAATCTACTTTTTCAAATAACAGGTTGATCTTATTAAGTCCGAAGCAAAAGGCCGGTGACGAACCAAGGAGTTGAAAATCGACATTCATCAGCGAAGGACCATTACACAGTATTACCGCCTTCTGGCCGACATGGCTGTCCTTGACTTCTTTCAGCCTCTTTCTTGAAACAAAAGACTGGAACTGCAAATCCCATCTCAGCCGGTTAAAAATCATGTCCAATCCATGCAGATATGGATTGACCTGATTTCTAGTCATTACCAGCGGATTTTCTTTATCCATGGAACGGACTCTTTACTCTGGGTCATGGAGTCTGACAGCAATGCCGCCATTAATATCAAGCGCGGTGCCGGTTATGGATGCGGACTGATCGGATATTAGAAACAATGCTGCGGCCGCAATCTCCTCCGGCTTGGCCAAACGATTTGCCGGATGATAGTCCTTAAGCCTGCCATAAGCCGCCTCGTTATCACGGAATCCCGCGCGCAGCATGTCAGTATCGGTCGCCCCCGGCTGGATGATATTAATGCGTATCCTGCCTCCCAAATCAACAGCCAGGGATCGGGTAAGACCCAGCAGTGCGGCCTTGCTGGTCGCATAAGAAATGAAAGACGGCTTGGTTAATCTCGAGTGAATACTGCCAATGTTAACGACACTACCCTTCGCTGTTGTCAGGGATTCCTGAAACATCTGTATCAGCAGCAATGGTGCTGTCACATTGACATCGATTGACTGTTGAAAGTCGGCCAGTTCCATGTTTTCCAGATGTGAGAGTTTCTGCACCGCCGCATTATTGATCAAACCCTTCAAAGTCCTTCCTGAAAGAGAATTACTGATGTATCCCAGAAAGTGACGTCGCGTTTCTTCATCGCGAACGATCATTGATAGATCAGCTTGCACATAACCATCACAGTCACAGTCGCCTATCAGTTCAGCAAGGTCAGTAGCCAGAACATAATATCCTGAGCCTCGGAACGCCGTGCACAAGGCCATTCCGATCCCGCCCCTGGCACCGGTTATCAGCACCGCATTACTTCGGGTACTCATGCAACAATATCCAAGAAACGGAGCAGTTCGGAGATTGCGCGGTCGTTGGTTCTGGCCACAGCCTCATTCGTATTGGAAGCATTGTGCGAACCGAAGATGCAGTATGGTATTTCTCTCAAGGGAGAATCTGATGGTAGCGGTTCCACTTCGAAAACATCCAGGGCTGCTGAACGAACCTGGTCGGACCTTAAAGCATCAATCAAGGCTTGCTCGTCCACTAACCCCCCCCTCGCAACATTCACCACCCTAACACCCCGCTTGCAACGAGCCAGCGTCTCTCGATTCAGCATATGGCGGTTACCTTCATTCAACGAGCAGGTTAGGATGATGAAGTCACATATCTCCACTTCTTTTGGCCACTCTACAATACGAATGCCGTCCATCTGTCTCGCTGGCGCATAGGCCGGGTCGTAGCAGATAACCTTCATATCTGCTGCGAGAAGACGCTTTGCCAGATTCCTGCCGATATCACCGTAGCCCACAAGGCCCACCCATTTATCTGCCAAAGATATCCCTCGGTATTTTGGCCATCTGCCGCGTCTGATTTCATGATCGATCAGGAATGTTTCCCTTGCCAGCCCGATGACATAACCAATCGCGATATCAGCCACCTCTCTGCCAAACATATTGGGTGTATTAGTTATTGGAATGCCAAGGTTCCTGCATGCTTCGAAGTCGACATTATCAACCCCGATACCCCATTTCACTGCCGCCTTCAGGTGGCCATGCTTACCTGCTTCAAAGACACGCCTACGTTGCCGGATCATCCCCAATGATCCAGGCATCATATTTTGGCACCAACTCAATTAATTCATCCTCCGACAACACTTGGACAACATCCGGACAATATGCCTTGATACCCAAAGGTCTCCAAATAGGGCAAATATTGCTCTTTCGTATGCAACATCGGCGGGCACGTAATTAACAATTCACAACCCATGGCACGGTTTTCCCTCGAAATCAACACGGTACCTTTTTCTAAGTAAATCTTATAAACGAGTTACTATACTCATCGTTAATCGCAATGAAATTACCCCAGGAACTCGGGTCTTCAGTTTCACACGGATATCTCTTGATGCTTCTCCATGAATGCTCGATTCCGTATCGCTCGATCGGGTACCATTCACTCATAAATACATCATAACCATGGTCAAGCAAGTAATTGCCAAGGTCTTTATACGTGTATCCGATTTTCATCGTTTTGTTATCTTCAAATTCACATAAAACGACTTTTGGAGACAATTGTTCAAGCGTGCATCCTTTTAACACATTCAAATCATTATCCTTCCGTATCCACTTTAATAAAGTCTATTATTCCAAGCGATTTATCTTTTACAAATCTGTTGAGCGTTCTGGTTTTTACCTTTTTTACCTCACGGTGTCCTTGAGTGAACGGCAACAATGACGAAATCCCAGTTGATTCATTGCTTACATAGAAGGAAAGTTCATGATCATCCACATCGGAAACAGCGAGGTCATACACGTGAAAGGTGGAGAATGTTTTTTCCAGATTGTGCAGTCTATTAAGCTTATTAGCATCGGGGTCAGGTTCAAAAGCATATACTGTCCAGCCAAGCATAAGAAATGGTCGCGCTGATTCGCCAAAGTGTGAACCGACGTCTAACATTATCCCCCTGTTACCAGTCTTCTTGAACAAAAGAAAACGAGTATAAGTTCATCGTATTTTCTATTGATTTGATATTTAAGGTGCTTGTAATAAGCGCAATACAACCACTGTTTACTATTGAAATTTATCAAGGATAATCCCCTAGGGCCAGAAGCAGCGATGATGCAGCCTTGCCAGTTCTTGATACGGTGTAATACCTCCCAAAGCCATATTCGATACTTCGGCATTGTACCGCCAGTATTATTGTGTTTCCATTTCCTGGGCATACTCAATGGAAACGAACAGGTATGATCGGCCATACATGCCGCACGTTCCGGTTGACAGCTCAACATGCGCATTCGGCTGCGGCTTGCCTTGCTGAATGTAAGGCAATTGGATGCCCTGTCTTGTCCCCCCACGCCATGAGTTGACCGCTAAGGTATCCGGGCCATTGTCATAGCGCATGGCTTCCGGTTTATCACGGCATCGATGATACGCTCAAATATCCGGATAACACGGGCCGGCACTGGTATATCTAGATTTGCGGGAGGTCAATAGTTACACCCAGACTCATGAAACACCCCAGGTCATGTTCCGGTAGTACGACATTTCTGTGAAGGATACCGTTTGTGTACCCTCGCTTGCTTCGCAGGAAGCAACCAATTGATAGGTACTGTCTCATTATTGCGGAGAAATCCCGTATCTTAGCAACGCTTCAGCCATCACCCAATCATCCTCTTCGTCGATATCAATGGACTCAAGACGTCGTACCTGATACATCATCGGCCTTTCCCCGATCCTGGCATTGGTTTTCAGAAAACTTTCCCTAGTAAAAATATACAGACATGAGTTTTCCTCATACCAGGGTTCCAGATCCTGGGTGCGCACAAGGTTTTCCGGATCATGATTAACCGGTGACAAATCTGCACGATAGAAGCGTGTTTGGTACCTGTTGACAGTGAACAGGGAATCTATGCCATCGGTTATTGTAAACGTATCAAGAGCATCCCTGATTGTAGCTGCACTCAGTAATGGGTTGGTGGTATGGGTCATAAGATAGAGTTCTGACGGTTCCGCCTCGAGATCATCCCTCAGGATGAGATTCATGCTGGTAAAATCACCACACAATTCTCCTTGCGATCACGTATATGGACCCTCATTCCTTCGGTCAAGACCATGCTCTTGCAGGATATGCCTGGCATCGGTATTGATCACAATCAAATCGACAGCTTCAAGCGACATCAAGGTATCTAGCACCCAGCGAAAAAGGGGTTTACCAGCAAGTATACGAAAATTCTTGCCCGTAACCCTCTCGCTGTGCGCCTTCATCGGGAGCAGTGCTACGACTCTCTTTCCTTGATACACAACAACCCCCTTTAGTTTTTCGGGTAGAAGTATTTTTCCTTATTTCTCGCAGACAGCTTCCGGTGCATGTGATTACCTTTATAGGTCCCCCAGTACTGCATCAGGCGAAAGAGTAGGATGTTCTTGAACTCACTCAGCAGGACACGGTTCTCGGTCGCTTCGCGACAGTCATGCAGAACAGCGGCCGAATAATAACGTAGGATATCAACAATGCTTAATTGCAATTCAGGCATTATCTTCTGCAAGGCCCGGGATTCACGTTCATAGCGGTATTTTATGTTCCTCCAGTTTTCATTGTGTATGTGGTAAACGCTCGCCTCTGCAACATAGGCAATAGACTTATTGCCCTCCACCAAACGTTTCGCCAGATGCATATCTTCAAGCCCCGTTAGTTCTTCGTCAAACCGGTACCGTTGCCATTCCTTTCTAAGGAGAGCCGCATTGGCGTTATTGCAGAAATAACCATCCTGAGGAATCTGACTGAGTGGGGGGTAGTATTTTTCGAAAACCCTATACTCACTGAATTTGGATGTATCACGCCCGATTTGTCGACCATAGGTAAACACCGCATCTCCCTCAATGAGCGGCTTAATCAACCTGGAGAGCCAGACATTATTCACGGGAATACAATGCCCACTGATAAATGCCAATATCTCGCCACTTGCCATGTCGCAGCCATGATTCAGCGATCGACCGAAGGTGAAATCCTTTTTACTGATATGCGTGATTCTGCAATTGTATGCTTCGGCGATGGGAAGTGTCCTGTCTGTCGATCCGGAGTCGACGATAATTATTTCTGTTTCCGAATAGGGTATTTCCTGGGCTTTGATGGCATTGAGAAGCTCCTGCAAATAACGCTCTTCGTTGTAGGTTCTGATGATGATGCTTATCAACACAGCCAGAACTCCTGGACTCATTTACAATACAAGATTTCCAGTTTGAACTCCGGCTTTAGCATGTTATAGAGCAATTCAATTTCCTCAGGAAATACTCTATTGATCTCAAACATATCCCAGTGTGTCGGTACCAGTGTTTTTGCACCGATTGATTCAGCCAGATAAAATGCCTCGCGTATCGACATATTGCCAATCACCCTCTGCTTGTCCTTGCAGTAATTTCTTTCATTGACTGGCAGAAATGCAATGTCAATATGACCGCGACTTATAACTGCTTCTATTATTTCATCGCAAAGCGAGGTATCACCGGCATGATAAAGCCGGTAACCCAGGTATTCGAAAATGTAGCCGATTGCAGCCCAGCCACCACCGTCGATGAGTTCAATTTCCGGGTGCGAAGAAGGTACCGGGTAGATGACGAGTTCCGGGCACACCGTGACGGGTGCTTCCCTGACAGCAACCAACCTGCTTTCAGCTATACCGGCTTTCCTTAATTTGATGCAAACGGGAACGGGGCCGATGAATACAGCCCGAGGAGATGACTGCGACACCGCCAGAAGCGTATCCTCGTCGCAGTGATCCC
Organism: uncultured Gammaproteobacteria bacterium; assembly: GCA_963773065.1. GTDB lineage: Bacteria > Pseudomonadota > Gammaproteobacteria > UBA9214 > UBA9214 > CAVQCA01. Next base: position 95,060 of record CAVYZN010000008.1, read on the forward strand.
TATGCGCGTGGGTAATAAATACGCAGCCTGCATCATCTATTCTTTCAGGCAGGACCGGGACTGGCAATAATCGTCGCATATGACTGTCTTCCTTTTCCTGAACCGAGTTAGATAGGTAAGGATCTATATAAACCACACGCCCGCCAAACTGGTAGCGGTAACCAACCTGGCCCAATGGTCGAATCTTGATATCAGGTTTTTGCATAGTTGAGGATACATACAGTTCCGGTCATAACGGCCAGCCAGGGCAGCATCACATTCCTTTCATAGGTAAAAAAACTCAGATTGAACGCGCGGTATGAATACCCTGAACAATACCACGCATAAAAACCAAGGTATCCGATCACCAATGCCATCGGGAAGGCATATACATCAATGACGGGATACAGCACTATGCTCAACGAGAGCATGATAACTCCGGTAATCCCGTTAGCGATGTGCCACACAATATGATTAGTGATGCTATAAAGTTGGATGTGCATGGCGCCAAACCGTTCAAAGAACAGGCCGAAACCGAGCAATGACCACATCATCGTGTCAGGAAATTCCACATTACTCCGCATGAACGTCAATAGGCTATCTGAGAACCAGCCGACGAGAAAAAACCCCGCGGTAAACACGAGGTAAGCCATTCGCATACCTTCTTTTGCAAAAGAGATTATTTCGCCCGTCCTGTGACTCGCATACAATCTAGCGAAAACCGGCAACTTGGTATAGAAAGGTGCTTGGGAGAAGGAACTGATTGTGCGGATTAGCTGTAATCCAAGTAAATATGAAGCTACCGAGCTAGCTTGTCCAAGCTGTGCGTAGATAATGCCGCTCAGTTGTATCAACCCAGCAGACATCAGCACCCCTACACCTGATCTAAGGGCAGTTGGCCAGACTACTAACCACACAGTCTGCATATCCTCTGCAGTTATGTTGTTACACTCTAACTTTGCTCTCATCTGTTTCTTAAGATAGATATTAATTGCCACGTTGATACCGAGTATCGTCTGGTACGCCACGATGCTCCAGAACAGCCCGCCGCCCATTGCAAGCGCTAGCGCCGCCATCACGGTTGCCAGTAGTGCAGTTATCATCTGCCAGCGCTGCACCCTTGCGATCTCATTGATTCCCTGCAAATAGGCAGCATAATAGTTCCCAAATAACATCCAGCAGGATGAGAGTAGTACTACAAGCCATGCTAACCATGCCAACTTTGTGTTGGCAGTATTCGCTATCGGTCCGCTCAGTACCAAAGAGCCCAGTATTGCACCAACGCAAAACGCCAGCAGGGTGATTTTTCTATATGTGCGCAACATAACCTGGTCTATACAAGATATTGTTGACCAGTCAGGCTCTGTCTGTATCTCTTTATCCCTTTTTATGTTCCTAATTGCGAGTATGTCGCTGGCTGTCGCACCACCCATTCCATAGGAAATGAACCGGGAGAATGTTTGCAGAAAACCCATGTCAACAATCAACTGCAATGCCATCAGTGAACTGAACAGATACCAGACAATCACTTCCTCGTCAGGAAGTGTCGTGAGGACCATCGGCAGAAGAAGAACAAGCCCTAGGGTACGAATCAGCATATTGCCCCAGGTCATAAATGTCGCCGAGTGCCAGAGTCTATTAATCATTACTGGCCATTTCCGGCAAACCGACAGTGGAGAATTTATCGTATTGATTTTTGACTCTGTGTCTTTCATCTCATGTATTGGTGGATTCACAGGCTTTTACCCAGCAAGCATCATGAGCGTTATGTTCATATAACAGACACAACATTCGACATAAATAGCCGGAGGTTGGAATCTGACGGAGGGTATATATATAAAGTGATTCGGGAACCCGCTGCTTCCCTTGTGCTATCTGCACGCAAACAGTTCAGGTGATATTCCCCTGTAGCAGAGTCGTACCAATACCGTTTATTCCCGCTCATCTAGCAACTGTTTTCAGATAATCTGACAATACTGTCCCTTGTCTGAACCAGCAAGGAATATCAATGGCAGGCTTGCAAGGTGTATCCAATTGTTTGAGTAATGCACGCACCAGTTCATTAACGGCCTCAGGTTGGAACAAGGCATGCACACACCCTTTCATCAGATCAGCCATTTCGCCGGTGGACGCAGTGACTACGGGTGTATTGCAGGCCAGCATCTCAAAAAACTTTTGTGGGAAACAATAGCGGCCGAAGCTAGAATCTCTATTGGAAACGATCCCGACATCCAAGGCACCAAAGAACTCAGGCATGGCCGTATACTTGAGTTCTCCAAGATAGTGAACATCCTTGTTTCTGGGAATTTCAGTGTACTTATCGACAGGGCCTGCAAGTACAAGATGGATGTTAGGATTTACTGCTTTCAATTCCGTGTGGGCCTGAAATACCACATCGATACCACGACTGCCGGCGAGCGCCCCACCATAACCAACAAGAATCTTACCTTCAGGCAAATGTAGCTTCCGACGACAATCAATCCTGTTGCGCGGTGAGAATCGTTTTATATCCACGGCATTGCTTATTATCTGTGGCGTAATCTGCAATCGGCATTCATTCTGTACATAAGATGCAAGCGGCTGGCTCACGCACACAATGCCATCCGCCCGTTTCAGTGCACGCCGAAACAGCGATACCGCCCCCGGTATTCGAGCAGCGGAGAAACTCTCATAGTTGTCATAGAGGTCAGCTACATGAGGCAATCCGTGCTTTGCCGCCAGCCAGCTCCCGATGACAACATGAAATACATCGGAAACTGACAGCACGATATCTGCCGCACACATGGTGACTGCCGAATTTATTCTTTCCAGATAAGTGCGGAAGCCACCGAATGGATTTGGAAAAAGTCTCACTGTATCCCAGGTAAAATTTCCAACCTCAATACACACACCCCCTCCATCGTCCCCTGATCGCCGGTAATCAAGTGCAATACCATAAACCGAATGCCCCAGTGACGCCAGAACCCGGGCAAACTCGTAAACTCGTCCATAGTGATCCTTCAACATGTCCTTGCCGGTATAAAAACGCTTTGAAAGCACCAGAACCTTCATCGGCTGACTGGAATCATTGCCCGACAGCATTTCCCAGAAAACAACCAGTATGCAGTCTGCAAATACACATTTCTGAATCGGCATGCGGGGAACACAGACATATGCCTAACCGGTAGTGCGGGTCATGATATCGAAATAACGCTGCGCGATCCGGTACCATTCGAATCGCTCACCGACAAAGATTCTGGCTTCTTTACCAAGCCTATTCCTCAATGCAACATCCAACAGGTATTTGTTGATCTCCTGAACGAACTCATCCTCGTTTCCCGCTTCGACGAGTATCCCGTTCTTTCCGTCCATTACCGCCTCCTGCAGGCCTTCTAACTTGGCGGCAATTACCCAAGTACAACTTGCTCCGGCTTCCAGGACTACCAGGCCGAAACCCTCGATATCTCCTGCTACCTGTATATTCGGTTGAATATACAGGTCAGCGATTGCGTATAATTGCTTCTTCTGGTCCTCATCGGCATGGCCTAGTAAAACTACACGGTCGTCCAGATGATTTTCCATTATGGCATGTTCAATAGCCGGACGGTCTTCGCCTTCGCCGACGACAAGGTAAATCACCTCTTCGGGCAACTTCGGCATCACCGATGCTATAAACCAAGCCACTCCCTTACGCCTCACCAGGCGACCAACCGTTAGAATAATCCTTTTATTTTCATTTGCTACACCAAGCAAGGCAGTCAGATCACTCTTATCGGGATCACAATAAAAGTCCCGGAGATTAACACCATTGGGGACAACCTCAACCTTCTCTGCCGGTAATCCACGTCTGATGCATTCCCTGCGCGTTTCTTCACTCACAGCGATAAACAGGTCAATCCTTGGCATGAAACGACGAATCCACAAACGCTGATAAATATGGTTGGGAAATGTCACATCCAGTCCATGAATAATACACACCACTTTTTTGTTCGACAGGAGTTTGATAAACCATCCGATAATGGACAACATGCCATCGCCCAGCAGAATGGCGTCATATTTTGGGAGGAGTACGAGGGCCCTGAGCAATACCAGCGGCAGAAAGAAAGGAAGATTCTTCTTACCATGGCGATTAGCGATTATTTTTACTTCAGCCATGGCGGCCAGACTGGTAAATAACTCATAGTTTTGCCGCTCGATACCGCCGATGACCGGGGGATATGCCCTGGAGAGACAGAGAAATCGGAAGATCGGATTCATGGTTGCCTCTCACAATACTTTGTCATAGGAACTGGGTAACGTTATGATGCTGCAACTGGAAGCAAATCCGTCCTCTAACCTCCTGAGTTACGCTGGTTGCTGATCCATGTTCATGCATGTGACAAAGTTAAAAATGTTTCTAATGAGCGGATAGTGGGAAAACGCGAATCGATGAGTGAGGGACAAACAACCGATCACAAGAAAGTAGCGGAGTTTTATGACAACGTCTACTACAGGGATGCGTCAATTCAAGCCCGTAGCAAACCCTCACGGCACCTCTATCAACTTGCGGAACGCATCGGAGTCATGGCGGGTAACCGGGTACTGGATATTGCCTGTGGAACCGGTGACTGGCTTGAGGTCGTAGCCGGGAGGAAGGGCATACCCTCTGGCATAGACATATCGAATGAAGCCATCCGGGTCTGCCGGCAACGATTAAGAATCGGCGATCTCGAAGTCGGGGTAGCCGAGGAATTACCATTTGCAGACAACAGCTTTGATATCGTCACCTGCCTGGGCTCATTGGAACACTTCCTAGATCAGCCGGCCGCCCTACGCGAAATGGTTCGGGTTGCCAAAAACAATGCCCGGGTTATCATACTTGTCCCGAACTCAGGTTTTCTCACCCACCGGTTGGGTTTCTACAAAGGCACTCAACAGGTTGCCGTTCGGGAGACATTGCGGAGTATACGTGAATGGCAACAGTTGTTCGCTGAACAAGGGTTGGAAATCGAACAGCGGTGGAAGGATCTGCATGTCCTGAACAGCTCATGGATTATCCGTCCCCCTTATTACCTTACGCCTCTGCGTTTTCTTCAGGCAATGATGCTGTTAGTCTGGCCGCTGCAGTGGCAGTACCAAATCTATCATCTTTGTCGCGTGAAAAAAGGATAATTGTTTATGCTGCATAAGAATCCACGTCGGGGACAAACCGGTTTCATTTTACTGGGATTGGACGCGATACCAGCGAACTCGGGGGTGGCTATGGCTAGATGTTTCCCCAGGAAAACATTGCGATAATTTTCTACCCCACAACTCATGACCCGATTAAAGTTTGGGCATTGCTGGACGAAATGCTTTAGGAATCAGCGACGGAAACGACAGTCTCTGCCACAAGGGCAAGTGGAGGATTAACTTGCCGGAGGCAGAAAGACATAATAGTTTGAATAAACTAGAGATTATTGCTGCTTACACTTATCATAGACCTTTGCAACATGTTCACCGATGCGCACAAAACCAGATGCGCATCACACCAGGTAACACCTGATTAGGATATGCATTAACGGTCATGGCAACGATCCAACCCACAATTCACCTCAGCGGCCTGGCGCGCAGGCTGGTCATGGATGGGTTACTTGAAGAATCCGAGGCATTCAAGGCCTATGACGCGGCGCTGAAAAAGCGCACGCATTTTGTCACCTATCTGGTCGAGAACAAGATACTCAAAAGCCGTAATATTGCCTGGGCCGGCGCACAGGAATTCGGCGTCCCGCTCTTCGATCTGGATGTCATGGATCTGGAATCGGCCCCGATCAACCTGGTCAGCGAGAAACTCATCCGCCAGCATCACGCCCTGCCGCTTTTCAAACGCGGCAATCGGCTCTATATCGCGGTTTCCGACCCGACCAACCTTGCCGCCATCGACGAGTTCAAGTTTCATACCGGCATCAATACCGAAGCCGTGCTGGTTGAGGAGGAGAAGCTCGGCAAGTCGATTGAAATCGCGCTTGATACCATGGACACCACCATGTCCGACCTCATGGACTCGGATCTCGACAACCTGGATATCAGTGGTGGTGAAGACCAGGTTCCCGGTGCGGATGTAACCGAGTCCGATATCGATGACGCGCCGGTCGTCCGTTTCGTCAACAAGGTACTCCTCGACGCAATTAATAAAGGCGCCTCCGATATCCACCTTGAGCCTTACGAGAAGGAGTTCCGCGTCCGCTTCCGGCATGATGGCGTTCTCCATGAGTTCACCACGCCACCGCGCTCACTGGCCATGCGCATCGTCGCGCGGCTCAAGGTCATGAGCCGGATGAATATCGCCGAACGCCGGATTCCGCAGGACGGGCGTATCAAGATGAATTTGTCAAAGAACCGGTCCATCGATTTTCGCGTCAATACCCTGCCGACATTGTATGGCGAGAAAGTCGTGCTGCGTATTCTGGACAACAGCGCGAGTCAACTCGGCATTGATGTCCTCGGCTTTGAAGATTTTCAGAAGCAGCTTTATCTCCAGGCGCTGAAAAAACCCTACGGCATGATACTGGTTACCGGCCCGACCGGCAGCGGTAAAACGGTGTCCCTCTATACGGGGTTAAACATATTGAATACGCCTGATGTCAACATTTCCACCTGTGAGGACCCGGTGGAAATCAACATGGTTGGCGTCAATCAGGTTAACGTTAACCCCAAGGCCGGGCTGGATTTTGCCGTAGCACTCCGGGCATTCCTTCGCCAGGATCCTGACATCATCATGGTGGGCGAGATACGCGACCTGGAAACCGCTGAAATAGCCGTCAAGGCCGCCCAGACGGGCCATCTGGTTCTGTCTACACTACACACGAACGACGCACCCCAGACGCTCACGCGTCTGGCTAACATGGGAGTACCACCCTACAATATCGCCTCGGCGGTCCACCTGATCATGGCCCAGCGCCTTGCCAGGCGGTTGTGCGGCAAGTGCAAGAAGGAGATACATATTCCTCACGAGGCACTGATCAAGTCCGGCTTCAAGGAGGAACAAATGAATGCAATGACGCTCTATGCGCCGGTTGGTTGTGACCTCTGCACCGGGGGATACAAGGGCAGAACGGGCATCTACCAGGTCATGCCGGTATCAGAGGAGATGGGGCGCCTCATTATGGAAGGGGGTAATTCCATGCAACTGGAGGATCAGGCGAAACTAGAAGGCATTCCCGATCTCAGGGAATCCGGTCTTAGGAAAGTCGCAGCAGGAATTACCAGTCTGGAAGAAGTGGATCGCGTCACCAAGGATTAAATTATGGCGGAAAAAGCACTTAAGCAGCCGGAAGTCTTCATCTGGACCGGGACGGACAAACGGGGCGTACGGGTCAAGGGCCAGACACGCGGTTCCAACCCCACACTCATAAAGGCTGACCTTCGCAAGCAGGGCATCACGCCGCTGAAGATCAAGAAACAGAGTTCGCTGTTTTCCCGACAAAAGAAGAAAAGCATTAAAGCAAAGGATATTGCCGTCTTTTTCCGCCAGCTTGCGACCATGATGTCGGCGGGTGTCCCGCTGGTGCAGTCCTTCGAGATCATCGGACGCGGTCATGACAACATCAGTATGCGCAACCTGGTTCTCAAGATCAAAAGCGAAGTCGAATCCGGCACCAGTCTCTCGGAGACCCTGGCCAAGCATCCCGTTTATTTCGACGAACTGGTGGTAAACCTGGTGAACGCGGGTGAACAGGCCGGCGTACTTGAAGGCTTGCTGGACAAGATCGCCACCTATAAGGAAAAAACAGAATACCTCAAGTCCAAGATCAAGAAGGCGATGTTCTACCCGGCCGCCGTGATTGTCGTCGCGATCATCGTGACATCCATCCTGCTGATCTTCGTCGTACCCCAGTTCGAACAGTTATTCACGAGCTTCGGCGCGGATTTGCCCGCCTTCACCCGTCTCGTTGTCAACTTATCCGAGTACATGCAGGACTGGTGGTGGCTGATCTCCGGCATTGCGGCCGGCGCCGTCGTTGGAGTCCTCCAAGCCAAGAAACGCTCCAGAAAATTCAGCCGGTATTTTGATCGCATCCTACTCAAACTGCCGATCGTGGGCACTATCATGCACAAGGCTTCCGTCGCCCGTTATGCGCGCACCCTGTCCACGATGTTCGCCGCCGGTGTGCCGCTGGTAGAAGCACTCGAGTCCGTTGCCGGCGCCACGGGAAATACCGTCTACTCGGATGCCGTGCTCATGATCCGCGACAGTGTCGCCACCGGCCAGCAACTCCAGTTCGCCATGTCCCAAACCGGCCTGTTTCCCAACATGGTGGAACAGATGGTGGCGATCGGCGAGGAGTCCGGCGCTCTCGACACTATGCTCAGCAAGGTGGCGGATTTCTACGAACAGGAAGTGGATGACGCGGTCGATGCGCTCAGCAGCCTGCTGGAACCGATCATCATGTCAATCCTCGGCGTTCTGATCGGCGGACTCGTCGTGGCGATGTATCTGCCCATCTTCAAACTGGGCGCCGCCATCTGATACTTGTCTGAACATCTGTCCGCATCGCGCCGTCTGGAGCGCGGGTGCGCTGAGTCAGACGGGCGTATCGTATGGATTTGCTGCAATTGCTTGAAGCTACACCTGCGCTCTTCTATACGGCGGTCGTGGTACTCGGGTTGGCGATTGGCAGCTTCCTGAATGTCGTGATCCACCGTCTGCCTATCATCCTGAAGAAGAACTGGGCGCAGCAGTGCCGTGAGTTGCTTGAGCAGGGGCATGAAGGCGCGGCAGGAAATCAGCCGTTCAACCTGATGAGACCCGCCTCCCACTGCCCGGCATGCGGACACCGCATCCGCATCATCGAGAATATTCCGGTAGCCAGCTATCTCTTTCTCAGGGGCCGTTGTGCTTCCTGTAAAACCCGTATCTCACCCCGCTATCCGGTTATCGAGATCACCACGGCCATTCTGTCGGCCATTACCGCCGTGCATTTCGGTTTTACGTTACAGGCCGCGGCGGCGCTTGCCTTTACCTGGACTATAATCCCGCTTTGCATGATCGACTTTGACGAGCAACTGCTGCCGGACAGCATCACATTCCCACTGCTCTGGGCCGGCCTCACATTGAGCCTGGCGGGTATTTTTATAGACAGTCAGGCCAGCATCACCGGCGCCCTGGCCGGGTACCTGTCCCTCTGGTTGGTCTACCACCTCTTCAAGCTGGCCACGGGCAAGGAGGGAATGGGATACGGTGATTTCAAGCTGCTTGCCGCAATTGGCGCCTGGATCGGCTGGCAGGTACTGCCTGTGGTCATCCTGTTTTCCTCGGTCGTCGGCGCCATAACCGGCATACTGCTCATCGCGCTCAAAGGCCGCGAACGCAGCCAACCCATTCCATTCGGGCCGTTTCTGGCCAGCGCGGGCTGGCTTACGCTCTTGTGGGGACAGGACATCCTCGATCTGTATCTGCATTAGTACCAGCCGGTCTGCCTTGCCTCTCACCGACACCGTTCAATCGCCCCCCAACAGCAAGGCTCACCGGCCTCTGCTCATCGGCCTGACGGGCGGTATCGGCAGCGGCAAGTCCACGGTCGCCGGCTTTTTCAAACAGCTCGGGGTACCGGTTATCGATGCCGATGACATTGCCCATGCCATGGTTGCACCGGGACAACCGGCATTAAAGGAAATCATCGCGGCATTCGGACCGGCCAGCGTGAATGGCACTGGCCGCCTCGACCGCGACCGCATGCGCAAACTTGTTTTTTCCGACCCCGCGACAACGGCATCGGATCGAGGCCATACTCCATCCGAAAATACGCCGCGAAATCAGCTCCCTGACGATGAATATCCAGACACCCTATTGCATCGTCGTGATTCCACTGCTGCTGGAGGCGGAACAGGCGGATCTGGTCGACAGGATTCTGGTCGTCGATACAGAGGTGGACAACCAGATCTCACGGGTAGCCGTAAGAAACCGGCTGTCAAGGGATGAGATTATCGCCATTATCGAGGCACAGGCAGACCGTGAAAGCCGGCTTGCAGCAGCGGATGAGGTCATTAATAATGACGGTTCACTGGATGATCTGGCCAGACAGGTTCGTGAACAGCACGGAAAGTACCTGGAAATCGCCATGAAATAAACCGCCTGAAGCCGGATTTGCGCACAGGTGATACCTAAGAGAGAATAGGCACCCGTGGAAGCGGTATCAGACAAGCAGCAAGACCAGGTGGCACAGCCAGTCCTCTACGAACACCCGCTTAATGAAAGAGTAAGGACGTTTCTGCGTCTTGAGTATCTGTTCACCCAGGCAGCACACCATGTCAAGCACACCTCGGAATGGGACAGTCGCGCCACCCTCACCTGTATACTCGAAATCCTCTCCATATTCGGGAACACCAACCTGAAGTCAGAAGTCCTCAAGGAGCTGGAACGTCATGCCGGCGCTCTGAAGCGCCTGGAGCAGAATCCTGATATCGATATCGGGCAGTTGACGGGGTTGCTGGACGCGATCGGCGGCCACATAGACAGCCTGCACCGGATCAATGGACAAGTCGGCGGCGAACTTAAATCCAGTGAATTTTTGATCAGCATCCGTCAACGCAGCGCAATCCCGGGCGGGACATGTGACTTCGACCTGCCCGCATTCCACTACTGGTTGCAACAACCCGCGAAGGAACGCACCGATGACCTCTATCGGTGGCTCAACAATTTCGACGCCATCGGCCAGGCCATCCAGTTCATCCTCAAACTGACCCGGGAGAGCAGCACCCTGAAACCGGCCATCGCCGATGACGGCGTTTATCAGAAAACGCTGGACCCAAATCTCCCCTACCAACTGGTGCGCATTGCCCTGCCCGCGGGTTCGCCCTACTTCGCCGAATTGAGCGGCGGTCGACACCGATTTACCGCACGGTTCCTGAATTTCTCCACCATCGAGGACCGGGCCAGACAGACCGACGCGGATGTCGAATTCGAACTCGCCTGCTGCGTGATCTGACGCTCCGCCGTTGCCGTGTTGCACAGGCCGTAAAGCATGACTGCAACTTCCAAACCGAAGACGGTGGACTGCCCAACCTGCGGGAAACCGGTGGAATGGTCGCGGCAGCAACACTGGAAACCGTTCTGCAGCGAACGCTGCAAGTTGATCGATCTCGGCGCCTGGATCGATGAACAGCCATCGCATTCCCGGTGATGAGACGGGCGGCAACGACGAGGATATCAAGGACTGAGCCACAGTCCGCGTATTGCCGCAATGCCCTGGGCGCCATGCTCAAAGGCCGTGTCCAGGTCCGTCTCGGCCATGCCGCCCAGGGCATACACCGGCAGGGCAGAGAGTTCGGTCAGATCCCGCAATCCGGAAAAACCCAGCGCCTTCGCCCCTGGATGGCTGGTTGTTTCCCGCACCGGCGACACAACGACAAAATCCAGATCCATGGCGCAGGCGTGTTCGAGTTCCAGCCGGTCATGGCAGGAAGCCCCGACCAGATGGCGGCTGTCCATCGGCCGTTCCTTGAGCGCCAGCAACCGCGAACTGGACAGGTGAACACCATCCGCACCCAGTTCCAGCGCCAGTGACGGCTCGGCATTGATCAGAAGCCGGGCATTCCGTTTATGGCAAATCTCGATGGCCTCCCTTACCAGGGTCCTGTAGCGCGGCAGTGAATACAGACTTGCCCGCAATTGAACCAGCGTTATGCCGCGACGGACCGCGCCATCGAGGCGTGTCAGGAAATTCTCGAAATCGGTACCCGGCTCCGGCGTGATGAGGTAACGGTCCGGCAGGCTGACCGCCTTGATGATCGGTGTATTGGCCGGCGGAAACTGGTATTGCCCAAGCTCCCGCGGTGACAGCCACCTGATGGGCTGGCCTTCATGGCCTACCGGCACTCCCGCAAACCTGTCAACCCGCCAGACATCCAGCAACACGTCCCGGTCCGGATAATCATGATGCACCCGTATAAGCGGCCTCGCCGTGATCACGGTAATGCCGAGTTCCTCATACAGTTCCCGCTGCAGGGCAGACTCGATCATTTCCCCCGGTTCCACCTTCCCGCCGGGGAATTCCCACAAACCGCCCTGGTGTGCCTGCCGCGGCCGCCGGCTGATCAGCACCCGTTGCCGGTCATCGAAAATCGCGGCTGCCGCCACATGTAGTCGTCCCGGCTTGTCAGCTTTGAGTATCATTGAGAACCGTTGGATAGGGTGGTTGTATGCTCATGAAACATTGACGTAAGCATCTCAAAGAGTCGAGGCTTACATGACTCTGCCTGGGAAGTCGGCGGATTTGCATGCGCAGACTGGGCAATACAGGAGATCGCTATCGGCTAATCTTACCGGTAGGCACCCAGGCCCACCTTGAAGGAAAGCGAAATATGCCCATGGAATGTCACAACCCTCCCCGGACTGGTAGCGGAAAATCTGTGCTATTGTCATGTCCATGCGATATCTCGCTAAAGTGACGGTATCACCGCCGTATTCCGCGCAGATAACCGGACCGCGACACTGCCTGCAACACCGGATAGCTGCGTTTCTGCTCGCCCTCATGACGGCGCTACCTGCCATCGGTTGGAGTAACAATACATCACCGGGAACCGGTTACTCGGGCAATACCAGGGCAGTCGATCAAACGAGGGGCATCGACCCGCGTGAGAATGACCAGCTTGTCCCGTCAGCAGCGTCCCCGCCCGTGTCGGAAGGCAAACCCGCTGAAGCGGATACCCGCCAGGAATTTTCAGGGAATTACGACCTGGTGCTCGGCAAGATGGTCTTTAATCACGCCTGTCTTACCTGCCATGGCAATAGCGTCCGCGACGCACCCCGTGTGGGTGATATGGCTGCCTGGCAAGCCCGCCTGGCGCAAGGGCTTGACGTACTCATCCGGCATGCACTCAACGGCCACGGACGCATGCCTCCGAGGGGGGGCTATATTACCTTGACGGACCACGAGGTAAGCTCGGCGGTTGCCTATGTCTACCAGATGGGTACGGAAATCCTCGCGAAACAGGGAAATACAGTCACGCATGAGGGGTGCGATCCGCTGTCGAATCTCAAACAGTGCACTCCGGAGGAATTGAAGAAGCTGCTGATCATGCAAATGCTCTGGTTACTGAGTGGCCCGCACCAGTAATTCCGGGAAAACCGCGAAGGAGTTTTCGGTCAGGTTATTTTGCAAGGAATCGGGACAACCCGCCGCATCGCAGCTTGACTTATCAGCCAGGCGCGGACACCTCCCTGGCACCCGCCGGTTAACTGCGATACTCCGCGTTGATCCGGACATAGTCGTAGGAAAGATCACAGGTCCAGATGTGTTCTGATCTGTCACCGCGTCCGAGCGCGACCCGGATGGTGAATTCTGCACGCTGTAGCACACCGCTGCCCCGCGGCCTCGGTATAGTCCTGCGCCCGTCCGCCATCCCGGACGATACAAACATCGTCAAGAAAAATGGTTATGCGTTCGACGTTCAGATTACTGCAGTCCGGCGCGACCCACCGCGGCCAGGATGCGACCCCAGTTCGGATCACTGGCAAACAGTGCCGTCTTTACCAGGGGGGAATGTGCGATGGTGTAGGCAACCTGCAGGCACTCCTCCGACGTCGCGCCCTGCTCGACGGCGATGGTGACAAACTTGGTTGCCCCCTCGCCATCGCGCACGATGGCCCGGGCGAGATCGACACAGACATCGGCAACGGTGGCCGCGATCCGTTCATAATGGCCATCGGCCTGTGTCACCTCGGGCAAGGTACTGCGTCCGGTGGCAACCAACACACAGGCATCGTTGGTCGAGGTATCGCCATCGACGGTAATGCGGTTGAACGAGCCCTCCACGGCCCGATTCAGGCAGTATCTCAATAGGCTGCCGTCCAGTGCGGCATCGGTGGCGACAAACGCCAGCATGGTCGCCATGTCCGGGCAGATCATTCCGGCGCCCTTGGCCATACCGGTAACGGTGACGGCATGCCCGTCAATATCCAGCCGGCGAGACGTCAGTTTGGGAACCGTGTCGGTAGTCATGATGCCATGCGCTGCATCGATCCATCCATCTTCCGAGAGGCAAACCAACGCCGCCGGCAACCCCTCGGCTATCCGAGAGACCGGCAGCGGCTCACCGATCACCCCGGTCGAGAACGGCAATATCGCCTCGGGTGCACAGCCGGCCAGCGCCGACAGCAACACGCAACACTGCCGGGCATCATGGATACCCTGTGTGCCGGTTCCCGCATTGGCATTACCGGTATTAACCAGCAGATAGTCAGGCGCTTGCATGGCAAGGTGTTCACGCGCCACGGTCACCGGTGCGGCGCAAAAGGCATTGCGGGTAAAAACGGCGGCAGCGATGGACCCTGCGGCCAGATTCATGACGACCAGATCCCGACGTCCGGGAGACTTGATACCGGCACAGGCCGTTCCCAGCCGGAACCCTGCGACTGGATGGATTTCCGGCAGTGTTGTAACGTCACTGTTCATGAATTCCTATACTGCGTATTACACCGGAGAGGCGCAGAGCAGACTGAGTAAACGACATACTATCTCTGCATCAGACAATATTTATGCTGTAAAAATACTTATATTCTAAGAGAAGTGTCATGACCAAGATCAACCGAGGATAAACTCGCTTTACCCTGCGTACACTGCGTCTCTGCGGTGAATTTTGAATGCAGCGTCCGGCCAGATTATCAGTTCAGCTTGCCATGGCATTGCTTATACTTTTTCCCGGACCCGCAGGGACACGGCTCGTTGCGACCGATCTTCCTGCCCTGACGCGTGTAGGGGGTATGGGTTTCCTCCTCACCCGCCGGCTCACCTTCCTGCTGCCCGGCCATGGCACTGGCCTCGGCATGCTGGTATTGCCGGGGCGCCTCACTGCGCCGCTGCTGTTCCACCGCCTCGACATCCGATTCGGCGCGCACCTGCACCTTCGACACGATGCCGATCACATCATGCTTGATCCGGTCGAGCATGGCCGTAAACATCTCGAAAGCCTCGCGCTTGTATTCCTGCTTGGGGTTCTTCTGGGCATAGCCGCGCAGGCCGATCCCCTGGCGCAGGTAATCCATCGCGGCCAGGTGTTCCTTCCATGCCACATCCAGTACCTGTAACATGACCGCCTTCTCGAAATGTCTGACGACCGCGATCCCGGCCAGCCGCTCTTTCTCCGCGTAGGCCGCTTCCATGTTCCCGAGTATACGTTCACGCAAAGTCTCTTCGTGCAGGCCCTGGTCCTGTTTCAGCCACTCGCCGACCGGCATGTCGCTGCCGAATTCCTTCGTGAGCGCTTCCTGCAGCCCGGACACATCCCACTGCTCGTCGAGACTGCCCGGCGGGATATAGGCGTCGATTGTGGAATTCACGACATCACGGCGGATCGCGTGTATGGTGTCGGCGATATCCTCCGTCTCCATCAGCTCGTTACGCTGCTCGTAGATGACCTTGCGCTGATCATTGGCCACGTCGTCATATTCGAGCAGTGTCTTGCGGATGTTGAAGTTATGCGCCTCGACCTTGCGCTGGGCATTCTCAATGGCCTTGGTCACCCATGGATGCTCGATCGCCTCTCCCTCCTGCATCCCCAGTTTCTGCATCATGGCTGCAACCCGGTCGGAGGCAAAGATACGCATCAGGTTGTCTTTCAGTGAAAGATAGAAACGGCTCGATCCCGGGTCGCCCTGGCGGCCGGCGCGACCGCGCAACTGGTTGTCGACACGGCGTGATTCATGGCGCTCGGTGCCGATGATATGCAGCCCGCCGGCCGCAATGACCCGGTTATGGCGTTCCTGCCAGTCCTGCCTGAGCTTACCTACCGACGCCTCGTCCGGGTTTTCCATAGCCTCGATTTCCGCGTTGAGGTTTCCCCCGAGCACGATATCCGTCCCGCGGCCGGCCATGTTGGTCGCGATCGTGGCCGCTCCCGGTTGTCCGGCCTGGGCGATGATGTGCGCCTCACGCTCGTGCTGTTTGGCGTTGAGCACCTCGTGGCTGATGCCCTCCTGCTTCAGCAGCCGCGACAGGTATTCGGAAGTTTCGACCGAGGCCGTGCCGACCAGGGTCGGCTGGCCGCGCTTGCGGCATTCACGGATATCCCCGAGTATGGCATTGAACTTCTCCTCCATGGTGAGATAGACCAGATCGCCCATGTCATTGCGGATCATCGGTTTATGGGTAGGAATGACCACCACCTCCAGACCGTAGATCTGCTGGAGTTCAAAGGCCTCGGTGTCGGCCGTGCCGGTCATCCCGGAGAGCTTCTTGTACAGGCGGAAATAATTCTGGAAGGTGATCGACGCCAGGGTCTGGTTTTCGTTCTGGACCGGAACGCCTTCCTTCGCCTCCATGGCCTGGTGCAGACCCTCGGACCAGCGCCGGCCCGGCATGGTGCGGCCGGTGAATTCGTCCACGATGACGATCTGCCCGTCCTGCACGATGTAATCGACGTCCTTCTGGAACAGCAGGTGGGCGCGCAGCGCGGCATTGAGGTGATGCATGAGATTCAGGTTAGCCGCATCGTACAGGCTCTCCCCCTCGCGCAGCAGGCTATTGCGGACCAGCAGCGTCTCGACGTGCTCGTGACCTTCTTCCGTAAGGAAGACCTGCTTGTGTTTTTCCTCGAGCGTGTAGTCACCCGGTCCGTCCTCGGTTTCCTGCGGTTTCAGATGAGGTATTAGGGTGTTTATCCTGGTGTAGAGATCCGAGCGTTCGTCCACCGGCCCGGAAATAATCAGCGGGGTGCGCGCCTCGTCAATCAGGATGGAGTCAACCTCATCCACGATCGCGAAGTTACGCATGCCCTGCATCCTGTCCTGGGCGGTGAACGCCATGTTGTCGCGCAGGTAATCGAAGCCGAACTCGTTGTTCGTGCCATAAGTGATATCCGCCTGGTACGCGGACCGCTTCTGTTCATAGGGCTGTCCCGGCACCACCACACCGGTCGTCATACCGAGGAAGTCGTAGATTTTCCCCATCCAACCGGCATCGCGCCGCGCCAGGTAATCGTTCACGGTTACCACGTGTACACCCTTGCCGGGCAATGCATTCAGATAAGCCGCCAGGGTGGCCACCAGTGTCTTGCCTTCACCGGTACGCATCTCGGCGATACGACCTTCGTGCAGCACCATGCCGCCAATGAGCTGCACATCGAAGTGACGCATGCCCAGGACACGCTGAGAGGCTTCACGGACCGTGGCGAACGCTTCGGCCAGCAGGTCATCCAGCGGCGCACCGTCCGCCAGGCGCCGGCGGAAATCGGCGGTCTTTTCCTTTAACTCATCGTTGGAAAGCGCCTGGATCTGCGTCTCCAGTTCATTGATCCGGGCTATGGCCTGGGACATGCGTTTCAGTTGGCGTTCGTTGCGGCTGCCGAAAATCTTGCGGAAGATATCAAGTGCCATGAATGCTTAATCTGTTGTTAAAGGAGGGTTGGAAAGAATGCGCAATGATACCGCAACTATCCGCGGATTAGCAGGTTGGTTGGTCGGAACAGGTTTTACTCGGTGTACCGTTACCGCAGGCGGTTAAGGATCACCGTGGAGAGGCCGCACGGCAGATCACTGCCGCGAATTGCGCCAAGGAACTGAACGGTCTCACCCTCACCCGGCCCTGCGGGCCACACTTACCCACGCACGTGAGCGAGAGAGTCGGCGCGGCTTTCGGCCGCAGGTTTCTGAGCAGGGATCAGTTTGTAATGAATTTCGAGGGGTTGATCTGTTTGTCGTTTTGCACGACTTCAAAATGGACATGCGGCCCGGTTGAGCGCCCGGTTGATCCCATCAGTGCGATCTGCTGGCCCTTCTTGACGGTGTCGCCGACCGCAACCAGCGGTTTCTTGTTGTGGCCATAACGCGTGACATAACCGTTGCCGTGATTGATCTCCACCAGGTTTCCATAGCCGGAACGCACACCCACCCAACTGACGATGCCGTCTGCTGCGGACACTACCTGGGAGCCTTCCTTGCCGGCAAAGTCGACCCCCTTGTGAAACTCCTTCCTGCCGGTGAACGGGTCGGTGCGCTTGCCGAACCCCGACGATAACCAACCGTTCTTGACCGGTCTTCCGGAAGGCATGACACGCTCATGCAGGCTCCTGTCCATGAGCAGGGTATCCAGCACCGAGAACTTCTGCTCCCGGTCATCCATTTCGGCGTTCAATTCATCCAGCATCGAAATAAAATCAGGCAATTCGGTCGGCTGCAGGCCGGCTACATCCTGCGGGCCGCCGACAGCCGGGGGGTTGCTGAAATCGAATTCGTCCTTGTCGAGACTGGCCTGTGCTGCCAGTTGCTCGCCCAGCGCATTGAGGCGCAACATCTGGGCCTGCATCCGGCCGATCCTAAGGGCCAGCGCATCGAGGTGGGTTTGGGCGGATTTTCGCGCAGCGGCGATCTCGACCCGCTGATCTTGAAACATGCTTTGCCACTCCGCCGCCGGGGCTGGCCCGTCCTTGCCGAGGTGCATTCCACCATAGACCCCCAACGCGCATAGCAGCGCCATACCTACACTTACCAGCAGCCCGCTACGCAGTGGATTGATCTCGAAACTCGAGATCTGGCCGCCCTTGTTGG
This sequence comes from uncultured Gammaproteobacteria bacterium, assembly GCA_963773065.1. Taxonomy (GTDB): domain Bacteria; phylum Pseudomonadota; class Gammaproteobacteria; order UBA9214; family UBA9214; genus CAVQCA01. Next base: position 113,520 of record CAVYZN010000008.1, read on the forward strand.
TAAATAGTATGATATTCAGATTCATAATATTAGGCGTCCTGTGGTGTTTTCCCCAACCCGTCATGCGCTCAAACAAACCCTTCCAGATTGGTGACCTGCTCGACAGAAGCGAGGCCGCCCGCCTGCTGTCCCGCGCCCGGGCGCTGAGGGAACTGGATGCGCTGGTGCATGAACTCATCCCCTCGCCACTCAACAGGCATTGCCGTGTCTTGTCAGTGCGGAACGACGCTCTGATCGTGGCCGCCGACTCTCCTGTCTGGGCGGCCCGCCTGCGATACCAGACCTCACAACTAGTAAAGCAATTAACTACCGATTCATCCGTGAAATTGCGCACAGTTCAGGTACGCGTGCGTGCGTGCGACTGTCCCCGCAGCAGCGGTATCGCGCATGTCCAGCCGCCCCTGTCTAAGAGGAATTCCATTGTCCTGAAACAGGCCGCGCGCAGTGTCACGGATGCGGGCCTTAAGGCGGCATTGCTCAGACTCGCCAGTCGCCAGAGACGTCCCGGTCATCAGCGACCGAAGTGACGATGGCAGCGCAAAGGAATTAGGTCAGACAGCGGGTACCGGCTGGATAAATGCGATGGGCGCGTGGCTGATATCATCAAATGTCACCCGTTCCCAGGCCGTTTCATCATCCATTAGGGTACGCAACAACTTGTTGTTGAGTTCGTGTCCCGACTTGTAGCCATTGAACGCGCCTATCATGTTGCTGCCTAGCAGGTAGAGATCACCGATCACGTCGAGGATCTTGTGTTTGACGAATTCGTCACGATAACGCAAACCGTCTTCATTCAGCACTCGGTAGTCATCCAGTACGACGGCATTGTCGATACTGCCGCCAAGCGCCAGTTCGCGTTCGTGCAAATGTTCGATCTCGGCGATAAAACCGAATGTCCGAGCCCGGCTGACTTCCTTGACGAAAGAGGTCGCCGAAAAGTCGATCTCGGAATGCTGAGTATTCGACTTGAACACCGGATGATCAAACGCGATGGTAAATCCCACCTTGAATCCGTCAAACGGCTCAAACCGGGCAACCTTGTCGCCATCCTCAACCTGCACGACGCGCTTGATCCGGATGAATCCCTTGGACGCCTGCTGCTCTTCAATGCCGGCGGACTGTATCAGGAAGACAAACGGTCCGGCACTGCCATCCATGATAGGTACTTCCGGCGCACTCAGATCGACATAGGCGTTATCGATACCCAGCCCCGACAGCGCCGACAGCAGATGCTCGACCGTCGAAATGCGCGCATCTCCGCGGACGAGGGTCGTGGAAAGACGTGTCTCACCCACGTTTTCCAGGCTGGCCCTGATCTGCACCGGCGGGTCCAGATCAACCCGACAAAACACGATACCCGTATTCACCGGGGCCGGCCTCAGGGTAAGGTAGACTTTCTCACCCGTATGCAGTCCCACGCCGGTCGCGCGTATGACGTTCTTGAGTGTACGTTGCCGGATCATGGCATCATTATTCCTCTTAACGCTGCCGTCTTACTCTGGCAAGTACCATAAAAAGCCGCAGAGATGGTATCACAACCCTCCGCCCAGGCACAGAAATGTCAGCTTCAGAATCGCTGAAATGTCAATATATTGACTGATTTATTATATATGCGGTCCCTCACTTCAACCATCGAACGCCACGTCGCTTACGCCTGGCCAAGACTGGCCAGGGAAGCGGAAGTCGAAGCCACCGCAGGCCATGACTGGCCCGCGGCTTGACCCTAATCAGCCTGGCGACGCAGGAACGCGGGGATATCCAGGTAATCCAGGTCCTCGGCATTATTACCGCCCGCTGAAACCTTTTGTGTTTGCCGGCGAGTAACGGTTGGTTTGTCGAGTTTCCTGTAGTCCACCTCCCCGTTTCTGGTCTTCTGCACCAGCGACACCGGCTTCTCGGCCAACTGCTTCTTGTGTTCCTGGCCGAGGCCGGTCGCCACCACCGTTACCCGCAGTTCATCGCGCATTTCCGGATCGATCACGGTCCCTACGACGACCGTGGCGTTCTCGGAAGCGAAGGCCTTCACCGTGTTGCCCACTTCCTCGAACTCCCCGATGCCCATATCCATGCCGGCGGTCACGTTGACCAGGATGCCATGGGCGCCCATCAGGTTGACGTCTTCGAGCAGCGGACTGGCAATCGCCGCCTCGGCAGCCACGCGGGCACGGTCCTCGCCCTTGGCGGAACCGGAGCCCATCATCGCCATACCCATCTCGGACATTACCGTGCGCACATCAGCGAAATCGACATTGATGAGACCCGGCCGGGTGATCAGTTCGGCGATACCCTGCACGGCGCCGAGCAGCACATCGTTGGCGGCCTTGAAGGCATCCAGCAGGCTGATCTGCTTGCCCAGCACCGTCAGCAGCTTTTCATTCGGGATCGTGATGAGCGAGTCGACATACTGGCTCAGCTCCTTGATGCCGTTATGCGCGACATGCAGGCGCTTGCTGCCCTCAAACGGAAACGGCTTGGTCACCACCGCCACGGTGAGTATGCCCAGTTCCCTGGCGATCTGGGCCACGACCGGGGCCGCGCCGGTACCCGTTCCGCCGCCCATGCCGGCCGTGATAAACAGCATATCGGCGCCTTCGATGGCCTCGGTGATCCGTTCCCGGTCCTCATGCGCCGCCTGCCGGCCGATATCCGGGTTGGCGCCGGCGCCGAGCCCCTTGGTGATGGTGCTGCCGATCTGGAGCATGGTCCGCGCCGAGATGTTTTTCAGCGCCTGGGCGTCCGTGTTCGCGCAGATGAAATCCACACCCTCGATATTCCCGTCAACCATGTGCTGCACGGCGTTGCCGCCTCCGCCGCCGACGCCGATGACCTTGATTACCGCACTCTGTCCGCATGAATCCAGCAGTTCAAACATGATGTCTCCTCCTCAGAAAACATGAAAAATTGACGAGCGTAACCTTCAGTAAAACGCACCCTATCTCAGCACCCTCGACTGCCACCACCCTCAGAAATTTCCCTGAAACCAGCCCTTCATCCTGTCCCACACACTGCGCAGCCCCTTGCCCAGCCCCGCTTCCAGCACCCGCTGGTCACGATTTTGATAACCGAACAGCAGCAGACCCACACCGGTCGCGAAAATCGGATTGCGCACCACATCGACCAGTCCGGTCACGTACTGGGGAACACCCAGGCGCACCGGCATGTGAAACACTTCCTCCGCAAGCTCGATCAGCGCCCTCGATCTTGGAACTGCCGCCGGTCAGCACGACCCCGGCGGCCACCAGGTCTTCGAATCCGCTGCGGCGCAATTCCGCCTGCACCAACGTCAGCAGTTCCTCATAACGCGGTTCCACCACTTCGGCGAGCGTATGGCGCGCCAGCCGGCGCGGTGGACGGTCGCCGATACTGGGCACCTCGATGTTTTCATCCGCCGTGGCCATCTGGGTCAGCGCACAGGCGTACTTGATCTTGATCTCCTCGGCGTACTGGGTCGGCGTGCGCAGGGCCACGGCGATGTCATTGGTGACCTGGTCGCCGGCGATCGGTATCACCGCGGTGTGGCGGATGGACCCCTCGGTGAACACCGCGATATCCGTCGTGCCGCCGCCGATATCCACGATGCACACCCCGAGCTCCTTTTCATCCTCGGTCAACACCGAATAACTGGATGCCAGTTGTTCAAGTATGATGTCGTCGACCTCGAGCCCGCAGCGGCGCACGCACTTGATGATGTTCTGCGCCGCGCTCACCGCGCCCGTCACCATGTGAACCTTGGCCTCCAGCCGCACCCCGGACATGCCGACCGGCTCCTTGATGCCTTCCTGATTGTCGATCAGGAATTCCTGGGGCAGGATGTGCAGGATCTTCTGGTCCGCCGGTATCGCCACGGCGCGGGCGGCGTCGATCACCCGCTCCACGTCACCGGGCGCCACCTCCTTGTCCTTGATGGCGACGATGCCGTGTGAATTCAGGCTGCGGATGTGGCTGCCCGCGATGCCGGCATAGACCGAGTGGATCTGACAACCGGCCATCAACTCGGCTTCCTCCACGGCGCGCTGTATGGAGTGCACGGTGGATTCGATGTTCACCACGACCCCCTTCTTCAAGCCCCGCGAGGGATGGGAGCCGATGCCGATCACCTCGATCGTCCCATCCGGCACCACCTCGCCGACAATGGCAACGACCTTGGAGGTCCCGATATCGAGACCCACGATCAGATTCTTTTCAGTCTTCTTTGACATGCGCTCTCGATCCCTAGCCTGGCAAACCCTTGCCGCCGCCTACGCCGGTTTCCACCGGTTGCCAGTACACGGAAAACCCGTTGCTATAACGCAGATCCACGCTTTTCAGCGCCTCAAGATGTCCGGCGAACACTTGCGGGAAAGTACGCACGAAACGCCGCAGCCGCAGCTCCGTGTCCGCGCGCCCCAGCTCCAGCCGCACGGCGTTATCCAGCTCAATGCGCCAGGCGCGACGCTCGTTGAGGTCTATACGGGCGATGCGAAGGCCAAGCGGCGCGAGCGTCTGCGTGCACTGACGGTACTGCTCCAGCACCACCTGTTCATGACCCACCGGCCCGCTGAGGCGTGGCAGCGCAAGCTCGGCCGGCAACTGGCGCGGGACGAAAATCTCGCCGTAGCGGTTCAGCAGCCCGGCCTCGCCCCAGCGCGCCACCGGCTCCTGCTCCTCGATGTTAACGATCAGGCGGTCCGGCCAGTCCCGCTGCACCGTGGCCCGGTAGACCCAGGGCAGGGCCTCGACCGCATCATGGATGCCGGTCACGTCCACGGTGAAAAACCCGCCTTGCAGATATGGCGCCAGCGTCTGCCGTAGGTCATCTTTCTCCAGATGGCGCAATTCGCTGGCGACCTTCACCACCCGCAGCGGGTAGCGATACGGGTCCTGCAGCCATTGCACGCCCAGCGCCAGCGTCGTACCCATGAGCGCGAGCAGCAGCAGGCCGGTGATGAATCGGAAATGATCCCGCAGGAACGCGCCTGCGCCGCGCCAGCGCGGAGTGCGCCGCGCTTCAGTCTGCGCCATCGTGTCCTCCCGCGATGGCAACCGGCTGATCGAGCGTCGTATCCAGAATACGGCATACCAGTTGGGTGAAATCCAGACCGCTCGCCCGCGCCGCCATCGGCACGAGGCTGTGATCGGTCAGGCCCGGAATGGTGTTCACCTCGATGAACCAGGGCCGGTCCGCTTCATCCAATAGGAAATCAACCCGTCCCCAGCCGCTGGCGCCGACGGCGCGGAAGGCGGTGAGCGCCTGCGCCCGCAGGGCCGCCTCGCGCGCGGGCTCCAGGCCGCAGGGAATCAGGTAGCGCGTCGTATTGGCCTCGTATTTCGCCGCGTAGTCGTAAAAGGCATTGGGCGTTTCCAGGCGGATCAGCGGCAGGGTCTCGTGGCCCAGTATCCCGGCCGTGTATTCCCGCCCGGTGATCCATTGTTCCGCGAACACTTCATCGTCATAGCGGCGGGCGAGATCCCAGGCCGCGCGCAATTGTTCGGCCGCGGCCACCTTGCTGATGCCGATGCTCGAGCCCTCATGCGCGGGCTTGACGATGACCGGGTAGTCAAGCGTGTCCCGCAGCGCCGCCACCGCCCCGGCATCCCGGAGCGGCGTGAACGGCGGCGTCGGGATAGCCCGCGCTGTTCCACACCTGCTTGGTGCGCAGCTTGTCCATGCCCAGCGCCGACCCCAGCACCCCGCTGCCGGTGTACGGCAGCCCCAGCACCTCGAGCATGCCCTGCATGACGCCGTCCTCACCGCCGCGCCCGTGCAGCGCGATGAATACCCGCTCGTAGCCGTTGCCGGCCAGGGCAGAGGCGAGGTTCGCATCGGCCGCATCCAGGCCATGGGCGTCCACGCCGGACGACTGCAGCGCCTGCAGGACGGCCATGCCGCTCTTCAGCGAAATGGCGCGCTCGGCCGAGCGGCCGCCCATCAGCACCGCCACCTTGCCGTAGCGCTTTTCCCTGTTTGTGCCCGTGTCCGTCATATTCCGCCTCACGCCGCCCTGTCGCCCACGATGCGCACTTCCGTTTCCAGCCGGATGCCATGGGTCCGTTCCACCCGCTCCTGTATCCGCCCGATCAACGTTTCGATGTCCGCGGCCGTCGCGGCGCCGGTGTTGATGATGAAATTGGCGTGCTTCTCCGACACGCGGGCGCCGCCTACGACCGTACCCTTGAGCCCGGCGGTCTCGATCAAACGCGCGGCGTAATCTCCCGGGGGGTTGCGGAACGTGGACCCGCAACTGGGCTCCTGGGTGGGTTGCGTTTCGCCGCGGCGCGCCAGCAGCTCCCGGATCCGGGCCTGCGCGGCCTGTGCATCGCCATGCTCGAGCCGCAGGCGGGCGGCGACGAACCATTCACCGGCCGGACCGTGCACGCTGCGATAGCCGATGCGGTAGTCCGCGGGCGAGCGCGTTTGCAGCCGCCCGTCACGCGTCACGGTCTCCACCGCCTCGACATGCCGCCAGGTCTCGCCGCCGAAGGCGCCGGCATTCATGGCGAGCGCGCCGCCCAGGGTCCCGGGTATGCCGGCCAGAAATTCCGCCCCGACCAGCCCGGCCTGCGCCGTCAGCCGCGCCACCTTGCTGCAGGTCACTCCGCTGCCGGCCCGCAGGGTGCGCTCATCCAGCCACTCCAGCAGGGTGAGGACGCCAAAGGTCGCGATCACCGTGCCGGGATAGCCGCCGTCGCGCACCAGCAGATTGCTGCCCAGCCCCAGCCACAGCAGCGGTTCCCGCGGGTCCAGGTCGCGCAGGAACAGGCACAGGTCATCCAGGTCCGCGGGCCGGTAGTAATGCCGCGCCCGGCCGCCGGCGCGCCACGACACGTGCTCGGCCATGGCTTCGTCATGGCGCAGCTCGCCCCGCCATGGTGTTGTCTGTCGCGCCGCCATCATCCTCGTTGCCACCGCCGTAAAGTGGGACCGCTCATTCGGCATCACCCCTTACCCGCAGCTCATCGGCCAGCCGGGCCGCCACGGCGCCGATGTCGCCGGCGCCCATGGTGAGCAGCACGTCGCCGTCCTGCAGGATGTCTTGCAACACCGCCGGCAGATCGGCGATGTTATCGAGGAACACCGGATCGACATGACCGCGCGCCCGTATTCCGCGGCACAGGGCGCGCCCGTCCGCCCCGCTGATCGGCGATTCGCCGGCGGGATAGATCTCGCTCAGGATCAGCGCATCCACCCCGGAGAGAACCTGGGTGAAATCATCGAAGAGATCATGGGTGCGCGTGTAGCGGTGCGGCTGGAACGCTACCACCAGCCGCCGCTCCGGCCAGCCCGCGCGCACCGCCGCCAGTGTCGGTGCGATCTCGCGCGGATGGTGGGCGTAATCATCGATCAGCAGCACACGGCCGGCCGGCGTCTGCACCTCGCCGGTCATCTGGAAGCGGCGGCCGATGCCCTCGAATCCGGCCAGCACGCGCTGGATGGCCGCATCGGACACCCCCAGCTCGGTAGCCACCGCGATGGCCGCCAGCGCGTTCAGCACGTTGTGGCGTCCCGGCAGGTTCAGGGTGATCGGCAGTACACGCTCGTGGCCCGGACGACGCACGGTGAAATGGGTCCGCACCCCTTCCTGGCGCATGTTGGCGGCGCGTACATCGGCTTCTTCTTCGATACCATAGGTGATGACCGGACGGGTCACCTCGGGCAGTACGTTGCGTATCGCCGGGTCGTCCAGGCACAGCACCGCCAGGCCGTAGAACGGCAGGTGATGCAAGAACTCGATGAAGGTTTGGCGCAGGCGTTCGAAGTCGCCTTCGTAGGTGGAGAGGTGATCCGCGTCGATATTGGTGACCACGGCGAGCGATGGCTGCAGGTACAGGAAGGAGGCGTCACTCTCGTCCGCCTCGGCCACCAGGTAATGACCGTCGCCGAGACGCGCATGACTGCCCGCGCTGTTCAGTTGGCCGCCGATCACGAAGGTCGGATCCAGCCCGCCCTCGGCCAGCAGACTGGCGATCAGAGCTGGTGGTCGTGGTCTTGCCATGCGTACCGGCCACGCCGATTCCATAGCGGAAGCGCATCAATTCGGCGAGCATCTCCGCGCGCGGCACCACCGGGATGCGCCGCTGCCTGGCGGTCGCTACCTCGGGGTTGTCGGCCCCGACCGCGCTGGATACCACGACCGCGTCGCTTTCTTCGACATGCCGGGCGTCGTGCCCGGCCCATACTTTGACGCCCAGCCGGTTCAGCCGGCGCGTGACCGCGTTCTCGCGCAGGTCGGAACCGCTGACGATGTAGCCGAGGTTGTGCAGGACCTCGGCGATGCCGCCCATACCGGCGCCGCCGGCGCCGACAAAGTGTATGCGGCGCACCCGACCCATGCCCTGCGGCTGGGAAGCGGCGGTGGGACGCACCGGTAGACTCATGACGGCAACCCCCGCTTGAGGGCCTTAGGTTCGATCCCGGCGGCCTGCAGGCACAAGCCGGCGACGCGCCGCGCCGCCTCCGGCCGGGCCAGTTCGCGCGCCCGGCGCGCCATGGCGAGCAGGGTGTCGCGTCGACCGATGAATCGGGTCAGCGCCTCGGTGAGGCGCTCGGCGGTCAGACTGGCCTGCGGCATCAGCAGCGCCGCCCCGGCATCGGCCAGATAGCGGGCATTGCCGGTTTGATGGTCATCCGCGGCATGGGGATAAGGCACCAGGATCGCGGCCACGCCGGCAACGGCCAGTTCGGCCACGGTCAGGGCCCCGGAACGGCACACCACCAGGTCTGCCCAGGCGTAGGCTGCGGCCATGTCCTCGATAAAGGCCTCAACCCTGGCGTCGCACTCGAGTTCGCGGTAGCTAAGCCGAACGCCGGCCACCTCAGCCTCGCCGGTCTGGTGGTGAACTCGCGGGCGTTCGGCCGCGGGCAGGCGCGCGATGGCCTGCGGGACCACCCGGTTCAACGCTTGGGCGCCCAAACTGCCGCCGATAACCAGCAGGCGCAGCGCCCCGGAACGGCTGGCAAACCGTGTTTCTGGCGCCGCCAGCGCGCTGATGGCGGCGCGCACTGGGTTGCCGGCAGCCACCGCGCGGCGCGCCGCCGGCATACTGCCGGGGAAGCCTTCGAGGACGGTGTGGGCGAGCGGCGCCAGCAGGCGGTTGGTCAGACCAGGGACGGAATTCTGTTCGTGTATCAGCAGCGGACGGCGCAGCAGCCAGGCGATGAAACCGCCCGGCCCGGCGGCAAACCCGCCCATGCCGAGCACCACCATGGGGCGAATGCGCAGGAACACCAGCAGCGTTTGCAGGAGGGCGAATGTCAGCATGAACGGCGCGAGGAAGACGCGCGGCAGTCCTTTGCCACGCAAACCCGATACCCGTATCGACGTCAGTGTATAGCCGGCGGCGGGGACGACCCTGGCCTCCAGGCCCCGGCGTGTTCCCAGCCACGCCACCGGCACACCCAGTGCGGTGAGTTCAGCGGCGACCGCGAGCGCGGGAAACACATGCCCGCCCGTTCCCCCCGCCATGATGAGCACCGGTCCTGAACTGCTGGGCTCGAATGTCATGCGCCCTGCCTCCGGCGTTTCGCCGCCGCCGCCCCGCTCGCCGTCAGGCCCTCGACCGTGCAGCGTGTTTCATAATCGACCCGCAGCAACACGCCGATGGCGGCGCAGATCACCACCATGCTGGAGCCGCCATAGCTCATCAGCGGCAAGGTCAGCCCCTTGGTAGGCAGCAGCCCCATGTTGACGCCCATGTTGATGAAGCCCTGCAGGCCGATCCAGATGCCGATACCGTAGGCGAGCAGGGCGGCGAACGCGCAGCCCGCCTTCTCCGCCTGTATGGCAATGACGAAGGCACGCCATACCAACATGGCATAGAGGGCGATCACGGTGCACACCCCCAGCAGTCCGAGTTCCTCGGCGAGCACGGCAAACACGAAGTCGGTATGCGCCTCCGGGAGATAGAACAGCTTCTGGACACTCGCGCCCAGCCCCACGCCGAGCCATTCACCCCGGCCGATGGCGATCAGGGATTGGGTCAACTGAAAACCGCTGTTGAACGGGTCCGCCCAGGGATTGAGAAAGGTCGTCAGGCGCTCCATGCGATAGGGCGAGGACACGGCGAGACCCGCCAGCGACAGCCCCCCCAGCCCGAGCATGCCGCTGAATTGCCACAATCTCACGCCGGCGATGAAGATCATGCCCATGGCGGTGGCCAGCATTACCACGGTGGCGCCGAAGTCGGGTTCGAGCAGCAGCAGGATCGCGGCCAATCCGAGCAGCACCAGCGGTTTGATGAAACCGGATACCCGGGCGCGGACTTCATCGCCGTGGCGTGCCAGGTAGCTAGCGAGGTAGATCAGGATCATCAGCTTCGCCGGCTCCGATACCTGCAGACGGAACAAGCCCGTATTGATCCAGCGCACGCTGCCGTTCACTTCGGTGCCGAGGCCGGGAACCAGCACCGCGAACAGCAGGGCAAAGGCGGTCAACAGCAGCAGCATGCCGGCCTGTTCCAGCATCGCCAGGCGCACGCGATACATGCCTACCCCGGCCAGCACGCCGGCGCCGATATAAATGAACTGCCGCAAGGCATAGTAGAACGGCTGACCCAGTTCGCGGTCGGCCAGGGTAATGCTCGCGGAAGCCACCATGACCAGACCCAGCGCCGTCAGGGCCAGCGCGGCGAACAATAACGGGTAATCCATGCGCGGCAGTCGGCGGACGCGACCGGCGTGACTCGGGCTAGCCTGGCGGGCACCGGCCACTATCATGCCGTCAGCCCCCTGAGCGCCTTGACGAAGAGATCGCCGCGCTCCTGGAAATCACGGTACATGTCCGTGCTCGCGCAGGCCGGAGAGAGCAGCACGCAGTCACCGGGCCGCGCCATCCGGGAAGCGAGTTGCACGGCCTCCTGCATGTCTCCTGCCCGCTCGATGGGGACGATGGTCTGCAGGACTGCCTGCACCCGCGGGGCATCCCTGCCGATCAGAACGGCGCCGCGCCCTTTTTGCCGCATGGCGGCGGAGAGCGGAGACAGATCCGCGCCTTTGGCGTCGCCACCGGCGATCAGCACGACAGGCCCTTCCGCGCTGTCGATGGCCGCCAGCGTGGCCCCGACGTTGGTGCCCTTGGAATCGTTGTACCAGCGCACGCCCGCCAGGTTGGCGATGAGCTGCATGCGATGCGGCAGGCCGCGGAATTCGTTGATAGCCTCGATCATGGCATCGCGCGCGAGACCGACCGCTTCGCCCAGGGCCAGTGCGGCGAGCGCATTCATGACGTTGTGACGCCCGTCCATGCGGATCCCCGAAACCGGCATGATGGGCTCCTCGCCCCGGGCAAGCCAGCGGGCGCCCTGGTATTCGCACACGCCGTATTCACTCGCCGCCGGCGTGCCCATCGTATAGCGTAGCTGCGCCCGGTCCGGGTAGGCCAGCCGGGTGACGAGCGGGTCATCGGCGTTGACGACCTGTACGGCGGCCTGACGGTAGATCGACTGCTTGGCGCTCGAATAGGCCTCGAGGTCGGCGTAGCGATCCATGTGATCGGGGCTGATATTGAGCACGACCGCGGCCGCCGGCCGCAGCGAGTACGTGGTTTCGAGCTGGAAGCTGGAAAGTTCAAGCACGTAGAGGTCCGGCTCGCGATCCGAGATCAGGTCCAGCGCCGGCGTGCCGATGTTGGCGCCCATGCGCACATCCTTGCCGGCGCTCTGCGCCATGGCGTTCAGCAGGGTCGTTACCGTGCTTTTGCCGTTGGAGCCCGTGATGGCCACCACCGGCGCGGTCACCAGTTGCGCGAACAGCTCCACATCGCCGATGACCGGCACCCCGCGGGCGGCCGCCGCCGCGATCAGGGGTTCCCCGACCGGCACACCGGGGCTGACGATCACCTGCTCGGCCCGCTCGAATGCCTCCGCCTTGAAGCCGCCAAGAAACAGGGCGACGTCGGCCGGCAACTCGGCGCGCAGGGCTTCAAGACCGGGAGGATTCGCGCGGCTGTCGACGATGGCGACCGCCACGCCGCGCCGCGACAAGAAGCGCGCCACGGACAGGCCGGTCTTGCCCAGCCCGACCACCAGTGTTCTGCGTGCCGTATCAAACGTAACCGTCATCATCGAAACCGCAACCGCCATCGCATCCCCGACGCTCTCAGCCACAGAGCCACCAAATCCTCATCAACCCCGAGTACCGCCTCGGCACCGGTATACGCCTTGCCATCTCACCGAATCTTCAGCGTCGCCAGACCGATCAGCACGAGTATCACCGTGATGATCCAGAAACGGACGATGACCCGCGGCTCCGGCCAGCCCTTGAGCTCGAAATGGTGGTGCAGCGGCGCCATGCGGAATATCCGGCGGCCCGTCAGCTTGAAAGACGCCACCTGGAGTATGACCGACACGGTCTCCATCACGAACAGCCCGGCCATGAGCAGAAACACGAATTCCTGCCGCACCAGCACCGCGACGATACCCAGCGCCGCGCCCAGGGCGAGCGCCCCGACGTCACCCATGAATACCATGGCCGGGTAGGCGTTGAACCAGAGAAAGCCCAGGCCGGCGCCGACCAGCGCGCCGCAGAAGATCACCACCTCCGCCGCGTCGCGGATGTAGGGGATGCCGAGATAGACGGCGAACTTCACGTTGCCGGTGGTGTAGGCGAATACACCCAGCGCACCGGCAATCAGTACCGTCGGCAGGATGGCGAGTCCGTCCAGACCATCGGTCAGATTCACCGCGTTGCTAGAACCGACGATGACAATATAGGCCATGAGGACGTAAACCCAGCCGAGGTTCACCGCTATGCCCTTGAAGAACGGTACGATCAGCGTGGTCTCGGCGGGGGTCATGGCGCTCGCGTAGAGAAACAGGGCGATGCTCAGCGCGATGAGCGATTGCCAGAACATCTTCACCCGCGGCTGCAGGCCGGTGGAGTTTTTCCGGACCAGCTTCTTGTAATCATCGACCCAGCCGATGGCCCCGAACAGCAACGTGACCAGCAGCACCACCCAGATATAGCGGTTGCCCAGATCGGCCCACAGCAGGGTCGAGACCGCGATGGCCACCAGGATCAGCGCACCGCCCATGGTCGGCGTCCCCGCTTTCAGCAGATGCGACTGCGGGCCATCATTGCGCACCGTCTGGCCGATCTGATAGCGGCCTAGGCGGCGGATCATTTCCGGACCGATGACGAATGAAATCAGCAAGGCCGTCAGAACAGTCAGGATGGCTCGCAGCGTCAGATACTGGAACACATTGAAGCCGCTGTAATACTGGCTGAGGTATTCGGTGAGATAGACGAGCATGGCTAGTGCTGCGCCTCCTGTGGGGTGTTTGTTTGGCTACGCGCCGTGACGCCCAGAGCCGCCACGACGCGTTCCATGCGCATGCGCCGCGAGCCTTTCACCAGCACCTGCAGCCCGTCATGCAGGGTCTCGCGCAGGGCCGTGACCAACGCATCGAGGCTGTCAAACGCCGCGGCATCGGCGCCGAAAGAATCGGCGGCGGACCGGGCCAGATCCCCCAGGGTAAACAGCCGGTCCACGCCCGCGGCGCGCGCCCGGCGGCCGGCCTCGCGGTGGAGCTCTTCAGCCCCGCGGCCGAGCTCGCCCATATCGCCGAGCACCAGCCAGGTCTCGCCGCCGGCCATGGCCAGCACCTCGAGCGCGGCCTGCAGCGACCCGGGGTTCGCATTATAAGTATCGTCGATCACCGTGATCGCATCGGGCAGACGATGGATAGTGAAACGGCCGGCGACCGGTGATAGCGATGCCAGCCCCTGACTGACGGCATCCAGGCCGGCGCCGGCCGCCAGGGCGGCCGCGCTGGCGGCCAGTGCGTTCATGACGTTGTGCCGTCCGGGCAGCGGCAAGCGGAATTCGGTTTCACCCCAGGGGGTGGACAACATGATCCGGCTGCCGTCCACATCGCCCTGCCAGCGGGCATGCACGTCCGTCTGCGCCTGCAGCCCGAAGTCCACGATCCGGCAGCGGGCGGCGAGTTTGCGCCAGAGCGGCGCATAATGATCATCGGCATTGATGACCGCCACGCCCTGCGGCCTCAGGTGCGCAAACACCTCCCCCTTGGCCCGGGCCACACTCTCGATATCACCGAAGCCTTCCAGATGGGCCGGCCCGGCATTGGTGACGACCGCGATGTCGGGTTGCGCGATGGCGGCGAGATAGTCGATCTCGCCGGGATGGTTCGCGCCCATCTCCAGCACGGCGTACCGGTCATCCGGGGACAGGCGGAACAGCGTCAGCGGCAGGCCGATGTCGTTGTTGAGATTGCCCTGCGTGGCCAGCGTCCGGCCGGCGCATGCAAGGATGGCGAGCGTCATGCTGCGCACCGTGGTCTTGCCGTTGCTGCCCGTGACGGCGACCACCGGCAACGGGAATTGCGCGCGCCAGTAGGCGGCGAGCCGCCCGAGCGCAAGCCGCGTGTCCTCGACCTCGAGCAGCGGCAGCGAAGTTGCGCACCTGCGGCTGACGGCCGCCGCCGCCGCGCCCCGCTCGCGCGCGGCTTCGAGGTAATCATGGCCGTCGAAGTTCGGTCCCCGCAGGGCGACGAACAGATTGCCCGGCTGCAGTTGCCGGGTGTCGGTGCTCACGCCGCGGAAGTGGACGTCGGCGGAAACACGGCGAGAAGCAAGCACCTCGGCGGCTTTCGAAAGCGGCATCGCCATCATCTCGACCATTCCCGCTTCAGGGCCATGACCCGTTCACGGTCACTGAACGGCAAGGCCTTGTCACCGATGATCTGCACCGTTTCATGGCCCTTGCCGGCGATCAGCACGATATCGTCCGCTCCGGCCTCCTGTAGCGCCGCGGCGATGGCAACGGCGCGGTTGTGCTCGATACGCACCCGCTCGGGATGAGCAAAGCCGGCGCAGATGTCCCGCATGATGCGTTGCGGGTCTTCGCTGCGCGGATTGTCGTCGGTCAGGATTAACCGGTCGGCGTGGTGTTCCGCCGCGGCCGCCATCAGCGGACGCTTGCCTCGGTCACGATCACCCCCGGCGCCGAACACGCACCACAATTCCCCGGCGCAATGCGTCCGCAATGATCCCAGCACCTCATCCAGCGCGCCTGCGGTATGGGCGTAGTCGACGACTGCCAGCGGGCGCCCGGGACCCAGGTCAAAACGCTCCATGCGACCCGGCACGGTGCGCGTTCTCGCCAGGCGGAGCAGCGCTTCCTCAAACGGCAGGCCGGATATGCACAGGCTGGCGAGCGCCGCGAGCAGGTTACTGGCGTTGAAGCGGCCCAGCAGTGGACTGCCGAGCAGACCACTGCCCCACGGCGTACTCACGTCAAGTTGCATGCCGTCGATGTCAAGCCGCAGCTTGCGCCCGACGACCCATTGCGCGGGGAAGCGTGTCCGGCAGGGTTCCCGCTCAATCGTGTAGGCCACCGGGGCGACACCGGGCGGGATATCATCGAGCAGGCGACGGCCGAAGGCGTCGTCCGCATTGATCACGGCATACCGCAGCCCATCGCCGTGGAACAGCTTGCGCTTGGCATGCGCATAGGATTCGATATCGCCGTGGTAGTCGAGATGATCGCGCGACAGGTTGGTCAACACGGCGACGTCGAAATTCACGCCTCGCACCCGTCCCTGGTCCAGGGCGTGCGAGGACACCTCGGCGACCACGCAGCGCGCACCCTGCTGCTGCAGGGTATACAACGCCCGCTGCAGCGCGAGTCCATCCGGTGTGGTGTGGGTCCCGGGATTTAACTCGTTGTACAGACCATAGCCCAGCGTACCGACTACACCACAACGGCGGTCGACGCTGTCGAGCGCCTGGGCGATGTAATGACTGCAGGAGGTCTTGCCATCGGTGCCGGTGATGCCGATCATGAACAGGCCGCGCGAGGGATGCCCGTAGTAGATGTCGGCGATCAGCCCCACCTTCTGACTCAACGCGGGAACCGCCACCACCGGCACCGGCAACAAGGCCGCCAGTTCCGCCAGACCGGCCACGCCCGCGGCCGGCTCCCAGGCCACGGCCGCCGCGCCGAGCGCAAGCGCCTGCCGCGCATGCTGCAGGCCATGGGTCCGGCTGCCGGCCACCGCCAGAAACAGATCACCCGGCTGCACCTTGCGGCTGTCCAGGGCGAGCCCGGCGATGGCGACCTGCTGCCTGATCTCCGCGCCCGCCAGGCCGTGCAACAGCCCGCCGAGGGTATGCCCAGTCTTCTCGATCTTCGCCGGCATCATGCGCCATCTCCCGGCGCGTCGTGGCGCGTCTCCAGCAGTGGCAGCTTGTCCGGCGGAATCGCCATCAAGCGCAGCGCGCCGGACATCACCCGGGAGAACACCGGCGCTGCCACCAGGCCGCCGTAGTAATCGCCCTTGCCCGGTTCATTCAACATCACCACCATCACCAGGCGCGGATCACTGGCCGGCGCCATGCCCGCGAACACGGACAGGTATTTGTCGTGGGCATAGCCGCCCGCCACCGACTTGTGCACGGTGCCGGTCTTGCCGGCAACTCGGTAACCCGTCACCTGTGCCGCCGGCGCGGTGCCCTCGGGTCCGGCGGCCTGCTCCAGCATGCCGACCACCTGCTGCGCGATACGCCGCGAGATAACCCGCTGGCCCTCCGGCGGTGCATCCTGGCGTAGAAAGGTTACCGGACGCCTGACTCCGCCCGCGGCCAGCGTGGCATAGGCCTGGGCCAGTTGCAGGGGCGTCACCGACACGCCATAGCCGAACGCCAGCGTCGCCGTTTCGAACTCCTTCCAGTTGCGGTAATTCGCCAGCAGGCCGGAGGCCTCGCCCGGGAAGCCGCTTGCCGTCGCCGCACCGAAACCGACACCCGAGAGCGTCGACCAGATACGCTCGGCCGGCAGCGACAAGGCAATCTTGGTGATGCCGACATTGCTCGATTTGCGGATCACGCCGGCCACGTCAAGCAGGCCGTAATCGTGCACGTCCCTGACCGTGTTGCGGCCCACGCGAAACCAGCCCGGCTCGGTATCGACCGGTGTTTCCGGCGTATAGCGTCCGTCCGCGAGCGCGCAGGCCACGATGAAAGGCTTCATGGTGGACCCGGGCTCAAACACGTCGGTTACCGCGCGGTTGCGCAGCATCTGTCGGTGCAGCCTTTGACGGTTGTTCGGGTTGTAGGATGGCTGGTTGACCATGGCCAGAATCTCGCCGGTCCTGACATCGAGCACGACGGCGGAGGCGGAACGTGCGTCGTGTTCCTTCATGGCCGCCAGCAATTCACGGTAGGCAAGGTACTGGATACGCCGGTCGATGCTCAGCAGCAGATCCTTGCCGGGACGCGGACGGCGTATGCTCTCGACATCCTCGATCGTATGACGCTCGCCATCCTTGATAACACGCTTCGCGCCGGGCTCGCCGCGCAGCCAGTCGCCATAGGCCAACTCCAGCCCTTCCTGGCCAACATCGTCGATATTGGTGAACCCGATCACCTGCGCGGCCACTTCACCGGCCGGGTAATAGCGCTTGTATTCCTTCTGCAGATACACGCCCATGATGTCCATGGCCCGCACCTGCTCGGCGAGCGCGGGACTGATGTGGCGCTGCAGGTAAACAAACTCCCGCCCGGCGTGGGCTGCCACAAGCTGCTGTACATGATCCCGGTCGAGCGACAGCAACCGCGCCAGTGCGGTAATCCCCTCCTGCACACCGACCAGTTCCTGCGGATTGACCCAGACCGATTCGACCTGGGTGCTGACCGCCAGTGGTTCCCCCTGCCGGTCCAGGATCATGCCGCGGTGCGCGGGAAGCTCCTCGACGCGCATGTGCCGCGCCTCGCCCTGTACCTGCAGAAAATCCTTGTCCAGTACCTGCAGGCTGACCGCCCGCCATACCAGCGTCCCCAGCGCGAGCAGCATGCCTGCGATCAGCACGGCGCGCCGGCCCGGCTGAACGTAACATGTCCTGTTCCTGTTCATGGTTTCAACATCACCATCTGGTTCGGCGCCGGACTAATCATGCCCAGCCGGCTGTGGGCGGCATACTCGACCTGACCTTGCGTGGTCAAAGTGCTTTGCTCCAATTGCAGCTGGCCCCACTCGACATCCATCCGGTCTTTCTCGTCGCTCAGCGCCTGCAACTCCACGAACAACTTGCGGCCCTCATGCTTGGCGTAAACCACGCCAAAGGACGACGCAATGACAGCCAGCACCAGGACGAACACGCTGGTCGGGCGGGCGCTCATTGCAGACGCTCCGCGATTCTCAGTACCGCACTGCGGGAACGCGGGTTGCACTCGACTTCCTCGGGTCCCGGCCGGATGGCCCTGCCGACCGGACGCAGGCGCGGCGCGTGTTCCACGCTGGCCAACGGTAAGCCCGGCGCTGGCTGCTCACCCCGGTATTCGTGGCGAATGAACCGCTTCACGATCCGATCCTCCAGAGAGTGGAAGCTGATGACGGCAAGACGACCCTGTATGGCCAGAACATCCGGCACCTGATCGAGCACCGACTGCAGCTCATCGAGTTCGTGGTTGATGAAAATGCGTAGCGCCTGGAAACTGCGCGTCGCGGGATGCTTGTGCTTCTCGCGTACCGGTACCGACGCCGCGATGAGTTCGGCGAGCTGGCGGGTGGTACGCAGCGGCGCCTCGTTACGCGCCTGGACGATGGCGCGGGCGATCCGTCGCGCGTAGCGTTCCTCGCCGAAACCTAGCAGCACCTCGCTGATGTCCTGTTCGCCTGCCTCCGCCAGCCACTGCGCGGCGCTGATGCCTGTGCCGGGATCCATGCGCATGTCGAGCGGACCGTCGTCCGAGAAACTGAAGCCGCGAAGCGGATCATCGAGTTGCGGGGAGGAGACCCCCAGATCCAGCAGCATGCCGTTGACCTGTCCTTTCAGCTGTCGTTGCGTAACCAGATGGTTCAGCATCGTGAACGTACCCTGTTCTATCTCGAAACGCGGATCGCCGCCGAATTGCCTTTCTGCCGACTGCACGGCTTCAGGATCCCGGTCCATCGCCAACAGCCTTCCCATCGGTCCAAGCTCCCCGAGTATGGCGCCCGCATGCCCGCCACGCCCAAAGGTTCCGTCCACGTAAACACCATCCGGCCGTATATGCAGCCCTTCAAGTACCTCGGCGAGCAGTACCGGCTGGTGAATGTGAGCCGCTCCCATGATTCAGAGCGTCAGTGATTCCAGGGAATCCGGAAGCGCACCGCCACCGGCCTCCGCCGAAACCCAATCAACGCAATTGCGTTCCCAGACTTCCTCGTTCCAGATTTCAAACTTGTTGCCCAACCCCGCGAGCACCACGCGCTTGTCGATGCCGGCGAACTCACGCAACCGCGGCGGAATGAGGATGCGGCCGCTATTGTCCATCTCGAGCTCGGTGGCATGACCCAGCAGCA
Source organism: uncultured Gammaproteobacteria bacterium (assembly GCA_963773065.1). Classification (GTDB taxonomy): domain Bacteria; phylum Pseudomonadota; class Gammaproteobacteria; order UBA9214; family UBA9214; genus CAVQCA01. Next base: position 132,800 of record CAVYZN010000008.1, read on the forward strand.
TGCGCTGCAGCGTGCGGGTGCGCTTGTCCTGGTTTGGCAGGAGGACGAGTTTGCGTTCGATCTCGTCCCAGTCGGGAAAGGGGTAGAGCAGCAGGCAGCGATCGTCGTGAACGGTTAAAACGACACGCCCCTCACAGCGCTCATCAAGCGCCGTGCGATAACGGGTGGGAAACGCCAGCCTCCCCTTCGCATCGAGATTGACTGTGCTGCCACCACGGAACAAATCCGCCCCCTTATCTTCCTAGAATTTCCCATTTATTACCACTACTCCCCACCTGGCGACACTATAGGAACGAAGAGTCAAAACTGTCAAGCAAAAAACAAAAAATTTCTCCTTTTTTAGCAGTGACTTAGGGAGAATCACCGGCTCGATACCAGGTATTTATTTAACATACAAATTACAAATCAAAAGGTTGCCATAATTATCTTGAGTAAACTAACAGCATCGGGAGGATTCATGCCTTTTCCGCACCAAATACGGGCATTGATTGTAACTGATAAAGGCACTTGAATGTAATGAGAAACGCAATATCTTGCGTTTATTACACATCAAAACCCATATAGAAGGGATATTCGACTCGAATTGTTACAAGGTGCGGGAGAAAAAAAACACCAGAATGATTCGCTGATAAAGTTCAGATATCGCTCCCGCGCATCCCTGCGCTCCGCGATGTACCTACGTCCCCTGTAGGCAAAAAAAGGGCCTGCAGTGCAGGCCCTTGTCAATCAGCAGAGGCGCGGTATGCCTCAAAACGGGATGTCATCGTCAAAATCCGGCTCGGCGGCGCCGTGCGCTACCTGCTCCACCGGCTGGGGCGCCGCATCCCCGGCGGCGTATCCGGTGCTGCCGCCGCGACTACCCAGCATCTGCATGTCATTGGCAATGATCTCGGTGGTATAACGGTCATTGCCGTTCTTGTCCTGCCACTTACGGGTGCGCAGGCTGCCCTCCACGTATACCTGGGAGCCCTTCTTCAGATACTCGCCCGCGATCTCGGCCAACCGGCTGTAAAACACCACGGTGTGCCACTCGGTGCGCTCCTGCTTCTCACCGCTCTGCTTGTCTTTCCAGGATTCCGTCGTTGCCAGCGTCACATTAGCAACGGCGTTGCCGCTGGGCATGTAGCGGACTTCCGGATCCTTGCCCAGATTACCCACCAGAATTACCTTGTTGACTCCTCGCGCCATGATGGCCTCCTGATTGTGGTATTGATTCCCTTTCCCTGTGACCCACCCCATTCCAGACAGGCGGCTTCCGGGCCCGTATTCTATGCGATGGCTGGCGGCCGATCCATGGCCAGCCTCACGGCAATGCCGCCTCATCGAATACCTGCCTGTCCACCCGCAGATAGGCGACCCCTTCATCCGGGATGATCACCGCCTCGGCCACTCCCGCCACGGCGGTCAATTCACGCTGTAGCCGTTCGGCATCCGCCGGATCCTTCACCACCACCTTGTGTATGTAACTCGCCAACTGGCGCGGCGGGGTCATGGAGGCCGCCACCAGCAGCCACAGCAACGCACCCAGCGCGGTTAAGACAAAAACACCGTGTACGCCGTAGCGGCCATGTACCAGTCCGCCCAGCGAACCGCCCAAAAACGCGCCGAGGAACTGGGAACTGGAGTAAATACCCATCGCCGTACCCCGGCAATCCAGCGGCGCCACCCGGGATATCAACGATGGCAACATGGCTTCCAGCAGGTTAAACGCGGTAAAAAACAGGAACAGGAGGATAACGATATCCGCCAGCGTCACCGGCAGCTGAAAGAGGCCCAGCTCAGCCAGGCACAGGAGCGCAATCGCGGCCAGCATGATCGGCTTCACTTGCCCCTTGCGTTCCGCCTGGATGATGAACGGAATCATGGCCAGCACCGAGCAGACCATCACCGGCAGATAGACTTCCCAGTGCCGCGCGGCCTCGAAGTTGACCTCATCGCGCAGCACCAGGGGCACGACCACAAACGTGGCGGTGAGGATCATGTGCAGTACCAGGATGCCGAAATCGAGGCGCAGCAGGTCGCCATTACGCAGTACCCGTCCGAACTCGGATGGCACGGCCTCCGCCTCGTGATGCATGCGGGTCACGGCGGGCGTGGGAACCACAAATCTGACGACCCCGATCCCGCCCAATGCGAGTACAGCCGTGATCCAGAAAATGCCCGGCACGCCGACCCATTTGTTCAGGATCGGCCCTACGACCATTGCAATGGCGAATGACAGGCCGATGCTCATGCCGATAAAAGCCATGGCCTTGATGCGGTGTTCTTCACGGGTGAGATCCGCCGTGAGGGCCATGATGGCGCCCGCGATGGCGCCGGAACCCTGCAGCGCGCGGCCCAGGATAACCATGTGTATGGTGTGCGCCTCGGCGGCGACGACACTGCCCAAGGCAAACAGCAACAGCCCGCCGATCATGACGGGCTTGCGACCGATACGATCCGACAGCAGGCCGGCGGGAATCTGCAGCACCGCCTGGGTGATGCCATAGGCGCCGATGGCGAGCCCGGTCAGCGCCGGTGTGGTCCCCTGGAGGTGCTCGGCGGCATAAAGAGCGAAGACGGGCAGAATCATGAACATGCCCAGCATGCGCAGGGCATAGATGCTGGAGAGCGATAATGCCGCCCGCAGTTCGAAACGGCTCATCCCGAGCCTGGATGCTGCTGCCATATTCACCGTAGGTAAAACCTCTTTGCCTGTCACTTGCGAAGCACCGTATATTAGCAGGTTGGCGCTTCGGGCGTCAGGTACGCCGGGAAGAAGATGGACACCATACAAATCAGGGGTGCGCGCACCCATAACCTGCGAAATATCGACCTGGACCTGCCCCGGGACAAGCTGATCATCATCACCGGCCTGTCCGGCTCCGGCAAATCCTCGCTGGCCTTCGATACCATCTACGCGGAGGGCCAGCGCCGTTACGTGGAATCCCTCTCGGCCTACGCGCGCCAGTTCCTGTCCATCATGGAAAAACCGGACGTGGATCACATCGAGGGCCTGTCGCCGGCCATTTCCATCGAACAGAAATCGACTTCCCACAACCCGCGTTCCACCGTCGGCACCATCACCGAGATCTATGATTACCTGCGCCTGCTGTTTGCGCGGGTCGGCACCCCGCACTGTCCCGAGCACGGCGCGGTGCTCGAGGCCCGGACCGTCAGCCAGATGGTCGATCAGGTGCTGGCGCTGCCGGAGGGCGGCCGCCTGATGCTGCTGGCTCCCGTGGTACAGGCGCGCAAGGGCGAACACCACCAGGTGCTGGAGGAATTGCGCGCACAGGGTTTCGTGCGCGCCCGCATCGACGGCGCGGTGGTGGAACTCGACCAGCCGCCGGAACTCGACCTGCACCGCAAACATGTGATCGAGGCCGTGGTCGATCGCTTTCGCGTGCGCGGCGACATCCAGCAGCGCCTGGCCGAATCCTTCGAAACAGCCCTGCGACTCTCGGACGGGCTCGCGCGGATCGTGTCCCTGGACGATCCCGGCCAGGCCGAACTGGTGTTCTCCGCCAGATTCGCCTGCCCGGAATGCGGCTATTCCCTGAGCGAACTGGAGCCGCGGCTGTTTTCCTTCAACAACCCGGCCGGCGCCTGCCCGGAATGCGACGGCCTGGGGGTGCGCCAGTTCTTCGATCCCGAACGCGTGGTCGCGCATCCGGAACTGAGCCTCGCCGGCGGCGCGGTACGCGGCTGGGACCGGCGCAACGCCTACTACTCACAGCTCATCGGCGCCCTGGCCCGGCATTACCATTTCGACATCGAAACCGCTTACGAGGAACTGTCGCCGGAGATACGGGACATCATCCTCAACGGCAGCCGCGGCGAGGTCATCGGCTTTCAGTATCTCGACGAGCGGCATGGCACGGTCAAGCGCCGCCACCCGTTCGAGGGCATCATCCCCAACATGCAGCGGCGCTACCGGGAAACCGAGTCGAATGTGGTACGCGAGGAACTGGCGCGCTACCTGGGCACCCGGCCCTGCCCCTCGTGCCAAGGCACACGCCTCAACCCGGCGGCGCGTCATGTCACGGTGGCCGGCCGATCGCTGCCGGCACTCGCCGCCCTGCCGGTCGGCAGCGGGCGTGAGTTCTTCGGTGATCTGCACCTGATGGGCACGCGCGGCGAGATCGCCGGCAAGATCCTCAAGGAGATCAATCAGCGCTTGGAATTCCTCGTCAATGTGGGGCTGGACTACTTGTCGCTCGACCGCAGCGCCGAAACCCTCTCCGGAGGCGAGGCGCAGCGCATCCGGCTGGCCAGCCAGATCGGCGCCGGTCTGGTCGGCGTCATGTACGTGCTGGATGAGCCGTCCATCGGCCTGCATCAGCGCGACAACCGGCGCCTGCTGAACACTCTCACCCACCTGCGCGATCTCGGCAACACCGTGATCGTCATCGAGCACGACGAGGAGGCCATCCGCAGCGGCGACTACGTGGTCGATATCGGGCCCGGCGCCGGCGCGCATGGCGGCAAAATCGTCTCTCAGGGGACGCCGGCGGAGATCATCGCCGATGAGAACTCACTGACCGGCCAGTATCTGTCAGGCCGGCGTTCCATCCCGCTGCCCGAGCGCCGCGGCCGCATCGACCCCGCGCGCATGCTGGTCATCGAAGGCGCGAGCGGCAACAACCTGAAATCGGTCACGGTGGAAATCCCGGTGGGTCTGATGACCTGCGTGACCGGCGTCTCCGGTTCCGGCAAGTCGACCCTGATCAACGATACGCTCTACCGGCGCGCGGCCCAGGTGCTCAACAAGGCAGCGGAGGCGGGCGCGCCCTGTCGGGACATCCGCGGACTGGAGCACTTCGACAAGATCGTGGACATCGATCAGAGCCCGATCGGCCGCACCCCGCGTTCCAACCCGGCCACCTACACCGGACTCTTCACGCCGCTGCGTGAATTGTTCGCCGGCACCCAGGAGGCGCGCTCGCGCGGCTACCTGCCGGGACGATTCAGTTTCAACGTCAAGGGTGGACGCTGCGAGGCCTGCCAGGGCGACGGCGTCCTGAAGGTCGAGATGCACTTCCTGCCGGATATCTATGTGTCCTGCGATGTGTGCAAGGGCAGGCGCTACAACCGCGAAACCCTCGAGGTGCGTTACAAGGGCAGAAACATCCACGAAGTCCTGGAGATGACCGTGGAAGCCGCCCTGCCCTTCTTCAGCGCCATACCGGTCGTGGCGCGCAAGCTGCAAACGCTCCTGGATGTCGGGCTCTCCTACATAACGCTGGGGCAGAGTGCCACCACCCTCTCCGGGGGCGAGGCGCAGCGCGTCAAGCTCTCGCGCGAACTTTCCAAGCGCGATACCGGCAAGACGCTTTACATCCTCGACGAGCCCACGACCGGCCTGCATTTCCACGACATCGCCCAACTGCTGGTGGTGCTGCACCGCCTGCGCGACCATGGCAACACCATCATCGTCATCGAACACAACCTGGATGTCATCAAGACCGCGGACTGGATCATCGACCTCGGCCCCGAAGGCGGCATCCGCGGCGGCGAGGTGGTGGCAAGCGGAACGCCGCAGGCGATCGCCGCTTGCGTACACTCCTATACCGGGCAGTTCCTGAAACACGTACTGGAGCCGGCAACGCGCCGCAACGCTCGCCGAACCGAGACCGGCTGAGCGACCCGCCGGTTGCGGGCGGCATTATCTGTCTCAGACCGCCAAGAACCAAGAATCTTATTTACTCAAACGCCTTTCCTGGCGTTCTTCGCGGTTCACAATATCAGGGTGTTCAGGCCAGCTCGAACGGCGTACCCACTGCAATGCCGAGCAGTTGATCCGCCCGCCCCCGGTTGACGGCGATCTCCACCAGACCGCTGGAATTCTCGTACCAGAATGCCGTGCCGGCGCCGGCGCTCGCGAAGGTCACGGCGTGCGGCAAAGCGTGACCGTTAACCATCAGCGTCGCGGCATCGCCGGCCGCGGCGGCGCGCACGCCCGTGATCGCGTTGCCATAGCGGTCGACATAGACCACGCGATACAGCTCATCCGGCCACTCCGGCCGGGCGCGCGTCGGCGTTGCCACCGGCCCGGCACCGAAACCGCCGTCGCGCGCCAGACGCGCCGCCAGCGGCGCGAAGACATCCCGGCCGTGGAAACTGCGGGAGGCATTCCTCGGATGCGGCAATTCCCAGCATTCCACGTGACGCGCCCGCCGCGTCAGGATCGCGAACAAACCCTCGTCCGGCCCGACATACCAGCGGCCATCGGCCCTGACCACCCCGCCCGGCCGCGCGCCGCCCACCCCCGGATCGACCACACACAGGAACACGCTGCCCGGCGGGAAACCGCTCGTGTAGGCGGGCAGCAGATAGGCCGCCGCCTGGATGTCGAATGGCGGCAGATCGGAGAACAGGTTGACCACCGGCACGCCCGGCGCCTGCTGGTACAGCAGGGCCTGCACCTGTCCGGTGTAGGGTCCTTCCAGACCGAAGTCAGTGAAAAGAATGATCATGCACGCGGGAAACCCGCAAGCTGGCACCACGCCAGCGAAGCATTGTAGCAGCGCTGCGGCAGCCACACGCTCACAGCGGCGCGCCAAGGTGCTGAGGTAGGACAGGACTCCGCGTACACGTCCTTGCGGCAACCTGTCCGTCGCGCATCGGTATGATGTCCATGCCATCCCAGAGGATTGTCCGGCCCGTCGGCTCAAGCGTCGTGTCGTTGTACGTCACGGGATGGCGGTGCGTCGCCCTCGCCGTCCATTCCTGGACGACCAGGTCGTCGCGCACGTACAGGCGGCGCAGCGTGAAATGGATGTCGGGGAAGGATGTCGAACACGCCGGCGACGATCCGCCGGATGGCCGCGCGCCCCACGGCCTCGCCGCCGCTGGTGTGGTTGCGGAAGACCGAATCCTCGGTGTGCATGGCCACGATCGCGTCCACGTCGTGGCGGTTCCAGGCGTCGTTGTACGCCTCGATGACGGCGTGCAGGGGGTGCGTGACATTCATTCGGTCAGGGGGGCAGCGCAAAATTCTCGTTAATATTACCGCGAAGTGTGCTCTCACCCCGCCTGCCCGGCAATCGCTTTCGATCGAAAACAAAAACCGGGTGCTGCCCGGTTTATCGTTTTCGTTCCTGGTCAGGCGGGTCTGCCGCCGCGCCTCAGTCCAACCCGGCGCCCGCTTCCGGCTCGGGCCGGTCGACCAGTTCGACGTAGGCCATGGGTGCGTTGTCGCCGGGGCGGTAACCGGACTTCAGGATGCGCAGGTAGCCGCCGGGGCGGTCTTTGTAGCGCGGACCCAGTTCGTTGAACAGCTTGGTCACGGTGTCACGGTCGCGCAGGCGGCTGAAGGCGATACGGCGCAGGTGTACGGAGTCGTTCTTCGCCAGGGTGATCAGCGGTTCGGCGACGCGCCGCAGTTCCTTGGCCTTGGGCAGCGTGGTCTTGATGATTTCATGCCGCAGGAGCGACACCGCCATGTTCTGGAGCATGGCGCTGCGGTGACTGCTGTTGCGGCTCAATTGCCGTCCGGAGTTGCGATGGCGCATGGTTCTGGCTACCTGTCGAGTGGGTTAGGCGTTGGCCGCGTTCTTTTCCTTCAATCCGGATGGCGGCCAGTTTTCGAGGCGCATACCCAGTGAAAGACCCTTGGTGGCAAGCACGTCCTTGATCTCCGTCAGCGACTTCTTGCCCAGATTCGGTGTTTTGAGCAGTTCCACCTCGGTGCGTTGTATCAGGTCGCCGATGTAGAAGATGCTCTCCGCCTTCAGGCAGTTGGCGGAACGGACCGTCAGTTCCAGGTCGTCGACCGGGCGCAGCAGGATCGGGTCGATATCGTTTTCCGCCGTGCGCGGCTTCTCTTCCGAGCGGGCCTGCAGATCGACGAACGCGGAAAGCTGGTCCTGGAGTATGGTCGCCGCGTGGCGGATCGCCTCTTCGGGATTGACGGTGCCGTTGGTCTCGATATCGATGATCAGCTTGTCGAGGTCGGTGCGCTGTTCGACACGGGCGCGGTCAACCGTATAGGAAACGCGGTTGACCGGGCTGTAGGAGGCATCGAGCTGCAGGCGGCCGATGATGACGCTTTCGGTCTCTTCATTGTAGCGCACCGTCGCCGGCTGGTAGCCGCGCCCCTTGGCGATCTTGAGACGCATGGACAGCTCGCCCTCCTTGGTCAGGTTGGCGATGAGGTGGTTTGGGTTGATGATCTCGATATCGTGGTCCACGCTGATGTCGCCCGCCACGACCGGACCCGGGCCCTTCTTGTTCAGGGTCACGGTGGCCTCGTTGCGGTTGTGCATGCGCAGGGCGACCTTCTTCAGGTTGAGCAGGATATCGATGACGTCTTCCTGCACGCCTTCGATGGTCGAGTATTCATGCAGCACGCCTTCGATCTCGGCCTCGGTGATCGCGGCCCCGGGCATCGACGAGAGCAGGATGCGGCGCAACGCATTGCCCAGGGTATGACCGAAGCCGCGCTCCAGCGGCTCCAGGGTAACCCGGGCGTGTTTGTCGCTGACGACCTGAACGTCCACGATGCGCGGCTTCAGGAATTCGTTGACTTTTCCAAGCATGGATGACCTCTCAGTGGCTTACTTCGAGTACAGTTCGACAACGAGGTGTTCGTTGATATCGGCCGGCAGTTCGGCGCGTTCCGGGCGTGATTTGTATACACCCTGCATCTTCTTCACATCGACATCGATCCAGTCGGAAATGCCGCGCTGCTGCGCCAATTCGACGGCCGCCTGTATGCGCAACTGGGCGCGCGACTTCTCGTTGATGCTGACGACGTCGTTCGGCTGCACCTGATAGGACGGAATGTTCACCCGATTGCCGTTCACGCTGACGGAGTTGTGGCGGACCAGTTGGCGCGCCTCGCTGCGTGATGAGGAGAATCCCATGCGGTAGACCACGTTATCGAGACGCCCTTCGAGCAGTTGCAGCAGGGCCTCGCCGGTCGCGCCCTTGATGCGCGAGGCTTCCTTGTAGTAGGTGCGGAACTGGCGCTCGAGGATCCCGTAGATGCGGCGCAGCTTCTGCTTCTCGCGCAACTGGTTGGCATAGTCGGACAGACGCTGGCGGCGCTGGCCGTGCTGACCGGGCGGGAACGGGCGGTTTTCCACCGCGCACTTGGCGGTGAAGCACTTCTCGCCCTTGAGAAACAGCTTGCCGCCTTCCCGGCGACACTGGCGACATTTGGATTCCGTGTACTTTGCCATGTTCGATTCCTGCGCTAGACGCGGCGCTTCTTCGGCGGACGACAGCCATTATGGGGTATCGGCGTCACGTCGGTGATATTCGTGATCTGGAAACCGATATTGTTGAGCGCGCGCACGGCGGACTCGCGGCCGGGGCCGGGGCCCTTGACCTCGACCTCGAGGTTCTTCATGCCGTATTCCTTGACCATCTCGCCGGCGCGCTCGGCGGCAACCTGCGCGGCAAACGGCGTGCTCTTGCGCGAACCACGGAATCCCGCCCCGCCCGAGGTCGTCCAGGCCAGCGTATTGCCCTGGCGATCGGTGATGGTGATGATCGTGTTGTTGAAGGAAGCGTGAATGTGGGCGATTCCGTCGGAAACGTCCTTCTTCACCTTCTTGCGTGTACGTGGTGTTGCCGCCTTAGCCATGCTTCAGTTACCTGGTTGATGCTGGTGTCGGAATGGGGTCGTGTCTATTTGCGGATCGCGCGCCGCGGTCCCTTGCGGGTGCGGGCGTTGGTGCGGGTGCGCTGCCCGCGCAGCGGCAGTCCGCGGCGATGCCGGATGCCGCGATACGTGCCGAGATCCATGAGTCGCTTGATATTCATGGAGACGGTGCGGCGCAGATCGCCCTCGATGGTGTACTTGGTAATCTCGTTGCGCACCAGTTCGATCTCGGACTCGGTGAGATCCTTTATCTTGGTGCTCGGCTGAATACCGCTCGCCGCGCAAATCTTGCGCGCCGAACTCCGGCCGATGCCGTAGATCGCCGTCAGGGCGACCTCGGCATGCTTGTGCGGTGGAATGTTGATTCCGGCTATACGGGCCATTTACATCGTCTCCAGAGCGCCGCCCGGCCTGGGCGTCGCGAAAAGGGCGTAAGAATAGCTTCTGGTCAAAATAAAATCAATGACGCACAGCGGCTTGACGGGTGGCGCGCAACCCCGGCACCCGCCCGGGCCCCAAGGCGGGATATCCTGAAATCCCAACGTGTCGCATAGTGCCGCGCGCCGCTCAGCCCTGGCGCTGTTTGTGGCGGCCATCCGTACAGATGACCCGCACCACACCCTTGCGTCGTATGACCTTGCAGTTACGGCAGATACGCTTGACCGATGCACGTACTTTCATGTCAATTCACCTTCTTAAAAAATCGCCAGACGGGCCGGCGCCTTCAGCGCAGCAGGCCCGCACCGCCCTGGCCTTTCAGATTGGCCTTTTTCATCAGGCCGCTGTACTGGTGCGACACTAGATGCGCCTGGATCTGGGCCATGAAATCCATGACCACGACGACGATGATCAGCAGCGAGGTCCCGCCGAAGTAAAACGGCACGTTCCAGTACAGAATCAGGAACTCGGGCATCAGACAGACCAGCGTGATGTAGACGGCGCCGCCGGTCGTCAGCCGGGTCATGACGCCATCGATGTACTTGGCGGTCTGTTCACCCGGGCGGATACCCGGGATGAAGGCGCCGGACTTTTTCAGGTTATCCGCGGTCTCCCGGGCATTGAACACCAGCGCCGTGTAGAAAAAGCAGAAAAACACGATCGCCAGGGAATAGAAAATCACGTACAGCGGCTGCCCCGGCGACAGGGTCGTCGAGATATCCTTCAGCCAGCCCATGCCCTCGCCGCTGCCCAGCCAACTGGCCATGGTGGCAGGGAAAAGGATGATGCTGGAGGCGAAAATCGGCGGTATCACGCCCGACATGTTCAGCTTCAGGGGAAGATGCGTGCTCTGCGCGGCATAGACCTTGCGGCCCTGCTGGCGCTTGGCGTAGTTCACCGTGATGCGCCGCTGGCCGCGCTCGACGAACACCACGAATCCGGTCACGGCGATCGCCACCGCGAACAGCAGCAGGATCGTCATGACGTTCATCTCGCCGGTGCGCGCCAGTTCCAGCGTGGCGCCGATGGCATGCGGCAGGCCGGCCACGATGCCGGAGAAGATGATGATCGAGATGCCGTTGCCCACCCCGCGTTCGGTGACCTGCTCGCCCAGCCACATCAGGAAGACCGTGCCCGTCACCAGCGTGACGACCGCGGTGAGGACGAAAGCGGGGCCCGGGTTCAACACCAGGGCGCTGCCGCCGATATTCTGGGCCTGCAGTGCCGAGGAGATGCCGAAGGCCTGCATGGTGGCCAGCGCCACCGTACCGTAGCGCGTGTACTCGGTAATCTTGCGCCGTCCCGCCTCCCCGCCTTCCTTCTTCAACTGTTCCAGTGACGGCACCGTCACGGTCAGCAGGTTCATGATGATGGAGGCCGAGATATAGGGCATGATCCCGAGCGCGAAGATGGACAGGCGCTTCAGCGAACCGCCCGAGAACATGTTGAACATCTCGAGGATGGTGCCGCGCTGCTGCTCCACCAGCGCCGCCAGCACGTGCGGATCGATCCCCGGCAACGGGATGAAGGACCCGATGCGAAAGACGACAAGCGCGCCAATGACGAAAAAGAGCCGCTGGCGCAGCTCTTTCATCTGCCCGATATTCGAGGCAGTATCCGCTATGGAGGTGCCCAGCGCCATTTAATCCTCTATGCTGCCCCCGGCAGCCTCGATGGCGGCGCGCGCACCCCGGGTCACCTGTATCCCCTTGAGTTTCACGGCCTTGTCGATGGCGCCCGATGCGATCACCTTGACCCGCGTGATCTGGCGCGACACGATGTTCGCCCGCTTGAGCGCCTCGATATCGATGACGGCCTCTTCCAGCCCGGCCAGTTCATGCAGGCGGACTTCATCCCTGGTGCGCGCGGTTTGGGAAATAAACCCGACCTTGGGCAGGCGGCGCTGCAGGGGCATCTGACCGCCTTCGAAGCCGACCTTGTGAAAGCCGCCGGCGCGCTCTTTCTGGCCCTTGTGCCCCCGGCCGGCCGTCTTGCCCAGGCCGCAACCGATGCCGCGACCGACGCGCTTGCGCTCCGTCTTGCTGCCCGCCGCCGGCTTCAATGTGTTCAGACGCATGGTTCAGTCCTCGACTCTTAGCATGTAGGCGATCTTGCTGATCATGCCGCGAACCTGCGGCGTGTCATCCAGCTCGACGCTGTGGCGCATCCGGCGCAGGCCCAGGCCGCGCACGGTATCCTTGTGGCTCTGCAGGCGACCATAGACGCTCTTCACCAGCGTGACCCTGATTTTCCTGTTTCCGGCCATGGCCTACCCCAGGATCTCTTTGACGGATTTGCCCCGCTTGGCGGCGATATCCTCGGGGGAGCGCATGCTCGCGAGACCCTTCATGGTCGCGCGCAGCACATTGATCGGGTTGCTTGAGCCGATGCACTTCGCGAGCACGTCGTGTATGCCCACCACCTCGAAGACGGCGCGCATGGCGCCCCCGGCGATGATCCCGGTGCCTTCGGAGGCCGGCTGCATGTAAATCTTGGCGGCCCCGTGGCGGGCGTTGATCGCGTACTGCAGGGTCGCGCCCTTGATGTTGATGGTCTGCATGTTCTTGCGCGCCGCGTCCATCGCCTTTTGTATGGCAACCGGGACCTCGCGCGCCTTGCCGTAGCCGTAGCCGATACGCCCGTCACCGTCACCCACCACGGTAAGCGCGGTAAAACCGAACTGGCGGCCGCCTTTCACCACCTTGGCGACACGATTGACCGCGACCAGCTTCTCCAGCAGTCCGTCACTCTGTGGCTGTGCATCTACTCTTGCCATAGTAAAATCCCCTGCTAGAACTCGAGGCCATGCGCGCGCGCGGCATCGGCCAACGCCTTGACACGGCCATGGTATTTGAATCCGGAGCGGTCAAACGCAACCCGGGTGATGCCGGCGGCCTTGGCGCGCTCGGCGATCACCCTGCCGACCACGGCAGCGGCCGCGGTGCCGCCGGTGGTGGTGACGTCCTTGCGGACATCGCCATCCAAGGTCGAGGCGCTCGCCATGACCTGATTGCCTTGCGGCGAAATGACCTGCGCATAAATATGTCGCGGGGTGCGGTGCACGCACAGGCGGATGGCGCCCAGTTCCCTGATGTGGGTGCGGGCGCGCTTGGCGCGGCGCAGACGTGTTGTTTTCTTGTCCATATCGTTGCCTATTTCTTCTTGGCTTCCTTCCGAACCACGACCTCGTCGGAATAGCGTACGCCTTTACCCTTGTAGGGCTCGGGTGGCCGGAAGGCGCGGATCTCCGCCGCCACCTGGCCCACCTGTTGCTTATCGTTGCCTTTCAGCAGGATTTCGGTCTGGCTCGGAGTCTCGGCCGTGACGCCCTCGGGCAAGTGGTAATCGATCGGGTGGGAGTAACCCAGCGTCAGGTTGAGCATTTTGCCCTTGGCCTGCGCACGGTAGCCCACGCCGATCAGTTCCAGCTTTTTCTCAAACCCCTTGCTGACGCCCAAGATCAAGTTGTGCACCAGCGCACGGGTGGTTCCCGACAGCGCATTGGCCAGCTTGGAAGTCCCGCGGGGGTTGAATGTCAGCTCCTGGTCGCCGAGATTCACTTCCACCAGGTCGTGAATGCGGTGCGAGAGCGTCCCCTTCGGACCCTTCACCGTCAGCAGCCGCCCGGCTTCCCTGACCTCCACGGATGCGGGTACGGCTACCGGTTTTTTGCCAATTCGTGACATCTCGCTTCCCCGATCAACTGACTACGCAGAGAACCTCGCCGCCTTCACCGGCGGCTCGCGCCTGACGATCGCTCATCACGCCACGCGAGGTTGATACGATGGCCACTCCGAGTCCATTCTGGACCCTGGGCAGGCCATCCTTGCCCTTGTAGACCCGCAGGCCGGGCCGGCTGGTGCGATCGATCCGGTCGATGACCGGCCTGCCGTTGTGATACTTCAGGGTAATCGTGAGAACGCTCCTGCCAGCGGCTGCCTCGGCGGTATAGTCCGTGATATAGCCTTCGTCCCTGAGCACCTGCGCGATGGCGCATTTCAGACTCGAGGAAGGCATGGATACCCGGACCTTGCTGGCGGATTGCCCGTTACGAATACGGGTCAGCATATCGGCTATGGGATCAGTCATCATGATGGTTCACCAACTCGCCTTGACCAGACCGGGGACGTCGCCGCGCATGGCGGCCTCGCGCAGCTTGTTTCTCGCCAGTCCGAACTTGCGGTAGTAGCCGTGCGGGCGTCCCGTGATACGGCAGCGGTTGCGCTTACGGGTCGGGCTGGCGTCGCGCGGCAGTTCCCGCAGCTTGAGCTGCGCCGCATCGCGTTCCTCATCCGAACTCTTGGGATTCTTGATGATGGCCTTCAACCCGGTGCGCTTGGCGGCATACCGTTTTACGGTACGCGCGCGTTTGTCTTCGCGGGCAATCATGGAATTCTTCGCCATGGTCCTACCTCAGGTCCTGAACGGAAAGTTGAACGCCGAGAGCAGTGCCTGGCCTTCCTGGTCCGTTTTCGCAGTTGTCGTAAACGTGATATCGAGTCCACGCAGGGTGTCGATCTTGTCGTAATCGATCTCCGGGAAAATGATCTGCTCGCGCACGCCCATGTTGTAATTGCCGCGCCCATCGAATGACCTGGGGTTCATGCCGCGAAAGTCGCGGATACGCGGTATGGCGATGCTGATCAACCGGTCGAGAAACTCATACATGCGCTCGCGCCGCAGGGTCACCTTGCAGCCGATGGGCCAGCCTTCGCGCACCTTGAAACCCGCGATCGAATTGCGCGCCAGGGTGACCACCGGCTTCTGGCCGGCGATCTTGGTCATGTCCGCGACCGCGTTGTCTATCACCTTGCGGTCACCGACAGCCTCGCCCACGCCCATGTTGAGCGTGATCTTGGTGATACGCGGAACCTCCATGGCGTTCTTGTAGTCAAACTGCTCCCGGAGCTGTTTGACCACGGTGTCGCGATAATAATCCTGCAGCCTGGCCATATCCTCATTCCATCAATCAGATGTCCACCACTTCGCTGGTGGACTTGAAATAACGCACCTTGCGACCGTCTTCCAGGATCCTGAACCCGACGCGGTCACCCTTGCTGGTTTGCGGGTTGTAGAGCATGACATTGGAAGGATCGATGGGCATTTCCTTCTCGATGATGCCGCCCGGCACTCCCCGCCCCGGATTCGGTTTGGTGTGCCGCTTGACCATGTTGATGTCGGAGACCACGAAGCGGCCGTCCGGCATGACGCGCATGACACTGCCGCGCTTGCCCTTGTCCTTGCCCGCGATTACCACGACTTCGTCACCCTTTCTGATTCTGCGCATGGTCCTGTCCTACAGTACTTCCGGCGCCAGCGAGATGATCTTCATGAAGCGCTCGCTGCGCAGCTCCCGCGTCACCGGGCCAAAGATACGGGTACCGATCGGTTGCAACTGGTTGTTCAGCAGCACCGCGGCGTTGCCATCGAAGCGGATCAGCGAGCCGTCCTGGCGGCGCACGCCCTTGCGGGTGCGCACCACGACCGCGTTATAGACTTCACCCTTCTTGACCTTGCCGCGCGGTATGGCTTCCTTCACGCTGACCTTGATGATGTCGCCGATGCGGGCATAACGCCGGTGGGAGCCGCCCAACACCTTGATGCACATCAGACGGCGGGCTCCGCTGTTGTCGGCAACATCCAGTATTGATTGCATCTGTATCATGCTTGCATTCCGTCCGTAGGGTTCCCGCCGCCGGGCAACGCCTGGTTATTCGCCGCGTTCGATGATTTCAACCAGCCGCCAGGCCTTGGTTTTCGAAATCGGACGGCACTGTTCTATCGCCACCGTATCGCCTTCCCGGCAGGCATTCTGCTCGTCATGCACGTGCAGCTTGGACGAGCGGCGTATGTACTTCCCGTAGATGGGATGCTTGACCTTGCGCTCTATCAGCACGGTGACCGTTTTGTCCATCTTGTTGCTGACGACCCTGCCGGTGACGGTACGCGTTACTTCCGTAGTCTCGCTCATGATGCCTCACTCGCCCTGATCTTCTCGTTGATCACCGTATTGATCCGTGCGATATCCTTGCGCACCTTGCCCATCTGGTCCGGACGCGACAACTGCCCGGTGCCGCGCTGCATGTAGAGGTTGAACCTCTCGCGCAGCAGGTTATACAGTTCCATCCGCAGTTCACTGACCGACTTGTTGCGTAGCTCCGCCGCATTCATCACATCACCGTCCGCGTCACGAAAGTTGTCTTGAACGGCAGCTTGGCGGCCGCCAGCCTGAATGCCTCACGGGCGATTTCCTCCGAGACGCCGTCAATCTCGTACAGCACGCGGCCCGGCTGGATCTTCGCGATCCAGTACTCCACGTTGCCCTTGCCCTTGCCCATGCGCACCTCAATGGGCTTCTTCGTGATCGGCACATCCGGGAACACGCGTATCCAGAGTTTGCCGCCGCGCTTGACGTGGCGCGAGATCGCCCGGCGCGCCGCCTCGATCTGGCGCGCCGTCATGCGCCCGCGCGCCGTGGCCTTGAGCGCGTATTCGCCGAAACTGACCTTGTTGCCGCGCAGGGCATAACCGCGGTTATGTCCCGTCTGCTGTTTTCGGAATTTGGTTCTCTTGGGCTGTAACATGGATGCACTCCGTTATCAGGATGTCGTCTGGCGGGCGGGTTCCGCCTCTGCCTCCGCGCCCTGGTCGAACACCTCGCCCTTGAAGATCCACACCTTGACGCCGATCTTGCCGTAGGTGGTATTGGCCTCAGCCACGCCGTAATCGATGTCCGCGCGCAGCGTATGCAGCGGCACGCGCCCTTCCCGGTACCATTCGGTGCGGGCGATCTCCGCGCCGTTCAGGCGTCCCCCGACGTTGATCTTGATGCCCTCGGCGCCGATGCGCATGGCGTTGCTGACCGCCCGCTTCATGGCGCGGCGGAACATGATGCGCCGTTCCAACTGCTGGGCGACGCTTTCCGCCACCAGGTAGGCATCCAGTTCCGGCTTGCGTATCTCCTCGACGTTGATATTGACCGGGATGCCCATGCGCGCGGACACCTCCTTGCGCAGACGGTCGATATCCTCACCCTTCTTGCCGATCACGATGCCGGGGCGGGCCGTGTGTATCGTGATCAGGGCGTTGTGCGCCGGGCGGGAAATCTGCACGCGAGACACGGATGCCTGGGCAAGGCGCTTCTTGATGAAGTCGCGGATCTCCAGATCCATATTGAGGTAGTCGGCATAATGTCTCGAATCGGCATACCACGTGGACGTCCAGTCCTTGACGATGCCGAGCCTGATGCCTGTTGGATGTACTTTATGACCCATGCCGCTATACGCCTCTACCTGTTTGAATTCACTTGTCGCCCACCGTTACGGTGATATGGCTGTTGCGTTTCAGTATCCGGTTGCCGCGGCCCTTGGCGCGCGCCTGGAAGCGCTTCAGCATCCGGCCCTGGTCGACATACACCGAGGCCACCCGGAGTTCGTCGATATCCGCGCCTTCATTGTGTTCCGCGTTGGCGATGGCGGACTCCAGCACCTTGCGCACCATGGCGGCGGCCTTCTTCGGGCTGAAGGTCAACACGTTCAATGCCTTTTCAACCGGCAGACCGCGTATCTGGTCGGCCACCAGCCGGCATTTCTGCGGCGCAATCCGTGCATGCTTCAATGTCGCACTGACCTGCATTTCTCTATCCCCTTACTTCGCCTTCCTGTCGGCCGCATGACCCTTGAAGGTCCGCGTCAGGGCGAACTCGCCCAGCTTGTGTCCGACCATGTTCTCGTTGATGAGGACCGGCACATGCTGGCGCCCGTTGTGCACGGCGATCGTCAGCCCCACCATGTCCGGTATGACCATGGAGCGCCGCGACCAGGTCTTGATCGGCCGCTTGCTGTTTTCCGCGACCGCCTTATCCACCTTCCTCAGGAGATGGGTATCAATGAACGGTCCTTTTCTAATCGAGCGTGGCACGGTTGCTGATCCTCGTAATTACTTGCTGTGGCGACGTCGGATGATCATGCCGCTGGTGCGCTTGTTCCTGCGCGTGCGGTAGCCCTTGGTCGGCGTACCCCAGGGGCTGACCGGATGCCGTCCGCCGGAGGTCCTGCCCTCGCCGCCGCCGTGCGGGTGGTCGACCGGGTTCATGGCGACGCCGCGCACCGTCGGACGTATGCCGCGCCAGCGCTTGGCGCCCGCTTTGCCCAGGGTGCGCAGGTTGTGTTCGATATTGCCGACCTCGCCGATGGTGGCCATGCAGTCCGCCAGCACCTTGCGCATCTCCCCGGAGCGAAGGCGCAGGGTGGCATGATCGCCTTCACGCGCGACGAGCTGCACGCTGGCGCCCGCGCTGCGGGCAAGCTGACCGCCCTTGCCCGGTTTCATCTCGACATTGTGCACCATGCTGCCGACGGGCACATTGCGCAACGGCATGGCATTGCCCGCCTTGATGGGGGCATCGCTGCCGCTGCGCAGCTCGCCGCCGGCCTGCACGCCCTTCGGGGCGAGGATATAGCGGCGTTCGCCATCGGCGTAGAGCAGCAAGGCGATATGCGCCGAACGGTTCGGATCGTATTCGATGCGTTCCACCCGGGCCGGCACGCCGGTCTTGTTCCGCTTGAAATCGATCACGCGGTAACGCTGCTTGTGGCCGCCGCCCTGATGCCGGGTGGTGATGCGCCCGGCATTGTTCCGGCCGCCGTTCCTGGCCTTGGTGGTGATCAGCGCGGAATGCGGGCTGCCCTTGTGCAGGCCGGGCGTTACCACCTTGACGACGAAGCGGCGTCCGGGTGATGTCGGGTTTGCTTTTACCAGTGGCATATCTTGAACCTTTGCGTCGAGCCGCCAACGGCGGCCGGCTTACTCATTCCCCATGAAATCGATGTCATGCCCTTCGGCCAGGGTTACATAGGCCTTTTTCCAGTTCACGCGCCTGCCCAGCGTCTGGCCGAAGCGCTTGGTCTTGCCGTGCACGCTGGAAACCTGCACGCCCTGCACCTTGACATCGAACATCAGCTCCACCGCCTGGCGTATCTCCGGCTTGCTCGCGCACGGCAGCACCTTGAACACGTACTGGCGATTGGCGTCGGCGACGCGCGAGCTCTTCTCCGAAACCACCGGGGCCAGCAGCACCTTCATCAAACGTTCCTGGTTCATGCCAGACGCTCCTCTATCTGCCTGAGCGCGGCTGCCGTAACCACGATCTTGTCAAAACCGACCAGGCTGACGGGATCGACAGCCGCTGCCTCGCACACGGCGACATCCGGCAGGTTGCGCGCCGCGAGGTACAGCCTGTCATCCGGCGCATCGGTCACGATCAGCGCATTGCCGAGCCCCAGTTGCTTCAGCTTGCCGGCCAGCTCCCGGGTCTTGGGCGCCTCGAGCGCGAATGAGCCGACCACGATCAGGCGCTCCTGGCGGACCAGCTCGGACAGGATGGAACGCATGGCGAGGCGGTACATCTTGCGGTTGATCTTCTGCGTATAGTCGCGCGGGCGAGCCGCGAAGATCTTGCCGCCGGTGCGCCACAGCGGGCTGCGCGAGGTGCCGGCGCGCGCCCGGCCGGTGCCCTTCTGCCGCCAGGGCTTGCTGCCGCCGCCGCTCACTTCGCCGCGGGTTTTCTGCTTGGCGGTGCCGGCGCGCACGCCGGCGAGACAGGCCGTCACCACCTGGTGCACCAGGGACTCGCGGAAGTCCTGCGCGAAGGTGTCGTCCGACACCTGCACCGACCCCGATCCACCGCCATGCAACTGCAATTCCATGATGCCGCTCCTAGCCTGCCTTCACTGCCGGACGTATGATGACGTCACCACCCTGCGCACCCGGGATCGCGCCCTTGACCAGCAGGAGGTTGCGCTCGGTGTCGACGCGCACGATTTCGAGATTCTGGATGCTGCGCCGCACGTCGCCCATGTGGCCGGACATCTTCTTGCCCTTGACGACGCGACCCGGGGTCTGGTTCTGGCCGATGGAACCCGGGGCGCGGTGCGACAGCGAGTTGCCATGCGTGGCGTCCTGCATGCTGAAGTGGTGGCGTTTGACCGTGCCGGCAAAACCCTTGCCGATGACGGTTCCGCAGACATCCACGCTCTGGCCCGCCTGGAAGCGATCGACCCTGAGCTCGCTGCCCACCCCGATGCCGTCGCCTTCCCCCTCATCGAGACGGAACTCCCACAGGCCCCGGCCGGCCTCGGTACCGGCCTTGGCGTAATGGCCGGCCATGGGCCGGGTCACGCGCGTGGCGCGGCGGGCGCCGGCGGTCACCTGCAGGGCGCGGTAACCGTCGGATTCAACCGTCTTGACCTGGGTGACGCGGTTCGGCTCGACCGCGATCACGGTCACGGGCACGGAAACGCCGTCATCGGTGAAGATGCGCGTCATGCCTGCTTTGCGTCCAACTATTCCGATCGTCATTTCAATTATCCCGCCGTGTACGGACCCCGATCAGTTCAGCCGGATCTGGACATCGACGCCGGCCGCCAGATCCAGCTTCATCAGGGCGTCCACCGTCTTGTCCGTGGGGTCAACGATATCCATCAAACGCTTGTGGGTCCGAATCTCGTACTGATCGCGCGCATCCTTGTCGACGTGCGGTGAAATCAGGATGGTGAAGCGCTCCTTCTTGGTGGGCAGGGGGATCGGGCCCCGCACCTGCGCACCGGTGCGCTTCGCCGTCTCGACGATTTCGGCCGCCGACTTGTCGATCAGCCGGTGGTCAAATGCCTTGAGGCGTATGCGGATTCTCTGGTTGCTCATGTCACTTTTCCCGGGAACAGCGTTTCATTCTGTCCCCATTTAATTTGGTGAGAGGTAAGAAGTGAGAAGTGAAGTAAGAAGTGAGAAGATCAGCAGCATACCCGGGCAAACCGGGCGCCGCGCTTCACTCTTCACTCTTCACTTCTTACTCTTCACTTCTCACTTCTCACTTTACTGATCACTCGACGATCTTCGCGACCACGCCGGCGCCGACGGTGCGCCCGCCCTCGCGGATGGCAAAGCGCAGGCCCTCTTCCATCGCAATCGGGGCAATCAGCGACACCGTCATCTTCACGTTGTCCCCCGGCATCACCATCTCCACGCCCTCCGGCAGATCGCACGCCCCCGTCACGTCCGTCGTGCGAAAATAAAACTGCGGCCGGTAACCATTGAAAAACGGCGTGTGCCGCCCGCCCTCCTCCTTGGAAAGCACGTACACCTCACTCTCAAACTTCGTGTGCGGCGTGATCGACCCCGGCTTCGCCAGCACCTGACCACGCTCCACTTCCTCGCGCTTGGTGCCGCGCAACAGCACACCCACGTTGTCGCCCGCCTGACCCTGGTCGAGCAGCTTGCGAAACATCTCCACACCCGTGCAGGTGGTCTTCAGCGTGTCCCGAATGCCCACGATCGCAATCTCATCGCCGACCTTCACCACACCACGCTCAATACGCCCCGTCACCACCGTGCCCCGGCCCGAGATCGAAAACACATCCTCCACCGGCATCAGAAAATCACCGTCCATCGCCCGCACCGGCTCCGGTATGTACGCATCCATCGCCTCCACCAGCTTCACAATCGAGGGCACGCCAATCTCCGAGGCGTCCCCCTCCAGCGCCTTCAGCGCCGAACCCGTCACAATCGGCGTCGCATCACCCGGAAAATCATACTTGTCCAACAAGCTCCCGGATCTCCATCTCCACCAGCTCCAAAAGCTCCGCATCGTCCACCTGGTCCGCCTTGTTCATGTACACCAGAATGTAGGGCACACCCACCTGACGCGAGAGCAAGATGTGCTCGCGCGTCTGCGGCATCGGACCGTCCGCCGCACTCACCACCAAAATCGCTCCGTCCATCTGCGCCGCACCCGTGATCATGTTCTTCACATAGTCCGCGTGCCCCGGACAGTCCACGTGCGCATAATGACGCTTCGCACTCTCGTACTCCACGTGCGCGGTGGCAATCGTAATCCCGCGCTCCCGCTCCTCCGGCGCATTGTCAATCTGGTCGTACGCCTTGAATACCCCTCCGTGCAGTTCCGCCATCACCTTCGTGATCGCCGCCGTCAACGTCGTCTTCCCATGATCCACGTGTCCTATCGTCCCCACGTTTACATGCGGCTTCGTTCGCTCGAATTTTTCCTTGGACACGACTCTATACCTCGTTACTGTTCAGATGGTTTAATCACGATGCCTTCTTGATGACCGCCTCGGCGATGCTGGCCGGGGCCTCGGCGTACTTTTCGAATTCCATGGAATAGGTGGCGCGGCCCTGGGTCATGGAACGCAGGTCGGTGGCATAACCGAACATCTCGGCGAGCGGCACCTCGGCGCGGACGATCTTGCCGGCGGGACTTTCATCCATGCCCTGGGTGATCCCGCGGCGGCGGTTGAGGTCGCCCATCACGTCGCCCAGGTACTCCTCGGGGGTGACCGCCTCGACTTTCATGATGGGTTCGAGCAGCACCGGACGGGCATTGAGCACGCCGGCCTTGAAACCCATGGAGCCGGCGATCTTGAAGGCCATTTCACTGGAATCCACGTCGTGGTAGGAACCGTCGAAGATGGTGACCTTGACGTCCACCAGCGGGAAGCCGGCCAGCACGCCGTTCTGCATCTGTTCCTGCACGCCCTTGTCGACCGCCGGGATGTACTCCCTGGGCACCACGCCGCCGACGATGCCGTTGACGAATTCATAACCCGAGCCGGCTTCGCGCGGCTCGATCCTCAGCCAGACATGGCCGTACTGGCCGCGGCCGCCCGACTGGCGCACGAACTTGCCTTCCTGTTCGACCGACTTGCGGATCGTCTCGCGGTAAGCGACCTGGGGCGCGCCCACATTGGCTTCCACCTTGAACTCGCGGCGCATGCGGTCGACGATGATCTCCAGATGCAGCTCGCCCATGCCGGAGATGATGGTCTGGCCGGATTCCTCGTCGGTGTGCACCCGGAACGACGGGTCTTCCTTGGCGAGCTTCTGCAGGGCGATGCCCATCTTCTCCTGGTCCGCCTTGGTCTTGGGCTCCACGGCCACCGAGATGACCGGCTCCGGGAACTCCATGCGCTCCAGCGTGATGACATGGTCGGGGTTGCACAGGGTATCCCCGGTGGTGACGTCCTTGAGGCCCACCGCCGCGGCGATATCGCCGGCGCGCACTTCCTTGATTTCCTCGCGGGTGTTGGCGTGCATCTGCAGGATGCGTCCGATGCGCTCCTTCTTGCCCTTCACCGGGTTGTAGACGGTGTCCCCGGAGGACAGCACGCCGGAATAGACGCGGAAGAAGGTCAGGTTGCCGACGAAGGGGTCGGTCGCGATCTTGAAGGCCAGGGAGGCAAACGGCTCCTCGTCTGAGGGGTGGCGCTCCGCCTCGGTTTCGGCCGCGTCGTCCAGATTGCCCTTGATCGAGGGCACGTCCACGGGGGCCGGCATGAAATAGACGACGGCATCCAGCATGGCCTGCACGCCCTTGTTCTTGAAGGCGGAACCGCACAGCGTCGGGACGATCTCGTTGGCGAGCGTGCGCACCCGCAGGCCCTTGCGGATTTCGTCCTCGGTCAGCTCCACGCCTTCCAGGTATTTCTCGCTCAGCTCCTCGGTGGCCTCGGCCGCGGCCTCCACCATGTGCTCGCGCCATTCCTTGCAGGCCTCGACCATGTCGGCGGGCACGTCCTGGAGCTCATAGGTCATGCCCATGTCTTCCTCGTGCCAGTAGATCGCCTTCATGCGGATCAGGTCGACCACGCCCTTGTACTTTTCCTCGGCGCCGATCGGGAGCTGCAGCGGCACCGGCTTGGCGCCCAGGCGCTCCTTCATCTGCTTCACCACGCGCAGGAAATTGGCGCCCGCGCGGTCCATCTTGTTTACGAAGGCCAGACGCGGCACCTGGTACTTGTTGGCCTGGCGCCAGACGGTTTCCGACTGCGGCTCCACGCCGCCGACGGCGCAGAACACGGCGCAGGCGCCGTCCAGCACGCGCAGCGAACGCTCCACCTCGATGGTGAAGTCGACGTGTCCGGGGGTGTCGATGATGTTGATGCGGTGCTCCGGGAACTGCTTGTCCATGCCCTTCCAGAAGCAGGTCGTGGCGGCGGAGGTGATGGTGATGCCGCGCTCCTGCTCCTGCTCCATCCAGTCCATCACGGCGGCGCCGTCATGCACCTCGCCCATCTTGTGGGATACGCCGGTATAGAACAGGATGCGCTCGGTCGTCGTGGTTTTGCCGGCATCGATATGGGCCATGATGCCGACATTCCGATAGCGATCGATTGGGGTCTTGCGTGCCACTGTCGCGTTCCTGTCTGGATAATTAGAATATCAATTACCACCGGTAGTGCGCGAAAGCCTTGTTGGCCTCCGCCATGCGGTGGGTGTCTTCGCGTTTCTTCACGGCGGAGCCGCGATTCTCGGCGGCGTCCAGCAGCTCGCCGGCCAGCCGCAGCGGCATGGACTTCTCGCTGCGCTTGCGCGCGGCATCCAGCATCCAGCGCATGGCGAGCGTGGTGCGCCGGATCGAGCGCACCTCCACCGGGACCTGGTAGGTCGCGCCGCCGACGCGGCGCGACTTGACCTCGACCATCGGGCGCACGTTATCGAGCGCCTTGTCCAGCACCTGGAGCGGATCGCTGTTTCCCTTGCCGGCTATCTGGCTCAGCGCGCCGTAGATGATGGTCTCCGCGACGGCTTTCTTTCCATCACGCATCACCATGTTGACGAACTTGGCCAGCATCTCGCTGCCGTATTTCGGATCCGGCAGTATCTCCCGCGCACCGATGACTCTTCTTCTGGACATGCGTGATTCTCAACTGGCTGTGGTTATGACGTCGGTATCAGGACTTGGGCCGCTTGGCGCCGTACTTGGAGCGGCCCTGACGGCGGTTCTGCACGCCGGAGGTGTCGAGGCTGCCGCGCACCGTGTGGTAGCGCACGCCCGGCAGGTCCTTGACGCGGCCGCCGCGGATCAGCACGACCGAGTGCTCCTGCAGGTTGTGCCCCTCACCGCCGATGTAGGTGGTCACCTCATAACCATTGGTCAGGCGCACGCGGGCCACCTTGCGCAGGGCCGAGTTCGGCTTCTTCGGCGTCGTGGTATAGACGCGGGTGCAGACACCGCGGCGCTGCGGGCAAGACTCCAGGGCCGGGACGCTGCTCTTCTCCCGCTTCCTGCTGCGCGGCTTGCGCACCAATTGATTGATTGTGGCCATGCCAGAAACACCTTGAAAAATAAACCGGAAAAAACCGTAGTCCTGAAAACAAACGACAGGCCGGAAAGGTCCGGCCTGTCGAGAGAAGCGGAATTTTAGTGACAGGGCTAGGCCCTGTCAAGAATGTTTTGCGGAATCCGCTCAGGACCCCGCGATATCCTCCATCTGTCCGCTTTCCGAGGGCACGGCGGGCGCCATCTCCCCGGCGATCTCCAGCAGCTCCGGCTCCCGCAGGCGCCGGCGCGCTTCGTGGTAGGCCAGCCCGGTGCCGGCCGGAATCAGGCGGCCCACGATGACGTTCTCCTTGAGCCCGCGCAGGCTGTCCTTGCTGCCGCGAACCGCGGCCTCGGTCAGCACGCGGGTCGTCTCCTGGAACGAGGCGGCCGAGATGAACGACTCCGTCGCCAGCGATGCCTTGGTGATGCCGAGCAGCAGCGGCACCCAGGCGGCGGGTTGCTTGTCGGCGCGCACGAGCTTTTCGTTCTCCTCCAGCACGCGCGAGCGCTCCAGTTGCTCGCCCCGCAGGAACCGGCTCTCCCCCGCATCGGTGATTTCCACCTTGCGCAGCATCTGGCGCAGGATGACCTCGATGTGCTTGTCGTTGATCTTCACGCCCTGCAGGCGGTAGACGTCCTGGATTTCCTTGACCAGGTATTCCGCCATCGCCGAGGTGCCGAGCAGGCGCAGGATGTCGTGGGCATTGGGTTCGCCGTCGACCAGGGTCTCGCCCTTCTCGACGTGCTCGCCCTCGAACACGGTGACATGCCGCCACTTGGGTATCAGTTCCTCATGCTGCTCGCCGTCCACCCCGGTGATGATCACGCGCTGCTTGCCCTTGGTGTCCTTGCCGAAGCCGACGGTGCCCGAACATTCCGCGAGGATGGCGGATTCCTTCGGCTTGCGCGCCTCGAACAGATCCGCCACCCGCGGCAGGCCGCCGGTGATGTCGCGGGTCTTGGAGGACTCCTGCGGAATGCGCGCGATCACGTCACCGACCTGCACCGAGGCGCCGTCATCCAGACCGACGATGGCCCCGGCGGGCAGGAAGTAGTGAGCGTCGATATCGGTGCCGGCGATCTTGAGCTGCCTGCCCTGCTCGTCGAGGAGCTTGACCATCGGGCGCAGTTCCTTGCCGGCGCTGCTGCGCTGCTTGGGATCGGTGATCACCTTGCTGGTGAGGCCGGTGATCTCGTCCGTATGCTCGATGACGGTCAGGCCCTCGTGGAAGTCGGTGAACTTCACCACGCCGGCCACTTCGGTCACGATCGGGTGGGTATGCGGGTCCCAGTTGGCGATCATGCTGCCGCCCTGGACGGCGTCGCCCTCGGCGGCGCTGATGACCGCCCCGTAGGGCACTTTGTAGCGCTCGCGCTCGCGCCCGAACTCATCGACGATGCCGATTTCACCGGAACGGGACACCGCCACCAGGTTGGCGTTCTTGTTGGTGACGGTCTTGATATTGTGCAGGCGCACCGTGCCGCCGGTCTTGACCTCGACGCTGTTGACCGTCGCCGAACGGCTCGCCGCGCCGCCGATGTGGAAAGTGCGCATGGTGAGCTGGGTGCCCGGCTCGCCGATGGACTGCGCCGCGATCACGCCGATGGCCTCGCCCTCGTTGACCATGTGGCCGCGGGCGAGATCGCGCCCGTAGCAGGAGGCGCAGACCCCGTAGCGGTTGTCGCAGGTGATCGGCGAGCGCACCTTGATTTCGTCCACGCCCAGCGCCTCCAGGCGGTCGACCCAGTCCTCGTCCAGCAGGGTGCCTTGCGGGGCGATCACCTCGTCGCGCCCCGGCAGAGTGACATCCTCGGCGGTGAGGCGCCCGAGCACGCGCTCGCGCAGCGGCTCCACGATATCGCCGCCCTCGACCAGCGGGTTCAGCACCAGGCCTTCGCTGGTGCCGCAGTCCGTGCCGATGACGACCATGTCCTGCGCCACGTCCACCAGGCGGCGCGTGAGATAACCGGAGTTCGCGGTCTTGAGCGCGGTGTCCGCCAGGCCCTTGCGGGCGCCGTGGGTGGAGATAAAGTACTGCAGCACGTCCAACCCCTCGCGGAAATTGGCCGTGATCGGGGTCTCGATGATGGAACCGTCCGGCTTGGCCATCAGGCCGCGCATGCCGGCGAGCTGGCGGATCTGGGCGGCGGAACCGCGCGCGCCGGAGTCGGCCATCATGTACACCGAGTTGAAGGAGGGCTGGCGCACCTTGGCGCCCTTGGCGTCGGTCACCTCCTCGGTGCCGAGCCGGTCCATCATGGCCTTGGCGACCTGGTCATTGGTGCGCGACCAGATGTCCACGACCTTGTTGTAGCGCTCGCCCATCGTGACCAGACCGGAGGTGTACTGGTTCTGGATCTCCACGACCTCGTCTTCGGCGGCCGCGAGGATCGCCGCCTTGCTGACGGGGATGGTCATGTCGTTCACGCCGAAGGAGACCGCGGCGCGGGTCGCGAACGAGAAGCCCGTGTACATCAACTGGTCGGCGAAAATGACGGTTTCCTTCAGGCCGACGCGCCGGTAACAGGCGTTGATGAGGCTGGAGATCGCCTTCTTGGTCATGTTCTGGTTGACCAGGCTGAACGGCAGACCCTTGGGCAGCAGCTCGGAGAGCAGCGCGCGCCCGACCGTGGTCTCGATCAGGCCGTAGCTCTCCTGCGCCGCGCCGTCCGCGTCGAGTTCGACCGTGCGCAGGCGGACCCTGATTTTGGCGTGCAGCGAGGCATTGCCGGTTTCGTAGGCGCGATGCACTTCCTGGATGTCCGCGAACGCCATGCCCTCGCCCTTGGCGTTGACGGATTCGCGGGTCAGGTAATAGAGCCCCAGCACCACGTCCTGCGAGGGCACGATGATCGGCTCGCCGTTGGCGGGCGAGAGGATATTGTTGGACGACATCATCAGGGCGCGCGCCTCGAGCTGCGCCTCGATGGAGAGCGGCACGTGCACCGCCATCTGGTCGCCGTCGAAGTCGGCGTTGAAGGCCGCGCACACCAGCGGGTGGAGCTGGATCGCCTTGCCCTCGATCAGCACCGGCTCGAAGGCCTGGATGCCGAGGCGGTGCAGGGTCGGCGCGCGGTTCAGCATGACCGGGTGCTCGCGGATGACCTCCTCGAGGATATCCCAGACCTCCGGCCCCTCCCGTTCCACCAGTTTCTTGGCCGCCTTGATGGTGGTGGCCAGGCCGCGGAACTGCAGTTTGCTGAAGATGAACGGCTTGAACAGCTCGAGCGCCATGCGCTTGGGCAGGCCGCACTGGTGCAGCTTCAGCGTCGGGCCGACCACGATCACGGAACGGCCGGAGTAATCGACGCGCTTGCCGAGCAGGTTCTGGCGGAAGCGTCCCTGCTTGCCCTTGATCATGTCGGCCAGCGACTTGAGCGGGCGCTTGTTGGTGCCGGTGATGGCGCGGCCGCGCCGGCCGTTGTCGAGCAGGGCATCCACCGATTCCTGCAGCATGCGCTTCTCGTTGCGCACGATGATGTCCGGCGCGTTCAGCTCCAGCAGGCGCTTCAGGCGGTTGTTGCGGTTGATGACGCGGCGGTAAAGGTCATTGAGGTCGGAGGTCGCGAAGCGCCCGCCATCGAGCGGGACCAGGGGGCGCAGTTCCGGGGGCAGCACCGGCAGGACGGTGAGCACCATCCATTCCGGGCGGTTGCCGGAATCGAGGAAGGATTCGATCAGCTTGAGGCGCTTGCCGAAGCGCTTCAGCTTGGTCTCCGACTTGGTGCTGCCGATTTCATCGCGCAGCTTCGCCGCCTCGACCTGCAGGTCGAGGTTGCGCAGCAGTTCATGCACGGCCTCGGCGCCCATGCGGGCGTCGAATTCGTCGCCGTTTTCCTGGATGGCGTCGAGGTAGGCCTCGTCGGTAAGGAGCTGCCCTCGCTCCAGCGTGGTCATGCCGGGGTCGACGATGACGTAGGCCTCGAAGTAGAGCACCCGCTCGATATCGCGCAGGGTCATGTCGAGCAGCAGGCCGATGCGCGAGGGCAGGGATTTCAGGAACCAGATGTGCGCGGCCGGGCTGGCCAGCTCGATATGGCCCATGCGTTCACGGCGCACCTTGGCCAGCGTGACCTCCACGCCGCATTTCTCGCACACCACGCCGCGATGCTTGAGCCGCTTGTACTTGCCGCACAGGCACTCGTAGTCCTTCACCGGGCCGAAGATCTTGGCGCAGAACAGTCCGTCGCGCTCCGGCTTGAAGGTGCGGTAGTTGATGGTCTCCGGCTTCTTCACCTCGCCGTAGGACCAGGAGCGGATCATGTCGGGCGAGGCCAGACCGATGCGGATGGTATCGAAATCGTCAGTTTGGCCTTGCGGCCTCAAAAGATTGAGTAAGTCTTTCATCGTCTCTCCTGCGCCTGCCGTGTCGGGTTGCGAGCCAGCGGACGGCGGGCCGCCGTCAATCCTGTTCCAGTTCCATGTTGATGCCGAGCGAACGGATTTCCTTCACCAGCACGTTGAAGGACTCGGGCATGCCGGCATCCATGCGGTGATCACCGTCGACGATGTTTTTGTACATCTTGGTGCGGCCGTTCACATCATCGGACTTGACCGTCAGCATTTCCTGCAGCGTATAGGCGGCGCCGTAGGCCTCCAGCGCCCACACCTCCATTTCACCGAAACGCTGGCCGCCGAACTGGGCCTTGCCGCCGAGCGGCTGCTGGGTGACCAGGCTGTAGGGGCCGGTTGAACGGGCATGCATCTTGTCATCGACCAGGTGGTTGAGCTTCAGCATGTACATATAGCCGACCGTCACCGGCCGGTCGAAGGCATCGCCGGTGCGCCCGTCGTAGAGCGTCGTCTGGCCGGTGACGGGCAGATCCGCGAGTTCCAGCATGCGCTTGATCTCATCCTCCGAAGCGCCGTCGAACACCGGTGTGGCCATCGGCACGCCCTTCCTCAGGTTCCTCGCCAGCTCCAGGATCTCCGCGTCCGTGAACGAGGCGAGGTCTTCGGTGCGCCCGCTGCCGTTGTAGATCTCATCCAGCAGCTCGCGCAGCTGCGGCGACGGTCGCCTCCCGCTGCGCATCGAGCATCTTGCCGATCTTGATGCCCAGCCCCTTGGCGGCCCAGCCGAGGTGGGTCTCCAGCACCTGGCCGACATTCATGCGCGAGGGCACGCCGAGCGGATTGAGCACGATATCCATCGCGGTGCCATCCAGCGTATACGGCATGTCCTCCACCGGCTGGATCATCGAGATTACGCCCTTGTTGCCGTGGCGTCCCGCCATCTTGTCTCCCGGCTGAACGCGGCGCTTGACCGCCAGGTAGACCTTGACCATCTTCAGCACGCCCGGCGCCAGGTCATCGCCGGTGGTGAGCTTGGCTTTCTTCTCCTCGAGCCGCCGGTCGAAGTCCTTGCGCAGCGTCTTGAGCTGTTCGCCCGCCTTCTCCAGGTTTTCGTTGGCCTCCTCGTTGCGCAGCCGGATCTCGAACCATTTGCCGCGCCCGATGTCGCCGAGGTAATCCCGGGTGATCTTGGCGCCGGCCGAGAGCTTGTTCGGTCCGCCTTCGGCGAGCTTGCCGAGCAGCAGTTTTTCCACGCGCTGGTAGATGTCGTCCTCCATGATGCGCAACTGGTCGTTCAGGTCCTTGCGCACCTTGGCGAGCTGCTCTTCCTCGATCTGCAGGGCGCGCGCGTCCTTCTGCGACGCCATCGCGCGTGAACACCTGCACATCGATCACCGTACCGTCCATGCCGCTTGGCACCCGCAGCGAGGTGTCCTTCACGTCGGAGGCCTTCTCGCCGAAGATCGCGCGCAGCAGCTTCTCTTCCGGGGTGAGCTGGGTCTCGCCCTTGGGCGTCACCTTGCCGACCAGGATGTCGCCCGGTTTGACCTCGGCGCCGATGTAGACGATGCCCGATTCGTCCAGCTTGGCGAGCGCGCCCTCGCCGACGTTGGGTATGTCGCCGGTGACCTCTTCGGAGCCGAGCTTGGTGTCGCGCGCCACGCAGGTCAGTTCCTCGATGTGGATCGTGGTGAAGCGGTCCTCCTCGACGACGCGCTCCGAAATCAGGATGGAATCCTCGAAGTTGTAGCCGTTCCAGGGCATGAACGCGACCAGCAGGTTCTGTCCCAGCGCGAGCTCGCCCATGTCGGTGCTCGGCCCGTCGGCCAGCACGTCGCCGCGGGCGATGACATTGCCCGGAGCGACCAGCGGGCGCTGGTTGATGCAGGTGTTCTGGTTGGAGCGCGTGTACTTGGTGAGGTTGTAGATATCGACGCCGGGCTCGCCGGGCACGGTCTCGTCGTCATTGACGCGCACCACGATGCGCGCGGCATCGACGGAGTCCACCACCCCGCCGCGGCGCGCCACCACCGTCACGCCGGAGTCGACCGCCACCGTGCGCTCGATGCCGGTGCCGACCAGCGGCTTCTCGGTCGTCAGCGTCGGGACCGCCTGGCGCTGCATGTTCGAGCCCATCAGGGCGCGGTTGGCGTCGTCGTGCTCGAGGAACGGGATCAGCGCCGCCGCGACGGAGACGATCTGCTTGGGCGAGACGTCGATGTAATTCACCTGTTCCGGCGCCGAGGTCATGAATTCATTGAGGTGGCGACAGGTCACCAGTTCGTCGGTGAGCTTGCCGTTTTCGTCCACGGAGGCATTCGCCTGGGCGATGATGTATTCACCCTCCTCGATGGCCGAGAGGTATTCCAACTGGTCCGTGACCCGCCCGTTTTCAACCTTGCGATAGGGGGTCTCCAGGAAGCCGTAGTCGTTGGTGCGCGCATACACGGCGAGGGAGTTGATCAGGCCGATGTTCGGCCCTTCCGGTGTCTCGATCGGGCAGACGCGTCCGTAGTGCGTGGGATGCACGTCGCGCACCTCGAAACCGGCGCGCTCGCGCGTCAGGCCGCCCGGCCCCAGCGCCGAAACGCGCCGCTTGTGGGTGACTTCCGACAAGGGATTGTTCTGGTCCATGAACTGGGAGAGCTGGCTCGAGCCGAAGAATTCCTTGATGGCGGCGGCCACCGGCTTGGCGTTGATCAGCTCCTGCGGCATCAGGCTCTCCGACTCGGCCAGGCTGAGACGCTCCTTCACCGCGCGCTCGACCCGCACCAGGCCGATGCGGAACACGTTCTCCGCCATCTCGCCGACGCAGCGAATGCGGCGGTTGCCGAGGTGGTCGATGTCGTCCACCGTGCCGTTGCCGTTGCGGATATCGACCAGCGTCATGACGACTCGAATGATGTCTGAGCCGTAATTATGTAGCACCTGTTTCAGGCGGCCCCAGGTAATTTTGTTGCCGCGTTCGGCGGCGATCTTGATTATCTGGACGATATTCGAATCAAGCGCATCCAGTTGGATTTCATCCGCATCGCCTTTTTGCCCGTGCTTCTTTTCCAATTCCTTGATGACATACACAGGATCAATGAGTATACCCGGTCCTATTAGTTCCTCTTTTCCGACGCGGCGGTTGAATTTCATGCGACCGACCGCCGACAGGTCATAGCGCTCGCTGGTGAAGAACAGGTTTTTGAACAGGTTCTGCGCGGCTTCCTTGGTCGGCGGTTCGCCCGGGCGCATCATGCGATAGATCTCCACCATGGCCTCGAGGTCGGTCGTGGTTGGATCGATGCGCAGGGTGCTGGAGATGTACGGCCCGCGGTCGAGATCGTTCACGTACAGGGTCTTGATTTCCTTGATCTGCAGCGCGCGCAGTTTGTTGAACAGCTCCAGCGAGATTTCCTCATTGGCGTTGGCGATCAGTTCGCCGGTTTCCGTGTCGATCACGTTGTGCGCGAGGATCTTGCCGAGCAGGTAATCCTCCGGCACCTCCAGCGACTTGACGCCGGCCTCGGCCAGTTCCCGGATGTGCTTCGCCGTGATGCGCCGCCCCTCTACCACGATGACGGTGTCTCTGGCCTTGATATCGAAGGTCGCGGTCTCCCCGCGCAGGCGTTCCGGCACCAGGTCGAGCTTGATGTCCTTCGGACCGATATGGAAGGTGTTGGTGTCGAAGAAGATGTCGAGGATCTGCTCGTTTTCATAGCCCAGCGCGCGCAGCAGAATGGTGGCCGGGAGCTTGCGGCGCCGGTCGATGCGCACGAACAGCGCATCCTTCGGGTCGAACTCGAAGTCCAGCCAGGAGCCGCGGTAGGGAATCACGCGCGCGGAAAACAGCAGCTTGCCGGAGGAGTGGGTCTTGCCCTTGTCGTGATCGAAGAACACGCCGGGTGAACGGTGCAGTTGGGAGACGATGACGCGTTCCGTGCCATTGATGACAAACGTGCCGTTTTCCGTCATCAGCGGCAGTTCACCCATGTAGACTTCCTGTTCCTTGATGTCCTTGACCTTCCGGGCATCGGCCGGGGTATCCTTGTCGTAGATGATCAGGCGCACCAGGGCGCGCAGCGGGGCGGCATAGGTCAGGCCGCGCAACTGGCATTCCTTGACATCGAAGCCCGGCTCGCCGAGCCGGTAGCTGACGTAATCGAGCGCCGCATTCCCCGAATAGCTGAGAATCGGGAACACCGACCGGAACGCGGCATGCAGTCCCTTCTCGTCACGCCCGAGGGGTGCCTTGTCCGCCTGCAGGAAATTACGGTAGGACTCGAGCTGCGTCGCCAGGAGATAGGGCACGTCCAGGATGCTGTGACGTTTGCCAAAGTCCTTACGGATACGTTTCTTCTCGGTGAAACTGTAGGCCATGGTATTCCTCTTCAGGTTACTGTCCAGGCAAGCAGG
The DNA here is from genome assembly GCA_963773065.1 of uncultured Gammaproteobacteria bacterium. Classification (GTDB taxonomy): domain Bacteria; phylum Pseudomonadota; class Gammaproteobacteria; order UBA9214; family UBA9214; genus CAVQCA01. Next base: position 166,643 of record CAVYZN010000008.1, read on the forward strand.
ATGTCGGTGCGATCCCGTCGATTGGCCCTAACAGTGCGCAGCGGCACGGATGCCGCCGCATTCCTCTTGTCACAAGCAGTGAAAGGCCGGGCGCATGTAGCGCTACCGGCCTGCCCTGTAATCCAGCGGTTGCGGCAATCACGTAATGGATTACGTCGGTTCCGCTTACTTGAGTTCGACGCTGGCGCCGGCCTCTTCGAGCTGTTTCTTGATGTCGGCGGCCTCGGCCTTGCTCGCCGCTTCCTTGACGGTGGAAGGCGCGCCCTCGACCATGTCCTTGGCCTCCTTGAGGCCCAGCCCGGTGATGGCGCGCACCACCTTGATGACGCCGACCTTGTTGGCGCCGAAGCTGGTCATGACGACATCGAACTCGGTCTTCTCCTCGGCGGCGGCGGCTTCGGCAGCCGCCGCCGGCGCCGCGGCCACGGCCGCGGCGGCGGTGACGCCGAACTTCTCTTCCATGGCGGCGATCAGGTCGACGACCTGCATCACCGTCATGTTGGAAATGGTCTCCAGAATCTCTGCTTGCGTAACGGCCATAACGAATACTCCTGTTTAAAATCTGAATTAGTTAGATGAATGGGTTCAGGCTGCCTGCTGCTTCTGGTCGCGTATCGCCGCCACGGTGCGCGCCAGCTTGGACGGCACTTCGTTCAGCGTGCGCACAAACTTCGCCACCGGGGCCTGCATGACCGACATCAGCAGGCTGATCGCCTGATCGCGCGTCGGGAGCTTGGCCAGACGGTCGATATCGGAGGGCTCCAGCAACTGACCGCCGACGGACAGCATGGTGACCTGGAACTTGTCGTGCTCCTTGGCAAAGTCCTTGGCCACGCGCGCCGCCGCGCCCGGATCCTCCCGGGAAAACGCCAGCAGCAGGGGACCGGTCAGCCGCCCGCTCATGCACGCGAAGTCGGTATCCTGCAGGGCGCGGCGCGCCAGCGTGTTTTTCACGACGCGCAGGTAGACATTGTCCTGGCGCGCCCTGATCCGCAGACTGGTCATCTCCCCGACGGTGAGACCGCGGTATTCCGCGGCCACCGCCGAGTAGGCCCCTTTCGCCACTTCGGCGACTTCGGCAACGACAGCCTTTTTCTCTTCAAGTGTTAATGCCATTGCATTTACCTCTTCGGGAATTCGCCTGCGGCGCAAGGCTTTCGGCCCCTTCCCGTTCATTATCACGGCGCCGGCCGGCTGCGGCCGGCGCACTCAATCGGTGACCTGACGCCACCATCTGCGCAGGCCGGCCCGCAGGCATCGCGGATCGATTAAACCCGGCTTCCGGAGAGCGGTCGCCAGGTACCTGCGGTCTTTGACGGCCGCCGGAGGGAAACCCGCCGGCGAGCGCCAAACCGTGCGCGGCAGACGTTGACCGCCTGCCGCGCAAAATCACGCTATTTCCAGTGTGGACTGGTCAACCACTAGGCCCGGTCCCATCGTGGTCGATACCGAGACCTTCTTCAGGTACACGCCCTTGGATGCCGACGGCTTGGCCTTCTGCAGGTCGGCAAGCAGCGCGAGCAGGTTTTCCTTGAGTGCTTGCACCTTGAAATCCACCTTCCCGATCGTGCAGTGGATGATGCCGGCTTTGTCCGTGCGGTAACGCACCTGCCCGGCCTTCGCATTCCTGACGGCTGAGGCGACATCCGGCGTCACGGTGCCGACTTTCGGGTTCGGCATCAGGCCGCGCGGACCCAGTATCTGGCCCAGGGTGCCGACGATGCGCATGGCATCCGGCGAGGCGATTACGACATCAAAGTTCATGACGCCCTTTTTCACCTCATCGGCGAGATCCTCCAGCCCGACGATATCCGCACCGGCGGCCCTGGCGGCATCGGCATTCGCGCCCTGGGTGAAGACGGCCACGCGCACCGTCTTGCCGGTACCGTTGGGCAGCACGGTGGAACCACGCACGACCTGGTCCGATTTGCGCGGATCAACGCTGAGATTGACGCTGACGTCCACCGATTCCCGGAACTTCACACGGGAGAGATCCTGCAGCAGGCCGAGCGCCTCATCGACCGGATACTGTTTGCCCGGGGTGAGCTTTTCCTGGATCGCCTTGGCCCGTTTGGTCAGTTTGGCCATGACTCAATCCTCCACCACGTCAAGACCCATGCTGCGGGCGGTGCCGGCGACAATGCGCACCGCCGCCTCCAGGTCCGCTGCATTCAGGTCAGGCATCTTGGTAGCGGCGATCACTTCCAGTTGGGCGCGGTTGACCTTGCCCACCTTGTTGGTATTGGGCGTGCTGGAACCCTTCGGTATGCCGAGCGCCTTCATCAGCAGCACCGAGGCGGGCGGCGTCTTGGTGACAAAGGTAAAGCTGCGATCGCTGTACACGGTGATCACGACGGGAATCGGCAGGCCCTTTTCGATTTGCTGGGTCTGCGCATTGAATGTTTTGCAGAACTCCATGATATTCACGCCGTGCTGACCCAGCGCCGGGCCGACCGGCGGACTCGGGTTGGCTTCACCCGCCTTCACCTGCAGCTTGATATAAGCCTGGATTTTCTTTGCCATCATTGACTCCTGTGGGTACCAGCGCCTTGCGGCTCCCCTGTTTAAGCCTTCTCCACCTGACCGAACTCCAATTCGACCGGTGTCGAGCGGCCGAAAATCAGGACGGATACCCGCAGCCGGCTCTTGTCGTAATTGACCTCTTCAACCACGCCGTTGAAGTCGTTGAACGGCCCGTCGGTGACGCGCACCACCTGGCCCACCTCAAACAGCACCTTCGGCTTGGGCTTGTCCGCCCCTTCCTGAACACGCTGCAATATGGAATCCGCCTCGCGTTGCGTGATCGGCGCCGGCCGGTCGCTGGTTCCGCCGATAAACCCCATGACCTTGGGGGCGTTCTTGACCAGGTGCCAGGTGTCGTCATTCATTTCCATCTGCACCAGCACGTAACCGGGGAAAAACTTGCGTTCGCTCTTGCGCTTGGCGCCATCGCGCATCTCCACGACCTCTTCCGTCGGCACCAGGATGTCGCCGAACTTGTCCTGCATGCCGCTGCGCGCGATCCGCTCCTTGAGCGTGCGCTTGACCTGGTTTTCAAACCCCGAATAGGCGTGAACGACGTACCACTGCAAAGACATTATTTCAGCTTCCCTGACCCGTCAGTAATTGAACGGCGCGTAACAACACCATGTCCAGCAGCCAGAGAAACACCCCGACCAGCAGGACGATGAAGATGACCGCCAGCGTCGTCTGCACCGTCTCGGTCCGGGTTGGCCAGACCATGCGCCGCACCTCGTTCTGCGCGCCGCTGACAAATCCCACCACCTGGCGCCCAAGATCGGTTTGGTAGGCGATCGCCATCGCGACAGCCGCCACCATCAGCAGACCGAGCACCCGCACTACGGCCATCTGGCCGGCGAAATAGTAGAAACCATAGACCCCGGCGCACATCAGCAGGATGGCAATCCCGAGCTTCAGCGAGTCGAGTCTCCCACCTTGCGGTCGCCCGCCTTGCGTTTCAACTTTTGCGTTCATAATCCCTGCTAGGGACAGATTGAAATCTGCCCCTCATCCTCTGGCAGGCCAGGAGGGAATCGAACCCCCAACCTGCGGTTTTGGAGACCGCCGCTCTGCCAATTGAGCTACTGGCCTAAATTAAATGAATTAAAAGGGGTCAGACCCCATTTTTTACGCGCCGCACCCTGTCTGATCAATCGTTAACAAAAATGGGGTCTGACCCCTTTTAATTCTCACTCGATGATCTTCGCGACCACCCCGGCGCCGACGGTGCGTCCACCCTCGCGGATGGCAAAGCGCAGGCCCTCTTCCATCGCAATCGGGGCAATCAGCGACACCGTCATCTTCACGTTGTCCCCCGGCATCACCATCTCCACGCCCTCCGGCAGATCGCACGCCCCCGTCACGTCCGTCGTGCGAAAATAAAACTGCGGCCGGTAACCATTGAAAAACGGCGTGTGCCGCCCGCCCTCCTCCTTGGAAAGCACGTACACCTCACTCTCAAACTTCGTGTGCGGCGTGATCGACCCCGGCTTGGCCAGCACCTGACCACGCTCCACTTCCTCGCGCTTGGTGCCGCGCAACAGCACACCCACGTTGTCACCCGCCTGACCCTGGTCCAGCAGCTTGCGAAACATCTCCACGCCCGTGCAGGTGGTCTTCAGCGTGTCCCGGATCCCCACGATCGCAATCTCATCGCCGACCTTCACCACACCACGCTCAATACGCCCCGTCACCACCGTGCCCCGCCCCGAGATCGAAAACACATCCTCCACCGGCATCAGAAAATCACCGTCCATCGCCCGCACCGGCTCCGGTATGTACGCATCCATCGCCTCCACCAGCTTCACAATCGAGGGCACGCCAATCTCCGAGGCGTCCCCCTCCAGCGCCTTCAGCGCCGAACCCGTCACAATCGGCGTCGCATCACCCGGAAAATCATACTTGTCCAAAAGCTCCCGGATCTCCATCTCCACCAGCTCCAAAAGCTCCGCATCGTCCACCTGGTCCGCCTTGTTCATGTACACCAGAATGTAGGGCACACCCACCTGACGCGAGAGCAAGATGTGCTCGCGCGTCTGCGGCATCGGACCGTCCGCCGCACTCACCACCAAAATCGCTCCGTCCATCTGCGCCGCACCCGTGATCATGTTCTTCACATAGTCCGCGTGCCCCGGACAGTCCACGTGCGCATAATGACGCTTCGCACTCTCGTACTCCACGTGCGCCGTGGCAATCGTGATCCCGCGCTCCCGCTCCTCCGGCGCATTGTCAATCTGGTCGTACGCCTTGAATACCCCACCGTGCAGTTCCGCCATCACCTTCGTGATCGCCGCCGTCAACGTCGTCTTCCCATGATCCACGTGGCCTATCGTCCCCACGTTTACATGCGGCTTCGTTCGCTCGAATTTTTCCTTGGACATCGCGCCTGTCTCCCGTTGCGTGGCTGTGCGTTTACTCTGGCAAAACCGTCAAAATATACTGGAGCCCATAACCGGATTCGAACCGGTGACCTCTTCCTTACCAAGGAAGTGCTCTACCGACTGAGCTATATGGGCGGAAACCTTGTCCTCATTCCCGATTATTATGGAGCGGGTGATGGGAATCGAACCCACGTCATCAGCTTGGAAGGCTGAGGTTCTACCGTTGAACTACACCCGCATGGTCCAAACCCCAACGTCTGCGATCGCTGATTCGGCAGGCGTGATTTCATCTCGTTTGGTGGAGGGGGGAGGATTTGAACCTCCGAAGGCAGAGCCGTCAGATTTACAGTCTGATCCCTTTGACCGCTCGGGAACCCCTCCAAAAAATGCAAGCCCGCAATTGTCTTGCAGAGCCGGATCGCTTGTCAACTGAAATGAGCGTCCTATTGAATAGGCGTGCGGGTGCGCCATGTAGGGGTCAAGCCATCCTCCCCGCATGCCGTCGACTGGCATCGTCCCGGCGCAGGAACAAGGTGCAGACTGCACGACCGTATTCAGACGGTCAATATATTGACGCTTTTAGATTGCGCCAGTGGTCAAAATGAATGCCACGGCTTGATAACTGAATAGAAACCCCCGCCCCTGCCTGCAAGGAGCCGTTTCGAGTGCCGCTTTAGTTGCGCTTTATTGACTGAAGTGCCCGTGCCGTATCTCTTCACCCATCAGGGTTTCAAACACTTCGGAACTGACGTGGATCAGTTGCTCGTGGTCGCCGGCTTCAAAATAGATTTCCGGTTGTTCCGCGATGGTATCGTCGACAAGCGTCTCCAACCCGTAGGCAGGGCCTATGGCCGGAAGCGCACCAATTTCACAATCACGAAACAGGTTGCTGAGTTCGTATTCATTCGCCAGTTCCAGATTCCGTTTCAACTGGCGCTGTAACTCACTCAGATCAAGCCGCCGGTTGGCGGGCAGGACCACCATGAGGTAACCCTGGTCATCTTCCAGGACAACGGATTTGGCGAGCCGGTCTCCTGGCACGTGTGCGACGGCGGCGCTTTCCGCGCTCGAAACCGTATGGGTGTGACCCATAACATCATAGGGTACATCGTACTCGGCCAGATATTTTGACACTGTTGTGGCAATTGACATGATTTTACCCTCCGCTGACATGTTCAACATGAGAAGTATAGATCATGCCGGCGAGGGTCGAGAGCGCTAAAAAGACCCACAGCGGATAGAGGGAGTTCGCGACGCCGGCAGGATCCCTACTGGGCGATGCGCGTGACGCGGTTGTTGGTCAGGACACGCCGTGCCGCCAATGCCGCCGCCTCAGCGCGATATCATCGTCGGCCGGCTCCCGCTCCCGCCAGGGATCGGCGTCCGGCGGCTCGTCGCCGGACGTCTCGTTCTCCCAATCATAGGTCTTCTCGGGCAGGGCGGGCTCGCGATGCTGGAACACAAACGCGGCGATGACGCCCATCAAGGCGCCGAAGAAATGACTCTCGTAGGAAATGCCCGGCTGTTGCGGAAAGATCGTCCACACCATGCCGCCATACAGGAAGAACACGATCAGGGAAAGCGCGATCGACAGTCTGTCCCGGCGCAGGATCCCGCTGACGAAGATGAAGAACATCAGGCCATGCGCCAACCCGCTGGCGCCGAAGTGATAGCTGCCCCGCCCAAACAACCAGACGCCCAGACCCGACCCCAGCCATATCAGCAGGAGCACGTAGCGGAAAGAACGCGGATAGCCGTACAGGAACACGACGCCCAGCACCATGAGGGCCAGACTGTTGGAGAGCAGATGCTGCCATGAGGCATGCAGCAGCGGCGCGCAAACCACACCCCACAGGCCGCGCCACTCGCGCGGGTAGACGCCGAGGCGCGCCAGGTGCAGATCAAACCCGGTATCAAGCAGTTCGATGGCCCAGAGCAGGCCGATGAAGACCGCGACGCCGAACAGGGCCAGCCGGAAACGCGCGGCATCTTCCGTCACCGTTGCATTCCCTGCCGCCGCGCGTCAATCGCCGCCGCCGATGCGCACCACCGTCCTGCCCGTGTGCTGTCCGGACAGCAGGCGTTCAAACACACCGGGCAAGCCGTCGAGACCGATGGTCTCGCGGACGATGGCCTCGAGATGCGCCGGACGCAGATCGGAGGCCAGCCGTTGCCAGAGCCGGCGCCGCCGGTCCATGGAGCAGTTGGCCGAGGTGATGCCCAGCAGACTGACGCCGCGCAGGATAAACGGCATGACGGTGGTATTGAGTTCCATGCCACCCGCCAGGCCGATGCTGGCGATGCTCCCCCACGGCTTGACCGTCCGCGTCAGCCAGGCGAGCACCGCGCCACCGACATTATCGATGGCGCCGCCCCACTGCGCCTGCTCCAGTGGACGAGCGCCCGGCGCCAGGGTGCGACGATCCAGCAGGGCGTTCGCACCCAGTCCCCGCAGATAGGCCTCCGCATCCGGTTTGCCGGTCAGCGCCGTCACCTCGTAGCCCCGTCGACTCAAGAGGTCGATGGCGTAACTTCCCACCCCGCCCGTCGCCCCGGTGACCAGCACGGGGCCAAGCTGCGGCCGCTGGCCATTCTGTTCCATGCGCTCGATGGCGAGGGCCGCCGTAAAGCCCGCGGTACCGATGGCCATGGCGGCGAAGGCGGACATCCCGTGCGGCAACGGCACCACCCATGCGGCTGGCACCCGCACGCGCTCGGCAAATCCGCCGTCATGGTCCTCGCCGAGCCCGCAGCCGGTTACCAGCACGGCGTCGCCTTCCCGGAAGCGGGGTTCGCGGGACTCCGCCACCACGCCGGCCACATCGATGCCGCCGACCAGGGGCGAGCGGCGCAGGATTTTGCCCCGGCCGGTCGCGGCCAGCGCATCCTTGTAATTGACGCCGGAATAGCGGGCCTCGATGACGACCTCGCCGGGCGTGAGATCGGCGAGGGTGAGTTCCTCCAGAGCGGCGCGCGTCGCGCCCAGCTCCTGGTAGATACGAAAGGCCCTGAAACCGCTCATGGGCGCTGCGTCACTCTGCGGTGGAACCGGCCGGCAGATAATGCAACTCCCCGTTGTAATCAAACGGCAGTTTGCGGGTAGCTGTTCTCGAGGCGGATGCTGCCCGTCAGTCGGTACTTAAGGCTTTCGTGTGTCTCCGCGTTCATCTCCTGCAACTGTTGCAGCATGCCGAGCAGGTTGCTCACCACGTCGACGTCGAGCAAGGCCTCGCCATAGGGGGGAATGGACACCGGCTGCCGGCTAACGCCATAGGCGAATTCACGGCCGTTGATCTGCAGTGTATACTGCATGCCGGTAACGGGAAGGGCTTCGTCGTTGGGGTTCAGGATCCTGAGCTGAAGCGCATAGCGCTGCTCGAGCACGCCCACCTCCTTGGGCTGGATGCTGACCAGCGAGACGCGCGGCGGCTCACGGTAGGCGCTCAAGCCGGCGCAACCGCTGGCCAGGGAAACAAGCAGTAGGATGACCGCGGTGCAGTACGGCCGGTTGCGCCGATCAGGGGTTTTCATGCGCATCCCGCGTTGCCGACGGCCCGAACTCCTCGCCCTTGCGCACCGGCCCGTAGGGTGCGTCACGGTGCCGGTCATGATACTGCATGCGGTACTGGATGAAGCGCTCACGGGTGTCGAAGTGCAGGAAGGGGTTGCCCGCGATCTGCTCCTTAAGGGTGGAGGTCGCCTGTTCCGCGTAATTATGCCCCGGATGGATGAGCGTTGCGGGCGGCAGGTGTTCGGCCAGATCCTTCAGGGTGACGTACATCCGCTCCGGATCACCGCCGCGCAAATCACAGCGCCCACAGCCGAATACGAACAGCGTGTCCCCGGTGATCAGCTCGTCGCCGACCCGGTAACAGGCCGAGCCGGGGGTATGCCCCGGCGTGTGCAGGACGTTGACCGGGGTTGCGCCCAGTTCGATGACGTCACCGCCGTGGTGCAGGGTCGGCAGATCCAGGCCATGGCCCCAGAAACGCGCTTCCTCCTTGAGCAGGTGCAGCCGGGCGTCGTGTTTTTCGAGGACCGCCTCGATGCCGTTGATGTGGTCATGATGGCTGTGGGTCAGGAGTATATCGGTAAGGCGCATGCCCTCGCGCTCCGCCAGCGCCAGCACCTGCGGCACATCCCAGGCCGGGTCCACGACCGCCGCGCGCCCGCTGGCCTGGTCATGGATCAGATAGATGAAGTTCTCCATGGGTCCCAGTTCCAGGGCATGGAGAGTAAACGGCTGGGTGTGCGCCATGGCGTTAGTCCTTGGGTAGCAGGCAACGGCATCCGCTTCTATTATGGTGGATGCACGCCCTCAGGAACAGGGACGCATGGCCTGCCCCGAAGTCACGCTGGATTCAGGGCAAGCGAGGAAATCCGCATGGCAGTCCACAAGTTGCTACTTGTACCCGGCACAAGTTGACAGTCCGGTTCTTGGCACCGCGGTGCTGGTCGCGGCGCTGCAATCGATCGGGTTCATCGCCGCGCCGTTACGCCACGACGAGGCAAGCGGCTATCGTGCCGGGGAGTGTTTCCTGCAACTCATCACCTTTCTTGGCTGTTCCCCGGCCATCGAGATCGAGCCGCCGGCGGACCCGGCCGAACGCGAACGCGCCTGCGCGAGCGGGAACCTCTGCCATGTCCGGCTCGCACCGGCGGAAAACCGCCTGCGCTTCCGGGCCGAGGCAGGGTTGCCGGCGCCGCGCTGCCCGCGCTGCCGCAAGGCCGAACCCCGCTGGCAGGATCTGATCGAGCAGTGGCGGAACGATCCGCGGAAGTCCCACTGGATATGCCGCGAATGCGGCTATTGCGGCCGGCTGTTCGACCTCAACTTCCGCAAACGCGGAGCATTTGGCCATACCTTCATCGAAATCTGGGGCATCCACACGGCCGAGGCCGTACCGGGAGATACCCTGCTCACCGCCCTCGGCGAACTCTCGGGGTGCGACTGGAACTATCTGTACCTGCAGGAATGAGCGTGCTTCCGCGCCGACCCGCGATCTGTGCGACAATAGCGTCACTCCCCTGCAGGCAGACACACCGAGGGCCGTCACATGGCAGACCAGGAACTCTCCAAAGAAGAACGCATCCTGCGCGTGATGAAGCGCGTACTGACGGATGTCGCCAAGGACACCTACACGCGCCCCGGCTACCGGCATCCCCTGTCGGATGCCACCGTCCAGGGGATCCGGGATTGCCTCAGTCTCATCACGGCCCGCGAAGCCGAACTGGCGGAAGCGGCGGGCCGCCCCATGAACCTGCGCCCGCGCTTCGTCGACGAACCGCAGACCTCGGTGGTCGTCAAGCTCGAGGTCAAGAACCGGAAAGACAAGGACGGCGAAGAGGGCTGATCACTAGTGTTCATCCATGAACACCATTTTCACCGCAAAGACGCAAAGTTCGCGAAGAAACTTAATTAACAAAAAAATTAAATGGCTTTGGTTCTTTGCGTCTTTGCGGTGAGTTTTTTCTTTATGGATGGACACTAGGATAGTCCCGTTCCCTTTCAGCGAAATTCGCCGCGCCCGATCCAGCCGGCAAGACGCGACTCTGACTCAGCCGTGAGAAAGATCGTCATTCACAAACCCGGGGGCTATGAGCGCCTGGTCATCGAGGAACACCCGGACCTCTCGCCTGGCCCGGACGAGATCCTGATCGCGGTCGAGGCCATCGGCGTCAACTACGCGGACTGCGTGACGCGCATGGGACTCTACGCCTCCGCCCGGCACTACGTCGGCTACCCCATTACCCCCGGCTTCGAGGTCGCGGGCACGGTGCAGGCCACGGGCGATCGGGTCACCGACCTCGCCCCCGGTACCCCGGTCATGGCGGTGACGCGCTTCAACGGCTACGCCACCCAGCTTCTCGCCTTGCGCCACCAGGTGTTCACGCGCCCGGAGCGGCTTTCCCCAGAACAGGCGGCCGGTTTTCCGGCGGTTTCCCTGACGGCATGGTTTGCCCTGTTTGAACTGGCCCACCCGCGTGCGCGGGACACCATTCTGGTCCATTCGGCGGCCGGCGGCGTCGGCGGCATGCTGGTGCAGCTCGGCCGGGTCGCCGGCTGCCGCGTGGTGGGCGTGGTCGGCGCTCCACACAAGATCGAGGCGGTGCGCGCGCTCGGCGCCGATGCCGTCATCGACAAGTCATCGCAGGATCTGTGGCGGGAAGCGGAGCGCCTGGCGCCCGGCGGTTATGACATCATCCTGGACGCCAACGGCGTCTCCACCCTGGGACAAAGCTACCGGCATCTCGCGCCAATCGGCAGGCTGGTGGTTTACGGGTTCCACTCCATGCTGCCCCGCCACGGCGGGGTGCCCGGCAGACTCCGGCTTGCCTGGAACTACTGGCGCACCCCGCGCTTCAGCCCGTTCAGCCTGACGACGCGCAACCGCAGCGTGCTCGGTTTCAACCTGAGTTTCCTGTTCGACCGGCAGGAACTCATGGCGCAGGGGCTGCGGCAACTGCTGCAGTGGCTGGAGGAAGGGAAACTCGCACCACCCCGGGTGACCGTCTATCCCTTCGCGCGGGTGGCGGATGCCCATCGCGACCTGGAATCCGGCCAGACCGTGGGCAAGCTGGTGCTGAGCTGCGCCGGGTAACGTGTCCGGTGCCAACCAGGGACTTTACGGAAAAGGGTTTTTAATCTTCCGATACACCACTCACTTGTTATAATCACAAGGAATTCGTGGTCACCCCCAGAGAAAATAGAGACAAATTCGTGTCGAACGACGCTTCGAGACCAGAACATCTGCCCGACTTCCGCAATACTCCATTGAATGAGGTTGTGCTCGGCGTCCAGTTCAGCACCCCGAAGGGATACCAACAAATATATGCTGGGGAAGTGTGGAATTTGTTTCGCGCTGAATTTCCCAAGATCGAGGAACAGCTTCCCCTCGCTCCTGCTTTCGAAACCTTTGGTCTCCCATCGAAGGGTAAGCAACTTGGCTTCATTACGGGCGCGTCGCACGATCGATTCTGGTTTCTGAGCCAGGACGGCGATGAGCTGATTCAGTTCCAGCAAGATCGTCTCCTTCACAATTGGCGAAAGGTTGGGGATCTATCGAACGAATACCCGCGTTTCGAATCCATGATCAATCGCTTCCATGGCGAACTTGAGCAGTTGCAGGGCTATTTGAATGGGCTGGTATCGCAAAAGTTGGCTATCAACCAGTGTGAAATTTCATACATCAACCACATTGCGCCTACAGCAGGCCAGGACATTAAGGCTTCCGACTGGCTTCGCATCGTAATGTTTGGCGACAAAGAGCCTGATGATTTCTCCACCAGTTTTCGCGAGGTTATTTACGACGAAGACGGGAAGCCACAGGGGCGACTCACATGCGAGGCCTCGACTGGAATCAAACCGGATGGTTCGCGAATCATTGTAATGACATTGACGGTTCGCGGAGCGCCCAAGGGTGGTGATATCGAATCAGCGCTTCAGTTTCTGACAAAAGGGCGCGAATTGATCGTCTGTCGATTCGCGGAATTGACCACAGAGGAAGCTCACAAGACGTGGGGACGAATTAGATGATCAGAACTCAAAGCAACTCCGCATTTTCATTGGCGTCTTCCACGAACGTTATCCAACTGCCTGGTTCTCAAGAAAGGATACTCATCAACGAAAACGTGAGTACCTGGGGCGATACCGTTAAGAAGCGGCTGGAAGAACTTATTCAACTATCGGCTGGTTGGGATGGCTACCAAGGAGTGCACGTGAGTTTCGAAAATGCGAATTTTGCATTTCGCGTGTTGGATGCAATCTGCGGACTTCAAACTCGCGCGCCGCAAATCGTGCCAGGCGCGGCAGGGGATCTGCAGATCGAGTGGCACACCTTAAATGGCGATATCGAATTGCACGTCAGGGCGCCTAATGATGTACATGCTTGGCGCGCAATGACTGGCGGCGATCCGGATGGGGAAGAGTTGGAGTTAACCAACGACTTTGCAGTTATCGCCCAGTGGGTAAGAGAAATAACGGAGCCGCCGATTGCCGCTGCAGCAACCGCCGCGTGATGAGGATGGCAACGTAGTCCCTCACGATCACCAGGGGATTCTTCCAGAAGATGGGATTATTAGACGCATTCCCGAGCACCACATAGTGACGGACGAGAAGATTGGAGGCCGGCGGATTTCATCCATGGCCTTTAAGCCTTCGTCCGGGCCGAATGGTGGCATGTCCGTCGACCTGCAACAACAGATCGAGGAGGCAGGGCTGGACACCAAAACTTACGTCACGACTCCACCATGGATCGGTTCTATACGATACAAGGCAGGCCAACTTCGGACAGAAGAATTCATGGTGGGATTCGACCCGAAAGACTCGAATCCATATCACGGCGAAGTGTGGGGAAAATTTACCAAGGCAAAGCAGAACCGACTTCGTCAACTATGCGAGTGGTTTGTACCAATCGATGATGTATCAATTGGTGGCAATGAATGATCGGGGGAAACCTCAGAAACCTCAGGGGCAGACCACGTTTTTGCGCAGTGAAAAAGGCCGTGCCCGTTGCCATCCCATTGTGTGGATGGGTTGGGAGCAACTGCGCCGCATGCGTGTTCGATTAGTACTACCGCTGTCTAGTGAAAAACGTGGTCTGTCCCTGATGCTTCTCCGAATCACAAAACGTGGTCTATCCCCAAATCACAATGTTCATCCAGCGCCTCGCGCAGCTTGACGAGCAACGGGCGTTTGTCCTCGGCGGCTTTGGCCTTGACGATCAGCGTCACCACCTCGCGGCTCTTGGCGCGCAGCTCGGAGCCGAGCGTGTATTTGTGGTAGCGGGAGAATCCGGCCACGACCTTCTCGAAGTGCACGGCAATTGCTCCTGCATTGCCCTACCACTACATCCCGGCGACCGCTACGTCCAGCGCCTGTTTATCGGCAGATGTTCTGTAATTTGGCTGCCATCAGAGTCCTCGCTGGACTCACCCAACTCGCCTTCGTTCAGCCCTTCGCCACCAACCTGCGCGGCTACTACGGCCTTTGCTGACTTCTCGCCTGCGGCGGTCTACTTCACGCGCGCCGCCGGCCCTTTCAGGCCCAAGACGAGATCTCCCCAGGTAAGAACCTTGACCTTCCCGGCACAACCGTTGGATCTACCCAGGGCGCCCTTGATGATCAGAGCTTCGCGTTCCCTAGCACGCTCGCCCCAGCGCTACCAAGCCTCCTATCCGCTGCCTGTTCGTCGGCTCACCGTTTCGCTCCACGCTTCCTCCCCACGGTCGGTCACCCTCCAGCAGTTGCGCTTCGCTTCGATTGAAATCATCTACTCTCGGGAGGACTTGCCCTCCAAGTCAAGGCCCACGGCGTGCTGCCGGCGATCCTCAGCCGGCTTGTCGGCCAGGGTGGTTGCCGCAGGAATACCGCCACGCATTTCGGTGCCACGGCGCACCCTACGGGTTTGGCGGATTGCCGGTTCGCGGCCATGGCCGCTTCTCCAACACAAAAATCTTTATTCGAGTCACTGCGCCTCACCGGGGCCGTCTGCACGATACGCTCGAGCGCATCGCCGTCAACGGTGAGGGGTGAGCAGTCCGGCGGAGGCCAGGCGCGGCACCAGGGTACGCCAGTGGTCATCCCGGCGGAATACGGCCGCGAACAGCGGCAAGGCTTCGTTCAGCCGATGGGCATTGGCCAGCGACACGGCGTGCCAGAACTTCATCTCGAGGTTGTCCGGGGCGAGCCGCTCGGCGCGGCCATACTGCGAGAGCGCCCCGTCCATGTCCTTCTGTTCCAGCGACTGGTCACCGAGGTTCATCAGGCGGTAGGCCGTATGCAGCGTCAGCAGGCGCCGCAGTTCCTCAAGCGGCGCCGGATTATCCTCGACCTGCAGGTCCACCAGCCGGTCCTCCCAGGGACGGCCGGTCGCCACCCCGCGCACCACCAGCAGCGCCGCCGACTGCTTGCCCCGAAGATCGCCGCCCACCGCCTGCGCGGCGTCCAGGGCCGAGAGCATGCGCTCGGCCAGCGTTCCCTTGGCCTGGCGATACGCCGCGGCCATCGCCTGCGGCACGCCCTCGTTGATCATCAGGTTCGCCTGGACGGAAAAGTCATCGCCCTGCAGATCACCGGCATACGGGATGCAGTGCTTGCCCGTGTAGGCCCCGATATGGCCCTGCGCATCGATCATGGCCACCTGGCGCACCTCGGGGTTCGGGTCGGCGCGCCGCAGGGCATCCAGGGTACGTTGCGCGCTGAGGCCGGTGCGCATCAGGTCCAGCCCGGCCACCCCATAGCGCACCTCGATGAACGACTGGGTGGCCACCGCCCCGACGCCGGCCTCGGCCCAGGGCACCAGCGTGCCCACCGCGAACCAGTGCGACTGCACCGCCACGCCGAGCTGCCCGGTTTCGGGATCGCGCGCCACGATGGAATAGGTGTGCACCGGTCGCAGCCCGCTCGCGGCGGGGGCGTCTTCCTGCGCACGCGCCTGCCACGGCAGCGCGGCGAGCAGCACGAGGAACAGCGCTAACAGCCGGTACATGAGTTGTCCTCCTGGTGGATATGGCGCACTATCCGGCGAGGCTGGCCGGCGCTATCCGGGGTCGCCGGCAACGGCGATCGCCACGGCGTCGTGACGCGTTCTGAACAGGCTGGATGGTATGCGAATCCCTGACCGAATTCTAATGCTTCGGCTGCTGCCGGTGCTGGCGGCCGGCATCCTCTGGGCCATACCCGCCCTGACGCGCGCGGAAACTCCCGCGGGGCCTTATGTCGAGGCTGACGGCATCGCCATGTACGTGCGCCTGTATACCCCGGACCAGATGGCGGCATTCTACGAAGCCCGCGGTTTCCCGCGCGGCGCCATCGAGCGCCTCCGGCAGACCTGTTTCGTGATGGCCCATATCGAGAACCGGGGGGAGCGGGTCATCTGGCTGGAACTGAAAAACTGGCATTTCCTGTCCGCCAGGGGCGAGATCCGCCGCCTCGACCGCAACTACTGGGATAGCGTCTGGAATGACATCGGCCTGCCGCAGGCCAGCCGTGCCACCTTCGGGTGGACACAACTGCCCGATGAGCGCGATCTGCAGCCGGGGGAACCGGTGGGCGGCAACGTGATCCTGCCCGCCACCGATGAGACCTTCACGCTGCAGGCGGATTTTCTGACCGGGAAGGACAAACGTTCGGGCATGATCAGCGTACGCTTCGAGAACCTGCGGTGCGCGCGGGATCAACCGACGCCATGAAACGCCGGCTGCTCCTGTTAGGGTGCTGCGTGGCGCTGGGCCATCCGGCATGGCCGGCCGCCGCCGCGGACCTCCCGCCCGGTGTTATGGCCGTGGACGGGCGGCCGGCCCCCGCGCTCAGGCTGAACACGCTCGATGGCGCGGCCTATGATCTGGCCGGGGCGCGGGGGCATTGGGTCTTCGTGCACTTCTGGGCCACCTGGTGCGGCCCGTGCAAACGCGAGATGCCGGCTATCCAGCGCATGCTCACGGCGCTGCGGGACAGTCGCCTCGAGATCGTCATGGTGAATACCGCCGAGACCGAGGAGGAGGTATTCACCTTTCTCGCCGCCGTCGCGCCGGATGTGAACCCGTTGCTGGATACGCAGGGCCTGGTGACGGAGCACTGGCAGCCACGCGGGCTGCCGGCCACCTTCCTGGTCGACCCGCAGGGGCGCATCCGCTACCAGGCCCTGGGCGGACGGGATTGGGACACGCCACCTTACCTTGATTTTCTGCGCCGCCTCATCGCCGACTGAGCGGCAACGCCGCGACTCAGAGCCTGTGAAAATATCGACGGCCGTAGCGAGGGCGTCGATTGGCGTGCGAGGCAAGGCGCGCTGCGCGAAAACAAGGGAGTTTGGCGAGCCAAATGACCGAAGTTTTCGCGTGGCGCAACGCCGCCGCAGCCGCAAAGCGGCGTCCGCAGCAGGCTGGCGATATTTTCACAGGCTCTCACTCCAGCCACTCCAGCAGGTAATAGAGAAACTGGCCTTCCGATGACTTCGACGGTCCCACCACGCGCGCGGCATGGCGCCGGTGCGGCGGGTCGGCGGCCTCGATGGCCGCTTCCCGGGAAGCGAAGACCTCCACGCAACCGGCCGGGTAGCGCTTGCGATTGCGGCGCGGCGTGAAGATGACCACGAAGCGCACCTGCGAGACGCCGGTCTCGGGATCGGGAGGCACCATGCCGCGCAGGCTCATCTCAGCGCCGCTCCCGGCAGGTTCTCGAATCCGCCTTCGGCGAGCGCCCTCAGGATGCGTTCCTCTGCAATGCTATCGATCAACATGCCCCGGTTCCCGCCTTGACCCGAACCGTCAACGACGCTCGAGCAGTTCCGGCCGCAACATCCACAGCAGGATCCACCGCTCGACGTCGCACCGTTCCAGGCAAACCACGCTGCCGGGAAGAAACCCCACGACCCCGCGTTCCGGGTCCTCCGCCACCAGCCATGCAACCAGCCGTGACAAGAACGGCAGGTGTCCGACCACCAGGGTATCCTGCTCCCAGACGTCGGCATCGGAAACAAACCCGGCAACCGGATCGTTGGGTTCGATCCCGCCGATCGCTTCCACCGCGCCCCCGTGCAACACCGCTTTCGCCAGGATTTGCGCCGTCTGCTCGGCGCGCCGCTTGCCGCTGTGCCAGACACGCTCGACCCGGATGCCCGCGCCTTTGAGGAATTTCGCCATGGCCTGCACCTCCCGCCGGCCCGGTTCACTCAGGGGACGGGCCGGATCGACATCCTTGGCGAGCGCCTCGCCATGCTGTACCAGATAGAGTTTCATGGGTCGTTCAGGATAACGCCGTTCCGGTTCTGGACCAAGGTAAGTTCCGCGCGCGTCAGCGCACGATAAAATCAACGACGGCCTGCACCGTCGCCGGGTCACGCAGGATGCGGCGGTGCCCCAGGCCGCGCGTCATCAGCCACCGCGCCCCCGGCCAGGCGGCGGCGATCATCTCCCCCTGCCGCCAGGGCACATCGAGGTCATCCCGGTCATGCACGATCAGCGCCGGAGCGGTCAATGTCCGGGCATTGCTGTCCGTGGACAGCAGCTCCCAGACATTCGCGGCGAAGCGCCGCTCCAACCGGCGGCGCAGGTCGGTCAGCACGGGAGCCGGCATGGCCAGCACGCGGGCAAAGCGTTCGAGCAGGAACTCGAGCCGCGCCGGCGCGCCGATGCAGACGACGCGCCCGGCGGCCAGTCCCCGATGCAGGGCATAGGCCAGCACCATGCCGCCAAAAGAGTGGGTGATGGCGCCGTGCAGCGGGCCGTAGGTCGCGGCGATGGCCTGCACCGCGGCGGCGATTTCCAGGATGTTGGTGCGCCTGCCCGGGGTCTTCCCGTGTGCCGGCGCGTCGAAGCTCAGCACGCAATAACCGGCGGCGGTCAAAGGCCCGATAAACGCGGCAACCTGGGTCGCGCGCCCCGACCAGCCGTGCACGAAGACGACGGTCGGTCCCGCACCCCAGCGGTAAACGGCGACCGGTATGCCATCGACTGGCAGCAGCAGGCGCTCGGCGCTTCCGGCCGCGGCCTGTTCGGCCGCCGGCTCCGCATGGCGGCGGGTACGAAACCACAAGCGGTAGGCCCAGCCCCCCATCAGGCCGGGAAACACGGGCCCCAGGGTAGAGAATGCGGCACGCTGGGCGCGTAGCGCGACGGGGGGCGTGCCTCGGCGCTGGCCGGTTCGCCCGGGGGCATCGGCCGTTGCGCGGATGCCGAGAAATCTAGCCTTCATCGGACCCGAACAACCCGTCCAGCCGGCGGCGGGCACGTTCGGCATCGCTGGCAATGCCCTCCGCCCCGCCCTTCTGCGTGTCGCCGAAAAGCGCATCCAGCCGCGCTTTGGCCTCCCGCGCCGGGTCCGCGACCGGCCCCGCATAGGCGTCGGGGCGTGGCTGGAAATAACCGCAGAAATTCGCGCGCTCCTTGTCCTTGACCTCATCCGCGATCGGCTCGCGGCAACTGTTGGCAACGCCGGGGTCGTAGAATACACACAGGCGGCAGACGTGCAGATCCGCATGGCAGACCTTGCACTCAGCCAGCCGCGCCAGGGGTAATGGCTCCCCTTCGATTGCAGCGCCGCATTTCCAGCAAACCAGAGAGTGTCGATGGCATGGTCAAGACCGGCAGGGTATCGATGATGATAACCGAAACATAGTCCGTGAACACGGCCCGAAGCAACCGCCAGCCGCGCCATTGCCCCCGACTCGGCCGCCTGCCGGGCGCCGGGAAGCGCGCGGCGCGCGTGCGACACACGGGGCCAGCCCGATAATCCCCGGTTGCCTTCCCAAACACCGGAATTCGTACCACAATCAGCCCACGCAAACAATTTGGGAGGGCGCGGCGATGATCGGCAAAAAGAATATCGTGTTCGGTTTTTTCTACCTGGTGCTGACGGCGGCCCTGGGACCCTACATGGTGAAGGCGGTGTTTCCCGATATCGCCACCGCCGCTGCCGCCAAGCGGGAAAACATGGCGGCTCTGCAGCTCATGGTCAGCAACGGCTTCGAAGCCGACCTGGAGCCCCTGTCCGCCGCGGAGATTGCGCGCCGCAACACCGGCGCCATCCTCGCCCTCAATGCTCAACTGGGCATGCAGGAAAAACTGGATGCCATCAAAGGAGGACCCCATGCACACGGCAACCTGGAGGCCCTGCTGAACATCGCCGCCGGTCTGTGTTTGTGTTTCATTTCGGTGGCGCCGCTGTTCAAGCAGATCATCAGCGGTTTGTTCCTGCTCGGCGCCCTGCTGCATTCGGGCATGCTCTATCTGGCGATCGTGTTTGAAATCCCGTGGGCAGAGCAGGTGCTGTCGACGGGCATCGGCCCGGTACTGCTGCTGGCGGCCCTGTTGCTGACTGGCATCGCCGCCGCCATCGGATTTCGCGGGCAGCCGGTGGAACGGTAGTTATCGCCCGCCCATAAACACCCTTTTTATTTCTTTACGGATGAACACTACCTCGCTGCTTATTGGTTATATTTAGGGTGAGGTTTTTTTGACGTGCATCAAGACGAACGTCTGGCTGCAAGTTAATAATGCGCCCTTATTACCGAGAAACGCAGGCGCACCCATCCTGCGTAAACAACACCTGTTCATCTGGAGGTGACCTATGAAACCACAACAAATCCCGAAATTTGCGTTGTCCGCCGCGGTGATTACCCTGGCACTCGCGGGAGCAGTCAGCCTGCCCGGAACCGCCCTTGCCGAGGAAGCCGCTCAGGCCACGGCTCCCGCCCCTGCCGCGGCCGCCCCGCCAGCCGCACAGCCCGCGCCACCCGGCCCTGCCACGGCCGCGCCAGACGCCCAGCCACCGGCAACTGCACCGGCCGCGTCCGAAGCAGCCGCGCCACAAGCCGCACCGCCAGCGGAAGCGGAAGCGGAAGAAAATAAAGCCGCCGGTCCCCGCTCCGGTTCATCGAGTAGCTACTACCGCAATCGTGATCGCTTCCGCGAACGCATGGAAGCCCAGCGGGAAGCCCGCCAGCAGGCCCTGGAACAGTATCGCAGCGCCCGCCGCTGGTGGAGCAATCCCTATGCGGAACAACGCCGCCTCTGGAACAAGGCGCGAGCCGAGTGGTACCAGAACCAGGCCGAGCAGCGCCGGCAATACTACGAGCAGCACCAACCCGCCTACGGCTACGAGTATGAGGAGCCCGGCTACGACTATGAGTATTCTTACGGTCCCGATTATTACTACGGGCGCAGCAATACCAGCCCAGGGCGCTGGAACGACGTTCCCTATGGTGGTTGGGGTCCCGGGTACTGATTCCCGCCCGCACGCAACCGACCCGTACGCCCCGGACCCGGGGCGGCGGGAGGTAGGCCCCCGCCGTGTTACCTATACCGGCCACGACACATCACGGCGACAGGCCGGGGTACTGCAGATCCTGCAGCGTGAGCGGCGGTACGTAGACGCCCAGCGGCTTGCTGGTCCACCACTGGCCGGTTTTGCGTTTCATTTCCGGCGTAGCAAAGTTATACAGTTCCAGGCGCGCCCGCAGGTATTTGGGCGGCTGGTCCGGAAAAGGATTGTTGTCGAGCAGCGCAAGCACATCCGGCGAGCCCTCCAGCAGGCAGCGCATGAAATCATAAAACCAGTAGGCCACGCGCGAATTCGGCGGATACAGGGCGGCGAACCACATCTGCCAGTCGAGGCGCGGTTGATGGGGCACGACGAACGGCGGCCGGCGCGTGAGTTCTCCCGGTTTGTATTTGAATCCGTAGGTCTTCCACTCCTTGCCATCGGAAGACCCCTCGACCACCAGCTCCGGTCGCGTCGTAGTCACGATGGGAAACACGTGATAATTGTTGACGATATGCCATTGCACCAGCACCCGCACGAGCGGCTCGTTGAAGGCGGGTAGCGCACGCCCCGTCGTCGTGGACCACATCATGCTGAGCGTGCTCGACACGATCACCACGGCGAGCAGACCGGCGAACGCATTGGCGAAACGCCCCGGCACCGGCGTGACGACCCGCAGGAAAACCCGCCTCATCGACCGGGCGGCCGCCTTCGGCCATTCCTCGTGACGCAGCCAGCGAAACGCCCGGTCGTCAAACAGCAGCAGGCACAGGACGATGGTGAGCAGGTTGAAGAAGTTGTGGTTGCTCGTCAGCATGATGAGCACCTGCATCAGTATGGTGGTCCAGGCCGCGAACACTCGCGGGCGCCGCGGCAGGAACATCATGAAAGGCACCAGCAATTCGACGAAAAAGGTCCAGCCGACCCCCACCCGCAGCAGCCACTCCGGCAGTTGGTGGGCGTACCAGGCGCCGATGTGCGGCAGTGGCTGGGTCTCGAAATAGTAGTCGAGCGCGGTGAAGTTGGCCCAGGCCTCGTCGCCGCTGGTCAGCTTGGACAGACCGGAGAGAAACCGCAACCTGAACAGCACCCAGTGCAGCAGGAAGAGTATGAACGGCGACCCATAGGGAAGAAAGATCGCCAGGAAACCGGCCTCAAGCAGCAGGGAATCCCACTGGAAATTGAAGAAGACCTGTCCGGCATATACCACGGAGAGGTAAAGCAGGAACAGCAGGGGCAGCATGAGCCGCGACAGGATGTTAGCGAACAGCAGCAGGGAGGCGCCCACGCCAAAGAGAGAGACCGCTTTCAGCGCCGTGTTGCCGGATCCAGCCAGAACACGCTGGGAAATATCCAGTAGGCGTTGCTTCCGTATTGCGCGGCCATGGCCTTAAGGTCCGCCTGTACCGGCAGGATGCCCTGACTGCCGACCAGTCCCTCGGCCTGCAGGCCGAAGGAGGCGAAGGCGGCCAGGTAGATCAGCGCCAGGCCGCGCAGGAACAGCCAACTGACGAGATGGTATTGCGCGGGATAGCGCTCCCGCCCCCAGCACAGGCGCGCCAGGCGGTGTGCCCCCACCCGGTGGCGCGACACGAAACGATACAACGCCTCGCTGAGCCGTGAACAACCCGGCAGATGACGATAACAGCCCAGTGCCGCCGTGCGCCCGCCTGCGGCGAGCACCCGGAATGCCGCCTCGGCCCCGCTGTAGCGCTGCCCTTCCGGGGTCAGCAGTTGAATGGAACGGGCAAACTCCCCGGGCGTAATCCCGGGATAGCGGCCGGCGACCGCCTGATACGGCTGATAGTCGACGGCATCCCCGGTCAGGCGCTGCCAATAGCGCACCTGGTAGGCGCAGAAGGCGCACTCGCCGTCGTAGATCAGTACCGGTCTGTTCGTGTCTTGCATATCCTTGCGATGGCGAGCCGGAGGCGGTCTGGACACCCATTACTATAGTCGCGCCGGTGCAGCCGCGCTAATTTCTCGCGCGCGTGCTGCTTGGCGCCGGGGCCGCCGGGCATGTCGTCTGTCTGATATACATCAACAGCGAATGCGGGGGTATGCACTATGCTTTACACAGCCATGAGTTGCATGAGAGGCATTTTTTCTGGTTCATCGAGGCGCATGAAAACACGGCGCGGAGCGCTTGCCGCCATGCTCTGCACGCTGAGCGCATCCGTCAGTATGGCCGGCCCCGGCGACGATCCGTACCGGGCGGCGCGCCTGGCCATGGTGGAGGAAATCGCGGCGGATGTTCGACTGACCAGTGAGTCGCTCAATAAGGAGACGCTCGACCCCAGGGTCCTTGAAGCCATGGCGACCGTGCCACGGCATGAACTGGTGCCCGAGGAGTTGCGGGACGTGGCCTATGAAAACCGACCGCTGCCGATCGGCCACGGACAGACCATCTCCCAGCCTTACATCGTGGCGGTCATGACGGATCTCCTTAAACCGCAACCCACGCAGCGCGTGCTCGAGATCGGCACCGGTTCCGGCTACCAGGCGGCCATCCTGGAGCAATTGGCGTGGAGGTTTATACCATCGAGATTATCGCGGCACTGGGCGAGCAGGCCCGCGATAATCTCGACCGTCTGGGTTATAAAAATATCGAGGTGCGCATCGGCGACGGCTACAATGGCTGGGAGGAACAGGCGCCGTTTGATGCCATCGTGGTGACGGCGGCGGCCAGCCATATCCCCCCGCCGCTGATCAAACAACTGAAGAACGGCGGTCGCATGGTTATACCCGTTGGCAGCCGCTTCATGGTCCAGCAACTGCTGCTGGTGGAAAAAGATCAGGCCGGCGAGGTGATCACCCGCCAGATACTGCCGGTGCGCTTCGTGCCCCTGACGGGTATGCATTAGGCAAGTTCTGATGTGTCGTCATTGCGAGGAACAAAGTGACGAAGCAATCTCTAAGCAGTCGATCCTAAACCAGGAGATTGCCGCGCTGCGCTTGCAATGACAACTATCTATCAATTAATCAGAGATTCCTTAGCACGCCCGTGCCTGGCGGCAGCGATAACCTCCCCCGTGATGCCGGTTACCGATGTCGCCCCCGAGGACATCCCACACCTGCCCGGCGTTTCGGTGGCCCTGATTTCCGCCGCGGCGCTGGCTTACGAAGTCCTGTTGATGCGCCTGTTCTCGATCATCCAGTGGCATCATTTTGCCTACATGATCATCAGCCTGGCCCTGCTCGGCTATGGCGCCAGCGGCACCTTCATCACCCTGGCAGGTCCTTTCCTGTTGCGGCGTTTCAACCGGTCCTACTGGCTCTGTCTCGCCCTGTTCGGCCTGTCCGCCGTCGCCTGTTATCTGCTGGCGCAGCGATTACCCTTCAACGCCGAGGAAGTGCTGTGGGACTGGCGCCAGCCGCTGCGCCTGCTCGCACTCTATCTGCTCCTGGCGCTGCCCTTCTTCTTTGCAGCATGCGGCCTCGCGCTGGCGCTCACTCGCTACGGGAAGGACGTGTCGAGGATCTATGCGGCCGACCTGCTGGGGGCCGGCGCGGGCAGCCTCGGCATCGTGTTGCTGCTGTTTGGCGTAGTTCCCGGCACCGCCCTGAAATTCATCGGCGCACTCGGGCCGCTCTCCGCGTTTGTTGCAACCCGGGAGCTGCGCATGGCGCAGCGCCGCTGGCCGGTCATGGCCCTGCTGGGCGCGGCGCTGCTGATCGCCTTGCCTGGCACGTGGCTGGAACTGCAGATCTCGC
Organism: uncultured Gammaproteobacteria bacterium; assembly: GCA_963773065.1. Taxonomy (GTDB): domain Bacteria; phylum Pseudomonadota; class Gammaproteobacteria; order UBA9214; family UBA9214; genus CAVQCA01. The sequence continues at coordinate 191,021 of CAVYZN010000008.1, forward strand.
CCTACAAGGGACTGCCCCAGACACTGCGCATCACCGGCACGCGGGTCATCGCGGAACGTTCCAGCCCGCTCGGTCTGCTGACGGTGGTGGACAGTCCGCGCATCCCGCTGCGCCATGCGCCCGGCCTGAGCCTGTTAGCGAGCGCCCCGATTCCCGCGCAGCTCGGCCTGTTCACCGATGCGGACAGCATGACGGCGATCAACCAAAATCCCAGGCAGCAGCGACTGGATTACCTGGAAGCGCTGACCTCCGCCCTGCCCTATTACCTGGCGGAGCCGAAACATGTGCTGGTCCTGGGCGCCGGAGGCGGAACCGAGGTGCAGCAGGCGCTCAACCACGGCGTGCCGCGGGTCGATGCGGTTGAACTCAACCCCCAGGTCATCGAACTCGTCCGGGACGACTTCGGTGACTACGCGGGACGGCTCTATGAACGCGACGGCGTACAGGTGCATATTGCCGATGCGCGCGGGTTCATCAGGGAGAGCCGGGAGCGCTACGATCTGATACAGATCAGCCTGCTGGATGCCTACGGCGCATCCAGCGCCGGCCTCTACGCGCTGAACGAGAGTTATATCTACACCGTCGAGGCTCTGCGGGATTACCTGAAGCGGCTCACGCCCGGCGGCTGCCTCGCGATCAGCCGCTGGATCAAGCTGCCGCCGCGCGATTCGCTGAAGCTGTTCGCCACCGCGGTACGCACTCTCCGGGAAAACGGCGTTGCCGCGCCGGCGCAGCAACTGGCGCTGATCCGCGGCTGGCAGACCAGCACGCTGCTGGTAAAGAACACACCCTTTACGGCGCGGGAGATCGCGAAAATGCGCGACTTCTGCAAGGCGCGTGCGTTTGATGTCGCCTGGTATCCGGGCATGACGGAAGCCGAGGCCAATCGTTTCAATATCCTGGAACAGCCGTATTTCTTCCGGGCCGCCACGGCCCTGAGCGGCAGTGACGCTGCGGACTTCATGGCGCGTTACAAGTTCTACATCACGCCCGCCACGGATGACCGGCCCTATTTCTTTCACTTCTTCAAGTGGGAAATACTCCCCGAGATCCTGGCCCTGCGCGGCCAGGGAGGACTGCCGCTGCTGGAGGCGGGTTATCTGGTGATGGTGGCGACGCTCCTGCAGGCGATCGTCTTCAGCAGCCTCTTCATCCTGCTGCCGCTGTGGATGCTGCGGCGGGTGACGCCGGCGCCGCCGTCTGAGATTCGGCCCATTCGCATCGTGCTGTATTTTTTCGCCATCGGGCTGGCGTTCCTGTTCATCGAGATCGCCTTCATCCAGAAATTCATCCTCTTTCTGCATCACCCGCTCTATGCCGTGGCCACGGTACTGACCGCTTTCCTGGTCTTTGCCGGGCTGGGCAGCGCCGCCTTATCCCGTCTCCGCGAGGATACCGTCTCCCCTCTCCCGGCTGGCCGGCAGGGCCGTGGCCGGCATCATCGTGCTCGGCCTCGCCTACGGCTTCCTGCTGAGTCCCTTGTTCGACAACCTGATGAGCCAGTCCATGGCATTGCGGGTACTCGTCACCGTGCTGCTGATCGCACCCCTGGCTTTCTGCATGGGCATGCCGTTTCCCCTCGGGCTGGCGCGCATCGGCGCAGGGTTGCCCGGTTACATACCCTGGGCTTGGGGCATCAACGGCTGCGCCTCGGTCGTGAGCGCGGTCATGGCGTCCTTGCTTGCGATCCAGTTTGGCTTTACGTTTGTCATCATCTCGGCATTGCTGTTGTACCTGGCGGCGGCAATGACGTTTCCCTGAAAGGCGCGCGTACCCCATGACGCAGCGCACGACATGGCCAAGCTTATGTCGCCTACCGCCGGGTACAGCGTTACGCACAAGAGAGATACTCGTTATGCGCCTGCACGGTCCCAACCTGTCTGAAGAACCGGAGATTCCGCCGGGATCACCGCCGGAGGAACCGCCGCCCGAGGTGCCGCCCGGCATTCCGCCGCAAGGGCCGCCCGAATCCACGCCCGAGCCACCGCCGGAAATAGCGCCCGGACAGCCGATGGAGATTCCGCCATACACGCCGTGGGAAATCTGACGCCGCCTTTTGCTATAACCTGTTGTAATGTCAGTAAACCCTGACAGGCGCTTCCGGTTCCCGAAGAAATCCGTATGATGGCCGCCGCAAGCAGCCGGCCGTATCGCCGGTTTTTTATGATCAACCAACGACACCGATCCGGAGAGCGGCATGGCATCAAACCCCGACGAACTGACAGTGACTTATGAAGAGGACGGCATCGAAACCGTCAAGGAACTGGATAAGGAAATCCTCAGCAAGGGCGCCTGGTGTACGATAATTTTCCGCTACCAGGACTGGGACCGCGCGAAACAGCACTACGGTCCGGATAAATATTCGATTCGCCGTTACCAGAAGCGGGGCGGCGAGTACCAGCAGAAATCCAAGTTCAACATCTCCAGCAAGGACCAGGCCGAGAAGATCATCGCGGCGCTGGAGAAATGGATCAAGTAAGCGGCCATTCCTTTCCGTTGTTAAGACCATCACGAGTAATGGAGCGATCGGCCGTCACGGGCGCATCATGCGCACCGGGCATGGCAGGTTTATTAACAGGGAATAACGGTGTCTTCGGATCGGCAACGGTGTGCAGCAAGGCCGGCGCGAGGCTTACTCCGACAACCGGAACGGCCTCAGGCTATTCCTCGGTCAACACGTCGTAGATCTGCTCCTTCAGTATTTCCTCTTCGCGCATCTCTTCAAGCCGGCGCCGCGCCAGTGCCCGGCGCAGCGCCTTGAGTGCGGCAAGGCCCTTGCGGCGTCCTTTGCCAGACTTACGTTTGCCGAAAACCCTGTCGTGAGTTGCAACGCTCATGCTACACCCCCCATTGTGCGATCCGGAAAAGTAACGGATATAGCTGCACCATGAAGGACGTATCGGCCACCGCAGGATGGCCCTTTAGTTGACATCCCCGCGCCCCATTTGGCTCCCGCCAGACTCGATAGGGAGGCGATCACGGGCTTGCGGCCATGGAAACCGAAAATGCCATACTCAAGCGGCATTTTAGGTATAAACTTTCAGGGAACTCACAGGCAGGACGAAGGTTCCAAACGGTTATGATGAAGCGTCCCGTGAATCGACTCATGCTCCTCGGCTGGTGTTGTCTAACGGCGCTGCTGGCGTCTGTGGCGCACGCGGAAGCGATCTATACGTGGGTGGACGGCTTCGGTGTTACCCACTTCAGCGAAACCCCGCCGCTGGATCCCGCTGTTCAACCCGCCATGATCGAGGTTACGCCTCCACCGCCGGGACCGCCGCCGGAATATGACGATTACTACTCCGTCATCCGGCAAGCGGAACGCATGGAAAGACGCCGCCTGGAGAACGAGAAACTCGAGGCGGAACGCCTGCAGGCCGAGGCGGAGGCGCTACGCGCCCGGATGGAGGCCGAGCAGGCCATGCAACCGCCCGAGAACTATGCGGACGAAGATTCCCAGTACCTGCCCGTTTACCCTTACTATCCGTACTATCGCCCGGGGTATGGCGACAAACCCTGGCGCCCCGGCAACTGGCCGGGTCGGCCCGGACATTGGCCCGATCAGCCCGGGCACTGGCCGGGGCAGCCCGACCACCTGCGCCCGGGGTTCGGCTTCAGGCCGGCGCCGCATCGCGTCATCAGCGCCATTCCACCGAAGCCCTGACATCACACGGCGCATTCCGGGCGGGTTGGGCACATTATTTCCTTTGCAGCATTAATGAAATCAACCCGGTCTGCGGCTGAGTCTTAGCGCCGCACGCCCGGAGGCGTTAAGATACCGGCAAGGCGGCGCGCGCCACCCGTTGGATCGGCCATGAGCAACGAAGACGACAGCCTGTTCGAGTTTCCCTGCGACTTCCCCATCAAGGCGATGGGAAGGGCGGGCCGTGACCTGGATATGACCGTGGTCGGCATCGTGCGCCGGCATGCACCCGACATCAGCGAGGGCAAGGTCTACACGCGCGACAGCGCGCAGGGAAACTACACCGCGGTGACCGTCATCGTCCGCGCCACCAGCCGGGCGCAACTGGACGCGATCTACCAGGACCTGGTCGACTGCGCCGATGTCATCATGGCGCTTTGAATGACGGTCATGACGGTCATGTCCGCCCTGCCCGATTACCCACGCGCACCGCGACCGCCCGCCCTGTAGGTGCGCCACTGGGGTCTGGCCGACTATGCAACCACCTGGCGGGAAATGCAGTCATACACCGCCGCACGCACGGTGGAATCGGCGGATGAGCTGTGGTTCCTGCAGCACCCGCCGGTATTCACCCTCGGGCGCAACGGTGTAACGGAACATGTGCGCGAGACGGGAAACATCCCCGTCATCCACGTGGATCGCGGCGGGCAGGTCACCTATCACGGCCCCGGCCAACTGGTGGTGTATGTGCTGCTCGACCTGAACCGCCGCCGGCTGGGCATACAATCGCTGGTGCGCGCGCTGGAGCAGGCGGTGATCGACCTGCTGGCGGATTATTCGCTCTCCGGCAGGCGACGCGTGAAGGCGCCGGGGGTCTACGTGGACGGGCGCAAGATCGCCGCGCTGGGGCTGCGCGTCAAACGCGGCTGCTCCTATCATGGCCTCAGCCTCAACGTGGACATGGATCTGGCGCCATTTTCACTGATCGACCCGTGCGGCTTCCCCGGTCTAGAAGTCACTCAGCTCGCGGATCTGGGCGTAGCCGCACCGCTTGATGCCGTGACGGTGCGGTATCAGGAACACCTTGAACGCTTGTTGAGCAGGCCAGACCATGAGTGACAGTGACATAAAACAGCGCGGTGCGGCCAAGACCGCGCGCATCCCGATCAAGATCGAGACCACCACGCGGCCGTTGCGCAAGCCGCAGTGGATCCGCGCCCGCTCCCCGGCCAACCCGGCGGTGGGGCGGCTCAAGGGCGTGCTGCGCGAGAACCGCCTGCACACGGTGTGCGAGGAGGCCTCCTGTCCGAATATCGGCGAGTGCTTCGCCGGCGGCACGGCGACCTTCATGATCATGGGCGACATCTGCACACGGCGCTGCCCATTCTGCGACGTCGCCCACGGCCGGCCTCAGCCGCTCGATGCGGACGAGCCGGAAAACCTGGGGCGCACCATCCGCCAGATGGGCCTGCGCTACGTCGTGGTCACCTCGGTGGACCGCGATGACCTGCGCGATGGCGGCGCGGCGCACTTCGCCGCCTGCATCGAGGCAATCCGCCGGCACAGCCCGGCGATCCGGGTGGAGGTGCTGGTGCCGGATTTCCGCGGCCGCATGGACCGCGCGTTGGAGATCCTCAACCACTCCCCGCCGGACGTCTTCAACCACAACCTGGAAACCGTGTCACGGCTGTATAAAAAGGTCCGGCCCGGCTCCGATTATGCCTGGTCGCTGGATCTGCTGCGGCGCTTCAAGGCCCTGCATCCGCATGTGCCCACCAAGTCGGGCCTCATGCTGGGCGTCGGCGAGACCCTCGAGGAAGTGGAACAGGTGATGCGCGACCTGCGCGGCCATGGCTGCAACATGCTCACCCTCGGCCAGTACCTGCAGCCGAGCGTGCATCACCTGGCGGTGGAACGCTATGTCCACCCGGATGAATTCGACCGCCTCGGGGTACTCGGCTATGAACTCGGCTTCAGCCACGTCGCCAGCGGTCCCATGGTGCGATCCTCGTACCACGCCGACCGGCAGGCGCATGAGGTCGTCGGCTGACAGAACGCCGCAGCGTCGGCGTGCTCACGCAACCACCAGGCACACCCCGCCGCGGCGCGGGTCGCCGGCGCCGCGCCGGCTCGCGCCCTCGCGCACCACGGTGTGCGCGCCGCCGAAGAACAGGTTGAGATCTTCCCAGAGGTGATGGGAGGGATACGCCGCGAGCAGCTCGCCCAGGCGCTCCGTCTCGAAGCCACCCTCGACGCTGAGATGCCCGTCCTCGAGATGGATACGCGGGGCGGTGACCGCTTCTTCGACGTCCATGCCGAAGTCGACCAGGTTAGAGACCACCTGCAGGATGGCGGAGCGGATGCGGTTGGAGCCGCCGGAGCCGAGGGCGGCCACCCGGCCGTCGGGGAAATTGAGCAGCGTCGGCGCCATCATGGAGGTCATGCGGGTGTCCGTGGGCCAGCGGTGGAAGCCGCCCGGGTTGAGGTCCTGCTCGCCGAGCATGTTGTTCAACATGATGCCGGTGCCCGGTATCAGGCAGCCGGAGCCCTCCCCGTTCGAGATGCTGAGCGAGGCGACATTGCCGCGCGCGTCGATGACGCCGATGTGGGTCGTGCCGCGCCGGGCCGGCGCGTGCCCGGCGAGCAGGCGGCGGTAGCGGGCGATGAAGTCCGGATCCAGCAGCAAGGCATCGTCCGGGTGGACCGTCGACCCGTGCGCGCAGGCCGCCAGGCGCGCCTCCTGCGTCAACGCCAGCACGCGCGCCAGCCTTGTCAGATGACCGGCGCTGCCGAAGCCCGCCGCGGCGATATCGGCGGCGGCCAGCAATTGCAGCTCGAAGGCGACCAGCAAACCGCCCGAGGCGGGCGGCGGATTCGTGGACAGCCGCACACCGCGGTAATCGAGGGCGAGCGGCCGGCGCGGGATCATCGCGTAGCCGGCCAGATCCTCGGCCTCGAGGTGGCCGCCCGAGCGCATGTCGCGCACGATCGCCGCCGCGATCTCGCCGCGGTAGAAGAGGTCCTCGCCCTCGACGGCCAGGCTCTCCAGGGTGTCGGCCAGCGCCGGCTGGCGCAGCGTCTCGCCCTCGCCGAGCAGACGTCCCGCCTCATTGTGACTGCCGTAGATGTTCATCGCGGCGGGGCTCGATCGATAGATGGCCGCGATGATGCCGAAGATGTACGCCTGCAGGGCATGCACCCTGATGCCCTCGTGCGCGTGGCGCACGGCCTGGTGGAGGATGTCGCGCATCGGCAGGCTGCCGAGGTCGCGGTGCGCCGCGAACAGCCCGCGCACCATGCCCGGCGTGGCGACCGCGCCCTGGCCGATATGGAACTCCTGCGCCGCCGTGCCGAAATCGGCGATGATGGGCCGGAAGTTGAGCTCGGACGCCTCGCGCCGCCGGCGTGGCGTCTGCACGAAGAAGTCATAAAGGCGCGCCGCCTCCCGCTCCGGCTGCGCCAGCAGGAACCCGCCGCCGCCGAGGGAAGCGAGCGCCGGCTCGACCACGCAGGCCGTGGCGAGCGCCGCCAGCGCCGCATCGAAGGCGTTGCCGCCGGCGCGCAGTATCTCCGCGCCGCTCTGCGCCGTCAGTTCATGTCCGGCCGCGATGACCCCGCTCATGGACCGTCGTTATCCCTTACCGTGACCCGGTAGGCATGATACCGGAGCGCGGCGCCGGGCCGCAGTAAATCTCACGGACAAGCATCGCGGGCGGATCCGCCCCATCAATGGTCACCCGGTGATTTCAGGATGCGAATGCCTGCACTGATAGCGCCAAGCTGCAGTGGCTCAGTCCCGGGATGGGCTTGCCGGAACCGTGTGAATCGCCAGGACGGCGGCACGCGCGCCTACAGGGACGTATTCACGGCGTGTTCCGACAAGCCCATCCCGGGACCGGGTGACATGACTCGTGATGGTCTTGCTAACGGGTCCGTCGTTGCCTTTTCTATAGATAAATCCGCGATAGCCGATAGCACCGGTGTGAATTTTCAGTTGATTTCCGGTGAGTTGTCTATAGGCAGATCCTATATGAGCACAAACAGAAAGAGTCCCTCAGATGGCTATGAAGGTTTGAGTCTGCCGCGCCGGCTGGTTGCCATAACCTTTGTTATCTGCGCGCTGTGGTACCTCGGCTGGCGCGCCACGACGCTGAACCCGGAGGCTTATATCTTCTCCTGGGTGCTCTATGGCGCGGAATTGTTCGGCTTTCTTACCGCGATGCTGCACCTGTTCATGACCTGGCGGCTGACCGTGCGGAACTCACCCGTCGTTCCCGCGGGCATGAGCGTCGATGTCTTCATACCCACTATCAACGAATCCGCAGCGATCGTCCGCCGCACCCTGATGGCGGCCCGGCACATGGACTACCCGCACGAGACCTGGCTGCTCGATGACGGCAACCGTCCGGAGATGGCGCGGCTCGCCGCGGAACTAGGCTGCCCGGTATCTGGCGCGGGGCGACAACCGGCATGCCAAAGCCGGCAACCTCAACCATGCGCTCGCACAGAGTCAGGGCGAGTTTATAGCGATTTTCGACGCCGATCATGCCCCGCAGCGCCATTTCCTGGAGCGTACGCTGGGCTACTTCGCCGATGAGAAGGTCGCCTTCGTCCAGACGCCGCAGGACTTCTACAACCTGGATTCCTACCAGCACCGGCGCAACAAGGACGGCCGCCAGGTGTGGACCGAGCAGTCGCTGTTCTTCCGAGTCATCCAGCGCGGCAAGGATTACTGGAATGCCGCCTTCTTCTGCGGGAGCTGCGCCGTCCTGCGGCGCAGCGCGCTGGAAACTATCGGCGGCTTCGCCACGGAAACCGTCACCGAGGACCTGCACACCTCCCTGCGGCTGCATATGCAGGGCTTCCGGTCGGTGTACCATGGAGAGTCGCTCGCCTTCGGGCTGGCCCCCGATACCTTCAGCGCCTTTCTCGGGCAGCGGGTGCGCTGGGGCGAGGGGGCCATGAAGGTATGGCGCACCGAAGGCATTTTGTTCAACCGCCGTTTGAACCTGGCGCAGCGGATCAATTACTTTGCCTCCGTGCTGACCTACTTCGACGGCTGGCAGAAAATGGCCTTCTATGTCGCCCCGGCGATCGTTTTGGTAACCGGCAAGTTGCCGATCTTTACCACCGCGGAGAACTTCCTGCTGCACTTCCTTCCCTATTTCCTGCTGACCCTATGGGTCTTCGAGGAGGTTGGGCGCGGCTACAGCAGTTTCGTGACCATAGAGCAATACAACATGGCGCGCTTTGTCGCGTTTGCGCGCGCCACCCTGGGCTGGGTGACCGGCGGCAGGAAGTTCCGGGTCACCCCCAAGGGCGTCCCGGCGAATATGCTCGAGCAAATCCGGATCATTCCGCAATACCTGGTGCTTGCGCTCAATCTGTACGCCATCCCGATCGGCTATCTTGTTCTACCAGAAGAATGCATGGCTGCCCGCGGGTGGCGTCGCCGCCAATATCGTGTGGGCGTCCATCAATGCCCTGCTGGCCTATTCCGTGGTGACCTTCACGATTCAGCGGAAACTAGCAGCGGGCGGAATACCGCTTTGGCGTGCCCGTGCCGGCGAGGATCAGGCAGAAAGAGGCATGGGTCTACGGCACCGTCGACGATATATCCTCGGCCGGTCTCAGGCTCCATGCGCGTCTCTCCGATGACCGCCTGCCCGGCGAGAGTCTGCAGGGACAGCTCTGGTTGCCGGGGTCCTGCCTGCCCTTCGAGGCGACGATCAAGCGGCTGATTACCAGCCATGATCGAGGGTGTCATCACGTCAAGGCCTATGGTCTTGAATTCAACTGGCGGGATCAGGCGCAGCGGGATCAACTGGACCGGTTCCTGTATGGTTCGGAACTGCAGTGGCATGTACAGGAACTGCAGGAAACCAGCCGCACCCCGCTGCAATGGCTGGGCGAGTATCCTCTCCAGGCCCTGGGATTTCGCCCGGCGTATGTCTCCCTGCTGGGAAGCCTTCGTGTATACCCTACCCGGCGGTGGAACCGAGGATGAAGCCATCGGCCTGATCAGGGCCGGCAGGGAGAAGCCTGCCGCACCGACACTGCTCCTCTATCATCCGCTCAAACCCGGCGCCCTGATCACGGGGCGCGTCATTACCCCCATGAACGAGGAACACCTGACGCTGTGCGCCACCACGGTCAAAGAACTCGAATCCCCGCTCACCCCCGTCTTTCTGATCGGCGCCTCGGTGCCTGAGATCCGCCACGACGAAGCGCAGGCGTACAAGGTGCGCAGACTCTCCGGCGCGCAGGCACGCAAACCGGCAATGGACGCAGCCGCGCAGGCAGGCGGCAAGCGGGGCGTATCATGAGCCCGGCACGGCTTTTATTGCTGTGCCTGCTGCTCGCAACGGGCACGCAGGCCGGGGCTGAGGGCAAGCTGGCGCTCGCCGGGGCGGAGTACGGCGTTGACAATGCCTACTATTATGCCGGCCTACTCGTGCCCTTCCCCGGCAGCGATCTCGGCAACGGGTTCGTCCAGCGCTAATGGGTCGACTGGCTGCGCTATGAATACGACAACGGCAATGAGACCGTAACGGCGAAAGCCCCCGGCGCCGCCGTGGCGCTGGGCTATTCAAGATCCGCCGAAGCGGGATCCATCGGCGTCTATGCCGGTCCGGTCTATCGCAACACCAGCCTCTCGCCCGATGACCGCGACAGCGACGTGCGCGGCGGGCAATGGGGCGTCAACTTGAGCCTGCAGGGCGAGCGCAAACTCGATGAACGCTGGCGCGCCAATGGCATCGCGAGCTACACCACCGGCACGGCCTCCTACTGGACGCGCGCGCGACTGACCAGAAAAATTGATAGCCACCACGAGATCGGCATGGAGGCCATCGCCCACGGCAACGACGACTACACCGCCTGGCAGGCCGGCCTCGTGATGCTCGGCTTCCAGCCGGCGCCGCACACCTCGCTCGGATTCAAGGCCGGCACCAGAAAAACCAGCGGCGAAGACTTCTCCGGTTACCTCGGCATCGAACTGGCGCGGGATTTCTAGCACTGCTGGAGTGAAGGGAGTCGCCTGGAAGAGATGGCGGCGATATACGTAGAAACCGAAACACGACCTTAAGGGGCAGCCTTAAGCTGTCCCCAGACAAAAGCCCCTCATCCAGGGGCTTTTGTCTGTCCAGTGCAAGCCAGGTTTGTTTTTCCTTTTAGGCCATGCTATATGGCGTCAAGCGATTGATTTCATATGAGTCAATTTTTAAAAATGACCGAAAAGTCATAAGACAAACCCGACTTTTTAGCCCTCTAATTAGTAGCGACATGAGTGAGCGCAATGCCTGATCCTGACCCGACTTGGCTAGATTACCTCTCGGCGATCGGGGCCATCACGACACCTATTCTCGTGCTCGGTCTCACCGCAATGGGTTGGAAGATCCGCCACGGCCTAGAACGGCGCTTCGACCTTGATGCGAAACTTCGCGAAGATCGGATCACCGCCTACAACGAGATCCTCGAGCCTTTCATCATCCTACTCATGTCGGACCCTGCATGGAAGGCGGATCCCAAAAACAAGGGCAAAGACAAGAACCAACTTGCCATGCAGACGATGCTTTCGCTGGCATATCGGCGACATGCATTCAAGTTATCTCTCGTTGGCGCTGACAGCGTGGTTAAAAGGCCTACAACAACCTCATGCAGCACGTCTTTCATCGTGGTGATGGCGATGCGGCCGACGGTACGGCCAGATCAGATCCCCGGGAACTCATAGGACTGCTTGGCAGCTTTCTGCTTGAGATTCGGAAGAGCATGGGAAATGAGACAACCACCCTCGATAGATGGAACATGCTAGAGTGGTTTCTCACGGACGCGAGAACGATGCGGGTATAAACAAACCGATGTAGCCAGACTGCGGCTACACCGCCGCCGCTGATCGGCATGGCGTTGCTGAGGGTTAAAGGGGCCAGGCTCGATTTAACTCGTGGTAGCATACGCGATGGCGATCAACCAGAGCCAGCCCTCGGGCAATTGACGCTTCTATGCCCGGATAGAGTGCATGACCGGGCAACGGCGTGAGGCGAAGCCGCGTGGCAGGTCAAGGCTGAAGGAGACCACGAACGATGCGCCGCTACAGGGCAAGGCGAGTCGGGGGGATCGAGAAAAACGCGAGCATGGTCCCTTTAGTACATCCCGTTGATCTACTGGGCTGCGATGAATCAGAACTTGCTGGTCTGCGCCTTAATAATCGGCATCATGGTCTGGCTCCCCGTTTCATGACGCGATGCACGGCCACCCTGCGCTCGAGCGGACGCCTGGAAGCGTGATTGATGTGCGTTTGACACCGTGCTCTTTCAACCACAGTTGTCGCACCACACAGACCGAGCGTTATAACCCTTGACAAACCCCGGTGGAATAGGAAAACGAATGGCCAATAAGGAAGCTACAGCCCGCATCAAGATCAACAAGCTGCTCGAAGCGGCTGGCTGGCGTTTCTTCGCGGAGGGAAAGCGCGCCCGCCAACATCCGCCTTGAGCCCAGCGTGACGATCAAGTCATCCGACCTGGAAGCACTCGGCGAGAACTTCGAGAAGACCAGCAAGGGCTTCATCGACTTCCTGTTGCTCGATGAGAAAGGCTTCCCGCTCATCGTCCTTGAGGCCAAGTCGGAGGACAAGAACCCGCTCGTCGGCAAGGAGCAGGCCCGCAAATACGCCAAGTCCCAGAACTGCCGCTTCGTCATCCTCTCCAACGGCAACCTGCACTACTTCTGGGACCTTGAGCGCGGCAACCCCTACATCATCACGTCCTTCCCTACGCCCGACTCGGTGATCGGCTACCAGCAGGTCACGCCCAACCCGCAGCGCCTCGATCGAGGAACAGGTCGGCGACGACTACATCGTGCTCACCCAGCGCCCGAACTACCAATCCGAAGCGGCGTGGCGAAACGAGGCCGAGCGCCCCGGCTACATCCAGGCCAACAAACTGCGCTTTCTTGCGGCCCTATCAGTTGAAGGCCATCCACGCCCTGCAGCGGGCCGTCAAGGACGGCAAAGACCGCTTCCTGTTCGAGATGGCCACCGGCACCGGCAAGACCCTCACCGCCGCCGCCGTCATCAAGCTCTTCCTCCGCTCCGGCAATGCCCGCCGCGTGCTGTTCCTGGTGGATCGCCTCGAACTGGAGGACCAGGCCAAGAAGGCCTTCGCCGCGCTGCTGTCCGCCGACTTCCAGACGGTGATCTACAAGGAGAACCGGGACGACTGGCGGCGCGCCGAGATTGTCGTCACCACCGTGCAGTCGCTGCTCTTCAACAACAAGTACCAGAAGCTCTTCTCGCCACCGATTTCGACCTGGTCATCTCCGACGAAGCGCACCGCTCCATCGGCGGCAACGCCCGCGCCGTCTTCGACTACTTCATCGGCTACAAGCTCGGCCTCACCGCCACGCCGCGCGACTACCTCAAGCGGTTCGACAGCTCGAATCCCGGCACCCGCGACCCGCGCGAGGCCGAGCGCCGCCTGCTGCTGGACACCTACCGCACCTTCGGCTGCGAGAACAGCCAGCCCACCTTCCGCTACTCCCTGCTCGACGGCGTGAAGGATGGCTACCTCATCAACCCGACCGTGGTGGACGCCCGCACCGAGATCACCACCGAACTCTCTCCGAAGAGGGCTTCGTCGTCTCGTTCACCGACGAACCGGCGAAGATCAGCAGCAAACCTTCAAGCAACGCGAGTTCGAAAAGCGTTTCTTCTCCGACGCCACCAACCAGCTCTTCTGCAAGACCTTCCTCGAAAACGCCCTGCGCGACCCGGTCAGCGGCGAAATCGGCAAGTCCATCATCTTCGCCGTCAGCCAGAACCACGCCGCCAAGCTGGCGCAGATCCTCAACCAGATGGCCGACCGCATGTTCCCCGGCAAGTACCAGTCCGACTTCGCCGTGCAGGTCACCTCGCAGATCCCCGACGCCCAGCAGTTCACCATCAACTTCAGCCAACAACAACCTGCTCGGCTCGGCCAACTTCCTGCCCGCCTACAAGACCAGCAAGGCCCGCGTCTGCGTACGGTTGGCATGATGACCACCGGCTACGACTGCACCGACATCCTCAACCTCGGCCTCTTCCGTCCGATTTTCTCGCCCACCGATTTCATCCAGATCAAGGGGCGCGGCACCCGCAAGCACGATTTCCTCGAAGCAACTCTTCGACGACAGCCTCAAGGACGGCGTTCAGCAGCCGCAGAAGACGGCCTTCAAGCTCTTCGACTTCTTCGCCAACTGCGAGTACTTCGAGGAAGAGTTCAACTACGACGAAGTGCTGAAGCTCCCCCGGCCCCAGAGCAAGGGCCGCGATGACGGCGGCGGCACAGGCCCCGTGATCGTCGGCGGCACCTACGAGCACCTGGGCGCGGACATCCTCGCCACGATCAAGGAAGAGATCATCGGCTACGAGGGTATGAAGATCGACCGCATGTTCTTCGAGAAATTCGAGGACACCGTGCGCGAGAATGACGACCATCGCGCAAGCGGTCGAAGCCGGGCAGTGGGATCGCGTCATCGACTACGTCAACCGCGAGGTCTTCGACAAACCCGAGGAGTACTACACCCTCGACAAGCTGCGCAAAGCCGCCGCCGTGGATCGCCGCCTGACGCTGCGCGAAATCCTCGAAAAGATCTTCGGCCTCATCCCGCGCTTCAAGTCCAAGGACGAGCTGCTGGAAGAAGAGTTCGCCAAGTTCGTCGCCGATACCAAGCCCGAAGAGGCCGACGGCCATCCCGGCCATCAAGACCTACTTCAAGGCCTACGTCACCAGCGACCCGTCCGCGCACATCATCGAGAGCGGCAATTCACCGACCTGGCGACCAATCCGTACTTTTCCACCCGCGACTTCAAGGCCGTACCCGCAAAGTACCGCACACTCATCCCCGAATACGTAAAGGATTACGTCACCTTGAACCAGTTCATTCCCTGAGGCTCAAGGAGGAGTCATGAAGACAACAAAAACCATTATCAATGTAGAAGGAACCGCAATCACGGTTCTCAGCCAGGCTAGTGACGACTATATTTCCCTGACGGACATCGCCAAGCACAAAGAACCGGGGCGATCTGATCAGGTCATCCAGAATTGGATAGAGAAACGCAATACGATTGAGTTTTTGGGGGATGGGAGCGTCTGAATAACGTCGAGTTCAACCCCCTCGAATTCGATGGGTTTAAAACAGGGCTGGACTCAACAGCTTTGTCCTGACACCAGCGACAATGGATAGACACGACCCATGCCAGCGGACTGGTCTCTAAGTCGGGACGTTACGGCGGCACCTACGCCCACAGAGACATCGCCTTTGAATTCGCCTCCTGGATATCGAGTCGAGTTCAAGCTCTACCTCATCAAGGAATTCCAGCGCCTCAAGGACGACGAAAACCGCCGCCTCTCCCTCGCCTGGAATCTCAACCGCACCCTCTCCAAGCTCAACTACCGCATCCACACCGATGCCATTCAAGGCGCACCTGATTCCCGCCGACGGTCACCCCGACGCAGGCCGCCATCACCTACGCCAACGAGGCGGACCTGCTCAACGTCGCCCTCTTCGGCCAGACCGCCAGACAATGGCGCGACGCCAACCCCAAGCTCGAAGGCAACATGCGCGATCACGCCACCATCGAGCAATTGCTGGTGCTGGCCAACATCGAAGGCATGAACGCCGAGTTCATTCACATGGGGCTGCCACAGGGCGAACGCCTCAAACGCCTCAACGAGATCGCCATCCGCCAGATGCAGGTGTTGACCTCAACGTCTGCAATCAAACAACTCAAAGCATAATCCTTTGCTCGACACCGATACCAAACGCCGCATCGACACCGCCCGCGACATCCTCGTCGGCAAGGTCCCCGATCCCAAGATCCCAGGTCGAGCAGATCACCATCGCACTGATCTACAAGTTCATGGACGACATGGACGCCGAGAGCCGAGGAACTCGGCGGCAAGCGCAAGTTCTTCACCGGCGAGTTCGCCCGCTACGGCTGGGCCAAGCTCATGCGCTCCGGCCTCGGCGGCCATGAGATGCTCGACCTCTACGCCGAGGGCATCACCAAGATGCCCGAGAACCCCGGCATCCCGCCGCTCTTCCGCGACATCTTCAAGAACGCCTACCTGCCCTACCGCGACCCCGAGACGCTCAAGGCCTTCCTCAAGATCATCGACGAGTTCAGCTACGACCACAGCGAGCGCCTCGGCGATGCCTTCGAGTATCTGCTCTCCGTCCTCGGCTCGCAGGGCGATGCCGGACAGTTCCGCACCCCGCGCCACATCATCGATTTCATGGTCGACGGTCATCGACCCGAAGAAGACCGAGACCGTGCTCGACCCCGCCTGCGGCACCGCCGGATTCCTCATCTCGTCCTACAAGCATATCCTCAAGGCCAACACCGACGCGAAGGGCAACAGCGACCCTGACGCCCGACGAAAAGGGCCGCCTCGCCCAGAACTTCAAGGGCTACGACATCTCGCCCGACATGGTGCGCCTGTCGCTGGTGAACCTGTATCTGCACGGCTTCACCGACCCGCACATTTACGAATACGACACCCTCACCAGCCGAGGACCGCTGGAACGAATTCGCCGACGTCATCCTCGCCAACCCGCCCTTCATGTCGCCGAAAGGCGGCATCAAGCCCCACAAGCGCTTCTCCATCCAGGCCAAGCGCAGCGAAGTCCTCTTCGTGGACTACATGGCCGAGCACCTCACGCCCACCGGCCGCGCCGGCATCATCGTCCCCGAGGGCATCATCTTCCAGAGCCAGACCGCCTACAAAGACCTGCGGAAGATGCTCGTCGAAAACTCCCTCGTCGCCGTCGTCTCCCTCCCGGCGGGCTGTTTCAATCCCTACTCCGGGCGTGAAAACCTCGCATCCTCATCCTCGACAAATCCCTCGCCAGGCAGAGCGACACCATCGCCTTCTTCAAAGTGGAAAACGACGGCTTCGGCCTCGGTGCCCAGCGCCGCGCCATCGAAAAGAACGACCTCCCGCAGGTACAGGCCGAACTCGACGCCTACCTGCAAGCCCTCCGCAGCCAGCAAGCCACCGCCGACTTCCAGCCCACCTGCGGGCTGATCGTGCCGAAAGAAAAGATCGCCGCGAATGGCGACTACAACCTCAGCGGCGAGCGGTATCGGGAGAGTGGCGCCGTATCACGTCGAATCCCGCTTGTCACGATTGAGCGATGTCTGCTGAAATCACGTAAGGCCGGTTCGCCAATCCCAGCCGGGCATATCACGTATTTGTCGAATTACATCCGCATGGTCGGACATCAATCGAGACCGATGGCAAGTTTCAGCCTCGGCGAAGAAATGCAGCACTGACGAGGATTCGACGAGCTGAGCGCCTAGCGTTCGAGCACGGTGACGTTCTGATGTCCACTGTCCGCCCAGATCTGAAACGGCATTGCAGGTTCGCATCGAGATCTCCTGAACGGGATCGGCTTCGATCACAGCGAGTTCAACGTAATAAGCGCCAGACGTGAGATTTGCTCGCGGGATTTCTTCTGCGCATGCACCAAAAGTCAGTGACGCAGCAGATGACGGGATGGCCGGCACAGGCGGGCTATCGCGTATCAATCGCGACTAATCGTGGAGACTCCAAATCCCCCTGCCGCCGCTGGAGGTGCAGAAGGAGATCGTGGCGGAGATCGAGGGCTACCAGAAAGTCATCAACGGCGCCCGCGCCGTCCTCGACCACTACCGCCCCCACATCCCCATCCACCCCGACTGGCCGATGGTGGAGCTTGGAGATCATTTGCGACAATCGACGCGATGGAAATTCACGTCACAAAAGCGAACCGAGGTTTTGGATGGGCAGTACCTTGTCATCCAAGACATGTAATAGCCGACATCATCGAGGTCAACGATGGATCACATCTCAGATGCGCAGCTCATTGAAGCGAAGTCGCGAGCAAAGATGCTGTCACGCCGAGGACGTTGTCTGGTAATCAGGACCGGTAGCCGAGCATTCATCGGGATGGCCGGCAATCTCTGAGTCGACGATCTGTGCATTCAGATCAGGACATTGTCGCGATTCAGAACCCGCAATAGATGTGACACTCCTAAGTTTCTGTTCTATCGCGCTGAACGCCAGAAGTCAAGGTCTTCGACATCGAAGATCAAGAGGTGGAGTGACGATGCAGAACTTCAACGCAACAGATTCTATCGATATTCAGAATTCCCCTCCCACCCCTCGCCACGCAGCAAGCCATCGTCGCCGAGATCGAAGCCGAGCAAGCGCTGGTCGCCGCCAACCGCGAACTGATCGCCCGCTTCGAGAAAAAAATCCAGGCCACCCTCGCCCGCGTGCTGGGGCGAGGATGAGCCCGATGGAGGAACTCCTAGACCATGAACCTTCAACAGGCCTACTACGAACAGAAGTTTGAGAACGCTTTCCTCCGGGCGAAGGGAGATGCGTTTCAAGACCTTCTTCGAGAGGCTGATGGGATTTGGCCTACAAGGCCGATTTCATGGCCTGCCGTCCGTGGGGCAACCAGGGCGACCGCAAGAACGACGGTTTTCTCAAATCGGAGCGGCGTCTGTTCCAGGTCTATGCCCCCAACGAGATGATGCGAGGCCAAGGCCATCGCGAAGATTCAGGAGGACTTTGAGGGGGCTAAGGAGTTCACTGGGGCAAGCATTTCGATAAATGGGTTTTCGCCCACAACGCCATGGACGGTATTCCGCCGCATGTGCAAAAAGTGTTACTCGACTTTGAGAAAGCGAACCCCGGAATCATAGCTGGAACCCTGGGGATTGGAGGAATTTCGCTTGGTCTTCCGCAAGTTGTCTCTGGACGATCTGCAGTCATGGTTTGGGCCTGCGGCACCAACCGAGGAGACCGAAGATGAGGTTGGGATTTCAACGACTTACAGGTGGTGCTGGAAACTATCGCCGGACCGGGCAGTGCCGACATCGCAAGAGTGAAGGAAGTTCCAATGGGGAAGATCGAGGCGAACGCTTTGTCAGAGAGCGTAGCCACATTGTTAAAGGCGGGCATGGTGAAAGCGCCGTTAGTAGAGTCATTTTTCACGCAATGGCATGACGAAACGTTCGGCGAACGTCATCGCTGAGTCATTCAGAGCCAAGATATCTGGAGTTGCGCAGCGCAATTTCGACCCAATCGATCTCTTCGCGGAGCTTCAGTCTTGGGCGGCAGGTGACGGGCGAGGCTCTCCCGAACACGAATTGGCAGTGTTTAACCGTGATCGCCTACTACTTTGAACGCTGCGATATCTTCGAAGAACCGCGGAGAACCCGTATTATGATTCTGCCATCCAAACATCTTCACCAAGATCGCGCCCTCCTCACGGTGGGGGCGCGCATATTGCAGCACTTGTACCAACCGAAGACGATTTCCGCGCTTTGGGAAGAACTGCCGCGCAAAGATGCCGAAGCACTGAAGGTAACACCGCCCCTCCGCTACGACGGATTTGTTCTTGCTCTCGATCTGCTCTTTATGGTCGGAGCTATCGAGCTTCACGAGGGTCTTCTGGGTCGGAAAGCGCCATGATCCACCGCATTTTCAGCAGTCTTCCGACCTTCAAGGACGCTTGAGTTCAAGCCCAGGGCTGAACGTGCTGATCGCGCAGAAGGAGGCGGGCGCGAGCGACAAGCAGACCCGAAACCGGGCGGGCAAGACGAGTTTGATCGAGATCGTCCATTTCCTCACCGGTGCAGAGGCCGGGAAGGATTCGGATTTCCGCAACGACTATCTGGCCAGCGAAACCTTCGGGATGGAGTTCGATCTGGGCGGCGAGAAAACGCTCCGCCGAGCGTTCGCGGAAAGGATAAATCAAAGATTCATGTTTCCGGCGGCGGATTCCTCGAAAGGGAAGAGCATACTCTCCAACTCTGAGTGGGTTGAAGTTCTCGGCGAACAGATGTTTGGCTTGAGGTCGATTCCGGATGAAGACCGGGCGCGCCCCAAAGTTCCGTTCGCTCTTCGCCTATTTCGTTCGGCGTCAACTGAGCGGAGCATTCACCACCCGGAAAAACAGGCGACCATGCAGCAAGCCGGGGATTATCAGGTTGCTTTGCTGTTTCTCCTCGGGCTGGATTGGAAGATTGCGAGCGACTGGCAGCAAATACGGGATCAGGAAAAGACACTGAAAGAACTGAAGAAAGCCGCTGGTGCGGGCGCCTTCGGAAGCATCATCGGGAAGGCCGCAGACCTGCGCACTCAACTCACGGTCGCAGAGGCTCGGCTGAATGGGCTCAAGAGCCAGGTCGCATCATTCCGTGTATTACCTCAATACGCGGAACTGGAGAGGGAAGCGGATCGAGATCACACGCCAGATCAACGACCATCTCCAATGACAACACCATCGATGCCGCAGCAATTCGAGACCTTGAGACGTGCGCTGCAAGCGGAGGCGCCGCCGTCACTCAACGGAACTGGAAAATATTTATGCAGAGGCTGGGGTTGCGCTGCCCGGGCTCGCCATCAAACGCTACGAAGAGGTGCGCAGTTTCCATGAGTCGGTGGTCCGGAACCGGCGGGATTATCTGTCGGGCGAATTGCTCGCTGCGAAACAGCGGATCACCTCTCGCGATCAAGAAAAGCTGCAGCCTCGACCAGCGCCGCTCTGAGGTCATGGGAATTCTGAAAAGCCACGGCGCGTTGGACCAATTCGCCAAACTGCAGGGCGAGACCGGGCGACTGGAGGCGGAGGTGGAATCCCTGCGACAACGATTCGAGGCGGCCGAACAGTTGGACGGCACAAAGAACGAATTGGAAATCGAGCGAAACCGGCTGACCCTCCGTCTGCGGCGCGATTTCTCTGAGCAGAAGGGGCGACTTGGACGGAGGCTATTCTTGCCTTCGAGGAAACGTCCAATCGGCTATACGAGTCAGCAGGTAGTATGACAGTGGATGAAACCTCGAACGGGCCCGTGTTTCAGTTTCCCATGCAGGGCTCCCGCAGCAAGGGCATCAAGAACATGCAGATATTCTGCTTCGATATGATGCTCATGCGTCTGTGCGCAAAACGCGACATCGGTCCCGGCTTTCTAGATCCACGATAGCCACCTTTTCGATGGAGTAGATGGCCGAAGGTCATTAGTGCGTTGAAGGTCGGAGCAGAAACAGCCGCGAACTCGGGTTCCAATATATCGTCACCATGAACGAAGACGAGCGTTCAAGGAGAAGATAGAGGGTTTCGACTGCGGGAATATGTTTTCCCTGTCGTTTTAACCGATGCAAAAGAGGATGGCGGACTCTTCGGTTTCCGCTTCTGAAGGACTGCCATTGAAGAAGCCGGCGAACTGGGCAACTACCTGCCGCTCTCCTTCAAAAGCCCGAAGGAGCAGGAATACATCGAGTTCCCCAGGAACCTTCACCCATGCGATGAAGCGCAAGATCAATTCGGTGCTGGGCAAGGCAGTCTACCACACGCTGATCGCCACCGGGGAACCGGTGTTCGCGGAAATCTCAGGGAAATCTCAGGACAGACCACGTTTAATCAAAACGTGCACCCCAAGCCAAGGACATCAAAGCCGCCTTGCGCCTCGCACGTAACCTTACGGAGTAACCACGATGGGCAGAACCGCTACCACTCGCTATGACGTTGCTGAACACCTCAGAACTCCGGAGGAAATGGCCGCTTACCTCGAAGCCTGCCTTGAAGAGGCGGACGGCGATGTCGCGTACATCGCCAAGGCGCTGGGCGACATCGCTCGTGCCAAAGGCATGGCACAGGTCGCGCGAGATGCCGGGTTGTCCCGCGAAAGCCTTTACAAGGCACTCTACGGCGAACGCAGCCCTGACTTCGACACCATCCTCGAAGTCGTCGGAGCCCTGGGGCTGAAGTTGCACGCCGAAGCCAGACATCGCTGATCAGGGGGTGCCCCCGTCATCCTCGTCACCCCGGATGGCGACCTGACGGCCTTATCCGGGCTACGTCAATCGGGCGAGCAGCAGGTCGGCTGCCTGGGCGATGCCGGAGTGCGGATAACCGGGACAGATCTATTTTCTTTTTACAGCCTGGCTATTGGCTGCTTGGGTGACAGTGCTCACTGGCACATTTGGGTTACTGCCACGCGAGGGTCCATCGGCCATGCCGTTTGATATGCTCGTACATGGTATCGGGCGCGAGGTCGGCGCCGTTGGGCCAGGTCACGGCCCCGAGTTCGACGTACGCAAGGGCGAACACGGCGGCATCGCGCAGCGCCTCGAACGGTGTGCCGCTTATCCGCGGGTCATTCAGCCATTGCCGCATATCGACATCGCCCTCCAGCCCATCCAGAAACGTCACCCGCAACACATGGTCGCTTCCTGGCCGAACAGAGGCTATCCGCCAGGGGGCACGCGGCGCGGGCGCCGGGACTATGTCAAAGGAGGATACGATTCGGGGTCTGCAATCGAGTGCATAGTTCCCAATCCTCCAAGAGTTCGGCACGGTGTTCCTGAGCCCATTCCAACACGTGACAGGCTCGTTATGTGGCCACGGTACGCCGTGCGATGATCTGGGCGAGCTCGCGATTCGTTGTCCCGAGCGCAAGCAACGACCTGACCAACAAGTCGAGGGATACCGTGGGGTCTCCGGCTTCCATCTTTGCCACACGTGACTGGCTCGACCGAACTGCCTTCGCGAGTTGCACCTGCGTCAGCCCTTGCCCAACCGACGCGCCTTAAGGCCCTCCGCTAGTTTCAGGCGCAGTTCGATATATGCGTCCTCCTCATCGGAGAGTTGGAGGAACTGCTTCGCTGTGCCTACCTTCCAGCCCTTCGCTTGGAGGCGCTTACGCTTGCTCTCACGCATCGTCGTACTCCTTCAGGCGCTTCCTGCACGCCTGGATCACGTCCTTCGGGGTCTTTTGCGTCTTCTTGGCAAAGACCTCCACAATCACAATCGCATCCGTATCAATCCGATAGATCAAACGCCAAGTCGTGTCAGCGTCGTTGATCCGCAATTCATGGCAGCGCACGCCGACGCTGGGCATAGGCCGCGACTGCGGCATCCGGAGCCGCTCGCCTCGTTGCAGCCGTCGAAGGAGAAAACCCGTCTCGATTCGCGCCTCTCCGGAGAGCGGTGGGGTTTTCACCTGCCCATGCAGCCACGCGAGCTCCCTGTTCACGGAGTATTCTGCTATCTTCAAGGACAATCGGATACGGGTTGCCAGCCCTACCACGGGGTAATAGGGGCCAGGCTCGACTTAACTCGTGGTAGCATACGCAATGACGATCAACCAGAGCCAGCCCTTGTGCAATGAACGCTTCTATGCTCGGATAGAGCGCATGACCGGGCAACGGCGTGATGCGAAACCGCGTGGCAGGCCAAGGCTGAATGAGACCACGAACGATGCACCGCTAGTGGGGCAAAGCGATTTGGGGTTGTGATCGAGAGAAATGCGAGCTTGGCTCCGTTAGTGCTGTTGCAAGCGTATCACGTATTATGAAGTGTCTACAACACGTGGACGAGATATCGTTTTGCCATGACAAAATATTTTCATGTCGTTTTCTCTGGGAATAGCCTCGGCATCCATTGCGGTGCGAGTGTGGCCGGGAAGGCGAGATGATAGGGGGCGCGTATCGTCTCTGAAACCAATACGCCAAGTTCGGCGGATGGTTCGATAGGTCGCCTTGTTTTGTCGCTCCCCAACATCGAACATCAGCGCGATCTCATCGCGCGCAAGCTCGCCCTGATACAAAATCCTCTCCAGAATAGTTGCCGACTGTGGCGGCAGGGCCTTGGTGCGGATTTCTTCGTTTGCCCAGGAAAGGATGCGTGTACGAAGTTGTCCGGGGCGACCAGCTCTTCCATGAATTTGACTTGATCGATGCAGATTTCAAGAAAGAACGGGTAAAATCGGCCAGAGATTCTTCGCTCAAGTTGCCCCGTCCATCCAGATCATTGCGGCGTGTCAGGTCACACGCGGTAAGATGGTTCTGATACAGTCCTTTATTTCTGGCCAGGCCGCGCGCAATGGACCAGATACCGCCCGTATCCAAAACATCCAGGAGCATGGCATAGGACATCAGGCGGGCCACGCGGCCATTGCCGTCAAGAAACGGGTGAATCCACAGCATTCTGTGATGCGCGGTGGCAGAGGCAAAGATTGTTTCTGTTTTGCCAAGGCCGCGATAGGCGTCCTCGAAGCGTTCCATAAAACGGGGCAAGGCACCGGGGCTGATGGGGATGTGTCGTCCGACCTTCACATCACGCTGCCGCAGTTCGCCGGTACAATCTCCATGCGCTCACCGTTTTCCGGGTTTTCTGCCCATCGCAATTCCTCTGGAGCAGCTTGAGCAAAAGCGTCTGTGAATTTCGCGCAAGCTCTCCATACTTGTTGCGTGATCCTTGAGGCCGCCTTTATCAATCCATTTTTGAACGGTAATATGCGCTTTGGCTTCAAGCTGCAAATTACGCTGTCTCTCGTTCGTGCTGTAATCGTTTTTGAGCGCCCGCTCAATATCGACCGGGTGGGTGTCGTGCCCTTCAATCAGGTTGCTGTAATAGCAGTTCATGGCTCGGACCAGATCGGCGAGGGAAGGCTCGACATATTTGGGGAGGCTTCCCCGTAAGCGCGCGGACTGAGCGGCCAGTTGCCAGCGCCAGGTCACCCAGAGGTCCGCGATGTTTTGAGCTGCCAGAAATCAGCAGCGGCTCCATCATCGAAACCGTTTCGTCCCTGTCTACGACCTCTAAAATGTCCTCTTCCATGTCCGATTATATGTCCGGTTGCGTAGTTAAACTACATTATATATAACGTAGTCTTACTGCGTTGTTAACTTGGAATAACTATGTACATGACCGGCATAATGTCCGAGTAAACACGTGAATGGGTGCCAACCCATTAGCCGGCCCCGTATCAAGGACGATCAACCAGAGCCAGCCCTTGGGCAATGAACGCTTATATGCCCGGATAGAGTGCATGAACGGGCAACGGCATGAGGCGAAACCGCGTGGCAGGCCAAGGCTGAAGAAGACCACGAACGATGCGCCACTACCGGGCAAGGCGAGTTGGGGTTGTGATCGAGAAAAATGCGAGCCTGGCCCTTTTAGGAGATCATTCTCCTGGCCGGGGGCGATAAGAGCACCCAAGCCAAGGACATCAAAGCCGCCTTGCGCCTCGCACGTAACCTTACGGGGTAGCCACGATGGGCAAAACCGCTACCACTCGCTATGACGTTGCTGAACACCTCAGAACTCCGGAGGAAATGGCCGCATACCTCGAAGCCTGCCTTGAAGAGGCGGACGGGGATGCCGCGTTCATCGCCAAGGCGCTGGGCGACATCGCTCGTGCCAAAGGCATGGCGCAGGTCGCGCGAGATGCCGGGCTGTCACGCGAAAGCCTATACAAGGCACTTTCCGGCGAACGCAGCCCTGACTTCGACACCATCCTCAAAGTCGTCGGAGCACTGGGGCTGAAGTTGCACGCAGAAGCCAGACATCGCTGACCAGGGGTGCCCAGCCACCGTCACCCGGATGCGGCGGCCTGGCGGCCTTATCCGGGCTACGTCAACCGAGCGAGCAGGAGGTCGGCGGCCTGGGCGATGCCGGAGGGCGCGGGAATATCGGCCGGCGGCGGTTGTGACCAGAGCGTCTCCAGCGCGGCGGCGAAGGCGCCGCGCTGGAATTCGGCGGGCGTGATCTCCGCGAGTGCGACCATGGGTACGCGCCCAGGCAATGAGGTGCGGCGTCTCCGGCCAGTCGGGGCGCGCCAGCGTGAGGATGGGCGTGCCGTTGCACACCGCCTCGGCGTAGGTGCCGTAGCCGGGCTTGGTGAGCACGGCGTCACTGGAAGCCAGCAGGTCGATGAACGGCAGCGGCAACCGGGTGAAATCCACGAAGTCATCGCGATCACCCGCCGGTGCCCGGTCGAACAGCCAGACGACGTTCCCGAGGCGCGGCCAGTTGGCGAGCGGCAGAGGGCTGTCGATCCCGCCGAGCGCCACCAGGACGAGACGGGTGTCGGCGGAACGTTGCATGCGGGCGAGGATTTCCTCGCGGCGGATCTCACCCACGCGGGCGATCGGGCCGATGGCGTGGACGTTGTCCAGCTCCGGCATGGGCAGCGCGGGCGCCGGGGTGAGAAACCTGTCCGCCGCGGCGTAGCCGGAGTACATCTGCGCCCGGATCGCGGCGCCGTCAGCATCGCCACCGCAGTAGGCGGCGTGGATCGCGGCCCAGTTGAGCGAGCCCAGCGCCACGGCCGGAATGCCCGCCAGCCGCGCGGCGAGCAGCAGCCGGTAGGGGATGTTGGCGAGCAGCAGATCGGGCTTGATGTCCCGCAGCCGTTCGACCTCGCGCCGCACGCCCGCCTCCCAGTCGCGGTGAAATTCCCGCCAGGCCACGGCAGGTGGCGGGTACGTCCACCTGCCACGCCGAATGCATGCGCATCACCGCATCGGTCTCGGCCGCGAAGTGGGTGAATTCACCGGCGAGCCGCGAGGAGAGCACGGCGCGCGGCAGGTCGCTCAGCACCGTCAGGCGGAGATCGGGCCGCAGTTCCCGCAGGCGGTTGACGACCGGCGCGCATTGCGCCAGATGGCCGTAGCCATGGCCGGTCACGGCCAGCAGCAGGTGCGGTGCGCGGCCCATCGCGGCCGGCTTCCGGCAGCAGGCGCTCCATCAGGTAGCCGAGGCAGTCCTGGCGGATGATCTTCTCATCCAGGGTGAACATGGACGGCATGAAGGCGCAGTTGCTCAGCAGGGTCTCGCGCTCGATGCGGAAGTAACGGTCATAAACGTCGCGGCCGTGTTCGTCGCTGACATCGAGCCGCAGCGCCGCCCCGTCGCGCACCCAGCCGAGCACGGTGTGCGCGGGCAGCTCGCGGAAATTGAGGTGGTCGATGCCCTCGACCAGGCGCAGATCGACGCCCGCCGCCTCGAAGCCGAAGCTGACCTGCTCCGGGATCTTCACCGTCGCGACGGTGTGGTACAGATCCACGTCGTGCGAGGACACGGGATGCGACGGGATCTCGTGCAGGTGCAGGCAGGCTTCGAGAAAATCGCGGGCATGCTCCACGCCGTGTTCCTGGCCCGGCTTGCCGCACTCGATGGTGAGCGCCGGGCACACCTCGGACATCGCCATGGCCTGCACGCCGAGCGGGCGGATGAAATACACCACCGTGCGGCTGAACAGCGCGGCCAGATGCAGGAAGCGGTTGTCGATGCGGTTGATGCAGGCGTAATGCGGGTTGATGCCGGTGTTGTTGTGCACGTCGATGCTGGCGAAGGCGCGCCGCGCGCGCAGGCAATCGACCAGCCGCCGCATCATGCGCACCTCGGGTAACTCCGGACTCGCGGTGCCCGGCCAGATGCGGTTGTAGTCGGGCTGGCCGTTAAGGCGCCGCTGCCCGGTGCGTGCGGCGCTCACGTTGCCGATAAACAGCGACAGCGCGCGGGGCAGCTCCTTCGACCGGTAGGCGCGCAGCAACGCCTGCACGGCATGGAAGCCGGTGCCCTCGTTGCCGTGCAGCAGCACACTGACGAACAGCGGCTCCGGCAGCCGGCCCGGCAAATGGATCAGCGTGGGTCCGCCGAGGAGATCGTGGAGTTCCTCCACGCGGGCCTCGAGCAGACCTTCAGGCAGGGTTTCGGTTTCGTTCAGCATACGGCGGATGCTATGAATTACGTTGACTATGCCTCATGCCGGGTAAGTCCTGTCGTGACCGTCGGCCGCAGGGATGCGGCCGTCGAGCGTACAGGGACGTATTCACAGCGTGTCACGACAGGATTTACCCGGCATGGGACCTCTCACAGATATGAGGCAAAGTCAGTATTTTCCTGAGTAACAAGCATTCCTCCAGTAGTGAGCGGTTTGACTGGCATTCGCCCTCATGCAGCATCGACATCCCATTCATGCACCGGCCGGCCTTCGTGCTGGCGATGGTAATAAGCCTCGGTCAGCGCCGCCATGTCCGCGCCGTGCCGGGCGACCCAGGCGCGCTGCCAGTCCGCGCCGGTTGCGGCCCGGCGCGCGCGCGCCTCGATGATGCCGAGGTAATGCGTGCTGTCCGCCGCGTCGATTTCGAGCGACGCCAGCCCTTGCCGCGCCAGCGGCAGCAGTTCATCCAGCAGCAGGGCGCGCAGCGGGCCGCGGCGCGCGTCGGCCCAGGTGACCGGCGCATTCAGGCCGTGCCGGGCGGCGGCGTAGAAGTTGTCGCGCGCCTGCGGAAACGCAATCCGCGCCTCGATCGGAGTGTCTTCGTGCATCAGTGCCTGCATCAGGCCGAAGTAGAACGCGGCGTTGGCGATCGCGTCGGCGACCGTCGGCCCGCCCGGCACCACGCGGTGCTCGATGCGCAGATGCGGGATGCCGTCGTAGTCGAAGCCGATGAGGGGGCGGTTCCAGCGCCAGATGGTGCCGTTGTGCAGGCGCAGGTGCGCCATCTTCTCCGCGCCCTCGTGGAAGCTCATCGGCAGCAGCACCGGATAGTGCTGCTGGTTCTCGAGGAAACATTCGTACAGGGAGGCGCGCGCATAGCCCGAGCCGAAGGTCACGCGGCGCAACGGCCCGTGGCTCGCGCCGGCGATGCCGCCCACGGCGACCGCCTGCTCGAACAGCGGGACGCGGGTCTCGTCCCACAGGTCATGGCCGAACAGGTAGGGGGAGTTCGCCGTCACCGCCACCATGGGCGCCGACAGGACCAGCGCGGCGTTGTAGGCGCGCACCGCGTGGCGGGGATGCACCTTGAGGTGGAGCTGGAAGGAGGTGGTCGCGGATTCGAGCATGACATCGCCGTGGACGGTCTTCAGGCGTTCCCGGCCCTGGATGTCCAGTTCCAGCGGCCGGCCCTCGCGCAGCCGCAGCACCTGCTCGTTCAGGGCGCGGTAACGCCTGAGATCCGACATGTTGGCCTGCGTCAGTTCCGCCTCGCGCACCGTCGGCAGGATGCCGATCATCAGCAGCCGCGCATCCAACTCCGCCGCGACCCGCCGGCACTTCTCCCAGGTCGCCGCCAGGCTCGCCTCGAACCGGCCGAGCGCCGAACCCCACAGGTGCTGCGGGTGGTCGTTCAGCTCGACGTTGAAGCGCGCCAGTTCGGGCACCACCATGGGATCGTCGAGCCGCTTGAGAAACGCCTCGTTCACCGGCGCCGGGCGGGCGGCGGCGTCGATCAGCCAGGCCTCGAGCTCGAACCCGCCCGTGCGATCGCGCGTGGAGAACAGCGCCTCCCGGAACCACTCGCCCAGCAGTTCGGTCTCCCGGCGCAGGCAGTCGGCGCAGGCCGTGAAATCCGCGCGGGTGAAATGCGTCTGCTCGATTTCCTGTCCCATGACGGTCAGTCACCCGGCGGCCGGCCGGAGCGGCGTTCGTCCCGGCGCCGCTCGCCGACCCAGCGGTTCACCTCCGCGAGCCGTTCCGGTGTGCCGATGTCGAACCAGGCGCCGGCGTAGCGCTCACCGCTCACCTGCCCCGCCTCCATGGCGCGGCGCAGCAGCGGCGCCAGTGGAAACGATCCGCCCGCGCTGCCCGCGAACAGGGCGGGACGGTACACGCCGATGCCGCTGAAGGTGAGCCGCGCGGGCCCGTCCTCGCGCACCCGGTCGCCCTCCAGCGCGAAGTCGCCCGCCGGGTGATGCGCGGGATTGTCGACCAGCACCAGGTGCGCGACGCCGTCCGGTTGCCGCGGCAGGCGGGTGAAATCGAAATCGGTCCAGATGTCGGCGTTGACCACCACGAACGGCGCCTCGCCAAGCAGCGGCAGTGCGTTGAAGATACCGCCGCCGGTTTCCAGCGCGTTCGGCGATTCCGCCGAGTAGTCGATATGCACGCCATGGTTCGTCCCATTGCCCAGGGCTGCTACCAACTGAGCGCCGAGGTGGGCATGGTTGATCACCAGTTCGCGGAAACCGGCGCGCGCGAGCGCCTCGATGTGATGTTCGATCAGGGTGCGGCCGGCGACGCGCAGCAGCGGCTTGGGCGTGTGGTCCGTGAGCGGTCGCATCCGCTCGCCGCGCCCGGCGGCAAGTAGCATGGCTTTCATGGCGTCAAGGATAGCATTCCGGTTCAACGGTACCAGCCGCCGCGGCGCCCTACACCTGCAGCCGGGGCATCACCTCCGTCTCGATGAATTCGCCCAGCCCGGCGATTTCCCCGTAACGGCGGGCGACATCGGTCACGTAGCCGAGGGTGCGGGGAACGTCCTTCAGGTAGCCCGGCTTGCCGTCACGGTGATTGAGCCGCGCGAAAATGCCGGCGGCCTTGAGGTGGCGCTGCACGCCCATGAGATCGAACCAGCGCAGAAATTGCACCGGGTCCTCGTGCTCCTCGCGCAGGATGCCGGACTGCAGCGCCAGCTCCTGGTAGCCAAGCGCCCACGCCTCGACGCGCGCGCGCGGCCAGGCGATATAGCAGTCGCGCAGCAGCGAGACCAGGTCGTAGGTGACCGGTCCGATCACGGCGTCCTGGAAATCCAGGATGCCGGGGTTGTTGCGCCGGGTCACCATCAGGTTGCGCGAATGGTAGTCGCGGTGCACGCACACCTGCGGCTGGGTGAGCGCGTTCTCCGCCAGCAGGACAAAGGCCCGCTCGAGCAGGGCGGATTGTGCTTCCGTGCGCGTGATACCGAGGTGTTTATCGACCAGCCAGTCGCGGAACAGGCCCATCTCGCGCAGCAGCAGATCATGGTCATAGTCGGGCAGGACGCCGCGGCCCGGCGCACAGGCCTGGATGGCGGCGAGCGCACCCAGGGCGTCGCCGTACAGGCGTTCCACGGTAGCATCGTTCAGGGCATCGAGGTAAAGCCGGCTGCCCAGATCGGAGAGCAGCAGAAAACCCTGGTCCGTATTTTCATCGAGGATCTCGGGGACGTTCACACCGACATCGAGAAACAGCCGGGCGACGGTGACGAACGGGCGGGTGTTTTCCTTCTCCGGCGGGGCGTCCATGACGATGTAGTTGGAACCGTCGTGCGTGACCCGGAAATAGCGCCGGAAGCTGGCGTCGGAGGAAGCCGGCTTGAGGCTGTAGTCGCTGAAGTCGAGTTCGTCCCCCAGCCATTGTTTCAGCAGCTCGAGTCTTTCAGGCATGGTGCCGGTCCGCCATGGCCGCGAAGTTTATGCTCGCGGCCGTCCGTGAAACAACGCCGTCTGTCCGGGCATTGTCACCACCAGCCGCGTGACCAGCGCCCCGAGGGCGGCCGGGGGGACGTGCCGGGTGGCATGCTCCCCGGGCGATACGGGCAATAAAACATTTGAACAGGCAGCCATTCTATGCGATTTTACGTGGCGCCCGCCAGCCGCAACCCGCGTGGGAAATCGTGTCAGGGCAGACAAAGCAGAACCCATCACCAGGACGTATCCCGTGAAGCGCTACCGGCCTTTGCCCATCGTTGCGAGTCTACTGCTGCTCACGGCATTGGCGCCGGCCGCCGGCGCCGTGCAATGGCAATGCGGCGCCGGCGAGGACGATACCTGGAGCTGCCGCGATGCCGGCAACGACAGGCCGGACGTCACACCCGCCGCGATCCCCACCGCTCCCGGCGCCGCGCCACAGGACCAGGAACGACCCCCCGGGCCGCTAACGGCCCAGCCGCCGGCACCGCCGAATCCGGCCGCCGGGACGGCGCCACCGGCGCCCGCCCAGGCAGCAGCTCCGGTCGATGAACGCTGGAAGCTTTGCCCGCCCGCCACACCCGCGGCCACGGCGACGACGAGCGCCGCCGGCGATGAATCCCTCATCAACCTTTATGGCGATACGGCGGAGTCCGTCGAACAGCAGGTCTTTACCCTGCGCGGCAACGCCGTGGTCATTTACGGCCCGAAGCGACTCGATGCGGACACCATCACCTACAACCAGAACGACGGTGAGGTCGACGCGCAGGGCAACCTGCACTATGCCGAACCCGGCTTGCTGGTCAACGGGGATCATGCCCAACTGTTCCCCGATGAAAAACGGGGCACGCTTTACGAGGCTGACTACGAGCTGCCGGACCGTCACGGTCGCGGCCAGGCGGAGGTGGTCCACCTGCTGGACCCCGACCACCGGCAACTCGACCAGGCCACGTACACGACCTGCCCGCCGGGCAATACGGACTGGCTATTGTCAGCCCGGCAGGTGGACCTCGACACGGAGGATGGCATGGGCGTCGCGCACCATGCCACGATGAACCTGAAAGGCGTGCCGGTCCTGTACACACCCTACATCAGCTTCCCGATCGATGACCGCCGCCGCTCCGGTTTTCTGATCCCGAAATTCGGCGTTTCCCAGGAGACCGGACTCGATACTCAGCGTACCGTATTACTGGAACATCGCGCCCAACTATGACGCGACGCTGATGCCGCGCGTCATGAGCAAACGCGGCGTCATGCTGGACACGGAGTTTCGCTACCTGCACCGGAAAGACAGCGGCATGCTGAGGGCCGAGTATCTGCCCTCGGATCCCGAGTACGACAACAAGGATCGCAGCCTCGTCTCATTCGAGGACAAGGGCAACCCCCTGCCCCGCCTCACTACACGCATCGACGCCAGCAATGTCTCGGACAAGGACTACTTTAAGGACCTGGGGAACACCCTGGTTCAATCGAGCCAGTCCTTCCTGAAGCGGGAGGCGCATACGACTTACCATGGCAACCAGTGGACGCTGGATGCACGTGTGCTCAATTTCCAGACCGTCGACCCTACCGTGGCGGTGGTGGATCGGCCCTACATGGAACTGCCCAGGGTGCGCTTCAATGCCGCGCCGGAGCAGAGGCTGATGGGCCTGCATTTCGGGTTTGATTCCGAAGTGACGCAATTCGAGAAGGACAAGACGGTCACGGGCACCCGTGTCGACATGCTGCCGCAGCTTGACCCTGCCGTTCGAGCGCGCGGCCTATTACATCAAGCCCTCGGTCGGATTGCGCCAGACCTTCTATCAGTTGAATGACCAATCGCCCGGCGAACCGAGTAGCCCGCAACGAACCACGATGGTGGCCGACATCGACTCGGGTATGTATTTTGACCGCGACTTGCGGTGGGGTGATTCAGACTATGTGCAGACGCTGGAGCCACGCCTTTACTATCTTTTTGTCCCGAACAGGAAGCAGGATGACATACCGGTATTCGATACCGGCAATTACGACTTCAACTTCTGGCAGTTGTTCCAGGAAAACCGCTTCAGCGGGCCGGACCGAATGGGGGATGCAAACCAGCTCGCGGCGGCGCTGACGACGCGTGTTCTCGACCCGGCAAGCGGCGTACAGCGGCTGCGCGCCAGCCTGGGGCAACTGGTTTATTTCCGCAATCTGGAAGTGACCCTGCCCGGCGAACCCGTGGTCTCCGACAACACCTCGGACCTGATCAGCGAATTCGCCGTGGCCTTTTCCCGGGAGTGGAATGCCGAGACCGATATCCAGTGGGACCCGAGCGCATCACGCACCGATCGGGGTGATGTCCGGCTCCAGTACCGGCCCGACAAGCGCCAGTTGGTGAATCTCTCCTACCGCTACCGCCGCGACACGCTGAACCAGACGGACGTCTCGCTCCTGTGGCCGCTGGGTAATGCATGGCATCTGGTGGGACGCTGGAATTATTCGCTTGACGACAGCACAACTCTGGAGACACTGGCGGGCTTCGGCTACGAGAGCTGCTGCTGGGCGGTCCAACTGGTCGGGCGCAGCTATGTCAATGACGTGAACGGCGACCGCACCAACGGTGTCTACGTCCAGGTCGAACTCAAGGGACTGACCGGCATCGGCAGCCAGGTCGATAACCTGCTCGAACGTGGTATCCTAGGCTACGAATCAAGTTATTAACGGAAAGCAGGAATGAAGTCGCTAAGCTACGTGATCGGCCTGCTCCTGGCATTCTCCTTCCAGGTCCTGCAGGCGCAGACGGATGAGGGCCCATCGGCCGGCCGGCAAACACTCAACCAGATCGTGGCGATCGTCAACGATGACGTCATTCTCAGAAGCGAACTCGATGCCGCCATCAAGGAGATCTCCGCGCAGCTCAAGGAAAAGGATACCCCGCTGCCGCCCCTGTCCGTGCTCGAGAAACAGGTGCTGGAAAAGCTTATCCTGGAGCATCTGCAACTCCAGCTCGCCGAGGTCAATGGCATCAAGATCGATGACATCACACTCAATAACAAGCTGCAGGAAATTGCCAAGGGGAATGGCGTATCGCTGACTGATTTTCGCGCCGTCCTCGAGCGTGAAGGTTTCGACTACGGGAATTTCCGTGAAGACATCCGCCATCAGCTTACCATCGCCCAGTTGCGCCAGCAGATGGTGGGCAGCCGTATCAGCATCAGCGATCAAGAGGTGAACAACCTGCTTGCGAGCATGGAGGCAAACCAACTGGGCAACACCGAGTACCATCTCGCCCATATTCTGATCGCCACCCCGGAAGCGGCCAGCGCGGAGCAAATACAGGCCGCCCAGCAGCGTGCCGACAGGATAGTGGCGAGTCTGCGCGCCGGAGCGGATTTCACCCAGACGGCAATCGCGGAATCCGACGCCCCGACGGCGCTTGAGGGCGGCGACATCGGATGGCGCAGTATCGGACAGTTGCCGAGCCTGTTTGTCGACCCCGTCAAAAAAATGCAGCCGGGTGATATCCATGACCCGATCCGCAGCCCGAGCGGCTTTCATATCATCAAACTCGTCGAGCAACGCGGCGACGAGCGCCACATCATCAGCCAGACCCACGCACGGCATATCCTGATAAAAACGGATGCCGTACACACGAACGAAGCCGTCAAGTCACGCATGGAACAGCTTGAGATACGCCTGCGGGGCGGGGAGGATTTCGCCACACTGGCAAAGTCCAATTCCCAGGACACCCTGTCAGCCGCCAAGGGCGGCGATCTTGGCTGGGTCAATCCGGGCGACCTGGTTCCAAAATTTGAGGAGGTGATGGACAAGACAGAGCCCGGGCAGATCAGCCAGCCCTTTGAGACGGAATTCGGGTGGCACATACTGCAGGTCCTGGAGCGGCGCGAGCACGACAGCACCGAGGAATACAAACGCTCCACGGCGAAGCAACTGATCCGCAAGCGCAAGGGTGACGAAGAGCTGTTCCTCTGGCTGCGCCGACTGCGCGATGAGGCCTATGTCGAGTACCGGCTGGATACCCAGGCGGAATAGCGCATGGCAGTGACGCCGCTTCGCCCCTGTCGCCGGCCTGACACCCCTCGTACCCGGCACGGGGACATATGAACCTGTACCTGACCCCGGCCATGCCCCGCTGATTCTGTTGCAAATTGCCTGATTCGATCCTACGTATTGCCCTGACACCCGGGGAGCCGGCCGGTATCGGGCCGGACCTGTGCCTGCAACTGGCCTCGCAGGCCCGCGATGTCGAGCTGGTGGCGATCTGCGACCCGTCGCTGCTGCAGGCACGGGCTGAGATCCTGCGCTTGCCCTTCATCTGCCGGGTCCTGCAAGACGGCGCGGATCCGGTGACGACCCGGGCAGGCGAACTCAGTGTCCTGCCGGTGCCGTTGAAAACGGCCGTGGTCTGCGGCCGGCCTGATCCCGCCAATGCGCGTTACGTGCTCGACACCCTGGATCAGGCCGTCAATGGCTGTCTCGATGGCACGTTCGCCGCCATGGTCACCGGTCCGGTCAACAAGGCGGTGATCAACGAGGCCGGCATACCGTTCAGAGGGCACACGGAATATCTCGCGGCCGCAACCCACACCGCGGATGTCGTCATGCTGCTCGCCACCCCGGGACTGCGTGTCGCGCTGGCCACCACGCACGTCCCCTTGGCCGAAGTCAGCGCCCGGATTACACCGGAACGACTGACCCGGGTATTGCGCATACTGCATGAGGGATTGCGGATAAATTTCGGCATCGAGCAACCGGCCATCACCGTCTGCGGCCTGAATCCGCATGCCGGGGAAGGCGGCCACCTGGGCCGGGAGGAAATCGACGTCATCGACCCGGTAGTGCAGGCATTGCGTGCGCAGGGATTACGTCTCAGCGGACCGATGCCGGCCGATACCGCGTTCACGCCGGAAAAGCTCAGGCAAACCGATGCCGTGCTTGCCATGTATCATGACCAGGGTCTGCCCGTGCTCAAGCACATGGGTTTTGGGCGGGCTGTCAATATCACCCTGGGGCTGCCGATCATCCGCACCTCGGTCGATCACGGCACCGCGCTGGAACTGGCCGGCACCGGCAAGGCCGACAGCGGCAGTCTGCAGGCGGCCCTGCAAACCGCCATCGAAATCGCCCGCAGGAGATCCGGGAGTTGATCCGCTATTTCACCGCAGAGACGCGAAGTACGCAAAGAATTTATAAAATCAACGACAACCGTCTGATACCAACATTCCGCTGTTGCATGGTTTGCCATGAATTATTTTACTTTTGATTTCTCTGCGTTCTTTCGGCAATTGCTCCATGCATTGTCCTACCTCCTTACTTGTATCCATGCAGTCGTGCGTCTCTGCGGTAACTTTACGTACGCTGGCCAAGACTTATGTCACACACACCACGCAAGCGTTTTGGACAGCACTTTCTGCATGACCCGGCGATCATCGCCCGCATTGTCGCGGCCATCCAGCCGCAGGCATCCGGCACGATCGTCGAGATCGGTCCGGGACACGGCGCGATCACCCTGCCATTGCTGCGAATTGCCGGGCGCCTGCAGGTCATCGAACTCGACCGGGATCTGATCGCACCATTGCGCGATGAGTGCCGTGAAGCGGGGGAACTGACGATACACAATGCCGATGCCTTGCGCGTTGATTTCTGCCAACTGGCCGGTGAGGAGTCACCCCTTAGGGTAGTTGGCAACCTGCCCTACAACATATCAACACCGTTGCTGTTTCATCTCCTGTCACAGGCGCGCTGCATCAGCGACATGCACTTCATGCTGCAGAAGGAGGTCGTGGACCGGCTGGCCGCCGCACCGGGTAACGGCCAGTATGGCCGACTCTCCGTCATGATCCAGTACCGGTGCAGGGTGACCCGCCTGTTCACCATCGGCCCCGGCGCCTTCCAGCCGCCGCCACGCGTTGAATCCGCCTTCGTCAGGCTGGAACCCTACCGGGAATTCCCGGTTGAAATTCATGATGAAGCCGTGCTGGCGGCGGTGGTGCGGCAAGCCTTCGCGCAACGGCGCAAGACATTACGCAATGCCTTACGGGGGATGTTTGAGGAGCAGGCTATCAGGGCGTTGGGTATTGATCCGACCCTACGCGCGGAAATGCTAGGGATCAGGGAGTTCGCCGCCCTCGCCAATCACGCCGCCTCCCACCGGCAGTGAATCTCTGCTCAAGCGGGTGTGGCGTTTCCAGAGAAGACTACAAACGGAGAACCGGTGTGCTCCCGGTTACCAGGGGAAATGCAATACAAAAAAGATGTCTGTCAACTTCCCCATCTCTTCCGCTGACCCGCCGCTGGCCAGGGAAACCTGTTGAAGTTCACGCGGGGGCATCAGCGAGACACTCAGCCCACCGCCGGCATGACCCAAGCTGGCAAGCGTATATCCGTTCTTATCCTGCGGCGATGCCTGATAGATCGTATCGTATTGCGGAAAGAAGCTTAATGCGCTCACCGGCAATTGCGGCGGTGGTCATCACCACACCCAGAACCACGGCGGCAGCGAGCAAAAGGAGGGGGTCGGGCTTTCTGTAATGGCATTTACCTCTGATCATGTCCGCCTCTCCTTAATCCGTCACCCCTTTTAAGGGGGATGACTTTAGGGTGGCGGAATGTGTCAATGATTTCCGCCAACCCGATCACATTTCCGAGATCGGCTTGACATGGCCATGCCAGGCCACATCCTGAATACAGCTAACCTGTTGCAATTCAGACGGTTGAACCCTTGTACTTCGGGTCCACCCAGCACCGTGGCAACGGCTCGCCCGAGGGGAAAACCAGCGTGGACTTGTTGAAACTGGTCGGTTCCTGGAGTTCTTCACCGGCGTGATACCGGCCTGGCAGTTCATCCCGGCACGGGTCTACCATGACCGTCATATCCAGCACTTCAACCAGATCGCCATTATGTTTATTCCTGAGATACATGACATCCTCCTTAATGGGCTATTCAGAAAAACTATAATAATATTATACCCATTGGAAGCGGCTATCATGGTCTGATTTAGCGGCCGAATGTGCATGACAGACACCACCACGGCGAGCGAAAATAGCATCGTGCGGATTATCCCGGATTTGCTGGTCAGGATTTTGTCACCGCAGCCCGTAAAGCGTACCCTTGTGTCCTTAATGCGCAAGTCACCACATGAATGAAGAGCGAAACCTTGCATAACATCACTGTTGAAGTCGAGACCCGGTACATCGAAGGGCAATCAGAGCCCGCCAATGACCGTTATGTGTTCTCCTACACCATCACCATACGCAATGAGGGCGCCGTCCCCGCCCAGTTGCTGTCGCGGCACTGGGTCATCACCGATGCCAATGGCAACGTGCAGGAGGTCAAGGGCGAGGGTGTGGTCGGTGAACAACCCCACCTCAATCCCGGCGAGGGCTTCCAGTACACCAGCGGCGCCATGATCGCCACGCCGGTCGGGAGCATGCACGGCACCTACCAGATGGTCGCGGACAACGGCGATGAATTCGACGCCGAGATTCCGGCTTTTACTCTCGCCATACCCCGCACCCTCCATTAGCAACCGGTCATCGGCAGATGGCCGTTTATGCCATAGGCGACATCCAGGGCTGCTATGACGAGCTGCGGGAGCTGCTCGTAAAAATCCGCTTCGACAAGGATCACGACCGGCTCTGGTTTGTCGGAGACCTGGTCAACCGGGGACCGAAATCACTCGAGACACTGCGTTTCGTCCGTGCGCTCGGGCCTGTCGCGATCACGGTGCTCGGCAATCATGACCTGCATCTGCTGGCGGCAGCCCATGGAATCCGCCCGGACAACATCGATGATGACACCCTGGAACCGATACTCGCCGCGCCTGACCGGGATGAGTTGATCGACTGGTTACGCCGGCAGCCGCTGCTGCATTACGACCGGGGTCTGGGTTATCTCATGGTTCATGCCGGGCTGCCGCCGCAGTGGGATCTGAAACTGGCGCAGCAGTGCGCCGGCGAGGTCGAGACGGTGTTGCGGGGTAGCGGGCTGCCGGCGTTTCTCACCCGGATGTATGGCAACAAACCCAAACAATGGTCCGAAGAACTCACCGGCTGGGACCGCCTGCGCTTCATCGTCAACTGCTTCACCCGCATGCGCTTTTGCGACCGTAATGGACGATTGGATCTGAAGACCACGGGACCGCCCGGAAGTCAGCCGGAGGGTTTTTATCCCTGGTTCGAGATTCCCGCGCGCGCCAGCCAGGGAATGAACATCATTTTCGGTCACTGGTCCACCCTGCGAACCCCGGACATCCCCGGCGTTTACCCGATCGATTCGGGATGCCTGTGGGGCGGGCTACTGACGGCGCTGCGGATCGACACCCGGCCCGAGCGTATCGACCTGCCCTGCCCGGGATGGCTGGCGCCGGGCAATGGCCAACAGGCTGTTAATCGAGTTTGATCAGCCCGTATCCTGCGGGGCCACGCGCTCGAGCCGGATAAAACTGTAGGGCCAGGGGTTCTTCTCGTCCGGCTCGCAGTCCGTTCGCTCAACCTCCCGCCATTCACCTACATTCAGCTCCGGGAACAGGGCATCACCCTCGAATTCCTCGTGGACCAGGGTCAGATAGATACGATCGGCCTTCGGCAACAGTTGCCAGTAAAAATCCGTGCCACCGATCACCATCACTTCCTCATGATCGCCTGCCGCCTTAAGCGCACTCTCGATAGAGTGCACGACGACACACCCTGGAGCCGCGTAAGCGTGGTCGCGGGTGACGACGATATTGGTACGCTCCGGCAAGGGACGGCCGATCGATTCATAGGTTTTGCGCCCCATCAGGATCGGCTTGCCGAGAGTCACCCGCTTGAAGTGCCTGAGATCCGCCGGCAGGCGCCAGGGGAGCCGGTTATCCCGTCCGATGACACGGTTGGCGGCCATCGCCACCACGATGGCGATTTTCATGGGGCCGCTCAAACCGCCACCGGCGCCTTGATAGGCGGATACGGGTCGTAATGCTGCAACGCGAAGTCCTCGAAGGTAAAGGCGAACAGATCCTCGATCGCGGGATTGATGCGCATGACGGGCAAGGGCTTCGGTGTGCGCGATAGTTGCAAATCGGCCTGTTCCAAGTGGTTAAGATAGAGGTGCGCATCACCCAGGGTATGCACGAACTCCCCTGCCTGCAGGCCTGTCACCTGGGCCATCATCTGCGTCAGCAGTGCATAGGAGGCGATATTGAACGGGACGCCCAGAAAAATATCCGCGCTGCGCTGGTACATCTGGCAGGAGAGTTTCCCGTTTGCCACGTAGAACTGGAAAAAGGCATGGCAGGGCGGCAACGCCATTTTTTCGATCTCTCCCACATTCCAGGCGCTGACGATGAGGCGGCGGGAATGGGGATTGTTTTTTATCTGGTCGATGACCTGGCCGATCTGATCGATGTGACGGCCATCGGCCGTCGCCCAGGAACGCCATTGGGAACCGTAGATCGGCCCCAGTTCGCCATTCTCATCCGCCCACTCATCCCAGATGGTGACGTTGTGGTCGTGCAGGTAGGCAACGTTGGTATCGCCCTTCAGGAACCACAGCAGCTCGTGAACGATGGAGCGCAGGTGCAGTTTCTTGGTGGTGACCAGCGGGAACCCCGCAGCGAGATCGAAGCGCATCTGGTAGCCGAACACGCTGAGCGTGCCGGTGCCGGTCCGGTCTTCCTTGCGCACACCGTGATCGCGCACCTGGCGCATCAGGTCAAGGTATTGCTTCATGGTTTGCCGTTATCCAGCTACCAACTGACGGCGCCGTCGGTGCGCCGGTAGGCGTAGGCAAGAAACGCGGCGCCCAGGACGATCATGGGCAGGGACAGCAGATGCCCCATCGTGAGCCAGCCGAAGGCGATAAACCCCATCTGCGCGTCCGGCTGGCGCATGAACTCGACCAGGAAGCGGAACACGCCGTAACACAGCAGAAACAGGCCGGACACGGCCATGGTGGGACGCGGCCTGCTCGAGTAAACCCACAGGATGACAAACAGCACCACGCCCTCGAGCAGCGCCTCATAGAGCATCGAGGGATGGCGCGGCTGGGCGTCCACGAAGGGAAACACCATCCCCCAGGGCAGGTCGGTGGGCCGTCCCCAGAGTTCGCCATTGATGAAATTGCCGATGCGCCCGGCGCCGAGCCCGACGGGAATCAAGGGTGCGATATAGTCCGTCACCTGGAAGAATGTCCGGCCGGTGCGCCGCGCATAGAGCCACATCGCGAACAACACACCCACCAGGCCGCCATGGAAGGACATGCCGCCCTGCCAGATGCGCAGCAGCACCAGGGGATCGGCGAGAAACCCGGAGAAGTTGTACACCAGGGTGTAACCGATGCGCCCGCCGAGCACCACGCCGAGCGCGGCATAGAATACCAGATCGCCGATTTCCACCGCGCGCCAACCGGTGCCGGGACGGCGGGTGCGCAGCCGCCCGAGCCACCAGCCGCCCATAAACCCGACCAGGTACATGAGACCATACCAGTGCACCTCGAGCGGGCCCACGCTGATCGCGACGGGGCTTATGTCCGGGTAAATCAGCATACTCAATCCCGTGCCGGCAATACCCGGCAGAACAATGTCTTCAGATAGGCCGTTTCCGGTATGGCGGGATGGACCGGATGATCCATGGCCTGAAAGCCCCGCTCCAGGACCTGCAGGCGCCGGCCGGAATCGCGCGCCGCCTGGAGCAGGAGCTGCTGCAGGCGTTCGGCAGCCAGATGCATGGAGCAGGAGGATGATATCAGGAACCCGCCCGGCTCCAACAGTTGCAGGGCCTGGCGATTGAGGCGGTGGTAGGCACCCTCGCCGCTTTGGATATCCTTGCGCCGCTTGATAAACGCCGGCGGATCGACCATGACGACATCGAAACGCCGGTTCGCGGCCTGCAGCGCGCCGATGACCTCGAAGGCATCCCCGCTTTCCACCCGCACGCGCGCCTCCAGGCCGTTGGCCGCCGCATTGCGCAGCAGGAGTTCCCGCGCCGGCGCCGAGGAATCCACGCAGCAGACCTCCGCGGCGCCGGCGAACGCCGCCTGCAGACCCCAGGCGCCGATATAGCTGAACACATCGAGCACGCGCCGGCCGCCGACGTACTTGTGCATGGCCAGCCGGTTGCCGCGCTGGTCGAAGAACCAGCCGGTCTTCTGGCCCTCGCCCAAGGGCGCCTCGAATTGCACGCCGCCCTCTTCGAGGCGCACGCAGGCGGGCACCACGCCGATGGTTTCAACATAGGAATCCAGCCGCTCCAGTTCGCGCACCGGGGTATCGTTGCGCAGCAACACCCCCTTGACGTCCAGCACGCGCCGCAGCGCGCCCAGGATTTCCGCCTTGCAGCGCTCCATGCCGGCCGTGGTGATCTGCATCACCAGCACCTCGCCGTAGCGGTCGACGATCAGGCCGGGAAGGCCGTCGCCCTCGCCATACACCAGCCGGTAATACGGCCTGTCGAACAGCGCCTCCCGCAACGCCAGCGCCGTTTGTATCCTGTGCGCGAAGAACGCTTCATCGAATGCCGCGTCGGCGCGGCGGGTCACGAGCCGCGCGCAGATGAGCGTATGG
Organism: uncultured Gammaproteobacteria bacterium; assembly: GCA_963773065.1. Taxonomy (GTDB): domain Bacteria; phylum Pseudomonadota; class Gammaproteobacteria; order UBA9214; family UBA9214; genus CAVQCA01. The sequence continues at coordinate 233,186 of CAVYZN010000008.1, forward strand.
GGATTGATGTAGCCGGTACCGAGGCTTCGGCCGGCGGAGGATTGGATGTTGACCGCGCCGCCCGGTTCAAACGCGGGCAGCGGGGTCTTGCGCGTATCGACCTCGTTGCTGTACACCCACAGGTGACCGGCCAGCAGGCGACGTTCCTCGTTCTTCTTCAGCATCAGGACCGGAAGCGAGGCTGCGGGCATGCGGGTAGCGGAAACGGTGGGCCAGTGCGGCATTCTACGGTAAAAGCGTCGGATCGGCCGCAAGCACGCGACCCTCCCAGATCGCCAGATGGCCGCCGCGATAGGGTTGGTCGAAGACGGCGGCGGAGTGTCCGGCCGCCGGGCCGGGATAATAGGCGATGACATAACCCTCCGGGTGTTCCCTGGACCATGCCGGCGCCTGCTCCGGGGGCAGGTTCTCGATGGGGCGCGCCAGCCGGCCGTAAAAACCGAACTGGCCGTGATACTCGGACAGAGCTGGCGACCGGCCGCCCCGCCGCCTGGGCCGCGGCGATCACCCGGCTGGCCTCGCGCAGGTCATAGGCCGGCGCGGCGATCCGGAAGACGCCGAGGTACACGATGGAGAGGACCCCGGCGGACAGGACCGCCACCATGACCGGGTATTGTTCCATGCGCAGCGGTTTCATCAGCGCCAGTGCTACGGCGCCGGCGATGAGCGCGCCACCCCAGAGCGGGCTGACCGAACCCGCCCACGGCGGCGCGGCGAACAGGGAGGGGGCCGCCACCAGGAACATGCCGCCAAGCAATAACAGGACGGCCAGCGCCCGCGGCCGCCGTGTCGCGCCCTGTTGCTCCGCCAGCGACAGCACGCGTGAGACCAGCAGGGCAAACGCCGGCAACACGGGCAGCAGATACTTGAGCTGCTTGCCGCTCGTGATGCTCATGAGCAGCAGCGTGGACAACAGCCAGACCAGACACAGGCGCAGGCCGGTATCGCCGGGATGGCGCATCGACCGCCACAGGTATTTCCACAGCCAGGGCAACAACAGCCAGGGCGCGAACAGCACCGGCAACCAGGGGAGATACCACCACCCGGGTTGGGCATGGGCGAAGGCGCTCACCATCCGCTCGGCCGTCTGTCCCCACAGGAGCGCGTGCCGGTAGTCCTCGCCACCCGACCTGCGCCGCCGGCAACACCCAGGCAAGCGCGATCATGGCCCCGAGCAGCAGACTCGCGCCGATACCCGCGTACCAGGACCGCCAGGAACACAGTGGCTGGTCACGCAGCCAGACCGGTCCCAGCAGGGCCGCCGGCAGGACATGCAGCAGAATCACCGGCCCCTTGGCCAGACCGCCGAGCCCGAGGCAGAGCCCGGTGAGCAGCCAGCCGCCGCGCCTACCCTCGCCCGCCGCCACGAGACCGGTCATGGCGAGTACGGTAAACAGCACCAGCAGCATGTCGAACTGCACCCAGGTGTAAAAGGCCGTCCAGACGATGCAGCCGAAACAGGACCCAGGGCACGAGTTGTCGCGTCATGGCATCCCGCGGCCAGAGCCGCCAGGCCAGGTTTGCCGTCGCCCACAGCGCGGCCAGCGAGACGAGCGCGGCCACGCAGCGCGGCCACCACTCGTTGACTCCGAACAACCACCAACCGGCGTGGATCAGCCAGAAAAACAGCGGCGGCTTGTCGCTGTAGGGCGCGCCGTTGAGATACGGGACGAGAAAATCCCCGCGCCGCCACATCTCCCAGGCGACGCCGACATAGCGCGTTTCATCGACGGGCAACAGCGGGCGCGTCAGCAGGGACAGCAGCAGAAGCAGCAGCCACAGCGCCAGCAGACCCAGCGGCGCCCATGAACGCGGCGTCATCCGCCGCCGGCCGCCGGCCGGTCATCGCGGCGTTCCCGGTAGATGAAATACAGGTTGCGCGCATAGATCAAGAGGCCGCCGGCCTGGCCGGCGATGAACACCGGGTCCTGGCGGTAGATGGCGTAACTCAACAGGGTCACCCCTCCCGCCAGGCTGAAAAACCAGAAGGCCACGGGGATGACGCTGCGTTTCCGCCGTTCGCTGTACCACCACTGGATGATAAAACGCATCGAAAACAGCGCCTGTCCCGTAAACCCGACCACCAGCCAGAATATGCCCTGCATCCGCTACTCCCCTTCCTCGACCACCGGCCGCAGCGCGCGGCGTTTGAGCCACCACACCCCCAGCAGGTCCACGATCCCGACCCAGAGGCGGTTGTTAAGGCCATATTTCGAGCGCCCGCCGGTGCGCTCGCGATGCGTGATCTCAACCGACAGCACCCGCCCGCCCTGGCGTTGCACCAGCGCCGGCAGGAAGCGGTGCATGTGATCGAAGCGCGGCAGACTGGCAAAGGTTTCGCGCGCGAACGCCTTGAGACCGCAGGCGCTGTCCGGCGTGCCATCGCCAAGCACCAGGTGCGCGCACCCGGTTGGCGATGCGGGATGAAACGAGCTCTCAGCACTACTGTCCCGGCGCGACACGCGATGGCCGATGACCAGCGCGACATCCGCCGGCTGCCTTCCGCAGGGTGCGGTAGAACGCAGAATGTCGGCCGGGTCGTTCTGCCCGTCGCCGTCCAGGGTGACGATCCAGGCGGAGCGCGCCGCGGCGACGCCGGTGGCGATGGCCGCCGACTGCCCGCAGCGGGTCCGGTGGCGGATAACCTTCAGTCGCGGATAGCGCTCGCGGCAGCGGGACAGTTCGGCGCGGGTGGCATCGGTACTGCCGTCATCCACCACGATGATTTCGTACCCCGCCTGCCCGGTGAGGGCGGCGGTGATTTCCTCAAGCAGCGGAGCTAGGCTTTCCGCCTCATTCAGAACCGGGATGACGATGGCAAGATCCACGCGATTTCCCTACAGCAGGTGGGTTGTAAACCTTCTTCCCAGGCGACACGCTATGATTATCCAAGTCCGGCAGACCCCTACCGCACGATGCCTGTTGACCGGCACTTCCCCCTGGCCATGAGCGAGCACAGCGACTATACCAACCAACTCATCAACGAGACCAGCCCTTACCTGCTGCAGCATGCGCACAACCCGGTGAACTGGTATCCCTGGGGACCCGCGGCGCTGGAGAAGGCGCGCAGCGAGAACAAGCCCATCCTGCTCTCGGTGGGTTACTCGGCCTGTCACTGGTGCCACGTCATGGCGCACGAGTCCTTCGAGGACCCGGCGACCGCCGACCTCATGAACCGGCTGTTCGTCAACATCAAGGTCGACCGGGAGGAGCGCCCGGACATCGACAGGATCTACCAGACCTCCCACTCCTTATTGACCCGAAGGCCGGGCGGCTGGCCGCTGACCGTGTTCCTGACGCCGGATGACCGGGTGCCGTTCTTCGCCGGCACCTATTTCCCGAACGAACCCCGGCACGGCATGCCGTCCTTCCGGGAGTTGATGCAGCGCATCGTCGGCTTCCTCGCCGAACACCCGAACGAGATACGCGACCAGAACGCCTCCCTGCTTAAGGCCCTGCAATCCCTCGACGGCGATGAGCGGCGGCGCGTGCACCCTCAGCCCGCTGCCGCTCGATACCGCCCGCCGGCAGCTCGAGCAGAGTTTCGATGAACGCCACGGCGGTTTCGGCCAGGCTCCGAAGTTCCCGCACCCGACCAACCTGGAATGCCTGCTGCGGCACTGGGCCGGCACCTGCCGCCATGGCGGCGGGAGCGACCGGCGCGCCCTGCACATGGCGGTGTTTACGCTGGAGAAAATGGCGCAGGGCGGCATCTACGACCAGTTGGGCGGCGGCTTCTGCCGTTATTCCGTGGATGATCGCTGGATGATCCCCCACTTCGAGAAGATGCTTTACGACAACGGCGCCCTGCTCGCGCTCTACGCGCAGGCGTATGCCGCGACCGGCAACGCGCTGTTCAAGCGCACCTGTGAACAGACCGCCGCCTGGGTGATGCGCGAAATGCAGGCGCCCGAGGGCGGCTACTATTCCAGCCTGGATGCGGATTCCGAAGGCGAGGAAGGCCGGTTCTACATCTGGACGCCGCGGGAAATCGAGCCGCTGCTGGAGCCGGCGGACTACGCGCTGTTCGCGCGCCACTTCGGCCTCGACCGGCCCGCCAACTTCGAGGGCCATTGGCACCTGCACGTCTATCGCAGCCGCACGCAGCTCGCCGGGGAATTTTCCCTCACCCTCGACGAGGTCGACCGCCGCATCGACCGGGCCTGCGCGACGCTGCTCGCGGTGCGCGCGCGGCGGGTGCGCCCGGGGCGCGATGAGAAGATACTGACCGCCTGGAACGGGCTGATGATCCGCGGCATGGCGATCGCGGGACGCCACCTCGACAACCCGGCCTGGATCGCGTCCGCGGAGCGCGCGGTCGATTTCATCCGGCAGCGTCTTTGGCAAGACGGCCGCCTGCTGGCCACGTGCAAGGAGGGCCGCGCGCATCTCAACGCCTACCTCGACGATCATGTCTATCTGATCGATGGCCTCCTGGAACTGCTGCAGGCGCGCTGGCGCGACGCCGACCTGGCGTTTGCCGTGGAACTCGCCGAGGTGGTGCTCGCCCATTTCCGCGATCCCTCCGGCGGCTTTTTCTTCACCTCGGACGATCACGAGGCGCTGATCCAGCGGCCCAAGGCGAACCACGACGACGCCACGCCCTCCGGCAACGGCATCGCCGCCACGGTGCTCTTCCGGCTCGGGCACCTGCTGGGTGAAACCCGTTACCTGCAGGCCGCGGAGCAGACCGTGAAGGGCCTCTGGCCGAGCCTCGAGTCCATGCCGCACGGCCATGCGAGCCTGCTGGTCGCGCTGGAAGACGCCGTCTCGCCCGGACAGACGGTGATCCTGCGCGGCGGCGCGGAGGCCATGGGAGACTGGCGCAAGCGCTTGAACCGGACCTATGCGCCGCGACGCCTGGCGCTGGCCATCCCGGCAACCGAGGCCACGCTGCCCGGCATGCTGGCGAACTACACGCCGCAGGGAGAGGTGGTCGCCTATGCCTGCACGGGTTTACAATGCGGCCCGCCGGTCACGCGCTTCAGCGACTTCGAGGCCCTGCTCGCCGAAACGGACGCGACCGCAACCGAAGCGGACTAGCGTTGTGATTTACCGCAGAGACGCAGAATACTCAGAGAAAAACATTGCCTGATAAAATCGCGTTGATCACATCCCCGTCATCCCCGCAAGTCGCAACGAATGAACCAGTGAATTTTCATTGCGAATTTCTCTGCGCCTTTGCGGTGAATAATTAACCCTCATTTACAACACGTCACGATGGATACCACAAGCAGCTTGCAGCTACCCGGCGCCCAACTGGAGCGCATCGAACGGGGCGACGACGACATCACCCTGCACTTCTCGCTGGTTCACCTCGTCCAGGTGATGGAAGGCACCATCCAGGACACCCTGTGGAAACAGGCATGCGATCTGGTCATCAGGAACGTGGCGATCCAAGGCGAACTGCCGCCGTGCCCGTGCGAGATCCAGGGCGGTGACATGATCAACAACATCTACACCTACCGCGACCACGCCCCCCTGCCGATCGACTGGAGCGGCAGCGTCGGCTGCAAGTTCAGCTCGCCGGCAGCGGCGCCGTGTTCTCGATCGACGGCACCTCCATGCAAATGGAAATGATCGACCACCCGCGTTACATCAGGCACATCGACAAAATCTGAGGTTGCATGTAAAAGAAAGCCCTGATTCAGCCTGTCATTCCCGCGCAAGCGGGAATCCAGTCTGTCCAGGATCTCTTTATTACGAATTACACTGGTATGAGGCAACGGGTATTGGTAAGAAGGAATTCAAGATTAAACGCTATATAGATTGAGGATGCAGCGATGACTACTATGACTTCGCGTCAGTTGGTTATATGTGTAAAGAATGAAGACTATCCAGCCTCACTTGAGAAACGGAAGATATATGAGGCAATTCCAGATCCGGTGGCAGAAAAGCATGGCCAGATCCGGGTCATAGATGAGTCTGGCGAGGATTATTTGTTTCCGCAAGAATATTTTATTCCCGTATCACTTCCCAAGAACATAGAAGAAGCCGTAATAAAAGCCGCATAACACCCCGTTCAACGGGGACTCGCAAAAAGGATCACCGAAGACAGTGTACTTATTTCCTGAGAACAGGCATTCGCTCATCGCTAACTTTAGTAAACTGTCGCTGGAATTCGACCAACACCGCGCTCCGATTCAACTCAATCCGCGCGGCGGATAAACGCTATTCGTCAGGCAACATTGAGCAGTCATGGAGAAAGAGCAGATTCTGAAGGACATTAGACGCCTTGCTGCCGCAAGCGGCGGCAAGCCGCCCGGAAGTCAGAGATTCCAATCGGAAATGAACCTCGGCAAAGCCGACTGGTACCCTAAGTACTGGCTTCGTTGGAGCGACGCGATTCGCGAAGCTGGTCTTGAGCCGAACACCTTGAGCGCGCGTTTTGATGAAGAATTCTTGATCAAATGCTACCTTGATCTAACTCGCGAGCTTGGTCGTTTCCCGATCGAGGGCGACTTGATGGTTAAGCGCCGCGGAGATCGGAACTTTCCGAATCGGGATGCTTTCGCCCGTCTGGGATCAAAGGCCGAACGGGCTATCAAGATTCTCGCTTACTGTCACGAGCACGGTGATTTCGCATCTCTGGTTCCCTTAGTAGAATCCGCAGTTATTGCGACGTCGCCAGAAAACGGGGAATCGTCGGAGCAGCCGACTGTTGGCTATGTATACCTCCTGCGGCATGGTATACGCCGGTGAATTCAAGATTGGTCGCACGAACAATCCAATGCGGCGAGAAGGTGAAATCGGCATCGAGCTCCCGCAGGCTCTCAAGCCGATTCACGTCATTGCCACTGATGATCCGGCGGGCATTGAGGCTTACTGGCATCGTCGGTTCGTTGAAAAGCGGTTGAAAAATGAGTGGTTTGCCTTGTCGCCCGCGGATGTTCTGGCATTCAAGAGATGGAAACGCATTATTTGAGCGCAAATGTTGCCTAACCCATCGAGAAAAACCGCCGCAAGCATAGTTTGCGGCTCCCTCCAGCACTGCCCTCGGCGGTCCCTCATGCGCGGCATTGTACACTCGCACCGCGCTAATTTTCCGATACGTCATTACAGCCGATGCCGAGAACGCGTGCGGCCCACGTTTTGGAGTTTAACCAATGGTAATTCTAAGAATGTCCACGCTCTTCACCCAGTCAGCAAATCAGCTGCCGAAAGAAGCAAAGGTTAAACTGACCAAAACCTTTATGCTTCTAACTAACAATCCCCGACATCCATCACTGCAACTGAAGAAAATCGAGGGCGCTATCCGAAAGAATGTTTATGAATGTCGGCTGGATCAATTCTGGCTGATTATTCTGCAAGAAGTTGGAGAAATGACCTTTGACTTAGTTTATGTTGGCGCACACGATGAAGCTATCCGTTATGGTGCGGGCGTACGTGAAGCGACTGCTCACTATAGCTCGGACCTCCCCCTGGACCGAGTGAATTCATACTTAGCAGGAAACGAGCAAGCACTTGAGTTTGTAAAAGTAAGTCAGAGTGACTTGGAGATGTTAGGAGATTGAAGCAATATGTACACCCTGAATTTCTTCCTGTGTTTTCATCAGGAGAGGTATTTACTGCGGTATCACGTTCTAACCGCCAAGCAGCCTATCACCCCTGCACCCGACCGCTAAGCCTGGCTATGACACGATGCTGAAGCTGCTGCACGCCTTGGGGGTCAAGCTCTCCGCTTCTCCCCTCCATTCATGAGCCTGTCGCGCCCCCCATCGCCAGGCCCAAATTTATCTTCCAAGAGAAAGCGAAGTGAATCAATATGGGAAGCAAGGAAATACTTAAACAGGCTTTGAAACTAAAACCGGAAGAGAGGTTCACGGTCGTTGAAGGACTGCTGAAGAGTCTTGATGAACCAGACAAACAGCTTGATGAGATCTGGGCGGAAGAGGCGGAGAAAAGACTCAAGGCGTATAGAGAAGGTAGATTGGAAGGGATACCCATGGAGGAAATTTTCAAGGACGAAACATGAAGGCTGTCTTCTTGAATCGCGGGGTTCAGAGTACTTGAAAGGCCAATCAAGATTTCTTTATCGCGCTATATAGATAGATTACCCCATCGTTGCATAAACGCGATGAAAGAACATCCCGAATCACCGTAAATTATCGCGCAAAACACATCTTTGGAAGAGGTTTAAGGACCTCATTTTGAGAGAGGTTTAGCGACAGCATTCATTGAGGTGATTCATAGGCAATTCATAGCGATTTCTGTGATTATGTTTTCCAGTTTATGCAACGATAGGGATTAGTGTTCTGACCCTTTGATCTCTTTGGTCGCGCGGGCAGGAAGTCTTTAAGCAACCTGCTGTCACTGTTCATTTTTTGTCACTACCATCCATGACCTCAGCCTCTTGCCATGGGAAAGGCTTAGTCTCAGGGTATTCGTCCCTGTAGGCTTTCAACTCATCCTGGTCTAGCGGGTACCATTCGTCGTATGGGTAACGTCTGAAGAACTCACCGATACGCTCGCGGAAATGCTCGTCCGCGATTGCGTTAAGCCGTCCTGTGCGCAGCTCTCGCAGTTCTTCAAGTTCAGCCCTGGGAACGCGCAGAGTCACCATGAAATCAACAGCCATTTTCTCAGAAAAACCGACTTTGCCATCCGGCGGGAGATAAAACCACTTCTGATTGATGCGTGCGTGCTGGGTAATCAGGTTCTTCCAGCTCTTCGCTGAAGTCGTGTCTTTGCTCTTACGCTCTACATCTTTAAAACTTCTGATTTCGCAAAGCGTTATGTCCCGGCTACGAATAGCATCGCAATCTTGCGTAGCCACAATCGCGGCAACAGGTCGAGCGGGAACAATCATATTCACCGGATCACCCTTTGCGGCTATCTCTGCCCATTTTGCGACACGTTCGCCGGCTTCACTGACAATGAGGACATTGTTGAGCGAGATATCGACCCGTGGAAGCCCCACAAAAATGTCTCCCTGGCGAATGGATGAGGATGTTTCGGGAAACTCATAAATCATGGCTGTTCCCCCATTGAATTCCTCTAGCAGCCTCCAATTCGGCAGTGCGAGTCGTTCTGCTCTGCCTGCTCAAGAATCTGGCGGGCTATCCGCAACGCCTCACACCGCGAGATGAATCGACCCAAAACTCCTTGGTAGATCGATATGGTAACCACAGCATCACGCCGCCTTCTTTCCAGTAACCATGGATCGGGCATTGCTGTAATAGGTGAAACAGCAAGTGAGACAGCAAGTCCGGCGATCTTGGCTATGCGGTAAAAGTCAAAGGCTTTCTCAGTGAGTTGTTCATGGTCTCCACGCCAGAAACCTGTTGCCGGAGCCTCTGCTGTTCGCCCTCTATCAAGGAGGTCAACGGTATACGCCCTATTCACCTGAGAACCTCCTTTCAAGATCTCCTTCTATCATCTTGAAAAACCAGTCATCCGTGATCTTGTGGGCGTCATCGAGCCAGCCTTCAAAGGCTTTGGGGATTTCTGGCAAATCGTCTACGGCTGATTCGACAGTTGTTTCCCAAACCACGGCAGGCGTATCACTCTTCTGGCCCGTTGCAAACCGAACATTGATAAGACCTTTTGGCTTTTCACACTTGAAGGAGCACTGCCATGTGAAACCGTTTGGTTTGTTTTCAACATCGGTGTCTTTGAACAAGCTGTCCGGCAACGACATCTTCAATTTCAGCTTGTCTGCTAGAAACTCAAAGAGGTTGCCAGCCCCAACGTCAAAGGCTACCGCATCGATGTATCGCAGGATCAGATTGGTTATCTTCAGGTCTTCGACCTTGGGATGTGCATCGTATAGCTTATTTACAGCGGACAAGACACGAGGGCGGAAGTCCGGCCACTTGTAGTCGTCTGTCGAGTTCACGGTGAAAACACCTGGTCCAACCTGTACCAACGGCCATGAGTTCGCCGCTACGCGAAACCGGTGTTGAACAAAATTGCCTACGAATTCATCAGGCATATTCGCGGTTGGGAGTTGTTCATGTTCCGGGTAGTCCGTCAGCATCCGATCAAAGAGGCGCCCAAGCAGTAGCTTGTAATGCGGATCGGTCTGAGGGCCAGGTGCAACACCCTGCAGTTTCCATCTGACTTCCAGGATCGCTTCAACGAGCGGCTTGTTTTTCAGTTCCTTGGCCATATCTATACCTCGTTTTTTCTGTCTTTATTCATTGGCTTCATGGATCGCCTCGGCTGGATTCTCGTAGAATCTCGCCGCCACGATCTCCCGCTTGGCATGGTTGAGCTTGGCTGCGGGATTATGGATATGCGGAGAACATCAAGGGGTCAAATCACTTGAAACGCTTCATGGCCAGCGGAACAAAGAAGGTGCGCGAGAGCCTGCGGCATGTTTTCATCCAGCTAGATCTTCACCCGGTGATTTCCGTATGGAGAGGCTGAACATCTTCTTCATGGACTAACCAGGCGGCATAGGCGAGAGCAGCTCGAATATCCTCTTCCGTCAAGCTTGGATACTCTTTCCGAATGGCCTCTAAACTCTCACCCGCCTTCAGGTAGTCCAGAATGATGGAGACCATGATCCGCGTTCCCTTGATACACGGTTTTCCATGGCACACCTTGGGATTGATGGAGACCATCTCTTTCCAATCCAACTCAGCCATGATTACATCCCCCTTCCTTGAAAAAGGACACCTCGCCAAATTTCCGGAATTCTAGGGGGCAAAACACTCGAAAAATATTCTCTTTCACGTGTTCTGATAATCCTTTGATCTCCACGATCAAACCGGCAAGAAGGTCCTTTCACCGTTTCCTATCCGACCACGTGCCGGTCTTGCCGTTGAAGGCGAGCACGCGGTCCGAGGTGACGACCAGGGCGGAATAGTCCTGGGCCTCGGCGCTGGTGACCGTCTCGCCCGCGATGCGGCGGATGCTCTGCCAGCCGCTGGAGAACACGCCGATGCCGGCGTAACGCTGGTTGGTCACCACGATGGCCACGCCGTTGGCGACGAGCTGCTGCAGCACTTCTTCCTTGGCGCTGAAATTGAGATCGAAGAACTGGCCGGTCTGGACGTTGCTGGCGATGATCCGATCATTCTCGACGACCAGATATATGGACTTCTCGACCACCTCGTCGGCCGCGGCGGCGGCCAGCCAGAGCAGCAGCAGTACGCCGGCGGCGAGCCGGCGGATAAAGGAAGCCCAGCAAGCCTCTCGGTCCGGACGATAATGACCTCTGGATTCAGCGGAACGCGTCATGGGTATTGCAATCATGTGAGAATTCCCCGCGGCCGTCGGAGGCGCCGGGCATCCGCCGCGGCACTTGCGATAATGTCTTATTTATCCCTCCTCATCCTGTCCTTCTCCCTGAGGGAGAAGGAACGCACTGATTACATGGCATGGTAACAATAACGCAAAGCGGTTTAGTTGTTGTTCGATAAAGAATCCCTTTGCGTACTCTGCGTCTCTGCGGTGAAAACGGTGTTCAGGGACGGACACTACACCAGTTCGTTGCCGAAGCTTTCGCTGTAGCGGCGCCTGAAGTCGTCCGCGTCGAAGACGTGGTTCTGGGTGCCGTGATGTTCGATCTTGATGGCGCCCATGAGCGCGGCGATGCGCCCCGTGGTCTCCCAGTCCATGGCGTGCATCAGGCCGTAGAGCAGCCCGGCGCGGTAGGCATCGCCGCAGCCGGTGGGATCGACCACGTCGTGCACTTTGGCCGCCGGCACCTCGATGCGCCGGTTCTCCGTGTAGATGCGCGAGCCCTCGCCGCCCAGGGTCACGACCAGCGCGTCCACCCGTCCCGCGATCTCGTGCGGCGACATCCCGGTGCGTTCCTGCAGCAGTTCGGATTCATAGTCGTTGACGCACACCCAGGTGGCCTGGTCGATGAAATTCACCAGTTCCTCGCCGCCGAACTGCGGCAGACCCTGGCCGGGATCGAAGATGAAGGGGATGCCGGCTTCGACGAACTGCTCGGCGTGCTCCAGCATGCCCTGGCGCCCGTCCGGGGAGACCGTGCCGATGGTGACGCCGGTCGCGGCATCGACCCGGTTGGCGTGCGAAGCGTCCATGGCGCCGGGATGGAAGGCGGTGATCTGGTTGTCGTCCATGTCCGTGGTAATGAAGGCCTGCGCCGTGTAGGTCCCCTCGATAGCGGTGACGTAGCGCAGGTCGATGCCACGACTTTCCAACCAGAGCGCATACGGACCGAAATCGGTCCCGACCGTCGCCATCGGCAGCGGATCACCGCCCAGCAGCTTCAGATTGTAGGCGATGTTGCCCGCGCAGCCGCCGAACTCGCGGCGCAGTTCGGGTACATGAAAGGCGACATTCAGGATGTGCACCTTCTCCGGCAGGATATGATTTTTGAATTTGTCCTTGAACACCATGATGGTGTCGAAGGCCAGCGAACCGCAGATCAATGCCGACATGGTTTTGCCCCCTTGTTTTGTATGAACATGCGCCGCGGCAGATGTCGATCGAGGTCTCAGTCAGGCGCTCCCGACCAGACCAAATCGAGCTGCTTGGCGGCGCGGACCTCGTCGAGCCGGCGCACCGGCCGGCTGTGCGGCGCCTCCTTCAGCCGTTCGGGTGCGGTTTCCGCCTCCTGCTGAATCTTCACCATGGCCTCGACGAAGGCATCCAGGTCTTCCTTGCTTTCCGTCTCGGTAGGCTCGATCAGCAGACACTCCGGCACCAATTGCGGGAAGTAGGTGGTCGGGGCATGGATGTTGTAATCCAGCAGGCGCTTGGCGAAATCCATGGCGGTGACGCCCTGCTCCCTCTGCTGGCGTTTCAGGGTCACGATGAATTCATGGGTGGCGCGGCGCTGCGGGAAGGCCACGTCGAAACCGGCGGCCGTGAGCCGCGCCATCAGATAATTGGCGTTCAGCGTGGCGAACTCCGCCACGCGCTGCATGCCCTCGCGGCCCAGCATTCGGGCATAGACATAGGCGCGCAGCAGTACGCCGGCGTTGCCCATGAACGCGGACAGGCGGCCGATGCTTTGCGGGCGGACCGTTTCGTCGATCCAGTAATACTCGTCGCCGTTATAGCCGACTAAAGGCACCGGCAGGAACGGCTCCAGGCGCTTGCCGACGCCCACCGGCCCGGCGCCCGGTCCGCCGCCGCCGTGGGGGGTGGAAAAGGTCTTGTGCAGGTTCATGTGGATGACGTCGAAACCCATGTCGCCCGGGCGCACCTTGCCGAGGATGGCGTTCAGGTTGGCGCCGTCGTAGTAGAGCAGGCCGCCGGCCTGATGCACCACGGCGGCGATCTCCTGGATGCGCCGCTCGAAGACACCCAGCGTGGAGGGGTTGGTCAGCATGATGCCCGCCGTGTTCGGCCCGACGGATTGCCGCAGCACGGCGAGATCCACGTCACCCTGCCGGTCGGTCGGAATCTCCCGCACCGTGTAACCGCACATGGTGGCGGTCGCCGGGTTGGTGCCGTGGGCGGCATCCGGCACCAGGATTTCCCGGCGCGCGCCGTCGCCGCGCGCCTCGTGATAAGCGCGGATCATGGCCACGCCGGCGAATTCGCCCTGGGCGCCGGCGGCCGGCGTCAGCGACACCGCGGGCATGCCGGTCACCTCCTTGAGCATTTCCTGCAATTCATACAGGCAGGCGAGGAAGCCCTGTCCGCGTGATTCCGGCGCGAAGGGATGGCAGGCGAGGAAACCCGGCAGCATGGCCAGGGTGTTGCAGGCCCGCGGATTGTATTTCATGGTGCAGGAACCCAGCGGGTAAAACTGGGTGTCGATCGAGAAATTCTTCTGCGAGAGCCGCGTGTAATGCCGCACCGCCTGCAGCTCGGACACCTCGGGCAGCAGCGGACGGCCCCGGCGCAGCAGCCGCTCGGGTATGTCCGGTGTGTCCGCCGGCGCGGCGGGCGCCTGCGCCTGGGCGCGGCGGCCGCTGCGTGAATGTTCAAAGATCAGCATCTGTTGCATCCAACCTGTCGTCCAGCGCAGGCGCGGATCCGCCCGCGAGGCATCCTCCGGCGGGCCCGCGCCTGCACACGCGCGGCATCACAACGCCGCAAGCGCCGCCTCGTAATCCGGTTCGTCGGCGATCTCCGGCACGAGCTGCGTATAGACGACCTTGTCCTTCTCGTCGACGACCACGACCGCGCGCGCGGTGATGCCGGCGAGCGGCCCGTCCGTGATCAGCACGCCATAGTCCTTGGCGAAACCGCGGCTGCGCATCATCGACAGCGGGATCACGTTGTCGATTCCTTCCGCCCCGCAGAAGCGCCCCTGCGCGAACGGCAGGTCGGCGGAGACCACCAGCACCGCCACATCCTCCCGGCCGCGGGCGAGCTCGTTGAATTTCCGGGTCGATGTCGCGCAGGTGGGCGTGTCCAGACTGGGTACGATATTGAGCAGCTTTTTCTTGCCGGCGTAGTCCGACAGGTGCACGTCATTCAGCTTGCCGTCCACCAGATGGAAATCGGGTGCGCTCGCCCCAACCGCCGGCAGCTCGCCATTGGTATGAATTTTATTGCCCTGCAAAGTCACAGTCGCCATGATTCAACCCCCTTCGGGTTCGGTTGCGTTCTCGGTTGATACTTCTATGCCATCTTGGGTTTGACCGGACAACCGGCCGCGGTCTGCCTCTCGATGATGCGGTTCAAATGATCGGCGTACAAGTCGATGTCCGCCTCGGTCCGCGCCTCGGTGGCGCACACCAGCAGGGCATTGCCCAGCTCCGGGTAGTCCCTCGACAGATCGTAGCCCGGCAGCAGGTTGTGCGCGTACAGCGGCCGCAGGATATCCGCGAGCGGCAGCGACAGACGCAGCGCCGACTCATGGAAGCAGGGACGGTTGAACACGGCCTCGACATGCGCGTTTGCCGTCAGCTTTTTCACCAGCGCCAGGGTATTGGCATGACAGGCCTGCGCCACGCGCGCGAGCCCGTCGGCGCCGAGCAGCGACATGTAGATGGTCGCCGCGGTCACCAGCAACCCCTGGTTGGTGCAGATATTGGAGGTCGCCTTGGAGCGGCGGATGTGCTGTTCACGCGCCTGCAGGGTGAGGGTATAACCCACGCGCGCGTCGCGATCCAGGGTGCGGCCGACGATGCGCCCCGGCATCTGGCGCACCAGTGCCTCCTTGCAGCACATATAGCCGAAATAGGGGCCGCCCCCGGCGAGCGGCACGCCGAGCGGCTGGCCTTCCCCGCAGGCGATGTCCGCGCCCGCCTCGCCCCAGGCGCCCGGAGGCTTGAGGATGGCGAGCGCGGTCGGATTGCACACCGCGATCACCAGCGCGCCCTGGCGGTGCGCCCAGTCGGTCAATTCATCCACGTCTTCGAGGATGCCGAAGAAGTTGGGATGCTGGATCACCAGGGCCGTGATGTCCTGGCTCGTGTAGCGTGCGAGGGATTCCGGCACGGTATGGCCGCCCTCACCGCAGTAGGGCAGTTCGATGAGCTCGATGCCCTGGTTGCGCACGATGGTGCGGGTCGTCCTGCGGTAGGTGGGGTGCACCGCCGCGGGCAGGAGGATGCGGCGTGATTTCGACTGGCGGTTGGAGCGCACGGCCATGAGCACGGCCTCGGCCAGCGCCGAGGCGCCGTCGTAGAGCGAGGCGTTGGAGACATCCATGCCGGTCAGGCCGGCCATCATGGTCTGGAATTCATAAATCAACTGCAGCGTGCCCTGGCTGGCCTCCGCCTGGTACGGGGTATAGGCGCTGTAGAATTCGCCGCGCGTGGTGATTTCCCAGACGGCCGCCGGAATGTGGTGATCGTAGGCCCCGGCTCCCAGAAAACACAGCGGGCGCCCGTCGGACTCCGCGCGCGCGGTCATCAGCCGGCTGACTTCCTGTTCGGTCATGCCGCGCGGTATTCCCGGCAATCCCCCCACCCGCAACTCGGCAGGGATTTCATCGAACAGCTCGTCGATCTCACGCACACCGATCGCGGCCAGCATGTCGCGGATATCGGCATCGGTATGCGGTATGAAAGGCATGGTACTGGATTCGCTGATTTCGGGCCGCCGGGCTAGTGACTCTCGGATTCAAGCAAGGACTCGTAGGTCTCTGCATCCATCAGCTCCTCCAGTTCGGCAGGATCGGAGGGCCGCAGACGGAACATCCAGCCCTCGCCATAGGCATCCTGGTTCACGATCTCGGGGCTGTCGACCAGGTTCTCGTTGATCTCCACGACCTTGCCCGCGAGCGGCGCATAGACATCGGAGGCGGCCTTCACCGATTCCACCACGGCGCAGGCCTCCGCCGCGGCCACGGCCCGCCCAACCTCGGGAACTTCGATATAGACCATGTCGCCCAGTTGTTCCTGGGCATGGTCGGAAATCCCGACGGTGACGGAACCATCGTCATTCAGGCGCGCCCACTCGTGTGTCGGGGCGTATTTGAGATCCACAGGGATGTTGCTCATGGCTGTCCTCGCTCATTAGTGGAATTATCAGTCTGTACGGCATAGTTCATATAAAAACCTTCTCACCGCAAAGACGCAATGATCGCAGAGAAATCATAAATTAAAAAATCACAGTAACAGTCCCTGCCTGTACAAGCGCGGTAATCGGTATTTCTTGATAGGGTTAGATCCCTTTGCGTCCTTCGCGTCTTTGCGGTGATATCGATCTATAACTCGATCTGGGCCTTGCCGTGGCGTACGAACGGCGGCTTGACCACGCGCGCCGGCAACAGCTTGCCGCGGATCTCGACCCGGCAGCTAGCGCCGGTGTCCCGCGGGACGCGCGCGAAAGCGATGGCGCGCTGCAGGGTCGGCGAAAAACTGCCGCTGGTGATTTCACCCGCGCCGTCATTCTCGATAACGACCTTCTGATGATTGCGCAGCACGCCCTTGCCCTCGAGCAGCAGGCCGACCAGCTTGCTGCGGGGCGCCCTCCCGGCGTTGTTTCTCCAGTGCGGCGCGCCCGATGAAATCACGCTCCGGCGGCTCCCACGCCACGGTCCATGCCAGTGCCGACTCGAGCGGCGTCACCGCCTCGTCCATATCCGCACCGTACAGATTCATGCCGGCTTCGAGCCGCAGCGTATCGCGTGCGCCGAGACCGGCAGGACTGACACCGGCGGCGCGCAGTTTCCGCCAGAACCCGGCTGCCTCGTCACCGGGCAGGATAATTTCAAAGCCGTCCTCGCCCGTGTAGCCGGTGCGCGCGATAAACCACTCGCCCGCGAAGGCGCCGAAGAAGGGTTTGAGCGCCGCCGCGATGGCCGCCGCCTCGCATCGAGCACGCCCAGCACCTTGTCCCTGGCGTTCGGTCCCTGGATGGCGATCATGGCCAGTTCGGGACGCTCCTTCACCGTGACGGCAAACGCCGCCGCCTGCTGCGCTAGCCAGGCCAGGTCCTTCTCCCGGGTGGCGGCGTTGACCACCATGCGGTAGTAATCGTCCCGCAGGTAATAGACGATCAGGTCGTCGATCACGCCGCCGGTCGCATTCAGCATGCAACTGTAGAGCGCCTTGCCGCCGTCCTTGAGGCGGGCGACATCGTTGGCGAGCAGGCGGCGCAGGTAGTCGCGCACCCGCTCACCGCTCAGATCCACGACGGTCATGTGCGAGACATCGAACATGCCGGCGCCGTTGCGCACCGTGTGGTGCTCCTCGATCTGGGAGCCGTAGTGGATCGGCATGTCCCAGCCGGCGAAATCGACCAGTTTACCGCCGGCGGCCAGGTGTTCTTGGTAGAGTGGTGTCCTGTTTCCCATTGGGCCGATCACTTTGCCGCTACGCCTGCCGATGTGGCAACAATAAAAAAGGGCGACGGGGTTTTGCACCACCGTCGCCCCTCTGTCCGGTTACCTGAGAGTTTAGGCACCTGCCTGGATAGCAGGCGGGCCACGTCCCCTTCGGTGGGCCATGCTGCGGCCGCTCTCCAGAGTCAACTGTCTGCCACAGTCCTTTTGCCTGAGCGTTTCCGGGCGTGTTGCGCCTTCGGCGGTTCCCGGTCGATCCGACCGTGAACCCTCTCCCGCAGCAGAATCACATCGAGCGGCAAATATACTCCTGCCTGTCGGCTAGTGCCAGATTCAGCGGGAACTGTCATCGAGGGATTTACCGCGGAGACGCGAAGTATGCCGGGACATGCAAGGAATCCGGGTAAATACCTTTCAAGCGGCCATGCGTAGTGGGTATCAGAGATATTTAAACCGAAAAATCATTAACTTCGCGACCTTTGCGGCTTTGCGGTGAAAAATCCAGGACGGTTCCTGCGCTATCTATATATTATGATCAAGGGGTATCGACCGTCCCGCGCGCCAGGGCCGGCAGGTCGCCCGCGAGGCCGGCGGCGTGGCGCATCAGCAGCTCCTTGGCCGGACCGGCCGCATTCACCAGCGACAAACCGGCGTTGCGCAACCAGCGCACCGGTCCCAGTTCATTGCCGAACAGCACATTGAACCCGTCCATGGCGGACAGCATGAGCAGATTGTCACCACGGCGCCAACGTTCATAGCGACGCAGCACCGGCAGCGCCCCCGGGTTGACCCCGCGCGCCCTGGCGGCCAGGATCACCTCCGCCAGGGCGGCCGCATCCAGCAAACCGAGGTTGACCCCCTGCCCCGCCAGGGGATGAATGGCATGCGCCGCATCGCCAATCAGCGCGATGCGTTCACCGACATAGCGGTCCGCATGCAATCGCGTCAGTGGGTAAACCTCGCGCGGTTCCGAATCCATGATCCGGCCGAGCCGGAAATCAAAGGCCGTCCCCAGTGCCTCGTGAAAGTGATCTCGGTCGAGCGCCAGCATCTCCTCCGCCTCGGCCGTCGGCAGGGTCCACACGATGGCGCTCCAGCCCGCCTCCATCGGCAGAAAGGCCAGCGGCCCTCCCGGCAGAAACCGCTGCCGGGCCGTGGCCTGATGCGGATATTCGGTGGCCACCCGCGCGACCAGACTGCTCTGGCGGTAGTCATGCAGATGTGTCGGGATACCCAGCCGCTCGCGCAGCGGCGAGCGGGCGCCGTCCGCCGCCACGATGAGATCGGCCGTCAAGGTCGCGCCATCCTCCAGACTCACGCTGACCGCGGCATCGGTGATGGCAATGTCGTTGAATTGCGCCGGGCAAAACAGGGAAACCGCGGCGAGGGAACGCAGCCGTTCCCGCAGCGCGGCGTGGATGTGGCGCGGCTCGATGATGTGGCCAAGACAGGGTTCGCCGATATCGGCGCAGTCAAACTGGATCACGCCCGTGCCGCCCGCATCCCACACCTCCATCTCCCGGAACGGGTAGGCATCGCGGGCGACGATCCGGTTCCAGATATCGATCGCGGTGAAGATCCGCTGCGAGGCGCGGGTGATCGCGAAGACGCGCGCATCGCGCGCGCCGTCGTCCGCATCGCTCGCGAGCGGCCGGGCCTCGACCAGCGCGACCCTGACGCCCGCCTCACCCAGGGCGCAGGCCGCCGTCGCACCCACGATGCCGGCCCCGATGATAACGACGTCAAACTGGTTCATGACATTCTCACTCAAGAGACGAAATTTTCACCGCAGAGACGCAAAGTACGCGGAGTAAAGAATCTAAAAAGTTAGCAACAATTTCTTGCTATCAAGCTTTTGATGCATGGTTTCATAATTTTTGTGCTTTTGTTTTCTCTGCGTACTTTGCGTCTCTGCGGTGAATCATCATGATTACAACGGCAAGCCGCGCGCGAGCCGCGGTATGCGGCCGGAACGGCCCATGGTCAGGCGCGTAAGCAGACGTTTCGCCGGCGGCAGCAGGTCCAGCGCCAGCATGCCCGCGGCGCGCACCATGCCCAGCGCCGGCAACGGCAGGGTGAACAGACGCGCAATGCCGTCGGTGAAGTCCGTGACACGCTGGTGATCGGCATGCCGCCAGTCGCCGTAGCGGTTCAATACCTCCAGTTCACCGGGATCGCTTCCGTCCGCCAGGGCATCGACCAGCACTTCGGCAAGCACCGCGATGTCGCGCACACCCAGGTTGAAGCCCTGTCCGGCAATCGGGTGCAGGGTATGGGCGGCATTGCCGACCAGCGCCAGCCGATGACGAACCGATTCCATCGCTTTGACGAGGCGCAGCGGGTAGGCCTGCCGCCGCCCCACGCGCTCAAGCCGTCCCAGGCGATAACCGAAACGCTCCTGCAGGCGGCGCAGGAATTCGCCATCAGACAGTCCCATCACCGCCGCGCTCTCGCGGCTGTCAACGGTCCACACCACCGCGCAGCGCCGCTCGGACAAGGGCAGAAAGGCCAGAGGACCGGTATCCGTGAAACGCTCATAGGCAACATTGCGGTGCGGCAACTGCGGGGTGACATTGGCGATGACGGCGGTCTGGCCATAATCGCGGTCGATCACGGCAATACCCAGGCGGTCCCGCACCGCGGAACCGGCGCCATCCGCGGCCACGACCAGCCGCGCCGTCAGCGTCCGCGGCGTTCCATCCAGCAGCACCGTTGCGCTGGCCGCTTCCGACCCGAGGGTCAGTTCCGTCAGGGTCGCGGGACAATACAGGTCCAGCTCCGCGGCATGCCGCACGGCATCGCCAAGCACCTGGCCGAGCACCCGGGCCGGGACGACATAGCCCAGCGCCGGCAATCCTTCCTCCGTCCGTTCCATGCGGGTAAAACCGCAATGCCCGCGGTCGGACACATGGATACGGTGTATCGGGGTGGCCTCATCCACCAGGCCGGCCCATAACTCCAGGCCGCCGAAGATGCGCTGCGTGCCATGGGCCAGCGCAATGGCCCGGTCGTCGTAGCCTGCCTCGTTCCGCGTGTCGAACTGAACGGCCTCCACCACGGCGATGCGCAGCCCCTGGCCCTCAAGCGCGCGCACCAGGCTGGCTCCCACCAGACCACCCCCGACAATCAGGATGTCATAGTGCTTCGTCATGCCCGGCCCTGGACCCGCTTCAGCGGTTTTCCCCCATTAACGCCTCGATTTCACCGACGGTCTTCGGCGCATCGGCACTCAGCACCTCATGGCCGTCCTGCGTGACCAGCACATCGTCCTCGATGCGGATGCCGATATTCCACCATTTCCGCGCCACACCGCGGCTGCCGGCAGGGATGTAGATCCCCGGCTCGACCGTCAGCACCATGCCAGGTTCCAGGACGCGCCATTCTCCACCGACCTTGTAATCCCCCACGTCATGCACATCCATGCCGAGCCAGTGGCCGGTGCGGTGCATGTAGAAGCGACGATAGGCCTCGCTCTTGATCAGGTCAGCCACTCTGCCCTGTATGTGGATGATACCGAGCCTGACCAGGCCGCGCGTCAACACCTTGATGGCGGCGGCATGCGGGGCATTCCAGTTATTGCCCGGTTGTACCTGCTTGATGGCGGCCGCCTGCGCGGCCAGCACAAGCTCGTACAATGCCTTCTGCGGCGGACTGAACCTGCCATTGACAGGGAAGGTGCGCGTGACATCCGATGCATAGCAATCGTATTCGGCGCCGGCATCGATCAGCAGCAGGTCGCCATCGCGCAACTCGGCGCGGTTGTCCGTGTAGTGCAGGATGCAGCCGTTCTCGCCGCCGCCCACGATACAGGGATAGGCGGGCTGCATGTTGGCGTGACGGAATTCATGGAGTAATTCCGCCTCTATCTCGAATTCGTACCGGCCGGGACGGCAGGCCCGCATGGCGCGCCGGTGCGCGCGACAGGCCACCTTGGCCGCGTTGCGCATGACCCGCACCTCCGAACTGCTCTTGTAAAGACGCATGTCGTGCAGCAGGTGATCGAGGGAGACAAATTCATCCGGCGCCCGCGAGCCGGAGCGCGCACCCGCGCGGATCCGCTTGACCCAATCGAGCACATGCCGGTCGAACTCAGGATAGGAACCCATGGTGTAGAAGACCCGGTCACAGCTCTCCAGCAGTCCTGGCAGGATTTCGTCGATGTCGCCGATCGGGAAAGCGTCGTCGGCATCATACCTTTCAACGGCGCCCCGCGTTCCCGCCCGGCGCCCGGTCCAGGTTTCCATCTTTGGATCGCGTTCCCGGCAGAACATCAGGTACTCGCCATGCGCGCGTCCCGGAATCAATACCGCCACGGCCTCCGGCTCGCCGAACCCGGTCATGTATTGGAAATCGCTGTCCGGGCGGTAGGTATATTCAACGTCCCGGTTGCGCGTCTTCGCCGGTGCCGCCGGGATAATGGCGATGGAACCTCTCCCCATCATGCGTATGAGCTGTTTGCGACGGCGGGCGAACTCCTTTCTGCTGATCATTATCGCGTCCTACTCTGGCTTCGGATTCATGACCGGCACCGTTCGCTGGCACTGATTCTGGAGCCGATTTTCATTGCAAAGTGAAAATTACTGCAAGCGCTCCGGCGCCTGCAACGGTTGGAGTTCCTCATGACACAGCAGCACGCTCATCCGAACATACTCCACGATCTCGGCATATGCGGTTTCCTCATCCTCATCAGTCAGTTCATGATCAAACCGGGCATTCGATATCTCGAAAAAATCGTGCATGATCTCGCCCACATAACCCTGCCGTTCCCGACCCTCGCGCACGCCGCCCAGGGCCAATCCATACAGGAATCCCTGGCACCATTCCCCGAGCGCCCTGCTGCGGAGCGGCAGCAACGTGGCGGCATCGGGCAGCAACAGAACCAGGCCCAGGTTGCCATCATTAAGATGCAGCAGCGATTCTGAATAAAGCTCGCGTTAGCAGCGTCCGGGCGGTTTGCGCCATTGCGCTGAGATCGTTGCCCGCACCAAGCAGATGATCGAGCCAGACGGCCGGATCCGACGTACCCGCGGCACAGATGATGCCGCATAACAGCCCATGGCTTTCCGCCGCACCGCAATCTGCATCCGCCGCCTGTAGCACATCCTGCAACCGTTCATATGTCAAAGCTGCCTTCTCGTTCACGGCTTCAACCCTCGGCGGGGAATACAAACATTGCGGTTCCCGCCTGTCCTACAGGATGATTATGACACAGTCGGGAATCGGCGGTCCGCTGGTGCTATGTTTACCGCAAGCGGCCACCGGACATTGACCGTTTGCGTTTATCACACTATATTGATGGCATGTCAAAGCCAATCAAATACGCACGCATCGACCAGGAACTCGCCCGACTCGAGGCCCAGGTCGACACCCTGTTAAAAACCAACGAACGCTTGGCCGTGGAAAACCGCTCCCTGCGCACCCAGCAGGATTCAATGGTAATCGAACGCGCCTCCCTGATCGAAAGGCATGACCTGGTGCGCAACCGGGTCGATGCCATGGTTACCCGCCTCAAGTCCCTGGAGACCGGCACATGAACAAGGAAGCGGGGGCCATCAAGGTAAATATCCTGGACAAGGAATACCTGGTCGCGTGCCCGGAAGAAGAACGGGATGCCCTGAGGGCATCGGCAAAATACCTCAATGACAGAATGACGGAAATCCGCGGGAGCGGTAAGGTCGTTGGAATTGACAGAATCGCCGTTATGGCAGCGCTCAACCTGGCGCACGAGATCGTCGAGTCCGGCGTGCATGGCAATGAGCTGGACGCGTACGCCACCCGAATCAGTCACCTGAACGCCAGGATTGAGGAGGCACTTGGGCGCAACGCGAAGAAGGAGCTGAACTGAGCAGCTCCTGCAAAGATTAAATTCAGGCATCCCCTGCTGTGTTCGATAGTGGCTTAGATCTCCTTGAGCCTAATTTACAAATCAGGGGACAGTTTGCTGATGTTGGTGTGCATGTCCGCTGCTGGCGGAAAGCCTGAGACATCACTACCGTCCCCCCTTGAACCCTCGGTTCAAGGGCAATAGCCGCGCCGGCACAAGCGGGGGATGCCTTACTTATCACCATCGTCGCCGGGCAAAGAGACGACCCTGATCACCAATTCCGTGGACAACGGGAAGGCAGACCGCCAGCGGCTGCGCACGCAGATCCGCATGCGGCGCAGCCGGATGACACGCGCCGAACGCGCTGCCTGCGCCGCACGTCTGGCAGAGAACGCCGCCAGGGAACCCCTGGTAAGAAACAGCCGGCGTATCGCCGTCTATCTGCCCATAAACGGAGAGATCGACCCACGCCCGCTGATGGATTGCCTCGCGTCCCTGGGCAAGACGCTTTACCTGCCGATACTGGTCACCTTCTCCGAACGGAGACTATGGTTTTCCGCCTATACGCCCGGTGACCCGCTTGTTTGCAATCGTTTCGGGATCCTCGAACCGGAACGGGTTCACCGCAGGCGCATCAAGGCCGTCGCGCTGGACCTGGTACTGCTGCCGCTGGTCGCGTTTGATACAGCGGGCCACCGTCTGGGTATGGGCGGCGGGTATTACGATCACTGTTTTGCCTTCATCAACCGAAGGAAGCATTGGCGCAAACCCCGCCTCATGGGACTCGCCTATGAATTCCAGCGCCAGACGCACATCGAATCCGAACCCTGGGATGTAACCCTCGACGCTATCGCAACGGAGCAGCGGGTGTATCACTGCCGTGGCATAAAACCAGGGAAGGGCCGGGGATGATCGGCAGCGCCGTGTATGTGGTGCATTTATTGACTGTGTTATTTTGACCACACCACCCGGGTATAGGGAAATGAAATTCTGGCTGATGAAATCCGAACCCGATGTATTCGGCATCGATGACCTGAAGAACGCACCGGGAAAAACCGAACCCTGGGATGGGGTGCGCAATTATCAGGTGCGCAACATGATGCGGGATGAAATGAAAACAGGGGACCTCGCTTTCTTTTATCATTCCAACTGCAAGGAACCCGGTATCGCGGGCATCATGAAGATCGTTCGTGAGGGATACCCCGACTCCACCGCATACGACCCGGATGCAAAGTATTACGACCCGAAGAGTGACCCCGGCAAGCCACGCTGGTACCGTGTGGACGTCCGCTATATCCGCAAACTGAAACGCGTCATCACCCTCTCCGAATTGAAAGTACATCCCGAATTAACCGACCTGCCTCTGCTCAGACGGGGTCATCGCCTGTCCATCATGCCGGTAAGCAGACAACAGTGGGATTACATCCTTACGCTTGAATGATACGGCGGGCCGGCCGCCTATCAACGGCGAGGCTAGCGGTGTAACAGAGCACAAGCAACGGGAGCATGTAGTCATGCATTCGAATCCGGCCAGGCGGCGATAACGTCACTGTGTTCGAAAATCACTGTTATTTGCCTGCCAAATCGCTGTTGACTGGTCATGTCAGCGAACGGCCAGGCGGTCGGGAAGACGCAAGCTCTCCTCAACGTACAGCCCGAGATGGCCCTGCGTTGTTAACTTAAAACTGGCCGCATCAACATATGTTAACTGACACGCATCATCAGGACGATGATGCCCACGATACAAACATCGCATGCACGAATTATGTTTGACGCCAGTGATCACATGATGAGCGGACGTTGGAGATAAAATATTCGCCCGTTGATCTCGTAATGAAGCATGAATGATTGTCAACAAAAAAACTGGCATTTTGTATTTCTTTGTTTATACTCAGCGTGGGCAATTCGAATAGAGTGGAGGTTTGTTATGGCTACAAAGAAGAAGGTCGCAGCAAAGAAGAAGGCAGCACCGAAGAAGAAGGTCGCAGCAAAGAAGAAAGCAGCACCGAAGAAGAAGGTCGCAGCAAAGAAGAAAGCAGCACCGAAAAAGAAAGCCACAGCAAAAAAGAAAGCGGCTGCAAAGAAGAAGACTACCGCCAAGCGCGGATAGTCACGAGGTAATCCGGAGCGCTGTAATAGCCTCCTGATAGCACCAAAAAAAAGGCCCGTACTTGTAGTACGGGCCTTTTTTTACGAGACGGTCTAGCCAGCGCATCAGCCTTCGCCGAGAAACAGGTGATAAGCCGTACTAACCGTTTCCTCCCAATACCGATAGCCCAGATCATCAAGAAAAACCTGGAACTCCTTGCGACTGGCCGGTGGCACCTGGATACCCGCCAGGACACGGCCGTAATCGGCACCGTGATTTCGATAGTGAAACAGACTGATATTCCAGCGCTTGCCCATGGATGTCAGAAACTTCAACAGCGCACCGGGTCGCTCCGGGAACTGGAAACGATAGAGCACTTCATCCTTGAGACCGACTGCCCGACCACCGACCATGTAGCGTATATGGAGCTTGGCTATTTCATTGTCCGTCAGGTCCTCGACGGGATACCCCTCATCGCGTAATTGTCCGATGAGCGCGTGACGCTCTTTCTCACCATTATCGAGTTGTACACCGGCGAATACATGCGCCTGTCGTGTGTCCGCGTAACGGTAGTTGAATTCCGTGATACCCCGCTTACCCAGCGCCTGACAGAAGCGGCGGAAGCTGCCCGGTTCTTCGGGAATGGTCACTGCCAGCAGCGCCTCGCGATGCTCGCCGATCTCCGCCCTTTCCGCCACATGGCGCAGACGGTCGAAATTGATGTTGGCGCCACTGTTGATCGCTACCAGCCCCGCGCCGGTGATGCCGCTGCGTTCAACGTATTTCTTTATTCCGGCAACGGCGAGTGCGCCGGCCGGTTCAACAACCGAGCGGCAGTCGTCGAAGATATCCTTCATCGCGGCGCAGATCTCGTCTGTACTCACGAGGATGACATCATCCACATGGCGGCGCGCAATCCGGAAAGGTTCCTTACCCGCCTGCCGAACTGCCACACCATCGGTGAATATTCCCACCTGGTCGAGAAGGACGCGCCGTTTCTGTCTCAGGGCTTCAAACAAACATGGTGCGTCATCCGGTTCTACCCCGATGACCTTGATGGATGGCTGCAATGCCTTTACACAAACCGCGATTCCGGCGATCAGACCGCCTCCTCCCACGGGGACAAAGATCGCATGCAGTTCGCCTTTACGTTCGCGCAGGATTTCCAGGGCAATAGTTCCCTGGCCGGCGATGACCTCCGGATCATCGTAGGGATGGATAAAGGTCATGCCCTTCTCTTGCGCCATCTTGGCCGCATGGGCGTAGGCCTCGTCGTAGGCGTCTCCCGTGAGGCTGATGCGCGCACCAAGACGCCTTACCGAATCGATCTTGATGGACGGAGTGGTTCTGGGCATGACGATCAGAGCCTTTATTCCCCGCCTGGCGGCCGCGAGCGCAACACCCTGCGCATGATTGCCGGCCGATGCGGCGATCACCCCATTCGCGCAGGCCTCATCCGACAGGCCGGCGATCTTGTTGTAGGCTCCGCGCAGCTTGAACGAATGCACCGGTTGCAGATCCTCGCGCTTGAACCACACGGTGTTGCCCAGGCGTTCCGAAAGCCGGTCTGCGATCACTAATGGCGTCTCCAGCGCGACATCGTAGACGCGTGAGTTCAGTATCATTTTCAGATAGCGTTCCAGCATAGGGCGTACAGTATCAGTTCATCAGCATCTTGGACAGATGCGCCCGCTCCATGTGCCGAGCATCCAGATTGCGGCGATGACTTCCCCCCGGTGTACAGGTATGATTTTGATCAAACATCTTTTCATGGAGTTCTGACATGACGCCGGATGAAATGAAGAAAATGGCCGCGCAGGCCGCGTTGGACTATGTGCAAACCGGAACGGTAATCGGCATCGGCACCGGCTCGACCGCAAATCACTTCATCGACAACCTCGCCGGGATCAAGCACAGAATCGATGGCACGGTCGCCAGTTCCAAGGCCAGCGCAGAACGACTCAAGACGTACGGCATCCCGGTGCTGGACCTCAACAGCGTGGACGAGATCTCGGTCTACATCGACGGCGCCGATGAATCCAATCACCACCTGCACCTGATCAAGGGCGGCGGCGGCGCCCTTACCCGAGAAAAGATCGTGGCGGCCGCCAGCCGCAAGTTTGTCTGTATCGCGGACGAGAGCAAACTCGTCGATATACTCGGAGCGTTCCCCCTTCCCATCGAGGTTATCCCAATGGCGCGCAGTTATGTCGCACGGGAACTCGTCAAACTCGGCGGCCAACCGGTTTACCGCGAAGGTTACATCACCGATAACGGGAACATCATACTCGATGTGCACAATCTGCAGATCATGGAGCCGGTCCGTCTGGAAGAGGAGCTGAACAATATCCCCGGGGTCGTAACCGTTGGCATCTTCGCGCGGCGCCCGGCGGACGTATTGCTACTCGGCACCCGAGAGGGGGTAAAGACACTGACCTGAACGCGATTCCCGCCCATTGGAACTCTTTAATGGGTACGCCGTGGACAACATTAAATGAATGCACGAGTACCAGGGCAATTACATTCCCTGGCATGACACACAGTATGCGGTTACATGAATATTTCATGATCCAAACCGCCAAGACGCCAGGATTTTATACTTTCAATACTGAACGTATATTCTCGGTGAGCTAGACGTCATGGCGGTGAAAATATCGGACTAGTTGGGATTCCCTCCCCCTGCCGGTTCAACACCCAGATGCGCACACTGGCATCATCGCTGGTCGTCGCCAGGTATTGGCCGTGCGGCGAAACCGAGATGGCCGCGCCGCAAAGTTCATGCGGCTGAAAACGGCGTGTCACCGCACCCGTCAGGGGGTCCAGAAACAACACGGCACTGTCGGTCTGGCGGCTGATGGTCGCAAGCTCGCTGCCGTCAGCCGTAAACTTAATGGACTTGATAATGCCATGATGCCCGGTCGGCAGCGTCACGAGCGAATTGTCACCCAGATTCCAGCGAAACAGGCGGAACCAGCCGCCGCCATACAACTGCCGTCCGTCAGGCGAAAAGGCCAGCGACCAGGCGTCCGTCGGCGGGCTTTCAAGCTGCGTCGGCGCCCCGTTGCCGGTCCATACAAAGACGGCGCCATCCGTACCGCTGGAGGCATAGCGCGCTCGCGTTCGGTTCAATGGCGACCGCCTTGACTCCGCCACGATGCGGCACCCGCTCATCGAGGAGACTTAAATCCCGCAGTCGCCAGACACGCACCGAGCCATCGCTATGACCGGTAATCAGGCGGTCGGCGCGGGTGTCTCGCCGCCATACCAGTGATCGGCGCCGGCGTCATGACATGCCGGAGCGATGTCCCGCCAAGCTCCCACTCGGCAATCCATCCATCGTAACCGGCGGTTACCACATGCCGGTCGTCATGCGGTAAATACCACGCCATTTACCGAATCCTGGTGCGCTTTCCAGCGATAAAGCGGCTCACCATCCGGTAAGCGCCAAATTTGAACACTGCCTTCCCAGCCACCCGAGGCGAGCAGGTCACCGGATTCACTGAAACCCACGCTGCTGCCGCCGTTATGGGCCTGTGCATGGATGACATCCGGCGCGACTGCCAGCGGCTGCGCGGTACATGCCGTCAGCATCAAAACATAACAGTGGAAAGACACGCCGCATGACTATCGCACGGAAGACAGGGAAAGAATCAGTGGGAAAATATACCTGCCTGCCCTTGCAAACCACAATACGGCTGACAACCTTGCGGGAGAATAAACGCATGAAAGAACGGGGCCCGTGAGCCCCGTTTTCATCAGACAGATCAAACCGGCAATTAGAACTTGTGCCTTATACCCAGGCTGAACTTGTCATCTTCACCGCCATCCGTGCCTGCTTTATTGCAGACATCAGGATTTTTGTCGATGCAGCCGGTTCCACTATAGCCCGCATAAACGCTGGTGAGCTTGCCCACCGAATGCATGCCAACGATCTCCCAGGAATTGTAATCGGGGAGCGCACTGGCGTTCACGCCATTGTCACCCTTGCCATAACCGGCATAAATCGAATTATTGCCTAGTGTGACACTGCCGCCGAGAAACCAGGGATCTGCGCCATCACCTGGAATACTCGCCTTCTCGCTGTTGGTAGGGCCAGGGTCGAGCTTATATTGACCGAACACGGCAAAATTGCTCATGGTGTATTTCGCGCCGACTTTATAGGCCGTATCCTCATTAGCGGATTTGCCGGCGATGTAGTCCGCGAAGACCAATATGCCGGCGTTCTCATAGCTGAGTCCGACCCCTTCATCCTTGTCAACCTTTTGATCGGACCGATTGGACTGCACAGCGCGCTCGCTCATGGGCAGTGTAGTACGATAAATCGGGTCGGGCGTCGCGCCTTCAGACTTGTAGCGGGTGGACATAGTACCGACCTTCACCTCGCCGAAGTTACCACTGACGCCCAGCCACTGGTCACGACCGGCAGGGGCTGTACCACTATTGCTGTCGTATTGCCGATCCAGCCGGTAGATCGCCTTGAGGCCGTTACCCAAGTCTTCACTGCCATCGAAACCGAACGAACAGGTGGCGCAGGCGTGGGATTGATCGCCACTACCCTCCGGCTGGTCGGGCCCAGCCAGGGCCGCATCGCGCTGACCCGACACGGTAACATCGGCCTGGGCGACCATCACGCCTGTTGCCAGTACGACAGCCATCAGTATGGATAACATCTTATCGGTCATGGCGTTATATGTTGGGCACAAGCGTTATTCACTATAAAAACTTGGCGCCCATCATTATATACAAAATCACACTATAAAATAGACAAAAACAACAGCTAAATTATTACTGTCTCCATCCAGCAACAACAGGACCCGTTGCAACCATGCCCTGGGTCCGAATAATCGGGATGTTATGCGCGAGTCCCAGTCACGGCGCCCGGTTTCGAGACCAATAGAACGGACGGAGATGACCGCCGCAACAAACGGAAACGGGGCCCGAAGGCCCCGTTTCCTTAGCTCCAATCAGACCACGATCAGAACGTGTGCTTCGCACCCAGGGTGTAGCACCGGACCAGATCGTACAGATCACGATTACTATTAAAGTCACCATCCGGCTTGGATCCTATATAGCCTAAGTAAGCCAGCGTGCGCTTGCTGAAGTTGTGGACACCGACAACCTCCCAGGACTTGAACTTTGGCTCATTTATAGCATTAGCGCCGGCGGGGGAGCGTGTCGTCGGTGGTGCTGGCGTTGTCATCCTGACCATAGCCGGCATAGAGCATGTTGTTGCCCATGGTGTAGGTGCCGCCGACCATCCAGACGTCCGCGCCATCACCGTCGTTAGTCTGCCCCAGCGTACCAGTAACGGAGTCCGTGATGAGGCCCATGTCTTTCTCGTACTGGCCGAAGACGGCGAAGTTGTTAAACGTGAATTTGGCGCCGACACTGGCCGCCGCATCATCACCGTCTGAGTTATTGCTGATATAGGCCGCGTTGATCAGGAAGCCGCCGTTCTCGTAGCTGACGCCGCCACTGTAGGGGCCCTTAGTACGCGGATCGTACTGCTATCGGGCTGAATGGTATAGGTGGCGTTAAGCTTCAGGCCGTTCCAGTCCGGGCTATCATAACCCACGGTGTTGGTCGCGCGACCTTGCCCGATGTCGCCCTTTCCGTTGTGCAGATTGGACTGCAGGCCGATATTACGCTGCTGGGCGACGGTACGATAGACCGGGTCGAGCTACGGCGCCGTAGGCCTTGTAGACGGTCGACATGGTGCCGGCCTTCAGCCGTGCCGAAGTTGCCGCCAAAGCCCAGCCACTGGTCACGACCCGAAAACCGCCATGGCGGGGTACTAGTGCCATTGCCGTTGATGTCATACTCCGAAGTCGAGGAAGAACAGCGCCTTCAGGCCGTTGCCCAGATCCTCGCTGCCCTTGAAGCCGAGGGAGCAGTCGGTACACACCAGATGGGTATTGTTGTCGCCCTTGGCAACAAGATTAGGGTAGAAATTTTGACCGCCTGAATTTTGAATCCTACCGCCGTCGACATAGGCAAGAGATTCGTCGATATGACCGAAGACCTGGACGTCCGCCTGCGCGACGCCCACGCCACCGGCCAAGATCATGCCGATCACTGTCGGTAAAAGTTTCTTAGTCATGATATTCCCCTTTAACACAGTTGATAGAAAATCGGGTTCGGTAATAAAGCTACTGTCATTGCACTCGGGTACTTTACAACAGTGTAATGCAAAAATGCAACAGTTTTTTTCAAAAAAACTACAAAAATCTGCATTCTGTTGTACAAATGCAACGGATCAGGCGGTTTTGATAAGTCGGTGACTCGATTTGCCCCAGTCAGTTTGAGAGGTCACTCATCGTATGATTCAGGCAAGCCAATTTTGCCGCGCGCGTTCGTCGAACCCGAGTTTCTCAACCAACCCCCACAACGAAAACAGCCCGCCGGATGGCGGGCTGTTTCGTCAAATGGCTGGGGGACTAGGATTCGAACCTAGGTTGACGGAGTCAGAGTCCGTAGTCCTACCACTAGACGATCCCCCAGTAGGATTAGGAGATCTTAACGCTTGGAGAATTGTGGTGCGCGACGTGCCTTGTGCAGGCCTACCTTCTTGCGTTCCACCTGCCTGGCATCGCGGGTTACAAATCCGGCGCGACGCAGTGGGGAGCGTAGTTCGCCATCGTATTCAATCAGCGCACGGGTAATACCGTGGCGAATGGCGCCCGCCTGCCCGCTTATGCCGCCGCCCCTGACGGTTACGGTGATATCCAGCCCACCTTCCATATTGGTTTTCTGGAGGGGTTGACGCACGATCATGCGGGCTGTTTCACGGCCAAAATATTCATCCAGCGGGCGACTGTTCACGGTGATGTTGCCTGCACCCTTGCACAGGAAAACACGTGCCGTGGATGTCTTGCGGCGACCGGTACTGTAATAGGTTTCACTCATTTCCGGGCTTCCTGTAGCCATCGGCTGTGTAGCCAATGGACCTTATCCGTCATGGCGATTAGATTTCAAGCGTTTTGGGTTGCTGGGCGGCGTGATGGTGAATAGGACCTGCGTAGATCTTAAGCTTGCGGAACATGGCCCGCCCCAGCGGGTTTTTTGGCAACATGCCCTTCACGGCAATTTCGATCACCCGCCCGGGCTTCTTGACCTGCAGTTTCTCGAAATTGATCGACTTCAAGTTGCCGATATAACCGGTGTGATGGTAGTACATCTTGTCGGTCGCCTTGCGGCCGGTGACATGCACCTTGTCGGCATTGACAACGATAATATAGTCGCCAGTATCCACGTGCGGCGTATATTCGGGCTTGTGCTTGCCACGCAGACGACGGGCGATCTCGGTGGCGAGACGCCCGAGTGTCTTGCCGGTCGCGTCAACGACATACCAGTCGTGATTCACCTCATGCGCTTTCGCGGAAAATGTCCTCATTGGAGTAACCTAGCCCTGCCCAATCAAAGAGCGGGGATGTTACAAAAGTCGCCTCTAACTTACAAGCTCTCGCTGGAAAGTGCCCACGAAAGGACAAAAAAAAGCGCGGTTTTGGTAACCGCGCTCAAAGTACCTCCTTGGGGGAGGTGGAGGAGCACTGATTGGCTAATAAAAAGGGGGGCAAGCCAATCAGCGTGTAAGTATTTTCTTATATACTATTCATAAAGTCAAGTATCGCGATTATTAACATTTTGTCATTCTGACGATCATTACCATCCCATTGATTTATAGAATTTTTGCATTCTGTTATATTAATTGGGTTTGCCAGCACGTAGTCGGCTTACCATCACTTGGCGACCCATCAGCTAGATCCTCAGCCGCTCAACCACCCTGCCATTTAGCAAATGCTCCTCGATGATCTCGTCCACATCTTGCTGATCAACATAGGAGTACCAGACCCCTTCCGGATACACAACGATTACCGGTCCTTCTTCGCAGCGGTCAAGACACCCTGCGGTATTTATGCGGACACCCCCGGAACCGTCGATGGCCAGGTCCTTGCAGCGCTGTTTGGCATGATTGCGCATGCCCAGCGCATCATAGCGCTGACAGCAGGCGCTGCCATCTTCCCGCAGGTTGGTACAGAAAAACACGTGATAGCGATAGTAGGACATGCAGTAACGATACCTGAGTATACCCGCCAGGTAAAAACAGCAGGCTGGGTCGCACCCTCCCGATCATGCTATCTTGTTTTCGTGAATGAGCATAATTTGACATTTTTTGACCGTTGCATTGAGCAGTTCGACCAGGCTGTCAAAACCATGTTCGGCCAGCCAGTGGGATCAGGCCGGGCCAATCCGGCCCAGACGGCAACAGGCGATAAACTCTCGGCAACTGAGAAAGCCGAGAGCATTTGCCTGATGAGGGTGAACCATGCAGGTGAGGTTTGCGCCCAGGCTCTCTATCAGGGGCAGGCGATGACCGCACGACGCAACGAGGTCCGTGAACTGATGCAACACGCAGCAACGGAGGAAAATGATCATTTACTGTGGTGCCAGCAGCGTCTCGATGAACTCGGCGGACATGCCAGTCTGCTGAATCCCTTATGGTATACGGGATCACTCCTGATCGGCGCGGTAACCGGGTTGCTGGGGGATAAATGGAGTCTGGGTTTTCTGGCAGAGACGGAACATCAGGTCGTCAACCATCTTCTGGCACACTTGGAGCGCCTGCCTGTGGCCGACAGCAAGTCCAATGCCATACTGCAACAAATGAAAGAAGACGAAGCAGGGCACAAGGCAAGCGCGCTACTTTCGGGAGGCTCAGCGTTACCCGAGTCCGCGAAAAAGGTCATGACCCTGATGTCCCGGGTCATGACCAAAACGGCTTACCTAATTTGACAATCCAGGGTTCATGAGATGGTCGGCTGATTGCTGTCGCGCAGGAAACAGGCGGTGCTACCGTCATGAGATGCCGGATACCACAGCCAGTGCGATCCATCCCTGTCAGACGTGTGTTCCAGTCTGCTTATTTCACTCGTAGGCCACGCTTCAAGTTACGGCCGTAAAACATCTCCAGCATTTCACGCCTGACTTGCTTGTGAATCTTGCATTGCTGCTCGAGCGTGAGTTCATCCTTGCCGACGCCGAGCAGGTAATCATCCAGTTTCAGATCTTTCAGCATCATTTTGGTGTGGAAAATATTCTCCTGGTAAACATTGACATCAATCACCTGATAACGGTCAACGGTATCGAGGGACAGGTAATTCTGGATGGAGTTTATCTTGTGATCGATGAAGTGCTTCTTGCCGCTCACATCACGGGTAAACCCGCGGACCCTGTAGTCCATGATGACGATGTCCGACTCAAAACTATGTATAAGGTAATTCAGCGCCTTCAAGGGCGAGATGCGCCCGCAGGTGGATACATCGATATCGGCACGAAAGGTACTGATACCATTATCCGGATGACTTTCAGGATAGGTGTGTACCGTGATATGACTCTTGTCCAGGTGTGCGACCACGGCATCCGGCAACGGGCCGGGAGCCTCGGTATTTGACAGCCTTTCGGAAGTCATAGTCTCTTCCGAGATCAGCATGGTCACACTTGCGCCCTGGGGTTCATAATCCTGTCGCGCGGTATTAAGAATAGTGGCACCGATGATTTCAGCGACATCGGTCAGGATCTGCGTAAGTCGCTCGGCATTGTAGGCTTCGTCAATATACTCGATATATTTTCTGCGGTGGGCTGGCAGGTCCGCATAGCAGATATCGTAAATATTGAAACTCAGGGTCTTGGTGAGGTTGTTAAACCCATGTAGCTTGAGTTTGCGCATATCAATCAACCTCCAGGCAAGCGGATAGCAGGAAGCAATGGGTGAGTGATAGACAATCCGGAGTAATCATGCCCGCATACCCCTGTTTGCTGACTTCAATGCGACGTGACGCATCTCCAGTTTAGCCGCAGATTGGTTCATGCGGACTCATCACCTGCCTTGCCGGCTGGAACGACCTCGTAGTCATGTGTGATCTCTACCGTGTTACTGAGCATGATTGAAGCCGAGCAGTATTTTTCGGCGGAAAGCTGTATGGCACGGGCCACCTGTTTCTCGGACAAACCATCTCCGCTGATGACAAAGTGCACATGTATCCGAGTGAATACCTTGGGCGGCTTATCGGCCCTTTCCGCTTCCAGTTCAACGACACAATCCGTTACCGGTTGCCGGGCTTTTCCCAGGATGTACACCACATCGAACGCCGTACAACCACCCATCCCGAGCAGGAGCATTTCCATGGGGCGTATGCCGAGATTCCTTCCTCCACTATCCGGAGGACCGTCCATGACCACCGCGTGGCCACTGCCGGACTCACCGACGAACGTCGCACCCTCGATCCATTTTATCCTTGCTTTCATGTAGTTCCGTAAATTGCAGCGATTTATTAGGCCTACCACACCAGCAGGACCGGCCCACTCTCACCCCTCAAGAAGTCGGCATATTAACCGATAAGGACATATGCACGGAATCCCACAGACACGCGACATGGAAAAGACACGTATCCCGACAGGCATCAATCCCTGTGTCCAGCGGTTCCTCGAACATTGCCACCGTCGCAAATACCCGCCAAAAAGCGTCATCATCTACGCGGGGGACCAGCCGGATGTGCTGTATTACATCATTAAGGGCTCGGTCACCGTCCTGATCGAGGACGAGGAAGGTCACGAAATCGTTCTGGCTTATATCAACTCCGGCGGCTTTTTTGGTGAAATGGGGCTGTTCGGAGAACATCCCAATCGCAGCGCCTGGGTACGCACGCGCAGTGAAACCGAAGTTGCCGAGATCAGTTATCCCCGCTTTCGCGCCCTGGCTAAGGATGATCCGGACATTCTGCTGGAGTTGACGGCACAGCTTGCCACGCGCCTGCGTAAAACCAGCCGCATGGTCAGCAATCTTGCCTTCCTGGATGTCACCGGCCGGGTCGCGCATACACTGCTTGAGCTTTGCAAGGAACCGGATGCCATGACACATCCGGATGGCATGCAGATCAGGGTCACCCGTCAAGAAATCGGTCGCATCGTGGGCTGTTCCCGCGAGATGGCCGGCCGAGTACTCAAGGCATTGGCCGAACAGGGCCACATCTCCGTGAAGGGTAAGACTATCGTGGTGTTCGGAACACGCTAGGATCCGGAACATTACGACCGGCCAAACAGCTCAACCAGCTTCTCACCCGGTTCGGGAGCCTTCATAAAGGCCTCGCCGACCAGGAAGGCATTCACTCCCCGCGATCGCATCAACGCCACATCAGCGCTGGTATGTATGCCGCTCTCGGTCACTACCAGGCGGTCATCCGGAATCTCCCCCAGCAGCCCCAGCGTGACTTCCAGATTGGTCTCGAAGGAGCGCAGATCGCGGTTATTGATGCCAATCAGCGTTAT
This sequence comes from uncultured Gammaproteobacteria bacterium, assembly GCA_963773065.1. Lineage (GTDB taxonomy): Bacteria > Pseudomonadota > Gammaproteobacteria > UBA9214 > UBA9214 > CAVQCA01. Next base: position 270,041 of record CAVYZN010000008.1, read on the forward strand.
TGGCGTCTTCAGCGCACGTTCCAGTTCTACCCGCTCATGTACTTCGAGCAGTACGTCCATGCCCAGATGCGCGGCCAACTGCAGCAAATCGAGAAGCATGGCATCGCCCATCGCCGCCATGATCAACAGTACGCAATCCGCCCCAAGCGCCCTGGCCTCGTAAACCTGGTACGGATCGATAATAAAATCCTTGCGCAGCACTGGCAGGGAACAGGCCGCCCGTGCCTGCTGCAGGTAGCTGTCGGCGCCCCTGAAAAAATCCACATCGGTCAGAACGGAAAGACAGGCGGCGCCGCCCCGCTCGTAACTCACTGCAATCTGTGCAGGATCAAAATTCTCGCGCAACATGCCACGGCTGGGCGATGCCTTCTTTACCTCGGCAATGACGGCAGGCCGGCCGGCTTTGATCTTTCGGTACAGACTACCAAGGAAATCCCGCGGCAGAACGGCGTCCTCGACAAGCCGGCTCAGTAGGCGCAGATCCACCTTCCGGTTTCGCTCTTTGATCTCCTCAACCTTGCGCGCCAGGATCTTTTTCAGAATATCGGGGGTCTCCGCCATGCAGCTCTCTCAGACGGCATTCGAAACCCGGATCAATTCCTCCAGGGTTATCCTAGCCTTGCCGATGCGCAACGCCTCGCGCGCGCGTTCTATACCATCCACCAGGGATGCGGACACGCCGGCCGCATAGATGGCCGCGCCGGCATTGAGTATGACGATATCACGCGCGGGGCCGGCCTCGTCATCCAGCACACGCCGGATGACGGCCAGACTCTGTCCGGCATCCTCAACCGCCAGCGTGGACAATGCCGCGCGCGGCATACCAAAGTCTTCCGGCGCGAGGGTGTAGAACGAAATCCCCCCATGCTTCAGTTCGGCCACCCGGGTGGGTGCGCCGATGCTGATTTCATCCAGGCCGTCATCGGCATGCACGACTAGCACGTGCTCGCTTCCGAGCTGCTTGAGTACCTGCGCCAGCGGTTCGAGCCACTGCCGGCTGAATACACCAAGCACCTGGTTGGGTGCGCCGGCCGGGTTGGTCAACGGACCAAGCAGATTGAATAGCGTGCGTATACCCATCTCCCGGCGCGGTCCGATGGCGTGTTTCATGGCGCCGTGATGCTGAGGCGCGAACAGGAAGCCCACGCCCACCTGCTCGATACAGGCAGCCACCTGTGCGGGTGTCAGGTCCAGACGCACCCCGGCCGCCTCCAGCACATCGGCACTGCCGGATTTGCTGGATACGGAACGGTTCCCGTGCTTTGCAACTCTGCCCCCCGCCGCCGCGGTCACCAGCGCGCTGGCCGTGGAGATATTGAAAGTGCTGGCGCCATCGCCACCGGTACCACAGGTATCGACCAGGTGTGGCCCGGCCACCTCGACAGGTGTTGCCAGCTCCCGCATGACGCTCGCGGCGGCCGCGATCTCATCGACCGTCTCGCCCTTCATGCGCAAGCCTATCAGGAAGCCGCCGACCTGCGCCGGCGTCGCCTGTCCAGTCATGATAAGCCGCATCACCGACTGCATTTCTTCACTGCCGAGATCACGACGCTCGATAACGGCTCGAATGGCTGACTGCATGTCCATCAGACGTTCACTCCGAGGCTACGATCGGGGGGCTCTAGTGTTCCAGAAAATTGCGCAGCAGATCATGGCCGCAGCCGGTCAAAATGGATTCCGGATGGAATTGCACGCCTTCGACCGCGAGTTCCCTGTGCCGTACACCCATGATTTCATCGAGGCTGCCCGGGCCACCTGCCGTCCAGGCCGTAACCTCGAGGCAAGCCGGCATGGAATCGGCCTCGATCACCAGCGAGTGGTAGCGGGTCGCCTCAAACGGATTCGGAAGACCGCGGAATACCCCCAGCCCACCATGGTGAATCAGTGAGGTCTTGCCATGCATGATCTCGCGCGCATGGACGATCCGCCCCCCAAAGGCCTGGCCGATACTCTGATGCCCGAGGCACACCCCGAGAATGGGAATACGGCCGGCGAATTGCCTTATGGTATCGACGGACACTCCCGCCTCGTTGGGCGTACACGGGCCGGGGGAGATAACGATTCTTTCCGGATGCAGGGCCTCAATTTCCTGTAGCGTAATCTTGTCATTGCGGTAAACGCGCACATCCGCACCCAGTTCTCCGAGATACTGGACGAGGTTATAGGTAAAGGAATCATAATTATCGATCATCAGCAACATATAACAGATATCCTATTGTTCTGCATTGTATTGATTGTCTGTTATGTTTTTTGGTACCCGCTAGGATACCCGCATTTTCTTGCGATACCCACGCTCTGAATGTGTAGAACCGAAAGCACGAAAGTTACTATTGTCGCTTAGATCGGCCTCGGTATAAACCACCACTTACCTCTACAAGTGTTTGGTAGGTGAGAGGAGATTCGTTCTTGAACACAGCGGAACCGCAAACAGAAAGCCCGGCGCTTGGCCGGGCTTCTTGGAGCAAATAGAGTATCCCTCTAAGGGAGGCTATTCCAAGCAGCCATATGTAAGCTATAGCAACCGCAGTTGGTAAGGCGGACGCGCAGCCTGACGGCGGATAAAAGGATCATCTCCGACCGGCACCCAGAACAGATCCATCTGCCCGGTCAGCGCGGCGCGATTCGCCAGCAGAGTGTCGATCACTTCAACGCCGTCCATATGTCGAGTGCGCAACAATGCTTCGGCCAATGTACGTGTCAGCGCCGATACACGCGGCAACCGGAAATACGCCCGACAAGCCTCCGTGATGAGATGCTGCCATGGCTCCATGTGCCGGTGGTAATACTCTTCCACAAACGAGGGTTCATCCGATGCAGGAATCAACTCGGCTTTCCGTTCGAGATCACCCCATGCCCCACTGGTGAGATCATCCTCTGAGATCAAATTGAACTCCGCCTCGGCGACGGCCCCAGCATCGTAGATCCAGCATTCGCAGCGCCAGAGCCGCAACAGTTCCGGCAACATCCGGCGACGCTGATTGGCAACGTCGATAGCCTGCGCCAATTCACCGCACAAACCCTCACTCCATGTAGCTGACCTTTACCCACAACAATGACTGGACACAGTGCGTATTGTGTCGTAGAGTTGCGGCATGGTCACGATTGCTGGACGGACATTTTCGCCGGACATTCTGTCGCGCATCACCGAGACGGTGAATGCGGAGCCGAACATTTCGCGACGGCAACTGTCGCTGCGCGTGTGCGAGTGGATGGAGTGGCGCAACGCGAGCGGCCGACCGCAGGAGATGAGTTGCCGCAAGAGCTTGCTGGAATTGCATCGGCGCGGCGCGGTCAAGTTGCCAGCACTTACGCGTCGCTACGCCTTCCAGGAGGCGCGGCAAGCGCTGGCATGCCCACCCATCGCCGAGGTGCACTGCACGCTGGCGGAGTTGGGCGAGGTGGAGATCATCCGCGTCACCTCGAACGCCTTGTCGGCGCTGTGGCGCGGGATGCTCGATGCGCATCATTACTTGAAGGGCGGGCCGCTGTGCGGTGCGCAGTTGCGTTATCTGGTGCGTAGCAGCCGTTACGGCTGGCTCGGGGGCTTGAGCTACAGCGCGTGTGCGCTTCGCGTGGACTGTCGCGACCGTTGGATCGGTTGGACCGAGGCGACACGCCAGCGCAATCACCCGCTGGTAGTGAACAACAGTCGTTTTCTGATTGCGCCGAGCGTCCAGGTGAAGTGTCTGGCATCGTGGGTGCTGGCACGCGCCCAAGCCCGCTTGGCGCAAGACTGGGAGCAGGTGTATGGGTATGCTCCGGTGCTGCTGGAGACGTATGTGGAGCGCGGCCGTTTTGCCGGAACCTGTTACCGTGCGGCGAATTGGACGTGGGTCGGAACCAGCGCAGGGCGCGGCCGGCAAGGCACGGGGGCGAGCATCAAGGACGTGTATGTCCTGCCGCTGTCGCGGGCTTGGCAGAGCCAATTGTGTCGCGAGGCGGATGGTCAGGTGCGCGTCGCGTCCGCGCCATTGCCACGCGCACCGCGTGACTGGATAGAGGCGGAACTGGGAGGAGCGAACATGGGCGATGCGCGTTTGACCGCCAGACTGCTGCAGATGACCGGCATGTTCTACGACAAGCCGACGGCGAACATTCCCCAGGCCTGTGGCTCGGCGATGGCGGCCAAGGCGGCGTACCGGTTTCTGGACAACGAAAACGTGCGGTGGCCGGCGATCCTGACGTCGCATTACGCGGCCACCGAGGCGCGCGTGCGTGAGGCGCCTCTGGTGCTGGTGGCACAGGACACCACCACACTCAATTACAGCACCCATCCCCATACCGACGGTCTGGGACCGATCGGCACCGACAGCGAGCAGGTGCGAGGGCTGATGGTGCACGACACGCTGGCGTTCACCCCCGAGGGCACGCCGTTGGGGCTGCTGGACCTGCAATGCTGGGCTCGCACGGGAATTGGCAGCCGTCATGAGCGCCACAGCAAACCCATCGAGGACAAAGAGAGCTTCAAGTGGGTCGAGAGCTATCAAGCGGTCTCGGCGGTGCAGAAGCGTTGCCGCAACACCGTACTGGTGGTGATGGCCGATCGCGAGGCGGATATCCACGAAGTGTTCGCCGCGCAGGCCAGGACGGCGCATGGGGCGCAGTTGCTGATCCGCGCCGAGCGCTCGCGCAACCGCCAAGTCCTCGGTGATGAAGACACCCATGAGTCGCTGTGGCGGGTGCTGGAGCAACAACCCGTCATCGGCAAGCGCGAGTTGCTGATCCCGCCGAATGAGAAACGGGCGGCACGTCAGGCACGCTTGGCAGTGCGCGCGGCCGCTGTTATCCTCAAGCCCCCGGCGCGCCGCCCCCAACTGGCGCCGGTGCCGGTGTGGGCGGTGTTGGCCCAGGAGATCAATCCGCCGGCTGGAGTGGAAGCCCTGGAATGGATGCTGCTCACCAGAGTGGAGGTCGAGCACAAGGACGACGCGTTCCAACGTCTGACTTGGTATGCGCGCCGCTGGGGCATCGAGGTCTATCACCGTATCCTCAAGAGCGGTTGTCGCGTCGAGGCGCGGCAACTGGAGAACAGCCATCGTCTGAGCAACTGCCTGGCAATCGATCTCATGGTGGCGTGGCGCATCTTCTATCTGACCCTGCTTGGCGAGCACACCCCCGAGGTGCCCTGCACCGTGTACTTCACCGACTCGGAGTGGCGTGCGTTGATCACCTTCGTGAACAAAACCAAAACGCCGCCCGAGTTGCCGCCAAACCTGAATGAAGCCGTGCGATTGCTGGGCAAACTGGGAGGTCATCTCGGACGCAGTGGCGATGGTCATCCGGGCACGGAAGTACTCTGGCGCGGCATGGCGCGATTGGCCGATATCGAACGCGCCTATGATTCTCTACCATGGGGCTGCGGCTACCTGAAAATCTAACATCAAATTTGCCACCATGCCCTCAATTTCCTTGTGCTCTGAAAAGATGTGGGTAAAGATCAGCTCCATGTAGCGCCTGTCGAAGGTGAACTGACTTCGACCATGAATAGCCTCCGCCCGAGCAGCAAGACAGCCACCGTATGCCCGGCCTCGTGATAGGCCGTGGACAGCCAGGCGTGGGAATCGGATCGAGGATTTGGCCGGCACATGGTCGTACATCACCCGTTGCTTCCACCGCAATCGCACTCTAAGTCGTTAAGACGATTTCTGCGTCTGGCTATCCCAATCAGCCCCAGCAGGCCGGAGCCGAAGACCAAAGCGGCGGCAGGTAGCGGAACGGTATCACCCGGGTGTACAGCCCACACACTGAAGCTAGTGGACTTATCGTAGCCGCTCTGGCCACCGTCGCTGAAGAGGAAGAACCACACGAAGTTGGTAATGGGCGCGTACTCCGTACTATACAAGTAGACGTTGTTCTGCAGATTCGAAAAACGGACCCGTGTTGGTCAGGCAGTAGGGCGGACTGCCTGAACATCCCGTTTCGACGCCGCTCGTGTTGAAATAACCCGCCAGACTCAGGTTGTTATAATACATGTAGGCCATCTCGCTGCCCGTTGCCCCCGCATAGACCGTCCCCGGCGCGCTGATATTGTAGCCAATGTCCGTCGTACCGTTGTAAGCAAGGCTGTAATCAAAGGCCAAACCATCGATTGGGCTTACCTTCGGGAGCCGCCAATCGTTGTAGCCGAGATAGCCCGTGCCTCCGTCAGTGTTCATGGCCGCGATCCAGGAGTTGGCGGTGTTCCAGTTCATGGTGCCGTCGGCGTTGATACCGGCGACGCCGAAGGTATTGGTGACGGCCAGATTCGCGTTAGCCAGCCAGGTAATATCCAGCACCGTGTCGTAATAGGCTTGATAGACACCACTACCCGGTAAGGTTTCCAGACGGCCCACCAGCGCTGCCTGGGTCAACGTTGAAATGAACAGCAACATACCGGCGCTGAGTGCGCCCCATAGACGAGATCGATACACGGTGGAGTCTCAGTAAATCAAAATTATTAGTCATTCCCAGCCAGAACATCATTTCCATTCTCGTTTGTTAGCCTGACTTTCGCTACTCAACCATGCAGCGACAGATAAGTGCTTGAAATTTCGAGCGGGGAGCCTCAAAGGTCTGTCCTACATTTGCCAACTTATTTTTGCATCGCCAGCGTGTTCTTCGCGGTAATCCTGGGCGGGGCCTGTGGCGGCAGTGTCCACTTCAGTTGCGCGAGAACGAGTAGTTGATCGGCTTCGGGCTCGGTGTGGCGGGTGAAGATGAGTTCGCGCCCATCGGTGGTGGGGAAGTGCACGTCAAGCATCTGAATGGCAGCGAGTTTGTCGAGTGCTTGCCGGGCGGTAAGTCCGGGTGCTCGCTGTTTGAGTTGGTGACTCAGAGTGACTTGCACGCAGTACGCGAGGAAGCACACAAAAATGTGCGCTTCGATGCGATCCTCGCGTTGATGGAAGATCGGCCGAATGGCCAATTCGCTTTTCAGATTCTTGAATGCCGCTTCGACTTCCACCAGTTGCAAATAGAACTGCCACAATTGCGCCGGATCGGTGGCGGTGAGGTTGGAGCGTAGCAGGTAGCGGCCTTCGCGCTTGCGCACCGTGCGCAGCCTGGCGCGATCCAGCCGAGAGTCGAAATCGGTACGTTGCGTGCGGGTCTGTTTATCCGGCGCCTCGGGCAAGCGCAGTTTGACCAGACTGACCGCTCGCCCAGCAAGTGCTTGTGCAGCGCCGAGCTTGGTGAGCAGCGTGTAGTAGCGCGGGCGTTGCTGCTTGAGCGCGTGCAATCGCGCGAGGTAGCGCCGCAGCCGTTGCTGGCGCATGGCGCGCTCTTTGTGCACACGCGCCTGACTCTTCACATAGACGTAGAGTTCATCGTCCTGCGCCAAGAGCTTTACCTGCACCTGTTCGCGTGCCTGCTGCCAGCCACAGGCGGCAAGATCGGCTTCGAGTCGATTCAGACGCCCTTCGGCGTCCCCACCAAATACTGGGCACCGCGTTCACGCATCAGCGCCAGGTGCGCCTCCGTGGGAATGCCCCGATCCATCACCCAGACACGGCGCGCCTTGCCGTACAGCGCTTCAATGCGCTCCAGGAACCGCGGTAATGTCGTCGCGTCCGCCGTGTTGCCCGCCAGCACTTCGTAGGTGAGCGGAAACCCTTCCGGTGTGACAATCAGCGCGATCACCACTTAAGGCAATCCAGGCGATGATCGCGCGAATACCCGAAGCGGCGCTTGTCGCCCTCGGCAAACGGCGGATCGCTCTCAAAGTACGTGCTCGTCAAGTCATACAGCAGCACATCGAACGAGGCGCCGAACAAATCCTGCAGCGATGCTGCAAAAACACCTGCAGCGCCCATCGCGCTGCATTCAAACCACTCCCGATGCAGACGCCACTCGCTGCCCAGATAAATCAGTCGATACGCCACCAGCACCATCAACACCTGATGCCGATCCGTGCCCTCGCGCGATTCCACCAGCCGAGGTCGCCAGAATCATCCAACTACAGTTGCCGCCACAACTGCACAAACGCCCAACACGCACCCCACTGCCGTGGTCGATGCAACCGGAATTCACCCAGTCGCACCTGGCACCGCACGCTGCGGCATGCGGGGGCACACTGACATCGTCCGCAAACAACGCCAACGTGCGCGTTTGCGCGTGGTCATCCAGCACTTCAATCTGCTTCAGCCACGCGGCGCGCTGCGAGTCGTTGATCTCACCCAGATACAAGATGTGTCGATCAACCGTTCCGCGCGCAACCCGTCGCTTCTCCGCAATGCTGAAGTAGCGATGCTCCTTGCCGTCCTTGAATCGTCGATGACACTTCAGGTACATGCAGAAAGACTACCTGCTCTCGCGCAGCTTGCAAGCACCAAGGTCTGTACCCAACCAAAAATTAAAATCACAAGACCTTACAGGTCAAGCATTTACGCTCGCGATCACACCGAATATCAGCAAAATCCTGCTTGAGTTGCGAAAGTCAGGTTAGACCAAGCCTAACAAAATCGCGGAGTCATAGGCATTGTGGAAACTACGTACAAAAGACTATCTGAGGTGATAGTCGCGAAGGTTTATATAGAGTCGGAAGTACGCATTCAGGTAGCTGCACCACCCTGTATGCTGCTAAACGGCAAGGTTCGGCCACAACTTGCCCTTACCGGATGACTGGCGAACGGCAGGAATGCCGCAACTTCGGACATTTTTAGCAAACAAAAACGGCGACCCGCAGGCCGCCGCCTTTGTTATCGCAAGTGGTGAATGAAGACAATTTTCTCAAGTATTTCCCGTTCTCGGGATCGGGGGATTCGATCTGCCCGAAGAAACGTGTAAGCTTGCGGCCCCAACGCTAGGCGATTGTTTTCGCCATCAGTAACATAACCAAGGAGACGGAAACATCATGAGACGACTTATTGGCCTGCTGGTTCTGACGACGCTGGTCTGGCAACCGGCGATGGCAGGCAAGACCCCGAATACGCTTGCAAAGATCAAGAGCAGCAAGACGATCACCATTGCGTACGACACTGCTGGCGCGCCCTTCAGCTTTACCAAAGGCGGCGAACCCGCCGGCTACTCCATCGATCTTTGCCAGGAAATCGTGACAAGCCTGGAAAAACAACTCGGCAATGACGATATCAAGATAGAATGGCGGGCCGGCAATACCCCTGAGCGCCTGAGCATGGTGGAAAAGGGAGATGCGGATATCGATTGCGGCACAACCTCGATTACTCTGGGACGCCAGGAAAAAGTCGATTTCAGCAACCCGGTCTTCGTGGAATCCGGTGGGGTGCTAGTGCTCGAAAAGTCCGGCATTCATGGGCTAATCAGTCTCGCGGACAAAAAGGTGGCAGTCCTGTCCGGAACCACCACCGAGCAGCGCCTGCTTAAAGCGCTGGAACGCAAGCACATCAAGGCGGAGCTGGTGAAGATCAAGGATGCAAAAGAGGGAATGGCAGCCCTGGAATCCGGAAAGGCCGACGCCTATGCCGGCGACCGACTGGTTTTGATCGACCAGGTCACCGAATCTAAGGATCCGAGCCGTTACGCGATGTTGAAGGAAATGTTTTCCGTGGACCCCTACGGTTTCGCCCTACCGCGCGGTGACGCCGATTTCCGCCTGGCGGTCAATCGCGCACTTGCCGACGTCTACCGTGGTGCCGCACTGGACCAGATTTTCGTGCACTGGTTCGGTCCGGACGCGCAACCCTCAGAAGTACTGCAGGCCCTTTATCTGATTAACGCTTACCCTGATTGAGCGCAAAGAAACAACAAGGGCCGGTGGCAAATGTCAGCGACTATCACTTGCCACCGGCCTTTCCTTTATGCGTAACGACGGATCACCTGTCGAGCAGTTTATCCAGATGTTCCAGATCATTGACGACCTTCCAGAGTCCGTCACCCGAATACGGATGTCCGGGATCCGCAGCCTTCCAGACATTTAACCTATGACGCACACCCTCTCCCTAGTCCTTCGAACGACGATCATCACCCCAGTCCACCGTAGCTTCGCACTTGGCTCCGTGCTCATCGATATGCGCCATCTGTCACGCGTATGTTGATACCAGCAACCGAGAATGTCGAGGCCGCCCACCACAAGAGTTCAGTGGTAATTGGCCCCTGAGTCTCCTATGATTCCAGGCATGCTTTTCAATGTCTATGTCATGCCGCTGGTGCTTTACCTTGCCGCCAAGATCGAGCCCGCATTGTTATCCGCGGATGGGGAACAGCATGCCGGTGCCAGCCATCAACAGGCGGAAGAGCGGGTAAAGGCCATCCAGGAGAGCCTGACACAGACCCTCGGGGTGGAAGTGCGATGGCCGGACGAGGGCGGTGTTGCGTTCACCGAGAGCACGGAGCGACGCATGCTTCACGCGCTCCGCTCGCTTGCCGCGTGGCATGAATATCCCATAGAGAAAGAGTTTGTATTGCTTGAGGACCCCAGAGACCACCTGAGCCTGATGAAGGTCTACCGCGGTGAGCAGACGCGCTATCCGCACCTGATGCGACACTCGGACAACCGGGGGTTCTGGTTGCCGGTTGACTATCCCCAACCCGCCGCATCCAGCGAGGCTGCCTGGTGGCTTATCGGCAGTTGCCAGGGCCTGGGTCGTGAACTTGAGGGAATCACCCCGTTGATCGAAGCCGTGCCCCCGGGGGCTGATCGTGAGTACCTGGAGAAGGCGCATGCCATCTTCGTTCGCGCGGTGTCAACAGCAAACGAACACGAACTTCCTGTCGTCATAGAAGCAACCTGAATCTTCGCGAGAAGTTCCTTCGTCGGGTCCGTCGCTGCGCTCCTTTGGTCCAGTTACGCGTGAACTACCCGTAGGCCCAGGGAAAAAGGGTGTTTAATCTTATCGTATAGACGCCCCGTGTAAACTATACCCCTCACACCGAAATCTTAAAGCGGCTGAAAGACAGCACCAGCAGCACGGCTAACGCCGCTGGAAACAGCACCCTTGAGACAGAGTTCAGGCGCTGCGCCAACTGCTTCCGCTCCCTCTCCCACAGCGCAGTGGTCACCACCGCCTGCGCCAGCGCTGCGAACACCAGCACGGTGGCGCCGATGGTGAAAACGTCGAGTTCGGTCAGGTAGGGAATCGGTGGAAGGCTGGAACCTAACGCCAGACGAAATGCGATCAGGGTGAGCATAGAGGTGGCCGATAGGCCGGTACGCGGCGCGATGTTCTGGGGGCTGAGCCAGAACACTGCCCAGGACATGAATACCACAAACGACATGGGCACGATCAGTTTCCACACGTAGTAGCCCGAACGCCGCTTGGCCGGAAACAGGATTTTCAGTTGCGTAATCGAACGGCCCGGCTGCACCCGGTACTCGCCGGTCGATGCTTTAGGGCTGCCGATCGACCAGTTGGGGCTGGAGAGATGCTCCGCTACCGCGAAGAGCTGCTCATCCACAACCAGTTTCAGGTCCTCAGGCCTGAAACGCGCCACGAGTGTGACGGGCAGCTCCTGGCTATCGAAGGGAAAGCGGCTCAGATCGAGCGGCAGAGAATAGGTCCCATAAAAGCGCTGCACATAGCGCACGGAGCCGTCGGCTTGTACTTCCACCACATCGTTCATTTGGCGCTGCACGCTGCGCTGGTTCGTCACTAATACACCCGGATTCCAGATATCCCCTGCCGGCACCGTGCAGGGCGCATCCCGTCCGTTGACCAGCCGCGCATCCTTCCACTCGTAGCGCAGGAAGATATCGGCGACGTAACTCTGGTCGGCGTCATCGATCTTGGGAATATCTATCAGATAGACACCGACCCGGACCTCGGTGGCACCTTGCCCAACACCGGGCCGGGAATGACGCACCGAGTCGGGAAACTCGCAGCCAGGTCCCGGGCTGCTCACAGTCTGACCTTGCACCAGTACCGAAGAACTTATCATGAGCAGCGCGAACAGTATTCGTGAGGTTTTCAACATACTGCATTTCTGCCTGGTTAGCTGGCCAACTAGTTTCCTTCGATTTGATTGAGTCAAAGGCAGATTCTTCACGAACACGACCAAAAGCATGCACTTTATACAGCACAGGGTTTTACAGCAAGCTGCCTTAACATCGTAAAGTGCCGCACAGAATATCGTTATTGGAATTCTACTTGGTGGGCCAATCAAATATTTCTGCCAATAACCACTTAACAGAGTCCGATCTGGGAACGGCCGCTTATAGTACATTCTTGCCGTACCCAGGGATATCCGGAACGGCAAGTTAGGGTCGACTCACGCCGTTTAACGAAATCTTATATAAGCGTCTCATGTAGGACAGGGATCGGCCAACTCCTGACCTACACGGACGACCAGCGGAGGGCAACTGTGCAGCAACTTCGGACATTAAGGCGCACTACGTTAGATGGTCACTATCGGGTCTGACGACTAATCTATTTTTTGTCAGGCAGCCTTGGATCTCGATTATCCTTTAAGCAGCCAATAGTCACCTTGTGATACCAGTCGACCATGGTTAGCAGGTCCTGTGCGAGTTCAAAAGCTTCATTTACTCGCAAGTTGAGTAGCCAGCGCTCGCTCTTACCAGTCTGCTGCACGCTAATAAAGCGTTTACCTCGCAATGTTCTCAGTGCCGCGTCATATTTCTTCACTTCGATGTTTCTTTCGGCATCCATTTCAGGCGCGTCATTGGGTGTCGCGAGTTCCTTTGCAACCGCCTTTGCAATTTTCGCCTGATACGGTTCCGCCCATTTATGCCATTTGTTCCACTCGGGAGGAGCAAGCGACGGAATCACAAATATCGTTCTTTCGGCATCTCGGGTAAATACGACCTGCCCAGGGTCCTTTGGAACGTCTGGCAGCGAGCCGAGCACTCTGCCTAATTCCTTAGCAGCACCAGCTCCGTGAACAATCATGACCCGTGGACGAATATAGCGAAGCAAGTTTTCAAAGATCTCAGTTCCTCGCGCGGCCCCGCCCTTGTTGCCCGGGCGTTTCAGGTCTTCACTCATCGGCGTCGAGTAACAGATGACGTTCGTTTCGAGAACGTTGCATACACCCTGGCGTTCGAGAACCTTACGAAGTCCATCAATATTCTTACGCGTATGTGAACTCCTATGGTTTGTCATCTCATCATATAGGCTACGACAAGACTCCCCATTACGATTGAACAAGGCATCCAGGTGGCGCTTGTGCGTGAGGCGCAAAACATCATATGTCATAGCCTGATTCGCTCCAACGATGAAGACATCTGCCGACATCGGATCTTTCAAATCCGTCATCCATGGACGCGGGTACTGACCATCGAGGGGTTTGGTCAGTTCCTCAATCAACAATTCAAATTTGTTTGTACGTTTGCTGTTCATTTGGCCCGGGTAGTTCTGGTAATTGACGTTGGTATCACGTGGTCATAGCCCTCTTCCGACTGTATACGGACTGACAGGACCCGGCAACCTGAGAAGGATGTCTGACTTCAGTACAAACACGACATGAAGCCCAAGACGCTGGACGTCTGGGTAGGGTCGATTCAGGTCCTTCAGGATTTGCTTATCCAGCAATCAGACCCCACCCGCCGTGGAAAGCATGGGGAGGGAGGGAGACTGCCGGACGACATTGCCGGACCCAGTGCATACGTCAGGTTTCCGGATCGTCAGTCTTCCACGGAGCAGCACAGTCGGCATCAGCGCGGCCTGGGACCTCGGACTTCGGCGCGAAGTCGTACCCCCTCCAAGCAGCGACCCGACTCGGCCTGCTTGGTCCTGGTACGGCCTGGATATGGTGGCGGTCATGTTGATTTGGCCTCACGCCGGTGACGAGCCAATAAAAGTCGTCCTTGCGCAGTCAGAAAACCTGCGAAGAAGCCTTATGCATTTTATCGGCGCGACAGATTCAAATACGCCCGTACCGGTGGGGTCCCCATGATGCTGGTTTGTATTCCGCCTGAGACCCAAGTGTTGGCTGTATTCATTCCGAGCAGCGAGACGCCGTACACCGCCGTCGGGCCGCTTGCCTGACACGCATTCTTCATCTTCTCAGCGGCAGCGATTATCGTGATATAGTTAAACAATAAAAATGCTTCGCGGTAAACAACAATAAGTCAAGAAAGTCACGAGATGTGTACTCCATGTCCAAAAGGCATTATGTAGAGGGACCCACGGTGTTGTTGGGCGTCGTGGTGGCCGTTACCGTAGCCGCGGTGGCACTGACCTACTATATCGGGCGCCACGTCATTGAACAAAGTCGTATGTTTGTCGTGAATTCACCGCCAGTGCAACAGGGACCGTCCGCGACTTATGCCGGTGAGAGCCGCGAGTCAGCCAGCCCGCAAGGTTCCCAGCCGGAGTTGCAGGGACAGAATCATCCCGGCGAGACGTCTGCCCAAGAGGCGGACGGAGAGGTTGCTCGGGTTGGGGTCGCGATACACGGGAAGACCGGCATCAAAATTACGAGGCGGGTATCGCAACAGTCCACGCTCGTATCTTCGACAGCAGTCGAGGAATCGCCAGCCGTAGGTGGACAAGGTGACAGGGGGTCGGGTAAGCAGTGCAGCCTGCTGGGCATGATGCTGAACCGGGTGTCCAGGACAGCGCACAGTCTGTCACTTCCGTGGCGATGAAAAATCGCCCGGTGCCACGGCCGGACACATTGAGTTCAGAGGGTCAGATCCAGGTCGCTGAACCCGCGCGTACAGCGGAATCAGCACGACCTGCCGTCAACACGGCGATGAGGGACGGTTCCGGCCCTGCAGCACGCGATGTAACGCCCGCTACTCGCGATTCACGTCAGCCGCTCTCTAGCGGGCAAGCGGTGGTATCAGCGGTTCAGTCAATGAGAGAATCGCCAAGCTGCTGGAGCAGGCAGGAGAAGCCCTGAGAGAGGACCGCCTAATGATCCCGGCGCATCGCAGCGCTTACAGTTATTATCAGCAAGTGCTGTCACAGGAGCCGGGTAACGCTGAGGCTCACGACGGATTGAAGAAAATTGTGGAACGTTATGTCACGCTGACAAGACATGCTATTCAGCGCGAAGATAAATTCAAGGCAAACCAGTATATAACCCGCGCTCTGCGTGTCCGGCCCGGTGACAGACGCCTGCTGGCGATGAAAGACAGCATCAACACGATGTTAGCCAGCACGCGGTCCGAACCACCGGCCAGGCGGCTGAAGTCCCCTCCGCAGGAAGGGGAAACACCGAGGAATATTTTTCAGCGGCTGAGGGACTTTTATATCCTCCACGTTCCTTTGAATTGACATGGGATGCAGTTCGATGCTTCTTCAGTGCTACAGGCCAAGCATTTTATGACTGAACCGCCGGCATTACACCGCGTGGCCTTCAGAAGGCGTAGATCAGCCGCGCAGACTGTCAATGGAAGGACGGTAAACGTCTTGTTTCAGTACAAACACGACATGAAGCCCGAAATGCTGGATGTCCGAGTAGGGTCGACTCCCGTCCTTTAACGAAATCTTATATAAGCGTCTCGTGTAGGACCGGGATCGGCCCAATTCATGACCTACAGATGCGACCCGCGAAGGGCAGCAATGCAAAACCGGTCATTCGTAATCGGGATAGGAAGAAGCCTTACGGCTCCTCCCTCTCACACCACCGGACGTACGGATCACGTATCCGGCGGGTCGATGAATTGAATTCCTACCGTGGCACAAGGCTGGGTAGTCCCATGCTGTTGAAGAAGCGCAAGGGTAGCGCCATCACCAATGCCCCCGTCTTCGACAGCCGCCACGGGCCGTGGGTCGCCGACTTGCTGGTGTTCCACGCTTCACGCACTGACACACCGCGTTGGCGCAGTTCCCGGTACCCTGTGACCCCAGCGGGTCAAGTAGTCAAACGGCCATCTAGGGGCGGCTAACCAGCCATTTCGGCGGACCCTTACGGGTTCGACGCCTTTTCGGCCTGCTGCAGTCTGTCCTGCTCGGTCCGCATCGCTGCGTTGAGCTGACTCCGGACTTGGTCCGTCAACTGTTGGGCCTGCTTTGCCTCTTGGGCATTGAGCGCGGCCTCGGTGGCCGACGTACTTGCCAAGTCGGCCGCGCAGCCGGCCAAAGCGACGGTCAGAAACACCGATGATATGAGTCGGTTCATGACATTGCTCTCCGTTTAATTCGGCGGTCACAGTCGACCGGCCCGGCCGCCATTCCCACCCAAGGGCGATCAAAGGAAAGTCCAAGCCCTGTTGGTAGAGTATCGGCCGAATAAACGTCCTTTTTACTATCTGCCAACAGATCATCCACGGGTAAGGAAGTCCCCTATCCCCTCCCACTAACCCGCAGCCGTCACCGATTCAGCGAATGGGCGGGAATCGGGTTGATCTGCGACGAGGGTGAGGGGCTGAAGGGCGCGGTGGACGTCGTTTCGGGACGAGCGTGCACCATTTTCTCTATCGCCGCCAAGGATCATGGTCCTTGGCGGGGGTTTTTTCGGCGTTCTGCCAGGCCCAGGACGTGGCTTATCCTCAGCGCGTACTGATCGGAGCGACGCTGTACTCGGCGAAACCTGGTGGGTCTGTCCAGAGGCAGTCCACAGGGGATGGCAACGCAGGTTCGCCAGGATCTGCGCAAAGGCGTTCGCATACGGATACGCCTCAGAGAACGACAACCAGAGCTTGCGCACCGTGATCTTCAGGCGAGCACCGATCTTCAGCAGCTTCAGCCGGATCGTGGTCGACTGCGCGCGCGCGAGCTTGGTGCCTTGCTACCCGAGACGACGCAGAGCGTGCATCAGCACATAGGCAAACGAGGCGAAGTACAGTCGCAGTTGATTCGCCCGCAGCGTCGCGGCACTGGTGCGGTCAGCGAACAGCCCCAGCTGATGCTCCTTGATCCGGTTCTCCATCTCTCCGCGCGTGCAGTAGAGCTGCTCGTACAGGCGCTGAGCGCCGGCGCGCTGAAGCAGCAGATTCGTCACCACGAAGCGCGGATTGGTACCCTTGGGCAGATACTCCGCCTTGCCGATCACTCGAT
Organism: uncultured Gammaproteobacteria bacterium; assembly: GCA_963773065.1. Lineage (GTDB taxonomy): Bacteria > Pseudomonadota > Gammaproteobacteria > UBA9214 > UBA9214 > CAVQCA01. Next base: position 286,897 of record CAVYZN010000008.1, read on the forward strand.
GCCGGCGCGACCAGGATTTGCGCGTGCGATAGTGAAAGTCGCGGTAGCGGCGCGCGGGCTCGCCCGTGCGCTGATGCCCTACACGGGCGACCAGCGAAGGACAACTATGCAGTTCCGGTCGTTCCCTTTTCGCAGTGCTTTTTGATATATCCCGGGCTAACAGATGCTACCTTCGCACGAGCCACGCCCCAGCCGGCACATGATGTCTGAGTGAGATGCAGTCCGAGTATCTGGAAAGCAACCACGGCATGTACAACCGCGTTCCCGCTAGCTGCAGAGATGTCCGAGGGGTGGAACACCGAGTTACTAAGGGTGCCTGCATAATCAGAGACTTAACCATACAACGTACTCCTATGTGCCCGGTGATATACAGGGCCAGCAATGATGTGTCATTCTGATTTATTAGTATCATTAGGTTTTACGGGTATCACTGATGTTAAATCAGAATGTCAACATTTCGCATAGTGCTGGTCGATCAATCGTTGTATCCCGAAAGGAACCAAGCCGTTTATCATTCTAGTCCGATGTCGTACCCACATTCAGGGCTAGCGCTGTCCCATGAGTAATTCGGTTCCTTCCTGCCACCCCCGCAACCGGGTCGTATCGGCCGCCCGCAGGCAGCCGACCAGATCGGTTGGACGCGCTGGCTTCCAGGACTCAAATCTTGCGCGGGTACGAGTTGGATTGGCTTCATCATGACATCGTGGCCGGGCTGGTGTTGACCACGATGCTGGTGCCCGTGGGCATCGCCTACGCGGTGGCATCGGGTGTCGGGCATCTATGGCCTCTATGCAACGATCATCCCGCTGCTGGCTTATGCACTGTTCGGTCCCAGTCGCATTCTGGTGCTGGGTCCCGACTCTGCGCTGGTCGCGGTCATCCTCGCCGTAGTCTTGCAGCAGTCTGGCGGCGATCCCCTGCGTGCCATCGCCCTGGCCGGCATGATGGCCATCGTGTCCGGGTTGGTGTGCATCGCGGCTGGCCTGGCGCGCCTCGGTTTCATCACCGAACTGCTTTCCAAGCCGATCCGCTACGGCTACATGAACGGCATTGCGCTGACGGTATTAATCAGCCAACTGCCCAAGCTATTCGGCTTTTCGATGAGAGCAGCGGACCGCTGAGAAACTTATGGGCCATCGCCTCTGCGGTGCTGGATGGAATGGCCAACTGGACAACGTTCACGGTCGGCGCAGGCACCCTGGCGGTGATTTTACTGCTCAAGGGCAGCAAGCGCGTGCCGGGTATCCTGATCGCCGTGGTCGGGGCGACAGTCGCTGTCGGCGCGCTGGATCTTGCTGCGCATGCAGGCGTGTCGGTCCTCGGGTCGTCCCGCAAGGTCTGCCTGCATTCGCTATCCCGTGGATCACCACCGCCGATATCGTCCCCGTGCTGATCGGCGGCTGCGCCGTCGCGCTTGTTTCGTTCGCCGACACCAGCGTGCTCTCGCGTGTCTATGCGGCGCGGACCCGTAGCTATGTCGACCCAAACCAGGAGATGGTGGGGCTCGGCGTTGCCAACCTGGCTGCCGGATTTTTTCAGGGCTTTCCGATCAGCAGCAGTTCGTCGCGCACGCCTGTGGCCGAGGCCGCAGGCGCCAGAACCCGGTGACTGGAGTGGTCGGCGCGCTCGCTGTTGCCTTGCTACTGGTGGTGGCGCCAGATCTGCTGCGGAACTTACCTACCAGCGCACTGGCCGGTGTTGTGATCGCTTCGGCCATGGGGTTGTTTGAATTCGCCGACCTGCGGCGGATCTACCGCATCCAGCGCTGGGAGTTCTGGCTGTCGGTTGTCTGTACGGTCGGCGTGGCCGTGTTCGGGGCGATTCCGGGTATCGGCCTGGCGATCGTGATTGCCGTCATCGAATTTCTGTGGGATGGCTGGCGCCCGTACTCCGCGGTGCTGGGTCGTGCCGAAGGCGTCAGGGGCTACCACGACATCACGCGTCATCCCGACGCGCGCCTCATCCCCGGCCTGGTCCTGTTTCGCTGGGATGCACCCCTGTTTTTCGCCAACGCCAAGCTGTTTCATAACCGAGTGCTGGACGCGCTGGCCACATCGCCCACGCCGGTGCGCTGGCTGGTCGTAGCGGCGGAACCGGTGACCAGCGTCAACGTCACCTCCGCCGACATGCTGGATGAGCTGGACGAGATCTTGCACGCGGCGGGCATCGAATTGTGCTTTGCCGAGATGAAGGATCCCGTCAAGGACAAGCTGAAGCGATTCGGACTTTTTGCGCGGGCTGGCGATGAGATTTTCTTTCCAACCATTGGTGCGGCCGTCAGCAGCTATCTCAAGACCCACACGGTGGAGTGGGAGGACTGGGAGGACCGGAGTCCCTGAAGCAAAGTCACGCTGAATAAACGCGGCTATCCGTCTTCGCTTTTACGGCCACGGTAGCTCACCTCAGACGTTATCCGTGCACATAAGGCAGTAGCCGATAGTTGAAGTCCATAACAGCATTCCGGAAACGTTCGGAATTGCTTGCGTAGTTGCCCTTCGCAGGACGTCCGTTTAGGACAGGAGTTGGCCGAAACTTGCCATAAGCTTTGAGGTGTTTCAGTTCATCAGAAGTCGCACGCATTGTCTTGTGTTTGCCCTGTGTGTTGTCTGTGCATCGGGAATGCCAGCGTCCGCCACACCGCCCATCGGTCCATCGCCGCTCGACCGTTTCATCCTGACGCAGATGCAGTTGTCGCACACGCCGGGGCTGTCGGCAGTGATTGTGAAGGACGGGGCGATCGCCTGGCAGGGTGCCTATGGCTTCCGCGATGCCGCCGCCACGCAACCGGTTACGCCCGACACCCTTTTCGACTTCGCCTCGCTCTCGAAAACCGTGCTCGCGGTGGACGATCCTACAGCTTGCTGGAGCAAGGCCGACTTGCACTCGATAGTGATGTCAGCGTGGCACTGCCCTTCAAGGTGCGCAACCCGAATTTTCCTGACCAGCCGATCACGCTCCGCATGCTCCTTGGACACGTATCCGGCATCGTGGATAACTGGCCGGTGATCAAGGCACACAGCGTCGAGAATGCCGATGCGCCGGTCTCGCTCCGCGACTGGTTTAGCGGCTACCTAACCTCAGGTGGCACCTGGTACTCGAAGGAGGCCAACTTCGCCAGAAACGCGCCCGGTACCGCCTTCACGTACTCGAACCAGGCCGCCGCGCTGGGCGCGCTGGCGGTGGAGGTGGCAAGCGGTGAGCCCTTCGACCGTTACTGCCGCGAGCATATCTTCACGCCCCTCGGCATGAGTGAGACCTCCTACCGGCTCGCCGATCTTGACCTCTCGCATATCGCAATTCCGCAAGCCTGGTACGGCGGTGGCTTCGTGGAACTCGGCCATCAGGGCTTCCCCGATTACCTGGCTGGTACGTTGCGCACGAGCGCGCCACAACTCGCACGTTTCCTCCCCATGGTCTTGAATGGCGGCGAATACCTGGACGTGCGCCTGCTCGCGCCGGCGATGGTGCGGCAGATGCTAACACCACAATACCCATCGCTCGATCCCACCATCGGCATGCTCTGGTTCAGCATCCGGCAGGGCGGTGACATTGTTGTCGGGCATGACGGTGAAGACCCAGGCGTGAATACGCTGATGTACTTCCGGCCGAAAGACCAGGTAGGCGTGATTGTGCTCGCGAATGGCAACTCCAATTTTCCGGCGACGCCCGTGGTTGCCGCCCGCCTGTTTGAGGAGGCCGCTCATCTTTGAGTCCTGCGGGACGCGGACATCCTGCGGCTAAATAGCATTCCTGTCATCCACTGCGATTAGGGAAATGACCGGAGTTGGCCGAACCATGTCATTTGATCCCGTCGTGGGCGGTCCAGATACCGTAACGCGTACTTCCGACCAAAACCAGCCTGTCAGATTTCCAAAATAGGCCAACGCCAACTTGGCCAAGAGCGTAAGCGATCCGGTGAAAACGTGTGTTGGATTATGCTGCGGCATCCGAATCACCAATGTAAAGACCGTACTTCGTCCTTCGATTATTTTACTGGCCACCGTTCGCTTCGGATTTTATACTGGGGTTCCCTGCTTTCTGTCGCCGGATCAAGGCACAATCTTCAGTTGGCCTGGATCAAGTAGTAGATAGTGGGCGAAGCTTCCTTCTTTCCGGTTTCCGTCATCGCTGACGATCACGATTCGTTGCCGGCCATCGATTACGGCGGGACTAACTCCTTCAGCGTGCTCGAAGCCTTGCAAGCCCGGAACGGTGACACGGCGAGGCGGCTCACCTGACCGTCCGCTCCAGAACCAGAGTTGGAAGTGAACCTGCTCGCGCGTGACCGGGCCACTGATCACAAGATAGCCGCCTAGTGAGGGAATATAGGACATGCCGCGAATCCCGTGCCCTTAAATCCAACGTCTCCAGTTCGGCCGCGATCCGTGGTGGCTCGCCCGCTTCGAAGATCGCAGAGGGATTCTCGATGCAGGCGATGATGGCTCGATCGTCGAGCAACGGACTGCGAAAACCAATCAGCAGGCGCTGCTGGTCGGGGCTTATCTCCAGCGCCTCGATATTGAGTCCTCCGCCATTCTTGACGTCTCGTATCACGGCCGCATGGGCCAGCACGGGATGCATCACCACCAAAGCGTGCTTCAGTCCTTTGGACACTATTGGCGAAACTACGCGGTCGCCTTCGAGTCGGAACCGGACCAATTTGTCGCGGGATTTTTTCTCGTCGCCGTCACCGTCGCGCGAATGTGATGTCAGGGCGAAGATATACCCTGACCGGTCGAGAGCGAGTCCTTCGAGATCATCCAGCTTCCAGAAATCATCACCGGACTCCAACAGTCCAGGGCTCAACGGAGTGCCGCTAACGCTCCCATCAGGATTTATCGTGACGAGGCTGAACGGATGCTTCTTTTATCTTCGACAACCAGGAAACGCCCGTCAGGAAGCTGCTGGATGGCGGATGGCTCATAGATTCCGGTCAGGGCCAAGAACATGATAATGTTGTTGAGGGTCATGATTGCCATTGTCTCCTGCTGCGATTATTTTGGGCAACCTGGATTCAGTACAATTGTCTGCTATTGGCCGTACCCGGATATTTAGCCAGCTCTTCTATTCGCATCGGCGAGGCGACGGAAGCCGACCCATTAGCGTCATCGCGCGATTACGGTTGTGCTTTCCGTTGTGATTACCCGCTTTGCCGCGGCACGGGCGAGTGGTGCATCCCAAGCCCCCCGGGCAGGCACACCAGCGTTTTTCCCTATCGCCGTGCGTGTGGTCTTGCCACCGTTGCGCTTCACTTGGCAGCGCTGATGGGGTTGTGTTCGCAGAGCGCGAACATTCGATCACCGCATCGCGATCGCGGTCTCTGCCCCGGTAGGCCGGACAAGTTTTAATTTATTTAATTTCAATTGGTTGAAATTTCTTCCAGGGAACGGCACTGGTTTCGCACGGCTCCTGCTCTTTACCAGACATGAGTGCCACAGCGCTCATTACCCAAACCCGTAACCTTAGACAACTTTAGACTTAGGAGAACTACCATGATGACGATTAAAGATCTTTCCGTAAGCAAAGGAAAGCTGGACCGTAAGGCCATGACCGAAGTGCGTGGCGGTGGCGATGTCTTCTCGACCAACGTCCAGGGCTCATCCCAGAGCGCAGTCGGCGGCCTGGTGGCCGTCAACGAGAGCACCCAGACCCTGTTCTCGGAAAACAGCGCCTTCGACTCCAAGTACATCGAGAAGACGCTGGTCGCGATCGGCCAGAACAACGGCCTCGGCATCTTCTAAATCGAAGTAGAGGCCAGCGATCCGCACGCAGACATAGCGGATCCCTATCTCGCAGCACGCCAGAGCGGAGGTCTTCGGACCTCCGCTTTTTTTCGATGTCTGCCGCGAACGTCGGCACCATCAGGATCCGGGATCAGCAGTAGTCTCGCCGGCGCTGAGTACGACGACTGGCCGGTGGTCCCTGCGGCGCAGGCGCTCGGGTGCCATCCCCGCCCAAGAGCTTGTGCCTCCCGGCTGTCGCACGAGGACGAATCCCCCGCCCTCCCGCGCTGTTGGCTCCAAAACGACTCGAAGACCGGGGACGGCCGCCCATGGCACCGATGCGCGACGGGCAGAACAATAAAATAGTATTGTTATTCAGCACTCTGTGTCGCACCACTCAAGGCAGCGTGCGACTTGGCACGGCGCCTGCACTCATCCCAGCGAGTCCTGACACGCTCAGCAACCGGGTGCAACTACCCAACCGTAACCGACACCTGTTCTATTTATCATTGACTAAAGGAGAGCCGGAAATGACCAATCTGTTGATTAATGACCTCGTAGAGAGCAAAACTGGATCACGGCGCCATGCTGGCCGTGCGCGGCGGCACTGATCTGACCTCGTTCAACGCCCAGGCGCTGGCCGCCGAGGCCAAGGGGGGGATTGCGGCCATCACCGCCGCGACCCAAACCCTGGTGAGCCTGAATACCTCGCTCAATCTGGATATTTCCCCGGGTGACCAATGTCGTTGTGGGGGGTATTGCCTAAGGGCATGCTTCGCCCGCGAGCAGAAAAGACTTTCGTTGGAATCGGCAAGTTCGATATTCCCAATACGCGAGTCAAATGAAGGGATACGTCAACGAGCAGGGTCGACCGGACGTCACGCTTCCCATTCCCGGGCGGAGGTCTTCTGAACCCCTTTTTTTTGGACACCAACAGGGCATGGGGTGGCGGGACCGGTCTGCCGAGCCGGCGGCCAACCGGAAATGAGTCGCGCAGCGTTTTCCCTATAGTTGTGCGCTAGCCGTAGCTACCCCTTGAGTGCTCCTATGCTTTCCGATGATCCAGTCGTAAAGGATATCTTACGGCTTACGACCTGCCGGTCGCCGCGCTGATAATCAGATATCAAAAATC
>CAVYZN010000009.1:0-237500 GCA_963773065.1 uncultured Gammaproteobacteria bacterium
TGCTGGCCGAGGTGTTAATTCTGCCGCGAATGTGGTGTGAGTTCATGCCGCTGAATCTGAATATCAAGGCCTGCACCTATCGGGTCCACACTGGCAAGTCCGAACTGCGTCTTTATGCCGGACGCAAGTTTTACCAGACACCTGCAGAGAGTTATCTGTTGCAGTATCAGTTCCAGGTCATTAAACAGCAGAAAGATAACTTCGTGGTCGTGTTGACCGCCCCCGAAGGGCCTTTTGGCAGCCGTAACTATGTGATCCTGGTGGAAGCCATCTCGGTGGACGATCACAGTTTTCTCCGCATTCACGTCTCCTATGACACCAGTTACTGGAGTCGGCTGCTTACCTCTACGTATCTCGGAACTTTAGGGGCCGGCAAGGTCGGCTTTACTGTCATCGAACAAACTGCGCAGGGCGAGCCCGTGTATGTCGAGGGACACCGCGGCATCACGGAACGCAACGCCATGCGTTATTATCTGGCCATGCTGGCATTTCTGGATACCCTGACGGTACCTTCGGAGCAACGCTTTGACGCGTGTACTGAACGCTGGTTTGATCTGACCGAACGGTATCACAAGCATTTATACGAACTAGACAAGGTTGACTATCTGGAGACCAAGCGTCGGGAGAGGCAGAACCAGCTGGCATTGCAGGCCGCAATCGATAGCAGATGCCCCTTGTCCGGCCCGGAGTGTACCCGACTCGCCCCGATCCCGACCCGGCCCTGACTCCCTTCCCGGGGTGCACCGCCACGCCGCCTGCGTCACCAGGGACGTACGTTTGAATTAGCCCGGCGCACATCCTGGCCAAAACACGTTCACCTCGGCCTCGTCGGCATCCTATGAACAATCAATTTGCGTCGGCTGACATCGACCCGAGACAGAAGTACGGCGTCTTGGCTCAAAGATTGGAAGGTAACAACCCATCTGTCGATGCACGATGGCTCAACCTCACAACTGCTGTTCGACCGGCAGGATCATGATCAAGCCGGACATGAAACGCTGGCCGAAGGTCGTCTGCGGTTCCTCGTAGTAGCGCACCTCGGCGCCGTCCACTCGGGTGACCCAGTACAGATCGCCATCCTGGTCCAGCATCACCCGGTAACTGTTCTCCGGCCGCACCCCTTCATCCATATAGGCGATCACCTGCTCGGCCAGCTCCGGACTCTCCACGTACAGGCCGGCCTCGGTGTTGATGTCCGAGGAGCGGAGATCCAGATTGAAACTGCCGATGAACACCGACTCCCGGTCAAACACCACGGCCTTGGTGTGCAGTGCCGCCTTGGACTCGCCCCGCCAGGCCCGCGTCTTGCCGACCATGGAATCGGGACGATACTCGTACAGCTCCGCCCCGGCCTCGAGCAACTCCTTGCGCCGCTTGGCGTAGCCGGCGTGGGCGGCCACCACGTCGTTGGAGGCCAGCGAGTTGGTCAGCACCCGGATCCGCACACCCCGATCCGTCATCTGTTTCACTATCTCAAGCGCCCTGTCCCGCACCACAAAATAGGCCGACTCGATCAGCAACTCCTTCTGCAGCGTCTGAATCTTTTTGTCAAACGCCTTGAATATGACGCCTGCCTGGATACCTTGCTCAATGGCAGCCGGGTCGTTCCACACGATTCTCCCCGGCGCCCAGATGAACTGGTCACGGATCGAACTAAGCTCCGACCTCAGCGCGGCGACATCCTGGTCCAGCGGATACGGGTAGGGGTTTTCGGCAAGCCAGTCACGCACCGTCATTCGGGTCGCGCGCAGGTCCGCCTCGGTGTAGGGGCGATCGACCAGCGCGGCGATCGGCACAGCCCAGTCGCCGTTCCAGAAATAGTCGAACACGGTCGAGATCTCCCGCACCACCGGCCCCGCTGCCGCGATATCCAAGTCCCGGAAGTTGGCATCGGTCGCCACGTTGAAGTAATGGTTGCCGATGTTGCGCCCGCCCACGATCGCCAACGCATTGTCCATCACCATGATCTTGTTGTGCATGCGGTGATTGACCCGGCCCAAATCGGTCAGAAAATCGAACACCCGCGCACTGCGATTGGCAAAGGGATTGAAGACACGGATCTCGATATTCGGGTGCGCATCCATGGCGGCGACCATCGCATCGCGGCCCCCCAGGTTTATGTCATCGACCAGCAGACGGACCCGCACGCCCCGGTCCGCGGCCTGCATCAGGTGCTCCGCGAGGATCCGGCCCGTGGCGTCCGCCTCCCAGATGTAGTACTGCGCATCCAGAGTCTTCTCCGCCAGATCGACCAGCGCGATGCGGTCCGTGAAGGCCTGCCGACCGTAGCGGATGATCGCAAATCCCGACTCGCCCGGATGCTGCTGCGCCGACTCCTCGAACAGCTGGCCCACGCTGGTGTCCAGGTAGTCGTGAAACGCGGTCGACGTGATGCGCGGATATTCCTTCGGCACCGTCGCGCAACCCGCGAACAGTACGCACGTCAACAGAAGCAGACAGCACGACCTGAATACGCGCGCACCCTGTCCGGTGGCGTGCGAACGCTGCCCTAAGTACAGAGTGGTGCCGGACGCGGTGCAAATTGAATCAACGAGCGTGCTGTTGTTTGTCCTCATTTTCGTCTCCCGGGGTATTCGTCATTCTAGCCCATCGACCTGGCAGCGCACGTTCACACACGTGTCGCTGCGACCGCCACGATTGTCCTGCCGGTCTTCACGGCGCTAATTATGCCACTCCACACCGTCGGCGGTCGCCAGCAGGATCAGCGCAAGCTCCGCTCCGGGCGGTGCGGTGCCTTTGCAGCATGAACGGGCGTAGCTATTGTGCTATGTCCCAACAAGGGCGAGGTGGCGACCGTGACTGAATCGCCCGACAATCCCTAACGGCAACACCGCAAATGGAAGCATGATTCTTGCGTATTGCTTGGTTGTGATGCGCAGGAAGCTCCTGCTCTTGTTTGTTCCTTCGCGTCTTTCCTCCCAACGTTTGATAACGTAGTGCCTGCCGCCACGGTTTCCAGTTACTTGGGCCACCAGGCAGAATCCGAGGCGCGGAATGGGAGTTTCGGTCACTCCTTTTCTATGTCAATCCGAACACTCTTGACCGTGGAGCTGACCAAGCTCAGGTCGAAATTGTCCGCTCCGCCCTTTTTCTTGACCAGAACATCCTCTCCATCATCGACCTCCACGTTGTATTGATCCTCTGGCAGTTGCGCAGCGAAGGCATCACTGATGGCTTCGGCAACCTTGTTTTCGCGGGTCCCGTCTTTCACCGTCACACGAACCTCGATGGCCTCACCACCGTCGGGTGTAACGTGAAAGACGATTTCACCATCGGAATTCGCGCCCTCGCTCACTTCGATGCGCCATTTATTCGAAGAACCCGCAAAGGCAGCAGAAGCTGAAAGCCCAAGCAGCGCAAGCAACGCGATGGTTTTGGTCGCGGGTTTGAGATGATGGATATTCATTTGCATTCTCCTCCAATTAAGATGCGGCTTTTCAGGCATGACCAGGAAGCATAAATGATGCGGTAGCGATCACCGCGGGCGCCTCGGCTGCCGCCACGACCGCCGGCAGTTCCGCCGGTGCGAGCGACAGCATGCAGAATGCGACCACGACCACCGCGGGCACCGAATACCACAAAGGTATAGCCGTGTTCACCGTCACCAAGGGTGGGTTGATGTACGAGGCGAGCATCGGCGTGCAGAAGTTCAGCTATACGCCGAAGTGAAGCGGCTTGGGTAGGTGTCTGTAAAGCTAGCCGGCACGGTTGGTCGGCTTTCAGTGATAAACGAACTGTAATTGGAAGCTGGTGCGAGATTAAACCGCTGAGATTGCCTTGTAGACATGAACACCGCATACCGGTTTTATCTTCCCTGTACCGACTATACAATATCGCCATTAGCCCGTAAGCCGCTTACTTGCGGCCTACGGGCAGTACAAGAATTACCCGCACCCTAACCGTTCCGATAGACTTGTGCAACAGCAGCATATATTCTTCGTAATATTTAGCTAATATGCACCGATAGTGCCCACGATGCTTAATGCACAACCAGTAGCAACCCTGCTCAAGGGGGCGGGTCTCGCCACGATCCCAAACCTGCTGTCCTTCGCCCGGATCGTCGGGGTAACCTTAGCGGTCATTCTCTACTTGGGAGGGCACGGTTGGCTGGCGGTGGCGATAGGCACCGTCGCCGGCCTGACCGACCACCTCGATGGCTACCTGGCGCGTCGGCTTAAGCAAGAGACTTCCCTTGGAGCCATGCTGGATCAGACCGCTGACAGTTTCACAACGGCGATCCTGCTCGCCATGCTCGTCGTCACGGGCGGTATCCCGTTCGCCTATCTGGTGATTTTCCTGTTAAGGGAGTTCTGGGTTGGCACCGTGAGGCGGTACGGCGCGACGGTGGGCATAGAAATTCCATCGATCGCGCTGGGTAAGTTGGCGACGGCCGTGATCTACTGGGCCATTCTAACTGTGGCGGTGGTCAATCTGCCCGATATACCCGCGCGGGTCGTGACACCGGTGCACTGGATAGGACTTGTGGGCCTGGGTGTGGGTCTGGCCATCAGTTGCCTGACGGGCTGGCGCTATACAATAGCTTTGGGGGGTAAGATGGAGTGAAACCGATATCCACAACTACTACGCGGCGCGGCGCTGAAATCCTGCTCTGTCCGGGTCCTGTCATGCTGTCCCCTGGCGTCAAGGCAGCACTTACCGACTGTGAGATAGGACACCGCGATACGCGCTTCTCGCAGCTGGTTACGCGGGTGCGGCACAATAGCCGCCACGTCTTCCGCTCTGGAGATGAGCACAGCATCCTTTTCATCGGCGGACCCGCGACGGCTGCAATTGAAGCGGTGTGTGCCTCGCTCCTGCCGCCGGATGCCAGGGTGCTCGTGCCCGTCAACGGGTCATTCGGAGCCCGTATCGCGGAGATCCTGAATGTTCACCAGATCCCCCACACCACGGTCGATTTCGGATTTGGTAAGCCTTTCGATCTGGATCATATCGAGGCGGTGATTGCGGCGGAGCGCCAGTGCGGGTTCACTGCGGTGGCGATGACCCACCATGAGACGTCAGCGGGCCTGCTCAACCCGGTGGCGGCTGTCGGTGCCCTGGCGCGGCAACACGGCCTGAAACTGATCGTCGACGCCACGTCGAGCGCAGGCGTCGAGGACCTGGATGTAACGCGCGATGGGATCGACGCGTGCATCACGACCTCCGGAAAATGCCTGCATGCGGCGCCGGGGCTGAGCCTTGTCTGCGTGCGACGCGACCTGCTCGAAATGTCCAGGCTAATACGCGCGCGCAGTTATTCGGTGGACCTGCATCGTTTCCATGACCAAATGGAATTCAACGGCCAGACGCCGTTCACAGCCTCTGTACCCTTGTTCCTTGCGCTCGACCGCGCGCTTGAAGAACTTCTCAATCGGGGCATCGATGAACGACGACGCGTCTACTGGCGGCGCCGCGAAATACTGGCGGCGGGAATGGTGCGGATGGGGTTACCGCTGTTGCCGTTGCCACCGGGGAGTGAAGCCGCCTCGATTCTTACGGTCGGCGTTCCGGGAACACTCGGCTTCGACGCGCTTTACGCGGCCGTCAAGGATCATGGCTACCTCATCTATGCCTGCAAGCCGCCGCTGGCGCCGGACTACTTCCAAATCGCGGTCATGGGAGAATTGGCGGACGATGAGCTCCATGAATTTCTCGAGATTTTGCAGTCGCTGATGACCACAGTACCGGCGCGTTACCTCACTATGATAGCCTAGCCCGCGGGTGATCAAAATTGACAGGAAAAGAAGTTTCACCGGCCGTCAACACGGGGGTATTCCGCAGCTGGCGCCATGTTCTCGCGTTCGGTCTCGGTAGCGGACTGGCCAGGTTTGCGCCGGGCACGTTCGGCACCCTCGTTGCAATCGCCTTCTACCTTCCCCTGAGCCAGCTGCCGCACTGGCTTTATGCAGTCTGCGTGATCTCCGCCTTCGCCTTTGGTGTCTGGCTTTGCCAAAGCGTCTCGTATGACCTCGGTGTGCATGACCATGGCGGCATCGTGTGGGACGAGTTCGTCGGTTACTGGATCACGATGTTCCTCGTGCCCGTTAGCTGGGTCTCGGTCCTGGCCGGGTTTGCGCTGTTTCGCCTGTTCGACATCTGGAAACCATGGCCGATTCGCTGGATCGACAAGCACGTGCAAGGCGGCTTCGGCATCATGCTGGATGACGTGATTGCCGGCGCGGCTGCCTGTATTATCCTGCACTCCCTTCGCATGGGCGCCGGTTTTTGAACTATCGGCCGTTGTCGTTCCCGAAATCATGTCAACGTGCAGCTACTGCTGAATGACGTGAGAGATACGTCCGTGACGGTGCTGCGTTTCCGTGTCTCGTATAGTGAACACATTGGTTTCAGAACGCTATTCACGTCTACTATCAACGATGGTGTCGACAAGGGGTCGTAAGCATCGATGTTAGTCTGCGACTCTGGCTGTTTTTCAATTTGGAGTTAGCCAGATGCACCAATCCATAACAGACCGGTAGCAGATGACCAGGGGCTGGCGCGTGAGGATTATACCGTGCGCTGAAGGTTATCGTAGACTATATACAGTTGTCAGAAACTAACTTCCATGAAAATCGAGTACTTGCAAACACAGATTGTTACTGTAGTGACCATCGCATTGGCTGCGTTTTTCTTATTGCTTGCTTCTCACGGTTATGGTGGCCAGCTAGCGCACCTTGATAAAACCGTCCAACATCTGATTGCCCATGTTGCCCAATCAGGTCTGACCTTTATTCGAAATGACGTACGCTATACCGGAAAGGAAGCCTCCGAACACATGCAGAAAAAATACGCGCATTTCAGGGACAAGATAAAAACACCTGAAGATTTTATTGAACTGTGTGCGAGCCGAAGCCTGCTGAGTGGAAAACCCTATCTGGTCATTAATGAAAAGGGCGAGATAATCAGTACCAACGAATGGCTGAGGACCGAGTTGGGGGTGTATCGGACCAGCGTCGCCGGTGAGTCTCGTTAGATGGTGCATGTTTTCAACATAAGCCTCTACTGCATCGGAGGGCTGCTTCTGCTTATCTTGCTGTTGCCTTCTTGTGCAACAACGCAGCTTCATTCAACACCACCCGTGCACTACTACCACGATGCAAGCATTCCGTATCAGGGTGACCGGCACTCCGATGAACACGGCCTCAAGGTCATGACACTGAACGTAGCCCACGGGCGCGGGACCAGTTTTCATCAATTGCTGCAGTCTTTAGATCAGACCGTGAAAAATCTGGATAGCATCAACATGTTACTGAAACAAGCAGCTCCGGATATTGTTGCTCTTCAGGAGATCGATGGGCCTTCGTTCTGGAGTGGCAATTTCAACCACCTGGAATATCTTGCAAGTCACAGCATGTTTACCCGTTCGATTCAGGCGTCGCACGTTGATGCGATAGGACTTTCCTATGGTACAGCACTGATGTCACGACAGGAGATGTCGAACCCGCAGGCGGTTACATTTGACCCCGCACTTTCACTGGTACCCACGGGTTTTGTGGTATCGACCATTAGCTGGCCGGGGAGGGACAGCATCGACATAGATATAGTTTCTGTCCATCTGGATTTCATGAGTGGTTCGGCCAGGAAAAAACAGGCAGACGAACTGATTGAAGTTTTACGTGCCAGAAACAATCGCCTGATTATCATGGGCGACCTGAACTCAGGATGGCTCCAGCAGGACTCGGCAGCACAGTACCTGGTTGAAAAACTTGGACTAAAGGCGTACCAACCGGAAAATAGCAAGCTGATCACCTTTCCCGTGCTTGGCAAACGCCTGGACTGGGTCCTGATATCACCCGGTCTTGAGTTTTCTTCCTATGAAGTTATCGGAACCGATATTTCTGATCATCGTGGTGTACTTGCCGAGCTTACGCTTTCTGACTGGTAAATAATGGTGGTGGAGTCGCCAGTGTATGGCGACATTTCGCTCTAATCGACTCACTTGTGTGCCCGTAGGGTGCATAAACCGGATTGACTGTAATGTCGTGCAGGTGATCCAGTTCAGCCACCGCCTTGTGGGGCATGTTGCGGCACAGTTTGTCCACCTCCAGGACAAAGCACTGTGTAGAGCGGGTTTTGTGCCAGCCCGATCCCCCCGCGACAGGGTCAGCTCACATAAAGAATCCAAGTTTCACTGTTTAGAATAAAAAACAATCTTTTTAATAAAGGCGTCAGCGCCACCTTTTGTGTCGTCGGTGTTCATTTCAAACGCAAAGCCTGTGATGGGCGGCGTCTTATCCTGTTTGAAAACATCTCTAAATCGATTGTCGACCTCAAAGTTGGTGGCAATGGTTTGCCCCATAGGCGCGCCATTGGATACACAAAAGTAGCGCCCTCCTTCCTTGTATAAAGCACCGAGGTACATTCTATTTACTTGTTCTTTCTGGCCGATGAACGCACTGAGGAAATACGGAGCGGCGTTGATGCCGAAAGGCAAGCCGCTACTCAACTTCTCGTCGCCAAAACTGAAAATGACGCCAATCGGCACCCGTTTATTTCCTTGTTCCCAGTCTGCACCGATTGGAAAGCGGTTCACACCCCATTCAATAACAATATGATCTACTTCGGGGACGTAATCTGGCTTGCCAAACTTTAATCCGAACATGGCTGTCAAATTTTCGTTCGTGCTTATGCGCAGCCCCTCATTCTCAAACTTTAAATGTAACTTCTCAGCTTCGAGAAACTCATCGAATCCCTGCTTCTTGAGCCATGTGGATGCATCGATATTCTCTTTCTGGCCGAAATCTATGGTATATAGAACCTTGGGTTCAGCGCGCGCGGCTGGTATTTCACCCATAGTTATGGCGATTCCAAGTAACGCAGCACCTAGGCAGTTCATGAAAATTAGGTTCACGCCGTCTGTCCCTTGGCGGTTATTGGTTACGACAAGCGCCGAAAAGCAAAACTCCCTTTGTATCTGCAAGGGAAGCTGCCGACAATTCACCATTCGATTTTCCAATTCTTGCCACCCAACCAGTACCATCTTGGGATAAAGGCGAATCCGGGTTCGTGCCATGCAGATAGAGCACTTCATTGACCGAAGATATACTGTCGATCTTTTCTCTGTCGAGCTGGTGGCCATTCTCATAAACGGCCATCGATTTTTCTGCAATATCAATCGTAAAGATCTGTTTTCCATCGATGTGGACAACCTCGCCCCAGCTACAGCTATGATCCCCATGCACGCACATCTGGAAATATTCAAGCTCGCATACGATGTTTTTTTTGAAATCGAGGGCTACTGCACCGCTGCACCATGGCGCCAACCACAACATGAGCAAACAAACGTGAGTTTTTAATCGATTTGCCATTTTTCTTCCCAGTGATGTCGGGCATGAGTAAGGAGTCACCTGTGCGTGCAGGGCGTATAGGGAATGCTATTGATTTGGTTGACATCCACAATACGAAGGTTAGCTGCTCACTGATGGTAGTGCATTATATAAGCATAAACGCCCTTTGGCCTAACTCGACAGTTAGGAAAGACACTGAAGCGACGAGCAGTGGCATCCCGGGACAGGTTTTTGCATCGCCTTTGGCGCGAGATTTCGGTGGTTTCACTTCAACCTTCCGACCCTAGCGCGGCGAGTGTATCGGTTGCTATCGCCGCGATCTCCGGGACGATATATTCCGGCCTTTCCTGTCGATAATTGCATGCTGGGCTTCGCCATCCAGCATTGAGAGCATATGACTACAATGTGCAATTAGCATGGCCAGGGCGTGTCATAACGAGCAGCGAAAATGACTTTGAAGTGGTCTGATACATCCGGACACCGAGTTAAAGCGGTAAAATGCCATGACGAGGTGAGCGATGACAACAGAGACGAGAAGGCGTCGGAACTACACGGAAGATTTCAAGCGGGATCATTCTGTCCAACTAGTGCTGACGGGGAACAGTAAGGAACGGTTAAATGGGTTGCTGAAATATTACCATCGGGAATCCGCATGAGTATTTTGACCACACGGGAATCAGGACCCTGCCTCCAGACTCATTTCATATTGGACAATACTTTGAGTTGATTTGTCAGTGCCACCTGCTAGACTGAATTTACAATATTTTCAACGCATAAAGGATTCAAGCCCACCATGAAAAACCTTCTGATTACACTCGCACTGATACTCACGCTTCCCGCCACAACCTTTGCCGATGTGGACTGCAGCGATGTAAAAAGCAAAAACCAGGACGAATGCGTCCAGGCGAAACGCAATAACAATAACAACAATCGCAATAACAACATCAACTGCAGCAACGTAAAGAACAAAAATAGAGACGAATGCGTTGAGGCCAAATACAACAATAAGAAGGACACTTTCGATAAGGACGATGTCGAATGCCGCAATGCCGAAGACGCCGACGTTCGCCGGGAATGCCTCAAAAGGAAATACTGATCGCCAAGGTATCGACATCCGCTGCGCGACTGGAGAGCGAAGCGATGGCGTGTAGTCTAGGAAGGCGTAGGCGCGGGCGTATGGCCGTAGTGGCGCGGGGCCGATAGGTCCCGAGCCGGCGAAGGGCATATGCAAGCGCATCCGACACGCCGTCAAGCCATTTGCGGCAGCGCGGCGTAGCCAGCGCCGAGCGTGCGATGGTGTGGCGAAGCGGCGCGGACGCAGGGCGGCCGGGGCATAATAGGCTGTGGTGTCAAGCGAGGGCGAAACGACGACTTGGTTGTCCCGTTTCGCATCCTGAGCGTCACGACACGCTTGGGATTCTGGAAGCTAGATAATGACGACCTTACGCTGCACATGCTGGTGTCCCCGGAGACGAAGAGCGGCCAGAATCCTTTCTATCGCGAGAGCTATCGATATCAATACGTAACAGCCAAGGTAGTGGAAACGAAGCCGGATGCCTTCGGGGTCATTGTGGGTACGAATGTAGAGGCTGGGATATAGACGCTTAACAGATGTCCGTGAGTACGCAAGTAACGACGGGGCTATGCCATGTATTCCCGGTGTTGAGTTGCGCCAAATGGTGAGCCAGAGCTTGCGGTGGTCAGTGACCCAAACGTAGTACCGCAAGTAAATAACAAGGCGATGAAATCGAGTGAATGAGAATGGTAAGTCCGTCTGGAAATGCGGGGGGTTGAAGGACCATGGCTTGATTCCAATCAAGGTACAAACGTATTTACTCATGGCATTGTCTCCTTAAACTGTTTACCGGGATACTCCGGCTGTCTGCGGACCGTGGAGGGGATGGCAGTTGCCGGTGTGTTCAATCAGGGCGGACATGGCTTGCCTCCTTGTCCCGCTCCCTATGGCTGCCAAGGTACGCCTGCCCGCCTTTGGAGACTAAAGCCGTTTATGCAACGAACCGGACGAATCGGCCATGAGTGAATCACCCGTCGACATCGCCATACTGATATTCCCCGAGAACAGCGCGTCGGTAATCTATGGCCTCTACGATCTGTTCATGTCGGCGGGACGCGACTGGGGAGTCATCACGGAGGGGCGACCCGGACCGGAGCTCATCCGACCGCGGCTGGTCGCCCGGCACGGGGAACCATTCGAGGTGAGTAACGGCATCTGCATCACGCCGCATGCCACACTGCGGGATTGCCCGCCGGTTGACATCATCTGTGTGCCCGAGGTCAACCTGCCACCAGGCGAGCCTCTCGCAGAGCGCTACCGTGAGGAAATCGAATGGCTCAAACAGCGCCACGGGCAGGGTACGATGCTGGCCGCCGCCTGCTCAGGCGCGATGCTGTTCGCCGAGGCGGGCCTGCTGGACGGACAGGCGGCCACCACCCACTGGGCCTGGTGTGATGTGCTGCGGGAACGTTTCCATGCTGTCCAGGTGCACGAACAGCGCGCGCCGGTCATCAGCGGCGAGGGTCAGCGTCTGGTCATGGCAGGCGGCGGCACGTCTTGGCTCGATCTCGCGCTCTACCTGATTGCGCGCAGTGTCGGTGTCGAGGCGGCCATGCAGGTGGCGCGCATCAATCTCATCGACTGGCACCAGATCGGGCAACAGCCCTTCGCACGACTGGCGCGCACGCGGCAGGTGGAAGACGCCGTCATCGCGCGCTGCCAGACCTGGATCGCGGAGCACTACCCGGAACCGAATCCGGTGCGCAGCATGGTGCGCCTGTCCGGGCTGGCCGAACGCACTTTCAAGCGCCGCTTCCAGCAGGCGACCGGCATGCCGCCGCTCGAGTACGTGCACGCCCTGCGACTCGAAGAAGCCAAGCAGATGCTGGAATCGGGCGATCTTCCTATCGAGGCGATCGCCAACGAGGTCGGCTACGAGGATGCGGGCTATTTCAGCCGCCTGTTCCGGCGCAAGGTAAACCTCACCCCCGCTCAGTACCGCAAGCGCTTCGGTGCCTTGCGCAGGACGTTGACAACGGGTGAGGCTGCCGGGTGAAAACCGGCAGCTGTCATGAAGGCGCAAATGCCTTGTATCGGAGCTACCGCAGCGTGCCCGCATAAAGCGGTGCGAATGAACTGGTGCAAGCAATACAATCATTTTATCCACAGCCATCGCATGACCGAGATCCCCATCGATCGGACCGGCCAGCCCGAGGTGATTGCCGCGAGCGACGGCAGCCTCACCGTCATCGTCCCGATCCGGATCAAGCGTCGCGGTCTCCGCAAAGTCGTGACCTTACCGGACGGCGGCCATATGCAGCCACGCCCCTGGGAAGATACGCCGACGCCGCTCCGACTGGCACTCGCCCGCGGGCACCGCTGGCTGGCGATGCTGGAATCGGGTGAGGCGAAGTCCATGAAGGAGATCGCCCGACGTGAGGGGGTCGACGACAGCTACGTGAGCCGTATGGTCAACCTGACCACACTGGCACCCGAAATCGTCGCCGCCATCCTGGAAGAGACGCTGCCGCCGGAGGTGACGCTGTTCGAGCTGGAGGCGGGGATGCCGTTGCTGTGGGAGGAGCAGCGGGGGAGGGCTGAAGATGGATCGATGACCCGTTTCGAGCGACCTGAACCGTCAATGGCGGTGGTGCATTACTTCATGACGACGATGTCGTCGGAGTGGGCGTCGGCGTCAATCACCGAAACGCCAAACCCAAAACAAGGTAACCGCAGCAATATTCTTGTAAATTCGCGTTCCGGCAGCCCCGTAAAATAATTTTGGAGAAACACTAGACAGACTAGTCTGTATGATATAGCATTATTCCCATGACCAAACGAGACAAGCTGAACGGGAGTCAGCCGCGGGAGCGGATCATGAGCGTTGCATCGGATCTCTTTTACCGGCAGGGCTATCGCGCCACTGGGATTAACGAGGTGATCGAGAAGTCCGGTGTTGCGAAGGCGACCTTCTACAGCCATTTCCCGAGCAAGGACGATTTGGCTCTCGCCTATCTGCAGCAGCTGAAGGATACCGAGGCCGTGTATGTGGACAGCGCCATCCGGGCCGCCAAAGGCCGGGCCAACCGCTTCCTGGCGGTGATACGCTCGCTGGAGCCCTGGTTGCTGGATACCGAGTTCCGCGGCTGCGCCTTTATCAACATGGCCTCCGAGATACCGGATCCGAGGCATCCGCTGCGGAAAGTGGGACGGGAGGTCTACAACCTCGTGCGCGAGCAGGTAGCGGCACTGGCCGAAGAATTGATCGCCTCGGATGCCAAGAAATATGGGCATCTGGATGCTAAGGAACTGACCCGTGAATACATGGTGGTCTTTACCGGCGCCATCTCGCTGGCCGAGATCTACCACGCAATTTGGCCGGTTAAGGATGCCCTGAATACGGCGCGTCGCTTGATCGGTGAAAAACCCGGGTAAATTTTTTTACCCAAAACATAGACAGACGAGTCTGTCTTTAATCGATCGAGTGAGGAGAATGGTAATGACCCGCCTACAGACCTACAGCCACGAGCATATTCTCGGCAAACCAATCGCCCTGAAGGCCCTAGTGCGCTTCGGCGATGGAGAACTGAAGCATAGGAGTTGTTCACACAGATACAAACCGGCAACAAATATCCCCTTGCGCGAAATCATGCTGATACACGCCGGGCCTAGAGTTCTTTCCATGCAGGGGCGGTCATGCGGATGGGAAGGTAGGACGCCTCTGCAGGCGGGGGAGTTTAACCGGTAATGGGAAAACAGACCCGAATAGCAAACCTCATACCGAACTGGAGACACGTGTCATGCAAACGAAGAAGGCCAATGTTGTTGTGGATTTGAAGCATACCCCGACCCGGGACCGTATCGACGAGCTGGAATGCGAGCTCGACGGAATCAACGGCGTGTCCCGGGCCCAGACGAGTTCGCGGTCGAGCCGTCTGGTACTCGTGGATTACGACCCGGAGATCATCGACTCGCAAGAGATTCTCGGCGCCGTCGTGCGCCGCGGATACGACGCGCGGCTGATCGGCATGTAATCGGGGATCATCAACCATCACTGGAGGAGTCATCATCATGAACAGAATTGCAGTCTTTGTTTACGGCGCCGTCAGCTACAGCATCTTTTTCGTTACGTTCCTGTACGCCATCGGCTTCGTTGGAAATTTCATCGTGCCGAAGTCCATCGACTCGTCACCGCAAGGCCCGCTGGGTCAGGCATTGCTGGTCGATGCATTGCTGCTCGGACTCTTCGCCGTTCAGCACAGCGTCATGGCGCGCCCGGCGTTCAAGCGCTGGTGGACACGGTTCGTGCCCAAGCCGGTCGAGCGCAGCACCTACGTGCTGTTTGCGAGCCTGGCGCTGATCGCCTTGTTCGCTTACTGGCAGCCGGTTGGCGGCGTGATCTGGAACGTGCAGGATCCGGTCGGCCAGGCCGTGCTCTACGGGCTCTGCGCCTTCGGCTGGGGACTGGTACTGGTGGCGACGTTCCTGATCAACCACTTCGATCTCTTCGGTTTGCGCCAGGTATGGCTCCATCTGCGCGGAGAAGAATATCGCCCGCTCACCTTCGGCACACCCGGCCCCTACCGGCTCGTGCGCCATCCGCTTTACGTCGGCTTCATCATCGCCTTCTGGGCGACGCCGATCATGACCGCGGCGCATCTGTTCTTCGCGCTGATGACGACGGGCTACATCCTGATCGCCATCCGCCTCGAGGAACACGACCTCGTGTCCGAGCACGGATCGCGTTACGCCGAGTACCGCAAGCAGGTTCCGATGCTGGTACCGCGCCTGGGTGGTCGTCCGTCCAGGGCCGGTACGGAGTCGGTCTGAGTCAACGGGGTGGTGCGGCGTGTGCCGCACCACCCGCCGATGAGGAGAATCAGAGATGAATGCAGTGATCGATATCTCCCAACGGTCGTTCTGGAAGCGCCTGGGGTTGGCCGGCTTCACGTTCTTTCTGTTGAAAGGCTTGGTGTGGTTGTCCGTGCCGGTGGTGATGTACCTGATGGGCGCCGCGGGGCAGTAGCGCGGCGAATGCAAATTCAACCAATTCATTTTCATTAGCCGTTCGCGAATCCGCGCGACAAGGCCGCAACGATGGAGGATCTGGCCATGGTGAAGACGTTGCTTGCCGCTGTTTTGGCGTTGTTCTCCTTGACTGCTAACGCCTCGCAACTGGTCCGTCTGGAGGTCGACCAGCACGCGAATAGCTACACCTTATACGTGGTAATGGAGCTTGATGCGTCAGCCGAGACGGTCCGCGCTATCCTGACCGACTACGCCCATCTTGACCGTCTCAACGCCTCGATCACCGCCAGCGAGATCACCGATGCCAAGGACGACGGCACGGTCCGGGTGCTGACCCGATTCGAGAACTGCATCCTGTTCTTTTGTATGACCATGCAGCGGGTGGAGGATATCACCGAAGACGTCCAGGGCCGTATCCTGGTCGCTTTGGTACCTGATGTGTCCAGCTTCCGCTCCGGGCAAGCTTCGTGGGAGGTGAAGAGTATCGGGTCCGGGAGCCGCGTCATTCACCGTGCGACACTGGAGCCGGATTTCTGGCTGCCCCCCTGGATTGGCACTGCCATCCTGAAGGCTACACTGCGCCGCGAGATCAGGGCGAGTTTCGAAAACCTCGAATGCCTGGCGCGGACGAATGCCCTGTCACATCCCACGGTTCAGACGGCAGTAGCGGCGGAACACCATTTGAACGTGGCCCATGAGGTAACCAAACAGGCCGATGATCGGACTCGACTCTCTCCCATGGCGGTGCAGGCTCGTGAGGCGATGGATACCCGGGGTCTGACCGTAATGGCCGACGCCGGCGACCTCAAGAGCGAAGCACGCTTGTCGTGCCATTAGCCTCGTGGCGGATTGGCTGGAGCGGAGAACCCGCGTGGACGTGGCGCGCCTGGATGAGTACGCGGAAGATGCGCCTGCCTACCCCTGGAACTTCAACGCCTGAGCGAACATATGTCCGTTCTTTTTTCTTTTTTGCGCGTTGCATCTCTGGTAGGGTGAACGCGTGCCGCTTCCGGCGCGCGTCAACCCTGAAAGGAGAAAGAACGCATGAGCGATAAGGTTGTGAACATTGATGTGTCGAAATATGCCCCCAGCGGGTGGGTTCCGGGGGCTAGCGGATCGAATGGACCGGACCCGTTTTCGGTCAGCGGCGTGCAGGACCGCAAGGCGGTGGTGCAGAGGCTGCAGGCATCCAAGGCCCGGTTTGAACAATCAGAGTATCAGATGGGTTTCGATACCGGTGCGCGGTGGGCTGCCAATGAGGCACCGTACTACGCGCTCCGCTGGTTTGACGCCAATGAGAAGGACTGGGCCTATCGGTGGGAAGATGCGGTTGACCACGCCCGCCAGGGCATTCCGGAACATGGGCGACTCGACGGCTGGATCTATGAGCGGCTGTTCTCATTTGTCAACGAGGAGCAACGCGCGGAGGTCCCGCCCTGCGGTGAGTTCTGGGCCCGCGTATTTAACCATGGGTTTGACCCGAGGTTGTTCAGCCCGACCGTTGATGAGCTCAAGGGGTTTTGCGACGCCGCTCGCAAGGTCTACCAACTGACGTATGAGAACGTTCACTATTTGCCCCTGGTCCAGAAGTCCAGCAAGCAAGCGGAGACCAATGACCCCGCCTAACCTGTTCTGCCCTCCGCCCCCTGCCAAAAAGGCCCGGAGCGATTGGCTCCGGGCCTTATCAGAGTGGTCTGGCCTGCTGGCCGAAAAGGAGCGGGAGGGATTTAACCTGCTAACGCAGGACGGACAAGCGACAGAGCAGGAGCGGGCGACTCACTGGATCTGACCCCGACCATCGTGGCGGGGCTTTTTCTCAAGATAAGTCCGAAATGGGCCGCAAAGAAGGTATCACCGGCAGATGTACTTATGACCGGGTTGCAGCAGAACGGACTCTTCCGGGAGATCAACTCATCGGTTCAATCGGAAAACTATCGTTAGATCAAAAGCTGCCGTTTTATTTTGTCCAGTACCCATTGGGTGAAACTTCTGATGTTGGCGAGTAGTGCAAAGACGGAAATGTGTTCGCTTTGCTGCGCCGTACCTGATCGTTCAGCGTCTTTCGGTAAAGGCGACTCGCTTTCATGTCCGGAGTGCCCGACCTGGCTGGCGACAGTTGTTCCGCCTACTGGTACCGGTGATTGGCAGGATCCTCGATGCCTGGGAAGAGGAATAAACACGGCGAAAAAGCCCAGGGCCGAGGCCAATACTCGGTAACCGTTAACGATGCCTCACCCATCACAGCGTTGGATCGCCCACGTTGACCTCGACGCCTTCTTCGCCAGCTGTGAACAGCGGGAACATCCCGAATACCAGGGGCGTCCGGTCGTCGTCGGCGCCCAGCCCGGGCATCGTGGCGTGGTAGCCGCCGCCTCGTATGAAGCGCGAAAATTCGGCATCCACTCCGCCATGCCGATTTCCGAAGCCTGGCGCCGCTGCCCGGACGCGGTGTATGTGCGCCCCGATATCAACAGATACCGGCAGGTCTCTCAGCAGGTGTTGCGGATACTCGAAACCATCACGCCGACCGTGGAAGCGGCCTCCATCGACGAGGCCTACCTGGATGTCACGGGACTCGAGAAACTGATTGGCGCGCCCGAAATGATCGGGCGCGAGATCAAGCAGCGCGTCTTCGCACAGACGGGCCTGACCGTCTCGGTGGGCCTGGGACCCAACCGGCTGATCGCGAAACTCGGCTCGGAATACCGCAAACCCGACGGCCTGACGGTGGTCACCCCCGACCAGGTCCTGGACTTCCTGGCGCCCATGCCGGTTGCCAATCTTCGCGGCCTTGGACGTCAGACACAGAAAATCTTCGACCGCTTGCGTATCAGCACCGTCGCGCAGCTGCGCGCCGTCCCGTTGCAAACGCTGGCACAGCACTTGGGGCAGAACGCCGCCGCGAGTTTTCACCGCCAGGCCTTGGGACTCGCTTCCGACGAAGTCGTGCCGGACCGGCAACGCAAGAGCATTTCCAAGGAAACGACATTCGAGGCGGATATCCGCGATAAGGCCATCCTGCGCGACGCCCTGCGCGGGCTGGCGTCCGACGTCGCAAGAACCGCGCGCCGGGAAGGTCTGTCCGGAACGGTCGTCACACTGAAAATCCGTTTCGAAGGATTTGAAACCCACACGCGTCAGCACAAACGGGAAGCGTCAACCAACGACGAACGCGAAATCCTCAAGACCGCCTGGCACCTGTTTCAGAATGGCAACCTGCCGAAGAAACCGGTCCGGCTCATCGGTGTGGGCATCAGCGGCTGGGAAGACAAACAGCCGGTTCAGGCGGACCTGTTCGACAAACCCGAAGAGCCGCAAGGCAACCCGCGGCTGCTGAAGATTATCGACGCCGTGACAGAGAAATTCGGCAAGGGGATGTTGCAGATCGGACCGGGAAGGAAGGCTGGGGAGTGAGTTAGATGTAATCCGCCTGTATCCTACCCGGCTGCCGCCATTTGCGCGCCATGCTCAGCAAACACACAAAAGTTATGCCCCGTCGACCATCATGATGACCATCTATCGCTGGGGATGGATAGTCCTGAATCGCGAGTGGTGCAGCTGCCAGCGCTTGGAAGGTAATACAATCTCCAGAAGTCGGTGGCCTACATCATCATTATGAACGTTTGGCCGCATGATAGCGTGCGATATGAGTTTTCGGGAACGACAGCGCCCTGGGCGTGACTTCCAGCGCCAGAACTGGCGAAAGCCCTGACGGTGCCATCGGACGAGTGTCTGGGGCTGGACAATGACCAGCGCGTCACGCCAGTTGAATAACCGGGAAAGCAGCACGAGCGCAACTCGGATCGGTGTGTCAGGCCGGCGAGGTTTGGCTTTGCGCTCCTGGAACATGGCCAATTGTTTACGCAGGAAGAGATTCTCGGCAGCGAGCGCGCTCTGCGGGCGTAGGGTAAGCCAGAAGAATGCGGCCAGGTCGCCGAGCAGCGTAATTATCGTTTTGACACCTTCCATGACGGGCAGTATCTTGCCATATCATGAAAGGCAGCGCGATTCGAAGGTAACTTCATCCCTAAGAATCTACAAGATTCAATTATTGCGGACGACAACGGTCAGTTCAATTGATGAGCCAATTCAATGCCGCGAACGCCTTGGCGGGATGCTCAATTACTACTATCGTGAAGCAGCTTGATAGTACACGTCCCATTTATTGCACCACACGCGGTAACGAATGATCGGGCTAAAGGGTTTTCAAGTATTCCAGCAGCGCTTTCTTATCTTTCTCTAAAAGTGTGGTGCCGAATTCATGCCCGCAGCGGCTGTTCCCGGAGTTTCGCTCACTGCAATCGGTCGTCTTCAGTGTGTAATTGAACCTGGTCTGATCGACAGCAAGTCCAATATTGACCGTGTCGTAAGCGGGGCCAATCTTGAATGCACTGACACGTTCAGCTGCCGGCTTCAGCAACTCGGCCAGGGTCGGTACCGAACCATTGTGCAGATACGGGGCGGTAGCCCAGATTCCTTGCAGCACACGAGATTCATACGCAAACGAGGGAGCAGCAGGCACAGCCTTCTGCGTATTAAACGCGCCTTTAAGATCTTCGATTCCCGGTTTTAACTGCGAAACTTCACGCAACACCCTATCCCTCACATCCGGTGGAACCACCACCGGAAGGTAATGTTGGAGAATAGTTCCGGTGACCGATGTTCTCAATACATTAAAGGCCGAGTCCTGGGGTTTCAGCGGCTGGTTTATGAAGGGAACTTCGGCACCTGAGAGCACGCCGGTATCAACAGTTCTGGCAAGAACGTTGTATTCCCTGGAATCCGTATCGACATCCTGAACCGGTGTAGCCCAGGTGTTATGGACAAGGGATCGGTGCGCGCCATCCTTGATTTCATGACAACCGGCGGCACAGCTCTGATCAAAAATCGTCTTGCCTTTGGCGGCTAGCGTCTTATCCACCGCCCACGGCCATTTCGGCGGGCCAATCCTTCGGATCAAAGCCTCCAGTGCGTTTAACCCATGGAAGTTTGCAGAATTGTTTTCCGTATAATCGATCCCGAGTATCCGCGACTCGTCCTTTTTGGGGTGGAAAACGGCAAACACGCCGAAGACCTCGCCGAGGTTACGGGAGAGGCCCAAGATGTCGTTGCCGTTGTCTGCAAAACCTGGCCATTGTGTCTTGTCTTGAATCGCCGCGTTCCAGAGAAACGGATAGTGAACCGGCGCGTCGGCACGTTGTATGTTATCGGGAATTAAGTAGTTTGGCGGTGGACCGATATCGAGGCCGACGAGCCGGTTGAAGATCATCGACACGGCGTCGAGCCGCGCCGGACCCCAAGGTTCCTTGGGCAGCGCGCGTTCCATGATCGTGTGATAAGGCACGTACCATGCCTCCACCTCCTTGCGCAGTTGCGCCTCTTTATCAGGCGACAGAAATGAACCTAACACCGCACGGGCGAAATCCGAAAATACTTTTGGGTTGGCAAGTACTGTATTCACCGCAGTATCGAGGTCGGCAAGGAAGCTTTGGAAATCGACAATAGCCGGGCCGCCATCTATTCGATAGGCGGTATCGGAGACCTCAATCTGTCGCGTGTGGCAGGCTGAACACGTCATGCCGATGGTTCCACCACCACTTCCGCTAGCGACCATGAAGCCCACTGGCAATCCGGGTGGATTGCTGGCTTCATTGGGCAAATAGCCGTACCGGCTAAGGCTGTCCGCCAGGAATGGTTCACCGTTCGTTTGCTTTAGGGCGAACATCCAGCGATAAGGCATGATTCGCGAGCCCTGGTCGCGGCTATAGAAATCATCCCGAAGATCCGGTCTCCAGTCCGCCCCCTGATCGGTTGGCACTGGTGCCGACGACGTCGCCATGACTTTCGACGGTGACACAAGCATTATCATACCGATAGCCATGCCGGCAAGCATCCCGATTCCAAATGCAGATCTGATTTTCATTTGATTCTTCCTCTCCCACTTCATTGTTAATTGGATGAGATAATCAACTCAATTCAGCGTCCAGGCAATTATGCGCTTCCATGGCGTCGCGTAGGCGAAGATTGCCGGAGAATCGCTCCACGAGACATCCTATGGCGCACGCCTTAGGTGGGTCAAACTCAAAATCACAGATTCAGTACGTAGAAATACGTATTCGATTGGAACGCATGAAGGTCAGGGATGGATGTGGTTGACCCCCCCGCTGCTCTTTCGCCTGAGCCATCATCGAGAACGGCAACGAGGACTGCATCGCCTGAATGGATACCCGCGTAGTGTCATGTGTTGAGTCATTGAAATTATTCATCGTCGATTAAATTGGAACGCATGAAGGTCCGATTTTGGTATGGGACGCCATTAGGTTTGCAAACCTAAATGTTTGCATCCATATTGATCACCTAAACGCTGTAGCGCTCACTTCATAAACTTCCGAACAACTTTTCAAGCTGGCTCCTGGCTGCCGCGACCGCTTGGGTGATGTCCCCTGAAAAGGCGTCGGCTACACTGCGAACCTCTTCAAGGGACACCGCGGACGCATCGCGCAATTCACGCGATATGCTCATCGATATTACTTGCGTTCTGGGGAAGCCGTTTCGCCAGATAAAGCAAGCTCTTCTGCATGTCGTTGAGCGGGATAGATTTCGCTCGGGCCAATTCGCTCGGGGTGGCAATATAAGGCAAGGCATCCAGTCGTGCCGGCCCCAGGTTATCCGGAGTCGGGAGAGTCAGCGCATCTTCCAGATCCGGCGCGACGGCGTCGCGGTTGCTCAGCGGTGCACCGAGATTGAATCGGTTGCGCAAGGTCGCCAAGATCGATGTGTGGTCGTAGGGCACGTTGCCGGAAGGTCGAAGCACAGTACCCTGCCGGATATAAGGCGAGACGATAACCGCCGGTACGCGCACCCCGTATCGGTCAAAGTTGAAAGGGGTGGTGGGGTCTGGGCCGGGCGGTGTCGCCGACGGCGGCGGAACGTGGTCGTAGCACCCGCCATGTTCATCGTAGGTGACGATCAGCAAGGTTTGCGTCCAACCCGGGCCGCTACGCAGGCAGTTATAGACGTCTGCGATCAACTGTTCGCCCAGAGTCACAACGTGCGGCGGATGCTGATCGTTTGGCAGGCTAACGTCGGAGAAATAGCGTGGCTCGATGAATGAGTAGTTTGGCAAGCTTCCGTGCTTGGCGTCATGACGAAACTCGTCATAGAAGCGAAAGGCGCCCAGATGCGGCCATAGCCGCGACAGGGTCAGCGACTGCGGTATGTCATGGAAATAGATTTTCCAGCCGTTATCGATGTTGAGGTCCTCGAATCGATTGAAGATGGTCGGCATCTCATAAGGGAAATGCGGGGGCGAGTTGTTTTCGTAGCCGTTGGCGGTACCGGTATGGACAAAAAAGCGGTTCGGCCAGGTCTGGCAGGGCGCCGCAGCGTGCCACCGATCCGAAACGGCAAACTGTCGTGCGAGCCGGCTGATGACCGGCACCTGCTCCGGCGAGTAGTAATGCATGATGCGGTCCGGAAGGTAGTCTTCGGATGGTTGACCAGTCTGGCTCTGGTAGTTTTTGACGAAGCCATTCATCGGCGGCACCTGCTCCGGATTAGGTATCTCGGGAGAGCCAAACAGCTGAGTATTAATGTCGGTCCAGAGTTCTCCCGGATCAGGGTCGGGAATTCTCATGGCGTCCTCGTCGGTACCACTGTCCACCCCAGACAGACACCGGCGTGCCGCTCAGATCAGGGTTGTTTTCGGTTCCCGTCAGACCGTCGAATCCGTCGGATATTCGGGTATAGCCGTCCCAACATGCTGTCGAACGAACGGTTCTCAAGCATCAGCACGACCACGTGTTGGATCTTGTCCAATGCTCCCATCTGTCTCCCCTTTGCAAATGTGTTCGAATCAGTTGGCCGTGACGTGGATCAGGGCGCGTCCGTGCGCTCGGGTTTCTCGCCAGTACCACGCAGATGAATGAATTTTGAAAGCAGGTCGAACCAGAACGGTGCGCCGAGCGTCAGTGCCAATGCGGTAAGCAGGAGCCCGGCGAGTTTCAGCAATGCATCCATGAAATCGATAGTGGATGCCTGATTGCGATGCCATCCGATCGGTAGCGGCCGAAGGTCGTCCTCAGCCACGCGTATTTGTTCCACGGCTGCCGTCAGAGTCTGGCCATTCGCAGATTCAACCGCGGGCGGTTTGCTGCTCACCACATGCTCAGCAACCTTGACCATCTGCTCGCGCAGTGCGCTGTCTTGCCACAGTGCTTTACTGACAGTAATGGTGTCGGCGTTGATCCCTGCGGCGAGCAATAATCCAATGCCGAAGGAAACGTATTTCAGCTTGCGTTGGTAGACGCCACCCAGACGATCCATGGTGTTGTCGAACCAGATGGCGACACCATTCGCGCAGTTTGGTCAGATCGTTGTCCGCAGCAATAATATGCGCCAGCAGGATGTCGCGGATATTGCAATCGGGGAGATTCTTGATGGCATCCTCGATCTCGGAAAATCCCTGTAGGGGTTTAGTGGGGTCAAGACTACCCAGCAGAGCCATGGCAAACACCTTACCGGAAATATAGGAGGGATGACCACTTTTGCCCGGCTTGCCACCGGCAGTCGACGCGCTTTTGGCACCATCGATCAGGCCATGGTTGTAGAAATCATTGCGCAGCGGCGTGATGGTCGATGAGTTGTCCGATGCCGGATGCAAGAGACTTGGCACGCCATCCGAAAACGGTGGCCAGGAGTTCGTTGGCGACGGTGCAAAATATGCTGAGTGCCAGGTACATCAGGACCAGGCCGATGACGACCTCAATTACCCCATTGGAACCCATCGATCCTCCCCAAAATGTGTGACTTTGGCCGCGTGCGTTATGGTCATGCGGAATTTTACGACAGACTAGACCAACGTACTGAGAATGGCCTGGGCAAATTGCTTTGCTCCGGTGATATTGGGATGGCCCACGGATGCCCGATAGCAGAGATCTCTCCGGATGGGGTCCCGCTCATCCAGGTCGCAGGCAGCGTGCCGCTGGCGTCTGACCGGATCTTCGGGGGACGAATCCGCCTTGATCCCCCAAAGCCAAGCATCCGGCGCCAGGACCGAATTCGACGCAGTAAACGGGACCTGCGCAAACCGCACGCGCTTTCCGCCCTGCTGCTGATTGATCTCCGTCACTGCCTTCCCGAGGCAAGCGCCCGACTTTTCATTGGACATCCGGCAGTGGTCAAAAATTTTGTCAAATACGATGTCGCCGAGATTGGTCAACAGTGGCGTCAATTGCACACCGTACAGTCCAAGAAAATGGGGCAGCCGGATTGGATCACTCTCGCGGCTTAGAATAGGGAAGTAGCTCGGCACGACAATTCTGGTCGCAGGATTGGTGAACTTGGCAGTTACCTGACCAAGGAGCGTCAGCATGTCCAGATAGCAATGCTGGTTGATGAGTTCGTGCAGGTCGTCGCTGTCGGTCAGAGGATTGACGATAGTAAAGACATCGACGTCGTTGATGCCACCATTGACTATGACCACATCCGCCGCTTCCGGACGATTCTCGTAGGAGGCGCATTGCTGGATGACAGTCGAATACGAATCGGGGACTTCCCCATCAAGGGCCGGCTTGCTGATCGTAGCGCAGACACCAATGGTGGCACCGGAATGGGCCAAGACCGTGAGACTGCTATTATCGGGAGTTTGACTGGGCAGCTGCGAGTAAACCAAGGTCGAAAATTTTTGCGCCGGCAGCAAACCCTGACCCCAGGTCACCGAATCGCCAAGCACGATCATTCTCATGGAAAGCTCTCGCCCAGATGAAGGATTCGCTCGAACCAAGTCGCCCTTTAACCAGAGGTCAATTCGCTACGAGCATAGAATAGCTCAGAGCAAAGACTCGACACAAAGATTCAAAGCACGAAAAATGCCATTGTAATAGCGGCCACAGGTGGCAGACGCAATACGTAGAAATACATATTGATCGCTGATTCGAATGGTACGCATAAAGGCCAAGGGAGGTAAATAACGACCGCGCTGCCCGCCCGCCTGACCCATCATTGCCACAACATCGAGACCGTCGACAGGACAGCACCGCCAGTGTCGGTAAGGAAGGGAAGCCTGGAAAAACGACCAAATCCTCACCCGGACGGATCATGCAAAACACGGGTCAACTTTCGCTGAAAACAACAATCAGATCTTTCAAAGTAGCGCTCCCGCCCACCAAAGCCGAAAAAGAAGCCATCGCCACTCTCCGACATGGACGCAGAGATCGTCGCGCTGGAAGCCGAACTCGCCAAGGCCCGTCAACTCAAGCAGGGCCTGATGCAGGAATTACTCACTAAGAGGATACGACTCGTATGAAAATTTCCACCGTCCTCAATCACATCGACCCACAAAAACATCAAGAATCCAGTTAACGCATGCCATAAATGGTCGAGGTTCTTGCATCACTCCAATCTACGAGGCTCAACCGATTTCCCCGACCACAGCTTCTGGTATCATGAAGTTTATTGGATGAATCGTTTTGGTGAAGGGATGTGGTTCGCCCTCCACATGCCAGTTCGCCCAAATACGCTGGCTGGCGTCCGGTTCCAGCGCGAGCCAATTGCGCGCACCGATATAGTGATGCCGTGTTCCGGGGAATTCAGTCATTATGGAAGTGATGTCGCGATCATCCGACATTTCCTTGCCAACCATGTTCTCCAGAAAGTACAGCACCATGCCTGGTGGAGCGGGGTGGACAACACCGGAAGAGGTTAGTTGCGTTAGTGTGCGGCTCGACGTTTCAGCGCTGTTTCGAATACTTTTGATCACGCCTACTGCGCCCACATGCACATCGCCCGATAGTAGCGTGACGCGGCATGTTTTACTTTCGGAGAAAGTCAGTAGACGGTGAATTAGGCGCAGGCGTTCCTGCTTGTGCGGGTTGCTGTTCCAGTGGTCGCGTAGATCGTCTTCCAGTTCCTGCTGTCCAGGGAAAATCGAAAGCGCCTTTTCCAGAATGGAAAAATCCGGATACACCACCGGGATGGAACTCATCACCAGAAGATGACTGCACTGGTTCGGCAGTGCGCTTAGCCAATCGTACACAGCTTTCCAGGTGAGCTGGGAAATCACCTGGCTGTCTGTTCGCTCGCTGCGCATGTCCAGCGCCAGGATCGTTAGCGGCCCTAAATTCAGTCCCAAGTTGAAAGCCGTCTGCCCGGCAATGGCGGAAGGATGGGTTTCACCCACCGCGAGCTGCATTTGGTACAGGTGAAAACACGTACGCGCACTTGCATAAATGCCGCGATATACTTGTGAATTCTGCAGGCGCGGGTCATACGACCCCCAGCCGTCAAAAATATCGTGGTCGTCCCACATCATCACAGTTG
The DNA here is from genome assembly GCA_963773065.1 of uncultured Gammaproteobacteria bacterium. GTDB lineage: Bacteria > Pseudomonadota > Gammaproteobacteria > UBA9214 > UBA9214 > CAVQCA01. The sequence continues at coordinate 26,671 of CAVYZN010000009.1, forward strand.
GAATGCAGGCGAACATGGCTGCCATGTCTGGCTGGCTCCAACGCTTGATATAGAGCTCGTGGTAAAAACGGTCTACCATCTTCGCCATCGTAGCGTTGTACGGGCGTGTTGCTTTTTCTTCCAGAGGTAGCGCCAGCCAGTTATGCAGCGCGGGAATGGTGTCAAACATCGAGTCCGCATATACCTGATCGCCACCCATCATTAGTAGGTGATAGGCGTTTTTCGCGTGTTTATTGCTGATATCAGTCCACAGTACATACGGATTCTTGCAATCGTTCATCAGCTTGAAAGACGAAAAGCCGTTGCACGAAACGTAGGCCATATTAGGTATGGTATCTTTGGCTGGAACCGAAAATGTGTGCGTGATTCCCGCCAAGCTGTAACTGACCTGTTGCGCCGTGACCTTGAGCGCGATATCCAGATCAAACCGCCAGAGCTGAATATTGGGCGTGTTAGCCGGATACATCCCGAGCGAAGTGGCCCTAACCGTGGTCGGGTCAGCCTGATCCATTTGCCAATTTAGTTGTGGCGCAGTATCACCTGCGTCTAAAACTATCAGCACAGAAACACGCCAGCATTTATTAACGATTCCCCTAAACGACAATATCGGTCCAAGTTTAAGCGTCACGGAAGTCTTCCTCGAAAAAGTTTTATTCTACATCTTTACGGTTTACGCATCATGGCCGCGTAACGACCTCCATAACCGGTATCTAAAAGCAGAGAAAAGAAGCTAATTAATACATCTGTTCTATCCAATACGTATTTCTACTTACGTTGGTTTTCTTTGTATGTACTTGTCCTTCCCAATAATTCGTACTAACTGATATTCTTGATCTTTTTCAGGTACTGCGCCAGTCTTTTTTTGGCCATATTTGCAGCTGAAAAGGATCGAGAACGATGAAACTCATTGTCTGTGCGCTGGTTGCATTTGTGACCACTGTGCTCCGCAAATATTCATGCGGCCTTCGGCAGCAAGACGTATTCATGATGTAATCCACTCAGGATGGGGTGGGCCATCACCTTAAGATGATTTGGAATGCGATGTCGATGTGTTTGTAGTGCGACAGGGAGATCGGGTGGTGGGTCCGGTATGCCTGGGCCGAGACTGGAATGAGGCCGCCCTTTGTTGTAATGCGTCACCCAGTTTCTCGTGATGCTTCGCAGATGGGATTCGGTTATCGGGATAAAGTAGTCAAGGCATTCGCGCCGGAGTGTGCCGATCACGCGTTCACAGAGGCTGTTAGCTTTCGGGCTTCTCGGTGGTGATCTTAGAACACGAAGCCCCATATGCGAAACCGATTGATCAAGCAGGGGCGAGAAAATGCCGTCGCGATCATTGATGAGAAAACGGTAGCCATGGTCTGATGGGTTGGCTTCCCGTAGTTGCTGAAGCGTCCACACGGCCGTTGGGTTGGTTGTCACATTGCAATGTACAATCCGCCAGGACTGATGTTCGATGACTATAAAGACGTAGAGCAGTTGGAATGTGGCGGTAACGACGACACAGAAGTCGCAGGCCAGTATGGCCGAGGCATGGTTACGAATAAAGGTCGACCAGCGTTGATCCTTGCGTGGATGTCCTCGTGGGTGTTTTCGCATATATTTTGGTACGGTACGCGGCGATACGCGAATACCCAGCTTGAGCAGCAATTCATTGGCAATGCGCTCCTCGCCCCAGGACGGATTACTCATGGCCATCTCACGGATCAGGTGCCTAGGCTCTACGGGTATCAGCGGGCGCCCCGGCCGTAATTTCCAGCACCAGAACAGGCGAAAGCCCTGACGGTGCCATCGGACTAATGTCCGGGGCTGGACAACAACCAGCGCATCCCGCCAGTTGAATAACCTGGAAAGCAGCACGAGTGCAATTCGGATAGGCGTGTCAGGCCGGCGTGGTTTGGCTTTGCGCTCCTGGAACATGGCCAATTGTTTGCGCAGGAAGAGATTCTCGGCTGCGAGTGTGCCACGCGGGCGTATGTTGAACCAGACGAACGTGGCCAAGTCACTAAGAAGTTGGATTATTATCCTGACGCCATTCATGATTGCCAACATCATGCCATCTTAGGTCCAACGGTGCGATTCTATGGCGACCAGCTCGCTAGAGGGCGTGGACTTCTATTTTTGCGGATGACACCACCCTTCGTCGAGCTCACCGCAACCTAGTTCGTCTCAGAGTGCCACAGGGCGGACAGTAGAACAAATCCGCTGAATACTCAGACCGGAATCCCGAACGCGTCCACCGTCACGTTCTTCCCACTCTTGTTCTTCGCACCGACCAGCTTCCCCGCATCATACTTGTAGCGCAGGAAGATCCCCTGGCCTGGCGCCGGCGTGAGGAGCAGACTGATCGTGTCGTCAGGCGAGGGACGCTTGCAGCAGTTGCCGTGTCGCGGCGTCGCGGCGCGGCCCCACGAATCGTCGCCGACATACAGAGGTGCAACCTTCGGCAGATCCCATCGTGGGATGCGGAAGTAGTCCATCTCCGTGAAGAACTTTCCGTAGTTGGGCTGCCCCGGATCTCCGTCCGGGTCCGGCGTGACTATCGCGCGCAGCTGCGTGACCGCGGTGGACCACCGCTTGAGCGCCGCGTCGTTGCCTGTATCGGTGGGCGCCCTGGGCGCGACTTCCAGCGCCAGAACAGGCGGAAGCCCTGACGATGCCACCGGACGAGTGTCTGGGGCTTGACAACAACCAGCGCGTCACGCCAGCTGAATAACCGGGAAAGCAGCACGAGTGCAATTCGGATCGCTGTGTCAGGCCGGTGAGGCTTGACCTTGCGCTCCTGGAACATGGCCAATTGTTTGCGCAGGAAGAGATTCTCAGCAGCGAGCACGCTCTGCGGGTGTAGGGTAAGCCAGAAGAATGTGGCCAGGTCGCCGAGCAGCGCAATTATAGTTTTGATACCTTCCATGATGGGCAGTATCTTGCCATATCATGAAAGGCTGCGCGATTCGAAGGTAACTGCATCCTTATGACTCAACAAAAATCAATTATTGCGGATGACAGGATGATACCCATAACATTCAAATGTTGCGCGTTGCGCAACACGGCGCTATACTGCCTTCGTGATACGGACAATTCGCCACAAAGGCTTGCGCCGATTTTATGAAACCAGCAGCACATCGGGGATACAGTCCGCGCACGCGGGCAGGCTCCGTCTTCAGCTCACCGCTTTGGATACCGCGTACACCATTCAAGACATGGACATCCCGGGTTTCAAGCTGCATCCGCTGAAAGGAAAACTGAAGGGCCGATGGGCCATTTGGGTGAGTGGCAACTGGCGTCTGACCTTTGAATTCAAGGATGGTGATGTCTATTTGCTTGATTACGAGGACTACCACTGATGAGCATGCATAATCCACCGCATCCCGGGGAATTCATTCGCGAGGTGTATTTGACGCCTTATGGCTTGAGTGTACGTGCGCTGGCCGAAAGCCTGGGTGTTTCGGCGTCCACCGTGACGCGCATTATCAACGGTTATAGCGGCATCAGTCCGGAAATGGCGCTGCGCCTGTCCAAGGCGCTCGGGCGTTCCGCGGAAAGCTGGCTTGCCATGCAGCACAATTACGACCTGTGGCAGGCAAAGCAAACCACGGATCTTTCGGGCGTTACCCAAATCGAGTTTGCCGCCTAACAGACCGGGAGAAAAAACGGGATAGACTTGATTGGACAAGGGCTGGCAGCAGGCAAATATATTTATCCTGTGCATTTCAGAACTGCATCAGGGGCGTCTTCTAGCTACCCGGTTGTAACAGGCGATCCAGTTACAGGAGGATACCCGGCCGGCGTTGGATAAAGTGTTGAAGGCGGTGAACTGATCGAGGTTACGGAAAATGGCTAAGTCAATCCTGAAAGCGATGTACAAAACGGCAAAGGGTCTGCACAAGGCGGGCACGCTGGATGCCATGACCATGCGTGAGTTCGACGCGCTGTGCCTGCCGCCGGTGAAGACCTATATGCCCGCACAGATCAGGCGCCTGCGTAAGCGCTACAAGGCCAGCTAAGCGGTGTTCGCGGTGTACCCGTACACCAGTTCTTCGACGGTGCAGAAGTGGGAGCAGGGGCAGAAGAAACCGAACGGCCCTTCCTTGAAGCTGCTGAACCTAGCCGACGCACATGGCCTGGAGGCGCTGGCCTGAGTATTGCGCGACGCGCCTGGCTCAAAGTGTTACATCATCCGGCGGCGGCAGGTCTTCGTCCACATCCGGGAAGGATGTGTCCAGTGGCTCCAGGGTAGAGAGCGCGGCAAGTAGCCGGCCCACTGCCTTAGTTTTCAGCGAGGGACTGCTCAAGAAGATTCAGAACCACCGACCGTAGACGCCTGCGGACGACATGTTCGCGGATTACATCCGTGACCCTCGACCTGAATTTGATAGTGGGCATGACAGGAGCATGGCCTCCGAATCCAGAGGCGTCAACCAATCTGCTGGCTGATCAGTACCGAAATCCACGGTAACTGACTTCGGGATTTTTACGGGACACGGTCCAGCGCGGTTATGCACTGTTATGCAATCAAGGCAACGGACGTCCCAATAAAACATTTGTAGAACAATACGATACAAGCCAACTCTGTCACTCGAGATGCCGTGCTTGCGTGCGTGCGTTCGTACCGCGAACGCATGGCGGATTATAGCCGGATGCCGGTACTGGACGTGTGGTACGCGAACGTCGATATCGAAAAGCTGCTCCCGACGATTAAAGATGAACAAGCCCGCAAGCGTTTCCAGAAGCGACTGGCCGCTGCCCGTCAACGCCGGGTGCTCGAACACGATTTTCCAAAGCTCGCCGCCATGGCCGGCCAGACGCCGACCATCAAGGACAACCCGCCCCTGATCTACCACCCGCATGAAGAGGGTGTGGAAGATCTGCTCGCGCGCGCCCGGGCGGCCTATGCCGACTACCGGGAATCAATACAGGAAGACCGGCGTGTGCTCATCGACCGTTTTGAGATCAAGGACATCGCGATCAAGGTGGTCGGGGTCGGCAGCGTCGGTACCTTTTGTGCCGTGATTCTGATGATGGCGAGCGAGCAGGATCCGCTCTTTCTCCAAGTCAAAGAGGCGCGCGCATCGGTCCTTGAGACGTATGCCGGCAAAAGCATCTACGCCAATCATGGGGAGCGTGTCGTGAACGGGTACCGACTCATGCAATCGGCGAGTGACATCTTCCTCGGCTGGACGAGAGGCAAACTCGGCCGGCATTTCTACATCCGCCAGCTCAAAGACATGAAGATCGCACCTCTCGTCGAATGGTTCAGCCCGGTCATGATGAACCAGTATGCCGAGATCTGCGGTTGGACGCTGGCGCGGGCTCACGCCCGCTCCGGTGAGCCCGCACGGATCAGCGGGTACCTCGGCAAGACCGACACTTTCGACAAAGCCATCGCACAGTTCTCAATGGCCTACGCGGATCAGAGCGAACGCGACTATGAGATCCTCAAGAAGGCGGCGCAGGACGGACAGGTGGAAGTTTTCATGGAACCGGAATAACAGGGACTGAAAATGATGATGATTCTAGGAGCCTGTCGGATTTAACTGGCTTAGCCGGTCGAATATGGATGGGCTAACCGTAAGGGAACGGAGCGGCGATGTCGGGCAAATTCCAGACGATTGATCAAGACACCGGGTATTTGTTGCCGCCCTCGTTGCAGGATTGGCTGCCGGAGACGCACCTGGCGCGATTTGTCGTGGATACACGTCGCCCAAGTGAGATGACCAGGACCACCATGCCCGAGGTCATCCTGCATCAGTGGGAAGTTTCACCTTTCTGCGGCAAGGTGCGAACCCCTGGTTCCGCTTCTACAGGTGGGAGAAGCGGGATCTTCGAGCACAACTGAGGATCAACTGATCCAAGCCTTCGTTGCCCAGGGGCGAGTGGGAAGGTGAGGCCGGAAAACCGGCCCGGAGGACCGGCACCATCGACCGCTGCGCGCCATGGAGAGCGAAGCGAGGGCGCGTAGTCCCTGGTAGGCGTAGGCGCGGGCGTATGGCCGCAGTGGCGCGGGGCCGATAGGTCCCGGGCCGGCGGAGGGCATATGCAAGCGCATCCGACACGCCGTCAAGCCATTTGCGGGAGTGCTGCGTGAGCCAGCGCCTAGCTTGCGACGGTGTGGCGAAGCGGCACGGACGCAGGGCGGCCGGGGCACAATAGGCTGTCGTGACAAGCGAGGGCGAAACGGCGACTTGGACGTCCCGTTTCGCATCCTGAGCGTCGACACGTGGGACTATCTGGCGAATTTCGACACGCGGCTGGGATTAAACAGACTGGGCGCGGTTTGAGGCCGCCATGACTAGCTAGAGGTGATAGAGGATATGTCCAAAAAAATTGCAGGGGGGCTGACGGCGCTGATTCTGGCACTGTCTGGGATTCCGGCCGAGGCCGCTGGTCTGTGGCTCTACGAAATGGGCACGCCCGATGTGGGCACGGCGAGCGCCGGCATGGCCTCGCGCGCCGATGATGCCGCCACGGCCTTCGCCAACCCCGCGGGCATGACCCGGCTCGCGGAGTCGCAGCTCATGCTGGGGGTGCAGCCGATCTACGCAGATATCAAATTCGATACCCAGAGTTCCACCTTCGGCGGCGGGAACGGCGGCAATGCGGGCGGTCTCACACCCACGGGCAGCCTGTCCTATGTGCACAGCGTGTCGAACGATCTCAAGCTCGGCTTCACGGCCGGTTCCTACCTGGGCCTGGGGGTCAAGTTCGATGATACCTGGGCCGGACGCTACTATATCCAGCAGGAGGATTTTCTCACCGGCATCGCCAACGGCGCGCTCGGCTACCGGGTGAACGACTGGCTGTCGGTCGGCGGCGGCCTGTCGCTGGTCTACGGCGAACTCGGCGCCCAGACGAACATCAACAACGTACTTGACGGGCAGCCGGATGGCCGCATGAAACTCGATGCCACCGACACGGACATCGGCTGGAATGCCGGTCTGCTGATCGAACCCCGTGCCGGCACGCGCCTGGGGCTCACCTACACCTCCAAGGTCGATCTCAAGTTCAAGGATCAGACCTCGTTCCATGGCCTCGGTCCCGGGCTGGATTTTGCCCTGACCCAATCCGGGCTGAAAGGTGCGGACACCACGTTCGACTTCACCCTCCCGAATCAGGTGATGCTGAGCGGCTACCACGAACTGACCCCCGACCTTTCGCTCATGGCGGATCTGGGCTGGCAGAACTGGTCGCAATTCGGCCAGATCGGCTTGTCGATCGACTCGACGACTTCGACCAGCACGACGGTGGACGCCCACTTCCAGGACACCTGGCACACCGCCCTCGGCGCGCGCTACCGGCTCAACCCGCTGTGGTCCGTGTCCACCGGGTTCGCCTACGACAGCTCGCCGGTCACCAATTCCAACCGCTCCATCGTCCTGCCGGTCGACCGCCAGTACCGCTACGCCCTGGGGCTGCAGTACGACTGGCGCAAGAACATCACCTTTGGCGCCGCCTACGAGTACATGGACGCGGGCAGCGCACCGGTCAACCAGACGGCTGGGCCCCTGAAGGGCGATATCCAGGGCCGGTTTAAAGACGATGCCTTCAATATCCTGGCGCTCAATGTGAACTGGAAGTTCTAGCGCCATGGGGACACCAATCGATGACTGTAGCCTCAGGTAGGCTGTTTCCTCCGGGTAGGCAATGACGCTATCGAACCGCTTGAAAAGTCCGCGAGTAAGCTATTGATTCGTAATGAGCGCATCTGCGGTGCTTCCGGACTTCGGGTTTTTGAAGCTGGCTGGGGCCGAGAGGTCCCGAGCCAGCGGAGGGTATATGCAAGCGCATTCGAAACGCCGTCCAGCCATTTGCGGGAGTGCTGCGTAACTGGCGCCGAGCTTGCGATGGTGTGGCGAAGCGGCACGGACGCAGGGCGGCTGCGGCAGAATAGGCTGTCGTGACAGGCGGGGGCGAAACGGCAACTTGGATGACCCATTTCGCATCCTGAGCGTCACAACACTCTTAATCTGCGAACAACGAGCTTGTTACAGCCGTCGTCGACCTATCGCTTTAGAACGCACCTCTGACAACATGATTCCGAGGCACGGAGTGCGTTAACAGGTGACATGCAGAATCGCGTTGATGTCAGCGGGCTTAAATTTCTCCAGTAATTCGCATACCTCGACGGTTGGCATCGCGATAACCTCTACCCCTTTTCTGCGCGCTTCTTCGTACACTTCGGGCATAACCGGGAGACTTCCATACGCGCCGGTTCCGACGAAAAGTTTCCGGCCGCGCCATGGGATATTTTCCTCTACCGATAGCGGGGTGTGGCCGAACTGGGTTCGATAAGTCTTTGACAATCGCTTTTTACGCTTTCGTACCTTGCCCCTTTCAATAACAACATCATAGTCGTAATGCTGGCCCTCAATATCGATCTTTCCGAAGGTGACTAGTCTCATCTTCATGGTGTGCCCTCCGGTTCCTCGGTCTGAATACGGGAGAGGGTTTCTGCGTGTTTACAAGGCGCATGCCCGGCGTTTTGCAAGGTGCTTACGGGTTTGCTACCGATAATAAAAGCGTAGCACGGCGCGCGAGGGACATTGCTGATGTCGTCGCACTGCCTATACCGGAGCATCGAGTGTAGCCACTGTGAAGAGCCGTCGGAGGGTGGGTATAGGGTATCGATCCACTTCGTCTGCGCCGCGGGGCTGTTTGACCTTCCGCACAGGGCATAACTAGGCGTATCGCGCACGCAGAAGCTGAAACGCTACTCGTTTCGGGCCAAAGGCAACCGCTGGTTGGTTATTTCCTCCGAGTAGGCAATGACGCCATCCAACCGCTTGAAAAGTCCGCGAGTAAGCTGTTGATTTGTAATGACCGAAATTTTGGATGCTTCCGGACTTCAGGATTTTGACGCTGGGCGAGGCCGAGAGAAGAAGGGCCCGGAGAGAGCGGAATGGGGCCTTGAGGGGACTTCCGGGCTGGGTCACGAAGTCCGCAGGCTTCCGCAGGAACCCCCGCGAACACGCGGCAACTCCGCAATAAAAAAGGCCAACCGAGAGTAGTTGGCCTTGAGGTATTGGTGGAGGGGTGCGGAATCGAACTGCCGTCCGCAAGTACTCCGTAGTCAGGAGTACATGCCTAAGTTTGACCGTTTGAACATTCCCTCGATCCGGCCAGCCGAGTAACTCTCAGCAAACTGCATAGACGAATCTAGGACGATGTCTCTCCCGAGAACGAATCTCGCCGCTCATAGGCCGGCGTGGCGGTACTTTCCTAATTTCGATGTTTGGAGTAGGGCGGGGTGATGCACATAACTGGGTCACTATCGAGACAAGACAACTGCTGCAGTGGTTTGATCGGAAACGGGGTTAATGACAGCCAAATAATCCTGCGGGGATCAATTGTGCATCGTTATGCATTGTGGTGCACAGGTTACGACGGGCGCCACGGTAAGTATTGAATAAAAAGGCTGAAAAACTAACTTTCTGTCCTTTTTTATATCGCGCGTGGACCGGGCGCCTGGCGGTTGCCTGCCAGAAGTATCAGAGGTGCCACGAAATACTCTGACATGAATTGTTCACCCCAGCTTTCTCGCCAAATCCTCCGCCTTTAAATGCGTGTAACGGCGTAGCATCCGCAGATCCTTGTGGCCGGTGATAGTGGCGACCTCCATGATATTGAGACCCTTCTCGAACAGTCGGGTGGTGGCCTCGTGGCGCAGGTCATGGAACCGGAGGTCCTCGATGCCGGCCCGGCGCACCGCGCGGATGTAGGCGCGCTTGATAGCCTCGGTGGTGATGCCGGGGAAGACCTGGCCATGCAGGCTGCGGGGCAGGGCGCGTAACACCCGAATGGCGGTCGTTGACAGCGGTACCGTCCGTGCCTCGCCGTTCTTGGTGTCCGGCAAATGGGCAGTGCGGCGGCTCAGGTCGATGTGCTCCCAGTGCAGGCGGATGAGTTCCCCCTGGCGCATCGCGGTCTCCAGTGCCAGTTGCACGATGGGCAGCAGCCAGGGATTGCGCGCCTCCTGGCAGGCGGCCAGCAGTCGGGGTTCTTCACCTGCCTGCAGGCGTCGGTCCCGCGGTCTGCCGTTCGCCGGCAGTTTGATATCGCGTACCGGGTTGTGTACCTGGATGCCCCATTCCTTGCGGGCCACTTCGAACACATGGCCAAGCAGCACCAGATCCTTTTTGACGGAGGCTGAACTGACTTTCCGCAACCGTTCATCCCGAAACCGGGCGATATCCACACCGCGAATGCCGGCGACAAACCGCTGGGCGAGGGGATGTCGCATGAAGGCCCGCAGACGGTTGGTCTCGGGTACTGCACCTTTCTTCAGTGGAGTGACTTCTGACAGGTAGCGTTCCAGCAGTTCCTTGAGTGGGGTGGATTCGGCCTCAGCGCGGGAGACGAACACGCCCTTGTCCATCTCGACTTCGATGAGGCGTGCCCACTGCTCGGCTTCGGCACGTGTCTCAAAGGTCTTGGTTTGCAGGGGTTGGCCCTTTTTCCGGACCTGTGCCTGCCATTGATAAGGGCCGCGTTTTCTGAAGGTTGCCATCGCCACACTCCGCTCGTTCGCGAACGAGTGTGACAACGCTGTGACAAATAATCAGTTGGAAACCAATACAGGGAATGTCGTGGTTTTTAACTGATTGATTTAAATGGTCGGGGTGAGAGGATTTGAACCTCCGACCCCTGCCTCCCGAAGGCAGTGCTCTACCAGACTGAGCTACACCCCGATTAATACGTGCGATTGACGGAAAATTCCGCGAGGTTGTACAGGGCCTCTTTGTAGGTGGATGCCGGTAACGCATCCAGTGCCGCAATGGCCTGGTCGGCTTCCCGTTGCGCGGCCTGTGCAGTGTACGGGATGCTTCCGGTTGATTCAATGGCGGCGAGTACGGCTGATATGTTTTCATGGCCGCCGTTCTCGATGGCCTTGCGGATGAGTTGTGCCTCGCCCGGGGTACCCTTGCGCATGGCGCGAAGCAGGGGCAGGGTCGGCTTGCCCTCGGCCAGGTCGTCCCCGATGTTTTTGCCGGTATCCACGGGCGAGGCGCTGTAGTCCAGAACATCGTCGATCAATTGGAAGGCGATGCCAAGGTGCAGTCCGTAGCTGGCCAGCGCGGTTTCAACCGCATCCGGCTGCCCGCCCAGGATCGCGCCGATCCGCGCGGCGGCCTCGAACAGCTTGGCCGTCTTGCGGCTTATCACATCCATATAGCGCGCCTCGGTAGTGTCCGCATCGTGGCAGTTCAGTAATTGCAGCACTTCCCCCTCGGCAATGGTATTGGTCGTATGCGACATGATTTCCATGATGCGCATATTGTTGGCCTCGACCATCATCTCAAAGGCGCGTGAGTAGAGAAAATCACCGACCAGGACACTGGCCTCGTTGCCCCAAACGGCATTGGCGGTCATGTTGCCGCGTCGCAATTGTGAGGCATCGACCACATCATCATGCAACAGGGTAGCGGTATGGATGAACTCGATCACCGCGGCCAGGTTGATATGCTGGTCGCCCTGGTAGTGGCAGGCGCGTGCGGAAAGCAGTACCAGCAGGGGGCGCAGTCGCTTGCCGCCGCTGTTGATGATGTAATTTGAAAGCTGGTTGATCATGGCCACGTTGCTGTACAGGCGCGATCTGATCAAAATGTCCACCGTCGCCACGTCGTCGGATACGAGCGCACGTAGCGCATCCACGCTAACCATAACCTGCTGATTGGAGATAACTTCCTGCATTCGTGTGTCGATATGTCCGGATCCAGCCGGCGACTCGCCTGATACCTGGCGGACTCGCTAGTCTAACGATCTTAAATGCCATGTACCAGAAGGTATTTGATTGACCTTAAAGAGAGCAATCATTAAAATGAGCGGCCTTTTTCAGGATTCTGTGTAGTGTACCTGGAGTGTCTGACATGTATGCGGTGATCAAAACCGGTGGTAAGCAGTACCGCGTCTCGCAAGGAGACACCTTGAGGATTGAGAAACTGGAAGCGGGTGAAGGTGAATCCGTCGAGTTCGAGCAGGTGCTGATGGTGGGCGAGGGTGACGATATCAAAATCGGCGCTCCTTACTTGGATGGCAGCCGTGTGGCCGCCAGGGTCAAAAGCCATGGCCGCGCCGACAAGGTTGAAATCATCAAGTTCAAACGCCGCAAGCATCACATGAAGCGGATGGGACATCGTCAGAGCTACACCGAAGTGGAGATCACCGGCATCTCGTGATGGACCGCGCGTTTAGAGGATTATTCGATGGCACATAAAAAGGCAGGCGGCAGTACCCGTAACGGCCGCGATTCCGCGTCGAAGCGGCTCGGCGTCAAATGTTTCGGTGGTGAGTCGGTGATTGCCGGCAACATCATTATTCGTCAGCGGGGCACACGTTTTCACGCCGGCAGTAACGTCGGTTGCGGCAGAGACCATACCCTGTTCGCCAAGAGCGACGGTACGGTGCGGTTTGTCCAGCGCGGCACCAAAAATCGCAAGTTCGTCGAAGTGGTTGCCGGCTGAACCCGACCTCTGGCGTGATTGATCAACCCCGCCACCGCGCGGGGTTTTTCATTTTGAATAGGCAGCGTGGTCATTCATAAATTCACCTAACCGGGTAATAATCCTTCTTGGTCTGCGTTCCCGGCGTCTCAACAATTACTATCCGGTACTATCCGGTTTTCTTCTCGCCATCCGCATTCCCCATGAAATTCATCGACGAAGCAACCATCGAGGTGCGTGCCGGAGACGGCGGGAATGGTTGCGTCAGTTTCCGGCGCGAGAAATACATCCCCTTTGGCGGGCCGGACGGCGGTGACGGCGGGGATGGTGGCAGCGTCTACCTTGAGGCCGAGTGCGGCGTGAATACCCTGGCCGATTTCCGCCATAAGCGAAAATTCCTGGCGGAGCGCGGTCAGAACGGCATGGGCAAGAACCGTACCGGCAAGTCCGGCGCGGATCTTTTCATCGAGGTGCCCGTGGGGACCATCGTGCACGAGGAGGACACCGGGGAGCTTATCGGCGACCTGGTGCGTACCGGCCAGCGGTTGCTGGTCGCCAGGGGTGGATTCCATGGATTGGGTAATACCCGGTTCAAGAGTTCCACCAACCGCGCCCCGCGGCAGTCGAAGCCCGGCACGCCCGGAGAGGTGCGGCATCTGCGGCTGGAGCTCAAGCTGCTGGCGGATGTGGGGCTGCTGGGGATGCCCAATGCCGGTAAATCCACCCTGATTCGCGCCGTGTCGTCCGCGCGCCCGAAAGTCGCGGACTATCCCTTCACCACGCTTTACCCGAACCTCGGTGTGGTCCGCGTGGCGGAGCAGCGCAGCTTCGTGATGGCCGATGTACCGGGTCTGATCGAAGGGGCCGCACAAGGCGTCGGGCTGGGTGTCCAGTTTCTCAGGCATTTATCCCGCACCCGCCTGTTGTTGCACCTGGTTGACATCGGCCCTCTGACCAACCCGGTGGCGGACATCGCCACCATCTTGAAGGAGCTGGAGCAGTTCAGCCCGGAACTGGCGCGGAGGGAACGCTGGCTGGTACTCAATAAAGTCGACCTGGTCGCTCCGGAGGAACGGCAGGATCGCTGCCGGGCCATCATTGACAGGCTGGGCTGGCAGGGACCGGTCTACGGGATATCCGGACTCAGGCGGGAAGGCACGGATGCCCTGGCGCATGATGTTATGGCCTATATCGACAAGGCCAGGGCATTGGAAGATACGCGTGAGGGCGGTTAAAGTAACCTTTGAAACTCTCGCTACACGGCGGGTCTCCACCGGCGCGGGAAAGGGAGCGGACTTCTGGCAAAGATGTCGAAACAATTGAATACCCGCGATTGCAAGCGCTGGGTCATCAAGATCGGCAGCGCCCTGCTGACGGAAAATGGCCGTGGCTTGGCGGTGGGTGCGATCGACGGCTGGGTTGAACAGATGGTCGCCCTGCGCAAGGAAGGGCGTGAATTGCTGCTGGTCTCATCCGGTGCGGTGGCCGAGGGCATGACGCGGCTGGGATGGACCCGGCGCCCGCACGCCCTGCACGAATTGCAGGCGGCGGCGGCCGTCGGCCAGATGGGCCTGATCCAGGCCTATGAATCGCGTTTCCAGCGATACGCCTTGCATACCGCGCAGGTGCTGCTCACCCATGATGACCTCGCCGATCGCCAGCGTTACCTGAATGCGCGCAGTACCTTGCGCACCTTGCTCAGGCTAGGGGTGGTGCCGGTAGTGAATGAAAACGACACGGTGGCAACCGAGGAGATCCGCTTCGGCGACAATGACACGCTGGCGGCGCTGGTGGCCAACCTGGTGGAGGCCGATCTGCTGGTGCTGCTGACCGACCAGGTCGGGATGTATGACGGAGACCCGCGCAGGAACGCACAGGCTACGCTGGTCACCGAGGCGCGCGCCGGCGACGCGGCGCTGGAAGCCATGGCGGGGGATTCCGGCGGGGTGCTGGGAAGGGGCGGCATGTTGACCAAGGTGCGGGCGGCGGCGCGGGCGGCGCGTTCCGGAACGTTGACGGTGATCGCCTCGGGCAAGGAGGAAAATATCCTGCAGCGCCTCGCCACGGGCGAGGCGCTCGGCACCCGGCTGTTCCCGGCCAGTGTGCCGCTCGCCGCACGCAAACAATGGCTCGCCGGGCGGCTGCAGGTTCGCGGGTATCTGACGCTTGATGAAGGCGCCATCAGCGTTCTGCGGGCGGCGGGCAGGAGCCTGCTGCCGGTCGGTGTTACCCGGGTGGAAGGTGATTTCGAGCGCGGGGACCTGGTGGTGTGCTACGCGCCTGGGGGTGCGGAAGCGGCGCGCGGCCTGGTGAATTACAGCGCCGAGGAATCACGCCGGATCATCGGGCATCCCAGCCACCGGATCGAGGAAATCCTGGGTTATGTCGATGAACCGGAACTGATTCACCGCGACAACCTGGTCCTGATGGGTTAGCCGAACATTTCCCGGAAAAGACCGGTCGCTTAGACCGCGCTCTCTGGCTTGTTGAATGTATAATCCAGGTGAACGGCGCGCCTGGTGATCAGAGCGCGCGGATATGCTGGTTGAGGCGGCTCTTGTGGCGAGCGGCCTTGTTTTGATGAATCAGACCCTTGCCGACGGCGCTGTCGATGATCGGGACCGCCTTGCGGTAGGCTTGCATGGCGACCTCGGAATTGCCGCTGCGGATGGCGGCAAAGACCTTTTTGATCGAGCTGCGCAATTCTGAGCGCTGACTGGCGTTGCGCTGACGGCGGTTTTCCGCCTGCCGCGCCCGCTTGGTTGCTTGTGCTGTATTAGCCAAAGGATGACTCCTGACCGGGATGGTTCAAAGGCGGCGTACTATGCGGATTTTTGGTTGTTTTGTCAATCGCGGTACGGCATGAAAGCCGGGCGTGTGTCGCATTGGCTGCCCCCGCGCGGCATGATCGGCGGTGATCGGGCCTGCCGGGGCATCCCGGCCACGTGCCCCGGGAAACGCAGGTGCAAACCAGTGCACGGGGCAAGCCCTGCTGTTAAGCTATCGTTCCCTCAGCGAGCGTTACATCAGAGCTGCCAATCTTCTCGAATAACCGTGCGGCCGGGTAAACCACCACGGCGTGCATGGCCCTGTGTATGAGCGCCAAGCTACTAAAAAATACTGTGATTGTTGGCGCGATGACGCTGATATCCCGGGTGTTGGGCCTGGTGCGGGACATGGTCATGGCCTGGTTCGGCGCCACGGCCGGCATGGATGCCTTCTTCGTCGCCTTCAAGATCCCGAATTTCCTGCGCCGCCTGTTTGCCGAAGGGGCCTTCTCGCAGGCCTTCGTGCCGATCATCTCCGAGTACAAGGAACAGCGTTCCCATGCCGCGGTGCGGGACCTGGTCAACCGGGTGGCCGGTACCTTCGGCGGGGTACTGATCCTGATTACCGTGGTGGGCGTGCTGGCCAGCCCGGTCGTGGTCACGGTGTTCGCCCCGGGATTCCTGTATACGGACAGCGCCAGATTCGACCTGGCATCGCAGATGCTGCGTATCACCTTTCCCTATATCCTGTTTGTTTCGCTGGTGGCCTTCGCGGCCGGCATACTCAATACCTATGGCCGCTTTGCCACGCCGTCGCTCGCGCCGGTGTGGTTGAACGTCGTCATGATCGGCGCCGCGTTGTTCGTCGCCCCCCATCTGGAGCGGCCGGTGCTGGCGCTGGCGGGCGGGGTGTTCGTTGCCGGCGTGGTGCAGGTGCTGTACATGCTGCCGTCGCTGCGGCGCATCGGGTTGTTGCCGCGGCCTCGCTGGGACATCCGGGACGAGGGCGTGCGGCGCATCATGAGGCTCATGCTGCCGGGCATATTCGGTTCCTCGGTCGCCCAGATCAACCTGCTGCTCGACACCCTGATCGCCTCCTTCCTGGTGACCGGCAGCGTGACGTGGCTGTACTACTCCGACCGACTGGTGGAATTTCCTCTCGGCGTTTTCGCCATCGCCCTGTCGACGGTCATACTCCCGAGTCTCTCGCGCAGTCATGCCAACGCCTCTGAAGAGGAGTTTTCCGCCACGGTTGACTGGGGCCTGCGTCTGGTGCTGCTGGTCGGGATACCTTCGATGATCGGCCTGATCATACTGGCGCGGCCCGTGCTGGCCACGCTGTTCCTTTATCATGACTTCACGCTATGGGATGTACGCATGGCGAGTCTGAGTCTGATGACGATGTCATTCGGATTGCCGGCCTTCATGCTGATCAAGGTGCTGGCCCCGGCATTCTACTCACGCAAGGATCCGCGGACGCCGGTGCGCATCGCGGTGATCTCCCTGGTGACCAACCTCTTGTTCAATCTGATCATCGTAATTCCGATGGTGCGTCTGGGGGTGCCCGGCCCACATGCCGGGCTGGCGTTCGCGACCTCCATTGCCGCCTATGTCAATGCCGGGCTGCTGTTCCGGGTTCTGTACCGTAAACGGATTTATCAGCCGCACGCCGGATGGCGGAAATATCTCCTCCAGCTTGGTTCGGCCGCCGCCGCGATGGCCGGTGTGTTGCTGTGGGGAGCTCCGGCCCTGGCGGAATGGGCCGCCTGGCCTGCCGGACATCGTGGTCTGGTCCTCCTCGCCTGGGTATGCGCGGGACTGGCGGTTTATTTCCTCACCCTGCGCGCCGGCGGCCTGCAGGTCTCGACGCTGTGGACTACCGGGCATGCGGCCGAGGAGGGTGCATGAAACACCGCCCGGGTGCTATACACTAGGCTTTTGTTCGGGCGGTCTCGGCTAAATTACCTTGGAACTGGTTCGCGGCATTCATAACCTGCGTCCCCGCCACCGGGGGTGCGCCGCTACCATCGGTAATTTCGATGGCGTGCACCTCGGGCACCAGGCCGTGCTCGGGCAATTGTCGGAACACGCCGAGATGCTGCGCCTGCCGGTAACGGTCATCATGTTTGAACCACAACCGCGGGAATACTTCACCCCGGAGAGGGTGCCGCCCCGATTAACGCGGTTGAGGGAAAAGGTGGAGGCGCTGCGCCGCTTTGGCGTGGACCGGGTGCTTTGTCTGCGTTTTGGCGACTTCCTGGCCAAGCTGTTGCCGGAGGAGTTTATCCGTATCATCCTGCTGGAAGGGCTGGAGGTGAAATATCTCGTGGTCGGGGATGATTTCCGGTTTGGCAGGGGCCGGGCCGGGAATTTCACACTGCTCGATCGCGCCGGGGCCGCCCATGGATTCTCCGTCGTGAATATGCATACCTTCAATATCGACGGGAAGCGCGTCAGCAGCACGCGCGTTCGCGAGGCGCTGGGGGCGGGTGACCTGGTGGCGGCGGAATCCCTGCTGGGCCGGCCCTACCGCATGAGCGGCCGGGTGGCGCATGGCGACAAACGCGGGCGGACGATCGGTTTCCCGACGGCCAATATCTTCCTGCACCGCAGCGCAACACCGGTGCAGGGCGTGTTCGCGGTGGAATTGTTCGGGGTGGAGGGCGAACCCGTGCGGGGCGTCGCCAATGTCGGAAACCGTCCGACCGTGGACGGCACGCGCAGCCTGCTGGAAGTTCACCTGTTCGATTTCAACCGGGATATCTACGGGCGCCACGTGCAGGTCGATTTCCTGCACAAGATCAGGGCGGAACGGCGTTTCGAGAGTATCGATGCCCTGCGGCGGCAGATCGAGGACGATGCGACAAAGGCGCGCGCCTGGTTTAAAGGCTGATTCACCGCAGAGACGCAGAGGACGCCGGGTATTTATTAAAATATTAAAGATCCAAAGCACTGAATACCAGGGAGGGTATATATGGGCGATGCAGGTCTGTTAACAGGCCGGATAATTTCAGCGGCTATCGAGGTACATCGTTATTTAGGCCCTGGATTGCTTGAATCAGCGTATGAGCAATGCCTGTGCTGGGAATTACATCAAAGGGGAATAAATTTTGAGAGACAGGTGGATTTACCGATAACTACAAGGGTTACAGAATGGATTCGGTTATCGCTTGATCTCGTCATGACCACGTGGTTGTTGAGTTGAAAGCGGTCAGGCAACTGGAAAAGATCCACGAAGCACAACTCCTGACCTATCTGAAGTTAACGGGAAAACTTGGTCTTTGTTGAACTTTAATGTCGTGCTTTTGAAAATGGTATTAAACGTATTGTTATCGTTTATAACTTCGCGTCCTTCGCGCCTCTGCGGTGAATTAATCAATGGCTGATTACAAAAATACCCTGAATCTTCCCAACACGGCTTTCCCCATGAAGGGCAATCTGCCCCAGCGCGAACCGGAGATACTCCAGCGCTGGGAAGCCATGGACCTCTACGGCACGCTGCGCGAGGCCTGCCGGGGACGCCCGCGATTCGTGCTGCATGACGGGCCGCCCTACGCCAATGGCGACATCCATATCGGCCATGCCGTCAACAAGGTCCTGAAGGACATCATCGTCAAGAGCAAGACCCTGAGCGGGTTCGATGCGCCCTATATTCCCGGTTGGGACTGCCACGGCCTGCCGATCGAACTCAATGTCGAGAAGCAGGCCGGCAAGCCCGGCGTCAAGGTGGATGCGGCGCAGTTCAGGAAGGCCTGCCGCGAATATGCCAGCCAGCAGGTCGAAGGCCAGCGGCGTGATTTCATTCGCCTGGGGGTGGTGGGCGATTGGCGGAATTCCTATCTCACCATGCAGTACCGCATCGAGGCCGATATCATACGCGCGCTGGGCAGGATCGCCGGGAACCGCCACCTCACCAAAGGCTACAAACCGGTGCACTGGTGCACGGATTGCGGCTCCGCGCTGGCGGAGGCCGAAGTGGAATACGAGGACAAGGATACTTTCGCCATCGATGTCCGCTTCCCGGTGCTGAATGAGCAGGCGCTGCTCGCGCGCTGTCACCATACCGAGGGACATTGCGGAGAAGGCCCGCTGGCCGTCGTGATCTGGACCACCACACCCTGGACGCTGCCGGCCAACCGCGCGGTCGCGCTCAATCCGGCGCTGGACTATGTCGTGGTGCAGTGCGATACCGGCCACGGGCAGGAGCGGCTGCTGCTGGCCGATGCGCTGTTAAAGGACGCCATGGGCCGTTTCAATGCGGAGAAATACCGAGGTGCTGGCCTATTGCAAGGGGAGCGATCTGGAAGGGCTGAAACTCGCGCATCCGTTCTACCAGCGCGAGGTGCCGGTCATACTCGGCGAACACGTCACCACGGAGGCGGGCACCGGCGCCGTTCATACCGCGCCCGGGCATGGCCAGGAAGACTATATCGTCGGACGCCATTACAATCTGGCGGTCGACAATCCGGTCGGCGGCGATGGCCGGTTTCTTCCGGATACCGAACTGTTTGCCGGACAGCATGTCTTCGTGGCCAACAATTCCGTCATCGAGGTTCTGAAGAGCCGCGCGGCGCTGGTGCATGAAGAGAAGCTGCGGCACAGTTATCCGCACTGCTGGCGGCACAAGACGCCGATCATCTTCCGCGCCACGCCGCAATGGTTCATCAGCATGGAGCAGAATCATCTGCGCACGGCGGCATTGAGCGAGATCCGGCAGGTCGAATGGACACCGGAATGGGGGCAGGCGCGCATCGCCGGCATGGTGGAGAATCGCCCGGACTGGTGCATCTCGCGCCAGCGGACCTGGGGTGTGCCGATCCCGCTGTTCGTGCACAGGGAAAGCGGCGAACTGCACCCGGACAGCGCCAGCCACATCGAGTCCATCGCCCGGCGCGTCGAAGAGCGGGGTATCGAAGCCTGGTATGAACTGGATCCGGCCGAGCTGCTCGGCGGCGCTGCTCCCGATTATGAAAAGGCGTCCGACACGCTGGATGTCTGGTTCGACTCCGGCGTGACCCACTTTGCCGTGCTGCGGCAGCGCGAGGATCTGGCGTTTCCGGCCGACCTCTACCTGGAAGGCTCCGACCAGCATCGCGGCTGGTTCCAGTCTTCGCTGCTCACCTCGGTCGCCATGTGCGGCATGGCGCCCTACAAGGCGGTGCTGACCCATGGCTTTACCGTCGATGCCGGCGGCCAGAAGATGTCCAAATCCCGAGGCAATGTGGTGGCCCCGCAGAAGGTGGTGAATGCGCTCGGCGCCGATATCCTGCGCCTGTGGGTGGCCGCAACCGACTACCGCGGCGAGATGTCGGTCTCGGACGAGATCCTGAAACGCATGGGCGAGGCTTATCGCCGCCTGCGCAACACCGCCCGTTTCCTGCTCGCCAATCTGAACGGTTTCGATCCCGCCGCGGACCTGCTGGATCCGCGGCAAATGCTGAGTCTCGACCGCTGGACCGTCGATCGTACCCGCTTGCTGCAGGAACGGGTGCGACAGGCTTATGACGATTATGAATTCCACCGCATCTATCAGCTCGTGCACAACTTCTGCACGGTGGATATGGGCAGCTTCTATCTGGATATCATCAAGGACCGGCAGTACACCACGCGTGCCGACGGCATCCCGCGGCGCTCGGCGCAGACGGCGATGTACCACGTGGTCGAGGCGCTGGTGCGCTGGTTCGCGCCGATCATGAGTTTCACCGCCGAGGAGATCTGGCAGCACCTCCCGGGACCGCGCGCCGCATCGGTTTTTCTCTCGACCTGGCATGAGCTGCCGCCGGTCTGCCCTACGGACTCCGAGGTCCGGCGGCACATGGATGCCGATTACTGGGACCGGGTCATCGAGGTGCGTGAGGCGGTCAGCAAGGAACTGGAGAAGTTGCGCGTGGGCGGCGGGATCGGTTCCTCGCTCGATGCCGAGGTGGATCTCTATGCCGATGCGGAAACCGCCGGACTGTTGCGCGCCCTGGAGGACGAGCTGCGCTTCGTGCTGATCACTTCCTATGCCCGCGTCCATGACGCCGCCGCCCGTCCGGCCGAGGCGGTTGAGGCCGGCGTTCCCGGACGGCAACTGTGGCTACGGGTTGCGCCTTCGGCGCACGCCAAGTGCGTGCGCTGCTGGCACCATCGCGAGGACGTGGGTGAGAATCCGCAACATCCCGAACTCTGCGGCCGTTGCATCGAGAACATCGCGGGCGACGGTGAATTGCGCCGTTACGCCTGAACCCGTCTTGCGGAGCAATCGAGCATGAAATGGTTCTGGCTTGCCGGGGTGGTGCTGATCCTGGATCAAGGCAGCAAATGGATCGCCGATTCCCTGTTGGATCCGCACGACTCCATCCCGCTGCTGCCGATCCTTGCCCTGCGCAAGACCTACAATCCGGGCGCGGCCTTCAGCTTTCTGAGCGATGCCGCCGGCTGGCAGCGTTGGTTCTTCGTCGGGTTGGCGTTAGTGGTTATCGTCGTGCTCGTGGCCTGGCTGCGGCGTCTCCCCCAGGGGCAGGGACGCATGGCGCTTGCGCTGGCGCTGATACTGGGCGGGGCGGCGGGCAACCTGATCGACCGGTTGCTCTACGGTCATGTCATCGATTTCATCGACCTGTATTACCGCGCCTGGCACTGGCCGACGTTCAATATCGCCGATTCGGCGATCACGCTCGGCGCCGCGCTGCTGCTGCTCGATGCCTTCCTGGGGCGCAGGGAAGAAACCCCGGGAAAACAATGAGCGATGTGCGCCCTGCAGTGATGACATCCAGGGGGGCAGTTTTGACCAGACGTGTGAAATATCCCATCGGCGCGGGCAGCACCGTCACCCTGCATTTCTCGCTCACGCTGGAAGACGGCACGGTGGCCGAAAGCACCCTTGATGGTGAGCCGCATACCTTCATCATGGGTGACGGGTCGCTGCTGCGCGGTCTGGAACTGGCGCTCTACGGCCTGCGTCCGGGCGATACCCAGCGCCTGCTGCTGCACCCCGAACAGACCTTCGGGATGCGCGATCCGGCCAACATTCATCACCTGCCGCGCGCGGAGTTCGCTGACGACATCACCCTGGAACCGGGCATCATCATCGGCTTCACCGACACCGGCGGCGAGGAGATACCCGGGACCGTTCTGTCCGCGACCGAAGCGGCCGTCGAGGTGGACTTCAATCACCCGCTGGCGGGCCATGCCGTCACCTTTGACGTGGAAATCATCGACGTGATCCCCGCGGATATCGATGACCGCCGATTGATGTTCACCGCAAAGGCGCAGAGGATCGCAGAGAAAATACGTTGCTTCAAAGTGAAACCATTGATCAACGCGAAAGATTTCTTCAGAATCATGGCAAAAGATCCAGTGCGTAAATCGGTTTCTTCATTGAACAGCAATAGTTTTTCTCTGCGTCCTTTGCGTCTTTGCGGTGGATGTTGAACTTGTTTGCATGGTGTACCCTACGATCAGTTCATACGCACCTTGCACCCAGGTTGAATCAACCCGCCATGCAAATCCTGTTAGCCAATCCCCGCGGATTCTGCGCCGGCGTCGACCGCGCGATCGAGATCGTCGAGCGGGCGCTGGAACTGTTCGGCGCGCCGATCTACGTCCGGCATGAAGTGGTGCACAACCGCCATGTCGTGGAAGGTCTGCGCGCGCGCGGCACGGTGTTCGTCGATGAATTGGACGAGGTGCCGGACGGCGCCACCGTCATCTTCAGCGCCCACGGCGTCTCCCGGGCGGTGCATGAGGAGGGGGCGCGTCGCGGCCTGCGCGTGTTCGATGCCACCTGCCCGCTGGTCACCAAGGTGCATCTCGAGGTCAGCCGCCACGCGCGGGAAGGACGCGAATGTATCCTGATCGGGCACAAGGGACACCCGGAGGTGGAAGGCACCATGGGCCAGTACGATGGCTCCCGCGGCGGCGCCATGTACCTCGTCGAGACACCTCATGATGTTGCGCAGCTTGCGGTCAGGCGCCCGGATAACCTGGCGTTCGTCACCCAGACCACCCTCTCGGTCGATGACACGGCGTGCGTGATCGATAGGCTGCGGGAGCGGTTCCCGCGTATCCAGGGACCGCGCAAGGATGATATCTGCTACGCCACCCAGAACCGGCAGGATGCCGTCAAGGCCCTGGCCGGAAGATGTGATGTCTTTCTGGTGGTCGGCTCACCCAACAGCTCCAACTCCAACCGGCTGCGCGAAATCGCGGAAAAGCAGGGCGTGCCGGCTTACCTCGTGGATGAGGCGGATGAGATCCGCAGGGAATGGGTGGCGGGCAGGCGGAGCGTCGGCGTCACCGCCGGCGCCTCCGCGCCGCAGGCGCTGGTCAACGGCGTGGTCGAACGGCTGCGCGCCTGGGGCGGTGAAGTGGTGGTGGAGTCACAGGGCCGGCAGGAGAAGGTGACATTTTCCCTGCCGCGGGCGCTGCAGTAGGCGCCCCGGCTAGGCAATATGGCTGACGGCGCGAAAGGCTATTTCCAGCAATCGTCTAAGGGCAGGGAGCCACCGCTGATAGTCTTTACTCCCTGTGAAGTCAGGGTAAAGGTTCCGCACTTGTCTTTTACCTGCGTACCTTTTCGCGCGGCACTGACCGTGAAGCCTATATTGTCCTGAGCGACGATAGTCAAGGTGTAATAATCGGAAGCGAAGGAAGGAAAGACATCGGCGACGGCGATGTCGGTGCCATCGGCCTTGGTATAAGTGCCTACATCGGAATAATGCCGCTCCATGCGATCCGCCAACTGCAGCAGCGCGCTCATGCCATCGGCGCGCCGCGACTTCATGACCTGGTCCCGGTAAGAGGGGTAGCCGATGGCGGCGATAATGCCGATGATCGCCACCACGATCATCAGTTCCATCAGGGTAAAACCACGCATCTTGTTCGGCATCATGATGTTTCTTCCTGTACCAGTCGTCGTTGCCTCGCGCACGGCCGGGAACGGCCGGCCGTGCGCGAGGGAGGGTTGCTGTCTACTGCCTTATATCGACCCAGTTGCGGCGGCCATAGGCGAAGTTGGGGCCTTTGGCCTCGAGGTCGATCGTCTCGATGGTCGTCACATCGGCGGGGGTTCCGTCGATCGGTGGACGAATTACCGCTGCCACCGTCATCCAGTTGGCCCTTGTCGATGTCGAGGAGTTTCTGCTCCGGGACATGGCCGGGGGCATAATCACGGTACTTGTCATACTGGGCCAGGTCCGGATTGTCGGCCAGCAGTTGACCGAGTTCCAGCAGCGCCTGGTTGATGGCTGCCTCGTCGCTGTAGCGCCTGCGCCGCTTCCAGCGCCTGCAGGGCCGCGGCGTATTGCGTCGACCAGGCTCCAGGATCGGGTCGGTCAGTTTCTTGTATTCACCGTAGGTCAGGCCGCCGAGCTCGATGTTGACCTTGCCCGCGTAGTTGGGGTCGCCGTAGCACGGGGTGCTGGCGGGGTCCGCATTGCGCATTTCATCCACCAGGGCGCTGTAGTGCCAGAACATGGTCACTTCATAGAGCAGGCCGCTCTCATTCGGACCCTTGGTGGTGTCGTCGGCCGTGATGGTCCCCTTGCTGCTGACCGTAAAGGCCTTGGCAACGGTGCCACCAAAACGGGTTCCCTTGTTGTTCGGCAGGGTGCTTGCAGCCTGCAGCGTGTATTCAGCCGCATTGGTGCCGTTGTTGACCTTGAGCAGTTGCACCGTCAGGGCGCCGTTGCGCCAGCGGTAGCCGGACCCCTCCTTGCTGGGCAGCGCGGTGATATGCAGGTTCTTCGCCGGATCGCGCAGATAGTCCATCGGTGGTACCGATTTCGGATCCACGCCGCCGCAGTTGTTGTAGGTTTTCGGTGTCACCGTACCTGCCTTGATCGCGGCCACGGCCGCCTCCGCCCGTGTCAGGGTGGCCCGGTCCGTGTAGCAGATCTTGTCCCGGTAGTCGTGCAATCCCAGCACACACGCCGGCCGCGTGGCGTGGATGCCCGCCTTGAGTATCGACTGCTGCCCGAAGCCGACGCGCAGCGTCGGTGTCTCGCTGAGCCCGTGCTGGATCGCATAGTCCCCGGTGGGGCAGGTCGTACTGGGTCTAGCGTAGATATCCGCCAGGGTGAAGACGAGACCGCCGCCATTGACGGTATCAACCAGCGCCGAGGGCGCCTTCCCGCTTTCGAGCTGGGCGGTGATCATGTCCTCGTAGGCTTTCACCGGCCAGGTGCGGCAGCCGATCTGCAGGATGCCGTCGTTGGAACGGTCCGCATTGGCCAGCACCACGATGAACTTCTGGTTCGGATCGAGCGGCGTGGTGCCCCCCAGGGCATAGACCTCGGACTGCATGCTGCCTTCGGCGACGCCGTTGGCGTCGGTCTGCAGGGTGTCGTAGGCCCGGTTCAGTTCGCCTTCCACGGCCTCGATGCACTTGTCGCCGCTGCTTGTCGACACCGTGACCTGCTTGCTATTGGTGGCGGTGCTGCAGGGCGCCGAGACCGCTGACGACGGCTTCCAGGCTGGCCAGGCCGCGCCGCGGTTCCAACTGGAACAGATCAACCCAGGTGACGCCGTTGATGGTGTCGTACTCGTGCACATGGCCGTCAACGCCGCGGCCCAGCCCGTCGCTGGTCGTGACGTTGTAGCCCTCGCTGTGCTTGCTCACCGCGTTCGGGGCGACGCTCCCGCCCAGAAAGGCGGAATTCGGGCTGTCCGTTTCCACGTCGATATGGCCGTTGAAGAAGGGCCCGGACGGCGCCGGGAGTGGCGGGAGCGGCAGGATGATGCCGTTGATGAACATCTTGTCGGTGCCGAGCCTCAAGCGGGCGAAGGTCGGCTGGGCGATATTGCCGACGCCCAGCCCCAGGGCGACCGGCGCCTTGTGGGGTGCCGCTGACCGTAACGGTATCGCCGTCGTCGAGAACGTTATCGCCGTTCAGGTTGTAGACCACGGTGTTTAGGCGCTCAGTGTGCCATCGCCCCCGGTGGCATAGTCCAGCGACATGACCCAACTGTCGCCCTCCAGCGTGCGTGTGCCGCAATTGAGACCGGTCGGGTTGTTGCTGACGAACTGCACGCGGCCGGCGCGCACGAAGGGCGTGCCCAGCAGCCGCTCGCCGCAATTCGGCAGCGCCACCGTCCAGCCCTTGTGCAGGGTGCATGAGGTCGACGGGAACGGGCAGCGGTAATTGACCGCCTGCTCGGTGGGGACGATCCGTACGTTTTCCGTCGGACCGCCGCTGATGAACTGCTTGCTGGTTTCGGCCAGCGTCTGGGTCTGCAGGTCAGAGCTGTCGTAGGGCAGACCGGCCTTGAACGCCGTCACGACTGTTGTGTCGGTCGAAAGATATTCGGAGGTATCGATCCAGATGCCATAGATGGCCTGTTTCTTGATGAAGTTGCCGGAGCCGGCGGGGTCCTCCCCGTCATTCAGGGCATCCTCGATGCTGAAGACGCTGCCGGTACCGAAATAGACCATGTAGCCCTCTTCGGTCGGATGTTTAGCCACGGTCGGTGCGTTGCTGATAGGCTGGTCGGGACTGCCATCGAAAACCTTGATGTAGGTACTGGCTCCCGGGTTGGACTGGTTGATTTCGAACATCCACAGGTCGCCATTGAGGTCGCCGGCGAAGGCCAGATCGGGTATGTCGTCACCATCCGTGCTGAGCAGCGTGGGCGCCGACAGGCCGCCGAGGCTGCCGCTGACCGTGACGGTATGGACGGTGTTGAAGTCATCCAGGCTGACGAACTTCAGCGTGGTGGGGTGCCCGCTGGCCGTGCTGTAGCCGTTGCCGGTGATGATGTACCAGTCGGGGTCGGCATTGTCGGTCCCGAGCGGGGCGATCTGCGGTTTGCCGTAGATGTAGCCGAAGCCGTCAGACAAGGTTTTTTCGAACAGGATCTTGCTGCCGGTGAAGGCCGGGTCGGTCATGTCCAGCGCGAACAGGCCGGCGAAGCCCGGACCGCCCCCGCCGGCGAGGATGGTGTGCCAGTTGGCGCCGATTTGCGCGGAACCCTCATTCAATTCACCGCCGAGGTAATAGGTGTGATTGTAGGCCTGATCGCGCGCCGCCAGCAGGCTGAGATTGCCGATGACCATGGACGGAATATAGGCAAACACCTCGGAGCCGTCCGCCTCGTCGAGGATATGCAACATGCCGTCGTTGGCG
Source organism: uncultured Gammaproteobacteria bacterium (assembly GCA_963773065.1). Classification (GTDB taxonomy): domain Bacteria; phylum Pseudomonadota; class Gammaproteobacteria; order UBA9214; family UBA9214; genus CAVQCA01. The sequence continues at coordinate 53,983 of CAVYZN010000009.1, forward strand.
GGTGCGGCGATACGCCCGGCGCGGCTGGCGTTGGCGGTCGCGAAGGCGGTATAACCGGTCACCTTCCCAAGCAGTTCCTTGGGTGGGCCGATATAGACCAGTGAAGTGGTGATGTCGCCCAGCAGGCTGTAACGGGTGCGGAAGTAGCCGTCGATTGACTCTTTCGTTGGTATGGTCGCCGCGGATGTAATTCAACACGTCACTGCCGTAGGGATCGGCATTGATGGTCGGGTCCGCCGACGGCCGCCGTCACGGTGGCGGGATCCAGCGCCGTCCTTTGGGTCGGGCTGAGCTTGTCCCAGAAGAAGTTCTTCTGGCCGGCGTTGTTGGTAATGATATTGCGGTTCTGCCAGTAGTTGGAATCAGCCGCTTCCTCGGCGGCAAACGTGGCGCGCGCCATCCAGTTGCTGCCCGGAGCCGAAGGGGGATTGGAACCCACCAGCGCATCCGTTGTGCGGGTGCCATCCGCCAGGATGTCGTACTCGATGACATCACCCTGCCATGCCCCGTTCTCGAACCATGGCCGGTAGGCTTTGGTGGCGCCCGCGGTGAGATCCCTGTCCTGCATCGCATACTGTCCGATCGTGACCGGAGGCTGGGTTGAAGGATTGAATACCACGACGGCAAAGATCAGTGTGCTGATGCCCAGCGCCAGCAGCGCAACGATCTTCAGATGACGGTTTTTGGTTGCTATCTTCATGGTGCTTCTCCAGTGATCAGGGCGTAGGCGGCAGTGGATCGGTGACGACCACCGACTGCACGATGCGTTTGGCTCCGCGCGAGCTCTCGCTCTGCGCGGTTACCAGAAAAACCTGCACGATGGCGCCGGGCAGGGGGTTGATTGTGCCAGTGTACGAGGCATCTTCGCCCTTGCTGTTATCGAGTCCCCGCGTTCTCAATGACATATTCGCCGGTGCCGTCGTCCGCCGTGCCGTCAGCATTCGTGTCGCTGCCATCGGCGTTCATATCGGGGATCGAAATTTTTTCGCTGGTGAAGGGCCACACGAGGTCCTTCGGCGTCCCACCGGGGGTCGTATCCACGGTGTAATACTGGTCATCGTCACCCCAGGCGCCAAACGGCACGACCCCTGCTTTGGCGATATCCTCGATATCCTTTTCGCCTCTTGCCAGCACGTACTCGGCATTGTTGAGGGCGGTCGTCTGGAACTGGGCATTGCCCGACATCAGGTTTTCAAGCCGGGAGAGGTTCATGCCGAAGACGCCGAGGATGGTCAGGATCAAGAGAAAGATCAGCGCCATGAACAGCGCGGCGCCGTCTTGCCGGTGTGCCGCGGGTAGCTGGTGTCGGGTGTATCGCATAATCGGATCTCCGCTTAGCGGTTGCGCAGCCTGATGGTCGAGGTATAGAGCTGGCGGCGGTAACCGTCGTTGGGCGTGTAATTCGCGCCGGCCATGGTGTAGGTTGACTCGTTGGTAAAGCCGGTTTCCGGACACTCGGCGCGCACCAGCAGCCAGATGCGGGCGGCGATGACCTGGCCCCACATGGCATCACCGGCGGCCGCGGCATCCAGGTAGCTGTCGACGGAATTGTCGTTGTCGGTGTCCACGCCGTACTGGACCTGGAAGTCATCCACGCCGTAGGCGATTTCCTCGGTGGCCAGTGCCCCGTTCACCAGTGTCATACGATACAGCGACGGGACTTTGCCGGCCGTGGGGCACTTGTCGTTCGTGCTGGCGGCATGAATGAAATAGCCGTGGGCCACGAGCTCGGCGGTTCTGACCGCCGGGGCGTCGATGAGTCGGGACACGCCCGTCACCCTCGCCATCACGCTGCCCTTGAACAGCCGGCCTTCGAACAGCGAGGACCGCAGATAAAACTGGTCATTTTAATAACTTCGGGGTGGTCACGCCACCGACTTCCCAGGGCGCGGCATAGCGCAGCACCAGGATATCCCCCTTGTGAACCGTATCGGCGGGCAGGCAGGTATAGCCCGTGCGGGTGTCATTCTTGCCGAAGATCCGGTGGGTCAGCATGCGCGCCCAGTTTGACATCCGCACAGGTGCCGTCATCGGTGGCCACCTTGTCGCCATTCTGGCCCCGCCCGGTGTGTGATCCTCGATTGCGGTGATATCGGCATTGCCGCCCCAGAAGCCGGCCCGGCGCACGTCCTGCTCGAGGGTTTCCATGGCATAGCGGCCGTTTTCCTGCAGGCGTCCCAGCGAGTCCTGCACCACGAAGCTTTTCTTGGAGCTGAGAAAGATTTGCCCTATCCCCGCCAGCAGAATCAGGGTGATGACCAGCGCCACCATCAGTTCAACCAGGCTGAAACCGCGGTTAAGGCTGGGCAGTCTGGATAGGTTATTTCCGTTGCTCATGTTCATTCCGAGTAGACCAGGCGAAAACAGCGGCGATCGTCTTTACTGAGTGGCGGGCAATTGATGCCGGTAGCGCCAGAGCGCGCCTCATCCCAGTAGACCGTGATGATATGGGTAAGGCCGTCGCAGCCGTCCGCTGTATCGCATTGCGTGATCTCGCTGGCGCCGCCGGGCAGCCTGTTCACGCTGTCGCGCCACTCGGTGAGGTCGGTCAGCGCCGTGCCGGTGGCGCTCGTATCCCCCGGGGCATCGGTCAGGCCAATGACATACTCGCCTGCACGCTGACTCCCTGTGAGGGTTGGCGCGCATGCGGTCGGTGATGTCATAGGCCGCCTGTGTGGCCAGCGTGCGCATGGTGGCCATCTGGTTGGAGCGCAGTCCCGTGGTCTGCAGCGCGGCCAGTCCCAGCAGGCCGATGGACAGGATCAGCAGGGCGATCAGCACCTCGAGGAGGGTGAAGCCGTGCTGGTTCTTTTCCTGGATGTATGTTTTGCCTGGCATCGTCGTCATATCCCTGTTCAACTGCATGCGCACTTGCACGTCGAGACCAGGGTGTGTCCCTGTTGTGTGACTGTCAATCTTGCGGGCCTGATTTTTCTCGCAGTTCTTGGCCTTGAGCGTGAATTCAACCGTTTTCACCATTTTCATCTGGACAGCTAGTTGGGTGATAGGTGGTGCCAGACAGGCCGGTGGGGAGAAAACGCAACGATTGTCGGCATGGTTGTCAAGGTACTCCCCGATGAAAGACCGGTGCGGGTCGCCATGATGCAGTCTTCCGTTTCGAGACACTTACCCGTGCCGACATCCGGGGCATTATTGAGGTTCAGGTCCGAGAAAACGATCCAGCCGTCCGCCCAGGTGTCCTTGCCGGTGCACGTTGCCTGGTTACTACTGGCGCAGACCACCGCATTCGTGCCGCGTTTCAGGGCTTCGCTGCGCGCGAGCTGGATGGCGGAGACCAGATCATTGGTCTGACCCGTTACGCGGTTGTTCTTGATAAAGTCCTGGAAGGACGGAACGCCCGCGGCCAGCAAGATGGTCAGCACGACGATGGTGATCAGTAATTCCACCAGGGTAAATCCGGAATCGTTATCCATAGTCAATGTATTACAAACCTCGCTCATCAATGTCATCCGCTATAAGATAAGCGGCTGATATTACCCGACAGGCGGCCTGTTTGCCTCGAATTGTGCGCCAGTTTTCCGGCAGTTCTTGCCGGAGAAAGCGCGCGTAGTCTGGCAGACTTTAGAAAACTCTCAAGGTATTCCACTCGTCCGCAGGGAGAGGGCTGGAGTGGTGAGCCGGTACGGCTGAATCGTGTTAACCCCTGATCCCCCGGCACCGCCCCTGTGTGTAAAGGGGGAGATTCATAACGGCGCCTCTCGTTATCGGTAGGAAGGCGGCGTGCTTTACCCGATTGCTGCCTGCCCGGGATCGGTTGACAGGTCAGGATGACGTGATGGCGAGTGACTATTAATGATGGACTGTATCGTCGTGGGCGGTGGTCTGCTGGGACTGTTGAGCGCGCGAGCCCTAAGCCAGGCCGGGGCCGCGGTCACCCTGCTGGAACGGGGAGAGACCTGTCGTGAATCCTCCTGGGCCGGCGGGGGGATTTTGTCGCCACTGATTCCCTGGCAATATCCGGATGCGGTCTCGGCGCTGGTTACCTGGAGTCAGCAGGCCTATCCGGTTTTGGCCGGGGAATTGCAGGTAGAGACCGGCATCGACATCGAATGGGTGCGGAGCGGTCTGCTGATGCTCGATGTCGAGGTTGACCGGATGATCGAGGATTGGGCGGAGCGCTATGATTGCCGGCTGCTGGCCCTCGATGGAGTTCAGACAAAATCGCTGGAACCGTGCACTGGCGGACGGTTTCCGGTCTTCGATCCTCATGTCTGATGTGGGGCAGATACGCAACCCGCGTCTTTGCAAGGCTCTGCGCCTATCCCTGCATCTGCGGGGCGTCGCCATTCACGAGAACACGGCCGTCCTTGGGCTCATCGCGCGGGGTGGGGTGATTCAGGGGGTCAGGACAGACCGGGGGGAATACCACGCTGGACGGGTCGTTATCGCCGCCGGCGCCTGGAGCGCGCAGTTGCTCAAGGACTCCGGGCTGGAACTTCCCGTCAGCCCGGTGCGCGGCCAGATGATTCAGTTCCGGGCCCCTGCGGATATGCTGAAGCATATCGTCCTCTATCAGAACCATTATCTTATTCCTCGCCGGGATGGCCTCATCCTGGCCGGCAGCACCGTGGAATACGCCGGTTTTGACAAGTCGACGACGCCGGAAGCGCGCGATGAACTGATGCGACGGCAATCGCCCTCGTTCCGGCATTGTCCGATTGCGAGCTTGTCAGGCAGTGGGCCGGTCTGCGACCCGGATCGCCGGACGGGGTACCCTTTATCGGTGAGCATCCGCGGATTCAGGGTCTGTTTGTGAATACCGGTCACTTCCGCAACGGCGTGGTGATGGCGCCGGCATCGACACGGGTTCTTCTGGACCTGATGCAGAACCAGACCGGTTTTACGGATCCTGCTCCCTATGCGATTGAGAAATATGTGAAATCAAATGCTTGAAACGGCCGGGCGTAGACGCTGGGCAGGATTGCGGATTATACTCAGTACGTGGAAAAACACTCTCATAGACAAATGCTTAGCTCACATGATCTGGCGGGGCTGCTGAAAAGCCATGATATTCTTCCGACCCGCCAACGGGTGATAATCGCGCGCGTGCTGTTTAACCGCGTCCAGCACCTTTCCGCCGATCAGGTAATGCAGTATGTGAATGACGGCAGGGACCATGTTTCCAAGGCTACGGTCTATAACACGCTGGGACTGTTTGCGCGCAAGGGGCTGATCCGCGAGGTCATCGTGGACCCCACGCGGGTGTTCTATGACCCCAACACGAGCAATCATCACCATTTCTACAACATCGATACCGGCGAACTCAGGGACATCGAGGCTACCGAGCTTGCCATTGAAGCGCTGCCTGAACTGCCGGAGGGGACGGTAGCCGACGGTGTTGATGTCATTATCCGCCTGCGCAACACCGCACAAACACACTGAGTCTGCATTGGCCGGCCGTTGCCACTTTTGCTTCCTGTACCATCGTCGTTCTATACTCCCACGCCGCACGCCGGAGTAGCTCAGTCGGTAGAGCAACTGATTCGTAATCAGTAGGTCGGAGGTTCGATTCCTCTCTCCGGCACCATTCCATCCTTACACGAGTGTATTTTCGAAGCGCCCTCTATAGTGTTCATCCATAAACACCGTTCTCACCGCAGAGACGCAAAGGACGCAGAAGAAATTCTTTAACGGAAACAATTAAACACTTTGCGCCTTTGCGGTGAGTTTATTTCTTTATGGATGAACACTATTTTGAAGGACAGGCTGCAAACGAGTTGGCAAAACCTGTATAGTCGTTACCCGGAATTTCTGGTTGCTTGCATACCCGGCATGAGTCTCTGGTCGCGGTCTTTTCTAAGGGTGTCTTGCCGCGCGGTGATTGGCGAGGCAACCCGTTAAGTGACTTCTCACCATTGGCAAGTCGGGGATCCCTCTCCTCTCTCCCGGCCGTTAAACCGTGAAAATCCGATGAGGCTCCTGTGTCGCGGGTTTTTCATTATGGAGAGTGACAGGCACTACCAGACTATGATCGAGAATCTGCGAAATATCGCCATCATTGCGCATGTAGATCACGGCAAAACTACCCTCGTTGACCAGCTTCTGCGCCAGTCGGGAACGCTGGATGCACGGGTTGTGATCCCTGACCGGGTGATGGATTCCAACGACCTGGAACGGGAACGCGGTATCACCATACTGGCAAAGAACACCGCCATCCGCTGGGGCGAGTACCGGATCAATATCGTTGACACCCCCGGCCATGCCGATTTCGGCGGCGAGGTGGAACGCGTGCTGTCGATGGTCGATTCGGTGCTGTTGCTGGTGGATGCCGTGGACGGACCCATGCCGCAGACGGGTTTTGTCACCCGTAAGGCCTTCGCGCAGGGGTTGAAACCGATAGTCGTCATCAACAAGATAGACCGGCCGGGCGCGCGTCCGCACTGGGTGCTCGATCAGACCTTTGAGCTCTTCGATCGCCTCGGGGCCACCGATGAGCAGCTCGACTTTCCCGTGGTTTACGCCTCCGCCCTGCTGGGTTATGCCGGCGTCGAAGCGGACCGGCTCAGTAACGACATGACGCCGCTGTTCGAGGCCATTGTGCGACATGTCGAACCGCCACAGGTGGACCCGGAAGGCCCGTTCCAGCTGCAGGTGTCTTCCCTGGACTACAGCAGTTATGTCGGCGTGATCGGTATCGGTCGTATCACCCGCGGCCGCGCAAGGGCCAACATGCCGGTTACCGTCGTGGACCAGAGTGGCAGGCGGCGCACCGCCCGCATACTGCAGATCCTTGGTTTCCTGGGTCTTGAGCGGGTAGTGGTGCCGGAGGCGCAAGCCGGTGACATTATTGCCTTCACCGGTATCGACGGGCTCAAGATATCGGATACCCTCTGCGACCCCTCCAGCGTGGAAGCCTTGCCGCCACTGTCCGTAGATGAACCCACCGTCAGCATGACCTTCCAGGTCAACAATTCACCCTTCGCGGGACGTGACGGCAAGTACGTCACCTCGCGCAACATCCAGGAACGACTCAATCGCGAGCTGCTGCACAACGTGGCATTGCGTGTGGAAAACACCGGAGACCCGGACAAGTTCCGGGTGTCCGGGCGGGGTGAGCTGCATCTGGCCATCCTCATCGAGAACATGCGCCGCGAAAGCTATGAACTCGGTGTTTCCCGGCCCGAGGTCATTATCCGGGAAATCGACGGCGTGAAACAGGAACCCTATGAACAGGTGACCGTTGATGTCGAGGAGACGCACCAGGGTACCGTGATGGAGAAACTGGGCGCACGCGGCGGTGAACTCACGGATATGATGCCGGATGGCAAGGGCCGGGTGCGGCTGGACTATATCATGCCATCCCGCGGACTGATCGGCTTTCGCACCGAGTTCCTCACCGGGACGCAGGGCACCGGATTAATCTACAGCGTGTTCTCCCACTACGGTCCCATCAAGCCGGGTGAATACGGGCAGCGCATCAACGGTGTCCTGATTTCCAACGGTGCCGGGAAGGCGCTGGGCTACGCCCTGTTCAATTTGCAGGAAAGGGGGCGGCTTTTTATCGGTCCTGGCGACGAGGTCTATGAGGGCGCCATTGTCGGCATCCATTCCCGCGGCAATGATCTGGTGGTCAATCCGCTAAAGGCGAAGCAGTTGACCAACATTCGGGCGGCGGGCTCGGATGAAAACATCCTGCTGACGCCGCCCATACGCATGAGCCTGGAGCAGGCGCTGGAATTCATCGACGATGATGAGCTGGTGGAGGTGACGCCGCACCACATCCGGTTGCGCAAGAAGCAGCTTCTGGAGCATGAGCGCAAACGGGCATCACGCATTGCCTCGGCCTGAGTGCAATCACACCTGCCGTTGCGAATTGGCCCGCTTCAGGCGGATCTGTTCACAATGAACCTTAGAGATATTAACAACAGTTCGGTGGCTGCGACGTCTATGGAGTGCAGGTCGAGATATTGTCGCTGTACATCTTCGGGATTCCGCTGGGCGCCACGACGATCTGTCTGCCATTGTCTTTTCCGCGGTTGTCGCAGATCGACATCATAGCGGTAGCCCCGCCTTCATTGGTGGAACCGTTCGGGTTGAATTCCAGGTTCTTATTCCAGGCTGAGCTGGTGCGTATATTGACACCGGATGGCGCGGGCTGTCCGCGGCGTAACAGGATATCGCTGCCTGCGTCGTAGACACTGTTCGCGGCGTTACCGTTATCGGCGAAGATGAGATATCCCCAGGTCCAGGTATATTCGGTTGGTGAATCGATATTACATTGCGGCGTGCTCGCATTGGGATTCTTGCTTCTGCACAGGATGACACGCACGTCCCGCTTGGCCGCCTCGCTGCGCGCAAAATGGATATCCGTGATGACGTCGTTGACCCGTGTTGCCAGCCGGTTGTCCTTGATGGTGTTGCTCACGCTGGGTACGGCGGTCGAAAGAATGATGGCGGCGACGCCCAGTGTGATAATCACCTCAGGAATCGTGAAGCCTCTGCAAGTTTTCTGTCTCATGTGATCGCCCGATAATGTGGATAAACGACTGGCGGACAAGGTTGTCCACCAAGGTCGTTATCGACGGTAGTAACGATTTCTGTATACCGCCAATGACGGGTATCGGGCTGATGTCAGGCGCCGCATCGGTGGCGGCGATCGTGGACTAGAGGTGAAATCTCATTGATAGATCAATGGCATGAAGGTTCTTCGTCAGTGCGCCGGTGGAAATGAAGTCGACCCCTGTTTGAGCGATGTCGCGGATATTTCCCAGCGTGATCCCCCCGGAGGCCTCCAGCCTGGCACGGCCGTCGACCAGTTGAACGGCGCTGATCAACGCCGCGATAGTGAAATTATCCAGCAGCAGGATATCCGCCCCTGCCGCCAGTGCTTCCATGATTTGCCCCTCATTCTCCACCTCTACCTCAACCGGCAGTCCCGGGCTGATCTTGCGGGCGGCCTGCACGGCCTGCTGGATGGAGCCGGTTGAGGCTATATGGTTTTCCTTGATCAGAATACCGTCATACAACCCCATGCGGTGGTTATGGCAACCGCCGATGCGTACGGCATACTTCTGCGCCTGACGCAGGCCGGGGATGGTCTTGCGGGTATCCAGGACCTTGACCGAGAGCCCGTTTACCGCATTGGCGTATTGACGCGCGCAGGTGGCAGTACCTGACAAGGATTGCAGAAAATTCAGCGCGGTCCGTTCACCGGTAAGGATGTGTGCCGCAGGGCCCCGGAGCGTACAGAGGACTTGGCCGGGGCGGATCGCATCTCCGTCTCTTGTTTCCCAGTTTACCGTGATGTCGGTATCCAGTTCGGCGAACACGGCATTGAACCAGGCCATGCCACACAGTACGGCCGATTCACGGCTGATGACGGTTGCGCTGGCCATCCCACCTGCCGGTATCAATGCGGCCGTGATATCACCCGTGCCGATATCCTCGGATAATGCCTCGCGCACGCTATGCAGCAGCGCGCCTTCAAGAACTTCGAGCAGCATTCAGGTAGAAATTTCCAGCAGTTCGATTTCGAATATCAGGGTGGCGTTGGGCGGTATGACGCCACCGGCGCCGCGTGCGCCATAGGCCAGAACGGGTGGGATGACGAGGCGACGGATTCCCCCTACTTGCATGCCCTTGACGCCTTCATCCCAGCCGGGGATGACGTAGCGGCAATCCAGGGGAAAGCTGAAAGGTTCATCGCGGTCCCGGCTGGAGTCGAACTTGGTGTGATCTTCCAGCCAGCCGGTGTAATGGACAATCACGGTCTGGCCTCTGCCCGTGACAGTTTCGCCAGATCCCGGTTTGATATCCTCATAGCGTAAACCGCTGGCGGTGGTGGTTTCAGTCATGGTCATGTTCCTCCACTGAATCTATGCCGGAATAGTTCAGGGCAAGTGTATTTCCCCGCCGGCTAATGTCCAGTTTCTTCAGAAAAACAATTCCAGGCAGGACGAGGTTCCGAGTCAGGCCACGATGGATATCGCCCAACTGTACTCCCTCATGGTTGTTTACGATGCATTCGATGCTGCCATTAACCACAGGGTGACGCTGATGGGTCATGTTGTAGACCCGGCTCATCATTCCCGCGCATCCCTACGCTTCGAACCCTACCTACGATCCCTGTCGGCATAAAAAACGCCCCGGAATGGGGCGTTAAATGCAGTGGCATTATGTGACTTTCATGTAGCGAAGAATGTTATACGCCACTGATAAGCAGAATATGCTTAAGCACTTGGCTTGTATATTGTCCCTGGGTGCATCGTACTTTGGTCCTATTCTGACAAACGCGAATGACGCTTGTTAGTTATCGTAAAGATCCTGAATATTGGGCACCTCACTCAGCCCAGTGGGCCGTAATCACACGGTGCGTCATGACACATCACTTCATGCTCCCCGACACTGACGGGAACCATGAGATATGATGCGATCTTGTTCAACCTATAACTGGCGAAGAAGAGTGCGATTGCGAACGCCCCGACCGCCCGGGTTTGGGCTGGTAGTAGTGCCCGGCCATACATATGATTTCCGGGCTTTCCTGAATCCACTGGCCGCACCCAGGCTTGTCGAGGCGTCCTCGGATGGATTTAAAGGCTAGCAATCCAATGACTGCCATTTAGCCTTTTCCACCCTTATTGGAATTATAGTCAATCACCATGAATCTGTATCATCGCCTTCGGGATGGTTTGGCATTGCCCTGATCCAAATCAACCGCCTTCGGAGAAAAGTCGAGAGGATGTTGTGATGGCGACATGCTATCCGGGCGCCAGCCGCGGTCAGAAAGCCGGATTCCTTGTAGTAATGTTATTTTCCCGTATTGTGATGATCCACTTTAATCACGTATATTCTGCGCACCGGACATGATCCGCTGGTGCGCCCTGACTGACAGAGCAACACCGCCGGACGAGAACAAGGCAAGTCTCACAAACGGAACCCAGGGATAAACAATGGAACGAGTACGCCACGCCCGAATTCCAGTACACCTCAATGCTGTCCTGATCGGCGAGAAAACGGTCCCAAAGGGATGCAAGGTGAGAAACGTCAGCAACCAGGGCATGCTGCTGCAATGTGATGCGGATGGGCGGATCCTGACATTCAGGGACGGCGACCATGTTGATATCCATCTATTGTTTCAGCGACCCGATGGCACGAAGTATCTGACCATATCGGCCATCGTCAGGCACGTGGCTTCAAACGGCATCGGTGTAGAGTTCCGCCAGCCTGATGCGGAAGTTGGTCAATCTGCTCGAGTCCTGTCGAGTCGACGAGGTAGTAGGGCTGGAAGCGACCATATCGCACCACCAGAAGCAAGCCGTGGATGCAGGTCGTCCTAAAGCCGTTGCGGCGGTTCCCGGTTCTGATTTTGCATCGGGTGCCGGTCAGGGGCAACTCTCGGTGTCTGTAAAAAATCACCGCTTGTACCAAATGGGGCTGATCTCCGTGGTCGCCGCTCTCGGCATCATCACCATTGGCTATCTTCGCACCTCTGATATGGGTACACGTGTGACGGCACTGGAAACGACTCACCCGTAGCCATAACAGTGAACTTGCCCTGATCCAGTCCCGGCTCTCCGGCGCCGGCGACACGGACAACAACACCGCGTATCGCAACACACTGGGGCAGTCGACCGATGCTGCCACCGTGCCCGAGGCGGAGCCCGAATACACCGCAGTCACGCCGCAGCAACAGAATCTAGCCTGCCGTCGTCCTCACGACGGGTGAAGCAGAGACTTCCGTTACTGGAGAGGCTGGTGGTGCTATTGCGCCCGAGATATCCCACGAGGGAAATACCGTCGCTCCAGCCATTGCGAACCCTGCAAGGATGACCAGTCAGGATGATGCCTCATTGCAGGCAGCTATTCCTGGTGCCGGGAAACGTGGTTCCTGGGTGATCAACCTGCTGTCATCCCCGAACAAGGCCGATGCAGACCGGCTTGCAGTCAGGGCAAGAACAAACGACATTCCAGTCGAACAGAACAGGGTCAAGGTGAAAGACAGGGATTTCTGGCGTTTGCAGGTAACCGGTTTCGTGACGTCGGATCAAGCCGAGGACTATGCTACCTCGGTAAAGGCAAAGCTCGGGGTGAAAGACGTGTGGATTTTTAAACCCTGAGGGTAACTGCAAAGCTGTGGTTCTTGCGACGGGCTACCCCCGTATAATCCTCTGACATCTGTCTTTATTGTATTGAAAATATTCATGGTTGAGCACCAAGACACATAAAGAGGGCCATCCAACACCATGGGTCGTTATTGACCCGATCACAGCCGTGCATCACACTCCGGTAAAGTCACACTGTCTCCCTGCAGCTTCAGATTACAGCATTCGTTTACGGCCACCGCCGTCCGAGCATGCGCAGGGGAACCGATCGTGGGATAGTGGGTAAAAACTGGTGTATGCGGGTGGAGGGTGCCGGAAGACGGGCAAGTTCATTTGCAGACCCAGGTTGGCAATATATCGCGGAATGGTGGAGAGTATGGCGACATACAAGAATATTCTCGTGGCGGTGGATCTGTCTCCCGAGGCAAAAGCGGTGGTCGCCCGGGCGTGCGAACTCAAGGAACATTATGGATCCGCCCTGTATCTGATCCACGTCGTCGAGCCCATTGTCCTGGGCGGGGACTACGACCTGGTTCCGGTAATGCCTGTCGAGATCGAGGAGACTCTCCTGCAGCGTGCCAAAGGGTATCTAAAGTTACTCGCTGACGAGATGAACATCGCCGATGCGCGGCGGGTAGTTGAAGTGGGGTCCGTGAAACACGAAATCCTGCGCTTTGCCGACGCACAAGGCTGTGACCTGATTGTGATTGGCGCTCATGGCCGGCATGGTGTAGCCACCTTGCTCGGTTCCACCGCCAACGCCGTGCTCCATGGAACCAGGTGCGATGTGCTGTGTGTCCGGATAGGCGCATAGCCGGTGCGACCGAGACATGCAACGCAGCTATATAAAAGGCTGGAGATTCGGTCTTTCATTTGTTAATGTTGCGCTTGCAACCATCCTTCGGATGCCGCCCTTGTCACACCTGCGATGCCTTCAACGGCCAGCTTTTCTGTACATGATATTGGTACGACCTTTGTTCAATAGACGTCAGCGGGTGTTCCTACAACAATACCTACAACGGTTAGGCGTGGTGAAAGAGGCCCGAACGAAATGAAAGAGCGAAGAAAGCAGAAAGACAGGCGCGGCTATGGCAAGCCGAAGTCAGCGATCTGCGGCCATAGCCGCTTTCCGGATCGGCGGCTTAACAACATTTCGGTTGAATGGATACCCTTGGGACTGGTGCATTCCCATCCCCTGACACATCGTGTGTTTGAAATAACCCGCCGCGTGTTTACCAAATCCTGAGAATCCCTCATCGGGTGAGGATAGGACCAAGGACGTCTATGTCCTGTTATTGCACAGTGCCTATCCCTGCTTCGCCGAGCGATTCAGATAGGTGTCTTTGCGCGCTCTTCGCATCCACCAGCACGGCGGTAAACGGATAGGATGCGGTGAGTGCGCTGATCAACTGGGTGGCGGCATTCACGAAAGCGTTCTCATCGGCAAAATCCAGATACTGGATCGACGCAGACACGGCCACGTTTGAACGGACCGCCACGGTGCGCAGCTCAGCGGGGATGGTTATCAGGTGGTCGCCCGGTACCGCATCCAGGGACTGCAGCAACCTGGCGATATTGATGACGGCCGGCGTGTCGATTGTTCCGTTCGGCACCAGGTCAAGCGGGGATATTACCGCTTTCCCCTCGACCGCATCCCCCAGGCCTATGTCGCCGATGAAAAAACGAATAGTCTTGCCTTCCTCGTACTGAAACTCGCCCATGGCGCCGGTAACGCCTGAAACCGACCCCGACTCGTAGCGTACGCCCTGTACCGGCGCATCGATCAACTGGCCGTCATTGATGACGACGGCCAGGCCGGAGTTGTTGTTTTTCTTTGAATCGCAAGAATTGCTGCTCGATGAGTCGCAAGAATCGTTGCCCGAGGTGGCGATAAACACACATTGACTGCCCGTCAATGTCAGAATGGCGACCAGGGCGAGTATGAGCAGTGATTGTTTTGAAATCATGGACGTTGTGGTTATCCCGGCTGTTCTTCGCAGCATAGCGTCACTCTTTCTGGGAAAGAAGGGTGTATACGCAATTTTAATCCATTATTCGGGTTACCGGGTGGTAGCTTCCGGAACCGCGTGGTCTCTCTATGTGATCTGCCATTATGCCCCCAAGCTCAGACAACCGGGATTTAACCAGTATGACAACATATCAGGGTAGCCTGATAACGGGAATGGCACCGATAATGCTCGATATTGGCGGGCCAAATAACCAGGCAATTCCAACCGATGCAGGACGGGTGTTTCCGTCGGGGTGATACCAGAGTTGAGTCAAGAAAAGATGAGCACTGTTTGAAGTGGCATCAGTACGCGCGATGCGGCACCATGGCTGTTCGCGCATCAATTGACACGAACCTTCCGCTCAACACAAGATTGTTGCATGAGGGCAGAAGTCGATGAGGTCATCTCCCAGGTTGCCACCATCATCCTGGGCAAGCAGCACCAACTGCGCTTGGCGCTGGCCTGCCTGCTGGCCCGTGGTCATCTACTGATCGAGGATTTGCCCGGTGTGGGTAAAACGACCCTGGCGCACGCACTTGCCACGATACTCGGCCTGCATTATCAGCGTATCCAGTTCACCAGCGACCTGCTGCCTGCCGACATACTCGGTGTTTCCATCTACAACCGCGACAGCGGCGGCTTCCAGTTTCATCCCGGCCCGGTTTTTTCACACATCGTGCTGGCCGATGAAATCAACCGCGCCACACCGAAGACCCAGAGCGCGCTGCTTGAGGCCATGGAGGAACATCAGGTGACCGTGGAAGGGGAAACCCGCCAACTGCCCCAGCCGTTCTTCGTCATCGCCACGCAGAATCCGCTTTACCAGGTTGGCACCTTTCCGCTACCAGAATCACAGTTGGACCGCTTCCTGATGCGGATCGAACTCGGCTATCCCGATGCGCAGGCCGAGCGCATCCTGCTGCAGGGCGAGGACCGCCGCAAACTCCTTAAAGAGGTGACCACGGTGTTGTCCGCGGGCCGGCTGCTGGATCTGCAGTCGCGGGTCGATACGCTCCATGTCTCGGGTGCGCTGCTCGATTACCTGCAGGCGTTGCTTGGCTACAGCCGCCGTACGCCACATTACCAGAATGGACTGTCGCCACGCGCCGGTCTGGCCCTGTTGCACAGTGCCAGAGCCTGGGCTTTCCTGGAGGGCAGGGACATGGTTCTTCCTGAAGACTTGCAAGTCGTGCTGCCGGCCGTGATAGGGCATCGCCTGCAGCCCGCAACGGAACAAGCCGAAGCCCTGTCAGCGGCTGAACGCGTGCGCCTGTTTCTCGAATCGGTCCCTGTTCCATAACAGGAAGCCTGGAAACATACCGCTTGCCGGAGTAACGGCGACAGGAAACGACCATACGATAGACACGGCGTGTCGTGCGGACGAATCATCGGTGAGGTTTTATGCAGTCGCTCACATTACGCCAACGCTTCAAGCTGGAGCGCTTTACGCGGGGGCTCGGGCCGGAGTCCGGGCCGGTCAGCCTGGATCGTTCCCGTATCTTCATCCTGCCCACCGGCGCCGGGTTGATGTTCGCCTTCATGCTGCTGGTAATGCTGTTCGGTTCCATCAACTACAACAATAGCCTCGGACACATGTTTACCTTCCTGTTGGGCAGCATGGCGATGGTTTCCATTTTCCATACTTACCGCAACCTGTCCATGCTGGGTTTTGCCGTCGGTAAGATCCGGCCGGTATTCGCCGGTGAACGCGCCGGCTATGAAATCCTGGTGAGCAATCCCGGTTTGTTCACGCGCCTGGCGATCCACCTGGAGTGCGCGCACCAGTCACCCGTCATCATGGATTTGGACAGACAGCAAACAATTCCTGCCACACTGTACCGTTATACCGACCGGCGCGGCGTCCTGGCACTGGGTCGTTTCAAGGTATCGTCGTGTTATCCACTGGGCCTATTCAGGGCCTGGTCCCATCTGGAGCTGTACACGGAATGCCTGGTCTATCCGCGTCCCGGGCCACGGCGTCTGTTGCCGCAAAGCATGGTCTACAGACCCAACCCATCCGGCGACAAGGGCAGGGGGGTGGATGATTTCGCGGGTTTTCGGCCCTACCGGCCCGGCGATTCACCGCGCCATATGTTCTGGAAAGCCGCGGCGCGTGATCAGGCCCTCCTCGTCAAGCAATTCGGCGGCGACCGCGCCGATGAGTTTTGGCTGGATTGGCATGATCTCGACGGCCTTGATACCGAGACCCGCCTGAGTCAGTTGTGCCGGTGGGTGCTCGATGCGGACCATCGCCAGCAATGGTATGGATTGCGTCTGCCCGGCGTGGAAATCGCCATCGCTGGCGGCAATGCCCACAAGCAGCGCTGTCTGGAGGCGCTGGCGCGCTTTGAGTAATCCAATACGCAAATTGGAAGCGCCTTTGACTGACCGCGCGCAACGGTGGATGCTCGCCTCCCTGGGGCTGGTGATCCTGCCGCATGCCGGACGCCTGCCGTGGTGGATCCCCATGTTCGTGTTCGGCATGGGTGTCGCGCATCTTCTGCTGCTGCGCCACCCCGGATGGAAGGTGCCGCGCCTGCTGATCCACTCCGCCGCGCTCGTGGGCGCCGCCGGCGTGTTCCTGCAGTACGGCACTCTGCTGGGAAAGAATGCCGGCGTGGCGCTGCTCATCGTCATGCTGGCGCTGAAGCTGCTCGATCTGCGCCGGTTGCGGGATGTGGTGCTGGTGATCTTCCTGAGCTACTTTCTGGTCATTACCAATTTCCTGTTTACCCAGACGCCCTTCATCGCCCTTTACATGTTTGTGACCACGGTGGCTATCACGACAGCCCTTGCGGTTGCCACGCAGGCCCATGCAGTACAACCGGCAGTCAGCGAGCTGCGATTCGCCGCTGTGCTGCTGGCGCAGGCCTTGCCGGTCATGCTGGTGCTGTTCGTCTTTTTCCCCCGCATCACCGGGCCAATCTGGGGTTTGCCGAAAGATGCGTATTCCGGGGTGACCGGGTTGAGTGACAGCATGAGCCCCGGCGCCATCAGCCACCTGGCGCAGTCGGAAGCCCCGGCGTTCCGGGTGGAGTTTTCCGGTCCCGCGCCGTCGCCGCAGCAGCGTTACTGGCGCGGGCCGGTGCTGTGGCATACCGATGGCCGAATCTGGTCGGCGGGCGGTTCTGCCGCACTGCTGCGGCCTGCGGAGACGGTCATGCAGCCTGAAGGGCATGCCGTGCACCAGTCGATCACACTGGAGGGGCAGAATACACGCTGGCTGGTCGGCCTGGATATGCCGGTGCACGTATCGGTGCCGGCGATCAACACGGCGGGCTCGCAGTGGCTTTCGAAGAGGACACTGCGCGAACGCACCCGCTATGAGGTGATCTCGTATCCCCGCTACCGGACCGGATCCCTGGACACGCAACTGAGAGAAGCCGCCCTGCAGTTGCCCCCTAAGGTCAGTAGGCGGCTACAGTCGCTGGCGCGAAGCTGGCGCGACAACGCAGCCACCGACCGTGAGGTGGTAGATCAGGCCCTCGACTATTTCCACACCGAGCCGTTTGTCTATACCCTGACACCGCCGTTGCTGGGAGGGGACGCGGTGGATGAGTTCCTGTTTTCGTCGCGCCGGGGATTCTGCGAGCATTATGCTGCGGCTTTTGTCGTGCTGATGCGCAGCGCCGGTATACCCGCCCGCGTCGTCACCGGATACCAGGGTGGTGAGTATAACCCGGTGGGCGATTACTGGCTGATCCGTCAATCGGATGCCCATGCCTGGGCGGAAGTATGGTTGCCCGGCGCGGGCTGGGAGCGTGTCGATCCTACCGCGGCCGTGGCGCCTGAGCGCATCGAGTATGCTCCGGATCTGGGCACGCAGCCCGCGGGTGCGCCGGTGCGCTTTCAGATGGGTGAAGACAGCCTGCTGGCTCGCGGCTGGCGCCGGCTGCGCTACTCACTGGATACCGTCAATCACGGTTGGGACCAGTGGGTCCTGTCGTACGGGCCGGAGCTGCAGCGGGGAGTGCTGACCGCACTTGGATTCAGCCGCCCCTCCTGGAAAAACATGACAATGGCGTTAGTGCTGTTGATCGGCGTTCTGCTGCTCGGCATCGCTGGTTGGATGCTGGTGAAAAGGCCCGCGCCGTCCGATCCGGTGCTGCGTGCCTACCGAAAATTCTGCGCGCGCGTCGCCCGCATCGGCATACAGCGTGAGCCCAGTGAAGGGCCTTGGGATTTCTCCCGCCGGATCATCGCGTCCCACCCGGAACTTGCCCGCGAGGTGAACCGAATTACAGAGTTGTTCATTCTGCTGCGTTATGGATGCCCGACTGACACCGTACACCGCATTGTCCTGCTGCAAAGACTGGTGCAACGCTTCCCGCAACGAAGATTGATTGTCCTTGTTAGGGTGGAAACAGGCTGTCCAAAGGATGGGGACCACTTCAGTCAAACCAGCATGCGGGGATCGGGACACTGCGAGTAACCCATAAGGATTGAGATGACCTGCAAGGTCGTTCAATCCATTGTTCAAGAAGCCCGGTGTTGCGCACAGTTCGGAGATACTGCGTTTGTCTTTCCAGAATCGAAGGTTGGATGTACAATTATGGTCAATAATTTGACTAAACATGCGGTAGGGAATGGATACAGCCCAAATCTGGCAAAATTAAAGCACTGCTATGTTGTATTGAAACAACGAAATGAAAATAAACACCTGCAGGCCAGTTAAATTCTAGGGCCAAGCTTAAATTCTGATCTATACTCGATTTTAAATGCCAACTCATCACTAAAACAGTCGGATTTTTTTACATATAATACTGAGTTACTTTCAATATAATGTTTGATAATCTTACACGAACACATCATATTACTGAATATGAGTATTCAATAATCTTAATTTATATATATATATTAATTATTGTATAATTATTCGACATGAAAAGTATTAATGTGGCGTAATAATGTGGTAGGCCAACAACCCAAATGAGGACATCAACGTGACACATTCTGCAACTGACAGGAATACAAGGCAAAAGGAGTCAAGGACGTGAAAAAAATAATATTGTTAATGACTCCAATCGTTGGACTATTGCTGGTATCGCTCGATGGATGCGCCACAAATAGCAAACAGGTACAACATGAGTCGCAAGACACATCAACGTCTGCCTTGGCCACGGGTGTAACTGGCACAGCCGAACACATAGCTCCAACCGATTATCTCATTCAACCAGGCGATGGATTGTCAATCAAATTCTTCTACAACCCTGAGCTCAACGACGACGTTGTCGTACGTCCTGACGGCAAAATCTCATTACAACTGATAGATGAAGTCCAGGCCAGTGGCAAGACTCCATCGCAACTTGACCAGGAACTTACCCAACTCTATTCAGCCGAACTGAAAAAGCCGGCTATCACGGTGATCATGCGATCCTTTGGTGGCCAGCAGATATTCGTGGGAGGTGAAGTTGGAAAACCACAGGCGAGTCACGTTGACGCCTCAGATGACGCCGTTACAGGCTGTGATGAATGCCGGTGGATTCCTGGATACAGCGGATCAGAATAATGTGATGGTAATCCGTGCCGGAGCAGATAACCAGGCTCAAACATATTCCATGAATCTCGAGCAGATAGCTGACGGTAATTCTACCCGACTTGAAATTCCAGTTGCATCCTGGCGATGTAGTATTTATCCCCAAGACCGGAATTGCCAAGGCAGATGTGTGGATGGACCAGCATATCCGCCGGTTTCTGTTGTTCAACGGGTTTAGCGCTGGCTATAACCTTAGACGATGAGGATGCCTTCAGACTGTTAACGATTCATCTGTTCAAAAACAGATCCCTTTAAGGTTAAAGCGATGGATAGCACTACAAACAACTATATGCGCTTGTCAACTCTTGCCCTGATTACGTCGCTTGCATTTTTTTACAATGTCGATTTTTTTCTTCCAGACATACCAGGGAGAACTAATTACCCTGTTATGTATTTGTTCGGTACTATTGCAGCAGCTTCTGCAGTGATATTCACGATATTCAGCAACTTTCCTATATATATTGCTTTTCCGTTCTGGGGTTTGACATATGTACTGACAATACCGCATTTCGCTGGCGGATATACGTTACATATTATGTTGTCTGCTACTACCCTGATTCATGCTGCAATGGTCGCAGGCTTGGCGACGTTGGCAAACTGGTATGTGCGGAAATTAGGTAGTTATCTACAGCAAGAGCATCAATCGGTTGATTATACAATTGCACCCCCTCTGCTCGAAGATGAGCTTAAGCACATCAAATATGAAATCACACGGGCGCGCAGATATAACCATCCGATGAGTGTAATTATGATACAGTCATTTTCCAAGTCTTACGGATCTATGGAGAAAGGATTGTTATCGCATACTCTCTCCAAAACGTTTCGTCGGACCGAACGTCTTTATGACATGGGCAAACAAGGACGGTTTCTGATCTTCTGCCCGGAGACCACGAACAGCAGTGCCGAGATGCTCGTCAACAGAATACGGATAATTGCGCATAGAGAACAAGAAATACACTTCAACTACGGTATAGCTACTTTCCCTGATCAGGAACTGACTTTTGAAGGACTCGTATTAAGGGCCAAGGAAAATCTGGGAACAGGAACCAGTAATAAATCTGCTGCGATCAAAACAATAAAAGACGGCAAACTCATGGCAAACAGATAGCCGTCGCGGTTGGAAGCGAGCCGCATGGACAATTAGAATGATCAATCAATACACAAACGACAAAATACAACGCACCGAAAACGTTGACACACGACTTATTGCCTCAAGGTCTTGCGAAGCCGAAAACTGGAAAGAATATGTAGTCAATAAGCGCTGTTTCCTACACGGGCGTACCTATCTAATCGCAAAGAGAATCATAGACGTATCTATTATTCTGATGGTTGCGCCAATCTGGCTACCCATCTTTCTTCTCTGCGCGCTGTTAATCAAACTTGATTCCCCCAAGGACCCGGTGTTTTTCAAGCAATATCGCACCGGAAAAAACGGTCGGCGATTTGCCATGCTTAAATACCGGACTATGGTTACTAACGCTGAAGAATTGAAGGCAAGCCTCGCACATCAGAACCTACTTCAGTGGCCGGATTTCAAAGTCGTCAATGATCCCCGCATCACGACGGATCGGGAAATATTTGCGGAAAAGCAGTCTCGATGAATTACCACAGCTATTAAACGTATTGCGTGGAGATATGTCGCTTGTAGGTCCACGGCCAACATCTTTCGCAGCAGGTACCTATGAACTCTGGCAAAGCGAACGGCTCGATGTAACTCCCGGAATAACCGGATTGTGGCAAATCCTTGGGCGCGGGAGGATGGAGTTTACCGACCGCGTGCGCCTCGATATCCTCTACATCGAGAATCGCTGCTTATGGCTTGATATGAAGCTTTTATTCAGAACGTTCTTATCCCTGAACAAGGGATTCTGAATCAATCACCCTGCATTTTCGCCGGGACTAGGTGATATGACGAGTATCAGCGGCGATCACAATACATTCCCCTCACTCTTACTTTGGGTAATGGTAGTGCTGGGAATCGGGGTCTCACTCGGTGTACTGGTTGGCGGCATGACCAACCCTCTCCTGCTAATCGTTGTCATCGCAGGCATCGTGGCCGTCATCCTTATGTTTCAGAATATCGAACTGGCCCTTCTGGCGCTTGTATTCATCACCTACACCATGCTCTCCGATGTGTTGGTTAACACTCACGGATTACCATCTATTACTAAGCCCATAATAGCGCTGCTTTTGCTGCTCCTGCTGGCACGCTGGTTTCTGCGCGGAGAGCCTCCTGCGGGAGGAGGGATCGCACTGGTACTTATGCTCGGCTACGGATTGCTCATTTCACTGTCGTTACTGTATGCGGTTGATACCGACAGGACGGTAGAAAATATCTCAGAATTCGTCAAGAATGCGGCCATTGCTATTATCATTACCCTGATCCTCAAGCGCGGTGACACGCTACGTCATGTATCCTACTCGATACTCGCAGGCGGAATTTTTCTCGGCACGATCAGCACCTATCAATACCTGACGGGAACGTTCGACAATGAATACTGGGGCTTTGGCCTGGCCAGGATCCAGGACATCGTTGGCGAACTGCAATCCTACCGGATTGGCGGTCCGATCGGTGATCCGAATTTCTACGGTCAAATGCTTTTGTTTGTGGTGCCATTGGCTGTTGATCGCCTGCGCAATGACAAAGAGAACCTCTGGCGTCTAATCGCTGCATGCGCGCTAGTTGTTACTCTCCTTTCAATTGCATTCACCTTTTCCCGGGGTACATTCCTAGGCGCCGGCATCGTTCTGTTGCTGATGCTGGTGAAGGATCCGCCGCGTCCGGCGGTTACCGGAGCGATCCTCGCTCTGGCGGTTATTGCGCTTGTTGTGCTGATGCCACAGTATCTCGGGCGCATGTACACGCTCATCAGTACAATATTCCACATCAGCAACGACAGCAGCAGTTTACAGGATACGGCAATCGAGGGACGTCTGGGTGAAATGCGCGTCGCCCTGGAGATTTTCCTTGACCATCCGCTGCTGGGTGTTGGTCTCGGCAACTATGAGCATTATTACCAGCAATACAGCCTTCAGTTTGGTATTCCACAACGTGGCGTGGACCGCGCCGCACACAGCCTCTACCTGGAGCTTGCCGCTGAGCGGGGCTTGTTTGGATTAGGTGTGTACCTTGCCCTGATATGGTATATCTTTAGAACCATTTTGAGATCCGCAAGACAGTTGCGTGCAGCCGGTTTAACCACCTATGAAAATATGTTCTACGCCTATGGTTATTCGCTGCTCGGTTATCTCGTTACTTCCGTGTTTCTGCATGAGCGGGCACGATTCACATGGGTCATATTGGGAATTTGCCTGTCATTTCCGGCAATTGCAGCATATGAGACATGGCGTGCTTCCAGTTCAACACGCAATGAAGGGGAGAATAAACGAAGAATTTCGCCCCGGGCTTTTTTCAGTGGAACCGATTGCGGGTAACGATCCCTAATCCCGGAAGCAAGTGAAAATGTCGTATTGATTCCAGTCCAGACGCAAAATATTCACAGGATAATCATTACATGCTGACAACAATGCCATCAGTACCCAGCAGAAAGCTGACAACCATCCAACTGCTCGACATTCTGTTCAAGCATAAAACCATGATATCGGCCATGGTTATTGTCACCTCTGTTGTCACGATACTGGCCGCATATGTTTTACCCCGTGATTATGAGGCAGATGCGACCTTGATGATAAATGCCGGCAGGGAATACGTTTATCGTCCGGAAGTCGGGGAAGATAAGGCATATGCAGATAACCGCTACAAACTGGTTGAATTGGTCAACGCCGAAATACAGATCCTGAATAGCAGGGATCTGAAACAGCAAGTCATAACCACTATTGGTATAGCCAACATATATCCCACGTTGGTTGATGAGGATAACCCTCTCGATAAGGCGATAGAGACATTTGGAAAGGCGCTGGATATCAAGTCAATTGTCGATTCCAGCATTATCCAATTATCGTTCACGCATCCAGATCCCGTTATCGCCGCCAAGGCGTTGAACCTTCTTGTTGATGTGAACAACCAGAAGCACCTCGATGTCTATCGAAATTCCGCAACGCCTTTCCTGGAAGAGCAGATGCACACTTCCGAGGAACAACTCAAATCTGCCGAGGAGAGGCTGGAAGAATTCCGGCAGCGCTATGGTGTTTATGATATAGAAAAACAAACCGAACTCTTGCTCAGTCAACGCAGTGATCTAGAAAGAACTCTCAACAGTGTTGAAAACGAAATCAAGGAACTCGAACAAAAGGACATCGCTTTACAAGAGCAAATGAAGGGGATGCCAAAAAATGTCCCTATGTATTCAGAAACCCAAACTAACGATGTCAATTCAGAATCGAAAGCGAGACTGCTGGAACTCCAGATGGAAGAGCAGCAGTTACTGGGCAAATACACCGAGAACAGCCGACTGGTGCAGAATATTAGGGATGAAATCAACAGCGCAAAGAATTTAATAGCAGCACAGAGTAACGCCAACACCGGTGTGGTCCGAACGGGAAAGAATCCGGTACTTGAGAACATCGAACTCGAGAGCATCCGTACGAAGGCCACACTGCAATCCCTGTTTGCCAAGAGGGATGCAATCAAGCAACAGCTAGAGCAACTCAATTTGCAGTTAAAGGACATTGACACCCGACAGAATGAAGTCAGGGCACTCGAACGCGATGTAAGCGCCCGAGAGAAGAACTACAATGACTACCAGCAAAAGCTGGTAGAAGCCCAATCGGATACTGCACTTGACCGCATGAAAAGCACAAGTATACGCATTGTCCAGTCTGCGGATGTGCCCATTAAACCACTTGGTCTGCCCAACAAGATCAAGCTGGCGCTGGGGATGATGTTTGGATTGTTCGCGGGTATCTGCCTTGCATTCATAGCAGAAATCAAGCAACGCCGGCTTTCCAATGCCTACGCTGTGGAACATCGCCTGCAGTTGCCGGTTCTTACTGTATTACCCGAAAGGGAATAGATAGCTGCTCATACTAATGTGCTTATATTGATCGGTCTGCCTAGTAAGCGTTATGTATGCAAACTTCTACAAGTTGCGCAAGGAACCGTTCAATGTAACACCGGATCCAACTTTTCTTTATTTAAGCTCAAGTCATAAGGAAGCAATAGCCGCTCTGCTCTACGGCATCAAGTCACGCAAGGGTTTCATCGCAATTCTGGGCGAAGTTGGTACCGGCAAGACCACCATAGTAAGGACTTACCTTAATTCGATCAACAGAGGCCAAATAAAACTGATCTATCTGTTCAATCCCAACTTGACTTTCAATGCCTTATTGAGAGACCTGCTTGCGGAGTTCGACGTCAAACCCGTAAACGATGAAAGTAACAAGATGATTGCGCAACTGCATCGGTGTCTCATTGATCAGTACAGGAAAGGACGTAATGTTACACTGATCATTGACGAGGCTCAGAACATGCCATTGCCGACACTAGAGTCGCTGCGCATGTTATCCAACCTGGAAACCACCAGGGAGAAACTCCTGCAGATAGTCCTGGTTGGTCAACCAGAACTGGAAGACATGCTCATACGCCATGAACTGCGTCAACTGCGGAATCGGATTGCGATCCTTGCGAAGATTCATCCACTGAGCGAAAAGGAAAGCTACGAATACATTCAGAGCCGGGTGGACAAGGTATCCCTGAAAAAGAACAACAGGCTATTCACCAACGATGCCCTGCGTCTAATCGTCAAACGCGCCCAGGGTATACCGCGCACGATCAATATACTATGCGACAATGCCTTGATCACCGGCTATGGCTATCAGTCCAGCGTAATCACCGCCGGCATAGTCAAGGAGATTATCGCCGATCGAGAAGGCCGTCGGTTGCCGAGGAGGAACGCCTTGGTTAACGCCATCGGCATATTAGGACTCCTCGCCGGCCTTTATTGGGTAATCACCATTCTTGCCCGTCAGTTGGAGAAACTGATATAGGCGATTCTGCGGTGATACCATGCTGTTGATGCACAACGTCGTCTAAAGGTAAATGCTACCATGTCGAAATCAACACAAGACACGGCCATTCAACGAGCACCTGATTTCAATTTAGTCAACCTCTTGCTACTTGTGTTGGACCAAACTCCGCGGGCAGCCGGGACGCAATGCTCGTATACGCCAGATCAGGGATCGCCTAGATGAGCAAAATATTCGAAGCACTTGAACACGCCAGGCGTGAAGGGGCCACGTACGATGTGCCCGTGGATGATGAATTCATCAATGAAGCTCGTCCGGAATTTGTACAGCCTGAAGTGATCGTGGAACCCGATCGTGTGGACCGGGATGTCATCCTTGAACCGCATCGTGAACCTATCCAACCTGAAATGGATGAGGCGGATGTCTTCGCGGAGGAGGAGGTAGCTCGTGAAACCCATCCTCCCCTGGATTACCGCTTTGAGGTCGAAGATGCGATCTTTGCTCTTTATCAGCGCATCGATGCAATACTTCCGTTGAATACCCGACGCATAATACAGTTCATCGGTCCCCAGGGTGAGGAAGATGTCTCCTCAGTGGCACGCGGCTTTGCCTACGTTGCAGTCAAATCCGGAAAGTCCGTACTTCTGATTGAAGGTGATCAAAAGAATCACCATCAGAGGCGTTTTTTTAATATAAAAAACGCCGTCTCATGGATGGAAGTCGCGAATAACAGCGAAGCATTTCCAGATGCAATCAACCAGATTGGTGACATACCCTTATATGTGAGCACCAATGGAGACACGCACACCAAATCGCCACAAACCGCATTGCCCAAGGCGTTTGAAGCATTCGCCCGAGGCGTAGGTGAAGCCTATGATCTGTTGGTGGTCGACTCCAGCCCGATCCAGAGCACGAATGACGGCTTGCTGTTATCCCCCATGATGGATGGAGTCGTGCTCATCGTCGAAGCGAACAGGACAATGGGTGATGCTGCAGAAGAAATCAAGAACAGAATCATGAGAAGTGGAGGCAATCTGCTCGGGGTTGTGGTGAGCCGAGAGCGGCACTATCTGCCTGGTTTACTTGCCAAACATGTATTGCCAAAGCAGCGGAAATGAAAGCGTGGAACAATATTAATCATGAATGGTGAAATTCCTGAATTTTACCCTTCGATTTGATTTTTATAATCCAGTTACAATCCGAGTCAAATCAAGTTCCTTAGCAGAATCAATCTGCAGATTCCACTAATGAGCATCCATTGATTTGGTTTTTAATATGTCTCACTTGTTTCGACAGGGAATAGGCTAAATTTAAAAATGGGTTTGGCGAGTCGAAGGACAATGGTGTGCGCGAAGATCAGAAACGGACACGTTACATCATTATAGGTCCGAACCGGTCGGGGACTACGGTCGTTCACTTGGCGGTGGAAGGCCACCCCAATGCCACCGCACTGAGTGACGAGATGCGCGTGTCCACATTTTTCACTAGGGGGATCCGAGCGTTTACATACGGCAGCGAGTTGCCGGAGGAAAGACAACGCGGCTTTTCCGCGCTGTTCGATGCAATCACCTTACTGCGGGGGAGTCCGGATACAATGGCGTATGGGGCCAAGGTCGCGACCAATTCACCCCGCTTGGCACGCGTCATCGTGGAGACATTGCAAGACAGCCTTCCGGACATGAAGGTTATCATCATGGCTAGGAGAGATCTCGTTGCCCAGTATGGATCTCTATTACATATGCGGAGATCGGGCATCCTGCACTCCTGGTATGAGGGCTTCAAGACTCTCAAGGTTCGCAAGATGCGAATCAGCAAATGGCGATTCCTGACTTACTGTATCGGTATCGAGGGAATGTACCGGACGCTTCTAGACCTGAAGGCGACGCACGACGTCCTCGACGTTGAGTTTGAAGACCTGTTAAGCAACCCGAGTGTCATGTACGCCAGGCTTTTCCAATTTCTGGGCCTACCGGCAGTGGAGCCGAACTGGGTCGACTCCAAGAAAGTGTTGCCACCGCCGGATCGCTACATCAAGAACTACGCGCAGCTTAGGGTGCTATTGGAGAAGTTCAGGCAGGGTAACTTGCCTGCATCAAGTTTGTGGGTGCCTGAATTCCTGGCCAATTCATATGAACGGTTGCGGTACCTGAAACAAAGGTATCTCCTTCGTATCTAGCGGTTCGAATGGCATCTGTTATGATGTCCGTGTCGCGTTGTTACTCGGTTCTTATCTTCGCCAGAGTATGCGGCAGCTCCTCACGCCTGCAAAGCCCAAAGCGCGATGCAGTTGTCATAGTTCAGCGATTCGCCAACGGCGTTTCCTCGATTAATCCCCCCTGCAGCCCGATGATAAGCCTCTCGTGTATACCTCCGAACCCGCCGTTGCTCATCACCAGGATATGGTCCCCCGCTCGGGCTTCGCGGACGATTTCATCGACGATGGCCTCCACGCTGCCGCTGACACTCGCCGGCACACCGGCCGCTTGCGCCACATCCGACAGCGACCAGGCAAGATCGCCGGGTTCATGCATCCAGATGCGGTCCGCCCCCTGCATCGAGGCCGCCAGAGTACCGCTGTGCACCCCCATACGCATGGTATTGGAACGCGGTTCCAGCACCAGCAGGATACGCGCCTGACCGACCCGCTGGCGCAGGCCCTGCAGGGTGGTGGCAATGGCCGTCGGATGATGGGCGAAATCATCATAGACCGTCACCCCGTTGACGCAGCCGCGTATCTCCATGCGGCGTTTGACCCCCTGGAATTCCGCCAGGGCCGCGATGGCCACCGGCACCCGCACACCCGCGTGACGGGCGGCGGCGATAGCGGCCAGCGCGTTGTGCATATTGTGCTCCCCGAGCTGATCCCAGTTGACCGTGCCGGCCAGGCGGCCCTCCAACAGGACATCGAAGCGGCTGCCATCAGCGGACTGCCGGCGCACCTGCCACAGGGCCGCACGGCCACCAGTGGCTACTATCTCCCGCGGTGTCCAGCAGCCCATGGCCAGCACCTCGGCCAGGTTGGCATCGTCCCCGTTCTCGATAATCAAGCCGTTGCCGGGGATGGTGCGTACCAGGTGATGGAACTGGCGTTTTATCGCCGCTAGGTCGGGAAAGATATCGGCATGGTCAAATTCGAGATTGTTCAACACCAGCGTGCGCGGCCGGTAGTGCACGAACTTGGAGCGCTTGTCGAAGAAGGCCGTGTCGTACTCGTCCGCCTCGACGACAAAGTAAGGGCCTTTGCCAAGGCGCGCCGAGACGCCGAAATTGGCGGGGATGCCGCCGATCAGAAAGCCAGGGGACAAACCGGCATATTCCAGGATCCACGTCAGCAGGCTCGCCGTGGAGGTCTTGCCGTGCGTGCCGGCCACCGCGAGCACCCAGCGATCCGCAAGCACGTGTTCCGCCAGCCATTGCGGTCCCGAAGTATAGGCCAACCCTGCATTCAACACGTGTTCGACAGCGGGGTTGCCGCGTGAGAGCGCGTTACCGATGACCACCTGATCGGGCGCCGGATTCAAGTGGGATGGCTCATAACCTTCATGCAGGCCGATGCCCTGTTCCGTCAATTGAGTGCTCATGGGCGGGTAGACATTGGCATCCGAGCCGCTGACCCGAACACCCTGTGCGCGGGCCAGCAGCGCAATGCCGCCCATGAACGTACCGCAGATTCCGAGGATATGGATATGCATTCAGGCCACACTCAGGGGAAATAACGCATTGATGATCTGCATGGCCACCAGTGTATACAGCATGGCCACGCCTATCGCCACTGGGAGGTTAATCGACAGGGCATGGCGCATGATATGCGCCACCACGATGAGACTCCAGCCGAACAGCAACAGCCAGAACAGGCTGGCCAGCAAAGGTTGTTGCTTGGTTTCCTGATCCGGCAACAGTAACGGCATCACTGGCAGGGCAAGCAGCCCGAGCAGCGTTCCGGTGCCGGCCAGTGCCGTGAGTGTCTGGTTCAACCGCGCCATCTTGCCGAGAAAATAGAGCAATGCGATGGTAAACATGATCAGCAGGACAGCATCCACCAGCGCCATCTGTACGGCGGTAACAAGCGGATAACCGGGTAGTGACAGCAGAAAAGACACAAGGGTGTAGCTCGCAAGAGCCAGCCCCAGCAACTCTCGTGAGGCCGGCAGATCCTGCGGTCCGGCGCGCAACAGGCAGATATCAAACCAGATAGTGAGCAGTCGCGACATCTAACTCAGTGATTTCTCGCAAATTCACTATGGAGTCGCGATGGTAAAGCAGGCAATCCTATTGCAAGGAATGAATCCGATGACTGATTTTATTTGGCGGCTGTTTTCCTGGCCGCCACCGTCTTCTTTTGCGCGCTCTTCTTCAGTACGACCTTGCTGGGAACCATTTTCTTGGGGGCCGGTTTCCTGGAATTTGACGTCCCGGTCGGTGACTTCGCTGTGGACGACTTCCTGGGGGTTGCCTTTGTTGGCAGCGCTTTCCCGGTTGCTGCCTGCTTGGTTGTTGCCTTCTTGCCCGTTGCCTTTTTGGAAACCGCCTTTTTTGGCGTTGCTTTACGAAAGTCCGTCTTTCCTGGCGTCGATCTCCGCGGAGCGGCCGCTTCCGGCTTGCTTGTCGCCTCCTCCGATGCGACCTGTTGCCTGGCGATGGCGCGCCGGATCACGTCCGCGCGCGACTCGCTCCTGGCACGCGCCCTTACGTCTTCCACTATCTTGCGCACCGCCCTGAAAATATCGGAGATTTCGCCGACGCCCTGCACGGTACGCAATTTGTCCTGCCCCCTGTAGTACTCGATAACTGACAAGGTGTGCATCTCATAGATGCGCAGACGGTTACCGATGGTTTCCTCGTTATCGTCCGCCCGGTGGCGCAGCCTGCCCCCGCACGCGTCGCAACGCCCATCAATGCGGGGGGGAAAATAATAGACGTTATACACCTGACCGCAGGACAGACAGGTCCGTCGCCCGACCAGTCGCTGCAGCAGGGCATCGACATCCACGGCCAGCAACAAAGCCAGATCCAGGGGACGCCCCAGTCCGCCGAGCAGCTGATCGAGTACTTCCGCCTGCGCCAGGTTGCGGGGAAAACCGTCCAGAATGAAACCGTTGCGTGCATCGGGGCGAATTATCCGTTCCTGGACGATGCCCAGAACGATGTCATCGCCCACCAGTTGCCCGGCGTCCATGGCCAGTTTCGCCTGGCGTCCAAGTGCGGAACCGGAGGCCACCGCCTCACGCAGCAGATCACCGGTGGCTATTTGCGGAGTCTTGTAACGCTCGGCGAGGAGTTCGGCCTGGGTGCCCTTGCCAGACCCGGGCGCACCGAGCAGTACGATTCTCATGTTGCCATTCCCCCCGCTATCATGTTGATTTTCCTAAGCTGGTGTAACAATGAAGTTTTTTTGAATAGGAACATATAATAATTTGCATGGCCGAAATGCAAAACAGCGTTTAAGCTACCCCCAGCTACGGGTAGAAGTCAACGAAGTTCATGAAATAAATAAAGTTTTGAGCTAGAATCTGGCACCCTTGAAAAGCGCTAACCTGCCTGCCCGCCAACCGAGCCCAACTACCCAGCATGAGCCAGATTGCCGATTTCACGGAAAGTGAAATGTGGATCATTAAAACCACGCTCGCGGAGCGCTACCACGAAGCCGTGGAGCCGCAGCTCGCGGACAGCGAGCTGCGGCTCGATCCCTATTCCAGTGAGCTTACCCCAGTGTCCGGTGGCTTACTGGGAAAAAGATGGCTGCCACTTCGTTGTGTTCAAGACCGGAGCCCACAACTACCGCTGCCAGTTCTATTACCGGGTTCATCAAATGTTCGGCACCGGGATCGAGGAATTCGACGACCTCTCCGAATGCATGGTGACCCTGTTGCAGGTTCAAGCCGACCATGCGGCCAAACTTGCGGGACATTAACCGCCAACTATGCGAATTGCATATCATGCCAGCAATACCAAATTCAAAGGGAGAACAGTAGATGGTTAAATCGGGAAAGAAAAATGCATTTTACGCCCAGTCCGGGGGCGTGACCGCCGTTATCAATGCCTCCGCCTGCGGGGTAATCGAAACGGCGCGCAAGCACAAGGACAGGATCGGCAAGGTCTACGCCGGTCGTAACGGCATCATCGGCGCCCTTGAGGAAGACCTCATCGATACCAGCAAGGAATCGGCCCGCGCGATTGCCGCCCTGCGCCATACACCGTCCGGCGCGTTCGGTTCCTGCCGCTACAAGCTGAAGAGCCTGGAGGCGAACAAGCGTGAATACGAGCGTCTGATCGAAGTCTTCGAGGCACACAACATCGGCTATTTCTTCTACAATGGCGGCGGTGACTCCGCCGACACCTGTCTGAAGGTCTCCCAGTTGTCCAAGAGCATGGGTTACCCGCTCCAGGCTATCCATGTTCCAAAGACCGTGGACAACGACCTGCCGATTACCGACAACTGCCCGGGCTTCGGCTCGGTGGCCAAGTACATCGCCATCTCCACGCGCGAGGCCAGTTTCGATGTCGCGTCGATGGCCAAGACCTCGACCAAGATTTTCGTCCTCGAGGTCATGGGCCGCCATGCCGGCTGGATTGCCGCCGCCGGCGGTTTGGCCGCCTCCGAGGACTGCGATCTGCCCATCGTCATCCTGTTCCCGGAAATTACCTTCGACCAGGAAGCTTTCCTGGGCAAGGTCAGGGAGAAGGTCAACCGCTACGGTTACTGCTCCATCGTCGTCTCCGAGGGGGTGCGTGACAAGGACGGCAAGTTCCTCGCCGACCAGGGACTCAAGGATGCCTTTGGCCATGCCCAGCTCGGCGGCGTGGCGCCGGTCATCGCCAATCTGCTCCGGGAAAAGCTGGGATATAAATTCCACTGGGCGGTGGCGGATTACCTGCAGCGCGCCGCACGCCATATCGCCTCGAAATCCGATGTCGAGCAGGCCTATGCCATGGGCAAGGCCGCCGTCGAACTGGCGCTGGCCGGAAGGAATTCCGTCATGCCGACCATCGAACGCCTCTCCAACACGCCGTATCGCTGGAAGGTTGGCGAGGCGGATTTGTCCCGCGTGGCCAACGTCGAAAAGATGATGCCGAAGAATTTCATCACCCGGGATGGTTTCGGCATCACCCAAAAATGCCGTGACTACCTGGAGCCACTGATCCAGGGTGAAGACTACCCGCCCTACAAGACCGGCATGCCGCAATACGTTCAGCTCAAGAATGTGCCGGTCGCCAAGCGGCTGGACAAGGATTTCGAAGTCAAGTAACCAGCGTTTCCGCGGTGGATGACGTGTCATGACTCTTGAGAAAGCGCGCGAATTACTGGCGGTCCAGGCGGATATGGGCGGCGGCTATAACCGTAACGCCGCCCGGCTGATCCTGGCAGAGGTGCGGCGTGAGCATGGCCAGGACGCCGTCGACGCCTTTATTCGGGAATTTGATCTGGAACAACTGTTCGGATTCAAGGCCGGTACACAATTCACGGCGCCCTGATTCCAGGCGGGCGCGAAAACAAACATTCAATCTAAGGAGAAAACCAATGTCGATCGAACTCATCTTCGCCCTTGCCTGCGCCTTTGTCGCATTGGGCTATGGCGCGGTATCCGTCAAGTGGATTCTCGCCAAGCCGGCGGGCACTCCCCGCATGCAGGAAATCGCCAGCGCAATTCAGGAAGGCGCCCAGGCCTACCTCAACCGGCAGTACACCACCATCGGCATGGCGGGTGTCGTGCTGCTGGTCATTATCGGCATTTTCATCAACTGGACTACCGCCATCGGTTTCGCCATCGGTGCGGTCTTATCGGGCTTGACCGGTTACATCGGCATGAACATCTCGGTGCGTTCCAATGTGCGCACCGCGCAGGCGGCCAACGGTGGGTTGAATGCCGCCCTGCAGATCGCCTTTCGCGGCGGCGCCATCACCGGAATGCTGGTGGTCGGTCTGGGCCTGCTCGGCGTCGCGGGCTTCTATGCGACCATGCTGGCCATGGGCGTCGAGGATCCGCTGCATCCGCTGATCGGCCTTGCCTTCGGCGGCTCGCTCATCTCCATCTTCGCCCGTCTCGGCGGCGGCATCTTCACCAAGGGCGCCGATGTCGGCGCGGATATTGTCGGCAAGGTCGAGGCCGGCATCCCTGAGGACGATCCGCGCAACCCGGCGGTTATCGCGGACAACGTCGGCGACAACGTCGGCGACTGCGCCGGCATGGCCGCCGACCTGTTCGAGACCTACGCCGTGACCGTGGTGGCCACCATGCTGCTGGGCGGCCTGCTGCTGGGCACCACGCAGGCGGCTCTGTATCCGCTGGTGCTGGGCGGCGTTTCCATCATCGCCTCGATCATCGGCACCTTCTTCGTCAAGGCCAGGGAGGGCGGCAAGATCATGAATGCCCTGTACCGCGGCCTGATTGTCGCCGGCGTACTGGCGGCGATCGCCTTCTACCCGGTTACCACCTGGATCATGGGCGACAGCATCCTGCTCGATGGCGCAGAAATCAGTACCCGCTTTCTCTATTACTGCGGCTTGATCGGCCTGGCGTTGACCGCGGCCATGGTGGTGATCACGGAATACTACACCGCCACGCAATTCGGCCCGGTGCGCCACATCGCCGAGGCATCCACCACCGGCGACGGGACCAATGTCATCGCCGGCTTGGGCGTCTCCATGAAGGCCACCGCTATGCCCGTGCTGGCCATCTGCGCCAGCATCTGGGGCGCCCATGAACTGGCCGGCCTGTACGGCATCGCCGTCGCGGCCACCGCCATGTTGTCCATGACCGGTATCATCGTTGCGCTGGATGCCTACGGCCCGATCACCGACAACGCCGGCGGCATCGCCGAGATGGCCCACCTGGACCAGAAGATCCGCAACATCACCGACCCGCTGGATGCGGTGGGCAACACCACCAAGGCGGTGACCAAGGGCTACGCCATCGGCTCGGCCGGCCTGGCCGCGCTGGTGCTGTTCGCCGACTACACCCACGCCCTCCAGAAACACTCGGATACGCCGCTCAACTTCTCGCTCGACAACCACATGGTGCTGATCGGCCTGTTCATCGGCGGTCTGGTGCCCTACCTGTTCGGCTCCATGGCCATGGAGGCGGTCGGCCGGGCCGCCGGCGGCATCGTCAACGAGGTGCGCCGCCAGTTCCGGGAAATGCCGGGCATCATGAACCACACCCAGAAGCCGGACTACTCCAGGGCCGTCGACATGCTGACCAAGGCCGCCATCAAGGAGATGGTCATCCCCTCGCTGCTGCCGGTGCTGGTCCCGGTGATCGTCGGTCTGGTGCTGGGCAAGGAGGCGCTCGGCGGGCTGCTGATCGGCACCATCGTGACCGGCCTGTTCGTGGCCATCTCCATGACCACGGGCGGCGGCGCCTGGGACAATGCCAAGAAGTACATCGAGGATGGCCACCACGGCGGCAAGGGTTCGGATGCCCACAAGGCGGCGGTCACCGGTGATACCGTCGGCGATCCCTACAAGGACACAGCGGGACCGGCGATCAACCCCTTGATCAAGATCATCAACATCGTGGCGCTTCTGATCGTGCCGTTGTTGTAGAGGTTCCGAAGCCGACGGACCCGATGCGCCGGCATCGGGTCCGCCCGCGATTACCCTGGTAAAGCCAGTGAGATGTGAAAAGTGAGAAGTGAGAGGTGAGAAGTGAGAAAATTACCGGAGAGCAGTCATGTTCCCATCACTTTTCACTTTTCACTTCTGTAATTTCTTTCCTTGCAGCGCCTGAACAGCCGTATTTCCTATGAAAATCTGCATCGTCTCCGACAGTCATGACAACCGCCACCTGCTGGAAACGGCAGTCCGCGAGGGGCAGGCGGCCGGCGCACAGGCGGTTCTGCACTGCGGCGACGTGGTCGCACCCGGAACGCTGGAAGTACTGAGACCCTTCGATCTGCCGGTCCATGTCATACACGGCAACAACACCGGCGATCTCTACATGATGGCGCGCATTGCCTCCGGTCCCGCCAGCCGCGTGCATTACCATGGCCAGGATGCCGGCATCGATCTGGCCGGCCGGCGCATCTTCCTGGTCCACTACCCGCATTACGCCGCGGCCATGGCAACCACGGGCGACTGGGATCTCGTATGCTGCGGACACGACCACAAGGCGGATATCCGGCTCATCAACAACATGGCCGGCGGACAGACCATTCTGGTCAACCCAGGCACGGTGGGCGGCATCAAAGCGCCGGCCACCTACGTCCTGGGCAATCTCGAGACGATGGAGTTTTCCATCCGCGAAATCGCATTAACATACCGGCGCGAAGGCACCGCCGGCTGACTGGAACAAGGCAGATATCCCGTGAAGAAGACCAGCCCCGATCAAATGGTCATCGGCGACAAGAGTGGCATTGATCTGGCCGAATCGAGACCCTCGCTGCAGGCGTTGCTCAAGGAGCATGAGCGACGCCTGCAGGCCCTGCCCGTCGACTGCGACCCGGTTGAACGCGCACGCGTCCAGCTTGATATCGCGGAAACCCTGTTGGCGCTGCAGAAACGCAAGGAAAGCTGGGACATTGCGCGCGCGGCCTTCGATGTGTTCGCCTCGGCGGAGGCCTGGCAGGATGCCATCGAGGCCTGTGATGTCCTGTTCCAGTGTGACCAGGAACACTCCCTGGCCGCGCTCGGCAACGGCGTCTGGCTGGCGGTGACCTTTCCGGTACCCGCCCACCTCACCGTGGCCATGCTGCAGCATATCGTCGACGAGACCCCGGATGTATCGGACGGCGCCGCCGTGGCCGCGATGGCGGCGCATTACATCGCCGATCTGCGCACCGAAGGTGAGGAACATGACAGCCTGACCTTCTTCACCAATCAGCTGGTGGCCGGGGTCGCGAAACGCCACCGCGGCATCGAGTATGACCCCGGGATGATAAAGATGTGGATCGAGATTCTGGGGCTGAATGACGTCAAGGAACTGCTGTCGCGTCTTGCGCTCATGCTGGATGCGATCACCGGTGGCGACTGGTGGGTCGACCGGGATGCATTGCGTGCGCGGCTGCCGGTTAACTAGCAATGGTGGGGTTGTGTTAATCGGCTACTGGCGATGACCAGCCGATGCCTGTCAATGGTTGTGTGATTTTCTCAAAATACCCTCTGGGGTGGTACGGATCGAAGAATTCGTGTCGCGCTGGTGCGCGGGTGGGACGTCCTACCATGGCGTTCAAGCGCGTGAAATTCCACCTGTGCTGCTGCCGTAACCTAGTCTCATAAGGCTGCTGTTCCTCGTTGGCCTAGCCGATTGTTCGCACAACCGTTTTGCCAAGGTATGCAGCCTTTTTATCTGAGTCCGATGAGCAATGCGGGTTAGATGCGTCAGGCAGGAAATTACTGCCTTCCATGATACGTCGGGCCGTGCGCAGTACACTGGCGCGCTCAATCACCACCGCGTCTGCCTTGCGGGACCACTTGACGGTGCATTCAATGATGCCCGTGGGATGACCGATCCGCAATCGACCGACAGCAGGATCGAATTTATCTCCGACCAGCTGGTTTACGATCGAGCCAGGCACTACTGCAGCCGAGGTCGTAGCTATCGCGCCAGTGACCGCGTATGCCTTGTGGAAACTCTGGCTGGAAATAATTCTACTTAGCAGATCGATGTCACTGGCGGCGACCGGCAGGTTTTTGCCTTCGGTGAGGTAATCCATCGGTGGACCGACAAAGGCCAGCTTGGGTACAGCCGGCGTCTCGTCTTTCGCATTGTCCGGACTGGACGCCAAGCCGGTCAGAACGGCAGCCTGGCCTCGCAGGGACTCAAACGTGGCCATGAGATTTGCATCACCTGCCACCTCCTTACTCGTGGCGGTAGCCTGGAGACCCATCTCGGTCGCAGACACAAAAACGTACTGAGCGCCCGAATCGATAATTGTTGCCCGAATGCTTCGCCCGTCGGGCATCTCAAGGTGGTCAATGACGTTCCCGGTGGGTAGCAGGCCGTTGCCAGCCGTTCCCGCAGGATCGAGGAACGCCAGTTTCACAAGATCGCCCGTCGCAGGCATTCCGCTGATCTGGGCGAAGCGGGTATCGCCACTGATATCGCGCGGGTCTAGGCGGGCTTCCACGGTGGTGCCCGAATCAGGGTTGTAGATTCGCACCATATCTGGCGAGCCACCCAGCAGACCCTCCTGCCAGGCGAAAAGGGCCACCGCCGAAATCAGATTGCCACAATTGGCTCCGTATTTAATCGTCCTGCTGCCCGGAGTGATGCTGCCAAAACTGCATTCCACGTCAGCATCCGGTCGCTCCGAGGGCCAGACTATGCTGACCTTGCTGAGCAATAGATCGGCGCCACCAATACCATCCACCTGCCGCGGGTCGGGCCCACCCACGACGGCCATCAAAATGCGGTCGCGCTTCTCCGGATCGGCCGGCAGATCATCGGCGTTAAAGAACACACCACGTGTCGTTCCACCGCGCATCACTACGCACCTGATTCTCTTCAACCCATCCGTGTTTCGACTCATGTTTCTTCACCCTTAGGCTGAATGCGATGCATAATCCTGTGCCGGGCATGACGATAAGGCCAACTGAACAGCCTGCGGACCAATGGCAACAGCGCCAGTACGCCGGGGCGAAGGTCATCCCAGGCCCATTCGGCCACGACAATCCGGCCGTGAAATATACGCAACCATTCCCGCAAGCCCAGTTGGCCTTCCCTGATGAGATCCAAGGCGGCCTGGGTTTCATCTCGAAGATGGATCCACCGCATTGGGACTATATAATCAAAGACCGGTGCCGGGCGGTTCGGGGAAGTCATGTCTTGATAGGCAATCCAGGGCAAGTCGACTCCGGCAGCGATAGCCACGCCCGTTGTCCGAACGGCCCGGGCATTGATCTCGATAAGCTTGGGTTGTCCATCGCGGGGGTCGCGTTTGAATTCCACGCAGCCGATTCCCCGGTAGTTCAATACTTTTAACAGCCGGATGGATAACTCCATGATCTCAGGATCGATTACGGTTTCAGTCAGGCAGCAATAGCCAAACCCTGGAGGATATTGTCGCAGTTTTTTGCGGACGCATCCTGCCAAGGGCGTTCCGTCCTGACTGAAATAACCCAGGAAGGTTAATAATCGTTCGTCGCCGCCAGGAATAATTTCCTGGATCATCATGTCTGGCGCAAGCGGTGCAACCTTGCGGTATAGTTCCGCCAGTTCATCTGGCCCCGTCACAGTGACTGCTTTAGCCGGTCCGATAGCGGCGATGACTTCTGGACGTTTCCAGTGTTGGGAAGTCAACGGCTTAACAACAGCCGGGTAAGTCAGGGAACGCGCGATGCGGTCTGTCTCCGCTTGAGATGTAGGAAAGTAGGTTTCGGGTATGGGGATATCTGCTTGACGAGCGCACTCGAGTAGCCGCTGTTTGTTTTGAATTTCTCTGACACATGACCACGGTGGACAAGTCAGTGCGAAATATGGACGTAGTTGCCCTTCATTGCGGGCGATAAACTGAGTGGCGCCATCCGAAGCGGGGAACAGTACCGGTTTGACCTGTTTCGAATTGGAAAATGCGATCAAGGCATCGATCAGGCCGGATTCATCATCGTATAGGTTCGGACAGGTAACATGGATGCAATATCGAGAGTCAAGATCCACAAGAGACCGATCTGGATGAAAGCGGTAAACTTGCACGCCATTGCGACCGAGGCTCCGGGTCAGAGCCAGAGCGATCTCGTTCATCGACTTGGTCTTGTTAGTCCCTAAGTTTCCGCTTAATACCACTGCGGATGGGTGATCAACCTGTGAATTCATCTGGTTTATCTGCAGTTATACGGATTCACATGGAAGGGGAATCAACACACCGGCATTAGAGCGGCTGCGAGGATCAGTCATTAGTTTAATACTCCGTGCATTAAAACACTATTAACGCACTTATGGTAATCTTAACTCAAGCGTAATGCGCTTCGCAAAAAATTTATTTATAAACGTATCGAGGTAAGGTTCATGCTGCATGAGTACCGTATAACTAAGGCTCATGTAGACAAACAGTGGTCTGAGGGTGATCTATGCGATCTTGTACCTTATTACGTTGAAACCACTCGGTGATCGACTAAGAAAAAAGGTAAGGAGTATTTCCAATTGGCTATGGATGGGTTGATACTCCGGTGGGAGAGGGGATACCTGGAGTCAGCGTTTCTGTAAACCCTGTGCATCGTTATCGATCCTGACTTATGTGATTTCACCAGCAATCTGCATCGTCGTTGAATTCTAATGTACGAGGACTACACATTTCCACGAACACTTATTGTTGATCTTTCGATGCAATATGGTGGATCAAGTTCCCGTGTATTGTCTTTGCTGAAGCACATTCCTTCTTCTCATATCGCACTGGCGGGACTTGATCAAGGTGCAATTACCCAATGTGCGCGGTCTCTTGGTTATAAAGTCCATATTGTAGGCGCAAGAAGGTTTGATCCAAGTATCATTCTTAGTCTCGTTCGCCTGGTTCGCGATGAGGGCTACCAGGTTTTAGATACCCAGAATATTCAGTCAAAGATGTGGGGTAGCCTTGCTGCAGGACTGACGGGAACCGCCTTGGTATCGACAATTCATAGTTGGTATGTAGCCGAGCATGGAGAAAGTTGGAAGGGACGCATTTATCAGCTTGTTGAAACTACCTCTAATCGTAACCTCGATCTCTACATTACCGTGTCATCAGATAGTCGTACGTGGCTGCTGGATTCCGGTATCTCAGAAGAAATGGTTTGTCAGATACTGAATACAATAGATATTAATCCTGCGGCGATTAATGGGGATGCTGGGTGGTTGAGACGAACGCATGACCTGCCTGATGATGCTACTGTCTGTTGCGCAGTTGGGCGTTTGGTATGGGCAAAAGGTTATGTAGAACTAATTGATGCTTTCTCCCTGATTGCGACAAAGTATTCCAATCTTTATTGCCTGATTGTTGGTGAAGGTCAGCTACGCCAGGAGTTAGAAAAGCGGATTGCTAAAAAAGGCCTGCAAGACAGGATTCGATTATTGGGTTTTCGTAAGCATGATGATGTGCTGTCTATTGTAAAAGCCAGTGATTTCTTTGTAATGCCGTCACGATCAGAGGGGACACCGATAGCGTTATTGGAGGCAGCGGCTCTTGCTCGGCCATTACTGGCTTCCCGAGTTGGCGGCATACCGGAGTTGGTTGCCGATGGTGAACAGGCGATACTGGTATCACCGGGTGACCCGATTGCCCTAGCCGCTGGGCTATCACGTCTTTGCGATGAATCGGAATTTGCGATGGAACTTGGCAGGCAGGCACAACATAGGATACAGCAGGAATTTGGTGTCAAGTCTCTAATTGAAGCGACTGCCAGGGCCTATCAAAAGGCCTGGGCACATAATCGTGAGAGATTATTGCGCTAGTATGTGAATGATGATTTGCATGGCTTGATGCATTGGGGAAGGGCATCCAATGAGTTTTGCGTTGTTGTAATGTACCACTTAATTTCCGCAAGTACCGTTCTCCGCTATGCGGAATAGATTAGCGTGCAATTGCACTCTGTTCCATTTGACTGGAATCCTGATCTGATTATCCGCGTGCGTGTAACAGCTCTCGATAAACATCGCCAAGGTGCCGCGCTTGTTTTTGTATGTCAAATCTTGATGCAGCAATAGTTTGTCCCTCCATCCCCATCTTTTGCGCCTCCTTTTTATTTTTTAGCAATCGTATGCATGCTGTTGCCAATTTCTCGGGGTTTTTGGGTGGTATGAGAATCCCGTTAGTTTGATCCTGTACCATTTCTGGAATTCCGCCTACTGTGCTTGCAATGATGGGCAAGCCGGTAGTCATTGCTTCCGCAAGAACTGTGGGAAGGGCTTCAGTTAATGAGGGTAATACAAATACATCACTTATAGACAACAAATCTGGTATGGCTTCCCGATAACCCGCGAAGACTACCCGGTTAGATATATTTAAATTGGCTGTTAATTGCTCGAGTGCGCCTCGGTAGTTGCCATCCCCTACGATCAGGTAATACGCTTCAGGAACTTCTTTTAAGATAGTCGGCATAGCCTCAAGCATAAATTGTATGCCTTTGGGCTCCCGCAGCACCGCCACTGTGAGTAAAAGTGGCGCATTCAGGGGAATCCCCAGATCCTTGCGTAACAAATCGTTTTTCTCTATGCCAGGATTCCTGAAGTGACTCTGATCGATCCCATTGTACAGTGTGATTACTTTTTCTGGCGCAACTTTGCTGATAGCCAGGTGATGTTTACGTAATTCCTCGGAAACGGTAATAACCCGATCGCAGAAATATCGGAGAGACCATAACATCACTTTCATCCTGCGATAGGACTTAGAGCCTTTGACAGGATCATCTATGGTGTGTAGCGTGCATAAGCTGGGCAGGCATAATAGCTTGGCGGCAATATTCCCAAGCGTGTTGGAGAAATCAAGTTGGGTATGAACCAAAGCTGTTTTATGCGAGCGGAGGTAATGCACCAAACGTGGAATTGCCGTCAAGTCACGTAAATTCCTTACGGGTACCAGATCCACGGGGATATCCATCCGTGCGAGGACTTTGGCGAAGTGGTTTCCGTGCCGTTCCTGTAATACGCAGACACGGGGTTGAAAGCAATCGTTAGCGAGGCTCTGAATGTAAGGGACTGTCAATCTCTCCGCGCCTCCCATGCCTAACCCATCTATCATCCAGACATATCTTTTTCTTATGCATTGGTATCCGCGCCTGTAAATGCCATAGCCTTGTTTGCAATGATGATGTATCACAGTGATGAACCAAACTGCCAAATTTTCCCGATACACCATACCTTATCAGAGGCCATAGGATGAGGTTTGTTGTTTTGCATCGGGAAATTAGTTCTTGTCTTGAATATGGCGACATTGTCTTGAGTTGGAGACAGTATAAGCTACTGACGTACAGCATTAAACGACATTTTCAGCAATCACGTCGTCAAAAAGTGACGATTACCTACGGTCATCTATCATTGCCACATGCGCGTTTCTAATTTAACCTGTTGTGTTTAACGGTAAAGATATAATGGCACATTAATTTGCTCTCTAGTGTATCGCAAGACTTGCATCGAGACTTGGATCCATCGAGTAAAGTTTGTACTGTCGTGTCC
The DNA here is from genome assembly GCA_963773065.1 of uncultured Gammaproteobacteria bacterium. Lineage (GTDB taxonomy): Bacteria > Pseudomonadota > Gammaproteobacteria > UBA9214 > UBA9214 > CAVQCA01. The sequence goes on from CAVYZN010000009.1 coordinate 96,596, forward strand.
GATCAGACGAGCCGCAGTAAGCATGAAATCATGATCACATCGGTCATGCATCATTTACGGTTGTACGCATACACGCAACCGCCATGCAAGAATTGTGATCCAGTTCTTGAAGTTGATGGTTATGATGACGATACTTGTCAACACTCAATGCGTGAAATATTATCGAGTCATCCTGATGATGAGGTGTAGGAATGTCTAACACACAATTCCCGGTACACTACCGAGTCAGTACATCTACTAATCCTTGCATCATCCTCTTGGCGATTGCGTGATATCTTACTAAGGATGTCACTGGCAATATTCGCATTGTTGTTTTTCTCTACTGTTGCGGATGCCAGGCCCGCTCAATATGTACGCCCATATGGTCCCGATGCGCCCTGGAACGTCCTGGTCAAGAACCTGCCGAGGCACCCACAATCGGCAACTTATGCATCACGCCTATGGTCTGGTGTCGGTGGACAATTTCGATCAGCCGTTCAATGATTACACCTATCCCGTCTATTACGCTGATGCGACAGGTAACTACACGGTGAATGGTGGTAATGGCACCATCAATGGTAAGCAGATGCCATGGAATCCGAACATGGTCGGCGGCTGGTGGTTCCGATGCACAAGTCATCGTGCTGGATCCGGCTACCGGGCGGGAGTGGAACTTGTGGCAGGTCAGTGTTTCGCGGAGCACGATCAATGTTCACAAATGGCAGCCTTGTTGGCCAGCGGAGACACCGTCCAGTAACAGGCACCGGAAACTACCGCACGAAAGAAAATGGCTGGGCGGGATGCTCGCGGGGTCGGCATTCAGTATCTAGCCATGCTGGTGCGACCCGAGGAAATCACGCAGGGTGAAATCCAACATGCCCTGTCGATGCCGATCAGCAATCCAAGCAAGGAGCACTTACGTCGCCCCGGCCACCAAGCTGGAGCATCTGGCACGGATTCAGGCAATGAAGTCCCGGAAGGCATGCGGTTCGCCATGGATATGACCGATGCTCAAATAAATCCTGGGTTGCTACCAAACCTGCGGCCTACCAGAAAACTGGCGCGTACCGTCGGCCGTGCACTGCGCGATTACGGTTGGTTTATTACAGATACTTCGGGAGCGGATAGTTTCAGTTTGAATCTCAGGCATCGGCCGATGCATTGTGGAAGGCGCAGGGGATCGACCCGGCATCGTCTACAGCGCGAACTGCTGGATGGCCTGATAACCCAGAGTCGCATTTATACCATCGTGCCAAGCGATCAGTATCCGAACCAGTCGCTCGCGCCACCCAATCCCCCAACTGGACTTATCGTTAATTAAAGGCGATTGACAATTCTATTTGTAAGTGCTGCCGTGGTTGGTCGGCCAGAGGGCGCAGTAGGTGGCGCCCCCGCGCCGAAGAGAGACGGGATGGGATCTGAGCACCTGTAGAGGCAGGCTGCGGCTGTGCCGCGGGATGAACTCGTCACCGGATTGTCAGCATCCCGAGTCTATTCCATCCCAAGTATTGCTGGTCCAAGTGCTGGATCAGGCCAGTCTGCAAACCTGCATTGCACTAATGCGCGTCAGAACAGAGGCGTGTTGGCCTGCGACATCCCGTAGAAAGGCATTCGCGTTAATAGCCGTTTACGTTCCAAACAGAATGCAACACTACAGTAGTGTTAGTTAGTTGTCGTCGAGATAGGCCGATATCATTATCTTTACGGCCTCTTGTGTGCTGAATCGTGCATGGACAAACGCCTGCGCCTGCTGTCCCATGTTAGCTGCCTCGACGGGATCGGCGATTAGACGGCGACAAGCACGCAGCAACTGTTCCAAATCGCCGGGTGGGTAGAGAATCGAGATATCCTCGCAGAATTTCCTGAAATCACTAACGATGTCTGTGGACACCACCGGTATTCCGGAGGCCAGCCCCTCAAGCACGGACAAACCGAACCCTTCACTGACCCCTCTAGAGGTGAATAGAAATATGTCTGCTGCCATTAGTAGTAGGCGGACATCTTCGCAAATTCCCAGCATCCTGAAGCTGCCTTCTCCTAAATTGAGTTCCTTGGCCCGTGCTAGCATCCGCTCTTTCAAGGGCCCGTCACCCGCAACCAGCACCATAACGTTTCCTGGATTCTCGTTCAACGCAGCCGACAGATCGGGAAGTATCTCCGTTCCTTTGAATTTCCGTAAATGAGATGTACTCACCAATACACGTTTGGACGGAGGAATCCCGAGTCTCTCCCGCGCTTCCCGCCGTTGTCCTTCACTAAACCGATACCTCTCCGGCTCAACGCCCCTTTCATGTGTGCATATTTTACTCTCACCATGCGAACTCGATATCAAACGGTTCTCAATCATATCAAACTGAGAACAATTTTCCGAGTCAAACGCTGCTAACGGTACTGCCAAGTGCGCAGCCAATACCTCGCATCGACGGAGTGTTATGTCGTGTCGGGAATCTCGCTTGACCTGCGATAACCTCGCGGCCACGAGCCCAGTATTGAGCGTCCGTGCATGGTGCACATGGAGATGGGTTGCCCCGACTTCTTTAAGAAGCGTTGTAACGCGGCGGACGAAGCCGGCGTCAAATGCATGTCGTACTGGTGAAGCACAACATGAAACTGGGCAGAAGAGTCTCGAATAAATTCAGTTGAAAGTGACTGATTCTGGAAAATGAAATGGCTGTCGGCGCCACGATCGCTCAAAGCGTGTGACAGTTGAACAAGATAGCGTTCGAAGCTGCCATATTGCCGGTTGGGCCATCCCATGAGTTGAACAATCGAAGGTTGTTTCTTAAGGTCTTCGTTCATACCGCCTCTCCTGTAACTGGTGAAAGCACTTAGCAATTGAATTCTCGCAGGGGCTTAAGTAAATGTTCACCTTTGCTCAAGCTGCATGCAGGTAACCGGTAACCCACCGGCGTTCTTGTCTACGCCGCGGGTGTGCAAGGGCGAGCGCAGCGGATTGGTGGCGAAGAGCTGCTTCCAGAGTCGCGGCGTGAGTTCGTGAACACGGTTGGCCGGATGCTGACCGACGCGCTGCAAAACGTCGACGAGGTAGTCGTAAGGATCGATCTGGTGCAGCCGGCAGGTCACGATCAGGCTCTGCATGATGCCGACGTGTTTGGCCCCGAGTTCGGTCCAGCAGAACAGCCAGTTTTTGCGCCCATGGGGATCGCCCGCAGCGCGCGTTCCAGATGGTTGGTATCGATCGGCACATCCGGATCGTTCAGGTAAACCTCCAGCCCCAATCGTCGCTCGCGGGCATAGGCCAAGGCTTTGGTCAGCGGATTGCTCGGCAGCAGGCCCTGCGCCTCGAACTGCTGGTTGACCCAGGCGAAGAACTGCTCGACGATCGGCTTGGCGTGCAGCAAGCGATAGTCGAGCTTCCTGGCGGCCGCCGAGCTTTGAGCTGCGGATGCGCTCTTCCACCGCATAGAGGCCCGCCGATCAGCTCCAGCCCCCTTGCCGCCGCCTGCGGTTCGGCGCCTTGCGCCTCGAAGAGCATCCGCCGCGTATGCGCCCAGCATTGGGCGTGGGTGAGCCCGGTCTTCTGCGCGTATTGGGCGTAGGCGCTGTAGCCGTCCGAGAGCAGGACGGCGCCCTCGGCGTGCGTCAGGCCGAGGGCCTGCTCGACGTGTTCGGCCCGCCGACTATGCGAAGAACGGGAAGCACACTTCGTCGAGTTCGCCATAGACCGGCCAGAAGTAGGCCGCCTTCAGTTTGCCCGGCTCGCCGCGCCCGGCCTTGATCGGCGTCTCGTCCATCGCCTTGACGCGGGAGGCCCGGATCGAGTCGAACTGTGCCTCGTAGATCGGCTCGAGCAGCGCGATCCCCTGCTGCCCAATCTGGGTCAGCCACGGCCGGCTGACCGTGATGCCGCTATCGCCGAGGCGCTGGTGCTGGCGATAGAACGGCAGGTGATAGGCGAACTTGTCAATCAAGCAGCCCGGCGATGAAACTCACGTCGGCGCGGCTGCCGTCGATCACCCCGGCCGGCGCGCTCGGGCAGACGATGATCTGCGTCGCCTTGAGCTTGATCACCGGCCGCCGGTAATTGAGCACGACGTAGCTGCCCGGACGCTGGGCGAGCCGGTAGCTCTCCTTGTGGCCGATGACCTCGAAGTCTTCCGGCGCGAGCCCCTCGGCTTCCGGCGCGGCCAGATCGATGACTTCGACCGGCACCCGCGCTCTCGTCGAAGAAGGGCACGCTGTCATCGCCCGTGTCGGGCTGCTTCGCCGCCAGCTCGCCGCGTATGCGCGGCGACGGGACGCTCACCCGGGGCCGGCGCTGTGGCGCTCTGCTCCCGATGGATTGCTTCACCCAGGCTCAGCTGGCCATCGGCACCGTCGATGATCCGCCGCTCGCTCTTCTGGCCGAAGAGCTGGCGCTTGAACCAGTCGAGTTGATGCTTGAGGGTCTCGACTTCCTGGCTCAGCGAGGACATCAGATCGACGACCTGCTGCGGGCTCAAGGCGGCCGCTTCATCGAGGCTGAGACACGCGCGTCGCGGTCGTCGAATTCATGCAGCGATTATACCGAAGGCATCGCTGCCACGGGGGTGTCTGTAGCGCTTTCTGACGCACTTTCGCTTCGATGCCTTCGAGCAGCAGCTTCAGCCCCGTCCAGTCCATCTCCCGCGTCGTAACCTCACGCCAGTCGGACAGGAATCTTCCCTGCTTCGAGCCGCTTGCGCCCACAGGCAAAAACCGGTGCGGTCCCAGTAGAGCACCTTCATCTGCGTCGCGCGGCGGTTGATGAACACGAACAGTCGGCCACTCGAGCGGATCCTGCCCCAGTTCCTGGCGCGTCAGGGCGTACAGCCCATCGTACGATTTCCGCATGTCGACGGGCCGACCATACACATGCACCCGCACCTGGCCTTCGGGGAAGAACATCAGCTGCGCACCAGATGCAGAATCAGACCGTCGCCGAGATCGAGCTTGAGATCGAGCCATGGCCTGGGTGACGATGCGGAATTCAGCGTGCCAAGATCGACGAACGCGGGCGTCGCTTGGTGGGGGATCGCCTCCATCTACAGAGCGCCCGTCGCTCAGCAGGCTACGCCAGCGGTAGAAGCTCGCCGCACTGATCGCTTCGCGCCGGCAAAAGGCTTCGACGCCCATGCCGCTGCAGCTAAATCGCGCCAAGAGTGATCGCCACTCGCTCTGGCTGCGCCGTGACCACTTACCCTTCTTCCGCCCTGCCATCGCTTCCGCTCCCGTAGGTGATTCGTCTCGGAAGCCATTCTCGTCATCGCGTGCGCGAAGGGAAGAACGCCATGGGGTTACCGGTTACGCTACAACAACAGCTACCCCTTTCGCTCCAGAACGGCACCCCGGCACGCGAGCCCTATGCCAACATCCGAGATCCAGGTAAGAAATGCGGGCGAGCGCAGGGTGGCGGATCATTGGATATCGCGCGAGGGCATGCGCTCTTCTTGCGACACGTTTGCCCGTCATGCAGTACGCATCCAGACAACGAGGAGGTTAGCTGTTAGCCAAACTCTCTCAAGTTGCTTCCTTTAATGATTCACAACTGAATGCGTGGCACGAAGTTTCTTCATCCAGATTACCGCGTAGTTGGCGTACGGTCGCAGGAAAGTGAATTTGTCGAGCAGTACGCGATCGGCTTGATGTAATCGCGGGAATTGCCAGCGCCAACCGAGTATCCTTTCCAGCATGCCCAAGAGGTGCATCTCCTGCCAGTGGCACTCATCGAACAACAGACACCAAGCCTGAATGTCGTCGTAGGTTAATGGGTGATCAGTGCCCCGTGGGGACTTCCTAGAGTATGGCACGTGGTCACGTATGAAGCGTATCAGCGGATTGTTGGCCAATGGCTCGCTGAACACGGCGACACCACCGATCTTGAGGACCCGGTGCAATTCCATCGATGCCAGCTCTACGTCTAGATGATGGAGTATCGCGAGCCCGAAACCGATATCGAAAGTTTCATCTTCAAAGGGCAAATTCTCTGCGACTGCCACATGGAAATCGATATCATCTGCAACATTGTTGAGTTCTGCGCGTCTCCTGGCTATGTTTATGGTCCCCGGTGAAATATCGAAAGCCGAGACTGCTGCCCCACTCTTCGCAAGCAGTACCGATAACTCGCCAGTGCCGCAGCCCATCTCGATTACTTTTTTTCCTTCTAGATTACCTAGGAGTTCACCGATTCCCAATAGGTAACTTTCCGTTTTGGTGTGCTCGATAAAATTGGCGTGAGGTGGAAGCACAGCCGTATCATCAAGATGAATTTGGCTGGATTTAGCATCAAATTTAGTGCGTTCGATCTGGAACCGATCCTCAAGTTCCAATAGCTTTGGGTTTTTCATGGTAGTCGACCCATTAAGTTGACGAGAAGGAATTTTACCTGAGGCTCCCATATCATAATGTTATGAGGACTAATTTGTACCACAATTTTGCTGTTTAGTCACTTACGTCCTAATGGCAGGATAAAAATCGCCCTTCGCCGCCAGGCCGGGCGCCGGGACGGCGATACCGTCGACTTCCACAACGGCTCCCTAGCTCTGGCAGAGCTCGCCGAACTTATCTCAAGCTGCAACTCCTGACGCGTCGCTCTGCCTGAACTCTGCGCCCCACCGTCAATCGCACTATCCGGCGCAATACTCAACGTCTGTGCGTCGTAAGAAATGGACCCCGATTTTTGGACAGCCGTTTAAGTGTATTCTGCCCACACATCATGCGGCCTGATCATGCTGCAGCAGGCCATACTGAACAGTCTTCGTACACCTGATCCGGCGTGTGCTTATCTAGGCTCTGATGTCTGCATTCACGGTTGTAGAACCGGAAATAGTTTCCAATATCCGGACGTGCCTCAGCAACCGAGTCGTATGCCTTCACATACACCTCTTCATATTTTCATTATGGCAGCAGATGATGTACCCGCAGTATAAACGGCAGGATGGCTAGACCCGCACCGATGCCATAGCGACACAGTTCCAGTGGCGGAGTTGACATGGTGCTCGGTCCATCACGAGTAGTAACGGCTGCCTCTATGCCAGAGCTTTCCAGGAACCTTATGACTGCTTCGTTATAGTCACCGGGCTGTCCGTTCGGGTAAGCGAACAGCCTGCATGGCTTGCCGGTAAGCCGTTTTGTGTCTTCTATGCTTGATGCAATCTCCTGGCTGGCGCGAGCCTCATCAACACGTGAAAGTATGGTATGAGTGGCCGTATGCGCTCCGAATTCGATCAGGTTGGATGCGGACATCTCCGCAATGGACTGATTGCCAAGCATACGGAAGTGCGAATCCCTGTCCACCTCTGTAGGAGTGTGTATATCCAATTCCTCACGGATTTCAGCCAGTTTTTCCAAAAGTTCCTGATGCGGAAGATGCTTCAGGAGGGACTGTAGTCTGGCACTGGCCCTTGCCTTCGAGACGGTATTTGACAGGTCATAAACCTGTCCGCTCCACGAAAGCTTCTGGTGGATCGTTTCGGAGATTGCCTGGTTCAGCGTGCAAAACCAGACGGTATTTGCCGTGTTTATAAAGGCGGTGTTTAGGAAAACAGTGGCGGGCAGGCCAAAACGGGACAGGATTGGATAGGCCACATCGTAAACATTCTGGTAGCCATCATCAAAGGTTATGACGGCTGTCGGTTCATTAATACGATTCTCCCGCAGGTCCTTCGCAGCCTGGGTAAGCGAAACGACCTTGAGATTTCGGTGCAGATATTCCATCTGACGGGAAAAGTTTTGTTCCGAGATAAAGCACCAATCGGGTACCGCAAGGGGTATTCTCACCACGCCATGGTACATCAGTATGGCGAGTTTCTTCCTGAAGAAGGTACGATGGAGAAGTCGCGGCTGATTTAATATCGCAGGACTGATAAGTATCAGTTCCTCGATTGCGCGCCTGATCTGGTTCGGCAAGTCATGCACCAGCAATTAGGGTAATTCAGTCGTAGTTACGCCGGATTGCCGCGATCCACCTTTTCCCATAGTGTCGTTTGCGTTCGCCTGATAAAACCCCAGAATCCCTCCATAGGGGTCAGGCTGGCGCGTACCACATAATAGGCTAATGCAGGTATTTTCCATCGTTGCTGATAGCGCTCGCCGAGCCAGCCGATCATGGCTAGTGTATAAAAAAATGCCTGGCAGAATAGGACCCATTTTAACAGCCCGGGCTCCTGAGCCAGAATTACATAACCTATGTTACCCATTAGCGCACCGAACATGAGAGCGGGAAGAAGGAGGCGTAAATACTTGTGGGAAATGAGTGAAAACATCGCAAATGGCTGGTTCCATGGCCACAGGCTGATTCGAAAAAACAACTGGAAACGCCCGGCATTGATTCGCCGCCGGCGTACCACCTCATCACGCATGGATTGGGCGGAAGTTTCCCAGCAGACTGCCTCGGGCTCATAGATGACTCTGTAGCCATTGCGTAAGGCATGGAGGGCCAAGTAAGCGTCATCGTTGATGATTCCGGATGGTATCGGTGAAAAAACCTTTCTTCGAAACGCAATCATCTCTCCGACCACTGCCGTAGTTGTGCCCAGGCGCGATTCGCATGTTTTGATGAAGGATTCGTATTTCCAGTATTTATTCTCAGACTCTGTAACAGTTGCTGCAGTGGGCAGTATCGTTTTCTTACCGCTCACACACCCGATGGATTGATCAGAAAAATTCCTGAGGAGTTTGCGTAGGACATTATTCCTGTAGAAGGCATTGGCATCGGAAAATATCAGTATCTCACCGGTTGCTTTGTCAGCCGCACGGTTAATGGCGGCGCTTTTGCCGCCTCTCTCGGGCTTGTGCAGGAGAATGACCCCCTGGTTCTGATAGCCGGCTACGATTTCTGCGGTCGCATCACTTGATCCATCAGTAACAACAATGATTTCCAGCAAGTCTCGCGGATAGTCCAATGCCATGGTGTTATCGATCTTCTGGCTGATGACTGCCTCCTCATTGTAGGCAGATACAATGAGACTGACCCGGGGCTGGATAGGCTCCCGATGATTTACATGCGGAATCAGCCGGCTCATTACGTAAACGATAAGTGGGTAACCAACGTAATGGTATGCCAGACCAATAATGCATATCCATGTCATGGAGGAAAAGAAGTCCATAAATCATTCCATCTCAATTTCGTAATGCGCCATTACGGCAGACCAAGTGTTATTGCAGTTTAATAATCACAGATAATCGTTTATGCAAATTGTAAATGCAACACTACTAACCGATATGAATGACAAGTTGCTGCAATTCCTGGCCTTCTGCTGCGGAGTGCAGGGGAAGCGGGAATATAAGTTTCATACACTGCTTATCCAATAACAGCGTTATCTCGATCGTCCTGACGAAAGCAGACGGTTGCACCTGGTTTCTGTAATCCAATCCCGTCGTGATCAGTTCCAACCTGGAAAGTGGTATTCAGGCGTACTGATCTCAAAATTGTCCGCCTATTCTTCGCGGGAGAATATTTGGACGCCATGCACAGGCAACATACATGATGTGTTTCCAGTGACGACCTGAATCTCAATATCAAGATTATGACTGGGTAAGCCGATACCCGATTACCCGGGCTATTCAAGATCCATCGTTCTGTCTGAAAGCAGTATCTTCCGTGCCGGCTCTTAGCCTGTTGTTTGTGACGCATCACTCACTCCTAGTGTGACCCTTGTTATTCAGCCACTGCCGATCAGGCCGATGAATCTACACATTCAAATGCAGAGTTTTGGGTCACTAGTGTGTTGGAGAACAGATTTATGATGATTCGTCACTTAATTCAGTCCGGTTTTTCAAAAGTACTGTTATGCGTCATCTTTGCGGTTCAGTTGGTTGCCTGTGGCGGTGGCGGTGGGGGGGGCGGCAGTACCGGTAGTGGTGCTGCCGACATCGCCAGTGCCGTGGAGGTCAGCGGCAGCGTCGGCGATGGCCCGGTAACCGGCGCCACGATTGTGGTCTATGCAGACAATGGTGACGAACTTGGCACCATGAGCAGCGACAACACCGCTTCCTTTCAAACCACCGTTAGGGCAAAAGGGCGTGATTACCCGCTGCTCATCAAGGCCAGCGGCGGCTTTGACCTGGTAACGGGCGATGAACCGGCCTTCGAGATGTTATCGGTGATGATGGGTCCGTTCGGAGCAAGCAGGAGAATATCAATCCATTCACGACCCTGATTGTGAAGACGGCGCAATCCCTGCCGGGTGGACTGAATGCGGATAACGTCAGGGCTGCCAAAGACATTGTCATCGACAAGCTGGGATTTGGGCTGGACCCGAATCTGGTTCCTGATCCGATTACCACCGCTATCAACGAGTCGAAGGCGGCCAATATCATCAAGGCGAGCGAGGCGCTGGCGGAGATGGTGCGTCGCACCCGCGATACGGTTTCCGCCGTTGGGGCGCGGCTTTCGGGTGATGATGTGATGGCGGCGATTGCTGCGGATATGACGGACGGTTTCCTGGACGGGAAGGGCGCGCGCGGCGCCGATGCGCGTGTGGCCGCCGTGGCCACAGTGGTGTCGTCTCAGGTGCTGGTGGAAGCGCTGGGCAATGCCCTGGAGGTGGGCGGGGTGGTTGCGACCGGCATGCTGGATGAGGCTATCACCACTACCCAGCCCGGTATTGGCTCATCCCAGCTGACGGACAGTGTGCGCATCAGCGCGGGCATGCTTGGGCAGACGAAGATTGCGTTGGCGGCCGTGCAAGTGCTGGATTCCAGTTCCCAGGTTGCCGACATCGCGACGAGCGTCAGCGGCATTGCGCCCAACAGCCTGCCGGCGGACATTGCCGGTGTGTTACCGGCCGATGCCTCGACCTACCTGGACAATGCGGTGGTGCTGTCCCCAACAGCGACGACCGAGCAAATTGCCGGCATCGGGCAGGCGGTACATGGCACAGGCGGTGGTATCACTCCAGCGCCGGGGAATAACAGTGCACCGGTGATCAGCGGCTCACCGGGTACCGCGGTGGTGGCGGGTACGGCCTATGCTTTCCAGCCCAGTGCCAGTGATGCCGACGGGGATACGCTGAGCTTCAGCATCAGCAACAAGCCCGCCTGGGCGAGCTTCAGCGCCACGACCGGCCGTCTGAGCGGCACGCCCGGGACGGGCAGTGTCGGGAGTTACGGCAACATCGTGATTGCGGTGTCTGACGGGACGGCGAGCGCGAGCCTGCCGGCGTTCAGCATCCGGGTCGATGCGGCTACTCCTGCCAACAGTGCACCGGTGATCAGCGGCACACCGGGTACCGCGGTGGTGGCGGGTACGGCCTATGCTTTCCAGCCCAGCGCCAGTGATGCCGACGGGAATACGCTGAGCTTCAGCATCAGCAACAAGCCCGCCTGGGCGAGCTTCAGCGCCACGACTGGCCGTCTGAGCGGCACGCCCGGGACGGGCAGCGTCGGGAGTTACGGCAACATCGTGATTGCGGTGTCTGACGGGACGGCGAGCGCGAGCCTGCCGGCGTTCAGCATCCGGGTCGATGCGGCTACTCCTGCCAACAGTGCACCGGTGATCAGCGGCACACCGGGTACCGCGGTGGTGGCGGGTACGGCCTATGCTTTCCAGCCCAGCGCCAGTGATGCCGACGGGAATACGTTGAGCTTCAGCATCAGCAACAAGCCCGCCTGGGCGAGCTTCAGCGCCACGACCGGCCGTCTGAGCGGCACGCCCGGGACGGGCAGTGTCGGGAGTTACGGCAACATCGTGATTGCGGTGTCTGACGGGACGGCGAGCGCGAGCCTGCCGGCGTTCAGCATCCGGGTCGATGCGGCTACTCCTGCCAACAGTGCACCGGTGATCAGCGGCACACCGGGTACCGCGGTGGTGGCGGGTACGGCCTATGCTTTCCAGCCCAGCGCCAGTGATGCCGACGGGAATACGCTGAGCTTCAGTATCAGCAACAAGCCCGCCTGGGCGAGCTTCAGCGCCACGACCGGCCGTCTGAGCGGCACGCCCGGGACGGGCAGTGTCGGGAGTTACGGCAACATCGTGATTGCGGTGTCTGACGGGACGGCGAGCGCGAGCCTGCCGGCGTTCAGCATCCGGGTCGATGCGGCTACTCCTGCCAACAGTGCACCGGTGATCAGCGGCACACCGGGTACCGCGGTGGTGGCGGGTACGGCCTATGCTTTCCAGCCCAGCGCCAGTGATGCCGACGGGAATACGCTGAGCTTCAGCATCAGCAACAAGCCCGCCTGGGCGAGCTTCAGCGCCACGACCGGCCGTCTGAGCGGCACGCCCGGGACGGGCAGTGTCGGGAGTTACGGCAACATCGTGATTGCGGTGTCTGACGGGACGGCGAGCGCGAGCCTGCCGGCGTTCAGCATCCGGGTCGATGCGGCTCCAGTTCAGACCAGCAGTTTAACGTTACAATGGACTGCGCCCGTGGCCCGCAGCGATGGAACACCGCTGACCCTGGCGGATATCGACGGCTTCCGCATCCATTACGGGAATTCAGCCGGTAGCTATACCAATCATGTCACCGTGGCTGATGGTACCGCACAGAAAGTGACCCTGACCGATATCCCCGTAGGTACTTATTACCTGGTCATGACCACCTACGATGTGGATGGTCGAGAAAGCAGTTACTCGTCGGTGGTGACCAAGACCATTCAATAGTCCTTGCTTCCGGGCAGCCGCATAGGCTGCCCGGACAATAATTTAAACATCATGTTCTGCCCTCCCTCGAAATAGGATAAGACGGAAGCTATTTTTCATATACATATTGGCATTCTCGTTCGGAACCATACCTGAATCCTGGCTTTCTCCCGAATTAATGTGCTTAGAAAACTGTCTCCAGCACCATCTGGACAGCTTCAACCGGGATCAAGGATAAACGAATCAAAGCGTTGTACATGGTTGAAGTAGCATGTTCTATCGGGATTTACCCCGGAACCTTTCATGCACGACTCGTCAAGCTTAGTAACCCATCAAGGTTTTGTTATTCGTGGGTGCATCGCTGTTTTTTGTAGAGCATCACACTGACTGGAAATTTCCGGGGTCACCACTCCTGAATACGCAATTGCAAAATAAAACCGGGGATAAGAAACGATTTACTCCAGCGGTGTTTGGTGGTGATGTTCATTAATGACCAGGCATACATATTAAGACAAATCAGTATCCAGCACTTGCCTGTAAATATACGTATCAATTGTTCAGCAATGACATCATAACCTTTTCTGTTAGACTGTTACGCGCCCAAGGCCGAATAATTTATACCCGCAATAACGCTTCACGTTAGCTGATCAGTGCTCAGCACGCCAGCATCAGTCCAGTTTAGCTGTATGCACCCCATGCAATGATGCAAATGAATTTCTACCGTCCCAGGTCTATATTGCGATTGATCCTGACCGGATTCTCGCTGGTGGCCTTGCCGCTGGTAGCCGGATTGGTTATTGCTACTGTCTCGGTCGACCGTTTGGTCGGGCAGAGCCAGAATGCCCTGCTGCAGAGTGTGCTGGTAACCCAGGGCAGTCAAGTGCTGGTCGAGGCAATTACCGCCATGGAGCGCAATGCCCGTCAGTATCAGGTTCTCGGCGACAAGGTGTTGTTTAATGTCTATGAGGAAAAGCACGCGAAATTTATAGATACCGCCCGCTCGCTCGTTGAGCTGGAGCTGGTAGAGGCCCAGCGCAAGCTTCTTGAGGAACTGCGTGCCAAGGAAGATGAAGTGCATACCGTTCTTAGTAATAATCCTCATGATGCCCGTGCAACCAAAGCCGCTTTAGCCAGGTTCACCGAACTTGCGCAAACGGCGCAACAGATCCTGGCTGATAATCAAGGACTGATAAACCGTGGAGTTGAACAAATACAGGGCAAAGCAGAGGAGGTTCAGCGAACGCTGGTATTACAGGCAATCGCCCTGGTCCCGGCTGCACTACTTCTGGGTATATTCTTTACAGTTCTGATCACTCGGCCTATCAACCAGGTCGATCAAGCGATCCGCCGGCTGGGTGATGGGAAATTCAATGATCCTGCTATCGTTACCGGACCGCGTGACCTTGAACAACTGGGCGAACGCCTTAACTGGCTACGCCAACGACTGCTTGACTTGGAGCAGGAAAAGGCTAAGTTTCTCCAGCACATATCGCACGAATTGAAAACGCCACTGACAGCAATCAGGGAAGGAGCGGAATTGATGAATGAACAGGTGGTGGGCGATCTGAACACCCAGCAACGCGAAATAGCGGGGATCCTGCGAGACAATAGTCTGCAACTGCAGAAATTGATCGAAGATTTACTGAATTTCAGCATTATGCGTACCCGCCCATCGAGTCTTTTCCGCAAGCGGCTGGAGCTGGGGAAAATTATTGTAAACGTGCTCGATGACCACAAGGTCGCCCTACTTTCGCGCAAACTGGATCTGCGGACATCCCTGCAGTCAGTCAGGCTGCGAGGTGACAAGGAGAAATTACGTATAATGGTAGATAATCTTGTTTCCAATGCCATCAAGTATTCCCCTGATGGCAGCCCCTTGTGGGTTTTGTTATTCAAGCGTGATACCCATGCGGTCATCGAAGTGGCTGACGCCGGCCCAGGTATTCCTGTTGCAGATCGTGAACGTGTCTTTGAAGCTTTTTATCAAGGAGTACCGGCCGACAAGGGACATGTCAGGGGCACCGGGCTTGGATTGTCTATTGCCAAGGAATACGCTCAAGCGCATGGGGGGGATATTACTGTGTTGAGTACCGGGAAGATGGGTGCACGACTTCAGGTTGTTTTGCCGTTGGAACAAAGTTCCTGATTATGAAGAGATTTATAATTCTTCTTGTGATACTTGCAGCTATGTCGACTGCTTGCAGCGAATTGCAATCCTATCGATTTCCCAGGCCCGAGACCGTTATCACAGGCGTGCATGATGTTGACTATCTATTGATGGAATTGCATGGCACACGCGCCATGAATAAGAGTCAACTGCAACAGACGCTGGAAGCCTGGGAACAGGAATTTCAAGCTGACTCCAGCCCTGATAATCGGTTGAAATTAGCGCTGCTGTATGCAGCCGGCAAAGAGCCGGTCAGGGACCCTGGACGTGCCCAGGAATTGCTGAATGAGGACGCCAAAACGCCATCCAATCCCGCGGCACGAGAGTTAGCGGCGTTAGTGCGGGAGTTTCTTGAGGAACAGGTTGAGGTTAACAGGAAGGTCAATGATCTGAACAAGCAGATAGCCGAGCAGGGCAGGCGCATAGCCGAGCTGGAAGAGCAGCAGCGGGCGTTGATGAGCATTGAGCAGAAGATGCAGCAGCGTGAAGCCCCGGTAGTGATTGAAAATGACAAATGACAAGTATCGAGTGCTACTGGTGGATGATGATCCTGGCCTGTTGCGGCTGTTGTCGATGCGTCTTGCGGCGGCCGGTTATGCGGTGACGGCGGTGGAGAGCGGGGAGCGGGCGCTGGCCCAGATACCGCTGCTGCAACCGCACCTTATCATTACTGACCTGCAGATGAACGGCATGGATGGGATGACGCTGTTCAACCAGGTACACAGCCGCAACCCGTCGCTGCCGGTGCTGATTCTGACCGCGCACGGGACCATACCGGATGCGGTTGCGGCGACGAGTCGCGGGGTATTCGGGTATCTGACCAAGCCCTTTGACAGCAAGGTGCTGCTGGGGCATGTGGCGCGGGCGCTGAAACTTAGCGGGGAGCTACCGGCGCGCCAGTCCGATGCCACGCTGGCGGAGTGGCGCAAGGAGCTGGTGACGCGCAGCCCGCTGATGGAGAATCTGCTGACGCAGGCGCGGCTGATTGCCGAGAGTGACGCCAGTGTGCTGATACAGGGTCAGAGTGGTACCGGCAAGGAGCTGCTGGCGCGCGCGATCCACCGGGCGAGCGAGCGCGCGGCGGGTGCCTTTGTGGCGCTGAACTGCAGCGCCATACCGGAGTCGCTATTTGAATCGGAATTGTTTGGCCATGTGAAGGGGGCGTTCACCGGTGCGATGCGCGATCACCCGGGTCTGTTCCGTGCGGCGGCGGGGGGCACGCTGTTTCTGGACGAGATTGGGGACATGCCGCTGGGTTTTCAGGTGAAGCTGCTGCGGGCGCTGCAGGAGCGCAGCATACGCCCGGTGGGATCGACCGAATCCGTGGCGATTGATGTGCGCATTATCTCGGCCACGCATCAGGATCTGGAGCTGGGGCTGCAGGAGAACCGCTTTCGGGAGGATCTGTACTACCGTTTGAATGTGGTGACGCTGGAGCTGCCCTCTCTGGTTGAGCGGCGCGAGGACATTCCGTTGCTGGCCAATCACTTTCTGCAGCATTTTCCGGATGCCGAGAAGAAGGGGGTGAAGGGGTTTTCGGCCGAGGCGATGGAGGCGATGCTGTCGGCGCCGTGGCCGGGGAATGTCCGGCAACTCTACAATGTGGTGGAGCAGTCGGTGGCGCTGTCGACCACCTCGCTGATACCGGTGAGCCTGGTGCAGCGTGCCTTGCGGGGGGAATCGAGTGAAATACCGGCGTTTGCCGAGGCGCGCAGCGAATTCGAGCGGGATTACCTGACGCGGTTGCTGCAGATCACCCATGGCAACGTGACCCGGGCCGCCGGCATTGCCAAGCGTAACCGTACCGAATTCTACAAGCTGCTGCAGAAGCATCATCTGAATCCCGCGCAGTTCAAGTCGGCACCCTCCTGAGGGGGGCCGCGATAGCCAGCCGGTGTGCACTGAACTGCGGTAATACGCTGAGTGACATTGGGGTGATTGTGTCTCGCGGCGTAAAGTGTCGCTGATTGCTGACAGTATTTGTCGGTTCGGCACTAACTGGCTGACTTGGGGCGGCTTTAAGTGTTTCCATATAGAGACAGAGGCGATGAGGAACCGACGCCTTGTACAATTCAGCCCATCGTCAAGTCCGTTTTCCGCGCGTCCTGGAATTTACAGATATAGAAAAAACAAATAGATAGATTGTCTCCAGGGCGATCTGTCGGGCAATGATAACAGCGCCGAAACCCACGCCCACGTGCTTTGGGCGTCCACTAGCTGACGGCGGGCAGATGGCTGCTTCAGCCTCCTGGTAAGAATGCCGGTCCCCTCGACAAATAACCTTTCTAATACACTCCTAACACACTGTAACAATAGGATAAATCTATTATCTGCGCAGTCCTGGCAGATCTCCAGATCGCCTCGATAGCCCTGCTACGCCAATTTTCATGTGACCAAAGCAAATGGCACAGTAATTGCTAATTTGCTAATACAACTTTTCAGCTTGAAAGCCTGCGAACGCCCCATCCGGGAAGTCCGTTTTCTTCCTTCTGAATGTGGTTGTTGAACTTTAACTGCAGGCCACGTGCCCAGAGCATCGAGATTGTTGCCACATGCAGTTACCTAGCCGGTGTGATTCACCAGCACTTGTAACGCGCCCTGACTGCACTTGGTTGCCAAACGAAATGGATCTACCGAGGAACTTATTTATGAATGACACCTTAGTCAATTGCAGGATGACCGCTCAGAATTTGCAAACTGGACTTGTCAAAGTGCTACTTATGGTCATTCTTGCGATAGCAAGCCTGCCGGCGTTTAGCGCCTCCAACCGCGCGCCGGTGATCAGTGGTACGCCGGCAGTCTCGGTGGCAGCAGGGAGTGTCTATACCTTCCAGCCCAAAGCGACTGACGCCGACGGGGATACGCTGAGCTTCAGCATCAGCAACAAGCCCGGCTGGGCGAGCTTCAACCCTGCGACCGGTCGTATGAGCGGCACGCCCGGGACTGGGAGTGTCGGGAGCTACGGTAACATCGTGATTGCGGTCAGCGACCGCAGGACGACGGCGCGCCTGCCGGCATTCAGCATTCGGGTCTTGGCCGCCAACCGCGCCCCGGTGATCAGCGGCACGCCGGCCACTTCGGTGGTGGTCGGCAAAGGCTATAGCTTCCAGCCGAGCGCCAGTGACGCCGACGGGAATACGCTGAGTTTCAGCATCGTCAACAAGCCCGGCTGGGCGAGCTTCAACCCCGCGACCGGGCGCTTGAGCGGGACGCCCGGGACAGGCAGCGTCGGGAGTTATGGCTACATCATGATTGGGGTGAATGACGGGAAGGTGGCCGTGTTTCTACCGGTGTTCAGCATCCGTGTCAATGCCGCCACAACTTCCGCCAATCGCCCGCCGGTGATCAGCGGTACGCCGGGCACCGCGGTGGTGGCGGGGAGTGCTTACAGTTTCCAACCCAGCGCGACGGACGCCGACGGGAACACACTGAGTTTTAGCATCAGCAACAAGCCCGCCTGGGCGAGCTTCAGCACCACGACCGGCCGTCTGAGCGGCACGCCCGGGACGGGGAATGTCGGTACCTATGGCAACATCGTGATTGCGGTGTCTGACGGAAAGGCGAGCGCGAGCCTGCCGGCGTTCAGCATCCGGGTCAATACCGCCATAACTTCGGCCACGACTCGGTTCGGACCGGCAGTTTACTTTGAGCTGGACGGCACCCGTTAAGCGCTCTAACGGCACACCGCTGTCGCTGGCGGATATCGACGGCTTCCGCATCCACTACGGGAAATCGGCCGGTAGCTATACCAATCATATCAACGTGGCTGATGGTACCGCACAGAAAGTGACCCTGACCGATATCCCCGTGGGTACTTATTACCTGGTCATGACCACCTACGATGTGGCTGGCCGTGAAAGCGGTAATTCGTCGATGGTTAGCAAGAACGTTCAATAAACATTCCGGACTGCGCCGCGGCACGAGAGTTAGCGGCGTTAGTGCGGGAGTTTCTTGAGGAACAGGTTGAGGTTAACAGGGAGGTCAATGATCTGAACAAGCAGATAGCCGAGCAGGGCAGGCGCATAGCCGAGCTGGAAGAGCAGCAGCGGGCGTTGATGAGCATTGAGCAGAAGATGCAGCAGCGTGAAGCCCCGGTAGTGATTGAAAATGACAAATGACAAGTATCGAGTGCTACTGGTGGATGATGATCCTGGCCTGTTGCGGCTGTTGTCGATGCGTCTTGCGGCGGCCGGTTATGCGGTGACGGCGGTGGAGAGCGGGGAGCGGGCGCTGGCCCAGATACCGCTGCTGCAACCGCACCTTATCATTACTGACCTGCAGATGAACGGCATGGATGGGATGACGCTGTTCAACCAGGTACACAGCCGCAACCCGTCGCTGCCGGTGCTGATTCTGACCGCGCACGGGACCATACCGGATGCGGTTGCGGCGACGAGTCGCGGGGTATTCGGGTATCTGACCAAGCCCTTTGACAGCAAGGTGCTGCTGGGGCATGTGGCGCGGGCGCTGAAACTTAGCGGGGAGCTACCGGCGCGCCAGTCCGATGCCACGCTGGCGGAGTGGCGCAAGGAGCTGGTGACGCGCAGCCCGCTGATGGAGAATCTGCTGACGCAGGCGCGGCTGATTGCCGAGAGTGACGCCAGTGTGCTGATACAGGGTCAGAGTGGTACCGGCAAGGAGCTGCTGGCGCGCGCGATCCACCGGGCGAGCGAGCGCGCGGCGGGTGCCTTTGTGGCGCTGAACTGCAGCGCCATACCGGAGTCGCTATTTGAATCGGAATTGTTTGGCCATGTGAAGGGGGCGTTCACCGGTGCGATGCGCGATCACCCGGGTCTGTTCCGTGCGGCGGCGGGGGGCACGCTGTTTCTGGACGAGATTGGGGACATGCCGCTGGGTTTTCAGGTGAAGCTGCTGCGGGCGCTGCAGGAGCGCAGCATACGCCCGGTGGGATCGACCGAATCCGTGGCGATTGATGTGCGCATTATCTCGGCCACGCATCAGGATCTGGAGCTGGGGCTGCAGGAGAACCGCTTTCGGGAGGATCTGTACTACCGTTTGAATGTGGTGACGCTGGAGCTGCCCTCTCTGGTGGAGCGGCGCGAGGACATTCCGTTGCTGGCCAATCACTTTCTGCAGCATTTTCCGGATGCCGAGAAGAAGGGGGTGAAGGGGTTTTCGGCCGAGGCGATGGAGGCGATGCTGTCGGCGCCGTGGCCGGGGAATGTCCGGCAACTCTACAATGTGGTGGAGCAGTCGGTGGCGCTGTCGACCACCTCGCTGATACCGGTGAGCCTGGTGCAGCGTGCCTTGCGGGGGGAATCGAGTGAAATACCGGCGTTTGCCGAGGCGCGCAGCGAGTTCGAGCGGGATTACCTGACGCGGTTGCTGCAGATCACCCATGGCAACGTGACCCGGGCCGCCGGCATTGCCAAGCGTAACCGTACCGAATTCTACAAGCTGCTGCAGAAGCATCATCTGAATCCCGCGCAGTTCAAGTCGGCACCCTCCTGAGGGGGGCCGCGATGGCCAGCCGGTGTGCACTGAACTGCGGTAATACGCTGAGTAGCCTCCCGTTATCGCGAATAATGTCATTCTGAGCGGCATGTATTTGGTCACCGCAGGGATTGCTTAAAGATTGATCAGATAGAGATTCCTCTCAAGGCTCGGCGTGCAGCCCGGGATAGGTCGTATTGATAATATTCTCAGTGGGTTCAACAATCCGTCGTTTGACTCTGCCTTGCGAATGAATTAAGAAACGTCTCCGAATGGAGACGTATTTGCTTAATATATTACTAACTGGATGATGATAATGATTTGTAGTTGTATCAATATGACGACAGCTGCTATGAACAAACGCCTTATCCCTCCGCATAGCTTCTCATCTACGCGCAGTACAGCCGTCCTCTCTGAAGATAAATACCATTGAATTTCTGCAATAAATTTTCCTCTTTGTAAGTGTCGGGCAGTGGTGACAGGTTCCAGCGACACCCTGCCGTTCGTTCTGCAAATATTGCCGATTCTGATTGATTTAATAGTTTTACCAGCTACCTGCAGGGATGGTTCCTTGCTTGAAGCGTTTATAACAAACTGTTATTACGGGAAAAATAGCCATTTATACAGATCTGGCATGTTCTCGGGTAGCTTCGGCAAGCGCTTACACGCCTTCATCAACAGCTAAATCACATGGCACAGTATGTGCTGATTTATTTATACAGCGTTTCTGTTCGAATTCCGCAAGCCACACGTTATGAAGATTCGACTTCTTAATTTGCGATGTGGCTATTGAGCGTAACCGCAGGGCGGATTTCTTGGGCCTAGGTTTTTCAGACGCTGCCAGAGTGTTCTGTATCAGCAGGACTTCTAAAGCATCCTGCTTATATAGATCCCCAATTAAAGCCGTCTTACCAGAGGTGTAGATTCTCATGAGAAGCATTTTACTCGACGAAAAATTGCTGCCCCGGTTTATTCGCACCGGTATTGTCAAAGCCTTGGTTACCGTCGCTCTTGCAGTCCAGTTAGTCGCCTGTGGCGGTGGTGGTGGCAGCGACACCGCATCTGGCGCCAGCACCCCCAATGTAACCTCGAACGGCTCTACTCCTGCAACCAGCAACGGCACCCCCAGCACCCCCAAGTAACTTCGAACGGGTCTACTCCTGCAACCAGCAACGGCACCCCCAGCACCCCCAGCACCAGCCAGCACCCCCAGCACCCCCAGCACCCCCAGCACCCCCAGCACCGCCAGCACCCCCAGCACCCCCAGCACCGCCAGCACCCCCAGCACCCACAGCACCCCCAGCACCCCCAGCACCCCCAGCACCCCCAGCACCCCAGCACCCCAGCACCCCCAGCACCCCCAACAGCAACAGCAGTGCATCATCCGCAACCGGCACTGGCAGCCTGAGTTTGAATTGGGTTGCTCCCACTACCCGTGCCGATGGAGCCCCGCTGTCCCTGGCGGATATCGATGGTTTTCGTATCCATTACGGGATATCAAGTGGTAACTATACCAATCACGTCAATGTGGCTGACAGTACCGCACAGAAAGTGATCCTGAATAATCTTGCCGTGGGTACCTACTACATCGTCATGACGACATACGATATCAATGGGCTGGAAAGCAGCTACTCGGTGGTCGTTAAAAAGACGGTCTCCTGAAGGCTCATGCCGGTGATGGCGGTGTGCATTCCCCCGGGGCGTTGCTGACTGATGTGATCGGTAAACCCGGAGAATTCAGCAATGAGCTTCCCCTGTAGGGTGCGGCTGAGGTTTGTCTGGTATTACCTTGCGCCTTTGCGGTAAGTAGTGAGTTATCACGTTTGAATCAGACTCATGCTATCAGCAAATGCCATTTCTCTTGCCATGACCGGCGCTTCCGGGGCGACGTACGGCATGCGTCTGCTGCAGTGCCTTCTGGAGGCGGGCCGTACGGTTTATCTCATGATCTCCGCACCCGCGCCGGCCTCCCAGCCAAGCAACACTTCGCCATGCCATTCCAGTCCGACCGGTGCAACGACATCTCGTTTGACCATTTTCACAGGCGTACTTTCCTCGAGTGCATCGAGCATGGCTGCCAGCGGCGAGTCAAAATCCGGCGCGGTTCTGAGATAGGAAATCATCGGCAGGGACTGATCGACATACAGGTAGGAGACGGTGCCTATCCAGATGCTGGTCGCATGGTCGGTGGTTTCCACGTTGGCGGGCCAGAGCCTCAGCACCGTCATCCGGTCCGTGCCGTCGCCTTTCCTGACCAGCAGCAGTTTCTGATACTGGCCGTCATGCACCTGGTAGAGGATGGGAAGACTCGCGCTATCCGGATGCGGGGCAAGCCAGTTCATGGCACGTAGCACCCCGAATTCCGGCGCCGGTTGCCATCCCTGCTTGCCGAGTATTTCCTGCAGGTAGGCCAGTGAGCCGGCCCACTGGAAATTGAGCGGCTGTCTGTTCACGCCCTCGATGTCGATCCGGTAGACCGGCAACTCCCGCCAATAGCCATCCCGCCAGTCCGTCAGGGTGACGGTTTCCATTTCCATGTGTGGTGCATAGTGCGCGAGATCCTGCTCGTACCGGAATTGCATCTGCCAGGCGCCCGCCGACAACAGGACGGCGAATACAACCGCCAGCAGCCGTTTCAAGGGTAACGCGGGCGCCGGATGCCGGTCGTAGGCAATGCCGAACAGGGTGACCCAGAACAGTCCCACGCTGGCGCCGCCCAGGACGTCGGAAAGCCAGTGCACGCCCAGATAGATGCGGGAAAAGGCCATGGCGACGACCAGGATGCCAGCCATGGTGTAGGGCAGCCAGCGGCGTCTGAACGGGAGTTCACGGGCAATCAGCAGCGCCAGGAATCCAAAGACGGCAAGGCTCATGCTGACGTGCGCACTGGGGAAGGAAAAGCCGCTCTGGAAATCCACCGGGCGTTCCATCCTGGTCGAGTATTTAAGCGTATAGGTCATGATGCCGGTGCAGACATACGCCGCCAGCCAGTGGAGGGCGGCCTTGCGATAGCCTTTCCAGAGCAGCCACAGGCTCCCCGTCACCAGCATGATCGCCAGCAGCGTTTGCTTCCCGAAAAGGCTGACAAAGGTCATTACCTGGTCGACCCCCGGCGTGCGCAGATTCTGCAGGAAGTGGAAGAGGTAATTATCCAGATCCCCCATGAATCGCCCCTGTAGGGTCTGGCGGGTGACGAGGAGCAGTACCCAGAAGGCCAGGAACAACAGGCCGAGGAGTATGGCGAGGCCGCGTGCCTCAGGGTGATCAGGATCAAGCAATGAGCCCGCCAGAGGGCGTATACGCGGGTGTTTGCGGCTCCAGGTCAATGCGCTCTCCACGGCGGCCGAGGCGTGTGGCTGCAGCAGGCGCCAGATGCCGCGTATCAACGAGATGCTCAGCCAGATGATCACCACCAGCATGACCAGCAATACGACCAGGCGACCTGCCACCTCGGCTGCCAGTCCCAGCGAGGCGCCGAATGCTACGCCGGGCAGGATACAAACCGGCGCCCAGAGCAGGGAGGCGATGACATCCACCAGCAGGAAGCGGCCGATGCCCATGTCCATCATGCCGGCAATGGCCGGAACGATGGGCCGCACCGGGCCGATAAAGCGCGCCATGAATACGCTTTTCCCGCCGTGGAGGCAGAAAAACTCTACACCCCGATTCACCAGTGCGGGGTAGCGCTTCAATGGCCAGACGTCACGCAGTCGTTGATGAAAATGGCTGCCGATCAGAAAACTGATAGTATCGCCGGTGACGGCGCCGATGGCCGTCCATATAATGGTAGGTATCAGTTGCAGCGCCCCGGTAGTGATCACGCGCGCCCATACCGAACAGCAGTATCGAGCCGGGGATCAGCAGGCCGACGACAAGCAACGATTCCAGCAGGGCAACCACAAAGACCAGCGCAGAGGAAAGATACGGGTGCAACGCTATCCAGGCGAGCAGATCCTGCAGTAGGTTATCCATATCAACCGGCTTCCTTTCGGTAAGCTGCGCGTGCGATGATTCTGGTCTTATCGCAGAGTTCTGAATACCTGTGTCGCGGCACTCCAGCGTCGCATCGATTACGCTGTCGGTATGGCTTGACGAGACAAAACCGGCTTCATAGGCCGACGGCGCCAGATACACACCGGCCTGCAACATGCCGTGATAGAAGCGCTGGAAAGTCGCCAGGTCGCAGCGGGTGACCTGGTCAAAGCGGGTAATGGGTCTTTCGATGGTGAAGAAATATCCGAACATTCCGCCGACCTGGTTGGTGCTGAATCCTATGCCGGCGGCATCGGCCTGCGCCTGCAGCCCCTCGACCAGCCGTTTTGCCGCGGCATTCAGTCGCGCATGAAACCCCTCGGCCATGGACAGTTCCAGCGTGGCCAGTCCGGCCGCCAGGGCCACGGGATTGCCGGAGAGTGTCCCGGCCTGATACACCGGTCCGAGAGGCGCGATCCGTTCCATGATGTCCCGGCGTCCGCCAAAAGCTCCGACCGGCAGGCCGCCCCCGATGATTTTGCCCAGCGTGGTGAGATCGGGTCTTATGCCGTAATACGCCTGCGCGCCGCCGGCCGCGACCCGGAAACCGGTCATGACCTCATCGAAGATCAGCACGCTGCCATGCCGGTCACACAGCTCGCGCAGGCCTTCGAGAAAGCCTGGCACCGGCGGGATGCAGTTCATGTTGCCCGCCACCGGTTCCACAATCACCGCGGCGATTTTTTTTCCGGCCAGTTCGAATGCCTGTCGAACGCCGTCGATGTCGTTATAGGTCAGCGTCATGGTGTGTTCCGCGACTGAGGCGGGTACCCCCGGCGAAGTCGGCACGCCGAGCGTCAGCGTGCCGGAGCCCGCCTTGACCAGCAGCGCATCGGAATGGCCGTGATAGCAGCCTTCAAACTTGACGATCTTGTCACGCCCGGTAAAGCCGCGGGCCAGACGGATCGCGCTCATGGTCGCTTCGGTTCCCGAGCTGACCAGGCGCACCATGTCCATCGAAGGCACCAGGGCGCACAGCCTATTCGCCATGCGCGTCTCGATCTCCGTGGGCGCACCATAGCCCAGACCCCGCGCGGCGGCCTCCTGTACGGCACGGATGACGGCCGGATGGGCATGACCGGCGATCATCGGCCCCCAGGAGGCGACGTAGTCGATGTAGCGTTTGCCATCGACATCGACCAGGTAGGGTCCCGCGCCGCTGGCAAAAAACACCGGTTCGCCACCGACGCCGCGGAAGGCGCGTACCGGCGAGTTCACGCCGCCCGGAATGCGCTCACAGGCCGCCTGGAAATCGTCATGAGATCGGGTCATGTGTGGGGTCCTTCTTTCTTGTTTATCACCGGGCCAAGCTTACCTGCCGTCGCGGGCCGGGCAAACAGCAATTTTATCAGCAGGGTTCAATGCTGAAAGGTGAAGAGTGCGGCATACGCCTGCGCCGCCGCCTTGATATCGGGCTGGCCAAACACGCCGTGGATGACGGCCAGCAGGTCGGCGCCGGCATTGATGAGTTCGGCGCCGTTTTCCGGAGTGATGCCGCCGATGGCGGCGATGGGCAGATCGATCTCCTTGCGCGACTGCGTGAGCAGCGCCGGCTGCGCCGCGTACGGTTTCCGGTTTGGTACGGGAGGGGAAGAACCGCCCGAAAGCCACGTAGCTGGCGCCCATGCTGGCGGCCGCTCGGGCGCGCTCCAGTTGGTTGTAGCAGGAAACACCGATAATCGCTTGTGGTCCCAGCCGCCGCCGCGCCTGACCGACAGGAGCGTCATTCTGCCCGAGATGCACCCCGGCGGCGGCGCTTGCCGCGGCCAGTTCGATATCATCGTTGATGATCAAGGGTATTCCCCTCTCGCGACACAGCATTACCAGTGTCTGCGCTTCACGGCCGCGCTCCTCCCGGGAGAGGAATTTCTCGCGGTACTGTATCAGCACGGCGCCCCCGTCGATGGCCTGTGCAACCCGTGCGATCAGGTTCCCGCGGGGGATCCGTTCACTGTCGGTAATGGCATACAGCCCGCGGGGCAGCGCCGATCCGCTCATTCAGTCCTCGTCGTTGCCGGCCCAGAAGAAGCGATGGGGGAGGTGCTGGCCCAGTCCCGGACGGTAACCGTGGCGCAACGCATTCCAGGTATAGTCCTGGGCCTCGTGTATGGCGGAAAACGGTTCCAAGCCCTGCGCCAGCAGGCCGGCGATGCTCGCCGCCAGGGTACAGCCGGACCCGTGGTAGCTGTGCGGCAGGCGTTCCCAGGTAAAGGTCTCCAGGAGCCGCTTGCCGCCGTACAGGCGGTTGATGACGTGGGGTGTGTTTTCGTGGCTGCCGGTCACCAGCACGTAGTCGACGCCGTGGTCCAGCAAGGCCAGACCGCAGGCTTCCAGGGTATCCGCCTCGGGGGCCAGGGCGCGCGCCTCCGGACCATTAGGGGTGAGGATGGTGGTGACCGGAAGCAGCAGCGCCTGCAATGCCTCGATCAACTCCTGACCGCCCAGATCCGTTCCATGCCCCGAAGCCAGCACCGGGTCGAAAACGACCGGTATTTCCGGGTAATCCATCAGGATGCTATGGACCGCTTCGGTATTTTCGATGCTGCCCAGCATGCCGATTTTGAATACGGCAACCGGCATGTCTTCCAGTATCGCACGCGCCTGGGCGATGACCTGTGTGGCATCCACGGCCGTGAATCCGGACACGTCCTGGGTGTCCTGGACCGTCAGCGCCGTGACCACCGTGGCCGCATGACTGCCCTGGCTGGCGACGGACTCGATGTCGGCCTGCAGGCCGGCCCCGCCGCTCGGATCATGACCGGCGAATACCAGTACGACGGGGATAGGTCTCGTGGTGGATGTCATGTTCTGAACGTCAGACGCAAAGCGTGAACCGTGGAACGCCATGCCTTACAAATAGCCATGGCATGCGCTGAATAATACAGTATCCGCATCGAGTCAAATCCGGGCATTGCACTGAGAGCCTGTGAAAATATCGCCAGCCTGCTGCGGACGCCGCTTTGCGGCTGCGGCGGCGTTGCGCCACGCGAAAACTTCGGTCATTTGGCTCGCCAAACTCCCTTGTTTTCGCGCAGCGCGCCTTGCCTCGCACGCCAATCGACGCCCTCGCGACGGCCGTCGATATTTTCACAGGCTCTGAGCCGTATACACCCGCGTCCCATGCCGATTGTATGAGGCTGTTCCTAATTCTAGCACCGCGGGTGTGTTGTTTTTCCGGTTCCATAGGAGGTATACAATGCCCGGCAAGGCGGTATCCTGCCATGAATCCAGATGAGGTTATGTGTAATGAGTTTGCCCAAGGAATACGTGTGTGTCGTATGCGGATACGTCTACAGTGAAGCCGACGGTCTGCCCGATGAGAGTTTCCCGCCGGGGACCCGTTGGGAGGATATCCCGCCGAACTGGGTGTGTCCGGAATGCGGCGCCGCCAAGGAAGATTTTGAAATGGTCGAAGTCTGAGATCTGGCAGGCAGCGATTTTTTTACTAGAATCATTGGTACTCACTCCCTATGAATAGGTATTGGCGGCAGATTGACTGCAATGACCGGAGTCCTCGCGGATATGACCTGATGTTGACCATTTCTGAAAAACTGACTGAAATGGCGGGAGCCGCGGAAGCGTACTGCGGTTTGATCGAAAACCACCAATATACCGATGGGCGCTGGCTGGTCGATTTATGCAGGATCCTACCCCGGCTGCATTCTGCGGTCATGGCGTTGAATGCCAATGATCACGATGAGGTACTGGGTCCCGAGGTCGATCTGGATGAACGTTTCGAGCTTTACACCCGTTTGCGCCAGACTTTGGGCGAACGCGACAGATATTGGCTCGAGTTTGATGAATCTCCTGACCGGTTGCACATGTCCGGCAGTCTGGCGGATGATCTGACCGATATCTTTTTCGATCTGCAGTACGGGCTTGACTTGCTTGAGGAGGCATGGCCGCAACGTGCCGCCCAGGTCTGGCAATCGACCTACCGCCGGCATTGGGGCCAGCACCTCGTCGACGCCGAACGTCATCTTTATGCGCTCAAGGTTCGTAATCAGTTGACCCCGGCTGATTACCCCCTGGAAATGGGATAAACGCCTGTCAGGATATCCCGTCAGGATATGATTGATCCTGGCAAGAAGCGTTGGCGTCGGGTCGTATGCTTGTACCGCAGAGTAACAGAGACTTCCCCACGCCTCCGCGTCGCCCGGACGGAAACTGGACGTGTGAAATAAGAGGGTTTCCGCACTGTCAGGATCTCGTCATTCCCCGCGCACTGCATGATGTTGCTGACCGGACCTGAAAATAGACCCGGAAATAGCGTATATTCTACCCATCGCGAGTGCGTGACGCAGAACATAGGCGAAGGCAAGGTGAAGAAGCATATGATGAGAAAATTACCCAATGAACAGGGTTTTACATTGATCGAGGTAATGGTGGTCGTGGTCATCCTCGGGATACTGGCCGCGATTCTGGTGCCGAAGGTGATGGATCGCCCGGAGCAGGCGCGCATGACCAAGGCGCGCCAGGATATCCGGGCGTTGGAGGCCGCGCTCAATCTCTACAAGCTGGATAACTATGTTTATCCAACTACCGACCAGGGACTGGAAGCCCTGGTAGAGAAGCCGTCCTCACCCGAACCGCCGAACTGGAAGGAAGGCGGCTACGTGGACCGTCTGCCGGTCGATCCCTGGAAGCAGCCTTACCAATACCTCAGTCCGGGTGGGCACGGGTCGATCGACATCTATTCACTCGGGCCTGACCAGACGCCCAGTGAGGATGACGTCGGTAACTGGGAACTGCAATAGAGACTCGTAGTCAATCCAGGTGCCGTCCGGGTCAAGTGCTTGAAGCATGCAAACGAGCCCGTTCCCTTTGGGGGAAGCTGGCCGTGAGTGAGGGGATAAGATCACTCAAACGACCCTTAAACGCACCATGGGTGTTCCTGGGGTAGAGGGATGCCAGCCATGCTGAAACAGATAGCCACATCCCATGCGCCACGATCGTTTCCGTCCACTCGCCGCCTGCAGATCCTGGTAAAGGGTGGGACCGGGTTTTCCGGTTCAGTCGCGGGTTTACCCTGCTGGAAATCATGGTGGTTCTGGTTCTTATCGGGATCATTTTCAGCTTTGCCGTCCTGTCCCTTGGCAGGAATGATCTAGCCGAGGCGATGGAGCGTGAAACCCGCCGGCTCGTGACGCTGATCAACTTGGCCAATGATGAGGCCGTGATACGCGGCGAGGAACTGGCCATCCATTTTACCGAGAAAGGTTATACCTTCCTGGTCTTGCAGGCCGAAGGCTGGCGGGAGCTCGAGGACGATCGCTTGCTGAAGTCCCACAAGCTGCCCGCGGGAATCAGCGTTAAGATCGAGGTTGAAGGGGATCCTCCGGCTATGGGTCAACCGAAGAAGAAAAGCTGAGGAGAGTGAGACCCCGCAAGTCTATATCCTTTCGAGCGGCGAGATGACCCCGTTCTCGGCCACCATCGCGGCGGAGCAGAGCCAGCGGCGTTACCACCTTACGGCATCGATGCTGGGCGTGCTGGACTGGGAAGCGGAGAAGACCTTTTGAGGCGGCGGCGAATCAGGGGGTTTACCCTGCTTGAGGTCATGGTCGCCCTGGCCGTTCTGGCACTGACCATGGGGGCCGTGATCAAGGCCGTCGGGGGCTACACCGGCAATCAGGCGTATCTGCGTGACCGGACGCTGGCCACCTGGGTTGCCCGCAATGTTCTGGTCGATCAGCAACTGAAAGATGCCTGGCCCAGCGTGGGTGAACTCAAGGGTACCACCGAGATGGGTGACCGGGAATGGCGCTGGCTTGCGACCGTTTCCCAGACCGATGAGGAGGATCTGCGCCGGCTGGATGTCGAGGTGCGGCCGATCGATGCGCAGGACGCCGGGCCGATCGCCGTGCTGGGCGGTTTTCTCCGGCGGCCCGAACAATGACACAAGTCATCCGGAATAAAACCCCCGCGGGGTTTACGCTGCTGGAACTGCTGGTGGCGCTGGCCATCTTCAGCCTTATCGCGGTGATGGCTTACGGTGGCCTGGAAACGGTGTTGAAGCAGAAAACCTTGACCGAGGAAAACGCGAACAGCCTGGCGACGCTGCAGAAAACCTACCTCCTCATGCAGCGGGATATCGAACAGGCCGTGCCGCGCACGATCCGGGATGAATTCGGCGACCAGCAGAGCCCCTTGATCGGTACGACCCAGTTTCAGTTCACCCGGGGCGGCTGGAACAATCCCGCCAACCATACGCGCAGCACCCTGCAGCGTGTCGGTTACGCGCTGCAAGACCAGCAGGTGAACCGGTATGCCTGGCAGATGCTGGATCGTGCGCAGGACAGCGAGCCAACGCGCCAGGCCCTGACCGGCGACATCGAGAGCATGCAGGTGCGCTATCTCAATGAAGCGGGCGCCTGGCAGGAGCAATGGCCCCCCACCATCACCGAAAACAATCCCGACGCCAATCCGATGGATTTCCCCCGGGCCATTGAAATCACGCTTAAGCATCGGCGATTCGGCACCCTCATCTGGTTATTCCAATTGCCGCGATGAGCCGCCTATGCCAGATCGCGGCTGACCGGCCGTGCGGATCGCGACAACACGGTGTCGCCCTGGTCACGGCCCTGCTGGTGGTGAGCCTGGTCACGGTGCTTGCGGTGGCCATGGCCACCCACCAGCAAGTCGACGTTCGGCTGACCGGCAACCTTGTGCACGGGGAGCAGGCCTATGCCTACGCCCTGGCCGCGGAAAGCTGGGCGCGGGTCATCCTGCGCCGTGATGAGAGCGAAAGTGATCATGATTCGCTGGATGAGGACTGGGCCACGGCCTTGCCGCCCATCGCCGTGGAGGGTGGGCAGGTGAGCGGCAAGATCGAGGACCTGCAAGGGCGTTTCAACATCAACAATCTGGTGATGCCGGACGGCACAGTCAGCGAGGCGGACCTGGCGTATTTTCAGCGTCTGCTGGAAATCCTGAATCTGGAACCGACGCTGGCGGATGCCCTGATCGACTGGATCGACGCTGATATCAATGTCAGGTTCCCCGATGGCGCCGAGGATGAGAATTACCTGAACGGGGCGGTTCCGTACCGCACGGCCAACCGCCCCCTGGTCAGTAGCAGCGAGTTGCGCCTGGTGAAGGGATTCGATCAAACTGCCGTGCAGTTACTCGCGCCCTACGTGACGGCGCTGGCGCAGCGGACGCACCTAAACGTGAATACGGCGCCGCCGCTCGTGTTACTGGCATTGCATAAGGACTTGACCATGAGCGATGTTCAGGCGTTGATAACCGGCCGCGGGGAAACCGGATACCCGACCACCGAGGCTTTCCTCGGGCAGGAAGCGCTTGCCGGGCGTGAGCTGAATGTGTCGATTGCCGTCAAGAGTAATTACTTCCTGGTCCACACCGATGTGCTCGTGGGCGAGAGCCAGGCACACCTTGAGAGTCTGCTGGCGCGTGATAAAGGCAAGACCCGGATTCTGTATCGTCTCAGGACGCCGATCCGGGTTGAGCAGGCGCCGCAGGGCGATTCGCCCGGTATGCACGAATGATTGATCCGGAAGTGTTTTTTGGTAGGATGGGAGACCTTGTGGAAAGGGGGCACCGGTAATGCGTAATACTCTGTTGATACGCGTTGGCCAGGATTGGGGCGGGAGCTGTGAATGGTTGCCATTGGACGTTACCGGTCAGCCGGTCGGGCGGGTACGCCGCGGTGACCTGGCCGCTGCCGCCGGTGAAGCAAACGGCCTGCGTGTGGTTGTGCTGATCCCCAGCATCGACTGTCTGCTGACACAAGCGACCATCCCGGGGCGTAACCGGCAGAAACTGCTCCGCGCCGTACCCTACGCACTGGAAGAGCAACTGATAGAGGACGTCGAGAACCTGCATTTTTCCCTGGGTACCGCGCTGCCGGGGGGAGGATACCCGGTTGCCGTCATCGCCAACCGGCGCATGGATGCCATCCTGGATGCCTGCCGGAGCGCCGGTCTGGATGTGAATCAACTCATTCCCGACCTGTTGGCGGTGCCGTGCGCCGGCGACGCGATCTGCGTGGTGATCGACGGGGATGTGGCTCTGGTGCGCACCGGAGCGTATTCGGGCTTCGCGGTGGATACGGAAAACCTCGGACTGATACTCACCGGCCTGCCGCAACCGGAGGATGCGCCGGGGCGACCCGTGTCTGTGCAGGTGCCCACCGGCCATGTGCTGCCGGATCTCGGCGGGGTTGCGGCGGAGGCGGACATCAAGCACTACGAAGGCTCCGTGCTCACGCTGCTGGCGCAGGGGTTGAGCGGTCCCCTGATCGACCTGCTGCAGGGCGTCTACAGCCGCACCCAGGAGTGGGGCAAGATCTGGCGGCTGTGGCGCGCGAGCGCCGCGTTACTGCTGGCGGGGATACTGCTCAGCAACATCGTCACGGGCGTCGACTATTTCCGGCTCAGCCGTGTACAGGATGAGCTGAATACCCGCATGGAGAGCGTCTTGATGGAGGCCTTTCCCGGGACCAAGCGGGTTGTCGATCCCCGTGTCCAGATGCAGCAGCAACTCGAACAGTTGCAGCGCCGGGCGGGCGCCGGCGCCCGGTTCCTGTCCCTGCTGGCGCGCTCCGGCGATGTGCTGCGCGCGGCGAAGGATATCGAGATTTCCGGGGCCAGTTACCGTGCCGGCCGGCTTGACGTGGATCTGACCGCCGCCAATCTGCAGGTTCTGGATGAATTGAAACAGTCCTTGTCCGCGCGCGGTCTCACGGTCGAGATCCAGTCCGCCGCGGCGGATGCCGGGCAGCGCGTGAAAAGCCGTATGCGGATTGAGGGGAATGAAGCATGAAGGGATGGCTGGCTGGTCTCGATGCGCAGCAACGCCTGCTGGTCTATGGTGTCGCCGCTTTGCTTGCCGTGCTACTGCTGTATGCCGTGCTGGTGCATCCGTTTCATGTCAGGTATGACGAGCTCAGGGATGGCGTGGAAGAACGGCGCGCAACCCTGCAGTGGATGCAGGAAAGCGCTCTCAAGGTCAAGCAACTGAAAGGGGCGAATCCTGCCGCCGGCAAGGGCATGGAAGGACGTTCACTGCTTTCGGTTACCGATGATTCGGCGCGCTCGGCCGGTCTGGGAGCCGCGCTGAAACGGGTGGAGCCGGATGGCAGCACCGGCGTGCGCGTCTGGCTGGAGGATGCGTCATTTGATTCCGTTGCCGGCTGGCTGAGTGTGATGGATACACATTACGGTGTCGATGTGGACAGCGCCACCCTGGAACGCGCCGCTACGACAGGGCGGATTAACGCGCGACTGAGTCTGCAGGCCTCAAAGCCTTGAAGGCTTACTGGCGTCTTGCGGCGGCAGGGGCCATTGCCTACCTGTTGATCCTCCTCGTCACCTTCCCGGCGGAGCACGCGGGAAAATTGCTGGAGCAGAGCGTCGACGGCCTGGATCTGCAGTCCGTGAGCGGGACGGTGTTTTCCGGGAAGGCGCAACGGTTGGTGATCAAGGGTCTGGGTCTGGGCCCCGTCAACTGGTCTCTGCGTCCTGTCACGCTGCTGCTGGGACGGCTGGAATACCATGTTACCCTCACCGACCCGGCATTCCAGGGTGAGGGTATCGCCGGCATGGGCCTGGGCGGACATGTTTATCTCGACGGGCTGAGGGCGGTGTTGCTGCCCGATCAACTGGTTAATCATTTCTCACCCCTGCCGGTACAATCGTCCGGGGGCGTGACCTTGCTGATCGAGTCGATGAAGATCGTTGACGGTTTTCCGCGGGAATTCTCGGGTAGAATGGACTGGGCCGATGCGCATATCATCGAGCCGGTGGAGTTGTCGCTGGGTCACGTCGAGGCAACGTTGCACAGCGAGGCGGATACCCTGGTCGGCCGCGTGAGCGGTTCCGGCGACACCGCGTTAACGGGCGATTTCTCGTTGACGCCGGCGGGCGATTACCGGCTTAACCTGCTGTTGACGCCGGGACCGGCGGTCTCACCGGATATCGTCGATGGACTGAAGACCTACGGACAAGCCCGGCCGGGCGGGGCCTACCTGATTACCGATTCCGGCCGGTTCTGACGCCCGGTAAAATTGCTCGGCTTCCTTGGGCGTAGTCACAGACCGGCGTCGCGAAAAGTTGCTATTATTGCGTTGGCCCGCTAACCGGGTGTTTCAATATCAACTGCTACGCGAGCGCCCGATTAGTCGCCGGGCACAAGTAAGCTCATTCCCGCGATAACTTCGTTTCGAATTTTCCGGGCGCCCGATAAAATTTTCGCGATGGAACCCCTGACCCTCACCACACCCGAACAGCATGACTATAACGATCCGACGGTGGAGCGGGATGCAGAACGACTGCGTGCCTGGTTGTCCAACCTGCCCATTATGGATGTGGTTCAGGCCCTGCGTCTGGTGCAGGGTGCGCTGGACTCACTGAATGAACAGAAACTGGAGCCTGAAAAACGTTATCAGTTGCTGGATATGTTCCGGCACACGACCGAGCGGCTGTATGTCACGGTCGATCCGCTGCGTATTCGGCAGCTCAGCCTGACCAAATCGCAACGGGAACAGGCCACCAGGGGTGTTGAACGGTTATCGCTGGCCATGGCCGGTGGCTACAAGATCATCGTCAAGGCACTTTACGAAGCCGCCGCGCAACGGCCGCCCGGTAATCTGTTCGGACTGGCAATCAATCGCGCCATTGAACAACTGGGCTCGATATTGTTCGACGGCTATCGTTTCTACCGCGCCGCGCAGGAATCCCTGTTTGCCGAACTGCACCAGCTCTATCGACTGGCGCGGTATTTCGGTCTGCTTGCGATTTCCGCCGCCAATGAAGGCTCCGAGCGGCAGCTCGGTATTGCTGAGAGCTACCACGCCATCATGCTGCTTACGTTGACCGACCCGTTCCGGCTGGCAGAAGGGGAGGCGGGCCTGCTCTATGATGTCCTGAAACAGCATGCCGGGCAGTGTCGCGTCATCCCGGGCAGTCACTGGTCAGTCGTCCCTGATGGCCTGTACCTGCTGGATCTTAAAAGTGATACCCCGCCTGAACGTTGTACACAACTGGGGCAGCAGGTGGCAGTTGCGCGGGAACCTTATCTGCTGGATGCGCGTGAGGCGCTGCATGCCATCCGCGAGCGCCTGGAGCTCACGCCGGTCAAGGTGCGAGGGCAAAGCCCCGAAGCCATGCTCCTGCGGCGGTTGCTGCCGGAGGAGTCGATTACGCAGCGCAGGGAATCGCGCCACCCCGACAACCGCGGCACGCACCTGGTTGCGGGGCTGGATGCCATACACACCTATTTGCTGCACGTGCCCCTGGGGGGCGTGGCGGCTGCCGAGAGTGCGATCAACAACGTGCCGGTCAAGCCATCGCCCTGCCGTATCGTCGATAGCAGTGAACACGGCATGCGTCTGGCCTGGGATGAGGGCATCGCCGGTGATGCACGCGTGGGTGACCTGTTGGGCATCGTCGACGATGGTCAGTCTCTGCAACTGGCCATTGCCCGCTCGGTGCAGATTCACCCGATGGGGGGTATGGAAATCGGCGTCGAGATAATGCGCGGCAACTGCGGTCCGGTCTACTGCCACGCGCAAGCGGACGATGAGGCGAAGCCGATCCGCGCGCTGTTCATGCTGTCCAGCGGGGAAGATGACTTCGCGGCCACCCTGGTAATGGCCAAGGGGTACTATGAACCGGGCAGGCGCCTGCTGATCGATAGTTCCGGCAGAGAGGTGCGAGTTCGTGCCGGACACAATGTTTCCGACAGCCCGATGTTTGATCGTTTCGAGTTCGCCGCGGATGATTCGTGAGACGTTAAACGTGAGAAGTAAGAAGTGAGAAGTAAGAAGTGAGACGGAATTCAATGGCCACGGGTCGCTCCCGGCTTCCTCGGCAATTGCTCCTGCATTGCCCTATCTCCTCGGTAACTGCTCCATGCGTTACCCTACCTCCTACATCCCTGTAGTCGTGCATCCCTGCAGTCGTCGGCAATTGCTCCTGCATTGCCATAATTTCTCGGTCCCTGCGTTTCCTTCTCACGCTTCACATCTCACTTTTTGAATTCCGGTAGGGTGCGCCGTGCGCACCGCTGCCTGGCCGTGTTTAAAGACAGAATAAGGTTGCCGTGTTAGGCTAATGTCCCACGTACACCGCTTGACCGGAACGCCGGCTGTTCTTGTTGACCGAAAGTGTTGACGCCATGGAAAAGAAAATACCCATTGATATCAAGATCACCCCGGAGAACAAATGTGGCTTCTGCACGAATTCGAAGTGCTGCACTTATATCACCGAGCAACTGACCACGCCGCGATCGATGCATGACTTCGATCACCTGTTGTGGCAGTTGTCACATAAGGACGTGCAGGCCTACAAGGATGAGGACGGCTGGTATCTGCTGGTGAACAATCCCTGCACGCATCTGCTGCCGGATGGGCGTTGCGGCATCTACGACGACCGCCCGCGCATCTGCCGTGAATATACCAATGATTATTGCGAATATGATGAACCGGCCGAAAACGGTTTTGCTTTGTTTTTCGACGGCTACGACTCCCTGCTCCGGTATGTCCGCAAACGCTTCAAATCCTGGGACAAGTACGCGGCGAGCCGCGATAGCTAACCGTTTCCCGGAATAGAACCGTAGGGTGCGCCATGCGCACCGATATATTCCGATTGATCACGGTGCGTATGGCGCACCCTACTGACGCGGGTTGTGCGCCGGCATGATTTCCTCGAAGCTGTCGATTGCGGGGAATTCATCGATTTCCCGGGGCGGCGACCGGCTGTCCGGACGGCGCACCGCCAGCAGGTGACGGATGCCATAAATGCGCGCCGTGCGCAGCACCGGCAGGCTGTCATCGACAAACAGGGTCGATTCCGGATCGAAGGGTTCGCACTGGCCCAGCCGTGCCCAGAAGCGCAAATCCTCTTTCGGGTAACCGAAGTCGTGCGCGCAGATGAGCGCGTCAAAGTGATCGTTAAGGCCGGTGCGCGCCATCTTCAGCGCCAGGCTCTTGGAATGCGCGTTCGTGACCAGCACGGTGCGTTTGCCGGCAGCGCGCATGGAATCGAGAAATTCGATGACGTGGCCGTGCACCGCGATCAGATGGTCGATTTCCTCCTTGAGACCGGCGATGTCCAGGCCGAGCTCGCGGCTCCAGTATTCCACGCAGTACCATTCCATGGTGCCCTCCTTGTCGCGGAATTTGGCATACAGATGCGACTTCGCCGTTTCCAGATCAAGCCGGTTGGACTCGGCATAGCGCGCGGGCACGAGTTCGCGCCAGAAGTGATTGTCGAAATGCAAATCGAGCAGGGTCCCGTCCATATCGAGAAACACCCTGTCGATTTCGTGCCATGGGACCATAATCTGAGTAACATGGGTTGCCGGTGAGGCTATGTTAGCAGATATGTAGCTGACGGAATGTCGTGGGCGGCGGCACTGTTACCGCGACAGCGTGACGGTTATTATTCCCCGCATGTCAGGATCGAGATAAGGAAAGAGTATGAATGCAAGCGAACACAGCGCCGCCCCGTCTTCACTGCTCGAACCCGTGGCCGGACTGGCGCGCGCGGCGGGTGAGAAGATACTCGCGATCTACGACAGTGATTTCGCCATCGAGGAAAAGGAAGACCGCTCGCCGCTCACCGAGGCGGACCTGGCCTCGCACCATGCCATCGTCGCCGGCCTGAAGGAGCTGACACCCGGGGTACCGATACTGTCGGAAGAGTCATCCAGCCTGCCCTATGCCGAGCGTTCACTCTGGCAGCGCTACTGGCTGGTCGATCCGCTCGACGGCACCCGGGAGTTCATCAAGCGCAATGGGGAATTCACCGTCAATATCGCCCTGATCGAAGCGGGTGTCCCGGTGCTGGGCGTGGTGCATGTGCCGGTCAGCGGCGTGAGCTACCTCGCCTGCCGCGGCCGAGGCGCGTTAAAGCAGGAACCGGGGCGCAAACCCCGGCCCATCAAGGTGCGCAAGCTGGCGGATGGTCCGGTCATGGTCGTCGGCAGCCGATCACACCGCGGCGATTCACTCAATCGCTTTCTTGAGAATCTGGGTGAGCATGAAATGGTCGGCATGGGCAGTTCCCTGAAACTGTGCCTGGTCGCGGAAGGGGCCGCCGACATCTACCCGCGCCTGGGACCGACCTCCGAGTGGGATACCGCCGCGGCGCAATGCGTGGTCGAACAGGCCGGCGGCCATGTCACCGACACGGACATGCAGCCGCTGCGCTACAACACCAAGGACTCCCTGTTGAATCCCTACTTCCTGGTGTTCGGAGACGACAGCCGCGACTGGTCGGTGTATCTGTAAGTGCGTGATGGATCGCAGGGTAGCTACGCCAGGCGCTTATCCCGGATCCTGAATGCGCGGCTTGATCACACGGGCGAACAACCATACACCCAGCATGCCACCCACCGCATCGGCCATGACGTCATAGATATCCGGTGTCCGGCCGGGTACAAAATGCTGGTGAAATTCGTCCAGCACGCCGTAGCCAATCACCAGGCCAACGGCAAGCCAGAGCTGGAACACACGATAGCCCTCCACCGTGGTCTTCATGGCGCCCAGCGCGAAAAAACCGAGTATGCCGAAGACGATGGCATGGAAGAGCTTGTCCTTGCCGAAAAACAACGGCGGAACATCCACTCCGGGCAGGTGTGAAAGGTAGAAAATCACGGCTGCCCAGCCCAGGGCGCAGAGCAGGAACAGGTTACGCAAGTTATTTGGCATGGCGTTATCCGGATTTATCGCACGACCATAAGCATATCGATCCGCGGGTGCATGTTACGCCTCGTGACTGCTCATCACCGTGCTTCCTTACGGTGCCAGTCCCAGGCCGTGCGGATGATGTCATCGAGGCGTTCATAGCGCGGTTTCCAGCCCAGTTCCGCGCGAATCCGGCCGGAGTCGGCGATGAGAATGGCCGGGTCGCCGGCGCGCCGCGCCGCGGCAAGGGCCGGGATCGGATGGCCGGTAATCTCCCGCGCGGTATCGATGACCTGCCGGACGGAATAGCCGGTGCTGTTGCCCAGATTGTAGGTCGTATTGCCTCCGTCCTCGAGCAGGGCTTCCAGCGCCAGCAGGTGCGCCTGAGTGAGGTCGGAGACATGAATATAGTCGCGCAGGCAGGTGCCGTCCGGGGTGGGATAATCCTCGCCGAATATGCTGATGGCATCCCGCTCGCCCGTGGCCACCTGGAGCACCAGCGGAATCAGGTGGGTCTCGGGCCGGTGGCGTTCCCCGATGGCCCCGGCGGCATCCGCGCCCGCGGCATTGAAGTAACGCAGGATGCTGAAGCTCATGCCGGCGGCCGCGCCGACGTCGCTCAGCAGGCGTTCCACCGCGAGCTTGGTCGCGCCATACGGATTGGTCGGCGCGCAGGGATGCGCCTCGGTAATGGGAGTCCGCCGCGGTTCGCCATACACGGCGGCGGTGGAGGAAAAGATGAAGCGTCTGATGCCGTGCCGCTGCATCGTCTCGAGCAGGGTGATGGTGTCGGCGACGTTGTTGCGATAATACGCCAGCGGCTTCTCGACCGATTCCCCGACCAGAGACCAGGCGGCGAAATGCATGACCGCCGCGACCGGATACCGGAGGAAGACCGCGTCAAGATCGGCAGGATTTCCTAGATCACCTTGCACGAAGTCCCCGCCGGGCACCAGCTCGCGATGGCCGCGGGAAAGGTTGTCCAGTGTGATGACGGGATAACCGGCCCGCAGCAGGTCGAGCACCATGTGCGAACCGATATAACCGGCGCCGCCGATGACCAGTATGGCGGGTTTGCTCATGTCGGTCGTTCCTCAACCCGGCTGTGGTAGGGTGCGCCATGCGCACCACGTGCCGCGCACAGGGGTTTTCACGGTGCGCACGGCGCATGCCACGAAAAAGCCAAACACCTGGACGGTTCCGCAGCGACCATGGTGCGCACGGCGCACCCTACTGGATAAAGCCGTCATGTGGGATCACGAATCAATAACGCGGAAATCTGCTCCACCAGCAGGCGGCCGAATTCCGGATTACCCCGTCGCAGACTGAGCTTGGTAGCCATGGAGTCGTTTAACAGCACCGGTTTGGGCCAGTGATCGAGCAGTTTGCCCAGCGTTGCGGGTAACGGTGTCGCATCCTCGCACCGGTCGATAAGAAGCACATCGTGTTCGGTCAATTCAAGGCCGCCGAGGAATTGTTCGTTCAATGGGCCGGCGCTGACGACATCGATCCCGTAACTCTCCAGCAGTCTGTTCAGGTACCCGAGCAGTTCCGGCTGGCCGGCAGCCAGCGCTAGGCGAGCCCTTTTTTTTTAGTGACATCATGGTCCGGTGGTAGGGCGGGTTGCGGATGGGTCTGTGGCGCCGGTTCCGCCCGTGTGCTGGCGCCGGGCGCCGCGGCGGGCCCGGCGGGATGAAAGGTTGGAAAGATCCCCCCCTGCTGTTTTTCACGGGCCACGTCGGTTACCAGGGCGCTGTCGATCCGCTCGCACTGCTCGGCATAGCCATAGACCAGCGCCGTATCGCAGAGGAGGTTGATGAGCCGGGGCACGCCATTGCTATAGCGATACACGGCCCGGCAGGCGGCCTCATCGAACAGGGAGGGGTTGCCGCCCGCGACATCCAGACGGTGACGGATGTAGTCAACGGTTTCCTCCTCCGACAGCGCTTCGAGATGATAGTCCACCGCGATACGCTGGGCGAACTGGACCAGATCGGGGCGGCGCAGCGTGTCCCGCAGTTCACGCTGGCCCACCAGGATGACCTGCAGGGCCTGGTCCTTGTCGGCGTTGACGTTGGAGAGCATGCGCAGTTCTTCCAGCGTGTCGGCGGCCATGTTCTGGGCCTCGTCCACGATCAGCACCACGCGCCGGTTGTGAGCGTATTCATCGATGATGAAATCGATGAAGCGCCGGTACATCTCGACCTTGCCCAGATTGGCGTGTTCGAGGTTGTAGGCCAGCAGAATCCACTGCAGCAGTTCGCCAAAGGAACGGTGGGTATTGGTAGATGAGACCCACGGTGTGTTCCCGGTCCATGTGGCCGAGCAGGTGGCGGATCAGCGTGGTCTTGCCGGT
The DNA here is from genome assembly GCA_963773065.1 of uncultured Gammaproteobacteria bacterium. GTDB lineage: Bacteria > Pseudomonadota > Gammaproteobacteria > UBA9214 > UBA9214 > CAVQCA01. The sequence continues at coordinate 137,799 of CAVYZN010000009.1, forward strand.
GCCGATATCCCCGCTGATGACCGTAAAGCCGGCCTGGTTTATCAGTCCGTACTCAAGCAGGGTGAGCGCCATGCGGTGCTTGTTGCTCAGAAAGAGAAAACCCGGATCCGGCAGCAGCGTGAAAGGCTTTTCCCTCAGCTTGTAGAACGACTCGTACATGGCGTTGGTAATTGTCTCGCTCAGGATGTCTTCGATTCGGCCTTGTTCAGCACCGTGCCCACGATATTGATGTTGCTGAGGAGTTCGACGGCGCGTTCGACATCCTGCTTTCGCGTCAGGCCTTCCTCGATCACCAGCAGGGCGGCGTCCACGTAGGGCGAGAAGGCCAGCGCATCCGCCGAGCTCAGGACCGGCGGCAGGTCGAAGATGATAATCCGGCTGTGATAGCGGGATTTCATGTCCCTGACCAGCCCGGCCATCTTCGGGGAGTTCAGCATCTCCGCCGAATTGGCCAGCGGCTTGCCGCCCGGCAGCAGCACCAGGTGCTCGACCCGGCTCGGCTGTATCAGCAGTTCCGCCAGGGGGACATCGCCGGTGAGGTAGTCGCTGAGACCCTTGCGCTGGGAAAGGCCGAAATGTTCCAGCATCCAGGGGTGGCGCAGGTTGGCATCGACCAGCAGCACCGTGTAGTCGACCTCACGGGCGATGCTGATGGCCAGGTTGATGGCGGTAAGCGTCTTGCCTTCACCGTTTCCCGGACTGGTCACGGCCAGCACATTCCAGTGGTTCTCCTTGAAGCGCTGCAGGATCTGGGTGCGCAGAATGTTGTAGGACTCGGTGAAGGCGCTCGGCTCCAGACCGGTCACGATGCGGTTTTCGCGTAACACGTCATCATCCAGGGTGATGGACTGGGTCTCGGCGTACTGGATGTCGCCGCTCCCGGTCCGTTGGCCCATGGCCGGGCCGGGCGCGGCGCCTTGCCTGATCGCGCGCTCCTGGCGCGCCTTCTCCAGGGCCTGTTTGATGCGTTCCATAATCTGTCTTTCCTATGAGCCTGTTTTTACAGGTAGATAATCTTTATATCCCAGCCACTGATGGCTGTCACGCGCTGTTCGCAAAACGTATCGAAAATCTTAGATGGACATCCTGGTTTTGTGGGTGGATTACCTGCAACGATCGTGTTCCCGATAATATCCTAACCACCCACGATCGTACCCATCTTCCGCAACACCCGGAACCACAGAACGTCCAGTGGGGAGTACAGGAAGTGGATCAGCAGCAGAACAAGAACGAACCCCCCGACTACCCCGGCTAGCATGAGATGCCGTCGTTTGCTTTTGTGACTGATATCCGCGTCACTGGCGAGGTAGGGTATGACCGCCAGCGGCGCCGTATTGAGGATGGAAACCACCCCCTTGGCGCCCCTCACGGCGGAGTCCATGTTCTCCGCCGTAGCGGCGGATCCGATGCCCGCGCCCAGCGCCAGCACCAGGGACAGGAAGATGATGGCGGGACGGTTCGGGCTGACGGGTTCTTCCGGCAGGATGGCGGGGTCGATCAGGGTGAACTTCTCGCCCTTGCGCTCCTTTTCCATGGACTGCGCGACCTCCGCCGACATCTGCTTGTCCTTGATCTCCTGGTAGCGTTTGGTGTTATTCTCAAAATCACGGACGAGTCCCCGGTATTCGCGTTCAACCTGGGGGGTCTGTAGCAGGCGTTGTTCATATTCGGCCAGTTTATCGCTGAGTGTTGCCCGCTTGGTTTTAAGCGCAGTGATATCGCTGTTGGTGGCTTCCAACTGTGACTGCAGAGTAATATACGCGGGATTGTCCGGGGTTACCGGCGCTGCTTTCGGTGCCGCCTTGGCACCCGGCTTGCGGAGTATCTTCTTCGAGCGAGGCAATCTGGCGTTTCAGGCTTTTCACGTCCGGATGTTCGTCCGTGTAGGTTTTTTCCGCGATGACCAACTCCTTGCGCAGCGCATCCAGCCGTGCAGCGTTTCTCCGACGATGTTTCGGTGATGCCGGTTTCCTTCTCCAGCGCCTCGATTTCCCGCTTTTGGCTGATGCACATCCGGATGGTTGGGCGAATAGCGGCTGGCATTACTGATATATTCCGTGCGCAATTCCGCCAGTCTGGCGCCCGGACTCTGGACGGTGCCGGAACCGTAGGGGTCGAGGATGGCCAGTTGTCCTTCCAGGTAGGTTTTCCGCTCCTCCAGTGAGCGCATCTGGGTATCATTATCGCTGATCTCGTTTTCCGTACGCTGGAGGACCTGCGTGTTCAAGTCCCTCAGTTCAGGCAACTTGTTGGCATTCTTTTCCTTGAATTCCGCCAGGGCGGTTTCCAGGCGGGAGATTTCCGCGCTCAGACGCTTGGCCTCTTCCGTCAGGAAGGTGGTGGTTTCCTCCGCCTTCTCGGTGCGCGTCCTCAGGTTCTCATTCAGATAGAGTGTCGTCAGTTCATTGGCGACTTTCTGCACCAGTTGGGGGTCTTTACCTTTAAAGCCGACCGTGAAGGCGATGGTGGCCGCCGTCGGGTGGCCGGTGCGCGGGTCCATCACGTCTGCGTTGATCATGTCGAGCTTGATGTCATCGCGCATGTCGGCAAGGACTTCTTCCGTCGTTTCACGTTTGCGCTTGCTCTGGTACAAACCGTATTTATCCATGATTTCCAGAAGATTACTGCGGGTCATGACGCGCTGGCTGATGACCTGGATACGTTCCGAGGCATAGCTGGTGACGGTGGACTGGATCAGTTCAGACGGAATTTCCTGTTCCTCGATCAGGATGGTGGCCGATGATGCATAGGTGGGCGGCCAGACAAAGGCGGTGATGAGTCCCAGGATGAAAACGATCCCGGCGATCAATATGATCATGCCCCGCCGGCGGCGAAAGGCGTCGAGGTAATCCCCGAGATCCAGTGTCTGTTCGAGTGCAAGTTCAGCCATGGGTGTCTTGTCCAGCATCAGGTGTAATGGCAGGTATTTCGGGATGATCCGGAAATACCTTGGAAATAAGAGGTTAACGGGAGGTGAATATCTTAGTAGGTCGGTAGGTGAGCGTCAAATAGACCGCATTTTGCGTAGCGGCATCGCCGTTGGTGTTTTTACTCTCGGAATACTGAGTACTCACCGTCCAGTGTCCACTGTGGTTGCCATTGCCAGGCGATACTGGGCTGGATTCTGAAAAAATTATTGGGTTTTGTCTGCAAGTTGCCCCCCGATGAATTGACGATGGTATCCTGCTTATAGTAATCGACCGACAGGCGGGAGGTCAGGGTTTCCGTGAAATGGTGCTCCCCGGTCAGGGATAGATGCGTGGTATCGAGGAGCCCTCCGGTGCCGCTCGGTGTGGCAAGACGTGACGCGGAAGCGCTCAGACTGCCTCGTTCCAGTGACTTGGTAATACTTGCCGAGTACACCGCGCCGGTGTTATTGACTTGTTCCGTGTCCGTTCCCGTCTGAACGGGAAAGCCGCCATTACATTTCGGGAAACTGGCGCCGGGGTCCGCCCCCACACAGAATCCCGTCGGTATCAGGGTATCCGAGGTGGTCTGGCGCCAGCCCGCCAGCCACGAGGTGGACACTGTCTCGCTATGTTGCCTGGTTAGGCCGACCTGAATCGCATAGGTATCGGAGTTGAGGTTTGTTTCCGGTAGATAGTGGCTGAATGATGTCGATACGGTCCCTTGAGTGAGCGGCGTGAACTGACGAATCAATGACGCAGAGGCGGTATTGAAGTCATAGTTGACCAGGCTGGACTGTCCGACTATATCTGAATAGTCGACCCGGTTGAATGCGTAGTCCAGATCCAGTTGGGTCTTTTCATTGAGGCTTCTTGTCCAACTGGGATTCAGGACGGTGCTCAAGCGGGTGGCAATATTTTCGATCACCTGGCCAGTCTGGGTCAGTTCCGAGTCGAGCGTGCTGTCCTGGGTGATATCCACATTGGCCCCAAAATTATTGCGCTCGGTCTGTTGATAGGAGTTGACATTCAGGTGATAGTCCTCCCGGTCCAGCAGGTTGCTGCTGGTATCGCCGCTGCCGCCATAGAAGCGCACGATCGAGACGTCCGCGTTTCCGAACAAGCCCCTGGTTTTCGTTTCTACGCCAAATTTGACGGCGGGCGTAAGGTCCGCTTCCCACACCGAATCATGAGGCGCCGTGGTCAGCCGGTAGTTGTCGTTGTAGCCAGAGCGCAGGGAAACCGTCGGCTCCGCCGACCATTCCGCCGCCCACACGGATTGCGACAAGGCCAACAGCAAGGTCAGTGGCAGGCTTGGAACATAAACGATGCGCATCAGCTAGATCGATTTCTTGGCCAGAAAACGTTTCTATGCAATGGGCGAATCTTGTGTCTTTGTTCATCCCTGAAAATATCTGTTTTCCGTGTATTTCCGTGTGCTTCGAAGTTCAGGGACGAACAAGTGTCGCGGGAGGCAGGAAGCCGGAAGCGACCCGTGGCCATTAAATTATCTTTTCTCGCATATCACTTCTCACTTCATTACCTCTTACTCTTTCCTTCTCACGGCACCACCACCACATCCCCGCTCTGCAGGATGATGTTCTGCTCCAGGTCCTCTCCTTTCTCGATATCGCCATAGCGGAACGGGATTGATACCTCTTTCCCATTTTCCCGGCGCAGCACGATAATCTTGTTGTCGGCGGCATACGGTGTCATGCCACCCGCCACACTCAGCGCCTGCACGACGTCCATATACCGGTTAGCCAGAAATTCTCCAGGTTTAGTAACCTTTCCGATCACGTAGATCTTATTGCCATCCAGCTTCAGCATGGCCACCGTCACAACCGGATCCGGAATATATTTCGTGAGCCGTTCGGTAATCATCTCCTGCAGACTCCGCAACCGATTTGCCCGCGGCCTGAATGTCGCCCGCCAGGGGAAACGACATGCCGCCATCGGGTCTGACCATGACCTGCTTCAGAAGGTCTTCTTCTTTCCAGACGGAGACTTCAAGAATGTCTCCGGGTTGTATTTTGTAGGTTGTTATCACCAGCAGCGCCATCATCGGCCAGGGCGAGCTGAAGTGACTGGAATGCCAGAATCGCAATCAGTAATACCGTCGGTGATTTAGCCATCATTGGATCCCAAATTTCCCCAGGGTGGATTGCAGATAACCATAGATCGTTTCAGTCTGGGTCGATAGTATCGTTTCTTTATCGATCAGTGGAGTGAAACAATTGCTGAATTTTAATGATTCAATCAAATAGTCCCATGCCCGTCAACCTAAATGACGGATTTCCTGGGATTGTATCGTTTTCCGTGTGTGGGTGCGTGTACCTCCGGGCCTGTTTCAATGGCTACACCTTTGGTGAACTTCTGTCCGTGCGATTTGAATGAACTGGCCTGAATTCATCGAGTCCGCGTTTTGCAACCGCTGATGGTCTCTGAGTGGCGGTAATGAACAAGAGTAATTTCATGCCTCCACGACGATATGAGTTGGGGACAACCCGGACTGATACCGTGCATGCATCTTTCTATAGGCCGCTTCGATGTGGCGGGTGAAGCGCGCCGTGTCAAAGAGCGGCTGAGTGGTTCTGTTGACCGCCAGCTTCTGGCGGAGGGCGGCAAGCTGTTCCGGCCGGGTCGCCAATGCCAGCGCCAGTGATTCATACTCGGCATGGCTATGTGTGATCAATTCGGGCAGACCCACGGCAGTGAGCAGACTCGCCGCGACCCGTCCCGCGAAGGTGTCGCCCAGACAGGTCAGCACGGGCAGGCCGGCCCACAGGGCATCGCTCGCGGTGGTGTGGGCGTTGTAATAAAACGTGTCCAGAAACAAATCCGCCTGGCGCTGGCGGGCCAGATGATCCGCCAAAGCCATGCGTGGGGCAAACACCAGTCGTTCCGGCGCGATACCGCGTTTCCCGGCTTCAAGACGCAGGTTCCTGGCGGCGGTCGCGTTTCCTTCCAGCAACCAAAGCACGCTTCCCTCAACCGTGTGCAGCAGGCGCATCCAGATGGCGAACAGATCCGGGGTGATCTTGTAGCTGTTGTTGAAACAACAGAACACGAAGGCATTCTCGGGCAGACCCAGCTCGGCGCGGCTGAAGGAGCCTGTCCGAGATCACCTTGGTCGAATCGTTAAACCTGATAGGAGTGCGGCAGATAGACGATCTTTCGTGTAATACGGCTGGTGTTCCGGCGGGATCAGCATGGGGTCGGCGATGAGATAGTCGATGTAGTCGGCGCCATAGTGCCAGGATATCCCAAGTAATTCACCTGCACGGGTGCGGGGCGCAAGGCAAAGACCGCTGTGCGGGCATTTGCCGTATGTCCATTAAGGTCAATGGCGATATCGATTTCCAGTTCCGGGCAAGGCGGCGATTTCATGATCGTTCCGGGTCCTTACATCGATGAAGCGGTCAAAGGAATTTTCCAACGCTGGCGCATAGGTGTCATCCGACTGGGGGTCCGAAAACGAAAATCCGATAATTTCGAACTTTGAATGATCATGGCGTTCAATGAGTTCGGCCATCAGGTGGCCAGTCGCATGATTACGAAAGTCGGCAGAGAAATAGCCAATTCGAATCGCGGTCATGTGTGCATAGCGTTCGTCCGTGCCACAGGGGTGTGGAACTGGCTGGAAATTTGTCGGTGAGGTAAGTCTGGGCGCAGTGATGTTGCTGGGCGGGACGGGAGGGGATTGCCAGAAAAAAAATGGAGATCGAGGCTTTTTCTCCAAGATCAACCGCATGGATAATCCTGGCGTAGGCATCTTCGAGGTCACCCCAATCACAACAGTGCATTTTGCTGTGCAGCCAGGAGCCAAGGACGTAAGGCAAATCAGGGCTGATGGCAATCGCCTTGCTATAACTCGTCAAGGCTTCATCGTATCGATTCAGGTCCTGGAGAACATTCCCCGGTTATTATACGCATCGGCGAAATCCGGCTTGAGGGCGATGGCGCGGTCATAGCTCGCCAGGGCCTCGTCCGGGCGTTTGAGGTCCTTGAGCGCATTCCCCCGGTTGCTGTACGCCTCGGCGAAATCCGGCTTGAGGGCGATGGCGCGGTCATAGCTGGCCAGGGCCTCATCCAGGCGTTTGAGGTCCTTGAGCGCGTTGCCCCGGTTGTAGTGCGCTTCGACGAAATCCGGCTTGAGCGCGATGGCGCGATCACAGTTGACCAGGGCCTCGTCCAGGCGCTTGAGATCATTAAGCGTATGGCCCCGGTTGTAGTACGCTTCGGCGAAATCCGGCTTGAGGGCGATGGCGCGGTCATAGCTGGCCAGGGCCTCGTCCAGGCGTTTCAGTTCTTTGAGCGTATTGCCCTGATTGTAGTACGCCTGGACATAATCCGGCTTGAGGGCGATGGCGCGGTCATAGCTGGCCAGTGCTTCGTCCAGGCGTTTGAGGTCGTTAAGCGTATTGCCCCGGTTGTAATACGCCTGGGCGAAATCGGGTTTGAGTGCGATGGCCCGGTCATAGCTGGCCAGGGCTTCGTCGGGGCGCTTCAGGTCTTTGAGCGCATTGCCCCGATTCATCTGCGCGTTGGGTTGATTGGGGTTAATTGCCAGCGACCTCCCGATCAACCCGATACCTTCCTCGAGATGGCCCTGTTGCAAATGAAGCGTGCCGAGATTGGTAAGGGCGTTGACGTGCCTGCCATCCCTGGCAAGGATTTGTTCATAGAGGGCTTGTGCCTCGACTAGCCTGCCCGCTTGATGCTGCGCCAGGGCTTGTGTGAACAAAGCGGTCACATTTATGCTCACGATTACATGCCCTTCGCCCCGGTTCTTCTCATGCCTCCACGACGATATGAGTTGGGGACAACCCGGACTGATACCGTGCATGCATCATTCTTATAGGCCGCTTCGATGTGGCGGGTGAAGCGCGCCGTGTCGAAGAGCGGCTGAGTGGTTCTGTTGACCGCCAGTTTCTGGCGGAGGGCGGCAAGTTGCTCCGGCCGGGTCGCCAATGCCAGCGCCAGTGATTCATACTCGGCATGGCTATGTGTGATCAATTCGGGCAGACCCACGGCAGTGAGCAGACTCGCCGCGACCCGTCCCGCGAAGGCATCGCCCAGACAGGTCAGCACGGGCAGGCCGGCCCACAAGGCATCGCTCGCGGTGGTGTGGGCGTTGTAATAAAACGTGTCCAGAAACAAATCCGCCTGGCGCTGGCGGGCCAGATGCTCGGCCAGATTTTCCATGCGTGAGGCAAACACCAGACGATCCGGCGCGATACCGCGTTTGCCGGCTTCAAGACGCAGGTTCCTGGCGGCGGTCGGGTTTCCTTGCGACAACCAAAGCACGCTTCCCTCAACCGTGTGCAGCAGGCGCATCCAGATGGTGAACAGATCCGGGGTGATCTTGTAGCTGTTGTTGAAACAACAGAACACGAAGGCATTCTCGGGCAGACCCAGCTCGGCGCGGCTGAAGGAGCGGTCCGAGATCACCTTGGTCGAATCGTTCACCTGATAGGAGTGCGGCAGATAGACGATCTTCTCGTCGTAATACGGTTGGTGTTCCGCTGGGATCAGCGTGGGGTCGGCGATGAGGTAATCGATGTAGTCAGCGCCGAGCGTGCCTGGATAGCCCAGGTAATTCACTTGCACCGGTGCAGGACGCGGTGCAAAGACGCCCGTGCGGGCATCCTGGGTGTGTCCATAGAGATCAACCGCAATATCGATCTCCAGTTCACGCGCCAGGGTGGCGATCTCCTTGTCTGTCTGGGTCCTTACATCGAAGAAGCGGTCAAAACTCTTCTCCAATCGCTGACGCCATGTGTCATTTGCAGGCGGTCCCAAGGAGAAACCGATAATTTCGAACTGTGTGCGGTCATGGCATTCGATAAGGTGACTTATCAGATGGGCTACGGGGTGATCACGAAAATCAGTGGAGAAGTACCCAATACGAATGCGGTCATGGATATAGCGTTCACCCTGCCACAGTTGTGTGGAACTGGCGGGATATTTGTCGCGGATGTAAGTCCGTGCGCAGTGTTGTTGCTGGGCGGGACGGGAGGGTAGCGCTAAAAAAGCAAAGGGGGATGCGACATTTTTGCCAAGATCAACCGCATGGGCAATCCTGGTGTAGACGGTGTCAAGATCTTCCCAGTTACAACATTGCATCTTGCTATGCAGCCAGGAGCCAAGAGTGTAAGGCAAATCAGGATTGAGGGCGATGGCGCGGTCATAATTGGCCATGGCCTCGTTGAAGCGTTTGAGGTCGTTGAAGGCATTGCCCCGGTTGCTGTAGGCATCGGCATAATCCGGTTTGAGGGCGATGGCGCGGTCAAAATTGGCTATTGCCTCATCGTAGCGCTTGAGGTCGTTGAGCACATTGCCCCGGTTGCTGTACGCCTCGGCATAATCCGGTTTGAGGGCGATGGCGCGGTCAAAACTGGCCAGGGCCTCATCCAGGCGTTTGAGGTCGTTGAGGGCATTGCCCCGGTTGCAGTACGCCTGGGCGAAGTTCGGATTGAAGGCGATGGCGCGGTCAAAATTGGCCAGGGCCTGGTCCATGCGTTTCAGGTCTTTGAGTGCTATGCCCCGGTTGTAGTAGGCCTGGAAGTAATCCGGCTTGAGGGCGATGGCGCGGTCATAGCTGGCCAGCGCTTCGTCCAGTCGATTGAGTCCTTGGAGCGCATTGCCCCGGTTGTAGTACGCCTCGGCATAATCCGGCTTGAGGGCGATGGCGCGGTCATAGCTGGTCAGGGCTTCGTCCAGACGCTTCAAGGCTTGGAGCGCATTGCCCCGGTTGTTATGCGCATTGGGTTGATTGGGATTGATTTCCAGCGACCTCCCGATCAACCGGATACCTTCCTCGAGATGACCCTGTTGCAAATGAAGCGTGCCCAGATTATTGAGGGCGTTGATGTGCCTGCCATCCCTGGCAAGGATTTGTTCATAGAGGGCTTGTGCCTCGACTAGCCTGCCCGCTTGATGCTGCGCCAGGGCTTGTGTGAACAAATCGGTCGCATTGGTTTTGGCCGGGGAGAATGATTTAGGGTTTTTCTCGCTGCCGTGTGCCGACGGCTTAGGCGACGGCGGTTTTGATCTACTTCTTTTCTTCATTTCTCAGCGTGTCGTCAGTATATTTCCCCGGACAGGGACATCGTATCTACCGACGGTTATTCATGAAGGACGACGGCATCCCGTTACCTAACGAACCGCCAATGTCGCTCTTGCCTCTTGGAGGAACCCAATAGACATATCGCCAGTAACACTGCCTGGTTGTCAAACGGAATCCAGCATTACCCTCTCACTGTACATCGACCGTGGCCGATCCGCTCGAATTGTTATCGCTTGCATCGGAAGCCGTCACATCCAGTCTGATACGCTGATGAAACTGATTCAGATTGGTTCCGGCATTTGGCGTCAGCACCAATGCATACCCATCCACGACATCCAGCGCCTGTGTCGGGGTCAGTACCGCACGGTATTCCGATGCCTCATCGCAGGCATCCTGTACCACGATATGGGTTATCACGCGCTGGCCTTTCCCGACGACCGTTACCGTCTGACTGCTTGCCGTACTGATGAACCCCGCCTCGATGGTCGGGGGGGTCGTATCCTGTACCGTGACAATTAAAGAATCATTCGCCGTCAGGCCATTCTTGGTTTCGAGTATGGCAACTACCGTGTGCGAACCCAATGCAATGAAAGGTAGTATCGTTGTTCCACTGCCGCCCGCTGTGCCATCGACGAGCCAACTGATCGACGCGACCTGATCCCCGATTGGGACAACCGTGTTGGCGGTCATCTCGACATTCGATCCACCGGGTGACGCACATTCCTGCACTTCTCCGCCGGTCACTTCGATATTGATCTTCAGGATGGGCGGCGGAATTGCGACCGTACCTTCAAGGTGCAAGCGGTACCCGACGCCTCCGAATCCTGACGGATCACCCGCTGGTACGTGGGCCTGGTAGTTGAGCACGTAGCTATCCCCGATCTGGCAGGCCGGCGAACTGCAATTCAGAATCGCTACTCCAGTATCCGCGGGGATATGTGCCGGATCACCGCCCAAGGGAATATTCGGAATGCCGTTCCAAGTCATACCCCAGGCGGTGAATGCCAGTGTGTAATTGCCGGTTCCGTCATTATTGATGACAGTGACGCCGTTGCTACTCGCGAGCGTCTGATGCATACCGGTGTTCCCGAAAAACGCCCAAGGTTCGTCGACATCGGGGGATTCGCTCCCATCCGGTCCGCCGGGATGGCTCCCGGTTGCCGCTTGGGCCTGACCCAGGACGATACCGTTAAAGGATTTTATCGGCGTAGACACGAAGAGATTTGGTCCTACCTCGAATGCGAAGTAGGAGCCGGACGCCGGTAGTCCAAGCCCCTCCACTGGTTCCGCGGGATCAAACACCAGCGCATCGCCGTTGGATAGCGCCCAGGCGGATGCAGACAGATGGGAGCCAAGCACCAGGAACAGCAGGTTGAAACAGAATCTTATAACGGGTTTCATGGTTTTATACCTCATTGTTATCGCACGCCAGGATAGTTGAAACAGGTCGTGGCTATGTTGTGGCTATGTAGTTATTAAAGATGATCTGGTGGCGGGATGATGCACCCCGATTACGCGCTTGGTTCCCCCGACTCCGGATTATTGTGTGATTACGCTTGTAATGAAACAAACATATCCGAACATCGCCAACATAACAACTCCCGATGTTAAGGTGGGGTAGTTTCAAGTGTCTAAGAAGCCGGGCAAGCGCGCTTCTTCGAACTTGGTGGGGTTGAACTCTACCCGACAGGTTTTCGAAGGATACAGTCTATCCATCTGACCAGGGGTAGATCCGAATGGCACATACTTAAGACATTTTCCGGCCATTCGTCATTCCGGCCGGAGCGAAGCGCAGAGCCGGAATCCAGAAATTCATGAACCTTCCTGGATTCCCGCTTCCGCGGGAATGACGAAAAATGCGGGACTCTTGCCTTAAGTATGTGCCATTCGTGTAGCCCCATAAAAAACGGCGTAGCCATTTCTGGCTACGCCGTTGCCAATCATACAGACAGGTTATCTAACGACAAGTCCGGCTGCGTCGGCTCCACCCAAGCCAAACAATAAAACCTGCCAGCAACCACCAATCACCGCGATGCGACGGGTTGGCGCTACTTGCCAGGGTGCAGCCGCCGCTGTTGGTCGTGCGGTTGTCGACGAAAACCACACCGCCGCCGGCGCGCCGCCGCCGCCCATTCCGCGGGATCGGTGATCGTTCCAACTGCCGGGTCCTTGTCGTTGGGACCGTTGTCCTGAATGGTCAGTTGCAGACAGAATGGCCGGTAGTCAGAGGCCCATAGGCCGGACTGCCCGGGTCCGGGCACTGCGTGTCTCCGGGTACGAAGGGGGCGGACAGAATGGTATCGCCCTGGGTCGTATCGAAGCTGACCCAGTCTGTATTAAAAATGCGCCAGACGGGTTTATTTGGAACACCGCCCGCCAGTGGAATCACAACGGAAACACTGGGGGTGGTGACATTGCTGACGGTGAAGTCAAAGCAATCGCCGACACACTGCTGATCAACCTGGGTGTCGGCGCGTTACCTGATCGACAGTCAGCCTGTTTGCCGAGGTAAGGGTGCCATTGCTGGTCTTCAGGTTGCCATCGAGAAAACCCACCACGCCATTGAGGAACAGCGTATAGGGCACCCCGTTGAAACCGGATGGTTCTCCCGGAAGATCCTGTACATGGGCGGCGTAATTTAATTCAAACGTCGATTGATCCGCGCAGGGCGCCGGTGTGCAGGTAATCAATGCGAAGCCAAGGTCCTGCGGGAAGTCGCTGCTGCCCCCCAGATTGATCGCGGCAATTCCGTTCCAGCCAACGAACCACTTGGTGATAAATTCCAGAGTACCGTCAGGGTTGCCGGTGACGCCATTGTTCCGGGTCAAATGGAAACCGGTATTGCTGAAGAAACTCCAGGCCGCGTCGAGTCCTGTTTGTTCGTTGCCGTTGGGAGCCCCCGTATGCGAGCCGGTGGCCGGCTGGGCATGTCCAATCACAACCCCGCCGGCGGGTCCGGGCGTCATCGTCGTATAAATGAGGGTGGTCGGGGTCACCTGCATGGTGAAATAGGAACCGGATTTGGCGGCACGCTTGAATTGGTTGGATCCCCAGGGACACCCGCCTCGAAGAACAGCACCGGGATGATGTCAGGGTCCAGCGCCGGGGGCCAGTCGGAAGCAATTTCTGTGACATCGATAGTGACCGTGGCGATGTTGGATTGTAGCGGGGGGTTGAAGGTATCGATATCGCTGACCTGGTAGGTGCAGGAGAATTGCCCGGATGCCGAGGGCGGTGTTTGTGAATAGGTAATGGTCCCGTTGGCGTTGGCGATGCAACTGCCCACTGCCGGCTGGGTCAATACGGTCACCGACGCGGGGTTGATCCCGCCCGGCAGGCCCGGGGCGTTGTTTGCATCCGTGTCGTTGGCCAGCACATCGATGACCAGGCTGCCGCCGGCATTATCCAGAGCGGCGGTATTTGTCTGAGCGGAATCATTGCCTGCCACCGGCGCCACGTTGGCCTGTACATCGACTGAAACCGTCGCCGCATTGGAAGTGCCGAAGGCGTTGGCGACGGTGTAGTCGAAGGCGTCCGCGCCCTGGAAAGGCGTACCCGCGGTGTTCGGTGTATAGGTGGCGGTGTTGTCCGCGTTGCCGATGGCCGTGCCATTGGCGGGCGGGGTCGTTATGGTCACGGAAGCCGCGTGTAAACCCGGTGGCGGAACTATCGTTGGCCAGGACATTCACGGTAACGGGATTGCCAACGATGGTCTTGGCCGAGTCGGGATTGGCGACCGGGACCGCTCCTGACTGGTTGACGACGCCCTCCAGGTGCAGCTCGTAATTGCACGCCACCGAAGCCGGAGGGATCGCCGACCGGCACGGTCGCACGGTAGTCCAGGCTATAGGCGTCGCCATACACGCCGTCCCAGGTGAAGTTGCCCACGCCATTGGTGAAGGTGCCCGTGGCGCCGGTATGGCCGGCGCCGGTGCCGGTCGCCCAGGCGCCGGTACCCATGGGGATAGCGGGGATGCTGTTCCAGGTCACGGTCCAGCCGCTCATGTTCAGGCCGGCGGTGGTGCTGCCGGTGACGCCGACGGTCGTGTAGTCGCTGCCGGTGTTGTTAAAGAAGAACCACGGGGCATCGATGGCATTGGTGTCGCCCGCGGTCGGCGCGCCGCCATGGCTGGCGCCGGCCGCGGTGGTCGTGCCGATGATGAGACCGGTGGTGCCCTGCTGAGAGCGGGACTTCTCGGTCTGTTGAATCTTGGAGTTGCCGTTGGTGTCCATCGCGAAGTAGGAACCGGTAATCACCAAGGCGTTCGCTGCCGGTGTTGGTGCCGGTGATGGTCAACTGATCCCCGTTGTTGGGCGTAGCGGCCTGCGCGCCGATCGCGGTAAAGCCCATGACAGCCGCCAGAGCGGCGCTAAGTACGGTTTTTTTGATGTTGCCGGCGGACCGCGCTTGGCGAGTGTTTTCAAATTGAAACATGGGAAACGACCTCCTCATCTACAGAATAATTATCATGCGGCCTTGCCGGGCAGGTATGTCAGTGCCGAGGGTTCCGCGACTGTTGTTCGTATGTTCGGGGCAGTTGCGATGTGCAAGGTATGCCTGTCAAAGCTTGTACCCGAAGCTCACCCCGAATGCATCCTGGTGCATTTTCAGTTTCGCGGTATTGCCGATCAGCGTGGGACCTTCCTCCTCATGCTCGAAGGCATGCACGTAGGAGAAGCTCCACTCCACCTGTTTGCTGGGACTGTAGGTCGTGCCCAGGGTCAAATGGTTCTGGACCACCGCGGGCGCCACGATGCCAAACAGCAGCGGGCCCCTGGCGCCGGAAAGGTTGGGATTGTCGCCGTTCGTTACCTCGCGCATCGGGCTCTTGCCGTAGTCCCAGCCGGTGCGGAAGGTCCACTCGCTGTTGTAGTCGTAAAGTATGCCGATCTTGAAGACCGTCTGGTCGCGCCACTCGAAGCCGAGGCCGTCATCCTGCCCCAGGGCATTTTGCTGCTGGCTCTCCGGGAAGGGCGAGCCGCTCACGTTGACGGTTTTGTTGCCGATGGCGGCGACGTCCGAGTAGAGGGTGCGGGTCACGTCGAAGCCCACGGTGAGTTTCGGCATGAACTTGTAGGCGATGCCCACGCCGAAATTCGCCGGCGTGTCCAGATCGCCCTGCTCGGCAAACAGGTCCTCGTAGTCCTTGAATCTCGTCATATAGATACGGGAGGTGTAGACGGCGCCGAGTGACAGTTTCTTGTCAAGAAATTCGCCCATCCAGCCGAAGCGGGCTCCCGCGCCATAGGCATAGTCGTTGCCGTTATTGGTCAGCTTGTCGGTAAACAGGCCGGTGCTGGTGAAGTTGGAGAAATAATCCAGGCCGAACGCGCGGAATTGCTGGATGCTGATGACCGGCGACAGGCCGATGGTGTTCTCCTTGTTGATATGGTAGGAAACCGTCGGGGCCATCTGCAGGATGGCGAGGTTGACGCCCAGGGTCTTGTTGACGTCGGCGCCCGTCAGATTGTTGTACAGGTTGGTGTTGTAACGGCTGCCGCCGCCGCCGGCCGGGATACCGGAAAAGCCGAAGGACAGCTTGCGATTGAAATTGTAGACAAACGCCATCGCCGGAAAGGCATAAAGATCGGCGGTGCTATTTACCTTTAACCCGCCGAGCTCGGCCGAGGCTTTGGGTATGAAGATATCCATGCCGGCATCGACGCGGCTATCGACAAAACCGATGCTTGCCGGATTGACGGCCCCGGCAACGGCGTCCTGCGGCATGGCGATGGCGACGCCGCCCGCTCCGCGCGCCTTGGTGCCCTGGCCGATCAGGAACATGCCGTTGGTGGCATGGCTTGCGGTCGGGAAGGCAATTGCGGCTACGATCGTTATCGTCGGCAGCCATTTGTATATTGGTTTCATCAAGCACTCCTCCGGATATTTAGGGTCTTTTTGGGACTTATTCATCCATCGTCAAGCCGGCAGACTACGCATGTGACCGTAACCTGGGTGACTCCATATCAGTATCAAACCAGGTGTTTATTTCCTCGACTCGAGGTTTTTATGCTGAATTTTGGTATGGTTCTCTTTAAGGTCCTTTGTTATCAAGCTGGTTCTTTCTTGGTTTGTTATTTAGACCTTAAGATAGTGACAACGAATTATTAGGATGCAGGGATAGTGTATAGGCGGTCGCGTTTTGTCAAGGCTGCCGGCGGAATTTATCGTTAGAGCATATCGTATGCGGCCAAACAGACCATCCTGCCCCTGCGGCAGCGGGAAACCCTACCGGAAATGCTGCGGGAAGGGGACGCCGGTACCCGGCGCCAAGCCGCGTCTGGTCGCATCTGCCGGATGGCCGGCGCCTGCCGGCAGCGCAGGTGATCCAGGAAGGCATGGCCTTGCATCAGGCCGGGCGCGTGCGCCGCGCCGCCGAACTCTACCGGCTCGCCCTCGAAGTCGAGCCGCGCCAGGCCGACGCGCTGCACCTGCTCGGGCTGACGGAGCACCAGCTCGGTAATAACGCCCGCGCGGTCGAACTCATCCACTCCGCCATCGAGATCAATCCCCGGGTGGCCATGTTCCACAGCAATCTCGGCGCGGCGTATCGCGCCCTGGGCGAGGCGGCGCCGGCCGAGGCCGCCTGCCGTCGCGCCCTCGACCTCGATCCGTCGCTGCCGGAGGCCCATCTCAATCTTGGCGGGGCGTTGCTGTTGCGACAGGAGTTCGATGCCGCCTTGGCCGCCTATGCCAGGGCGCTGGCGCTGCGGCCGGGCTATGTCGATGCCCTGCTGGGACAGGGCGATGCCTTTCTGAGCAGGGACAGGCACTCATCGGCATTGCAGAGCTATCGACAAGTCCTCGAGGCGCAACCCGCCAATGCCGCCGCGCTGACCCGCATCGGCATCACGCTGCGCAAGCAGGGGCGGATGGAAGACGCGATCCGCCACTACGAGGAGGCGATCCGCCGCTGCCCGGCAATCCCTGAATTGCACAATAACGTCGCCATCCTGTATCAGCGTGCCGGGCGCCTGGAGGATGCCGCGGCCAGCCTGCGCCGCTTGCTCGAACTTACCCCGGACGACGCCACGGCACGGCACCTGCTGAACGCCGTGGAAGGCACGACCACGGCGGCGTGCCCCGGCCGGGTATGTGCGCGATGTCTTCGATGGCTATGCGGAGAATTTCGAATCGCACCTGGTGGAAAAGCTCGGCTATCGCGTTCCTGAGCAATTGGCCCAGATCGTGAAACAGAGCTGGGGTGAGGGTGCGGCTGAAAAGACAGCGTTGGATATGGGGTGCGGCACTGGTTTGTTCGGGGCTGCCATTGCCGATGCGTGTCAGCGGTTGGTTGGTATCGATATAGCGCCAAAGATGGTGGCCAAGGCGCGGGAGAAGGGCATCTATACGGAGCTAGTCGTTGCCGACATCCTGTTGTCTCTACAAGAATTGTGCGGCGGCAAGTTTCGATCTGGTTGCGGCAACGGATGTATTTGTTTACATGGGCGACCTGGCGGCGATATTCATGGAGACTCGTCGGGTACTGCGCTCAGGCGGGCTTTTTGCGTTTTCTGTTGAGTCCGTATCCGATGGTGGTTCCGATTATGTGCTCGATATTACCGGACGTTACCGGCAATCGGAAACCTATCTGCGCCGGCTTGCCGGGAACTGTGGTTTGAGGATTGCGCATATCGCACCTGTTGTCATCCGCCACGAAGCAGAGCAACAAGTCTGCGGTTATCTCTGCGTGTTTGTCGCCCCGTAAAATTTGCATGTGAGCTATCGAAATGCACTGGCAATTTAGCGGCGTTCCACGGGGCGGGTGCATAGGCCGCAGCTCGTAATGCACTGGTTATTTTTATCATCTGAGGGCTAGTGCCACAGTCAGTTACGCATTGCCAGTGCACCAAGCTTCCCACTTTTCAGTGTAGCATCTTCTCCAGGTTGCGGGTGAGGAGAAGGGCGTCTGTGAGCGGTGAGTTTTCCATTCTCGTTCGAAGTCCCTGACGAATTCCATCCAATTTTACCCAATCAGTAGCCAGTCGGTTGGCGATCGCAAGGTACTCCTTGTTGCTGTGGGCAATGAGCTCTGGCATGCCCAGATTACTGAGTTGACTGAAACCAACTCGAGATACATGGGTGTTCCCTTCGAGTGTAATGACTGGCACACCCATCCACAGTGCGTCACAGGTCGTAGTGGTGCCGTTATAAGGGAAGGGGTCGAGCCGAATATCGATGTTGTTGTAATGTGCGAAATGTTCTTCGGACGAAGTGCTGTGGCAAAGCAGGTGCAATCGCCCCTCGAGTGGGGCATGTGAAAAGAAAGCGTTCTGCAGTGCCTGACATCTGGCGGGGTCATCAAGGGCATTGGTCTTTAATACCAGGCGGGAATCGGGTGTTGAATCCAGAATCCTGGCCCACAAGGCGATGACTTCCGATGTGATCTTGGTCAGATTGTTGAATGAGCCAAAGGTTATGTAGCCATTTCGGAAAGCTGGGAGTTGTGCAACCCGGGGGTAGTTGTCGGGGGGTTGATAGCATGAGAATGAGTGCGGCAGTCTGATTAGTCGCTCGCTATAGTACTGATCTGTAACGCCAGTCAGGGTCCGAGTATTCGTCCGTGATGCGGATATCCATCGAAGACAGCCCGGTCGTGTTTGGATAGCCTATCCATGTTATCTGTATAGGTGCCGGCTTGCGAGCAAAAACCAGAAGTCGATTGCCGCCTGTATGCCCGTTCAGATCAATCAGGATATCAATCTTGTCGTCACGTATCTGCCGTGCTGCTGCGTCGTCTGACAGGCGGGCAATGTTGCACCACGTTCCGGCGTAATCCTGGATTCGGCGCGTTACATCATCTTCAGTGAGCGAATTTGAATAGCAGAAAATCTCGAATTTGTTACGATTATGATTGCGTAATACGGGCTCGATGAAGTGGGCAACCGCGTGCTTTCTGAAATCGGAAGACACGTAGCCTATCCTGATCCGCCTATCGGCTGAGCGGTCATTGTGATGGGGATGGACAGATGAAAGTAACGGTGTTTCAAAACGTTGCGCGAATTTCAGATGCTCTAGGTATATGGCCTTGGCGTCTTGGTGAGTCAGGTAATTGAGTGCCATCAGCAGGCTGCTGTTTGTGTCTGCGTAGTTTGGCGCGAGTGTCTGCGCCTTTTGATAGTGTGTAATAGCTTCCTCGGCGCGACCTAGAGAGGCGAGTGCGTTGGCAAGATTATTTTCTGCCTGAGCGAAGCTGGGGTTGCGCTCTAATGCGAGCTGATAATGTGTGATCAGGTCGCTGGTGCGATTCAGCTTTAACAGTGCAATTCCAGTTGCGCAGACCAGCGTTGGATTGTCCGGATAGGTGATTATTGCCTTTTGGCAGATGGCTAAGGCTACATCCGCTCGATCCTGTCGATACAGAATTTCAACGAGGGTCGGGTAGGCGTTGAAGAAATCTGGTTTGGATTCCAGTAGCCGTGTTATGAAGTGAGCTGCATCATCCGGTTTGTTTTCCGCAAGTAACGCATTCGCCATGAGGTAGAGTGATTCAGGCATGTCCGGTTGCAATGCCAGTGCTTTTCCGCAGGCCATCGTGGCTTTGTGATGCATGTGCAGCGCCAGATAGATTTTAGCCAGATTATTGTAATAGATGGCGATGTCTGAATTTATCCCTATAGCATTCTCGACCAAGGTGGCGGCGCCCTGATGATTTCCCATCTGATGCAAGATCAGGCCCTTCAGGTGTAGTGCGTCGCTATTGCCGGGAACGACCTGCAGTATGAGTTCGTAAATGGCCAAAGCCTGCCCAAGCCGTCCGGATTGATGGAGTTGAACGGCGCACTGAATAGCTGCCGGGACTGGGGTGACCGTGCCATTTGGAAGCCTGACTGTGGCGTTGGTTGCGCCGTCTTTTATCCGCTTATCCTTGCTGATTTGTTGTCTTGTGCCTATTCTGCCGCAGCAGTTTTTGAATTTTTTGCCGCTGCCACAATGACAATTCCTGCTGCGTTCAGAGTTCATTGTTAATATCAGGCAGGCTGCAAAATGCCAACGATCTGGGTTGGGGAGTCAGCTTTCGCTATATCCAAAATAATCAATGTAGCGTTCTAATACCGGTAGCACTGGTACCATATATTCCTCGTAGCGTTTCCAGCGATACTTGGCATGCTGATAAATGGGTTGCGTTACCTGGTGATAACTCGGCGTATGGATGTGGTGCGTCCGTGCATGCTCGTCGTGGTGCATCACCCTCTCGTCCCACTCCAGCCCAAGGAAATCCAGCAAGCGCCGCGACTCTCCGGCCGGGTCCGCCACTAGATCCTCGTAGCGGATGCGATGGTAGTCGACCGGCAGCACCGCGATATATTCCCGCCACAGCGACATCACGCCGGCATAGGCCGCGGCGGTTTTTTCCAGGGTAAAAAAGGTCGACATCGCATTGTTGATGACGAAATTCTGCATGAAACAACTGAAGGTAACATCGCAGGGGTGGCGTATGGCCAGGATGCACTTGGCCCTGGGGAAAAGCCGCCAGATCAGCGGGACCTCCACGGTGTTGAGCGGCATCTTGTCGACGAGGATACGGTTCGGGTCGCGCCGCACGAAGCGTGCCGCGGCATCGAAATATACCTGGCGCAGCCGGCGCACATCATCCAGGGCCAGGGAGGATAGCGGTTTTCCCTTCAACGCTAGTTCGACCTCCGCGATAGTGGGTTTTTCCGGAATGGCCTGGAGGCGCGGATGGCTGTCCAGTATCTGCTCCAGCAAGGTGGTGCCGGAACGCGGGAAGCCGAACAAAAAGATCGGGTTGCCGGTGCAGTCGTCATCCGGGAAGGACTGCCAGGTTTCGGGGTGATCGGCATGGAATTGCCGGCGCTGTGTTTCAATATGTGTCAGATACTGTTCACTTGCCGTGACGTCCGATAGCATGGAACG
Source organism: uncultured Gammaproteobacteria bacterium (assembly GCA_963773065.1). Taxonomy (GTDB): domain Bacteria; phylum Pseudomonadota; class Gammaproteobacteria; order UBA9214; family UBA9214; genus CAVQCA01. The sequence goes on from CAVYZN010000009.1 coordinate 158,656, forward strand.
GGCCTTGAGGCGGTTGCCTTCGCTCAGGCAACGGAAGGCGCGCGCCGTCTCCTTTTTCTTGTCGTACAACTGTCCGAGCAGTAACAGGATGTCATGTTGCACCGATTCGGGGATCCGGGTACGGAGTTGTTCCAAACGGGCGATGGCCTCGTCGGTACGTCCTTCATGGCGGGCGATGCGCGCAGCGGCCAAATTCATGGAAGGGGAGTCTGGGTCTATAGCGAGTCCGCGCTTGACCCAATCCTTTGCATCGTCATACTGATTGGATTTCTCGTGCAACTCCGCCAATATGATCATGGCATCCAGAAAATTCGGGTCCCGCCGCAAAGCCTCCCGGCAATAAGCTTTTGCCTCGTCATAATCACCTTGCATCTGATTTAGCACGGCGAAATTGCACAATACCTGCGGCGGCCCGGGTTGCAGCTCATTGGCGCGCTGTAAACACCGCGCCGCTTCCTCGATATTTCCCAGGGCGAGCAGGAGCGCGCCCCGGTTACTCAGTGCCTGCAAGGTAGTCCGGCTGCAGCTCGATCGCCCGGGCGTAACTCACGTCCGCCTCCACGCAGGCGCCGGTCTCGCGCAGGGCGTTGCCGAGCAGGTAATGGGTTTCGGCGACCTCCGGCTGCAGACTCAATGCCTTGCGATAGCAGCCGATCGCCGCCGGCAGTTGTCCCTGGTATTGCAGCGCCGTGCCGAGGATCTGGTGGGCGGGTGCAAAATCCGGGTTCACGGACAAGGCATGCCGGGCCGCCTGTTCAGCCTCGATATAATGACCGAGCTTGCGCTCGATCAGTCCCAGCAGGGTCCACGCCTCGGCGTCCCTGCGGTCGGCCTGGCAGACCTGAGTGCACAAGCGGTGAGCCTCGGCGAATTGGTTGCGGTTGAGCAGTTCCTCTGCCTTGAGTTTCTTGGAGCGGGTCAGGATGTTTTTCTTGCTCATGGGTCACGATTCTGTGGGGTGCGATAGAGATTGTGTCGATTCATAAAACCCATTTTCACCGCAGAGACGCAAAGATCGCAAAGGAATTCTTATAAATAAAAACAATTAACCAGCTTTGCGATCTTTGCGTCTCTGCGGTGAAATATAGTGTATTAGGTGGGCACTAGAATCGTGCATCCTAAAGAACCGCTGCTCAATTGACAATTTATCTGACAATTCATCACCTTCGCATGTGGCGGACAGGATTCTTGTATCTGACTGATAAATAATGATAAAGGCATTTGTCGGGTTTACTTACAATTAAATGTAGAAGTGAATATTCACGCATTACAATAGCTTATATTTGATTGCAGCGAATTCCGCACCCATGACAGATCTGTAGGCTGCGGATTTTCTGTCGGTTGATCTTACATTCTGGAATTTGAGCCGGGCGCCCTGTTTGCGTGAGTTTAATGCATCTATATGAATGTAAAGTAGATATTATTTTTTTCAAGGAGCTGGCATGGGCATTGCTTTAATGTTTGGTGCCAAGGTGAAGCGTGTTGGCTGAAGTCCTGGCAAATTACGTGAGACGAAAATAAGACAACACTTCTTCGAAACCTAAATTTAACTAACATTCAATTAGGTTAATTAACACTTAACTCATTTGAGAGGAGTACACGATGAACATCAAAAAAACTGCCCTTGCCACAGCTCTTGCGACTGTCATGGGTTTTACCGCAGTCGCCGCACAGGCCGCCGCGGTTGTCAATGGTGATACACTGAATATCCAATCTCCCACATTAGATGCCAGTGGGTATGTTGTTACCGGCAGCGGTTCCTACTTCGCTATGGATAACAACGCTAACAGTAAGATTGCCAATACTGAGAAGGTTGGACTCTCACAAGGGCACCACCGGTCTCGTCATCGGCGTGACTACTTCGGCCGGCGCCAGCCACGGCGGCGCGCCGACCGGCGGCGACACCAATGCCATCGATGCCCCGTGGGGCTTCTTTGGCAACACCGGCAGCGACTACGTGACCGTCGGCGTCACCGGCAGCACCACCGCCGGCCTGGGCATGAGCGGCTGGACCGTCACCTGGAACGGCATCGCCGCCATTCCCATGGGCACCGGCGCTTGGACGGCTGTCACTGGCGCTGGTTCCACCGGCGCCACGGGTACTTTCGCCAATGGCGTGGGCAGGTTCACTTGGGATGGCGTGTATGGCGACGCCTACACCCTGGACTACCATGCGACCGTGCCGGTCGGCGATCCCTCCGGCTTCGGTGGTGTGAAGTACGAACTGCACCTGCAGGGCCTCGTGACCGAACCCGCTCGTCCCGGTCCCGGCTGCTGCCTGGCTGTTCGGCTCGGTCTGATGGGCTTGGTGGGCATTGCCCGCCGCAAGACCAGACAGGTCTAAGCGATCGAGTAACGGCGTACGAGCGCAAGCTTGTACGCCAAGCTCTTAAGATGGCCGGTATGGCGCAAAGCCTGCCGGCCATTTTTTTATCTGTATACGCCGTCCAGCCGGCGCCGCGTTCAATCTCGCCGGTATAACCGCGGGGCGCCCGTACCCTCGTATGTATTGAGCTTCACGGACGGGCGTGCTAGGTTTCTTAATACAACGACAAGAAACACCACATAAAGCGACACATACACTTGAATAACTACGCATTGGGCGTGGCGTTGGCCGCAGCGGTGGCTGGCGCAAGACCCGTGGTCAATCGCAGTATTATTGATGGGCGCTGTGCTGACCATGAGCCTTAGGCTTGGATAATGAAGGAGCGCGACGATGTATCGAAACAGAATAGTGCGGCATAGCGGTGTGACGGTCTACGTGCGCCTGGGCGCTATGGCGTTGCTGCTGCTCGGCTGGCTGATCGGCCTGGGTGGCTGCACCGCCGTCAATACCTTCCCGATGGCGGCGCGCTCCGGCGACACGATTTCGGTCATGATCGGCGGCAGCGAGCTGGCGCGCAAGGAAACCATCGGCGCCGTGCTCACGGATGCATCAGGCGGGCAGCATGACCTGCAGGCGCTGGGGCTAGTGCGCTCGGTGTTCAACCTGCGCCCCGACGGACGTGCCGAGGGTTTGCATTATTCCGACTACCTGGATACGTACATCTCCTGGTTCTTCGGGCATGAACCGGTGCAGACGGTGCTGGTGGCGGACCTGCCGACGGGCCTGCCGCCGGGTATCGCCACCCTGGCGGTGAATCTGAACGCATCCGACAACAGTTCCGGTATCGGTGACCCGGCGCGCATCAAGCTCGAAGTGCTTAGCGGCGCCGGCGCAGCAGATTCCTTTTTGCGGAAAACCACACAAGGTCCGACGCCGGCCGATCTCCTGGCCCTGGAACCCGCGCCCTACGCCAAGCTGACCTTCCCCGCCGGGGCCATCATCGGTGCGGCCGATCTGGTGATCGATGTCGATCAGTCCGCCGTCAATCTGGACGATCTGAATGTCTATGTGCCGGAGTCGACCGTGCGCGGCTCGGTTGGAGATCCCGGCGCCTTCGGCGACAAGCAGCGCATGGTGTACTGGCATCATGACACTAACCGGCTATATATCGACATTGTTGCGCCACAAGGTATCGATGGCCGTTTTCTGATGCTTTACGTCATGCACCCGCGCGATTTGCCGGCTTCGCCCAACTTCGCGCTGAACAGCGCCACGGTGTATGACCTCAACGGACAGCCGCAGTCGATACAGCCGGTGCTGACCTATATGCCGAACTGAGGCAGATCCGTACTGATGGTGATTAGCCGGGTCTTGAGGGAATAGCGCTTACTTAGTGTTCATCCATAATACACCATTTTCACCGCAAAGACACAAAGTACGCGAAGAAACTTATTAACCAAACAATTAAATAGCTTTGCGTTCTTTGCGCCTTTGCGGTGAGTTTATTTCTTTATGGATGGACACTAAGTCAGTGCCATTCGGGTCATGGGCCGATCGGTGCAGTGGCGTCTCCGGTCCATTCTATCGTTGCCCGGTTGGGCGCTGCTACGGCCGGATGTCCACAACCCGTGAATGATCGGTTGAGATAGGCGATGAAGCGTACGGCGCCCGATGCGGGGCTGGGACAGTTGCTGGAGTTGTTCCAGGCGGGGCGGCTGATCGAGGCGCGCGCGCTGGGACAGCAACTCGGCAAGTCTTTATCGAAGCATCCACAGTTGTTGAATCTGCTTGGCGCCATCCATGGCCGTCTGGGCGAGTTCGCTCAGGCGGAATCCTGTTATCGGACCCTGTGCTCGCTCGAACCGAAGTCCCATGAATATCGGTATTACCTGGGCATGGCGCTGATCATGCAGGGCCGGCTTCAGGAGGCCGTGGCGCCTTTCATGGAAATGCTGCGGCTTCAGCCGGAGTTCGCGCAGGGTCATATGCAGATGGGGTGTCTGCTGCGTGATCTTGGTCATCACGATGCCGCGATCAGGCATTTCGAACAGGCGTTGCGGCTGAATCCCGCCCTGGCGGATGCCGCCGTGTTTCTGGCCAACCTGCTGGTTTTTCGCGGGCAGTTCGATCCGGCCTTGCGCTGGCTCGACCGCGCGCTGCAACTGCGTCCCGATCATCAGGATGCCCTGGCCGCCAAAGCGCTGCTGCTGGAAAAGCGCGGTGAGCCGGCGGCGGCCTGGGCCTGCATCCAGCCGGCGCTTGCCGCGCCGGTCCCGTCGCCCGGGCTGGCGATCGCCTACGCCACGCTCGGCGCCGCGCCATGAGCAGAGTGCGTCCGCGCAGGCCCTGCTCAAACGGGTGTTGTCCCGTAACGATCTGGCGCCCTCCCAGCGACAGGAACTGCATTTCGCGCTGGCGGGCCTGTGCGATACGGCCGGGGAGTACGATGCGGCCTTCGAACATTATCATGCCGCCAATGCGCTGAATCGTTTCCCCTTTGATGTCGCCGCATTGCGTGACAAGGCGGAACGTGTCATGCGCTTCTTCGCCGAGGTCGAAGTTCCCATCTGTGACGGTGCGCGCGGGAGAAGGCCCCAGCCCGATTTTCATTGTCGGCATGCCGCGCTCGGGCACCTCCCTGATCGAACAGATTCTCGCCTGTCATCCGGATATCGCCGCGGGAGGGGAGCTGGAAACGATGGCGGAGATCGAGCGCGACATGCCGGGTCTGCTGGGGCGATCGGAGTCTTATCCCGACTGTTTGCGCGGGGCGACGGCGGCCGGGCTGGAGCCGTTGGCGCGGCGCTATCGGGAGCGGATCGCCGGGATCTCCCAGGGGCGCCGCTATGTGACTGACAAGCTGCCGGGCAATTACGAGCGGCTGGGGCTGATTGCCAGCGCTCTTCCCGGATGCGCGCATCGTGCACATGCAACGTGATGCGCGCGATACCTGCCTGTCGTGCTATTTCCAGAATTTCGTCAATACGCAGGCGTACTCTACGAACCTCGGCGCGCTGGGCGAGGTTTACAAACTATATGAAGCAATGATGAAGCGCTGGCGCGAGATATCGCCGATCGGAATCCTGGATATTCGTTATGAGGCTCTCGTTGATCATCCCGAGGAAACGGTTAAGAAATTGCTGGCCTTTTGTGATCTGCCATGGAACGCGAAATGCCTCGAGTTCCATAAATCGGATCGCTACATCAATACGGCCAGCTATGCTCAGGTCAGAGAGCCTATTTATCATCGTTCGGTCGGCCGGTGGAAGAACTATGAGTCGCACCTGGGAGAGTTGATTGCTGCACTATCGAGACAACCTCAAAGTGGATCACCTGCATAAAACTGCGGCATGACTGACCTTCATAATTACCAGTAAACAATGTCCTTATGGGCGCTGGTCAGCGAAAAGCTGGGCCATGCACCCAGGCAACAATAGCGTGGCGTGTACCTCGTGACACCGGCGTGACACGATGCCCAAGGAAGGATGGGAATACAATAACCGAACCCTGATTATTATCGCCTACACCCCCTCCCCCAGGAATTCAAGCTGACCACCGTCGTAGTCTGCGGGATCGGAAAGTTGCAGGCTGATGCTCAGTTTGCGAGTAGATTCACGGCCTGGTCCGAGATCGATATGCCAATCGTAATGTCCACCATCAGTATAGGAAGCATATTGGAACATCTCGAATCCTTGAAGATCGTATCGGTACTGCTGATTCACAAATTCGACGAGCTTTTCCATTTTCGCGAATACCCATTCCGTTTTGTCGGTTGGTGGAAGGTAGCGTACCACTGACTTACGGATACGATACTGGGTTTCCCAGTTGTCCGCCTCCGTACTCCTGCTGATACGACCTTCTATCGGCTCCAGGGACTGCCCAATCGAATTGATCTGTTCACATTCTTGCTTTGTGAAACAGCCCTGAATAGAGGCATAGAGGGCTACATGATCATTGCGCCAACGTGCTACTTGAGATTCCAGATACCGGCAAACAAGACTCATATCTTCACCTGCATATTAAAATCACAGTTATGATCCGCCACGACAGGCTCATGGTCTCTAGACTAACGAGGAATTGAAGGCTGCACACCCGTTATGGGTTTGTATTTTATTTTTTATCGAGGCTTGTCATCTCGATGAGATAGCGCCGTTCGAAATTGACAGGCGATTCATGCCGCATGCTCGCACCACTTCTTCCACATGACACGGTAGGCATCTTCAACCGACGTCGTAAAATCTTTCTCGGCGCACAGCGGTGAAGTCGAAACCCGCTCGCGCAGGGATGCGCGCAGTCGCGCCAATTCATTCAGGTCGTTGGCCAGATCCACGGCACGGCGGATATAGTCGTCCGGTGAGTGCGCAACCAGGTCGGCGAGTCCCGCCTGCGATAACAAACTCATACCCACGCGACTCGCGTGTATGGCCCCTGCCAGGGTGACCACCGGAATCCCCATCCACAGCGCTTCGCACGTGGTGGTGGTGCCATTATACGGAAAGGTATCCAGCGCAATATCAACCTTGCCATAAACATTCATATGGCCGGACTGCGACGGCACCGGGCCGAGCAACTCAAGACGTTCTGTATCGACGCCGTGTTCGCCAAAACTCCGGTAGCAAATCTGTCGCGTTCCGGCATCGCCGAAAGAGGGGTTTTTCATGATAAGGCGCGCACTCGGCAGCGCCTGCAGAATCGCGGCCCACGTCGAAACAACCTGCGGGGTGACTTTCATGAAATTATTGAAAGAGCCAAAGGTAACGCTGCCGCGGGTACTGGCGGGCAGCGAGGTGATCTCAGGGGCATCCTCCAGGCAGCGATAACAGAGGAAGCCCTGCGGCAGTCGTATGAGCGTCTCCGTGTGGTAGATCTCCGTAGTCCCGGGGGGATCGGCCCATGCGTCCGTAAATCGGTAATCCATGGCTGGAATTCCGGTGGTATTTGGATAGCCGAGGTAAGTCACTTGAATCGGGGCAGGCTTGGCGGTGAACACCATGAGACGGTTGTCTGTGTTATGACCTGCAAGATCCACCAGGATGTCGATACGGTCGGATCGAATCCGCTCGACGAGTGCGGCGTCGCTCATGCCACGGGTGTTTAACCAATGCTTCGCTATGGCGCGCAGCCTTTCGGTGACAATGTCCGGTGTGACCTCCTCGGCGTAACAGTAGGTTTCCACCTGCTCTGGATCGTGGTTGGCAAGTAGCGGCTCGAAGAAGGATACGACCGAGTGCCGGTGCAGGTTCGGGGATACGTATCCGATGCGCAACTTGCGGTCCGGATTGCGGTTATTAGGGTGTTTGTGAATGGGTTGCGTGCCCAGTTGATGAGTTTGACCCCAGCGAAGGTGTTCTGCATAGATCGAGGCCGCGTCGTAGTCGGCGCTGTAATTCAAGGTGCTGACCAGATCGCTGTGTATCTGGTGGGAGCGTGGCTGGAGGTTTAATTCATGCCGGTAACACGATACCGCGCCGGCAATTTGTCCGCGCCGCTGAAGGATGCAGCCTATCAAGGCGTGCACCTCGGGAATGCCCGGCGCCAGCGCCACCGCCCGTTGATAGCATGCCAGCGCCTCGTCATATCTGTCTTGCAGGTGAAACACCTTGCCGAGTTGCACGTTCGCCGGCACATGGGCTGGATTGATCCGCAATACGCGATGAAATACATCAGCGGCTTCATCGTGCCTGGCCTGCAGCAGAAGCGCGCACGCCAGATGATAATGGGCATCGACTGACCCGGGTTGGATGGCGATGATCTCGCGACAACATCGTTCAACCTCAGACGCCTGGCCCAGTTGCGCATGGATCTGCGTCAGGCAGATCCATGTCTCCATATCGCTGGGATCCAATCGAGACACTTCGCCAAAAAGTTCTTTGGCTTTCAGCAATCTGTTATTTTGAAAGTAGGCCATCGCCCGCTTTTTTTTCTCATTCAGTAACAGATGACTCATGCCAAAAGAACCTCATACCGACACCGGCCACGACATGGCGAGGCTAGTTGTACAGCGCTATTCCTGATTTTCACGGCCCTGGCCGATGCAGTTGTGGTCACAGCCCATATCGCATGAGAGTCGGGCAGTTAAGTTGTTATTCATTTGTTAGCTGATTTTTCCATGGCAATGTTTGAACTTTTTCCCGCTACCGCAGGGACAGGGCTGGTTACGCCCAGTTTCCTTATTCATTGATGCGTCAGTTGACTCGGAACTACGGCGTTTTTCGGCAATCATATTCAAGCTGATTGGTACTCCCTTGAATATCATGGAACTCGTGTCATTGAACAAACCAAAAACTTTCACCCTTTTTATATTTACATATCCAGAGGTATTGAGGAATTCAGTGAGAAATTCTTCATTTAATCCGACGACGTGATAGTCGTATTTATCTATGTGGCCTCCAAAGATCATGCGCATGACAAAGAACCGTTCCCCAACGGTTAGCTTGTTCTTCGCCAGAATTAACCCCGCGAGCGTATCCAGGTCGGGAACGCTGATGAATACTCTTCCGCCTGGTTCGAGAACCCTGTTCCATTCTTTGAGGGTATCCGTCAGTTCACCGTTATAGTCGAGATGTTCGACGACGTGAGATGCGTATATTTCGGTAAATGTGTTATCAGCAAACTTAGATAGATTATTAGCATTACAGACATGATCGACATAGGGGGCTGGTATCGCATTCAAAACCTCCCACCCATCGGATTTAATCTGCCCACCTATGTGCAATCTTCTAGGCATTGGCGCTGTACTCATGGTCGTCTAAGGAACCTATGATCAATTCATGCGATGCTTCGACTGCGTTGATAGGAGCCATATACCTGTGGAGAGTATTGCAAATATGAACTCCTGGGTAGGCGCAATACTGGCAGAAACATTACGACGCGTCGTTTATCTCTTATAACCGGGCAATAGGTTGGTTGTTGAGTGGTTGTATTATCCCGTGAATTCAATTTGTACGCGCGACTCTGTCTGGTCGGTCAGAAATTGAAGCTATTTTTAAAATATGCGGCCATATGTTAATAAATCGTGAGAATTAACACCAAAATTCCATGATCTGGACAATTTGTCTGAATGATGCATAATTACGAAATTTTACTGGAGTGTTATACGTAAAAATTTGGCCAGCGCTTCGATCTGCTGTTTATTCTCCAGGAAAGAGTCCATAAATGGCCGCTTATAGAATTCTAGTTCTCAACGGGCCCAATCTGAACCTCTTGGGAACACGCGAGCCCGAGCATTATGGAGTCACGGCGCTTGAGGACATCATAAAGCGATTAGCCGAACTGGCCGAGGTGGAAGGTGCGGAACTGGCAAACTTGCAGAGCAACGCCGAGCATGAGTTGATCGAGCGAGTTCATGCGGCCCCGAAAGACGGCATCGACTTCATTATTATCAACCCAGCGGCATTCACCCACACCAGTGTCGGGTTGAGGGATGCCCTGCAGGCCGTCGGCATTCCCTTCATCGAAGTCCATCTGTCAAACATCCATGCGCGTGAGGAATTCCGGAAGCAATCCTATTTTTCGGACGTCGCCGTGGGGGTGATCTCGGGGTTGGGACCGATCGGCTATGAGCTGGCCTTGCGGGCGGCGGTGCGGTATCTGGAAGGGAAAAGTGAGAAGTAAAAAGTGAAACGTGAAGCGTGAGGGGCTAGTGCTTCAATGGTGCGCGTGGCGCACCCTACATTAACCAGGCTTTAACATGGACATACGCAAAGTCAAGAAGCTGATCGAGCTGCTGGCGGAATCCAACATCGCGGAGATCGAGATCCACGAAGGGGAGGAGTCGGTGCGGATCAGTCGCATGGCCCCGGCCATGCAGGCGCCTCAGTATATGCCGGCCTATGCGCCGGGGATGTACGCGACCATGCCCCCCACTGCGCAGGCGCCCGCGATCGGTCCGGATCCCGTGCCGGCGGCCGAAAAACCGGCGCCCCAGGGTCATGTAGTCACTTCCCCGATGGTCGGGACGTTCTACGAGGCCCCGTCGCCCGGCGCCAAGCCGTTTGTCGAGGTGGGACACCACGTCAACATCGGTGACACGCTCTGCATCATCGAGGCCATGAAGATGTTAAACCAGATCGAGGCCGACAAGGCCGGCAGGATTACCGCCCGGCTGGTCGAAAACGGACAACCGGTTGAGTTCGGTCAGGAACTGTTCGAGATCGGCTGATGCTGGAGAAGGTCGTCATCGCGAACCGGGGCGAGATCGCCCTGCGGATCCTGCGGGCGTGCCAGGAACTCGGCATCAGCACGGTGGCGGTGTATTCCGTCGCCGACCGCGATTTGAAACATGTATTGCTGGCCGATGAGAGCGTCTGCATCGGTCCGGCGCCTTCCACCGCCAGTTACCTCAATATCCCGGCCATCATCAGCGCCGCCGAAGTGACCGACGCGGATGCCATCCATCCCGGTTACGGGTTCCTGTCCGAGAACGACGATTTCGCCGAGCAGGTCGAGCGCAGCGGCTTCGTGTTCATCGGTCCGCGGCCGGAAACCATACGCACCATGGGCGACAAGGTCGCCGCGATCCGCGCCATGAAGGCCGCCGGCGTGCCCTGCGTGCCGGGGTCGGATGGCCCGCTGGGCGATGATGACAAGGCCAATATCGCCATGGCCCGCAAGATCGGCTACCCGATCATCATCAAGGCGGCGGGCGGCGGCGGCGGGACGCGGCATGCGCGTGGTGCACGCGGAAGCCGCGTTGCTGGCCGCGATTTCGCTGACCCGCACCGAGGCCAGGAACGCCTTCAACAACGACGTGGTCTACATGGAAAAATACCTCGACCGGCCACGACACATCGAGTTCCAGGTGCTGGGCGACGGGGAAGGCAATGCCATCCATCTGGGCGAGCGCGATTGCTCCATGCAGCGCCGCCACCAGAAGGTGGTGGAGGAGGCGCCCGCGCCGGGTATTAGCGAGGAACAACGCCAGGTGATGGGGCAGCGTTGCGCCGATGCCTGCAAGCGGCTGCGTTACCGCGGGGCCGGGACATTCGAATTCCTCTACCAGGACGGCGAGTTCTACTTCATCGAGATGAATACGCGTATCCAGGTGGAACATCCGGTCACGGAAATGGTCACCGGCGTGGATATCGTCAAGGAGCAGTTGCGCATCGCCGCCGGTGAAGGCATTTCCTACCGCCAGGAGGACATCAGGATCCGCGGTCACGCCATCGAGTGCCGCATCAATGCCGAGGACCCGAAAAACTTCATGCCCTCGCCCGGCCGGATCGAGATGTACCATGCACCGGGCGGCCCCGGCATCCGCATGGACACCCACATCTACAACGGCTACCGGGTCCCTCCCTACTACGATTCCATGATCGGCAAGCTGATCGCCTATGGCGAGACCCGTAAATCGGCGCTGGCGCGCATGCGCGTGGCGCTCAACGAGATCGTCATCGACGGCATCAAGTCCAACGTGCCCCTGCAACTGGACATCATAACGGACCATGCCTTCATGGAAGGCGGGACCGATATCCACTACCTGGAGAAGAAGCTGGGGCTTTGACGGGGGTAGGGTGCGCCATGCGCACCGTAATGGCCACGGAAGCCACGGAAATACACGGAAAAATCAAAGCATCACTCGTATGGTGCACCGTGCACACCGAAGGGTATGAAATCACGGAAGAGACAGAAAGGAGTAGAGAAATTGTGACTCACCAGATACTTCGTTTTGGCTCACCGAGCGATCCAACGCTCACTGTGCGCATCAAGGGCAACGTCAAAGTCTGCGTACCCAACAACATCTCCCTGATGACTCCTTATGTGCTGCTCGAGCAGGAAGATTGGTTTGAGGACGAAATTAGTTTCGTCCGCAGCGTACTTGGTTCGGGAGATCGCGTTATTGACATTGGAGCAAACTACGGGATTTATACCTTGACCGCGGCCGCGGTGGTTGGGGCGCAGGGCGAGGTGTGGGCATTCGAACCATGCACCGAAACGGCTGGATTCTTGCGGCAGAGCGTGGGCAAGAATGCATTTGGCAATGTGGAGGTAATGACCACCGCTCTGTCGGATCGTCAGGGCAGCGGCTATTTGAGTCTGTCGCCCAACTCGGAGTTGAACGCTTTAACCAATGATCGCAATCCGCGAAGGCTCTTACGAAGAGATTCAGACGGATACCATGGATCAATGTATGTCACGCTACGGTTGGTCTGACATCGCTTTCGTCAAACTCGACGCCGAGGGACATGAAGAGAGGATATTGAAAGGCGCAGCGAAGTTTCTTGCAGCGGCTTCGCCTCTTGTCATGTACGAAATCAAGGCAGGCGAGCGGGTCAATTTGGATTTGGTCGACGCCTTTCGGACCCTGGAGTATGACAGCTATCGATTGGTGCCAGGGCTCGGTGTACTCGTGCCGTTTGATGCGACACAGAATATCGACCCCTACCAACTCAATTTGTTCGCCTGCAAGCGCGATCGCGCAGAAATGCTTGCACGCAAAGAGTTGCTAGTGACAGCGTACGAGTCGGTACAAGTTCCCGCCGACAGTTTCCTAACGATATCGTGGATCGAACCGGAAGAGTGGCAGATAAAGTTGCGTCAATCCTGGATCGCGGCCTGGCCGCAGTTGCAGGGTACAGAAAGCGGCAAGGCGTATCTTCAAGCACTCGAATGTTACGCCGCAGCCTATGACGGTGGAAAACCGCTCACGCAGCGGATCGGGTATCTGGCGCAAGCATGTGATCTTCTCTTGGCAGTTGTGCAGGGATCTGGAAATAGTTTCAGTCGTTTATTGTCATTCGCGCGCGCGGCAGCAGATTGGGGACAGCGCAACCTCGCGGTAATCGCGTATGAGCAATTACTCGTGGCGATGCAAAACGTCATGCCAGTATAGATGAACGAGAACCATTTCTGCCGCCGCAAGCTCCCGGGTTGATGCGCCCAATCGCAGACCACTCGTCCTCATGGATAGTTGCCGCTATCGCGGAGCAATTCGAACGACTGTCTGAATATTCGTCCTATTTCTCCGGGGCAGGACACCACGCTCTGCTCGAGAGTTTTCGCAGCCTAGGCTATCCGTCGGCCGAGATGGAACGCAGACGCCAACTATTGATAATTACATAACCACGTGACATCAGAACAACTCTGCCTGTTTCCAGAACGCTGCGACCAGCGTGGTGCGCGCTGCGCGGATTTGAGCTTGCTGCGTGTCGTGTGGGCCAGGTCCGCAATGGAATTCGGACAGAAATTCGCCAGCGCGTGACGCTTGAGCCAGGCCCATAGGTATTCGACTGGATTGAGCTCCGGTGCATAAGGCGGCAGGAAGGCCATGGCGATATGCCCGTTGAGGGTATCGACGTAGTCGCGTAACATCCGGGAACGGTGCGCCCGAAGTCCATCCCAGATGATTAGCAGCGGCTGCTTGATCTGTGCGATCAGTGCTTTCAGGAATGCCACGATCTGCGGACTCTTGATCGTACCCGGATGCAGACGAAAGTAGGCGCTGGTGAAACTGACGCTGGCGATCATCGACAACTGTTTCCAGTTGAAATGGAACTGGATGACTGGCGTTTGCCCTCGCGGCGCCCAAGTGCGTACCCGCGTGGGCCGTTCGGACAGGCCCGACTCGTCGATAAAAAGGATTACCCGGCCTTCGCGGCAGGCTTTTTTTTGAGTGCAGGCCACGTGCGCCTCTTCCAATGCGCCACGGCCTCTTCGTTGCGCTCGATCGCGCGCTTCTCGGGTTTCTGGCTGGAGAAGCCCATGGCACCCAGGATACGCCACACGTGGACGTCGCTGTAGGTGATGCCGAAATGGTTCTCGATCAGCAGGCGTACCCGCTTGAGTGTCCACAGATCGGTGCCATATCCATTGGCGATGGGCCCGGCCAATAGCAACTCGCGCAGCGCGTCCAATTGTTCGACCGATATCCACGCCGGACGGCCTCCCTTGCTCATCTGGCGCAAGCCCTGGAATGCCGTGTTCCTGCAAAACACTGAACCAGCGATACACGGTCTGCCGCGGTGCGCCAACGGTTCTGGCTACCTCGGGTGGTGTCTTGCCTTTTAACAGCAGACGACCGGCACGAATTCGGCGCTTGGTCGCCGCGTCCATCTTCACCGCCATGGCGTACTCCCGATGTCACACTGACATCGCTATTATACGTGAATAGGCGATAACATGTCATATGGTTATGTAATTATCAATAGTTCGTATGCGCAGCGGCCTTTCAAACGTCCCGAACCGAATTCGTCTCTGGCGGTCAGATCTGAATTCAATCTGAATTGCGAGCTATGGGCAGGTGCCAAGCCACTGGAATAGGGTTAGCCGGCACGCGTTGCTGGCGTGTTGTCTTTTTTGCTTCGCTAGCGGAATAGTTTTTGAACAAGACCGGTCTTGTTCCCCTCATCGAACAAGCGGAAGCAATGGTATGACACATCCGGGCTTTGATATAAATAAGTCAACACCCCCAATTTTATTAACTTTTCCGCGGGAAGGACGGCGAGTTCTTCGATATTTCTCATGAATAGCGCATCCGCCCACATGTGCTGAACCGCGAAGTTGAGGTCATTGTTTACGACTAGCGGCCTGATCGTTCGGCCAGCCAGGCCGAGAAACTTGTGGAACATGAATCCCCGATCCGTAAGGTAACTACAGACGTCGCCAAATAGCGGTTGATCAATATAGAGCGGAATAAACTCCACTTCGCTAACAATCGCGACCACTTGTTCCAAGGTATGGATGCCGCCCTTGAATACGTCCAGTTCGGCTCCTTGGATATCGATTTTGATAAAATCGACGCCGGCGATTTCATGCTCTCTAGTAAAATGATCCAGACTCACCGTGTCGATCTGACCAACGGATTTCAGCATCGCGACATCCAGGTTATGATACAAACGCATTAGCTCTTCATTCGGTTTGAAGAGCGAGGTGCACATCGGATGTGATGTTTCGTAAAGCGCACGGTGCTCCTGTTTGCGACCGAGCGCCACCGGAAAGTACTTGAGCCCCGGTATTGCCTTGCCGTTCAGGTCCGCACATAATTTCTCGTCGATTTCGAACGCAATGATTTCGGTTCCAGGAAATGCGTCTAATAGCGGGTGAAACGGTTCCGTCACGCCCTCCAGTGGCAATGCGCCGATTTCCAGGATTCGAAAGGTGAGCGGGCCGTATATTTCGCTGATTATCTTCGCTACCGCGCCAATTTTGTTTATAAGCATTTCGTAATTTGCTCCTTATTGATCCGATTGCCGACTGCGGCTCGGAACTCCGCGTATCTTCGTTGGGTGGTAGTCTGACTACGTTTGAGCGTTATACCACTTAACACACATCTCCCGTATGCCCGTTCAAGGTGCTGTGCAAAGGGTTTACCATCGCACAGTGCCGTGCGCTGCATTCGCTCGCGTAATCCGGCTCTCAGCGTCAAGAGGTGATTAAGATTGCTGCTTCTTGACGGCAATGTTCACATACACGTCTGGAGTCTGAGCGATCAATTCCGGCAGGCCACGTATAGGACTTTTAAAAGGCCTTTTTCCTCAAAAGTGAAAGTACTGCTGAACCTGCGGGGTGTCAATCACCCGTCTCCTGGGTCCAGGATTGGGGACTTTTCTATCCACTCATAGGCCCTCGGTGCCAAGTGTAAGCCGTTCGTTAGCAATAGCCGGACGGGTAATGTATCGGCATAAGTGTTCGAGTTTGTGGCGCTGATCGATGGCGCAGCGTACCTCGGCATGGAGGCTGAAGCCGTACGCGCCGACACAGCATTGTTGCGTGGGTACGCCGGTTGACTGATGACCGTTTGCAGGCTCAACACTTCCTGACCCGCCCCCGGGCCCAAGCGCAATGCGGTAGGTGCAGGCCGCTGATTGCAGGGGCGCCAGCGCGGTATGCGGATCGGTTTCGGCCAGACAGGTCATTCCCTGCTCTTCAATGAGATAACCTTTGCGGGTTAATAGCTGCAGCAGGCGTTTTATGATCCGGCTGAGTAAAGCCTTCAACTCTCCCGAGGGGGTAGGGGCGCGAACGGAATGGAATACCGGTACGCCGCTAGTGGTGCGATAGACCCCATCGAGCATGAGGCAATGCAGATGAATATTGAAATTGGCGGCCTAGCCAAAGCGCTGGATGAGGGTGACGGCGTCGGTGTCGGCTTGGGTGCGTTTTATTCCTGCTTATTTGATCAGAAATGCCGCAATGACCCGGTGGATGATCTGCAACACGGGTGCGAGCAGATGGGGATGGGCGGCAAAGAGGTAACGCAGCGGGATCGGAAATGACAGCACCCATTGGCGCACCGGCACCCAGGGAATGACGAAATTAACCAGGTGGGCGTCTGTCTCCACCATGCGTCGGGCACCGCAGGCGGGGGCAAAAGCCACGCTATAGGAGAAGGCCACGAGCTTCTCATAGGCGCAGTCGGCGCAACGCAGGCGTAGAAAACGATGGGCCAGTACGCCGCATTAAAAAATGACATCGAACTCCTCTTCAACAAAGTCGGGCAATCCCACCCGGTTTCAAGCTAGACTTGAGTTAAAAAGGATTCAAAGGTTGAATGGCACTTACTTAGTACTACTGTGTTATTAAATTCGCCTCACTATTGGGCGCCCGCAACAGGGACACTGTAGCAGTGTTCTGGCGATGGCGCGTGCCAGCCGGAAACGGCAGGTGGCGATCGACGTCGGCTCATGTCGCTGCATCGGTTCCAGCCCCGCGCGGGCGCAAGCGGGTGGGTAGGGTAGGCGCTTTGAGTTGAACGGAGTTTTTTTTACTGCCGGCGAGGCGTTCCAGCATCAGAAAACCGTAAGCGGCAATGCACAGACTCGCGTGATGATGGAAGCCTCTCCAGTTGCGGCCTTCGTAGTGACCCAGCCCAAGCTACTGCTTGAGCTCCTCGTAATCTCGCTAGATGCGCCAGCGTACCATCACCATGTAGATCATCTCCTGCTAGGGCAGGTTCCTGGGAAGATTGCTGCACCAGTAGTGGGCCGGTTCATCGGCACCCTCTGCCCATTCGATGATCAGCCACTCTTCGTCCCGGGGACGGTGACGGTGAGACGCACGCACGCGCACCCGCGCGAAAGCGAGCAACGGCCAGACACCCCCGGGCGACAGGTCACCGTCCGCCATCGCTTCCCCGGCAGCACCTGCGCCGACTCGGCTACGGAAATCGGCTGATGATCGTCGTCCCGCTGGAGTCGCCGGCGCGCTCTGCTGCGTTGGCCTTGAGGCTTCGGCTCGGTCAGCGGTTGATGTTCACCCCACCATACCGTCGTCCCCGGCCGTACGCACACCGCATAGGTGAACTCGTGCGCAGCCAGTTGCTCGCGCCACGCCGTGTAGTCGCCGTAGGCGGCATCCGCCAGAACGACGCCGCGCGGATAACCAGACGCCAAAGCCGCCTCGATCTGGCGCATCGCCAACGCCGGCTTGGTCTCGAAGCCAACCGCCTCGGGCACGCCGACCTGGCGGCGACGCGCCACATCGCCGGTCCACGCGGGCGGCAAGTACAATGGATAGGTGATAGGAAGGCTGCTGAAGGGCATGGCGATAGACAGCGACACCGCCACTCGGCAGTTGTCCTGCTCACGAGTCTGGCCGCAGTACTGACGCGCGACCCCCACCGAGTGGTTACCCTTCTACGCAAACGCCGTGACGTCCACGATGCAGAGCACTGGCATATCCTCACGCACCAGCTTGGGAAGCACGGCCCCGGCCACCGCCGACAACATCGCCTCGTCGCTCCAGGCCGCTTCGGCCGCCAGGTGATGCATCGACTGATGCGCCGAGCGTACATTCTGCGGCTGCACGCGCGCCGCCATCGGCTCCACGCTCTTGCGCTCACCCGGCAACATCGATCGCTTGATGTACCAGCGCGCCGGTTGCTCACGATCGGCGGGCATCGGCGTGTTCGCGATAGTGTCACTGTACTTCTTAAACTGTGCTTCCAGACTCAGACCCATGGCGAACCTCATAAAGCACTTGAAGAGGCCGGCATGATGCCTTATTTTATGACACGAAGAGTATTAGCGAGCTTTTCAGTATATACATGACATCACTGCTGTCCAAAACAGCCCCGAGCTGGCATACGGCACCAAGGCCAGGGCGGCCTCAGGGTTGTCCAGCGGATCGGGCGGGATGGCAAAGGGCTTGTCGAGCCAGGCCATCAGATCGCGATGGGTGAAGAGATTCATGCGCAGCAGGGCCACCAGATTGGAGAGACTCCAGCCGAAGCGCGAGGATAGTTGCAGGTAGCGCAGCAGGAGCATCGAGATCAGTGCGGTCCAAATCTGGGTCTTCACCGCGTTGGCCGTGGTGCCCACGAAGGTCTTGATCTTCAAGTTCTGCTTCAGGGCCTTGAAGAACAGCTCGACCGCCCAGCGGTCCTTGTAGATGGCGGCAATGGTGCTGGCGCCCAGGCCGTGATGGTTGGTCAGAAACACCAGCGTCTCGCCGGTGTCCTCGCGCACGGCCTCGATGCGGCGCAACCGGTGCGGGCACTTCTCTTGCGCACCAGCGCCGCTCAGTTCAATCGTCTGGTCGCGCAGGATGCGGCGGTTTTGCGGCGGCTCGCGCTCCTCGATGACTTCGAACTGGGCGTTGTCCTTCATGCGGGTGACGAAGAACACGCCCGCTTCGGTCCATTTGGCGAACAGCCGGTAGTCGTTGTAACCCCGGTCATCGACCACGATGGTGCCCGGGCGCGAAAGGTGAATCTGCTGGGCCACCTTCACATCATGCACCGAGCCCTCGGTGATGATGCCGAAGCAGGGCAAGTAGCCGTCGTGATCGAGCACCAGGTGCAGCTTGACCGCCCCCTTGGTGCGCCGGAACTTCGCCCAGTCGTACATCGACAGGCACAGGTCGATTACCGTGGAATCGCAGGCTCACCAGTTTGTGCTTGAAGCGAAACTTGCGCGGTGCGCGCACGCTGGCGGCCACGGTCTCGAACAGCCCGTAGAAAGACCTGCTGGAACAGCTCCCACGGACGATGGCGCGTTGGCGTAGGAAAGCGAGGAGCGCGCCGGCGCCTCGATGCCCAGGTGAGCAAGCTTGCCCTCGCAGCTCTTCAGCCCGCCTTCAATCTCGCGCAACGAATGCGCTCGCCCCAGTTGGCAGAACAGCATGGCCACGAACTGGCTCCAACTCGGAAAACCCTTTCGCAGCATACTCGGCACTGGTCTGCCTTGACCATGCGCTCAAACTCAATACGTGCGGAACCAGCTTGAGGATCTGGCTGAACATGCTGCATGATGCTCTCACGTTGGGCCTCCTTCGGTCCAGGTCAGGTGGGTTTGGCGACTTCACCTCTACCCTACACCTGCGGGACGGCCCAACGTCATATCCTGTTTTGGACGAGAGTGTTCACGTTTTTTATTTCCGTGTATTTCCGTGTGTTTCGATGTACAGGGATGTACAAGTGTCGCGTGAGGGCACGACTGCAGGGATGCACGACTACAGGGATGTAGGAGGTAGGGTAACGCATGGAGCAGTTACCGAGGAGATAGGGCACCAAATGTAGGCGCTTTAGGCAATGCAGGAGCAATTGCCGAGGAAGCCGGGAGCGACCCGTGGCCATTCTTTGCTCTCACTTCTCACTTCTCACTTCTCACTTCTCACTTCTCACTTCTCACATGACCTGGCTGCAATTATCTGTTGTAGTCACTGGTGAAAGGTCAGAAGCTGCCACCGAGGTCTTGGTCGATGCCGGCGCGCTTTCCGTGACTTACCAGGATGCCGCCGATGAGCCGATTCTCGAACCGGCCCTGGGAGAGCATCCGGTGTGGTCGGCAACCCGCGTGGTGGCGTTGTTGCCGGACGGCTGTGATCCGGCCCGAATAACGCAACGCCTGCGCGAGGCGTTGCATGACGCGGAGATCGAGCTTCGGATTGACTATCTGGAAGACCGTGACTGGTCCAGCGCCTGGCGGGATAGTTTCCACGCCATGCGGTTTGGCGCGCGCCTGTGGGTGGTGCCGAGCGGTGAGTCACCTCCTGTAGCGGATGCCGTCACGGTCCACATGGATCCGGGGCTCGCCTTTGGGACCGGCACGCATGCCACCACCGCGCTGTGCCTGGAGTGGCTGGATGCGCATCCGCCGCTGGATCGGGATGTCATTGATTATGGTTGCGGATCCGGAATACTCGCCATCGCGGCCGGCAAGCTGGGCGCAAGTCAGGTGCGCGCCGTGGATATCGATCCGCAAGCGTTGCAGGCCACGCGGGAAAATGCCGTGCGCAATGGTATTGGAGAGGATCTGGAAGCATTGTTTCCGGACGCCCTGGATGCGCAACCGGCCGATCTGGTGATTGCCAATATCCTCGCCAACCCGCTGATCGAGCTTGCCGAGACCCTGGCCCGCCACGTGTCCCTGCGGGGCCATATCGTTTTGACGGGTATTCTTGCGGAACAGGCCGGCGAGGTTATCGCGGCGTACCGGCCGTGGTTCGAGTTTCGCGAGCCCGTGAAACGTGAAGGATGGGTGCTGCTGGAGGGGGTGAAAGAACGTGAGACGTCAGAAGTGAGAAGTAAGAAGTGAGAAGTGAGAAGTGAGAAGTGAGAAGAAAGATGGCCACGGAAGTACACGGAAGTACACGGAAATATTCCAAAACTTTTATGTAGATTCCGTCGTGCCTACTAGGGACGCACGCCTACCCGTGCACTCATGCCCGAGCGGGTTTTCTCACTTCTCACTTTTTACTTGTTACTTTTTTCTGTGGGTTCAGTGGATTCCGTGGCCATAATCCGTGACCATAAAAAGTGGGGACACCTTTTACCTTTCCTATAGTGAAAGAGTAGACTAGCCGCCGTGTATACCTTCTGCCCGACATGCTCGACGATTTTTGCCATTAAGGCCGAGCATCTGCTTGCGGCCGCTGGACGGGTGCGCTGCGGGGAGTGTGGCCAGGTCTTTCGCGCCTTTGATTATGTGTATGAGGATCTGGCGACGGTTCAGGCGGCGCTTGCCGAGTACCATGCCCCGCAAGCGAATCAACACGTGTATGAACGGCCGGTTGGGTCTGGTGATGCCGGCGGAGAGGTCGAGGCGGATGACGGGTATGATGTCTTCGCTGACAACAGCGCCGCCGGCATCCTGATGCAGCCGGAGTTTTCCGGCGCCATGTCAGGAAGCACTCTTACCTGGCGGAATCTCGCTAAAGGGGTCATCATCGGCGCGCTGTCGTTGCTGCTGGGCGGGCAATGGCTGTTCTTCAACCGCACCGAATTGGCGGCGGAGAGCGTCTGGCGCCCCAAACTGGAAAGTCTCTGTTCCTTCCTGCATTGTGAGCTGCCCCTGCGGGTCGACCTGTCCCGCATCGAACTGGTCAGCCGCGATGTGCGCAAGCATCCGCAGGTCGCGGGTGCGTTGCAAATCAACGCCACCCTCGTCAACCGCGCCGGTTTTACCCAGCCTTACCCGGTCCTTGCCATCACCTTCTCGAATCCCTCCGGTACACCCGTCGCGGCGCGCCGTTTCAAACCCGCCGAATACCTCGGCGAGCAGACCGATATCGAGGCGGGTATGGCGACGGATACGCCGCTGCAGGTGATGCTGGAGATCGAAGATCCGGGCGAGGACGCGGTTTCCTTCCAGTTCGAATTTCTCTGATTTTCAGGCCCTTCCGTACGGCGCTTTGCGCCACTTTATCCTGACCGTGGATGCGAGTATCATTCTGCGTCCTTCACCCCCGGAATCCCCAAGAAAAGACACAAATCCGGTGCGAATAGGACCTTACACACTACCGAACAACGTGATACTCGCACCCATGGCGGGCGTTACCGACCGGCCGTTTCGGCTGCTATGCCGTTCGCTCGGCGCCGGTCTGGCCGTGTCCGAGATGGTTTCCTCAAACGCGCTCGTGTGGGGCAGCGAAAAGACCCGGCGTCGAATTGACCATGCCGGTGAAACCGAACCGGTTTGTGTGCAAATCGCCGGGGCCGATCCGGACATGATGGCGAATGCCGCCCGCTACAACGTCGCGCAGGGAGCCCAGATCATCGACATCAACATGGGGTGCCCGGCGAAGAAGGTCTGCAACGTCATGGCGGGCTCCGCCCTGTTGCAGGACGAGGCGCTGGTTGGCCGCATTCTCGATGCCGTGGTTGCGGCCGTCGATGTCCCGGTTACCCTGAAGATCCGCACCGGCTGGGACCCCGCACACCGCAACGCCCCGCGCATCGCCGCCATCGCCGAACAGGCCGGTATCCAGGCCCTGGCCGTGCACGGGCGCACCCGCGCCTGCGGTTACCGGGGCGAGGCCGAGCATGACACGGTGCGCGCCATCAAGGCCGCGGTGTCGATACCCGTCATCGCCAACGGCGATATCGCCTCGCCGCGAAAGGCCGCCGAGGTCCTGCGCTTCACGCAGGCCGATGCCGTCATGATCGGGCGCGCCGCGCAGGGCCGGCCGTGGATATTCCGCGAGATCACCCATTTCATGGCCACCGGCGAGCCGCTGCCGCCGCCGGCGCCCGAGGAGATCGGCCGCATCCTCGCGGGGCACCTCGACAAGCTCTACGAGTTTTACGGCGAGTACACCGGCGTGCGCGTCGCGCGCAAGCACATCGCCTGGTACAGCAAGGGCCAGCCGGACGGCAACCGCTTCCGCCAGCATATCAACCAGGCGGAATCGGCTGATGAACAGTTGAATCAGGTCAGGGATTATTTCGCCCTGCTGACCGAACAGGAAGCATTGGCCGCATGATGACGTCGACGGTAAGACGCGAGCGACGCAAACAGCCGATCCGGCGCAGCGTGCAGTCGGCGCTCGAACTCTACCTGGATGACCTGAACGGCCACCAGGTGAATGACCTGTATCACATGGTACTGGGCGAGGTGGAACCGGCGTTGCTGAATGTCGTCATGCAGCATGTGGACGGCAACCAGTCCCAGGCCGCGGAAATGCTGGGGATCACCCGCGCGACCCTGCGCAAGAAACTCAAGCAGTACGGGCTGGAGCAGTAGCTTCGCCGGTTCTTGATCGGCGCGAATTCCACAATCGATGTAGGGTGGGTTAGGCACGTCAGTTTGTGCCGTAACCCACCGGATGTGCCGCCAGGCACTCACTAAAAAATGCGTTGTGTTGCTGCGCAACGCTTGGTGGGTTACGCAAAAAACGCTAACCCACCCTACTTTCTATTGTAGGAGCGGGCTTGCCCGCGAACCTGAGATGCCCCTATGAACAAAATACAAAGAGCGCTGATCAGCGTATCCGACAAGACCGGTATTGCCGAATTCGCGCGGGGGTTGAGCGCGTTGGGCATCGAGATCCTGTCCACCGGCGGGACCGCGCGCCTGCTCGCGGAAGCCGGCGTTCCCGTGGTCGAGGTGTCCGACTACACCGGGTTTCCGGAGATGATGGACGGGCGCGTCAAGACCCTGCATCCGAAGGTGCATGGCGGCATCCTCGCCCGGCGTGGCATCGACGAGGCGGTCATGGCGGAAAACGGGATCGCGCCCATCGACCTGGTCGTGGTCAATCTCTATCCGTTTGAACGGACCGTGGCGCGCGCGGACTGCGACCTGGCGACGGCGATCGAGACGATCGATATCGGCGGGCCCACCCTGCTGCGCGCCGCGGCCAAGAACCACGCGGCCGTCACCGTGATCGTCGACGGCGCCGATTACGCGCCGGTGCTCTCGGAACTGCGGCAGCATGGCGCCATCGCGGATGCCACCCGCTACGCGCTGGCGGTCAAGACCTTCGAACACACGGCCCGTTATGACGGGGCCATCGCGAATTACCTGGGCGGCATCACCCCCGATGGTGAGCGTGAGCTGTTTCCGCGCACCATCAATTTCCAGTTTCGCCGGGTGCAGGCGATGCGCTACGGGGAAAATCCGCATCAGCGCGCCGCCTTTTATGTCGAGCATGAGCCCACCGCGGCCTCGGTTGCGACCGCGCGGCAGTTGCAGGGCAAGGAACTGTCCTATAACAATGTGGCGGACACCGATGCGGCGCTGGAGTGCGTGAAGTCTTTCACCGAGGGGCCGGCCTGCGTGATCGTGAAGCACGCCAACCCCTGCGGCGTGGCGCTCGGCGCCACCCTGCATGAAGCCTATGAGCGTGCCTTCAGGACGGATCCTACCTCGGCGTTTGGCGGCATCATCGCCTTCAACCGGCCGCTGGATGCGGGCACGGCCCAAGCCATCATCGAGCGCCAGTTCGTCGAGGTCATCATCGCCCCGGCGGTCGAGGCGGCGGCACTGCCGGTACTGGCCGCCAAGAAGAATGTGCGCGTGCTGGAATGCGGCGCCTTTGGTGACGAGCCGGCTGCGGGGCTGGATTTCAAGCGCGTCAACGGCGGCCTGCTGGTGCAGGACCGCGATCTCGGCCGGGTGAGTGAACGCGATCTCAAGGTCGTGACCCGGCGCGCACCCACGCCGGCGGAAACGCAGGACCTGCTGTTTGCCTGGCGGGTCGGCAAATTCGTCAAATCCAATGCCATCGTCTACTGCAAGGACGGCATGACCATCGGCGTCGGCGCCGGCCAGATGAGCCGGGTCTACAGCGCCAGGATTGCCGCGCTCAAGGCGGCGGATGAAGGCTTGGAAGTGCGCGGGTCGGTGATGGCCTCGGATGCCTTCTTCCCGTTCCGCGACGGCATCGACCAGGCGGCCGCGGCCGGCATCGTCGCCGTCATCCAGCCGGGTGGCTCCATGCGCGATGACGAGGTCATCGCCGCCGCCGACGAACACGGCATGGCGATGGTGTTCACCGGCATGCGCCATTTCCGGCATTAAAGAAAAAGTGGGAATGAGAAGTAGACGGAAGTACAAGTGAGAAGTAAGAAGTGAGAAGTGAGAAGAAAAACCCTGATAGCCACAGAATCCACCGAAGAACACGGAAAGTAAAAAGTGAGAACTGAAAGGTGAAAAGTGAAAATTTCCGCTCGTGCGTCGTGCGTACCAGAGATACTGCATTTCAATCCTCTGCAATCGCCACTGAAGTTCCTCGCTATCCATGCACCAGCGCCCAACGGTCTTTCTCACCTCTTCTCACTTCTTACTTTTCACTTAATCATTTTTCCATGTTCTTCCGTGGATTCCGTGGCTATAAGATAGAGCGATGAACATTCTGATTATCGGCGGCGGCGGCCGTGAACATGCCCTGGCGTGGAAGGTGGCGCAGTCTCCGCAGGCGGAGACGGTGTTCGTGGCGCCGGGAAATGCCGGAACCGCCCACGAATCCGGTGTCCGGAATATCGCGATTGAGGCCAATGACATCGATGCGCTGGTGGCCTTTGCCAGGGAACACACGGTCGGGTTGACCATCGTCGGGCCCGAGATCCCGCTGGTCGCCGGAGTGGTGGATCGTTTCAACGCGGCGGGCCTGCGCTGCTTCGGGCCGACAAAGGCCGCCGCGCAACTGGAAGGTTCCAAGACCTTCAGCAAGGATTTCCTCGCGCGTCACGGTATCCCTACCGCGCGCTATGCGGCGTTCACCAGCGTACCCGAGGCGCTCGACTATATCCATGAATGCGGCGCGCCCATCGTGGTCAAGGCCGACGGCCTGGCGGCCGGGAAGGGGGTGATCCTGGCGCGGACCGAGGCGGAAGCCATCGCGGCGGTTAATGATATGTTGAGCGGCAACGTGTTCGGGAAAGCCGGTCACCGGGTCGTCATCGAGGAGTTCCTGGAAGGGGAAGAAGCCAGTTTCATCGTCATGGTGGATGGCGCGCAGGCGCTGCCGCTCGCGACCTCGCAGGATCACAAGGCGCGCGATGACGGCGATACCGGGCCCAATACCGGCGGCATGGGCGCCTATTCACCGGCGCCGGTGGTCACCTCCGAGATACATCGGCGCGTCATGAACGAGGTGATCCGCCCGACGGTGCGCGGCATGGCCGAGGAAGGCCATGCCTACACCGGGTTCCTCTATGCCGGGTTGATGATCGCCGCGGACGGCACCCCGAAGGTGCTTGAATTCAATGTGCGCTTTGGCGACCCGGAAACCCAGCCGATCATGCTGCGCCTCAAGTCCGACCTGGTGGGGCTGTGCCTGGCGGCGCTTGCAGGCAGGCTCGATGACGTGGACGCAGTATGGGATGAGCGCGCCGCGCTCGGGGTGGTGCTGGCCGCCGGCGGCTACCCGGGTGATTACCGCAAGGGCGATGTCATCGAAGGGATACATGCGGCTGACGACGAGAACTGCAAGGTCTTTCATGCCGGCACGCAGGAAAAGGACGGGCGTGTCGTGACCGCCGGCGGACGCGTGCTGTGTGTCTGCGCGCTGGGCGTAACGGTCGCCGAGGCGCGGCAAAAAGCCTACCGGTGCATCGACAGGATCAAATGGCCGGACATGTATTACCGCACGGACATCGGTTACCGGGCGATAGCGCGTGAGAAAAAGTGAGAAGTGAGAAGTGAGAAGTGAGAAGAGAACCCTGATGGCCACAGGTGCTCCCGGCTTCCTCGGCAATTGCTCCTGCATTGCCTACTCCGCACCCTGCAGACGTGCCCCACGCGACATTGTTCACCCTGAACATCGGCACACGGAAATCCGGAAGGAATTCAAATCTCCACGCAGGATACACATGGCGCACCCTGCGAGTTATGCGTGATGTACTTTGTAAACTGCTGTGGATCCTTGACTATTACTGTCTATCCATGCACGCGGCCAAGTGGTTTTTTCACTTCTCACTTCTCACTTTTTACTTTCCGGTGTTCTTCCGTGGCCATAACCCGGTGCTATAAAGGAGAGCAAGAATGGAAATATTCGGATGGGTGTTGGTGGCGATCATCATAGGAGTCCCCCTGCTGGGGATCGTGTTCTACAATCGCCTGGTCGGCCTCAATAACCAGGTTAAGAATGCCTGGCGGCAGATCGATGTGCAACTCAAGCGCCGTCACGACCTGATTCCCAATCTGGTCGAGGTCGTCAAGGACTACATGTCCTACGAGCAGGAGACGCTGCAGAAAGTGATCCAGGCGCGCAACCAGGCCGTCGGTGCGCACAGCCCGGAAGAGGCGATAGCCGCCGAGGGGGTGCTGGGCGGCGCGCTGGGCAAGCTGTTTGCCCTGATGGAAAACTACCCGGATCTCAAGGCCAACGAGAATGTCGCGCGCCTGATGGAGGAACTGAGCGCGACCGAGAACAAGATTTCCTTCTCGCGCCAGTTTTACAACGACAGCGTCATGGCGCTCAACAATGGCGTGCAGTCCTTTCCATCCAATTTCGTGGCCGGCCTGTTCGGCTTCCGTGAGGCGACCTATTTCGAGACGCCGGAGGCGGAAACCGCGACGCCCAGGGTCGATCTGCGCTGACAAGGCAGGTGAAAAGTGAAAAGTAAAAAACGTGAGAAGTGAGAAGTGAGAAGTGAGAAGTGAGAATCGTGAATAGCCACGGAATCACACGGAAAACACGGACGGAGTTCATAAAAATCACACGCAGGATGCGCTCGGTGCACACTGCGAGTGACGTATAATGTTCTTCCCTGAGCTATCAGTGGACCCCGTGGTCATCACCGCCTATCCATGCCCCAGCGCCCGAGCGGATTTTTTCACTTCTCACTTCTTACTTCATTACTTTTCGGTGTTCTTCCGTGGATTTCGTGGCCATCAGAATTCAATGTTTCACTTTGCACCTTTAACGTCTCGAGTTTTCAAAGCCATTTGATGGAATCCTCACCCACCAAACCATGCCCGGAGTGCGGTACCGCCAACCGCCCGCACGCCAGGACCTGTCGGCAGTGCGGTGCGCCGCTGATCAGTGACTGGCAGGAAAAACCCCTGCTGCGCAACAAGGTCCTGCGACGGACCGACTTCATGGCGGCGGCGCGCGCCAATCAGCGGGCGACGCGGCGACTGGTGCTGGTGCTGCTGCTGGTCCTGGTCGTGCTGGGCTACCTGCTGGGCTGGAGTCTGCAGGCCATGACGGGAAATATCCCGGTGGAAAACGAAACCATCTGGTTTGCCAGCCGATGGGGAGGATGGACGGCTCTTGTCCTGTGTTTCATCGGCGCCGTCTGGTCATGGATCTCTTTTCGCGCCGGAGACCGGATCATTCTGCGCATGACCGGGGCCGATCCTGTCAGCGTTGATGAGGAACCGCAACTGCACAACGTGGTCGAGGAAATGGCCATAGCGGCCGGCATACGCAAACCGCGCGTCTGCGTGATCGAGACGGATGCGCTCAATGCCTTCGCCACCGGCATGCACCCCGCGCGCGCCTCGATCGGGGTGACGCGCGGCTTGTTGGATGCGCTCAATCGTGAGGAACTGCAGGGCGTCATCGGGCACGAGATGGGGCATATCGTGAACTGGGATATTCGTTATGCCACCGCGGTCGGTGTCATAGTCGGGCTGATTGCGCTGGTCTGTGACGGCGCGCTGCGCTCACTGCGTTTCTCCGGCCGTTCGCGGCAATCAGGCGGCCGCGCGGGCGGCGGCGCGGTCGTGATTGTGCTGTTTCTACTGGTCTTTGCCGCACTCGCGCCGTTGTTTTCCCGTCTGGTGCAAATGGCGGTGTCGCGGCAGCGGGAGTTTCTCGCCGACGCCACCAGCGTGCGCCTGACGCGCCACCCGGAAGGTCTGATTTCCGCGCTGGAAAAACTCGAGCTCAGCGCAAAACCCTTCACGGGCGCCAACCGCGCGACACAGCACATGTTCATCGTGAATCCATTCAGGAATTTCTCCGAACAGGCCAGCAGCTTGATGGCTACCCATCCGCCGCTTGAGCTGCGCATACGGCGGCTGCGGAACTTGGGAGAGTAGGAAGTGAAAGTGAAAAGTGAGAAGTGAGAAGTAAGAAGTAAGAAGTGAGAAGTGAAACGTGATATGTGAAGGGTTAAAAAGATCGTAATGGCCACGGGTCGCTTCCGGCTTCCAGCCTCACGCGACACTCGTACATCCCTGTACATCGAAGCACACGGAGGAAGTAACTAGAAATCGTTAAACGCTGATCTTGGTGGAGTCGGTGCGCACGGCGCACCCTACAAAAGCCGGGCCTGAATGATCTGGGGTGATTGAACTGTTTCCGTTTGCTCCAGTGGCTATTATTTTCTCACTTCTCACTTCTCTACTTCTCACTTCTTACTTCTTACTTCTCACTATCCCTGCCGTTTCATCGATTCGAAGAACTGGGCATTGCTCTTGGTGGCCTTCAGCTTGTCGAGCATGAATTCCATGGCGGCCAGTTCGTCCATGGGGTGCAGAAGCTTGCGCAGGATCCACATCTTCTGCAGTTCGGCCGGGTCGGTCAGCAGTTCCTCGCGGCGGGTGCCGGAGCGGTTGATGTTGATCGACGGGTAGACGCGTTTCTCGGAGATCTTGCGGTCAAGATGGATCTCCTGGTTGCCGGTGCCCTTGAATTCCTCGTAGATGACATCGTCCATGCGAGAGCCGGTGTCGATGAGGGCGGTGGCGAGTATGGTCAGGCTGCCGCCTTCCTCGATGTTGCGGGCCGCGCCGAAGAAACGTTTGGGACGCTGCAGGGCGTTGGCATCCACGCCACCGGTGAGTACCTTGCCGGAGGAGGGCACCACCGTATTGTAGGCGCGCGCGAGGCGGGTGATGGAATCGAGCAGGATGACCACGTCGCGCTTGTGCTCAACCAGGCGACGCGCCTTTTCGATGACCATCTCGGCAACCTGCACATGGCGGCTGGCCGGTTCGTCGAAGGTGCTGGAGACGACCTCGCCCTGGACCGATCGCACCATCTCGGTGACTTCCTCGGGGCGTTCATCGATGAGCAGGACAATCAGGTAGCACTCCGGGTGGTTGGAGGTGATCGACTGCGCCACGTTCTGCAGCAGCATGGTCTTGCCGGCCTTGGGCGGTGATACGATCAGGCCGCGCTGACCCTTGCCGAGCGGCGCCACCATGTCGATGACGCGCGCCGTGATGTCTTCGGTGCTGCCATTGCCGCGTTCCAGGGTCATCCGTTCATTGGGGTGGAGCGGCGTCAGGTTTTCAAAGGCGACCTTGTTCTTCGCATTTTCCGGTTTTTCGTAGTTGATTTCACTCACCTTGAGCAGAGCGAAGTAGCGTTCGCTGTCCTTGGGCGGGCGGATCTTGCCATCCACGGTGTCCCCGGTGCGCAGGCTGAAGCGGCGTATCTGGCTGGGTGAAACATAAATGTCATCCGGGCCGGCGAGATAGGAACTGTCCGCCGAACGCAGGAAGCCAAATCCGTCCTGGAGTATTTCCAGCACCCCGTTGCCGAAGATGTCCTCGCCCTTTTTGGCGTGGGATTTGAGTATGGCGAAAATGATGTCTTGCTTGCGGGACCGCGCCATTCCCTCGATACCCATTTCCTGGGCTATGGTGATGAGTTCGCTGGCGGGTTTCAGCTTGAGTTCGGAGAGATTCATAGGGTGTCTTGGATGCGTATTTTTTGAATGAATGGATACGGCCGTGGCCGGGGAACATGAAAATGGAAACTGGGAAATGCCGTTCCGAGCGCGTGCGGGATCCGGAACGAAGGTGATTTTAAATTTTGCGTTACGCTAGCATGTGCCGCATTAAACGTCTACCCCCGTCAGTGATTCAGATATTGCTGTCGATGAATGCGGTCAGTTGCGACTTGGAGAGCGCGCCCACCTTGGTTGCTTCGACGTTGCCGTTCTTGAACAGCATCAGCGTGGGTATGCCGCGTATGCCGTACTTGGGTGGAGTCTGCGGGTTGTCATCGATATTGAGTTTGGCTACCTTGATTTTGCCGGTGTATTCGCTGGCAATTTCATCGAGTATCGGCGCAATCATCTTGCAGGGGCCACACCATTCCGCCCAGTAGTCGACCAGCACGGGAGCAGAAGCGTTGAGGACTTCGGTTTCAAAGTTATCATCTGTCACGTAAATGATG
Source organism: uncultured Gammaproteobacteria bacterium (assembly GCA_963773065.1). Lineage (GTDB taxonomy): Bacteria > Pseudomonadota > Gammaproteobacteria > UBA9214 > UBA9214 > CAVQCA01. Next base: position 189,722 of record CAVYZN010000009.1, read on the forward strand.
TTGCCACTCACAGTTCGATGTCTCCTGCCTGATTACATGCAACCTGATAATTCACCACCATGCCGCGTGCATTGCCACGCCCGTAATGTTCTTATCAATTTGGAATGTAGCCGGTTAGGCATGGCGAGGCGCCGTCCGCTAGAACAGCTTGACCGGCCTGGTGACGGGTGTGTGCCTGTATCAATTGCGTCACATGTCAACTAATAGCGCATTTGAGCTTAATTCGAATCATTTTACAAGCCCGAAAAACAATAAATTACGGTATCCTAGACGGCCATGAGTGAAACCCATTTAACGGATATATCCTTCTCCGATCTCGATATACCTGCCGTGCTGATGCAAGGTATTGATGAAGCGGGGTTTTCAAAATGCACGCCGATACAGGCGGAAACCTTGCCGCTGGCCTTGCAGGGCAGGGATGTTGCCGGACAGGCGCAGACGGGTACCGGGAAGACGGCCGCGTTCCTGATCGCGGTTTACAAACGCTTGTTGACCCATCCGGCCGATGGGAAACGCAAACCTTCACAGCCGCGGGCGCTGGTGGTGGCGCCGACACGCGAACTGGCCATCCAGATTCATTCGGACGCCGTGGTGTTGGGTCGCCATACGGGTCTGAAGCCGGGCCTCGCCTATGGCGGGACCGGTTATGACACCCAGCGCGAGACCATCGAGGCCGGCGTGGACATCCTGATCGGCACACCGGGCCGGCTGATCGATTACCACAAGCAGCATGTTTACGATCTGAAGAAAATTACCGCGATCGTGCTGGATGAAGCGGACCGGATGTTCGATCTGGGTTTCATCAAGGATATACGTTATCTGCTGCGCCGCTGTCCGCCGCCGGAACAGCGGCTCGGTCTGTTGTTTTCGGCGACACTCTCGCACCGGGTAACCGAGCTTGCCTATGAGCACATGAACAATCCGGTGCAGGTCGATATCGAACCGGAGCGGGTGACGGCTGCACGCGTGCGGCAGGTCCTTTACCACATCTCGAATGATGAAAAGATCCCCCTGCTGGTCAGCATACTCAAGCACGTAGACCCCAACCGCAGCATCGTATTCGCCAATACCAAGCGCGGCGCCGAGCAAATCTGGGCCTATCTGGAAGGCAACGGGTTCAAGAGCGCCGTCTTATCGGGCGATGTGCCGCAGAAGAAGCGGCAACACCTGCTGCGGGAGTTTCAGCAAGGCGATCTGCCGATACTGATCGCCACCGATGTCGCCGCGCGCGGCCTGCACATCCCCGATGTCAGCCATGTTTTCAATTATGACCTGCCGCAAGATGCCGAGGACTATGTCCATCGCATCGGCCGCACCGCGCGGGTCGGCAAGGATGGCGATGCCGTCAGTTTTGCCTGTGAAGAGTTTGTCTATTCACTGCCGGACATAGAGGAGTATATTGGACAAAAGATCAGGGTGGAGCCGGTGCCCGAGGGATACATCCAGGAACTCGACCCGCCGGTCAAGATAAGGCGCGAGGGTGGGCAGGGCCGCCGGGGAAAAGCACAGCACAAGCCGGGAAACAAGGGTTCCGGGCCAAAACATAAGCGACGCTCCAGGCACGGATAACCAGCAACCGGGTGAAGCACGCGGCAAAGACCTCTTGAGAATGAAGGCGCTAACACTACAGTCAACCGACCTGCTGCGCTTGATGCAGAGCGACTGGGCACGGCATGCCATCAGGCTTCTCAACCTGCTGCTGGTCGTGTGGATCGCCTGGCTGCTGGCGGCGACGACCTGGAGTATCTTCAACAAGACGCAACCGGTTGAGACCGCGCCGCCTGAAGCCGTACCGGTCACGCCGCAGGTCAATCAACAGGAAGAACTGGTACGCCAACTGCCGAACTGGCATCTCTTTGGCGAGGCCGCGCAAGAGGCGGAACCCGTCAAGCAGGCCGTGCCTGTCGATGCGCCGGATACCCGTCTCAAACTGATATTGCACGGCACTTTTTCCTCTGCCGATCCCGAGCTTGCCCGCGCCATCATCGCCGATGAACGCGGCAATGAGGAAATGTATGCGAAAGGGGATATCCTGCCCGGCGATGCCGAACTCAGTGAGATCCAGTCAGACAAGGTGATCCTGCTGCGTGGCGGGCGTTACGAGACACTGCGTCTGCCGCGTGAAGAGACAGCGGGTGGCGGTACGATCATCAGTGTCGCAACCGAGAGCACGTACAGCCCGGAAACCGTGGACAACGATACCTCGGAACGTCTGCAATCGTTGCGACAGAACCTGAAGCGGAATCCGAACTCACTTTTCGGTCTGGTGCGAACCATCCCGAAAAAGGATGATCACGGCAAGATGATCGGCTATACACTGCAGCCAGGCAGGGAACCGGAGCTGTTCGAGCAGATGGGACTCAAGCCCGGTGATATAGTCACCCGGCTAAATGATATCAGCCTGGATAATCTGGCCAGTGGCATGCAGGCCCTGAAAAGTGCCCAGAGCGGCGACACTGTCAGCATGACGGTGCTGCGGGGTAATCAGCAGCAAACCCTGACCTTCAGAATGCCTGATTAGCTGGTGTTTTGCTCGGTAATGCAGTATAAGCAACCGTTATATATGAGAATTTACGGGTTCTGAAGGCTCAGCGGATGTTGCAATACCAACTATGAAAACTACCAGATACCTCGTGCTGATCGTGATGGCATGGTTTGTCCACGTGCCTCCGCTTTCAGCCGAAACGGTCACCCTCAACTTGAAGGATGCCGACATTGGCGCCTTGATCAGTACGGTCGCAGAGGTTACGAACAGGAATTTCATTGTAGACCCGAGGGTTAAGGGGAAGGTTACGGTTATCTCATCACGACCGATGGACAGCGAAGAGGTCTACCAGGTTTTCCTCTCCATACTCAAGGTGCACGGATTTGCCGCAGTCCCCAGTGGCGCGGTCATCAAGATCGTCCCGGATGTCAATGCCAAGCAGGAGGACATTCCGACCGTCACTGACAGGGAAACTGGCCAAGGTGATGAAATGGTGACTCGTGTCGTGGAGGTCAACAATGTGGCGGCGGCTCAACTGGTGCCGATACTGCGCCCGCTGGTGCCGCAGCAGGGCCATCTCGCGGCCTACCCAACAACCAATGTGCTGATAATCTCCGACCACGCGGCCAATGTGGAACGCCTGGTCAGTATCATCCGCCGTATCGACCAGGTCAGCGACAGCGAAATCGAGGTTATCCCGCTGCAACACGCCTCCGCGGCGGAAGTGGTGCGCGTCCTGACCAGCCTGCAGGCCGCACCGGGGGGTGCCGGCAAGGCACCGGGTGGTGGCGGCGAGGGTGGTGGTCCGGTATTGGTCGCCGATGAACGCACCAACAGTGTATTGCTGGGCGGCGGTCATGCCGACCGGCTCCGGTTGCGCGCCCTCATTTCACATCTGGATACACCGCTTGATACCGGTGGCAATACGGATGTGGTGTATCTCAATTACGCCGTAGCCAAGGATTTGGTGGCGGTGCTGACGGGGGTTGGCAAGGGTGGTGGGGAAGCGGCACAGCAGGGCAAGGCCAACGCGCCGAAGGGTGAGTTCGATATCCAGGCCGACGAGGCCATGAATGCATTGGTCATTACCGCGCCACCGGATGTCATGCGTACCCTCAAGCGGATCATCAGCCAGCTCGACGTGCGCCGCGCCGAGGTGCTGGTCGATGCGGTCATCGCCGAGGTCTCCATGGATACGGCCCGTGAACTGGGCGTCCAATGGGTGTTCAGCGGTTTAAACAGCGGTAATGGCGTGAGTCCGGTCGGACTCATCAATTTCACCAACACCGGCAACAATATCGCGGATGTCATCAACTCGGCCGTCGACGTGGTGAATGGCGGGACCGTCCCGACGCCCAAAGGCAACGTGCTACTCGGCGGCGGCAAGATACAGAAGGACAGCAATTTCAACTACCTTGCCGTCATCAATATGCTGGCATCCGACAGCAATACCAACATCCTTTCGACTCCCACGCTGGTGACCCTCGACAACGAGGAGGCCGAAATCATCATCGGCCAGAATGTGCCGTTTGTTACCGGTTCCTTCTCCAGTACCGGTACGGGCGGCACGACCGGCGCCGCCACGGCGGTGAACCCGTTCCAGACCATCCAGCGTCAAGATGTTGGATTGACGCTCAAGATCAAGCCCCAGATCAACGAGGGTGACGCGCTGAAACTCGATATCGAACAGGAAGTCTCGAGCATTGCGCCAAGCATCGCCGGAGCCTCGGACATCATCACCAATAAACGATCCATCAAGACGGCGGTGATGGTGGGGGACGGCAATGTGGTGGTGCTGGGCGGTCTCATCCAGAAGCAGACCGACGAATCCGTACAGAAAGTCCCGCTACTCGGAGACTTGCCCGGCATCGGCGCCCTGTTCAGATCCAAGGCGGGGAAGGTGACCAAGACCAACCTGATGGTCTTCATCCATCCGGTGATACTCCGCGACTCGGCTGTTTCCGAATCGAACACCAGCAGCAAGTACGATTACTTCCGGGCACTGCAGCTCAAGGAGGGCAAGGATGGCGTCAACCTCCTGCCGGGAGAGCAAGCCCCGTTATTGCCGCAGTGGGGCGACACCAAGGCGCTTGGCCAGCCGCCGCTGGAGCCGCCACCGCCACCGCCACCGAAAAAGGACACGCAGCAGGGTTCATCGAGCCCTCACTGGTCCATGGAATGAGTATGACTGAGGCTGATCGCTGGTGGAAGAGGATGCGCCGTCGGCTGGTGGCGAGATGGCCCTTCGACGTCCGCCTTTTTTGTTTGCGAAACGTCATGGGGTGCTGGTTGCCGGCAAGCAAGACGGCAGGGTCATCGTAATGCACCGGGCTGACACGGATGCGCTGGCGTTGGTGGAATTGCGCCGTTTCATGCAACACCCCCTCACCCTGCAGCTCATCGATGACGAGCACTTCAAGAACATGCTGGCAGGCGCCTATGAGCAGGACTCCAGCGAGGCCATGCAGATGATGGGAGACCTCGGCGAGGGCATGGACCTGTTCAGCATCGCCCAGCAACTGCCGGAACCGGAAGATCTGATGGAAAGCGAGGATGATGCGCCGATTATCCGCCTCATCAACGCCCTGCTGACCGAGGCCGTGAAGGAAAATGCCTCGGATATCCATATCGAACCCTTTGAAAATCGTCTGGTCGTGCGGTTTCGCGTTGATGGCGTTCTGCGTGAGGTGATCGAGCCACAGCGCGTGCTGGCACCCCTGCTGGTGTCGCGCATCAAGGTTATGGCGCGTCTCGATATCGCGGAAAAACGTCTGCCGCAGGATGGCCGGATATCGCTGAGGGTCGCCGGTCGCGCCGTCGACGTGCGTGTCTCGACCTTACCCTCGGGCAATGGCGAACGCGTGGTGTTGCGCCTGCTCGACAAGCGGGCCGGGCATCTGGACCTCGAGCATCTCGGGATGGCGTCCCCTACCAGGGATGTGATAGACGGCATGATCAACAAGCCTCACGGGATTATCCTGGTGACCGGTCCGACCGGTTCCGGCAAGACCACAACCCTGTATGCGGCGCTGGAACGGTTGAACAACAAGCGCCGTAACATCATGACGGTCGAAGACCCCATTGAATATTATTTGGATGGCATTGGCCAGACCCAGGTAAACACCAAGGTTGAGCTCACTTTCGCACGTGGGCTGCGCGCCATCCTGCGCCAGGACCCCGATGTGGTCATGGTCGGCGAGATCCGTGACTTGGAGACGGCGGAAATCGCCGTACAGGCAAGCCTGACAGGACACCTGGTATTTTCAACGCTGCATACCAACAGCGCCGTCGGCGCGATGACGCGCCTGCGTGACATGGGCGTCGAACCCTTTCTGTTGTCATCCAGTATGATTGGCGTACTGGCCCAGCGACTGGTGCGGGTGCTGTGCGATGACTGCAAGCAACCCTATACCGCCGGCCACGCGGATTGTGATGCCCTGGGTGTCTCCACGGATAACCCGCCAACGCTGTATCGTCCGGCGGGTTGCAGTCTCTGCAACCAGTTGGGTTACCGGGGAAGAACCGGCATCTATGAGCTGGTAAAAATCGATGATCCCATGCGCGCCATGATTCATGATGGGCTCGGCGAGCATGAACTTGAACGCAAGGCGCGCGAGGACTCTCCCGGGATTCGTCAGGATGGCTGGGACAAGGTTCTGAACGGCGTCACCTCGATCGAAGAGGTACTGCGCGTGACCCGGGGCGACTGATTTCCCGATTTCCTGCAAGCCATTGATTACCCCCTCAATCAGAAACTCAGGCCGTCTGTAACCTCGGTCATGATCAAGCCAACTCGGCGTTGAACCATGGGTGCATTCGAATATACGGCGCTGGATGCCCGCGGACGTGAGAAACGGGGCGTCCTCGAGGGCGATGCGGCACGGCAGATCCGTCAGCAGTTGCGTGAGCAGGGCTGGGTCCCGCTCACCGTGGAAGAGGTCGCCCAGCGCGAGGCGAAGGAGCGTAAACGTTACGCGTTCCTGCGGCGTGGCATAAGCGCCACGGAACTCGCCCTCATCACGCGCCAGCTCGCCACATTGGTGCGCGCCGGCCTGCCGCTGGAGGAATGTCTGCGGGCCGTGTCGCAGCAGGCGGACAAGGGACGTTTGAAGAGTATGCTGCTCGCGGTGCGCGCGCGCGTGATGGAAGGCCATTCCCTGGCGGTAGGCCTGTCAGACTTCCCCTATGTCTATCCTGAGTTGTACCGGACGACGGTTGAGGCCGGTGAACAGTCCGGTCACCTGGAGCGGGTGCTTGAGCGGCTGGCCGATTACACGGAGAGCCGCCAGCAGATGCGTCAGAAAATCCAACTGGCGGTGTTTTATCCGGCGTTGCTGACCGTGGTTGCCATCCTGGTCGTGGGCGGTCTGATGACCTACGTGGTACCCCAGGTGGTGCAGGTATTCGAGAACATCGGCCAGGAACTGCCGCCCCTGACGCGGGGGCTGATCGCCATCAGCGCTTTTCTGCGCAATTACGGATTGGTGATGCTCGTGCTGCTGGTGCTGGCGGTTATCGGCTTCGGTTACTTGCTGCGCAATGAAGCCGTGCGGCGCCGTTTTCACAAGATCCTGCTGGTCATTCCCCTCGTTTCACGGCTGGAACGCGGTCTTAACACGGGGCGCTTCGCGCGTACCTTCAGCATTCTTACAGCCAGCGGCGTGCCGGTGCTCGATTCGATGCGCATATCGGCACAGGTGATGTCAAATATTCCCATGCGGGAGGCGGTTGCAGAGGCTTCCGAGCGGGTACGTGAAGGTGCAGGGATTGCCGCGGCGCTGGAAAGGAGCGGCTATTTTCCGCCCATGATGGTGCAACTGATAGCCAGCGGTGAAGCCAGCGGCAAGCTGGATGAAATGCTGGAGCGTGCGGCAATCAACCAGGAACGCGAGATCGAGGCCCTGGTTGCCGCGTTACTAGGCTTGTTCGAACCGCTGCTGATACTTTTCATGGGCAGCGTCGTGCTGATCATCGTTCTGGCCATACTGCTGCCAATTTTCGATCTGAACCAGTTGATTCAGTAAACCTGGCCTGTTCCTTCATGGCCTCGGGATTCTTTGAAAGCATCGATGGTGGGCGTGAAGCGTGCGACATGAGACGGAAATATTGATTTCTGAACAAGGTTGGTGAGAATCCTTCTTTTCACTCCTCACCTTTCACGAATCCCTTCACGATTGGCGTATGCGAGCGGTAAAAGTTTCTTGCGGCGGAAACCGTTCCTGCGGCTGATCTATTACGTGGCGATCGACTGTTTGTTAATAGCCGGCTGAGGCGAAGTCAACGGCGTCGGGAATCTTGGCCAGGCGTTCCACGCCGGTCTCGATGCCCCCATCTTCTAACAGCGACAACCACCGGTAACCGGGTGCCGCCTCGTCGACAGCGAACGCTGCGCTCATCGGCAGAAACTGAATACAGGTGGATGGTGAGGCCATCAGTCTGACATGCTTGCGCATGCGATCGAATCGCTGATGGACATGCCCCCAGAGTATTCCGCGCACCTGCGGGTGCCGGTCGATGATGGTGAAAAAGTCATTGGCATTGTCTACCGCCATGCTGTCAAGCCAGCGGCTTCCCATCATGACAGGCTGGTGATGCAGGCAGACCAGCGTGTGCGTTTCCGGCGCCGACTGTAGATGTGTTTCCAGCGCATGTAATGCGGCGGCGTTCAGATGCCCGCCTTCACTGCCCGGCATGGTCGAATCCAGGAAGATGAAATGCCAGTTCCCATGGTAGGCGTGCTCGACATAATGAAGCAGGCCTTTATTCATGGTGTTCCGCAGTGTTACGGCTTCATCATGATTGCCCGGCAGACAGTAGACCGGGATGCCAAGACTCTTCAGGTGGGAATAAATTCGCTGGTAGGCGGCCGGTGCGCCATCATGCGCCAGGTCTCCTGTTGCCAGGACGAGATCTGCCGGCATATGCAGAGCACGGACGCTGGCAATGACCGATTTCAGCGACTGTTCCGTGTTAAGTCCCAGCAAACATCCACGGCTGTCCGCATAGAGGTGGGTATCGGTAATCTGTATTACCTTGAGTGCCCGCCTGGATTTCGGGTGAGCGGTGATGTTGGCCATTCCTGTATGTTCTCGCATTCGATGTCTATACTGTACACGGCATATAAACAGGGAATGTGACGTTGGTACAGGTTTTCACGGCATGTTCCAGTGTGAAGCAATACTACCTGCGATGCTATCGCGGAAATGTCCGAAATTCACGGAAAAAGTACCCACCATGTCAAACAAAACGCTGCCTCTCGACGATGCACTCTATGAGTATTTACTATCGGTTTCCCTGCATGAATCTGAAGTTCTGGCGCGTTTGCGGGAGGAGACGGCACGGGATCCGATGCGGCGCATGCAGATAGCACCGGAACAGGGGCAGTTCATGGCGTTGCTGGTGCGGATGATCGACGCGAGGAAATGCCTGGAAATTGGCGTTTATACCGGTTACAGCGCGCTCTGTGTGGCACAGGCATTGCCGGTTGACGGCAGGCTGCTGGCCTGTGATGTCAGCAAGGAATGGACGGCCATCGCCCGGCGCTACTGGGCCGAGGCGGGAGTCCTCGACAAGATCAATTTGCGGCTGGCCCCGGCGTTGCAGACACTGGACGGCTTGATAGATGCGGGCGAGGAGGGCAGCTTTGATTTCGCCTTTATCGATGCTGACAAGGAAAATTACCGTAACTACTACGAACGTACCCTGCGCTTATTGCGCCCCGGGGGGCTGGTTGCCATCGATAATACCCTCTGGTCTGGTGATGTCGCGGACCCCGGCAAGCAAGACCTGGAGACGCAGGCGATCCGCGAACTGAACGAAGGTATTTACCGGGACAGCCGAGTTGATATGAGCTTGCTGCCGCTTGCGGACGGTCTGACGCTGGCTCTTAAGAGATAATCCGGAGTTCCCGCCGGCAGTCTGATTCCCGGTTACCGGCTGTCGCGTGTGTTTTGGAGCGTCTTTATGTACACGCGGGACTTGCGCTGGTAGTTATAGAGACTCTGTTTGCGCGCCGGCAACTGCGAGGTGTCGCCAGGCAAGAAACCGCGTTCACGAAACCAGTGTGCGGTCCGTGTGGTCAGCACAAACAACCTGTCGATCCCGCTGCGCACCGCCCTGTCCTCAATGGCCTTCAACAGGGCGTCTCCCCGGCCATGATTGCGGTAATCCTCGTGCACCGCGAGACAGGCGAGTTCCGCGAGCCTGTCATCCTCGGCCGGATAAAGCGCCGCGCAGGCGATGATGGTCCCGTCGCGTTCTATGAGGTGAAAATGGCTGATTTCGATTTCCAGCAGCTCCCTGGAACGCTTCACCAGGATGCCCTCGTCTTCCAGCGGCTTGATGAGCTCAAGAATACCGCCGACATCCTCGATGGTTGCCGTGCGCAACCCCTCATAGGTCTCCGCCGTGATCAGCGTACCGCTGCCGTCGCGCGTGAACAATTCAAGCAACAAGGCACCCTCCTTGCGGCGGCTGACGAGATGGACACGGCTGACGCCATGGCGACAGGCGCGCAAGGCATGCTCGAGATGCCTGAGCGTATCCTCGCCTAGCCGCCTCCTGGAATTCAGGAGTGCCGTTGCATCGGTGAGGGTGAGCTGGGATATCGGGTGGCGGCGGCTGTCTCTCAGTTCGGGACCCTCGGTCATCAGGATCAGCTTGTCGGCGTGCAACTCGGATGCCGCCGCGGTGGCAACTTCTTCCGCACTGAGGTTAAATACCTCGCCTGTCGGTGAGTAGCCCAGCGGAGACAGGAGGACTATCCTCTGGTCATCGAGGTGCTGCCGTATGGCGGCCCCATCGACCCGGCGTACTTCGCCGGTATGGCAGTAGTCGATACCATCACGGATGCCTAGCGGCCGCGCCGTAACGAAATTTCCCGAGCTTGCGCGCAGGCGCGCCCCTGACATGGGGGTATTGGCAAGGCCCATGGAAAGGAGCGCCTCTATCTCGACACGCACGCTGCCCACCGCTTCCTTGACACAGGCCAGGGCGGCATCGTCGGTAATCCTCAGGCCATTGGCATATTCCAGCTTCGCGCGACGGGCTTTGAGTCTTGATTCAATCTGGGGACGTGCGCCATGCACCAGCACCAGATGTATACCCAGGCCGTGCAACAGCGCGATGTCATGCACCAGGCCGGAAAAGCGCGCATCCGCAACCGCTTCGCCGCCAAAGGCCAGCACGAAGGTTCGCCCGCGATGTGCATGAATATACGGCGCCGATTGGCGGAAGCCCTCAATGAAGCAGATTTGCCGATCTTTTTCAGTCATGACCCGATGTTCCTTAGCCTGTGTTTATAGCAAGCCAACACGCCAGGCACAATTGATTTTATCTGCCCATGGGGCGGCTTGATCGTTTGCCGTGACGGCAATGGTTCCCGGGTGCACGCCAGTATCCTTGGTGAAGTGACGGCATCACCCGCCTCTATTCTGGAGGGACCGCGATCACTCACGGCGCTGGTGGTGCGCAGACATTAAAACCCATTAAGGGTTGCCGGAAGCGAATTTACCTGCCAGTCCTGCGGTAACCTGGTGATATCAGGCTATTGCCTGTCGGCTGGTTTCGGAGGGGACGACCACGAGGTGTGGGCCCATGATATGTGCAAAGTCATCGATCGACTGAGGCTGGGAGTAGACGTACCCTTGAACGTAATCGATGCCCATATTCTTCAGTTCATCGACGACATCCAGGGTTTCCACGTATTTGGCTATCGTCTCCTTGCCCAGCAGATGCCCCAGTTCGTTGATCGCCTTGACCATGGTGCGATCAACGGGGTCGAACAGGATGTCACGTACGAACGCACCGTCGATCTTCAGGTAATCAACCGGTATTTTCTTCATGTAGGCGAAGGAAGCCAGGCCGCTGCCGAAGTCATCCAGCGAAAACTTGAAGCCGCAGCCGCGCAGAGTCAACATGAAACTCGTGGCGGCGGTTAGGTTGGCGATGACCGCCGTTTCCGTGATTTCGAAGCACACCTGTTTCGGTTCGATGCCGCTCAAGCCGGCCTGATCGATTATGTATTTCACCATGGACTGATTGAGTATCGACTGGGCCGACAGGTTGATGGTGATACGGATCGGCCAGTGGCTGGATGCGGATACCTTGGCAAGCCAAGCCATGGCATGCTCAATGACCCAGCGGTCCAGATTTGAAGCCAGGTTGTATTTTTCGGCTACGGCAAGAAATATGCCCGGTGCGATAATCGATCCATCGTCATCTATCATGCGCAACAGGATTTCCACATGCTTCTCATGGCGCGCCGTACTGGCGCAGGGGACAATCGGTTGGAAATAGAGAGTGAATCGGTTTTCTACAAATGCATTGGTCAGGCGGGTCAACCATTGCATCTGTCCATGGCGCGCCTGCAGGCGCTGGTTACCCAGATGGGCAATCTGGATCTTGCTGTGATCGGATTGCTTCACGAGGGAACAGGCAGAGTCCGCCGCGCTCATTGCGGCTGCGCTATCCGTGGTATCCCGGTCTATCGGTACCACGCCGATGCTGATTCCCTGTTTGAAACTCTTGTCAGCCCGGGTGAAATGGAATGACCCAATCGCTTCGAGTAGGCTCTGTGCAATCTGAACGGCCTTGTCCAATGGACAGATCTCGAGCAGCATCCCGAATTCATCTCCACCGAGACGGCTGAGTGTGTCACGCTTGCGGACGGAGGTGAGCAGCAACTGACCGAGTTCCTGCAGGAGTTGGTCGCCTGTGGAGTGGCCATAGCTGTCGTTTACGGATTTAAACCGGTCAACATCTATGTGCAGCAATGCATGGGTGACCGACTGTGTCTGGGCATGCCTGATTGCCCTCTCAACCCTGGTCTCAAATTCACTGCGATTGATGAGCCCGGTGAGCGTGTCATGCGATGACCGGTAGTTGAGCTGCCTGTTTTTTGCGGATACATGCTGAATCATTGTCCTCGCCAGCAACAGACAAAACACCACGGCAATGCAGGCGAGGGTTGATTGCAACAGCAGAGCAAGCTCGGTACCGGTTTGCGCCTGGCGCAGTGATGCATACACCAGGACAAACATCAGGGCGAGTACCGACAGAAAACCAAGTTTGATGAGCAAACGGTGCTTGTCTTTCATGACGGGTGTCGATCCAGGTAGTTTCAGGCTGCGACGTCGCGTGTCCCCGTGCCGCACGGCGCTGACGATATGACATCAGACACGATCGGCATCATCGGGAAAAACTTGATGGAATGAGGGGTTGGACCGCGTCAGGCCGCTTCGTTTATCTGAAGATCCCGGACATGGCACCAGCCAAGATAAGTGGTATGGGGAACCATATCCGGACATGTCAATCAGCACGGTTTCGCGGCAGGCGGTATCCCGGAGCAGAAAAAAATCAATCCAATCTTTGGGGCTTGCCGACAGGGGATATATGTTCCTACTTTTGAAAAATATAGAATTAATAACAAGCATGATCGACAAGAAACTGGCGCGTAAATTTCCCCCGCATTTTTCCTTGCTGATCACTGCTGATGCTCATTACTCTCACATACCCGCTACTGGCCGAAGTCACGGGCGCATGGCGTGTGTTTCTGCCAAGGCCGGGTGATCTGTACAATGGCCGACTGCAGGACCCGGTCGTTAACTGGAGAAAACCATGGCACACAGGCTCAACCGCTACAGTTCCCGTATTACCGAGCCCAAATCACAGGGCGCCTCTCAGGCCATGCTGCATGGCACCGGGCTCACCAATGCGGATATGGCCAAGGCGCAGATCGGCATCTCAAGCGTCTGGTATGAGGGCAATACCTGCAACATGCACCTCAATGATCTCGCGGAGCGGGTGCGCGCCGGCGTACAGGCCGCCGGGCTGATCGGCATGCGCTTCAATACCATCGGAGTCAGTGATGGTATTTCGATGGGTACGGAAGGCATGAGCTATTCTCTGCAGTCACGTGACCTGATCGCGGACTCCATTGAAACCGTGATGAGCGCCCAATGGTATGACGCCAATATCTCCATTCCGGGTTGCGACAAGAACATGCCCGGCTGCCTGATTGCCATGGGACGACTGAACCGCCCCTCACTCATGGTCTACGGTGGGACCATCAAGCCCGGTCATTACAGGGGCATGACCCTGGATATCGTCTCCGCATTCCAGAGTTACGGGGAATATCTCGCCGGCAAGATCACCGAAGAGACACGGCAGGAAATCGTGCATCACGCCTGTCCCGGGGCCGGGGCCTGCGGCGGCATGTATACCGCCAACACCATGGCCTCGGCCATCGAGGCCATGGGCATGTCGCTGCCCTACAGCTCTTCCACCCCGGCGGTTGATCCCCGGAAACTCGATGAGTGTTTCAGTGCGGGTGCCGCCATCCGCAAGCTCCTGGAAAATGACATCAAGCCGCGTGACATCATGACGCGCGATGCATTTGAGAACGCCATGGTGCTGGTCATCGCGCTGGGTGGTTCGACCAATGCCGTGCTGCATCTGCTGGCCATGGCGCGCGCCGTGGATGTCCCGTTAGACATCGATGATTTCCAGCAGGTCAGCGACCGGGTGCCGTTTCTGGCAGACCTCAAACCAAGCGGCCGGTATGTCATGGAGGATTTGCATCGGGCAGGCGGTACCCCGGCGGTCATGAAATACCTGCTGGCGCACGGCCTGATCAAGGGTGAGTGCATGACCGTAACCGGCCATACGGTGGCCGAGAACCTCAGGGATCTGCCGGGTCTGGCCCAGGGGCAGGAGGTTTTTCATGCACTGGATAAGCCGATCAAGAAAACCGGCCACATCCAGATCCTGAAGGGGAATCTGGCGCCCGGCGGTGCGGTGGCCAAGATCACCGGCAAGGAAGGCATGCGCTTCAGCGGGCCGGCGCGGGTGTTCGATAGCGAGGAGGACATGTTGCGGTCGCTGGAGGAGCGGCGCATACAGAAAGGGGAGGTGGTGGTCATACGCTACGAAGGCCCGAAAGGCGGGCCGGGCATGCCGGAGATGCTGACACCGACCTCGGCGATCATGGGCGCCGGGCTTGGCAATGACGTGGCGCTGCTGACGGATGGCCGTTTTTCCGGGGGGTCACACGGCTTCATCATCGGTCATATCGTCCCCGAGGCCCAGGAGGGCGGACCGATTGCGCTCATCCGGGACGGTGACATTATCACCATTGAAGCCGAGAACCGCACTCTCTCGGTCGATATCAGTGATGCGGAAATGCAACGGCGCCGCAGGGAGTGGACGATGCCGCCCTACAAGGCGACGCGCGGCACGCTGTACAAGTACATCCGGCTGGTGAAGGATGCCTCGAAGGGCTGTGTCACGGACGAGTGACTTGCCGGCATGTGCGCGGTAAGAATCTCTTAGCCAGTCTAGAACGTATCCCAACTGGATTTCTTGCGCCAGCGAATGCGCGGGATGATGAGGCCCGCGATGATGCCTAGCAGGACGACGCCGGCGCCGACCATGAACCAGTCGCGCGCGGTGCGGTCCTTGAGGTTTTCATTCTCCTGCTGCAATGTCTGCAGGTTGCGCTCCAGCGCCACCAGGCGGCTCTTGAGATCCTTGTTCTCGCTGTCGATGGCCAGGGCACTGGAGGCGGTGCGCTTGATCTCGGCTAGTTCCTGACTGGCTTTCCGGTAGTCAGAGTCCATGGTGCTGCGATCCTTCTCGATGTTGCCTTTTTCCGCGTTGATTGCCTGCATCGTTGTTGCCATCTTGCGGTTCTCAAGCTCCAGTTCCGCGAGTTTTTTCTCGGCCTCGGTCAACTGGTCCCGGGCAACCGGTCCTTTCATCAGGTAGCGGGTGAGCACCCAGCCTTCCTTGCCTTGGGCGCGGATCAGGCTGTAGCCGGATTCCTTATCCTGCTCCACCACTTCAACCGGGGTGCCGCTGCGCAGCATGCGCACGATGCTGTGACTGGTGCTTTTGCCGGTGCGCAGGGTGACCTCGAGCTGATCACTGACGTAATTCGTCTCGGCCAGGACATTACCTGTGACAAGGAAGGTCGAACACACAAGGGTCAGCAGTTTAATCGCACGCATTGCTTTTCCATTTACCGGGTAAATTGACATGGTCGGCTATTGTAGCCGAACATGCCGTATCACGGGTAATATCATCCCGGTGCCTGAAATCCGCTATTTCTCCTTGCAGCCAGATCATGCCGTCCCTGGCTATAGCCCCTGCGCAATGGATACTATCGCGATACTGGACCAGTTTGATTTTCATGACCGGATTGGGCGAACGCATGGCCCGGCGTTGGTGCTGTTCCATACGCCGGGATGCGCATCGTGCCGGTACTGGAAGCAGTTGCTTTCCAACTACGCGAGAATGCATGGCGAGCTAACCCTCTATCAGGTCGATGTCCAGCGGGACATGGCCCTGGTGCATGAATTCGGGTTTTACCACTTGCCGGCCCTGTACCTTTTTCTGGATGGGCGGTTTCATTGCGAGTTGCAATCCGAAGCCCGTATGGAGCATTTTCATAGGGCACTGAACGATGCGCTCCATGCGCCTGCGCAGGAGGCCCCATGAAGATCGATGCGAGCGGAAACTGGCTGCTTGACGCCCGGCATGTGCCTACTCCCAATTGTGATGAGCGGCCCGACGGCGACGATATTTCCCTGATAGTCATTCATGGTATCAGCCTGCCTCCGGGGGAGTACGGCGGGGAGTGGATCGATGACCTGTTCACCAATCGGCTGGATCCAACTGCGCACCCATATTTTGCCGGGATCGCGCATTTGCGGGTCTCCAGTCACCTGCTGATCAGGCGTAATGGCGAAGTGGTGCAATATGTCCCCTTCCGGAAACGCGCCTGGCATGCGGGCGAATCCTGCTATCAAGGGCGCAACTGCTGTAATGACTATTCCATCGGGATCGAGTTGGAAGGACAGGATGACGTACCCTATACGACGGAACAATATGACCAGCTCGCCGGGATCATCCAGGCACTCGTGCGGGCATTCCCCGGCGTGACGATCGACCGTATCAGCGGGCATAGCGATATCGCGCCCGACCGCAAGACCGACCCGGGCGCGGCGTTTGACTGGCGGGCCCTGAATGCGCGACTCGCGGCGACGCCAACCTGAAGGGTGGATGCGTTGAGCACAGGGCTGAGCCGAGAAACACAGATCGACCTGCTGCGCCATGGCGAGCCGGTTGGCGGACCGCGTTACCGCGGCCAGATCGATGATGCCCTGAGCGAGAAAGGCTGGCAGCAGATGTGGCGGACGGTGGAAGGCAGATCGGAGTGGCAGCAGATCGTGACCTCGCCGCTGCGCCGCTGCAGCACTTTCGCCGCGGCGCTCGGCGAACGCCTGCGGCTGCCCGTGCATGAGGAACCGCGCTTCAGGGAGGTCGGTTTTGGTGTATGGGAAGGCCGGAGCCGCACCGAGCTGGAACGGCTCATCCCGGGACAGGTCGCCCGGTTTCTCCAGGACCCGGTCAACAGCCGCCCTCCGGGGGCGGAACCGCTGGCTGAATTCACCGGCCGGGTCCAGGCCGGTTTCGTCGACCTGCTGAGCAGGTTTGCCGGGCAATCCGTGCTGGTCGTGGCCCATGCGGGTGTGATCCGCGCCATCATGGTCTATGTACTGGAAGTGCCGCCGGCAAGGATGTATCGCATCCATGTCGCCAATGCCGGTCTGAGCCGGATACGTACCGACAGGGACCGTCAATTCTACCTGGTCGATCATGGCCTGGTGTGAGGAGCATGCGTATCGGGATCGACCTTGGCGGGACAAAGATAGCAGGCATCCTCCTCGCGGCCGATGGCCGTGAACTGACCCGCCAGCGCGTACCTACCCCGGGCGGCGATTACCGGGAGACGCTGTTCGCGGTGCGTGACCTTGTGGTCCAGCTCGAGTCCCGGGCGGGTGAGCCGTGTTCGGTTGGCATCGGCATGCCGGGGTCCGTATCGCGCGCCACCGGACTGGTCAAGAACTCCAATTCCACCTGTCTGAACAAGCAGCCGTTGCACCGCGATCTCAAGGCCATGCTGGGACGTTCGCTGCGCTTTGCCAATGACGCCGATTGCTTTGCCCTGTCGGAGGCCAGGGATGGCGCCGCCGCGGGTGCCTCGGTGGTGTTCGGTGTGATCGTCGGTACCGGTACGGGGGGTGGCATCGTCGTCAACGGGCGATTGCTGACCGGGCCGAACGGCATCGCCGGTGAATGGGGACATAACCCCTTGCCCTGGCCGCGGCCCGATGAACTGCCCGGTCCCGCGTGTTATTGCGGCCTCAGTGGTTGTATCGAGACCTGGCTGTCAGGTCCGGGACTGGCGCGTGATCATCGGCAGATCTGCGGTGAGACACTCGAGACCGTTGAAATCAGCCGGCGCGCGCACGCCGGCAACGGTTCCGCTCGGCAGACACTGGATCGCTACCACGACCGGATGGCGCGGGCCTTGGCCAGCGTGATCAACATTATCGACCCGGAGGTGATCGTGCTCGGTGGCGGGGTCTCCAATATGGCCTCGCTGTATGACGAAGTGCCACAACGCTGGGGGCGCTATGTCTTTTCGGATCGTGTGGACACGAAACTGGTGCGCGCCGTGCACGGCGATTCCAGCGGGGTACGCGGCGCGGCGTGGTTATGGCCGGACGGGTGGGGCTGAATTTGATCCATTGCGCCCGGTATCGATGCCGGTACTCTTGTCGCTAGCCCGGGTGTTCCATCTGTTGATCATCGAGTGATGGGTAAGCAGCGATAATCAGCCGCCGTATCGGCTTGGTCAGGGTGCCAGTGTATATGGGTTTATTCTATGGAAGGTTTTTGCAATTAACCGGCGCTATCCTGGCGTGGATGCTGCTGCACGAGCCGGCGTGGCCGGCCATCCATGTCACCGATGATGCCGGTCAGCGGGTCACCCTGGTCAGCCCCGCGCGGCGGATAGTCAGTCTGGCGCCGCATATCACCGAACTCCTGTTTGCCGTGGGCGCGGGCGAAACGCTGGTCGGGGCGTCCGAGTTCAGTGATTATCCCGAAGCGGCCCGCGCGATTCCGCGTGTCGGCGGCGGCAGCGGTCTGGATCTCGAGGCTATCCTCGCGTTGCAGCCGGACCTGGTGATTGCCTGGGAGAGTGGCAATCCGGCCGGCCAGGTGAGGCGCCTGCAGCAACTCGGCCTGCCGGTGTTCTTCTCGGAGCCGCGCCGCCTGCAGGATATCAGCTCCAGCCTGGAGAGGTTCGGGCGGCTGACAGGCCGGCTGGAAGCGGCGCGTGTCCAGGTCCGCGCCTTCGCGCACCGTTTGGAAGATCTGCGCTTGCGCTATTCCGGAGGGGATGAAGTCACGGTGTTCTACCAGATCTGGGAGCGCCCGCTCATGACGGTGAACGGGCGGCATCTCGTCAGTGACGTGATTCGCCTGTGTGGTGGCCGCAACGTATTTGCCGAGCTGCCGACGCTCGCGCCGCAAATCGATATCGAAGCGGTGCTGACGGCCAATCCGGATGTGGTCGTGGTGGGGGATGCCGCCGGAGAACCCGCCGCATCGCTTGCGGCATGGCGACGCTGGCCCGAGTTGAATGCCGTGAAGCAACAGCACCTGTATTCGATTCAGCGCGAACTGCTGGTACGTCCTACTCCACGCCTACTGGACGGCGCCGAGCAACTTTGCCGGCTGCTGGAGGGCGTACGCGAGACACGCACGCAGCCCGGTAATCGGTGATGGTGCGCTCATGCAATGATTCCCGTGTGCTGGATTCCTCAGTAGATCGCCACGGAAACCACGGAAGAACACGGAAAAATGACAAAGTAATAAGTAATAAGTGAGAAGTTAGAAGTGATAAACCCGCTCAGGCGCTGGTGCATGTCTGGATAGTAGCACCTTGAAGGGCATAAACGGCCTTAGCCTGGATTGCGAGGTATTGAAATGCAATATTCATTCGCGAACGAATTCGCGCCTACAGGTGTTCTAAATCAATAAATTTCTCTGCGTCCTTTGCGTCTCTGCGGTGATTCCCATTATTTCCGTTCGTGCCGCCAGAACACGTCCGTCTTGCCCGCCTGCTTGTTCAGTTGGCGTGCCATGACGAACAGCAGGTCGGACAGCCGGTTGAGATACATGATACCCGCCGGGTTGACGTCATCGGCTCTGGCCAGGCTGACCAGCCGGCGTTCGGCACGGCGACAGATGGCGCGCGCGAGATGACAGGCCGAGGCAGCCGGACTGCCGCCGGGCAGGATGAACTCCCTGAGCGCAGGCAGATCCACGTTCAGCTCATCGAGTGCGGCTTCGAGTTCCCCGGCCCGCTCGGCGCGGACCAAGTAGGGTTTTGTGTGTCCCGGCAAGCAGAGTTCGCCGCCGAGATCAAACAGCGTATGCTGCACCCCGGCCAGCCGTTTTCCCATGTCACCGGACAGCTCGTGGCTGAGCACCAGGCCCAGTGCGCTGTTGAGTTCGTCGATGGCGCCGATGGCCTCGATGCGCGGGTCATCCTTGTCGATACGTGAGCCATCGCCCAGGCCGGTGGTGCCCTTGTCACCCGTGCGTGTATAAATCTTCGTCAGTCGGTTTCCCATTCAGCCCCCTATCAGACGGTATTCCACCGGGATGATGATATCGATAGCCCGTCCCTTCATCCATTGTTCGGCATCCGGCACGCTGGCGAGTTGCAAGGATTGCAGCGCCGCCCGGTCGAGCACCGGGTAACCGGATGTCTCCTCGACGCGCAGCCTGGAGATCCGTCCATCCGACTCGATATGCACTTCCAGTTTGACGATACCCTGCCAGCCCTTGTGGCGCGCCAGGACGGGATAGTCGAGGCGGCCGGTGACCAGTTCCAGAATGCGTTTCCTGAGATGTTGCTCGGCGGTCTGCTGTAGTGTGTCCGTGCTGCCGGATGCTGGCGCGGCTTGCCCAGGGTCTTCCGCAACTCCCGGATGCGGTGCATCAACAGTCTGCCCCTCGCCGGATCCCGGCGGCTGCCTGTCCAAAAGCCGCATGAGCGGTTTTCCGGCGGGCTTGGCGGGTGTTGGCTGGTCAGTCCTGCGCGGCGGTTCCCGCTGCGCGCGGGAAATACCGGCGGGCCTGGCAACAGGGGATGCAGCGCCGGTTTCGACCGCGCGCTGCGTCATGGAAACCTGCAGTATCTCTCCTGCGGGACCGAGGCTGGGTCACCGC
The DNA here is from genome assembly GCA_963773065.1 of uncultured Gammaproteobacteria bacterium. Classification (GTDB taxonomy): domain Bacteria; phylum Pseudomonadota; class Gammaproteobacteria; order UBA9214; family UBA9214; genus CAVQCA01. The sequence goes on from CAVYZN010000009.1 coordinate 210,297, forward strand.
TCGATTGCCCACCAGCAGGGCGGCGGCATGGATAGCCACGGACAGGGCGAAGAACCACGCGATGCGGTTATCCTGCGCGCTCATGGGCCGAATTCTTTTGAAACCGTGAAGAGCAGGGTGCGCTCCGGCAGCGGGTAGGCATTGTACACACCGGGCGTGGTGGTGCTGCTGGCGCCGTAGTCATAGGCCTTTTCCGCAAACAGGTTGCCGACCTTCGCGGCAAACCGGTAGCTTTGGTACAGATGGCTCGCCTGCAGGTCCACGGTGGCATAAGAAGGTATCTTCCTGCCGAAGTCATTGGCCTGGTCGTTGTCGAAATACTTGTCCCCGGTATAACTGATGGAGGCCGTGTAACGTGTCGCCGGTGACCATTTCCACGTCGCCGTCGCACTTGCCGTGTTGCGGGGCACCAGCGGTACCGTGTTGCCTTGATACGGGCCGTCACGGAATTCCGAGCGCATATAGCAGTAACTCGCCTGGAGCTCGAACGGCTCGCGCACCGCCAGACGAGTACTCAATTCGATCCCGTAGCGTTGCGTCGGGTCCAGGTTGATGTTGGAAAACGTCGCGGGATCGAAGTGGATCTCGTTCTTAAGGCGCAGGTAATAGGCGTTGGCCTGCCATGACAGACTGCCCTGGTCGTAGCGGGTGCCGATATCGACGCCGTTGCCGGTCTGCGGATCGAGCGCCGAGAAAACCTGCAGGAAGGTCGTCGGGTCGACCTGGAACAGCTCATCCACCGTGGCGACACGGGCACTGCGCGTGGCCTTGATATAGACCGCCGTTTGCGGATTGAGCTGTTTTTCCACCCCGGCCTCCAGCATTTCGACCCGCTCGGTCTGGTCAAAATCCGGCGCCTCGCTGGCAAAACCGCCGCCGGGGGCGGTCGTATCCACCCGGTCGCTAGCCTCGACCCTGACCCACTGCAGGCGAGCACCCAGATTCACGCTGGTATCCTCGGTGGGCGACAGCGTGGTGTCGAGATACAGACCGCCGGATTTTTGTTCAATGCCGATGCGGTGTATCGGCTGGTTGCGGGTGTCCGGGTTGAGCGAACGGTCGGAGTCATAACGGCTGTCGTAGTAATCGATGCCGGTGGTGGTCCGGGCCCGGGCGGTGAACAGTTCATGGGGTATGACGAGACGCGGCGTGAAGGACCACGTTTTCAGCTCGGAGTCGAGATAGTTCGCGAAAGCGCCGCCGAAGTCATAGTCGTCGAAGAACGCCTTCTGGTTCTTCTCGCGGTAGCCGGCATCGACGACGGCCTCCGCGCCGTTCTCCCACAAGTGGGTAAAACCCAGTGTGGTGTTATAGCCCCGCTGGTCCGCGTAATCATTCGGGGTATTGGTGCCCTTGCGGTCGTCACGGAGCTGATCCACGCCGGTGGTCGGATCCACGCGGCGTGTGCCGGGCAGTCCGAGGTCCTGGTCGTCCCAGTAGAATCTCAGGTAGGCCTCGCCGTCCTCGCGCGCATAACGGAGGTCCGATTGCAGATTGCGCTGGTCGAGATTGTTGTTGTCGCGATAGCCGTCACTGCTGATGCCGTGGGCATCGAGCAAGACCGCCACCGGGCCTGCGTTGTGATTGAGATGTGCATCCAGTTGCCGGGTATCCAGGTTGCCGCCGCCGGCCTCGATGGAGGCGGAACTGCCGCTCGTGTCCGGCTGCCGGGTGATGATGTTGATGGTCCCGCCCACGGCGCCATCGCCATAGAGCACGGACCCGCCGTTGCGCAGGATCTCGATGCGTTCGATGCTCTTTAGCGGGATGGCGCCGTAATCAACCGCGGAAAGGTCGATGTCATTGAGGCGCCGGCCATCGAGCAGTATCAGCGTGTTCTGGGTGGACGCCGCGCCGAAGCCGCGGATGTCGATGGTCGCGCGGGCGGCGTTGTTGCCGTAGAGGCTGCGGGTGAGGATGCCGGCTTCCCTCCCCAGCAGTTCGGGGAGCGTCCGAGCCGTGCTGTTCTCGATGTCCGCGGCGCTGATGACCGTGACATGTCCGAGCGCCTTGCTGTCTTCGCTGTCCAGGCGCGTGGCCGTCACCAGGATGTTTTCGGACTGTGCGGTAATGGGTGTCTGGCCGCATACCGGCATGACGGCCAGCAGGATCGGCATTAGGACAGCGTGGCGGGGTTTCATTCCATTCTCCCGGTACGCGACACACACCCGTGCCGCCGGCTTGTGTTGCAAAGGGAGAATGACAGTGAGCAAGGGGTCGCGCTGTCAGTATTGCCCTCCGCAATACACCTGCAAGGCATCAGGCCGGTCTCCGGGCTTGCGAGCGGGTCGATAAACCCGGGTGAATCACCTTCCCGCGCCGTGCGCAGTGGTGTGTTGATTCACCTTGTCTCGCTTACCGTTGCGGGGGCAGCGCCGGCTTAGTCAGAACTGGCTGACGCACCGGCTTCCCGTTTCATCCCTCGGACGAATGTCCTCGGGACACCTGAAGCTAAGTGGCAGTGACTTTAATGTCAGTCCTGCGGGGTGTCAAGGCGGAAGCGGTTCCGGTCATTCGCCGCACCCGCGCGGCCCTTCAACAAATATACGCACGACTATCCCCCAGGCTAATGTCTAGCGTGGCAGCCAGACGGTGCCGCGGGGGCTTTGAAGGGCCTGCAGCGGGTGACCGTACAGGCGTTCCAGGTTCGACTGTGTCAGCACCCGTGCGGCTGTGCCCTGCAAGGTTACCCCTGCGCCGAACAGCAGCAGGAAATGATCGCAGTAGCGCGATGCAAGGTTGGGGTCATGCAGGACGAGGAGCATTGACTTCTGCCCGGCCTGTGCCCGCTGCCGCAGCAGATCCAGGATGTGAATCTGGTGATGGACATCCATATGGTTGGTCGGTTCATCCAGCAGGAGCAGTTCCGGGTCCTGTGCCAGGAGCGTGGCGATGCCCAGTCGTCGCCGTTCACCCCCGGAGAGTGTGGCCACGCTGCGGGTCTCCATGCGCTCCAGACCCACGGCGCGCAGGGCGTCTCGGGCCGCGGCAAAGTCCGGTGCGCCTTCCCATTGCAAGGGACCGAGATAGGGGTGGCGGCCGATCAGCACGGTTTCCATGACGCTGGCCGGGAACGCATCCTGATGCTCCTGCGGCAGCACGCCGATATGCCGGGCAATCCGGCGCCGGGTGAGGTTGTCCAGTGGGTTTCCCTCCAGCTTCACCGTGCCCGTCTCGGGACGGCGCAAGCCCGCCAGCGTGTGCAGCAGGGTGGTCTTGCCGGCGCCGTTGCGCCCGAGTATGCCCCAGTTCTCCCCGGCGTCGATGCGCAGATCGAGGTCGAGGCAGACCTCGACCCCGGCGATGCGGATACCCAGTTGTTCTGTCTCAAGGCGGAGCATGCGGGCTCAACCGTCCCTGCCGTAGCGTTCACGGCTGTGATAGAGCAGGTAAAGAAAGACCGGTACTCCGATCAGCGCCGTCAGTGTGCCCACGGGTAACTGGCGCGGGGCGAGGAGGGTGCGAGCCAGGGTATCGGCGATGACCAGCAGGCAGCCTCCCAGCAGCGCCGCCGCGGGCAACAGCACCCGGTGATCCCGCACGCCCTGCAAACGCAGCATATGCGGGACAATCAGGCCGACGAAACCGATGCTGCCCCCCATGGTGACGGCCGCCGCGGTGAGCAGCGATGCCATTACATAGATCAGGCGCCTCAGTGGCTGGATCGTGACGCCCAGTGTGGCGGCCACCACCTCACCATGCGCCAGCAGATTGAGCGAACGGCCGCTCGCAACCGCCACCAGCAGACCGGCCAGCAGAACGGCAAAACCTTCCACCGGGGTTGTGGCATAGGACAGGTCACCCATCAGCCAGAACAGCATGCCGCGCAGGTCCCGCTCGGGACTGAGCGCGAGCAGAAAGCCGATGGCGGCGCCCCAGCCGGCGGCGACGACAACCCCGGTCAGGAGCAGCCGGCTGATGGACCAACCGCCATGTCCATGCGACAGCCCGAAGACGAGCAGCATGGACAGGAGGGCGCCGGTGAACGCGGCGCCCTGCAGCCAGATGCCGCCGATTCCCAGCAGCAGCGTCAGCAGCGCCGCCACCGCCGCGCCGCCCGAAATGCCAAGCACATAGGGGTCCGCCAGGGGGTTGCGCAGCAGCACCTGCATCAACCCGCCGGCCAGAGCCAGTAAGGCGCCGGTGACATAGGCCGCGGCGGTGCGCGGCCAACGCAGGTCGAGGATCACCCGGGTGGCAAACCCCTCTCCATTGCCGTGAATGGCGGAAAGCAGTTCCGCCCACCCGATATCCATGCTGCCGTTTGCCATACTGAACAGGACGCTGATACCGCTTAATAGCAGAAGTGACGTAAACAGCACGGGTGGGCGCATGGAGACGGGTCGGATATCAAACGCCTAAAAGTGGTCCGCTGGCGTTACTAAGACCATCACAAGTCATGCCACGCGCTCCGCTGCGGTGAGGGGCGTCGAAACATGTCGTGAATACGTCCCTGTAGGCCCGTGTGCCACCGACCTGGCGGTATACGGTCCTGGCAAGACCATCCCGGAGCATGCTCCTGCAAAGTGGCTCTACTAACGAAGGTTTTAGTAATAATCGCATGCGCGAGAACCGGATGATCGTTGCGGCAGCAGACTAGCCTCTCAGGCTGATGACGGGCCAACCCTGTTTTCCGGCATGCCGGCGCAGGATCTCATCGGGATCGACGGCCACCGGATGGGTCACTTCTTTCAGCAGCGCCAAGTCGTTGTGGGAATCGCTGTAGAACCAGCTGTGCTCGAGTGTTTGGCGGTTTCTCTCCAGCCAGCCCGCCAGCCTTTGAACCTTGCCCTCCTGAAAACAGGGAATATCGGTGATGCCGCCCGTATAACGGCCATCGACCACTTCAGGTTCCGTGGCCAGCAAGCTGGTCAACTCCGTAGAGTCCGGCAATCGGGCCGGTGATGAAGCGATTGGTAGCCGTGATGATCACGGGCAGATCACCCTTGCGGCGGTGCTCCTCAATCAGTGCCCGCGCCTTTGGCAGCAGTATCGGCATGATTTTCTCTTCGATATACCGATCGCGCCAATGCTTGAGCGTGTCCATGTCATGTTCGGCCAGGGGTCGTAGCTGGAAGCGCAGGAATTCATGGATGTCCAGTTCGCCCACCTGGTACTGGTCGTAAAAGCGCTGGTTTTCCTGCTCGTAGTACTCCCGGTCGACGACGCCCTGTTCGGCGAGAAAACAGCCCCACAAGTAGTCGCTGTCACCGCCAAGCAGGGTGTTGTCCAGGTCAAACAGCGCAATACTCACCGGCGTTCCCCTTCGTGCAAAAAACGTCGCCAAGCATAGGGCGTGGAAGAGGAAAGGTAAAACAGCCATGCCTTGTGGCGGAACCCGGCAATTGCTCAGGATGTGCGGCTATGGGAGAATAAGGCATACGAAAATCCGCAGGATGGATTTATCAAGTGATTGATTTTGATGGATTCAGGCCGAATGTCGGCATCATACTGTCCAATCGCGAAGGCCGTGTGTTATGGGCGCGCCGCGTCGGTCAGGATGCCTGGCAGTTCCCGCAGGGCGGCATCCACACGGACGAAACGCCATGTGAGGCCATGTACCGGGAGCTGGCCGAGGAAGTGGGTCTGCTGCCTGAGCATGTCGAGCTGATGGGGGCGACGCGCGGCTGGTTGCGTTACCGCCTGCCACGCCAGTATATTCGCCGCACCTGTCGTCCTGTATGCATAGGCCAGAAACAGGTCTGGTTCATGTTGCGTCTGCTGGGTGATGACGCCGTGGTCTGCCTGCATACTTCCGATAAGCCAGAATTCGATCTCTGGTGCTGGGTTGACTACTGGCATCCGCTGAACGAGGTTGTGGCCTTCAAGCGTAATGTCTATAAAAAAGCGCTGAAAGAACTCGCGCCGTTACTGTTTCCTGAAGGGGTTCCCGGCTTACCCGGTAATAACTGGTTGTCAAAGTAGCACGCATGAGGCATAAGGTCTTCCTGGCTGTCGAAGACACGGTTGCTGGCGACTAATCCCTTTTAACGGAGCGCTGCTTATGCTGGATATCCTCCGGCGCATCATCCAGGAAGTCAATGCGGCTCCCGACCTGCAGAAGGCGCTCGATATCATTGTCCAGCGCGTCCGCGTGAACGTGGGCGTGGATGTCGCCTCGGTCTACTTGCTTGATGTCGAGCATGACCAGTATGTCTTGATGGCCACCGAGGGATTCCGCAAGGATGCCATTGGCAAGGTGCGCATCGACAAGGGCAAGGGTCTTATCAGCATGGTGGCTGACCGCGAGGAGCCGGTTAACCTGGAGGACGCCCCCAGCCATCCCCAGTATCTTTTCATCGTTGAGACGGGCGAGAAGCCCTACCATGGTTTTCTCGGGGTGCCCATCATCCAGCATCGCAAGGTGCTCGGGGTCCTGGTGGTCCGCCAGCGGGAATACCGCAAATTCGGTGAAGAGGAGGAGGCCTTCCTGGTCACCCTGGCGGCACAGCTTGCTGGTGCCATCACCCATGCGGGCGCCAGCGGTGAAATTTCCAGACTGCTGGACACCAGGGACGAGGTTTCGATCACGCTGCGGGGTCTGCCGGGGGCGCCGGGCATGGCGATCGGTCAGGCCATGGTGGTGTACCCGCCGGAGAATCTCGATGCCATCCCGGATCGCAAGCCCGTGGACATTGAGGTCGAGGTCGAGAGTTTTTATAAAGCCGCGGCCGCCGTGCAGGATGATCTGCGGGATTATTCCAACCGAATGTCCGGATCGCTGCCGGCGGAAGATCTGGCGTTGTTTGATGCCCTGCTGCTCATGCTGGACAGTGACAGTCTGGTTGCCAAGACCGTGGAACGCATTCGTGGCGGTAACTGGGCGCCGGGTGCTTTGCGCCAGACGATCGCGGAGCACGTGCAGGTGTTTGAAACCATGGAGGATGCCTACCTGCGCGAGCGCGCCAGCGATATCCGGGACCTGGGGCGCAGGATAGTGACCCATATCCAGAGCGACCGGCCGGCGCCCCGGCCGGTCTATACCTCCACGGTGCTGGTTGGCAAGGAGATCAGTGTCGGACAACTGGCCGAGATACCGGTAGAACATCTCGCAGGCATCGTCTCTACCAGTGGCTCCAGTTCTTCGCACGTTGCCATCCTGGCGCAGGCCCTCGGTATTCCCGCCGTGATGGGTGTCGAGGATCTGCCAGTGGCCCGTCTGGAGGGGCAGACACTGATCGCGGATGGTTATCGTGGCGAAGTGTTCGTCCGTCCGTCAGAAGTGCTTCGCGGTGAATTTCTGCGTTTGCAGGCCGAGGAATCCGCGCTGATACGGGGCCTGAACGAAATGGCCGACCAACCGTCCGTTACGCCGGACGGCGTATCCGTGCCGCTCTATCTGAATACCGGTCTGGTGTTTTCGGATATCGAGTCGTCCATGCACAGTGAATGTGACGGCGTCGGCCTGTACCGTACCGAGATTCCATTTCTGATGCGTACGCAGTTTCCCGGCGAAGAGGAGCAGATGCGGATCTACCGCAAGGCGCTGGAAGCCTTTGCTCCGCGACCGGTGACGCTGCGCACGCTCGATGTCGGCGGTGACAAGATGCTGCCTTACTTCCCGGTCAAGGAAGATAACCCGTTCCTCGGCTGGCGCGGAATTCGCATTTCACTCGATCACCCGGAGATATTTCTGACCCAATTGCGCGCCATGCTGCGTGCCAGCGTCGGCCTGGACAATCTCACTATCTTGTTGCCCATGGTGTCGACGGTTACCGAAGTCGATATCGCGCTGACGTTCATTTCACAGGCGATGGGTGAACTGATCGAGGAAGGCGAGGAGGTGCATCGCCCGCCCGTTGGCGTCATGATCGAGGTGCCGTCGGCGGTCTACCAGGTGGCGGCCATGGCACGGCGCGTGGATTTCTTCTCCATTGGCACTAATGACCTTACTCAGTACCTGCTGGCGGTGGATCGTAACAATACCCGCGTTGCCAGGCTCTATCAGTCATTGCACCCGGCAGTACTGGGCGCAATCAAACAGGTAGTGGATGCGGCGCACCTGCTGGGCAAGCCGGTCAGTGTGTGTGGTGAGATGGCCGGTGATCCGGCGGCCGCGCTTGCCCTGTTGGGTCTGGGTGTTGACAGCCTGAGCATGTCGGTCAGCAGTCTGCCGCGCATTAAATGGGTGGTCCGGAGCTTCACCCGTGCCGAGGCGCAGGACCTGCTCGCCCAAGCCTGGGCGATGGAGGACCCGCGTGAGATCAGGACACTTTACAACAGCGTGCTTGAACAGGGTGGGTTGGGGGGACTGGTGCGTCCTGGTAATTAACCCGCAATTCTTACCGGACGGCCGTAAGACTACCTATCCAACACCAGTGTATCAAGCGCCTGTATGCTGTTGCTTGTTTCTTCGGTGCTCCATTGCATTGACCTGGTGCTTGCCCCAGAGCCAGACGCCGCTGCTCGCCAGCAACAGGAACAACAGGGCCGCCGCATCCACGAAATAAACGCCCTTACTGCCGAGGATACGTCCGCTATGAATGTCGAGCAGAACCCGTTCCAGAGACAGCCCCGTCCCGCGATAGGCCTGTTGCAATGCCGCCCGCAGTTCCGGGGAAGGGGCTGCGGGTACTGCCCAAGTGATCGTCGCTTCGTCCGATGTTTCATGCCATTTCAGAACGTCTCTGTCTGTCTGGTAGATACCCAGTGGGGTTTTCAGGACGAGATCGCCGGCGGCGTTGCGTCCCAAAGCCTGCATGCCGGCTGGGACGCCAGCCGCGCTGTCCAGCCGTTCGATCAGTTCGCCGTTGGGGGTGAACAGGATAAGTTGCCCCTCGATGCCAATAATAACCTGGCCGTGAGCTTCAACAATGCCCAGAAGTGGTGACGACGCTTGTGGTATGGGCGTTGTGTTCCAGTAGATTTGCGTGCCCACTTCCGTAATGGTGCTGGATCCGGCCGTATAGGTTGGCATCGCTTCCGGCGCCTTGACTCCATACCAGTCCAGCAGGATGGCGGACTGTACGTGGCGTGAGTCCAGGGCAAGATCTTCCGTGTGATTGAGCAGCAGGCCGGTGAGTGTGAGCAGGATGACGAACAGCGCCGAGGTAAGGCCAATATTGCGGTGCCAGATAAACAGCGACCGCAGCAGTTTGGCGCGCGCCGGTTTTCTTTTATGGCGAGTCATTGGCCATGGGTGTTTGGTTATTCAGGAACAGTGCCAGGCGGGCCAGTTTTTTCAGCGCCCGTACTGACAGCGTGGCGCCCGAAATGCCGTCAATCGATTTATCCAGTTCATTCTCCACCGTCAGTCTGGTGCCTTTGAACTGATCGGTAAAGAACGGATAGCGCACTTCCCAGCCACGGCTTTCACGAAAGGCCAGTACCTTGACTGTTTCCATGCGACCATTCTCGACTACAAGGCCCACCGTGATCGGGCGCTCCTTGCCGATCTCTTCCAGTATCCATGCCGTGCGATGCCTTACACCCCAGTAGCGTACTCGCAGAGCATCCGGGGCGTGTCCCAATATCTCCGTGATCGGCGCACGCAGCTCCCGGGTTATCCAGAGCACTTCGGGTGCTGGCGGTTTCCCGTCAAAAACCTCACTGATGAATGCCTCGGGTTCCTGATCGACCTCTTCCGCCAATGCGCTTGCCGCGGGGGCAAGCAACAGGCTAAGCGCAAAGAGCGCGAAGAAGATAATATACCGTGAACGGGTGCGGGGCACAGCATCCTGTGCCCCGCAGGATCGGCGACGCTGACGACCGGATGGATGCCCGGTATCAAAACTGGTAGCCGATGCCGAGATTAAAGCCATTATCATTCTCTGCGCTGTCGTTATCCTGGGCCTGGACGTCGAATTTGAATACGACATCCGGTATCGGCCAGTAGTTGAGCCCCGAATTAATCTGCTTCATCACGCTATCGTCGGATGAACCGGCATTGTTGTCCCAGACATTGTAGCGGACAAACAAGCCCCACTCGCCGGGGATTTCACCCAGCCGGGTCTTGTAGGACGGTTCGACATACCAGCCCTCCTGCTCGTCACGGCCGATCGCGTCAGGATCGGACGCATCGATGACATTGTGCTTGTCGAGGTCCCAGCGGGCGTAGAGGGCGCGGAATCCGAAGGGCCCCTGCTGGATGTCACCATGCGCTTCCAACAGCGTCGCGCCTACGCCGAGTGCACTCTGGGTGATATCTTTCTGCCATTGGCCGGTCAGTCCCAGTTCTACTCCCGGCAGGCCGGTCCATTTGAGGCGGCCGGTAACGGCGCCGTCGTTGGCCTTGGCTTCGGAAACCTCCTGGCGTCCTTCGCGGATCAGGAAGGCATCGCTGCCCGTAGTTTCTACGTCAAGCCCCGAGGTGCCTGCCAGACTGTAACTGAAACCTCTTCCCAGCTCGCCGTTAAAATCGGCGCCGGCTTCCCGCCAGGTGGTGGGAATGATATCGGTTTCGACGGGGTTGCGCTCCACCCCATAGAAGGTGGGGGGTTCGTGCGTCTCATTCAGGATGCCGACGGGCACGAGGAAGACACCGGTCTTGGCCGTGTGTCGATTGTTCAGATCGAATTCCAGGTATGCCTGCTCGAGTTCGACCTCGCCGTTCGTATCGGAGGCCACGACCGCATGTTCGATCTCGACTTCAGAGAACAGGCGGATGCTGTCGGTGAATTCATGCTCCAGGCTCAGAACAAAACGGCTGAAGTCGACTTCTTTTTTACTGTCAAGGTTGTTGTAATGCAATTCACCATAGCCGCCGAGTTTCGTCTTGTCGGCCCAACTGCCAGCGCCCGTGGTCTTAGCCGACGGATTCCTCGACGGCGACCACGGCAGCCTCGGCTTTTTTATCGGCGGTCACCGCTTTTTCACCCGCTGCCTCGACCCTTTGGTCCGTGCTTTGCTGTTGGCGTTTGAGGGCCTCAATCTCGGCTTGCTGGCTCTGAATAATTTTCCAGAGTTCTTCAACGCTGGGGGTTCTGGGTTCCGCGACGGCTGTGAGCGTAGTTACCACTAGCACAAGCGAGGTGAGAGAATACAGGAACAGAAAGGGATGTTTCATGAAACTGGTACTCCTTGGTGATGGTGACAATCAGAAACGCCATCAGTGTATTCATTTTTAACACAAATGCAAATCATTAGCATTAGTGTTTGTTAAAATCTATTGATTATTGTATGGAAAGAACGGGTAATTATATCTATGTTGTTGTTATTAATAGTTAATGTTGTGATAATGGCAAGCAATGGCAGTCTGATCCTCAAGTGCTGTATCACGTATTGGCTGGTACCCGGAACAAACACAGTTTATATTGCATCTAATCTGTTGGAATTTTCCTCAAACGTATTGATCAAGAGGTTTGACATGACACAAGCAGCTACCCAAGCAACTACCCAATCAGAAATGACGCTGACCGCAACTGACCTTAGCCTTACCCTGGCGGCGCGGGAGAAGATGGTCGAATTGTTCAGCCAGGTTGATGATGCTGATTTACAGGCCATTCGTGTCTTTGTATCGGGTGGCGGTTGCGGGGGCATGGGTTATGGCATGACCTTCACCGATACACGCAGTGAATTCGACTATATACGCAAGGAAAACGGCTTCAGTGTCTATGTCGATGCCGTGGCGCTCAACTACCTGCGTGGCGTGGAAATCGATTATGTCGAACGTCCAACCGGCGCCAGTTTTGTCTTTAACAACGCCTTCTCCCTGACGGGTGGTTCGGGCACCTGTGGCGCGTGTGGTGCCGCAGGCGGAGGTTGTGCCTGAGAACTCCGATCCGAAGGAGACGGCACGCCTCCTTCTGATTACTCCACCAAACAGTTACCGGACTGTTCCCTTTCTTCAGGCTGCCCGGCGCCAGGGTATTACTGCCCTGGTCGCCTCTGAGGGCAGGTTTTCCCTGGTCAGCGAGATTGCTGACGGCCTGCATATCGATCTCGAAGATCCTGCGGCGCTCGAGCGGTTGCTGGCAGCCAATGACATACATCCCTTCATCGGCGTGGTGGCCACCGACGATGCCAGTGTGGAACTCGGCAGTCGTATCGCCCAAGCGTTGAATCTACCGCACAACCCACCCCAAGCAGCCCGGTTTACGCGGCGCAAGGACCTCTCACGACAGGCGCTCGCCGCTGCGGGTGTGTCCGTACCCGAATTCCGGATCATCGATTTACAACAGCCGATAGCATCACAGCTTGGCCGACTGAAATTTCCATGTGTGATCAAGCCACTGTCACTCTCTGCCAGTCGCGGTGTTATCAGAGTGGATGATGCCGATGCACTGTGTGCAGCCTGCATCCGTGTGCAGCGGATCCTTGCCGGCGAAACAACACGTGATGCCTTTGCGGCCACACACCTGCTGATTGAAGCGTTCATATCCGGCCCCGAAGTCGCCCTGGAGGGTTTATTGTGCAGGGGGCAGTTGAGCGTGTTGGCGATATTCGACAAGCCGGACCCGCTGGAAGGACCGTTCTTCGAGGAGACCTATTACATCACCCCGGCGCGTCATGACGAGGCCATCAAGGCACGGATCACCCGGCGTGTAGAGGATGCCTGTGAGGCGCTTGGTTTGCGCGAAGGCCCGGTACATGCCGAGGTGCGTATCAGTCAGGGGGATGGTGTCATCATGGAGGTCGCCTCGAGGACTATCGGGGGTGATTGCGCCCGCCTGCTGCGCTTCGGCACCGGCCAAGGACTGGAGGATCTGGTGATCTCGCATGCGGTGGGTAATCCGCTGCCGGTGAAGTCATGGGAAGGTGGCGCCGGTGTGCTGATGATTCCCATTCCAGAGGCCGGTATCCTGCGGCGCATCGAGGGTATAGCCAGGGCGCGCGCCGTGCCCTGGATTGAGGATATCCTGATCGGTATCCGCGAAGGCTATGAAATCGTGCCGTTACCGGAAGGCGCGAGTTATCTGGGCTTTATCTTTGCCCATGCCCCTACACCAGCAGCGGCGGAGGCGGCATTGCGGGAGGCACATGCGAAACTGAAGATCGTTGTTGCACCCAAGATAGTGCTGGAGGACAGGCGTCAGTCGTAACACGTAAACATGAAAAGCGAAAGACAGGGAATGTACGTCCTGTCTTTATCGCGTTTCACGTTTTATTTTTCACGTGTAGATTACTTCTTGGCCCCGGGTGGACGAAATCCCGTGGGTGCCGAACCGTAATCACCCTCGCCAAACAAAAAACCCACCATGTGTTTCTCGATCAATTCAATGCTGCCCTTGTCGGCGGTATTCAAGCCATTTTCGTTAATGATCATGGTCAGGCGTTCCAGCCACTTTTTCCAGCCTTCCTTGGAAACATTCTCGTAAATACGCATACCCAGGGGTCCGGGATGCGGGGGTGTATCCAGGCCTTCAGCTTCGCATTTCAGTACGACACAATTGACGATGTGACTCATGTCTATACACCTCTGACTAATCTCGGCTTATACGAATATTCTACCTGATTTCTGTCTGGCGGCCCCGTTTCCCTGTTTCGATAAGGGTTTAACGATGGTCGGGAGAACAATGACAACAAGCTGCTATGAGATAACCTCGTTGTACCATCGGTAGTATACGTGAGTGTGTCGGAGCTTGGTTATCAGCCATTCCTATGTTGTTATACAAACTAGGCATAGCCGGCCAGCACCCAAAATGCCGAATACGGCTCTCAATAGGGGTATCGATCGTCATAATGGAAACAGATTGCGTACCAACACCAGAAAGCGGGCATACCCGGTGTCATACTTACAGTCTGCGTGGTATATAAAATGGAACGGCAGATAAGATGGGTCGGAAAACTAGGTCACCTTGAAAAGGATATGCCGCGCCTAGCAGCCTGTCGGACTTTCCCTGACTCCCAAGGTAAAATAGCGCAACCGTGACCGAGATGGCAGCTATTCAAAGATAAAAATCCGCTCGAAAGCGGGGTTTTGCAACTACCTCAAAGGTTATGAATTACCATCGGCGGTTATGGGTCGAGAGTCCGGTGCTGGCTTCAGCATGGTCAGAATCTCGTTTCGTACTTTGTTCATATCCATAGTCCCGTTCTTCTGGTAAACAATCCTGCCGTCCGGTGCAATCAGGAATGTGGTTGGCGTGAGACCCACGTCCCCGAAGGCGCGCGAGGCCTGGGCATCGATGTCAAACGCGATTGTATAGGGGATACTGCGCGACTTTTGCATAGTCAGAACTCGGTTGGGCGGGTCGTAGAAGATGGCAATGCCGATAACATTCAGTCCTCGTGGAGACAATTCGTGGTAGAGATCGATGAGATGCGGCATCTCCTCGAGACAGGTAGAGCAGGTCGTCGCCCAGAATGTCACCAGCAGCGGTCCACCGTGCATATCTGCCAGGGCGAGTTTCTCGCCAGTGGTGGTTACAAGCGTTATGTCCGGTACCTGCTTTAGTCCGGAATACTCAAGCCAGAGGTACCCTGCCAAGGTTACCAGTGTCAGGGCACAAATACCGAACAGGACTCTCCTTGATTTCATTTCCGGATATCGCTATCTAGTGGACACGCTATTGTCTTTTCCGGAACTTGAGATGCCCGCTAACTGGCCAAGAAATGCCAAGACTTTTCTGACACCACGCCAGATCCTGGGCAACAACCAGATCATGAGCATGATAAACACTGCCAGCAATAACAGGAATAGTAACGGATGATGCAGCGCCGTCCACAGTCCGGCGATAACGGCGACATCCTCACCGACCGAGGCAAGCCAGTTGGTGAAGGGTTCCGGAGAGGTGTTGATCAGGACACGGCTACCGGCTTTGGTAAGATGACTTCCCGCAGCCAGAGAGCCCCCGGCGATGGCGGCTGCAAGTTGAGCTGCGCTGCCGACGTCACCCACTGCTCCTGCCGCGAGTACCGCCCCTGCCGGTATGCGAATAAATGTTTGGATCACATCCCACCCGGTGTCAACCCCGGGCACCTTGTCCGCGAAGAACTCAATGCAGTACATGACACCTGCGGCGAGCATTACCACGGGGTTGGTGAGTATCTGCAACTCGGGCGGCAGATCCATATTACCGGTTGAACCCAGGTAACCCAGCATGAGGATGGCCGCGTAGAGATTGATGCCACTGGCCCATGCCACACCCATGGTGAGGGCGATGGTCTGAGTGATATCCATGATCCGGGAATTCCTGTCTGGCACAAAAACGATTTACACTGCGGCCATTCTACCAAGCTCGGCAGTTATTATTAAATAATGGAGTATCCTTGGTCAAAAAATAGAAGCATTTTAAGCCAATTAATTATAAATATGAATGGCTTAAAAAAATTCATGGTGCGTTCCTTCGGCAGTTCACTGGGCCGTCAGATCGTGCGCAGCATACTCGGGTCCATACTTAAAGGCTGAAACCGGTTCCGGCATCAGGATTTTCGTTATCGTTGCAGTCGACATGCGAGTGCCTGCGCCGCCGTATTATCTGAGCCGTGCCCTGTTGACGCTGTTGTTATTACCTCGGCTGTTCGACTTCCGTTACTGCAATGACATCCTGCCTGCCGGTATCAGGGCGTCATGGGATAGATCATCGCGCAGCGTTGCGGCGTATGAATCAGTTTTGTGTTGACGGTAATCGATCCGTCATGGCATTGATCCCTATACACCTTAATGACGAACGAGGCTGGATACAGCCTGATGCAAATGCCCGCCAGGCCATACGCCCTGCTGATCTATCCGGCTGCAATTATCAAGCAACGGCGCATAGACAGATGCAAGGGTCATGGGATCGGCATGGCACAGCATGAAACCCACTCACGCCACAATGGTTACTTCGTGCTGGCTGAGGCAGGGCGAATCATGTTGTGTATACTGAGCGCGGTATTGCAATTTGACGGGGGTATTATGACTGCAGATCTAAGCCGTATGTTTGAGGAGATCATCAGGGGAGTCGGAGAAGACCCGTCGAGGGACGGGTTGGTTGAAACACCGGGGCGTGCGGCAAGAGCATTCCAGTTCCTGACACGGGGATATAACCAGAGATTGGAAGAAGTGGTCAATAACGCCATTTTCGAGTCAGACAACGACGAGATGATCCTGGTGAAAGATATCGAACTGTACTCGCTCTGTGAGCACCATCTGTTGCCGTTTATCGGTAAATGCCACGTTGCCTATATCCCTACCGGAAGAGTGATTGGATTATCCAAGATCGCACGTATAGTTGATATGTACGCGAGACGGTTGCAGATACAGGAAAAACTCACTAAGCAGATAGCCGATACCCTGATGGGCGCCATCAACCCTGCCGGTGTGGGCGTCATCATCGAGGCCCAGCACCTGTGCATGATGATGCGGGGGGTGGAGAAACAGAATTCAATGTTGACAACCTCCATGATGCTGGGTTCATTCCGTGATCATGATCGAACGCGTTCCGAGTTTCTCCAGTTGGTCAGGCCATAGTCGTGCAATTTCAGGTCATCTGGCACAGGGCCGCTGTTACACTGATAAAAAGAGAGGACCCGAAGCACCGAATAGCGTTGCTTGACAGCCCGGGTTGTCGATTACTTCGCTTAAAATGGTCGATTGATGTAAAAAATCGTTTATGACATTGAAAACAGGCATTGTAGGTGGCACCGGGTATACCGGCGTCGAGTTACTGAGGCTGCTTGCCAGACATCCGGAGGCTGAATTGTCCGTGATCACCTCCCGTTCCGAAGCGGGCCGGGAGGTAACGGAACTGTTTCCGAATCTGCGCGGCCATCTCAATCTCCGGTTTACAGAGCTGGATATCGAGGCGCTGGCTAACTGTGATGTGGTGTTTTTCGCGACACCCAACGGAACGGCCATGACCATGGTGCCGCAATTGATCGAGGCCGGCGCCCGTATCATCGATCTGGCCGCTGATTTCCGTTTAAAGCGCGCGGCCGATTGGGAAGAGTGGTATGGCATGCCACATGCCTGTCCTGAATATTTGGGGCGGGCCGTTTATGGCCTGACCGAAGTCAACCGGGATGCCATTCGTGAGGCGCGGCTGGTGGCGAATCCGGGTTGTTATCCGACTGCAGTACAACTCGGTTTTCTCCCGCTGATCGAACAAGGGCTAATCGACATCGACCATCTGATTGCGGATGCGAAGTCCGGCGTCAGTGGGGCCGGAAGGAAATCGACCACGGGTAGCTTGTTTTGCGAGGCGAGCGAAAATTTCAAGGCCTATGCCGTACCGGGCCACCGCCACCTACCCGAAATTCGTCAGGGGCTCGATGTGGCAGCCGGCCAACCAGTGGGGCTGACATTTGTGCCGCACCTCACGCCAATGATCCGCGGAATTCATGCCACACTCTATGCGCAACTGCGTGATCCTGATCGGGACCTGCAGGCACTGTATGAGGCGCGCTACGGCGATGAGCCTTTCATTGATGTGATGCCACCCGGCGCCCACCCGGAAACACGCAGTGTCCGGGGCGCTAATCAGTGCCGTATCGCCGTACACCATCCGCGCAAGGGCGGGGTGGTCGTGATCCTCTCGGTGATCGACAATCTGGTCAAGGGCGCTGCTGGTCAGGCCGTGCAGAATATGAACGTCATGTTCGGTCTCGACGAGAAATCCGGATTGTCTGGTATCGCTCTGTTGCCGTAATGCACACGTATTTCTTTTTTTGTGATCTGTGACCACCTCCGGGCGTGAACGGCATGCCATAGTTCCCTTAGCCGTTTAGTGGTAGACAGAGTATGTGGCGTATGAACCTGAGGCACGTTGTTATGTTGTCCCTGGTTGGCTTAGCTGGCTATGTGGGATGGCAGTTGTATGATTTCGGCAAGGTGAGAGGTGTCGAAGAGCTGAAATCATTGCGGATGGAGCATGCCGAGCTGCGCAAGCAGCATCGGGACCTTATCCGGGAAAGTGATGCCTTGCATGAACGCAACGCCATTCTGGAGCGTTCCAGTCAGATTGACCAGCAGGCGGCGCGGGATATCCAGGAAGAACTGGCTTCACTACAGGAAGAACTGCAGGCGGCGCGCGAGGAGGTCGAATTCTACCGCGGGATTGTCGCGCCCGGTGACGTGACTCCGGGTTTACGCATCCACCGGTTTGAGCTGAATGCCGGACTGCGTTCGGGGGAATACCATTACGACCTTGTGCTGACGCAGATGAAGCGTAATGATCTTATAGTAACCGGTCTGGTAGAGTGGCAAATCATCGGCAAAAATGGGAATGAAACACAGGAGTTGAATCTGACCGCTGTTACGCAACCGGAAACCGGGCATCTTGATTTCCGGTTTCGCTATTTTCAACACCTGACGGGCATTATTATCCTGCCTGTGGGATTTCTGGCGCAGCAGGTCGTATTGTCAATCAGAACCACGGGGAAGAATGCGCTTGAGCCAATCAAGCAAAGTTTCGAATGGCCGAAATCGGGTTCCTGAATAAGGGGGGTATACAGATGTTGGGGCATGGAAAAAAAGGTAAATCGGCGAGTGCCAAGGTTGATACCATCATCGGGCAACAGACGCAGATCAATGGTGACCTGCATTTCTCCGGCGGCCTTCATGTCGATGGGTACATAAAAGGCAATGTCATTGCCAATGAGGGCACAACATCGGTGTTGACGGTCAGTGAACATGGGCGGATCGAAGGTGATGTATTGGTTCCCAATGTGATACTGAACGGGTCCGTAACCGGCGATGTGCACTGTGTAGAACGTATTGAACTGGCAGCCAAGGCGAAAGTGAACGGCGATGTTCATTACAACCTGATTGAGATGGCGATGGGTGCTGAGGTCAATGGCAGCTTATTGCATCAAACAGAGACGTCTTCCTCGGTTGTAAGTCTCGATCGTGAACATGTTGGGAAGGCAAAAGGTGGAGATGGTAATACTTGACCAAAACGCTCGGGAAAAGCATAATTTCTAACGAGCGATACTACTGACAGGAAGAGGCAGTACCCATGATTCAAATAGCTACAACAATTGCCCCCAATATGATTATCACCGATGCCGCCGCAGGCAAGGTTAAGCGATTGATTGATGAGGAGAAAAATAAAAATCTGAAACTGCGCATCTATGTAACCGGTGGTGGCTGTTCGGGATTTCAATACGGGTTTTCCTTTGATGAAATGGTCAATGAAGGTGACATTGTTATCGATTACGCTGGTGTTTCTCTGGTTATAGATCCCATGAGTTATCAATATCTAATCGGTGCCGAGGTTGATTACATGGAAGGGCTCGAAGGCGCCCAGTTCGTGATTCGTAACCCGAACGCAACAACTACTTGCGGGTGTGGTTCTTCTTTCTCTATCTGAGCCAATCGGGATTATCTGATACGAGACACGCTGTTTCTGCTCAAATTTTTTCCACCAAGATATTCAACTGCTGCGTTATTCCGAGTTTGAAATAGATTGTCGGAGTAGTAGCAATCTTCTATAACGCCTAATATCACGCGGATGCGTAAGACCAAGATCTGAACATGATACGACATCACGTGAACCTTCCACAGAAACCGGACCACGGCAGTGATCCGGCCATGCTTTGGGAGTACTACATCCAGCTCACGGAAATCGAGCAGGCCTTTAAGGTACTCAAAAATGACCTGGCTATCCGACCGATCTATCATCAAACGGATGAACGCGTCGAGGCACATATCTTTGTCGCCTTCGTCGCGTACTGCTTGCAGGTCACGCTCAAACAACGCACACGCGCGCTGGCGCCGGGATTGCGATGAGTTGCGGCTGTGACGAGGAAAGATGGACAAGTGAGGCATTGATGCCGTCCATGCTCGTACCGGACATAATACCTATGAACAGATCTGGTACGGAATTAACTGTTGCTGGTAATCTGATGTATTAAAATTGAGCCCGACTATGATCGTAATCAGGAGTCAAGACTAGCAAATTATAGAAAAATGTTCGCAGTAGAGTTGCGCCGCCTCTATGTTTAATGATAGTAACAGCCTGCTGGCAATTATTCGATGCTTGCGACTTGTACGCTGAGAATCGCCTCAAGCTTGCCAATCAGGGAAGCCGCCTTCTGTTTGAAGTCTGCAAGATTTGCCTTGTCCAGCGGTTCCGCGCCGGGTAGTTTCACCGTGAGAGGGTCATGGTGTACGTCGTCTATCCTGAACTCATAATGCAGGTGTGGACCGGTGGCAAGGCCGGTCATGCCAACATACCCGATAACCTCGCCTTGCTTGACACGGCTGCCATTGGCAAGGCCGCTTTTGAATTGGTAGAGATGACCATACAGGGTACTGTACTTGGCGCCATGCTGGACGATGATGGTATTGCCATATCCGCCTTTCTTGCCCTGAAATATGATTTTTCCATTACCGGTTGCCTTGACAGGGGTACCGATCGGTGCCGCGTAGTCCACCCCCTTGTGGGCGCGTATGCGATTCAGGATCGGGTGCATGCGTCCGAGGCTGAAGCCTGAGCTGATTCGAGTGTATTCGACCGGCGTGCGCAGGAAGGTCTTGCGCATGTTCCTGCCATCAGGGGAGTAGTATTCGGTGACACCTGATCTGTCTGTGTAGCGTACCGCCTGGAAAATCTTGCCCTGGTTGACGAAGGTTGCGGCGATGATGTTTCCTTCACCAATCTTTTCCCCGTCGAGATACAATTCGTCATATAGCACCACGAACTTGTCGCCCTTGCGGATATCAAGGGCAAAATCGATATCCCAACCGAAAATACCGGCAAGTTCCATGGTCATGTTGTCCGAGAGACCAGCCTCCTGCGCAGCGAGAAACAGGGAACTGTTGATGAACCCGCTGGTGTTTGTGATGTGCCGCTCGGGTGTGTAGTAGGTGGTTGCGACCTCGAAATTATCCCCCGTACGGCGTACCTCAAGGAGGTTCAGTTTATCAATCTGATAGTCGAGTTTTACCAGTCCCGTTTCGGCATTGGTCAGCAATCGAAGCGTCTGGCCCGGATAGATCTTGGTGAGGTTATATGCCGCACCACCTAGTGTCAGTATTTGGTGCAACTGCTGAGGTGGAATTCCCAGTCTGGAGAAAATACCGGCCAGATTGTCACCGGATTTGATTTCCACTGTATGCCATTCTCCAGCACCCGCATCCGAGGATGGTTCTGGTAAATCGCTGGCGTTCGTGACGGTGGGATCCTCGCCAACTGCGGGTTCGGTAACGCTGATCTGCGCTGGAACCTCGTCCCCCTCGTCACGTTCAATACCGGTGAGCTGCAGTGGCAGTAGCCGCGTGGCCTCAGCTGGTTCGGAATTGATACCCAACAATACCAGGGTGGTGAAAATGATAAGCAGACTCATCAGCAGCCAGTATGCTGGCTGAATGGTTCCAAGGCGCGACCCTTGTGTATTTACCCTTGAAATGATGTCGCGATTACTGAGGATCTGATAGCTCACTCTGGGCCCTAGTGAAATTTGGACTAAGTTAACGACTGGATGGTACTTGGTCAACTGTTTATTTGCATAAGGTAAATGGCATAAGCCGCACCATTGATATGTACGTTCCGGATACTGTTAATTGAGTCGGCTCTGTCTATGGTAATCTTTAGCTCTTCAGTCTTGAGATGAGACGGTTTTCACATGACATTCTTTGATGATCTCGGGCAGATAAAACATGGTGCCGAGGAAATCCTGGTAGAGGCTGAACTGGTTGATCGGCTCAAGGAGGGTCGGCGACTGCGCGTAAAAGCCGGATTTGATCCAACAGCACCCGACCTGCATCTTGGACATACCGTTTTAATTAACAAACTCCGGCAGTTTCAGGAGCTGGGTCATGAGGTAATGTTTCTAATCGGGGATTTTACCGGCATGATCGGCGACCCGACCGGGAAGAATATCACCCGCAAACCACTAACGCGTGAGGAGGTGCTGGAGAACGCGGCAATCTATGAGCACCAGATCTACAAGATCCTGGATCCGGAAAAGACCACAGTATATTTCAATTCCCAATGGATGGCCGAGATGAACGCGGCCGATCTTGTCCATGTGGCAGCGAAGTATACTGTAGCCCGCATGCTGGAGCGGGATGATTTCAACAAGCGCTATGGTAGTGGCCAACCGATTGCCATCCACGAATTTCTCTACCCGCTAATCCAGGGTTATGATTCTGTGGCAATGAAGGCGGATGTTGAACTGGGCGGAACGGACCAGAAATTCAACATGCTAGTGGGTCGTGAACTGCAGAAGCACTATGGCCAGAAACCCCAGGTGATTATAACCATGCCGATTCTTGAAGGACTGGATGGTGTACAGAAGATGTCCAAATCTCTGGGAAACTACATCGGCATCAGCGATCCGGCGGATGAAATGTTTGGCAAGCTAATGTCGATCTCGGATGACTTGATGTGGCGCTACTTCGAGCTGTTGAGTTTTCGTTCGCTGTATGAAATAGAAAAGTTGAAACGGGATGTGATTCAAGGGGTCAATCCGCGTGATGTAAAGTTTCAACTAGGGCAGGAAATCGTGACCCGCTTCCATGATCGGGCGGCTGCCGATGAAGCCAAAGCCAATTTCGTGGCGCGTTTCCAGAAAGGAAGCATCCCGGACGATATGCCTGAGGTTACGCTTGATAGCGTTGGTGGGTGTCTCGGGATTGCCTTTGTTCTGAAGGGAGCAGGCCTGACGGTCAGCACCTCGGAAGCTTTCCGCATGATCCAGCAGGGTGCGGTGCGCGTTGATGGCGAGCGAGTAACCGACAGGGACATGAGTGTTCACGCCGGTAGTACCCACATATTTCAGATTGGCAAGCGTCGTTTTGCCAGGATCACAGTAAACTGAGACAGATTCGGTTGTGCAACCTGCGTTACTTCATTAAGTAGTTCGATGATTTCCCACATGATACATAATATATTATTTATCATTGTTATCTTGTATATCTGTTAATGACTGGTGGAACTAAGGCCACACACGAGTCCCGTTTACTAATTCTTTGCTAATTCTATGACGCCATAGGAGCGTTTTTTTGTCTCTCATTAAGTCGTTCTGTGACTATAATTTAGTGTCCGTCCATAAACGCTAACGCGATGAAAAGGAATAAGAAAAAGCGGCGTATTTAGTGATAAAGTTCCGGTGATTTTTGCTATCCATTTTTTCAAGCGACTGAAAACCAAGGAAACACAAAAACCACCGGAGGTGACAATGCGCAAAACGCGCACTGACCAAGTGAGTCTATTCGATCGGTTTTCAAATCACGACATTGGCAAGGAACTGAAAGCCATGTCGGAGCGGCTCGACCGGCATCGCGAGATGCTGGAGTGGGTGGCGATGGATTTACATCGGAAAGATGTCTATGACACGGGCCGCCAGGGGTTGCCGGCGGAGTCGGTACTGCGCTGTGCGCTGCTCAAGCAATACCGGCAACTGAGTTATCAGGAACTGGCGTTTCATGTATCGGACTCGGCCTCCTTCCAGGCGTTCGCCCGCCTGCCGGGGCATCTGTTTCCCAAGAAGTCGGTGTTACAAGAGACCATCAGCCGCATTCAGCCCGGCGACCTGGGAGCGGATCAACCAGCGTGTTACTGCGGGATGCCAAGCACGAGAAGGTGGAGTTGGGGAAGAAAGTGCGTATTGACAGTACCGTCACCGAAACGGACATTCATGCACCGAGTGACAGCACGCTGTTATGGGACAGTGTGCGGGTGATGGTGCGCCTGCTGGAGGCGGCCCAGTCGCTGCCGGGTACGCCAGCGATTGAATTTCGCAATCATCGACGGCGTGCGAAGCAGCGGGCACGCGCCATTCGCTATACGCGGGGTAAGGACAAGAAGGCCGCGCTGTATCGAGATTTGATCAAGGTCACGACGCAGACCTTGGGATATCTTGAGCAGGCCAAGATGATCTTAAGCGTCACCGGGAGCGCGACACTGGCAAGTTGGAAGCCTGGCTCGCCGAGGTGGCGCATTATCTGCCCTTGATCAAGCGGGTGATTGATCAGACGCAGCGCCGGGTATTCCAGGGCGAACGCGTGCCGGCCGGTGAGAAGCTCTTCAGTCTGTTTGAGCCCCACACCGATATCATTATCAAGGGTAACCGGGACATCCAGTACGGACACAAGCTCAATCTCAGTTCGGGAAAAAGCGGGCTGATTCTTGATGTGGTCGTTGAAGAGGGCAACCCGGCCGACAGCGAGCGGTTACTGCCCATGCTGAAGCGCCATATCAGCCAGTATGGCCGCGCGCCGAAACAACTGGCCGTGGATGGCGGTTATGCCAGCCAGGATAATCTTGAGAAGGCCAAGGCCTGCGGTGTCGAGGATGTGGCGTTCCATAAGAAGCGCGGATTGCGCATCGAGGCGATGGTGAAGAGTACCTGGGTGTATCGGCAGTTGCGTAACTTTCGCGCCGGCATCGAGGCGGGCATCTCCTGTCTGAAGCGCGCTTATGGGCTCTCGCGCTGCACCTGGAAGGGGCTGGTCCATTTCAAGTCATTCGTCTGGTCTTCGGTGGTGGCGCATAATCTGGCGCTGCTGGCGCGCTTAAAACCGGCCTGAAGCCGCGCCAAGGTTGGGTTGGTTGTGATGAGCCAGGCCGCTCAGGGTTTCCTCTGCGCGCCGTCGGCAGATCAGCGGCCGTCTTGGCAAAAAAAGCGCTTCTTTAACTCGGCAGGCGCGATCGTATCAGGCAGCGTTGGCTCAATCGTGAAAATTGAGTTGCGCACTGGGTTGAAATTCGTCCGTTTATGGACGGACACTAATTAAAAATCGTTAATGCTAATAATGGGTGCGATTAGAATATAGCAAGTCGTGTGAATAATAGTTTCACGGCAAATCCGTTTAGCCCGCTTGCCCTTGAGGGGACGGCGTGCGGTAGCGGGAGTTGTCGGTCATGCGCAGGTAGTTGAAGACCAGGCGGACGTTGCGCGCCAGCCGCTGGATCGTCGCGGCGACGGTATCGCGGGACTTGGACTTCATGACGCCGATGGCGAAGCGGCGTAGCGCGGTGATGTTCTCGGGGCCGTGGCTGGTGCGTAGGGTGCAGCGATCCTCGTCCCAGTTCCAGTCGAGGATGTAGTGGCAGCCGTTCTCGACGGTCCAGTGGCCGCGGTTGAAGGCCAGCACGCTGGCGGCGTCGGCGCTCCCCGGGGTATGGCTGGTGATGCCGTAGACAGTTTCGGTTGTGGGCTTACCGGTGGTCTTCTCGATGGTGGGACGCGCGATCAGCGAAGACCTGGCCAACGCCGGGAAAGTCGAGGAAGTCGTTGAGGCGGGTGGTGGTCCAGATCGAGCGCTGTTCGATGCGGCCATGGGCGCAGGGTGAGCGGCTCGCTGAAGTCGGGTTGGCCGCGGCCCTCGAAGATCAGGCGGATGTCTTCGCGCAGGGTCGGCTGGTTGTCTTTGACGGTGAAGACGTAGTGGGCGTTGTGGTCGATCAGGTATTCGGCGAGCTTGCGCTGGGTCAGCAGCGCGTCGGTGGTGATAGTCTTGCCGGTGATGTCGAGGGCTTCCAGCAGCGGGATGACCCTCCCGATCTCGTTGGTCTGCTTGACCTCATCGGCGCCGCCTACGGGCAGGGAGCCGACTTTTTTTAGGTGTGGCAGATCTGGGTTTGGTGGCCAACGACGCCGAGGATGTGGGTCTGACGACCTTCGGCGTCGATGGCATTGCACATCGTCTTGCCGTCGATGGCCAGCCCCTCGTCGGCGGCGGCCTGCTGGGCGTTCCAGCGTTGCAGGGCATGGTCCAACGCCTGCGGGTCAACGCGGGTGAGCACCTCGCGGATAACGGTGCGACTGGGCACTGCGTAGTGACGGTTGCGGTAGCAACAGCGAAAGCGTGCCCGCGCCTTCTGGCCCAGGTCTTCGGCCCACCGGCTGATGGCCTTGTAGCAGCGCATCCCACACAGGGTGGCGCCTGCGGCGATGGCCAGCACCGCGGGCAGGGGGTGGTAGCCGTCCCTGGCCGCGGCGCGGGTCGGGGATGTCGGCAAAGAAGTCGGGCAGAGACACGCATCTGTTCGGCAGTCAACATGATGTTCGGGGCTCCATGACGGTATTGGGGATCGAGTACGGGACACGACAGGCGGGCTTGGGCTTGGGCGTGCAGCGGGCGGACGAAAACGCGCTTGGCGGCGCTCGGCTCGGCGCTGTAGCCCGTGCGGGTGCGGCGAAAGCCGCGGGTGTCGCCCACATAGCGCCAGTTGGCGGCGCGGTAGATGCGTGCCTGAAAGCGCCGCGGATCGACGAAGGTCTCCAGCAACAGCAGCGGGTAACCGAAACGCTCCCGCCAGTCCCCCACCAAGCGGCGTTCGCTCAAGGCCAACACCCGGGAGGCGAGGTTCGGGACAGGGTGCTCAGGCAGGATCAGAAACCGGCTGTTGTTAGCCCGACTTTCGCTATTCGCCACTGAAAACGCCGATTTCGTCCCCATTTCCGCCTCCAACCCCTTGTTATTCTTTGAGGGGTTAGCCGAAAATCGCGTGTAGTGCCGACTTTGGTTGTTGACGCCAAGTGAGATATGCCCACAATAAGGCGGCATGTTTTTACGTGCCAAACGCCGTTTCAAGGACGGCAAAGAACATCGCTATTGGAGCCTCGTGGAGAATCACCGTGCCGCGAGCGGTCGTGTGGTCCAGCGTCAGGTGTTGTACCTGGGCGAGATCAACGATGCGCAGCGGGCCGCGTGGTGCAAGAGCATTGAGGTTTTCGACGCAGGAAGGTTTGAGAATCCCGGCAGATAGCCCTGTTCGCCGATGACCGTCCGGCTCCGGAGTTGGCTTGCGAGGTGGTGCAGGTCCGGCTGGATGGGTTGAGCCTGCATCGCCCGCGGCAGTTTGGCGGTTGTTGGCTGGCCTTGCGGCTGTGGGATCAGTTGGCGTTGGATAGGTTCTGGGCGGAGCGTTTGCGGCCGAGTCGCAAGGGCACGCGCTGGCTGAATGTGCTGAAGGTGTTGGTTTGCCAACGGCGGTTGGCGCCAGGGAGCGAATGGCGTCTGCATCGGCAGTGGTTTGGGGAGACGGCACTGGCGGACCTGTTGGGAGAGGACATCAGCGTGGCCGAGAAGGATACGCTGTACCGGTGCCTGGATCGCTTGCTGACCCACAAACAGCCGTTTTTCAGCTTTCTCACCGAGCGCTGGCAGAGCCTGTTCGGGGCGCGGTTTGAGGTACTGTTGTACGATTCTCGCCAGCACTTACTTCGAGTGCGTTCCGCCCGATGAAGGTAAGCGGAAATTCGGCTACAGCCGGGACAAACGCTCCGACTGTGTGCAGGTCGTTATCGCCCTGATCGTCACTCCGGAAGGGTTTCCTCTGGCCTATGAAGTGATGCCCGGCAATACTAGCGACAAGACCACCTTGGCCGACTTTCTGAAAGCCATCGAACAGCAGTACGGCAAGGCCAACCGCACCTGGGTCATGGATC